>DASYEW010000037.1:0-609908 GCA_036498785.1 Steroidobacteraceae bacterium | reverse complement strand
GAGTTTGTAATGTCCGGGCCCGTTCATGACTTCATTCTCGATGAAGGGCCGGCGCGATTCAATATGCCGAGGTCTGTTCGTGCTCCGCTAGTTGTTCCTCGGGCGCCTTTTCCTTGATCAGCCCCAGCTTGTGCTGCAGCCAGTCGAAGGACAGGTACAGCGCCGGCGTGATGTAGAGCGTGATCATTTGCGAGAAGATCAGACCACCGACGATGGCAACACCCATCGGCTGACGCAACTCCGCGCCCGCGCCCAGACCGAGTGCAATCGGCAGCGCGCCCATGATGGCGGCGAATGTCGTCATCATGATCGGACGGAAACGCAATGAGCACGAGTCCATGATGGCCTCGGCCGGCGTTCGGCCGCGATCGCGCTGCGCTTCGAGCGCGAAGTCGATCATCATGATGGCGTTCTTCTTCACCACGCCGATGAGCAGGATCAATCCCAGGAACGCGTACAGGTCGAGCTCCATCCGGAACAGCAGCAGCGTCAGCAATGCACCCAGCCCCGCGCTGGGCAGACCCGACAGAATCGTGAGGGGATGAATGGCGCTTTCATACAGCACGCCCAACACCAGGTAGATGGTCACGATCGCCAGGCCCAGCAGCAGGCCCATGCCACCGAGCGAGGACTGGAACGCCTGCGCGGTACCTTCGAATCGGCCGATCAGCGTATCCGGAGCATGCAGGTCGATCTTGGCCTGTTCGACTTCCGTCACCGCATCGCTGAGCGACTTGCCGGGCCGCAGGTTGAACGTCAGGGTTGCCGAGGGCAGCTGGCCGGAGTGCGAAATCGTCAACGGACCGGTCACGTTCTTCAACGTCGAGACCGCACGCAGCGGTACCAGGGTGCCGTTGGAGCTGCGGATGCGCAGCCGATCCAACGCGTTCGGATCCGTCTGGTATTCGGGCAGCAATTCCATGATCACCGCATACTGGTCGGTGCTCGCGAAAATCGTCGATACCTGGCGGGCGCCGTAAGCCGTGAACAACGCCTCTTCCACCTGGCTTGCCGATACGCCAAGCGCCGAGGCGCGCTCGCGATCGATCTCAACCCGCACTTTCGGGTTGTTCAGGATGAGGTCGGTGCTGACGTCCTGCATGACCGTCGATTTCTGCAGGCGGTCGGCCAGCTTCGGAGTGAACTCCAGCAGCTCCTTCATATCGGCATCGAGCAGGGTGTACTGGAACTCGCTCTTGCTGGAACGTCCACCAATACGCAACGCCGGCTGATTCTGCAGAAAGATGCTCAGGCCCGGCACTTCGCCGATATGCGGGCGCAGACTTTCCAGCACGCTCATGGCCAGCGGCCGATCGTCCTGCGGCTTGAGCGGAATCATGACGCGACCGTTATTGGCGGCAGTCTGTCCGCCGGCCATCGAGATCACCGTCTGCACATCCGGATTGGCGGCGATGATGCGTCCCGCCAGTTGCTGCTTCTCAGCCATTGCGTCGTAACCGATATCCGGTCGCGCCTCGGTAGTGGCATACAGCATGCCGGTGTCGTCGTTCGAAATGAATCCCTTGGGGACCACGCCGTACAACAACCCGGTGACGACGAAGCTGGCGGCGAATACCACCAGGGCAGCGGTGCGATGAGCGACGACCCAGCGCAACGAACGCTCGTAGCGCAGCGCCACTTTATCGAACAACCCCGTTTTGGTCGGCACCCGCTCCCGATCCCGATGAGCGTGCGGTCGCAGCAGCTTCGCGCTGAGCACTGGCGTAAGCGTCAACGATACGACGCCGGACACCAGGATTGCCGCGACGATGGTAATTGCAAACTCGTGGAACAGCCGGCCCACGATACCGCTCATGAACAGCACCGGAATGAAGACGGCCGCCAGCGAGATGGTCATCGAAATGATGGTGAAGCCGATCTCGCTCGATCCTTTGAGAGTCGCATCCAGCGGCGACATGCCTTCCTCCATGTGTCGCGAGATGTTCTCGAGCATCACGATGGCGTCGTCGACCACGAAACCCACCGACAGCGTCAGCGCCATCAGCGAGAGATTGTCGATACTGAAACCGAGCATGTACATGACCGCGAAGGTGCCGGCGAACGACAGCGGAATCGCGATACTGGGAATGATCGCCGCGCGTACGTTGCGCAGGAACAGGAAGATGACCAGCACCACCAACGCCAGCGACAGCAGCAGCGTGAATTTCACGTCGGAGACCGAGGAGCGAATCGTCTGGGAGCGGTCGTAGACGACGTCGAGCGCCAACCCCGCCGGCAACTGGGTGCGCAGCGTCGGCAACATGGCTTTGATGGAATCGACCACCTGTACGGTGTTGGCGCCGGGCTGACGCTGGATCGCGAGCACGATGCCGCGCGTCAGATCCTTACCCACCCAGGCGGCGGTCTTGTTGTTCTCGACACTGTCGAGAACTGTCCCAAGTTCGCTCAGGTGCACCGGTGCGCCGTTGCGATAGGCGACAGTGAGCTTTCGGTAGGCGGCCGCGTTCTGCAACTGGCCGCTCGCTTCCACCATGTAAGCGCGCTGGTCGCCGTTTAGCGTGCCGGTCGGCAGGTTGACGTTGCTTGCCTGGACCGCCGCGCTGACTTCATCCACTCCCAGTCCGCGAGCGGCGAGCGCGTCGGGATTGAGCTGGATTCTCACCGCAAACTTCTGCGGTCCGAAGATGTTGACCTGTGCAACGCCCGGCAATGTCGCAATACGCTGCGAGAGCAGGTTCTCCGCGTAGTCATCGACATTCGACATCGCCAACGTGCGCGATGACAGCGACAGCATGATGATCGAGGAGTCCGCCGGGTTGACCTTGCGCAGCGACGGCGGGGTCGGCATGTCCGGCGGCAAACGGCGCGACGCCGCGGCGATGGCCGTCTGCACGTCCTGTGCGGCCGCGTCGATGTTGCGCTCCAGCGCAAACTGCATGGTGATCTGGGTGCTGCCCTCGCTGCTGACGGAGGACATCGAATCGAGCGAAGCGATGGTCGAGAACTGCTTCTCCAGCGGCGTCGCCACCGCGCTGGCCATCGTCTCAGGACTCGCTCCGGGGAGCGATGCGGAGACCGAGATGGTCGGGAAGTCGACCGCCGGCAGGTCGGAAACCGACAGGCTGAAATACGCCAGGATGCCGAAGAACGCCAGACCGATGGTCATCAGGGCCGTGGCGATCGGCCGACGGACGAACAGCTCCGACAGATTCATGCTGCAGCCTTACCGGGTTGCACCTTGACGCGGGCGTTGGGCATCAGCCGCGACTGCCCGTCGACCACGACCTGGTCGCCGACATGCAGCCCGTCGACCACGGCGAAATCATCGGTAGTTCGCAGTACCTGGATCTGGCGCTGCTCGGCAATCGAACCGTCCTTGATGACGAACACGTAGCTGCCTTCGGAATTCTCGCTGACCGCCGCGTCCGGAATGACCAGGGCCGCCACCGTTGGCAGGTCGATGACCACATCCACCAACTGCCCGGGCCACAACGCGCGTTTGCGATTATCGAACCGGGCACGCAACCGGATGGTGCCGGTGGTAGGGTCGGCTGCGTTGTCGATGAACACCAGGTCGCCGGCGCTCTGATCATCCTTCATTCCGACAGTCGAGGCCTTGACGCGTACCGGAGACTTCGTGGCGGCAATCGCACGACGCACCGCGGAGAGTTGCTGTTCGGGAAGCGCAAAATTCACATCGACGGTGTCGATGACATTCAGCGTGGTGAGCGGTGTTTGCGCGCTGGCATGAATCGTATTGCCGACCTGCTGGGCGATATGGCCGATTTTTCCGGCGACCGGTGCGGTGATGGTGGCGTAGCTCAATTGCAGCTTGGCGTTGTCGAGCGCGGCACGATCCTGTTCGACGGTCGCGTCAGCGCCGTCCATGTCGGTTCGCAGCTGGGTGTAGTCATCCTGCGAGATGTAGTGCTGGTCCTGCAGGGCTGCGCCGTGATTTGCCTTCGCCTTGGCGTTCTCGAGCTTTGCTTCGTCGCGCGCCAGGGTTGCCTGGGCCATGCGCAGCTGCAACTGGAACGGCACCGGGTCGATCTGCAACAGGCGCTGACCGGCCTTCACTTCATCGCCATCGCGCACGAACACTTCGGTGATTTGTCCATCGACCCGGGATTGCAGGGCGACGGTGCCCGTCGATTCGACGGTGCCAACGACATTGACCGTGAGCGGAACCGCCCGCTCCTCGACGAGACTGGTCACCACCGGAATGACGGCGTCACCTTTGTTATGCGACGCCGCGGCGCTGCCTTTGGAACAGCCACCCAGTGCCACGGCAAGAAATGGCAGAGCCAGTGTCACCACCAGGCTCGGCCGTACTGCCGCTCTCAGACTCATTAGCATCGCCAACCCACTCCCGCCCCGAACACAGACAGACAACTGAACATGAGATTCTTGCGGGCCCAAGTGGTGCCCTTCATGAACAATTGTTTAAGAATTGTAATAACGGCCGGAATGGCGCAGTTACTGGGTTTGCGGGGCGCTGGAAAAGGCGCAACCGGTCGAATTAATCACTTTGTGACGCAGGTCTCACGCGACGACGGCCGACATTCCGCGTCACTCGTGTGACTCACGTCACACTTGTCATTTCTTCACGTCCTCCTCGCGTCTTCCTGAGGTCCTCGCCTCGTCCCAAGTTCTGATCGCCAGCCCTAATCCTTCCAGTGAAACTTGTGCAACAGGCGATGCAGGACCGGGGTAACGACAACCCCTGCAGTAATAATGAAGACCAGCCCCGCATACAATGCGTACATGCCGGCGAAGACCTTTCCCCCCGGCGTGTGCGGCGGGTCCACCGGACCCATCCCGCCCAACAGCATCGCGGAGTTGAGGAACGCATCGCGCCACGCAAGTTGCTCGAAGTAGGCGTACCCCATCATGCCAATGGCGAGCGACACCGACGCCAGCAGCATGGCGGCCACGAAGTGATCCAGCATGCGGCGCAGGAAGAACTCGCGACTCAGCGGCGCGGTGTGACGCGATTCGTATTTGAAACTTGCCGGCCGTTGCGCTTGCATCGTCGCGATTGTCCACGAAGTCGCTGGAAAATACCTGGCAGCGGTCGCAGCTGCATTGCAGCCCGCCGTTCGCAGCCCGGGTGAGCCAAGAGCTCATTTACGCCGTGCACTCGTGAGCTGCGTGTTCGCATCCGCCAACAAGGATGCGTTGCGCGAATCGCCCTGCTTACCCAGCACCGACACGGCCACCTGCAGACGACCCAGCGCTTCGGCGTGCCGATTCGCCGCAAGCAAGGCACGACCGTGCCAGTAGGCAGCCTCACCGGCCCAACGGCTGGTCGGCGCAAAATCCCTCCAGTAGGCGTCGGCGGTATCGAATAGCGCGAGGGCATCGCCAATGCGCTTCTGCTCCGCTGCAACACGACCTCGTGCGAGCAGCCCATCGGCAATCGCTGGTGTCATGCGGCGATATAGTTTGCGATTGACGGCTTCCGCCTGCTGCAGGGTTGCGTCGGCTCTGTCGAGATCGTGCATTGCCAGTTGGGACAGCCCCAGACCGCTCAGCGCCGCAGCGCGTTGCCGTGTCGGCGGCTCTTCCGGGCCGGAGAGTTGCAATGCCTGTTGATACTCAGTGATGGCAGCTTTGGGATCGCCCTGTTGCATTGCGATCATGCCAAGGCCGTTATGCAGGTCCGCCGCGGCGGGGCCCCGCGCTTTACCGCTCGCCAGGCCTTCACTCACCGTGCGCTGAGCTTCGGCAGCGCGGCCGTCAAGCGCCAGTGCGATAGCGTAGGTGGCGATTGCGTTGGGCCACCACGAAGCCTCGTTCGTATCCAGTCTCTTCAGATCTTTTGTTGCCTGCTCCAGCACCGAGGTGGCCCGATCGAGCTGCCGTGCGCCTATCAAGGCAACGCCGAGACTGGCACTGGCGCGAGCGCGATCCAGATCGCTGGTAGCACTCTTGCGGGCCCGCTCCAGCGAGGTAATGGCCGCGGGCAGATCGCCGAGTTTCTGCTGCGCGCGGGCCAGCCATGTGAGCTTGCTGGCGACCGATCCACTTGGCTCGCCGAAAGCCGCCGCGGCGCTGGTCACCGCATTGCTCAGATGGGCGATGCCCTCTTCGAGGTTGCCCGACTCCACCAGTGCGCGTCCGTAGACATCCTCCGTTTCAACCAGCAATGCGTTGCGGCCGCCACTGCCGAAGCTCGCCAGCGCGCTGTCGTTTGCCTGTTTCGCGAAATCTATCGCCTGCGGAATTTTCCCGGCGACCAGATAGGCCTGCGCCAACTGGCGCGTCGCCAGGATGGTTTCGGAATTGGTCCTGCCGAGTTCCGCAATGGCGATGTCAACCGCCTCGCGGTTATCGTCAATCGATCGTTCGTTGTCGCCTTCCTCCACTGCCAGGTAACCGCGACTTGCCAATGCGTTGACGAGAGAGCGGGAAGCGGGCTTGCCATGGCGACGCAGCGCCGGGATTGCCGCATCGAGTTTGCGCTTTGCAACGTCGTAGTGGCCTTCGTTGAGATCGATCGACGCCAGTGTCACCAGCGCCTGTGCCGAATACAGTCCGTTGTCCGCAGCTGTGCGCGATGCCTGCTTGATTGCGGCGCTCAACGTGGCACGCGCTTCGTCGTATTGTTCGAGATTCGATTGGGCCTCCCCGACGATGGTCAGCAATTCGGCACCGTTGCGTGGCTGCGATGCCATCTCCTCGTCGATGCGCTCTTTGGCCAGGGTGAGCAACTGCGCAGCCGACATCGAGTGGTTGCCGGTGAAGTAGGGATCAGCAGAGCGAAAGATCGACGCTACGAACTCCTTCACCTCTTCGGCGCGCTCCTTTTCGTCGCGTGCCACGCGTAACTGCGCCGAGGCCACAGCTAATCCGGCCGCGAGCGCTATAACCACGGCCGTCACCGCACCGACGGCAAGGCGATTCTTGCGCGAGAATTTGCTCAGCCGATACCAGGTCGAATCGGGACGCGCGAGGACGGGATCGCCGCGCAGGTAGCTTTCCAGATCGTCAGCGAGTGCCGCGGCCGTGTCGTAGCGGTCGCCGCGTTCCTTCTTCAGCGCTTTGAGCACGATGGTGTCGAGGTCGCCACGCAGGCTGCGCGCGATCTTCGGTTCGACGGCGCTGCTCGGCGGCGCTATCTCGCTCGACAGGATTTCCCAGTCGGTCGCGGCGGCGGACTTGAATTCGTACGGCAGTTTTTCGCAAAGCAGTTCGTACAGCACGACTCCGAGCGAGTACACATCGCTACTCGTCGTCACCGGCTCGCCGGTGAGCTGTTCGGGTGAAGCGTACTCGGGTGTCAGTACGCGGGCGCCGACTCTGGTCAACGCCTTGCTGGCGGTAGTGCCTTCTTCAAGCAGCTTGGCGATACCGAAGTCCAGAAGATGCACTTGGCCGTTCGAGTCGACCAGGATGTTGGATGGCTTCAGATCGCGATGCACTACCAGCCGCGAATGCGCGTATGCGACCGCACGGATTACCTGGATGGCCAACTCGACGCGAGCCCGGGTATCGAGCTGGCGTTCGCGACAGTAGTCGTCGATAGGCCGACCTTCGATGAACTCCAGCGCAAGGTAGGGGCGCCCGTCAACGGTGATGCCGGCGTCGTACAGGCGGGCGATGTTCGGGTGCTCCAGTGACGCCAGAATGTCACGCTCCTGCACCGCCCGGTCCGTGAGCTTCGAGAGTGCCCACCAGTGCGGCAGCTTGAGCGCGATCTTGCGCTTGATCACGCCATCGTCACGCTCGGCCAGCCAGACCGAGCTCATGCCTCCCTCGCCAATGGCGCGCAGCAGGCGATAGGGTCCGATGACATGACCGGATACAGGCGCCTGCGTGCCGCTCAGGCCGTCCTCATCTTCAGCTGCGTAGTCGGAGAGCGTCCGCAGAACATCGCCGGTTTCGTGTTCGGCGTGTTGTTGTAGGAATTCGATGACAGTGTGCTTCAGCCGCGCCCGGGAAGCATCCAGGGTTTCCAGCCAGGCAGAGCGTTGATCGACCGGTAGCTCCAGGGCGCTCTTCAGGAGAGCGAGAACTTCGGTCAGGTCACCGGGTGCAAAGTTCATTGGAAGCCCGTAGTCGCGCAGGGCGTTGACTGTTTGTACATCCAGAAGCCCGCGGCACTCAAGTGATCTGGATCGCGTGAGGGCGGAATAGTGACGGGGAACGTGGCGTTATCTGGCACTGGGCGTCGCCTTGTGGCGGCGACTAGCATGGCCGACTGACCCACGCGCCGAAACTTGAACAGATTCGGCTTCGCGTCCGGCTCTACGCGAGATCTCTATTTGGGCGCTATTGGGGTAGCGCTATCGAGACGCGTTATCTGGGCACGGTATCAAAGGAAGCGATGTCAGCGTTTATTAGGCGTCTACTAAATAGGATGCGCGCATTGACGCGCGCTGAGTGCGTGCGGACGCAAGACCGGCATGCACCTGCAGATCGCCCTGCTTACATCACCGACGGATCGCGCAGAAACGCGCTGTCCACAGCGGCCTTCGGCGAGCGGCCGGCTTCGTACAGAGGGCGCCAGGCCTCCCAGTCGATATCGTCCTCGCCAACATCTTGCAGCACATCGTGAAAATCCAGACGAATCAGCGCCACCACATGCCGGCGCCAATCGGGCCACGAGTGTGACCACGATTCCGCCCATGATTGGGCCCATGAGTCGGGCCGTGATTCCAGAAGCATTATGAAACTCCTTACAGCATTCACCGGCAGCAGCGGTCAGTTCGTGCGCGCCAGATTGAGACTGTGCAGCGATCCAAACGTTCGCACGGCGTCACAGTTCCTGTTCTCGCAATCCGCAATACAAACTTCACATTCGCGCGGCGTTTGCGCATCGGCGGGCTTTGCAATTTTTGCAGGCGCACGGACACGAATACCGACCTCGAAATCATCGATCTGTCACCGCGGTGTCATCGACTCGTCACCGCCTCGCTTTAGCGTCCCACGTTCATTCAACTACCAGTTTGTAGCCCGCTCCGGGCGTCGTCTGCAGAACCAGCGGCGCCGATGGATCGACTTCAAGCTTCTGACGCAGCCGATAGATCAATTGCTTCAGCGTGCGCCGTTCGCGTGAAGTACTGCGGCCCCAGACATGCAGTAGCAGTCGTTCCGCCGTGACGGTGCGGCCTGGACTTGTCATCAGCAAATGCAAAGCCTTCAGCTCCAGCGGCGTCAATCGCAACGGTGCTGCCGCGCCAAGCTGCAACGTATGCTGCTCAAGATCCAGGTTCAGATTGCCCGCAGCGATCGAACCGGTCCGTAGCGGCTCAACGCGGCGCGCGAGCGCACGCACCCGTGCAATCAGTGCGCGGGGGCTGAATGGTTTGCGGACATAGTCATCCGCGCCCGAATCGAACGCCGCCAGCAGATCCTCCTCCTGGTCGCGCACCGTGAGCATCATGATCGGGACCCTGGAGCGATCGCGAATCTCGCGACACACCTGCAGTCCATCGAGCGGTGACATGTTGATGTCGAGTAGCACGCAGTCCGGGCTCTCTGCTACGAATGCGCGCAGCGCCGCCGATCCGTCGTTGACGGTGCGGACCTCGAATCCAGCCTGGTTCAGTGTGAAACCGATCAGTGCCAACAGATCGGCGTCGTCATCGGCAACCAGGACTTTCAGTGGCCGGCCGCTCTCGGCAGCGTCGACACGGTTCATCCGCGCTGCGTTGCCAGCAGGCCGGCGAGCTGTTCGGCGTGCAGACGCAGCTCGCCCACCGCAGTCGCTTCCCAATGGTCCGCACGCAGCATCGGTCCCACGTAGAACAGATGCGGTCCCGGCCAGCCGTCAGCGTCGACGACGGCCCCTTTGGGTCCAGTGCGCAGACCGAGCCCGAGTGGATCGGGCACACACAAGCCACATTGCAGGAGGTTGCGCCACAGAGGCTCCGTCGAACGCGCAATAGCGTAATCCGGGCCGGTACAGTTCACGATCTGATCGACGAGCAGCGACTGCTCGCTTCCGTCCGTGCGAGAACGCCACGACACTTCCAGCTTCGTGTCGCGCGGCGCCATCTTGAAGATGTATCCGGAATGAATGCGCAGCCGACCGTTGGCACGCAGCGTATCGATTCGCTGCAACACCTCCGGCGGTAGCCGATGACGATGGATATCCCAGTGCGCACGCAGGTGACGCATGAAGCGCACACGATCGCGCTGCGCCATGCGTTGCCAGATCGTTGGCGCCATATTACGCACGAAAGTAATCGCTTCGCGCCAATCGCCGCCAACCTTCTCGGCCTCGGCGGCGAGCAATCGCACCGCCGCAGTCAACCCGCGCAGCGAGGTCGACGCCGCCAGCAGCAACGCATTACCGTCACCTCGAAATGCCTCAGGTCGAAATGGCGTCTGTCGCGGCGGTACCAGACCGTGCCGCGAAAGAGCATGCAGAGCCGGAATCCGCTGCGGGTCCGCGGCTGCGGCATTGACGACATCGGCCATCGTCAAGCCCGTCCCGATCACCAGAATGCTCCGGTCACGGACGAACTGCAGATCGCGTGACCACGGGTCGGCGCAGTATGCCGGATGATTCTCGATGTCTTTCGCGGCCACCAATGACGCCGGGCGGGGATTACCGAGTGCGAGCACCACATCGTCCGCCGTAATGCGGCGCCCGTCGGCAAGCTCGACCTGCAACGGCAGATGCCGCTCGATGCGCCGCAGGCCGCTGACCTCAGCGCGCCAGGTCTCCAGGCGAATATGGCTTGGCGCACTGAGCTGCGCAGCGAGCAACACTTCCTCGAGATACTCTCCGTACAAGGCGCGCGGCAAAAAATCTTCCGCTGTCGCCTTCGGCATCCGCCTCTGCACGAACTGCAGAAATTCCAGCGGTGCGAGGGAATTTGCCGACATGCGCGCCGCAGGCACATTCAGCAAGTAGGGATAATTTCGCGACGCATAGGCGACACCGCGCCCAACGCTCGCCGCACGCTCGACCAGAATGAGGCGCGTAGGTCCGGCAGGCGGTCGCCGCAACAGGTTCGTTGCCACCAACGTACCGCTGAAGCCGCCGCCGACAATAACGATCGTGCGTAGAAGGGAAACCAATGGCGCTTGCCTGCCGCTTTATGAAGCACACAGGCTAGAGCATCGCAGGTATCAAATAAGTATCAGGCGGGTGACGAGTTGGAATGCAAATCGACGGCGTGGTCTGAATGGTGACCAAGTCACTGCGCCGCGCGCGGCTCTACTCCACAACGAGACGATAGCCCGCACCTGGCGCGGTCAGCAGCATCTGCGGCGCTGCGGGATCGATCTCGATTTTCTGGCGCAGCCGATGGACGAGCTGCTTGAGTAGTTGCCGGTCGCCCGAGCCCTTGTGGCCCCACACCTGCATCAGCAGGCGATCGGAACTCACGGTATGACCGGCATTCGCGATCAGCATCTGCAGCAAACGCAGCTCGAGCTTGGTCAGTCGCACCGGCGAGCCGGCACCGACTTGCACGGTGTGTTCCTCGATATCCAGCTGCACGCGTCCCGCCGCGAGCGGTGCTGAATTCTCCATGCCCGCGCGTCGCAGCAATGCTTTGACACGAGCCAGCAGGGTGCGCGGACTGAATGGCTTGGTCAGATAGTCATCCGCGCCGAGCTCCAACGCTCGCACGAGATCCTCTTCCTCTCCTCGCACCGTCAGCATCATCACCGGCGTTCGTGCCTTGGCACGAATCGCTTCGCACACCTGAAAACCGCTCGCGCCCGGCATGTTGATATCGAGCACCACGAGGTCAGGCGCCTCCGCCTCGAATGCCTTGATGGCGCTCAACCCGTCGCTGGCCTTGACCACCAGGTATCCCGCCTGCGACAGCGTAAACGCTATCAGCGCCAGCAGATCCTTGTCGTCGTCGGCGGAGAGGATTTTCATGAATGGAAGATGGTGACGAGAGTGATAAAAGTCACAGGGGTGATAGCCGAGATGACATGGTCAGGATACGAGTAGCGTCGTGAGTGCGATATTCGAAATTCATATGTGCCGGTAACTGCAGTTCAGCCTCTGCCGCTACTGTCACCCCTGTGACTCTCGTCACTCCTGTCACCTGTACATACATCACTCTTTTGCCACCGGTAGTTCCACCACGAACCGCGTCCGGTCCACCGCGCGTTCGGCGGCGATGCGGCCGCCGTGCCGGTCGACGATCGACTTGACGATCCACAGGCCGAGGCCAAGGCCGCCGGGTTCAGGTTCCTGCTCGGGGCCGCGGTAGAAGCGCTCGAAGATCGAGCCGCTTTCTATCTCCGGCACACCCGGACCCTCATCCTCGACCCAGACGGTGACGGTGCTGCCGGCATGCGCGGCGCCAATGCGCACCACGCTGTCTTCCGGAGCGAACTTACTCGCATTGGCGAGCAGGTTGACGAACACCTGCGTCAGCCGCGGCCCATCGCCATCCACGCGTGGCAGGTCTTCCGGAATGCCCAGCTCGACCGTTTGACGCCGTTGCTTCAGCAATGTGCCGATCAGCGCATCGGCGTCTTCGACGATCTCCGCAATGGCAACGCTCTGGTGACGGATGCCGAGCTGCCCGGACTCGATGCGTACACTCTCCAGTAGATTGTCGATGAGCCGTGTCAGCCGCAGCGTGCCTCGTTCCAGCGAGAGCACCAGCTCCTTCTGCGAGTCCGTTGGCATGGTATCCATGCCTTCACGCAACAACTCGATCGAAGCGAGTTGCGCTGCCAACGGCGTGCGGAATTCGTGCGAGATATTCGCGAGCACCGAATCGCGTGCCCGTCGTACGCCCTCGAGTTCCGTTTCGTCGCGAATGACCTGCACCTGCAGATCGTCGACTGGTGCGGCGCTGGTGATGATCGTGGTGCGCGGCGTCCCCTCGCGCAGATTCAGCCGCTCAGTCGCCTGGGAACTGCCTTCGACCCGCGCCTGCATGATGGGGCAATGCGTTTCACAAGGGCGGTGACCGTTCTCGGCGCAGGGCTTGAGGACGTCGCCGCAGAAACGTCCGATCGCTTCGTGCGCCTGCACGCCGAGCAAGCGCGCCGCTTGCGGATTCAGATAACGGATCACGCGCGAGCGATCGACGGCATAGACGCCTTCGACGATGCCGCTCAGAACGGCTTGTGCTTCGGCCTCACGACGCCGCAACGCGCCGGTCAGCTCGACCAGGTTGTTGCGCATATCCTCCATCGTGCGCCCGAGCTTACCGACCTCCGCGGTGCCTCCGACCGGGATGGAGGTCGAGAAATCGCCCTGCCCCAGACGCACCGCCGCTTCGGTCAGCGAACTCATCGGGCCGCTGACCTGCTGGCCGAGAATCACGCCGGCGAGCACGGCAAGCGCGGCAAGAACGATGGCGGTGATCACCAACCGCCGTACCAGGCCGCCGACGGATGCATCGATCTCCTGCGAAGGCAGCCTGACCTCCAGCAAGGCAATTGCCTCACCGGTGGAGGCGAAGATCGGGAAGCTGGCGGCATACAAATCCAGGTTCTTGATGCGGGCCACGGCGGAGCGGCCATCGGACAATCCCGCGGAATGCAGGCGCGTGAAGTCGTCGATCGCCTTGCCTTCCACGAACAGCCGGTAATTGACCAGGTGGATCTGGATGCCAACGCGATCCGACAGCACCTTTTCGACTCGCGGATCCAGCAGCCGCGCAACGTATAGGCGCCTCTCGGTGGCACCCCCAATCTGGGTGGTAGCCCCGAGAATCGGATACAGAGTGCCTTCCGGTACTGCGAGGAAGCGTTCGCCCTGCTCGGTCGACGCTGCGGCAATGTCAGTCCACGGCAGCGCCACGCCCGCCTGCGCCACGAGCATGCCGCCTTCGAAAACCGCGCACGCAGTAATCGTGTCGGTGTTGCAGGAGCGACGCAGGTACGGGCCGATCGTCGCTTCGCGTCGATCCGCAAGCAGGCGTTGGAAGGTGGGCCGCTCGGCCACTCCTTTGGCGTGCGTCAGTGCATCTTCGCTGAAGCGTCGTAAGTCTTCGCGCGCCAGTGCGCCAGCCAGCAGGGCTCGCGATTGTCCTTGCTGGTCGGCCAGAGTCCGCAGCGAACCGATAGCGGAAATCGAAATGCCACCCACCACCAGCAGCACGATCGCCACGTTGATGAGAGCCAACCACACACCAAGACTGGCGCGCGAGGTGTCGATCTGCAATCGATCGATGAATTCCTGGATGCGGGAGAGCATGAGGGATAACTAATGAGAAGCGGCTAGCGACCGTTCAGGACGGGAGCGCATGCCGCGAGCCGCCGGTGATGAACACTGGAGATTTCCGCACATTTGCTGGTTACATCCGCTCAATGCTTGCTGTACCCCGTCCGCCATTCCACCAGGGTTTTGATGATGAGGGTGGCCACGGCGAGCAGGGTCAGCAGCGACGCCACGGCGAAGGCGCCGACGAAATTATATTCGTTGTACAGGATCTCGACGTGCAGCGGCATGGTTGTGGTCAGTCCACGGATATGACCGGACACCACCGAGACAGCACCGAACTCTCCCATGGCGCGCGCATTACAGAGAATCACACCGTATACCAAGCCCCAGCGGATCTTCGGCAGCGTGACATGGAAGAAAGTCATGATGCCCCCCGCGCCCAGCGTGATCGCGGCTTCCTCTTCGTCGTTGCCGAGTTGCTGCATGAGCGGGATCAGCTCGCGAGCCACATAGGGAAACGTCACGAACATGGTCGCGAGCACGATGCCGGGCAGCGCAAAGATGATGCTGATGTCGTGATCCTGCAGCCACACTCCGAACCATCCCTGCACACCGAACAGCAGTACATAGAGCAGCCCCGAGATCACCGGCGACACCGCGATGGGCAGGTCGATCAGGGTGATCAGGAAGCTCTTGCCCCTGAACTCGAATTTCGCAATCGACCAGGCGGCAGCGATGCCGAACACGGTGTTGATCGGCACCACGAGGGCGGCGGTAAACAGCGTCAGCCGGATTGCGGCAAGCGTGTCGGAATCCTGGAAGCTCTGGAAGTAAGGCAGTATTCCCTTGCTGACTGCCGTCGCAAACACCGTGATCAGCGGTGCGAACAGTAGTGCGCCGAGAAACAGCAGCGACAGCGAGATGAACAGGCCTTTCACCAGCGTCGTGGTGAGTGTGGTGCGCCCGGGCCGGCTTGCCAGCTCCGCGAGTACGGCCTTGGAAGGTCCGCCAGCCATCAGCGTCCCGCCGCGACGAGTCGCCGGCGCCCCCAGGCTTGCAACAGGTTGATCGACATCAGCATCGCGAACGACATCACCAGCATCATGAATCCCAGCGCCGCAGCGCCGGCGTAGTCGAACTGCTCCAGCTTGATCACGATCAGCAGCGGCGTGATCTCGGTCTTCATCGGCAGGTTGCCAGCGATGAAGATCACCGAACCGTATTCGCCCACGGCGCGTGCAAAAGCCAGCGTAAAGCCCGTTGCCAGCGCCGGCAGCACGGTGGGCAGGATGATGCGGCGGAAGATGTAGAAGCGCCCGGCGCCCAGGGTTTCCGCGGCATCCTCGAGATCGCGCTGAACCTCGGCCAGCGCCGGCTGCACCGAACGCACCACGAATGGCAGCCCGATCAGCGTGAGCGCCACGACCACGCCGATCCAGGTGTAAGCCACCTTGATGCCGTAAGGCGCCAGGTGCTGCCCGATCCAGCCGTTCTCGGCGAATACGGCCGTCAACGCGATGCCGGAAACCGCCGTGGGCAATGCGAAGGGCATGTCGATCAATGCATCGATCAGCTTGCGCCCCGGAAATTCATAGCGCACCAGCGTCCACGCGATAATGAACCCGAAGACGCTGTTGAGCAGCGCCGCCAGCATCGAGGCACCGAACGTCAGCCGATACGACGCTATCGCACGCGGCGAGAACAGCACATTGACGAAGTCGGCCCAACCCATCGTCGCCGTCTTCATCACCAGCGCCGCAAGCGGTATCAGCACCACCGCGCACAGAAAGAACGTAGTGAAACCCAGTGTCAGCCCGAATCCCGGAAGGATGGACGGTTGGCGGAAGCTGCTTTTCATGCGGGGCCGACGACAGGCGAGCACTGAGCCGCATCAGCCAGCTGGACTGCAACGCATGGCAGGCAATCGCTATGCACGGCAACCGATCCGGCTGTAACCCGCAGCCCGTAGCCCATGACCTGCCTCATTGCGCCCCCACCGCATAAATCTGATCGAATATCGCGCCGTCGGCGAAATGTTTCTCGTGAGCCGCCTTCCAGCTGCCGAATACTTCGTTGATGGTGAACAGGTTGAGCGGCGGGAACTGATCCGTGTGCCGTGCCAGGACCTGCGCGCTACGCGGGCGGAAATAATGTTTCGCGGCGATTTCCTGGCCCGCGTCCGAATACAGATACTTCAGATACGCTTCCGCGATCTGGCGCGTGCCGCGACGGTCGACCACGGTGTCGACCACGGCTACCGGCGGTTCGGCGAGAATGCTGATGGAGGGCACGACGATTTCCACCTTGTCCGGACCGAACGCCTTGATGGCGAGCAAGGCTTCGTTCTCCCACGCCAGCAGTACATCGCCGATCTCGCGTTGTACGAAGGTATTGGTGGCACCACGTGCGCCGCTATCCAGCACGGGAGCGTGGCGATAGATTTCAGCGACGAATTTTTCCGCCGCGACATTCGCTGCGGCGACCTGCGCCGCGGCCGCAGGATCGTCCAGTTTCGACCAGCCCTTGTCGCCGAGCTGCCGGTGCAACTCATAGCCCCACGCTGCGAGGTAATTCCAGCGCGCACCGCCGGATGTTTTCGGATTCGGCGTGACGATGGCAACACCGGGCTTGATCAGGTCGGACCAGTCGTGAATATGTTTCGGATTGCCCTTGCGCACCAGGAAGACGATGGTCGAGGTGTAAGGCGAGCTGTTGTCTGGGAACCGTGTCTGCCAGTTGGCACCCAGGCGCTTGCCCTTTTCCTGGATTGACTCGATGTCGTAGGCCAATGCCAGCGTGACAACGTCGGCTGCCAACCCGTCGATCACCGCGCGCGCCTGACTGCCGGATCCGCCGTGCGATTGCTTGATCGTCACGGCCTGGCCGGTCTGCTCCTGCCACTGCTTCGCGAATCCGACATTGACGTCGCGATACAGCTCGCGGGTCGGATCGTAGCTGACGTTCAGCAATGTCACCGCGTGCGCTTGCCCCGGTGGGGTTTTATCGGCTCCACCGCAGCCCGCAACCAGCATTGAGATTCCAGATAGCAATATGAGCAGTGCCGTGCGAAATCCCTTGTCGTGCTGTCGCACGTGGCCCGCAGCCGGTGCGCAAATTCGCATGTCACTCATCGCCAGATACCTTGCTGATGCTGTCGACCACCGGCCGATACACGATCATCAACGGATGCAGAATGGGCACGGTGAACAGCGCCGCCAGTTCGCCGTGCAGCGCCGCGAGGTCCGACAGGCCGAGAATCAACATCTGGTCCTGGGTTTCCCCGAGCTGCCGCAGCAGCTCATCGGCGGCGGCGCCGAAACGCAGCTCGGTGCGCATTTCCAGGCCATGCACGGCCTGGGCTTCCGAGCGCGCATCGAGCAAGGTGCGCACGCCCATGGGGCGCAGTGCATCGGCCGCACCTTCGGGCAAAATCCCGACATAGACCGCCTCGGCAGCGACATGACGCAGCAAACTCGCCGCCACCGCCAGGGTGGGGCGGCGGGCAACATCGTCCGCCCAATGAATCAGCACTCTCTGCGGCGGAGCCATCTGCGTCGGTAACACCAGCACTTCTGCAGCGCCGTTGCTCAACAGCCATTCCGCTTGCGCGGCCGCATTCGGCTGCGCGGCGATCACGGCGACACCGGAGATCGTCGTCTTGGAACTCTTCGCAGGAGTTGCGTCCGCCGCCAGGGCCGGCTCGACGCGCGTCGCGATGCGGGTTTTCATCCGGCTCGCAAGCTCGCTCAGGAACGGATGCGTGGCGAGACGTTCGCACGCTGCTGGCTCGGAGGCACACGCAGTGTAGCTGGAGAGCGGTGTCGGCAGCACATGGATGCGGCGCACGCCGATGGTGACGGATTGACCTGCCGCCAGCGGGAATGCCCGCTGCTCATGCTGAGTCCGCGTGACTTCCAGCAAAGCATTGCCGGCGGCGGCGGCTTCCTGGGTCGTGGCGAGTTGTGCTTCCGCGACGCTGTTCGTCAATCTGACGCGCAAACGCTCATGGGCACCGGTAAAAACCATCTCTTCGACGACGCCGTGGGCGATGTAGTTGGTGTGCAAGCTGTCGCGAGTCGGTGCAAGTTCGACTTCTTCCGGGCGCAACACCGCAACGACTTCATGTTCCCGGCCACCTTCGAACTTCTCCACCGCGCGCACATTGACTGGAGTCGCGCCGAACCGAATGCCGTGCGCGGTCTGACGCGCCAGCAACAGGTTGGCAGCGCCGAGGAAGGTCGCAACGAAGCGGGTAGCCGGACGCGCATACAGCTCATCAGGCTTACCGCACTCCAGCAGGCGACCGAGATTCATGACACCGATGCGGTCGGCAAGCGCGAACGCTTCCTCCTGGTCGTGAGTAACCAGCACCGTGGTGATATTCAACTCGCGCTGTACCTGGCGGATGGTACGGCGCAGTTCTTCGCGAATCTTGGCGTCGAGCGCACCGAATGGCTCATCGAGCAGCAGCACTTCGGGTTTGTGAGCCAGGGCGCGCGCCACCGCGACTCGCTGCTGCTGGCCACCGGACAGTTGCGTCGGCAAACGATCGTCCATGCCTTCCAGTGCCACCAGTCGCAACAGCTCCTTGCGGCGCTGGATCCGTTCCGCGGCTTTGACGCGGCGTACCCGCAAAGCAAATTCGATGTTCTCACCCACGCTCATGTGTTTGAACAGGGCGTAGTTCTGGAATACCAGCCCGACGCCGCGACGGCGCGCCGACACGTGCGTGACATCGTGGCCATGCAACGCGATGCGACCGTGGTCGACCCCGGTCAGACCGGCGATGGCGCGCAACAGCGTGCTCTTGCCGCTGCCGCTGGGACCCAACAGCACGAAGAACTCGCCTTCACCGACCTCCACAGAGACGTCGTTGACTACCGGCGAGCCTTGATACCGTTTGGTGACTTGATCGAGCGTGATAGACATAGGGTCGGCACTGTAGCGGCCCGCAGGTAGTAACGTCAGTCTTGGCCAGGTTACAAAACGGTTATAGGAAGCAGGGGCCGAAGTGACGCGGCCAGCGTGGAGTAGCAGAATCGGATGCCCGGGAACCGCGCCGCGCCTTGCCTGGCTATCGTCATTACGTCAATTCCCCACTCTCCACTACTGACAGCCACCACCATGCCGCTCCCCTCCTACGAGAAACTCGGTTCCTTCTACCTGGGCCGGGAAGTCGATCCGGCTACCGGTGCAGACCGCCCCGACCTGCTCTTATATGACTCGCGCGATCTGACCACGCATGCGGTCTGCGTGGGCATGACCGGCAGCGGCAAGACGGGTTTGTGCATTTCGCTGCTGGAGGAGGCGGCGATCGACGGCGTACCGGCCATTGCGATCGACCCGAAAGGGGACATCGGTAACCTGCTGCTGACTTTTCCCGAGTTGCGCCCGGCGGATTTTGCTCCGTGGGTCGACGAGGGCGAAGCGACCCGCAAGGGAATGACACCGGACGCATTCGCCGCCTCGACCGCGGAAACGTGGCGCAAGGGGCTAGCTGACTGGAGCGAGGACGGCGAACGCATCCAGCGGTTGCGCGCCGCGGCAGACGTCACGATCTATACGCCGGGCAGCTCAGCCGGCCGGCCGCTTTCGGTACTGCGCTCTTTCGCCGCTCCGGCTACGCAACTGCGCGCCGATGCCGGTGCCATGCGGGAACGAATCGGCTCGACTGTTGCGGGATTACTGAGCCTGGTCGGTATCGACGCCGATCCTCTCAAGAGCCGCGAACATATCCTCCTATCCACTTTGCTGGACAACGCCTGGAGCGCCGGGCGTGACCTGGACCTCACGGCTCTGATCCAGGGCATCCAGAAGCCCCCGTTCGAGCAGGTCGGCGTCTTCGACCTTGAAACGTTCTATCCGGCGAAGGAACGGCTGCAGCTGGCCATGGCGCTGAACAATCTGATTGCCGCGCCCGGCTTCGGGGCATGGATGCATGGCGAGGCGTTGGACGTGCAGAAGCTGCTGTACACCGACCAGGGCAAGCCGCGCATCGCCGTCATTTCCATCGCGCACCTGAGCGATGCCGAACGCATGTTTGCCGTGACCCTGCTGCTGGGCGAGGTCGTCGCCTGGATGCGGCGCCAATCCGGTACGTCCAGCCTGCGAGCTCTCCTTTATATGGATGAGATCTTCGGCTACTTCCCGCCAACGGCCATGCCGCCTTCGAAACAGCCACTGCTGACGCTGATGAAGCAGGCGCGCGCATTCGGTCTTGGCGTGGTGCTGGCCACGCAGAATCCCGTCGACCTGGACTACAAGGGCTTGTCGAATGCCGGCACCTGGTTCATCGGCAGGTTGCAGACCGAACGCGACAAGGCACGTGTGATCGAAGGGTTGTTGAGCGCGGGCGACGGACTCGATAAGGCGCAGTTCGAGAAGCTGATCGCCAACCTCACCAGCCGCGTCTTCCTGATGCGCAATGCGAACGATGCAGCGCCCGTGCTCTTCAGAACTCGCTGGGCACTGTCTTACCTGCGCGGCCCACTGACGCTGCAGGAAATCGCGAGGCTGCAGCCCGCAGTGCCGAAGATCGACGGTTCACAGCTCAAAGCAGGAGAGACCTCGCCCGAACGACCGGCCGTCGATGACCAGCCCTCAACCGCTGCTTCCCGCCCCGTCATTCCAACGGGCGTTACGGAATATCATTTGCGGGCATCTCAAACATCCGGCGCAATCACTTACGCACCGAGAGTACTTGGCATCGCGCGCCTGCATTTCGTCAATGCGCCTGCGGGATTGGATGCGTGGGAGACACGTTCCTATATCGCACCCTTCAGCGATGACGGCAGTGGGCCCGACTGGTCACAAGCCACCGTCGGCACTGACATCAAGAATCAACTCGAGTCGCAAGGCGCAGCAGGTGCGCGCTATCTATCGGCCTCGCCGGCGTTGCTGCGTAGCGCCAACTACAAGACCTGGCAACAGCAGCTCGAGTCGCAGGTATATGCAAGCGCCGTGTTGAATATCTTTCGCTGCCCGGCCATCAATGCCACGGCTGCACCTGGGGGAACCGAGGCGGACTTTCGCGCCCACATCGCATTGGCGCTACGGGAGAAGCGCGATGCTGCTACCGACGCGTTACGCAAGAAGTATGCACCGCGACTCGCGGCACTCGACGATCAGATCCGCCGCGGTGAAGAGCGCGAAGCGCGGGAAGAGTCGCAGCTATCACAACAGAAGATGCAGACCGCGATTTCCATCGGCACCTCCATCCTTGGTGCTTTTCTCGGTCGCAAGAAAATCAGTGTCACCAACATCGGCCGGGTTGGAACGGCGGCGCGCAGCGCCGGGCGGATCGGCAAGGAAAGCGACGATGTGGGCCGCGCCCAGGACAGCCTGGAGACTCTGCGCCAGCGCAAAGTCGATCTGGACAACGAATTCGCGCAGGAGACCAGTCGCCTGCAAGGGGAATTGGACGCCGATGTCGCAACCATCGATCAGGTGCAGGTCAAAGCGCGCAAATCGGACATCGACGTGACGACGCTGGCCCTACTGTGGCTGCCGGTCTGAACGGCAGCTTCCGTGCGCAGCAACCGCCAGTAATCACCCCGTAATCACCCAGCAATCACCCAGCAATCACAAGGATGCCCGATAAAAAACAACCCTCCCCCGTTTTGACGAAGGAGGGTTGGAGAACGGGCGCTCTCAGTTGTCCGCTCTCCCATCCAAACTGTCTTTGCTGTCTTTCTGCGATCAGTCCGGGCGCTCACGTCCTGGCCGATCAGGTCCCGTCCGAGGCCACCCGCGACGCATCGTCGGTGAAGATCATCTCGACGCGGCGATTCTGTTGGCGGCCGCCTGCGGTATCGTTGCTCGCCACCGGGAATCCCTCGCCCTTGCCACTGGCGCTGATCTGAGCGGATGGCACCCCGCGTTCCATGAGGGCGGCAGCCACTGAATCCGCGCGCTGCTGCGACAGGACCTGATTCAACTCATCCGATCCCACGCTGTCGGTGTGACCTTCGATCTGCACCTTGCGGCCGGAGGACTCTTTCAGCGTCGATGCCAACCGGTCGATCGTCGCGTAGGCACTGGGCTTCAGCTTGGACTTGCCGGTATCGAACAAGACATCACCGAGCGTCAGCACCATGCCACGATCGGTCTTCTTCGCCTTCATATCGGCCAGCTCCTGCTCCAGGCTGGCCGCACGCTCTCGGGCCTGGTCGGCTTCGCGATTGCGCGCTTCGAGGATGACCGTCTGCCGATCCGCTTCGCCTTTGGCAACGGCCTCCTTCGCTTCGACATTCAGGATTTTCTCGTTGGCGATCTGGGCATTCCTGGATGCGACCACCGCAGCGTAACGAATGTCGTCGACCTTGCCGCCGCTGGTGGCCATTTTGTTGGCGCGCTCCAGCGACTGCCGGGCCGCGGAAACATTCTCGGCGGCCACACCGGCGCGTGGCGAAGCTTCAACCTGCGGAACGATGGCACGCGCGGTTTCAAGTTCCTCGATGGGTCCCTTGGGAGTCGTTGCACAGGCGCCAAGCGCCGCGACGATGCTGGCGGTGAGAACGATACTTGCAATGCGCTTCATGACGAATTCCTCGAAAAGTGATTGCGGGATGCAGCATCCGGTCAGACCGGTTACTTGGTGACGGCGCTGCGATCCGCCTCGCGCTTGAGGGTCTCAATGCTGGCAAGGACATCATCGGCCGCCTTGCGGGAAGCGGCGCTTTGCGATTTGGCGATGGCTAGTTGTGCATCCAGCTCGGCAACGGCGGCGAGCCGCTGCGCCTGTGTCTCATCTTTCGTCTGGATCGCATTCTGTGCCTGGGACAGCGTTTCCTTGGCCTGTTGCAACTCGATGGCGCCCGCCTCGGAACTTCCCACCGCGGCCTGCGCCTGCGTAACGGCAGTTTCACTGCGGGCTACTTGTTGTTTTGTCAATTCTGAGACGCTGCCGCACGCCGTCAGCAGCAACAGCGCGGACGACCCAGCAATGACTGCGATTCTGCGAACAATAGGATTACCCATGAGAATCTCCACTGCAGCAATGTGCCTGACTATCGAGTGAGTCGACAGATACGTCGTTGTGGATATCAAACGCGTGGTCTCTCGCGTAGTTCCGCTTACAACCGCTCAATGCGTATCATCCGGCTCGCGTACGCCATTGAATTGGAGCGCGATGTTGCGGACACTACGGCAAATTCCTACACCGCCGCGATGAGCCATGAATCGATCTGCCCTGCTCCTGTTGTGCCTGTGCCCCGGTTTTTTCACAGCGATGGGGTGCAGTTCGCGCGTGCAGCAACCGGTCACCGGAAGCTATCGGGCCACGCTCACATTGCCTGGTGGCGAACTACCGTTCGGACTGGAAATTTCCCGGGAGGGGGATCGCTACGTCATGTTCCTGGCGAACGGCTCGGAGCGCACGCGGGTACCGAATGTGAAGGTGGTCGATGGAGAATTGCAGGCGGTGTTCCCGGGATACGAGAACTCGATGCGTGCGGCACTGCGCAAGAATGCACTGGAAGGCAGCGTCACCATCATGAAGGCGGGTGGTGTCGAGCAGGTCATTCCTTTCCACGCGACGCTCGGGGCCACGCATCGTTTCTTCGACCACGCGGCAACGGATAACGCGGACGTCGCCGGACGCTGGTCGGTCTCATTCACGGACGATGACGGCACTGCGTCGCAAGCCGTCGCGGTGTTCGAACAGAAGCACGATCGCGTGACGGGCACGGTCATGACGCCCACCGGCGACCATCGTTATCTCGAGGGACAGATTGGCGGCGACGAACTATTGCTTTCGACGTTCGCCGGCGGCCTGCCTTATCTATACCGGATGCAAGTGAGCCCGGCTGGCGAACTCGCAGGCGAATACTGGCAGGGCCTCAAGTCGCATGAGAAGCTGGTTGCAAAGCGCGACGCAGCGGCAGCACTGGCGGACGCCGAATCGCTCACGAAAATGAAGGATGACGCGCAGCACCTGGAGTTCACCTTCCGGGATGTCGATGGCAAGCCCGTGTCCCTCAGCGATGCACGCTTTCGCGGCAAAGTGGTGCTGGTAACACTCGGTGGGAGCTGGTGCCCGAACTGTCACGACGAAGCCTTGTTCCTCGAGCCGTTCTACCGCGAATATCGCAGCAAGGGTTTCGAAATCATCGCACTCATGTTCGAACGCCACGGCGAATTCGAAAAGGCGGCAGCGGCAGCGCGCGGCTTCAGGGACGACCTGGGTGTCCAGTACACCACGCTGATAGCAGGCGTGTCGGACAAGGATGAGGCAAGCAAAGTGCTGCCGACGCTGACTGGCGTCTATGGCTTCCCCACCAGCATCTTCGTGGATAGGCAGGGCAAGGTACGCAGGATCCACACGGGTTTCACCGGACCGGCAACCGGCAAGCCTTACGAAGAATACGTGGTCGAGTTCAGAAACTACGTGGATCAACTACTGGCGGAGCCTAGCGGCACCTGAGTCACCCGGCGGTACCTAGGTCACGTGGACGTCGGCCACCGACCTTGACGTGCCGATATCAAAACCGCGCTCTCGGCGCACAACGAATTGGACTGAGAGGGCTTGGCAAAACCGGCTTGCGGTTGCTTGAACAACGGTGTCGCCTTCAGGCTCCACGGCTAGCTCTACTCCCGACCATTGACGCCAAGCCCCTGACCCGGCACCGTTGCACGCCAAGCAACGGGGTCCGTCATGACTTCCAACTACAAAGCCGTCCTCCTGCTCACTGTGCTGTGCATGACGGGCTGCACAGCAACGACTCGGCAAGAGCCCACACCGGAGAATGCGGGAGTGCACTCGTTGCGCTTCCAGCCGGTGTTCGAAACCTTCGGCGGCGCGCTGATCAAGAACAGCAATCTGCCCAAAGGCCGGATTTTTGCCTTTCGTCTCAAGCCCGGCTCACTGCTGGGTGGCAGTTTGTATGGCACGGTCGACTTGCAGCGTGTCTCCAGCACACGGGACAAGCTGGCGCTCGATCTCGACTCCTGGATGCCTTTCGCGTGGGACAAAGCGCTGCCCGTGTCTGGAACGCGGATTCGTGACGGCATCTCCATCGAGCCGGGGGACACGCGCCTTGCGCAGGTGCTACCGCTGGTTTACTCAGAAGGCAGCGGACCCCTCGGAGGCCGCTTCGTTGGCAGCCACAGCTACTTCATGGACGAAGGCGAACAGGATGCGGACCTGATGTACTTCGATCGCGCCTGTCACCTCAAGGGCGCCTATCAACAAGCGGTCGGCAAGCGCACCGTAACTGTCGATATCGAGATACCGGGTCCGGGGTTCTACTTGCTGTCTTACGTGACCGGCCTGGGGCGCGACAATTACTGGCTGGTGCTCAGCCCTTTCGCCAGCACGATCAATCTGGTGACCAAGCTCTAAGACCCAGGCAAAGCATCGGTAGCGACGAGTAAGATCCGGCACAGCGTCGCCTCCTGCTCAACCGTCACAATGCCAGTCTCCCATCTACCTTGCGTTGGCCTCATCGGATTCGGCCTGGCTGGCCGCACCTTCCATGCGCCGCTGATTCAGGCTGCGGGCCTGAGGATCGGCGCGGTGGTGACCAGCCAGTGCGCTGCCGTCGCAGAAACAGTGGCCGGTGCTGCGGTTCTCAAGTCGGAGCGCGAACTATTCGAACGCGATGACATAGACATTGTCGTCGTTGCCACACCGAATCACTTGCATGTAAGCCAGGCACGAGCCGCGCTGGAGGCCGGCAAGCATGTCGTCATCGACAAGCCTTTGAGCGTCACCGCGCAAGAGGCTCGTGAACTCGGCCAACTGGCACGCGCGCACGCATTGATGCTGGCGGTATTTCACAACCGCCGCTGGGACAGCGACTTCCTGACCGTGCGCAAACTCATCGACAGCGGCCAGCTCGGCACCATCAACGCTTTTCGCGCCCGTTGGGATCGTTTCCGGCCCGTCATCCCTGATCGCTGGAAGGAGCGCGCGCATCCTGGCAACGGCATGCTTTACGACCTGGGCTCTCATCTCATCGATCAAGCGGTGCAGCTGTTTGGACGCCCGCAGTGGCTGCAGGCGGACGTATTCATGCAAAGAGAAGGCGCCGTGGTTGACGATGGCTTTGAGATTCTGCTGGGCAACGGTCCCTTGCGCATTTCGCTGGCGGCCAATTCACTGGCGGCGAGCGGCGACTGGCGCTACGTAGTGCACGGTTCTCAGGCATCGTTCTTCAAGCCGGGGCTCGATCCGCAGGAGGATCAGCTGCGTGCCGGAATGAATCCGCTGACGCCGGGCTTCGGCGTCGAGCCTGAAGCGCAGTGGGGCAAAGTCGTCGATGGCGCGAGCGGTCACTGGCAACTGCTTACCGCAGAGCGCGGTCGCTGGCTGAGCTTCTATACGGAGGTTCGACGCAGCATCGAGATGCACTTGCCGCCTCCAGTGTCGGCGGATGAAGCCGCTATCGTCATCGAGATCCTCGAGGCTGCGCTGCAGAGCAGCCGGGAGCGACGACGCATCGAACTGCCGTAATCCGCTGTCGTAGCCCGACTTCACTCACGGGTTGCCAACGCCTGCCGAGCCGGCGAAACTCTGCGCCGTCCGCTCGCAGCGGTCCGGTCGTCCACCCTCAATCCAAGCTCCCGTTACCCCCTCATTCCCATGCCTTCATTCGACGTCGTCTCCGAATTCGACTCCCACGAAGCGGTCAATGCCCTCGACCAGGCCAACCGCGAGGTGGGCACGCGCTTCGACTTCAAGGGAACGGGCGCGAAGTACGAACTGAACGAATGCGTCATCACGCTGGTAGCGGAGACCGACTTCCAGCTCAAGCAGATGATGGACATCCTCAAGCTCAAGTTGACCAAACGCGGTATCGACATCGTCTGCATGAAGATCGACGAACCCATCTTCAAAGGACAGACGGCGAAGCAGGTCGTCACGCTGCGCAAAGGTATCGAAACCGAGCTGGGCAAGAAGATCCAGCGGCTGATCAAGGACTCGAAGCTCAAGGTCCAGGCCGCCATCCAGGACAAGCAGGTACGCATCACCGGCAAGAGCCGCGACGCCCTGCAGGACGCAATCGCGCTGGTGCGGGGCGCGAAATTGGAGCTGCCGCTGCAGTTTCAGAATTTCAGGGACTGATGAGCGGGAATGCAGTGATGAGGGTGAGGTAAGTGATGGAGGTGATGCAGGCGCGAATGGCCTCCTACCCTCCACCACTTACATCACCTCCATCACCTGCTTCACTTCCGTCCTCCCCCCTCATACTCCTGCCACTCCTTGCCAACGATCAGTCGTGCGCCACGGGTGAACGTCATATACGACCACGCCCATTGGATCAGCACGATGATGCGGTTGCGGAAACCGCTCAGCCGGTAGATGTGCACGAGCAGCCACACCCACCACGCAACCCAGCCTGACAGCCGCAGGCCAAAAATTTCGACGATGGCGCGGCTGCGCCCGATGGTCGCGAGCTGGCCGAGGTTGCGATAGTGGAAGGGCACTCGCGGCCGGCCCTTGAGATCGTTGCGGATCTGCTCGGCTGCGTAGATGCCCTCCTGCATTGCGACCAGGGCAACGCCGGGCAACGGCTTGCCCGACGCCTCATCCGTGGACCTGGCGAGATCGCCGGCGACGAAGACTTCCGGGTGTCCTGCAATCGTCAGATCCGCGCCAACCACCACACGACCGACTTCATCGACCGGCACGCCGAGGGTTTTACCGACATCCGCCGCACGCACGCCTGCGGCCCACAGGACTGTCGAAGCGGCTATCTGTTCGTTACCGACCACAACCCCGGCAGAATTCACATCGGTAACCCGAGCCGCGGTCCAGACCTGCACTCCCAGGGACTCAAGATCCCGCATCGCGCGTGCGGCCAACTTGGTGTCGAATGACGGCAGAATGCGTGGGCCCGCCTCGACGAGCATCACTCGCGTCTGCCGCGGATCGATAGCGCGGAAATCGCGCGCCAGTGTGTAACGGCTCATCTCGCCGATGGCACCTGCCAACTCGACGCCCGTTGGCCCGCCGCCAACGACCACGAAAGTCAGATGCTGGCGTCGCTTGCCTGGGTCGGTGTCGCGCTCGGCAGCCTCGAAAGCTTCCAGCACGCGGCGCCGGATCTCGGTCGCCTGCGGCAGTGTCTTGAGGCCGGGCGCGTTCGCCTCCCACTCTTCGTGGCCGAAATACGCATGCTTGGCACCGCACGCCAGCAACAGGTAGTCGTAGGAATACTCTTCGGCCTCAGTGATGACACGCTTGCCCGCCACATCGACACTCTTGACCGTCGCCTGGATGACGCGGGTGTTCGTACTGCCCGACAGCAAACTACGGATGGGTGCCGCGATGTCCGCCGGACTCAGCGCTGCCATGGCAACCTGGTAGAGCAGCGGCTGAAACAGATGATGATTTTCGCGATCGATGACAGTGACGTCGACATCGCGGACCGAGCGCAATTTCCTGGCCGCATTCAGTCCAGCGAATCCGGCACCGACGATGAGGACCTTCTTCATGGCTGCAGCCCGATGCGCGACACCGCCCATTGCAGCACCGGTACGACACGGGGCGAGATAAGCCGCAACGCCTCGTAATAGTCCACCCAGCGGTATTCGTTGTGCTCCGGGCGACCGAGCTCTTCGATAACCGTCAGGGTGACATCGACCGTGCGTGTGCTGGCAACGTAATAGCGCGCCACTTTGCCACGACTATAAGGACCGGTCTCGGTGTGAGCTTCGCCCCAGCGAAACTCCAGGTCCTCTATCAGAGACTCTTCGCGCACTTCGCGAATCGCCGCGGCCAACGGCTCCTCGCCTGCTTCGACCATCCCCTTGGGGAAATCCCAGTGATTGAAGGCGCGCAGCAGCAGAAAACGCCAGCCTTCCGGTGTTTCCCGAGCGACGACGACGCCAGCTGACAATCTCGTGGAACGAGCGGACATGGCCGGAGTATATAAGACCGGCTCCCAGGCCAGTGCGGCAACCGGCGGCCAGAGCAGGAAAGCGGACAGGAAGGATCGGCAGGAACCGGAGAAGATCGGGCCAGCCGTACAGCGGCTGGCCCTTGTTCATGGTCGTTGCGTCACGGTCATCGTGCCGCGATCGTTGTCCGGGCCTGTATGCAGGACAATTGGATACCTGCAGGCAGCTACCTCACGATCAGGCGGCCGCCCGGTCCTCGACGACACCCGCCACTGCGTGAATGACCGACGCAATACGTACGGCGCTCTGGATCTGCTCGCGGCTGATACCGCCTTCGCGCAGCTTGTGCTCATGTGAGGTCACGCACATGCCGCAACCGTTCACGGCCGAGACAGCCAGGCACAACAGCTCGAAGTCGAGCTTGTCGATTCCCGGATTGCCGATCACGTTCATACGCAGGCGGGCCGGCAGCTTCTGGTACTCGCCATCCTCGACCATGTGCAGAAAGCGATAGTAGATGTTGTTCATGCCCATGATGGCGGCGGCGGCGCGGGCGGCAGTCGCATGCGCTTCATCGAGGTGCGGCGCAGCCCAGCTCTCGATCGCCCGGGTGAACTGCGGATTGCGCGCCGCGATGGCCGTGGACAACGCGACGGCGGCAATCTGCTTCTCGTTCAATCCGGGGGCGCCTTGCGTCGTCAGCACGCTGCCGAGATTGAGTTTCAGGTCCCGCGCGTAGTCGGGAAGCTGGTCGCGAATAAGATCGAGGGACATAGATTACTCCTGCGCACCGGTGAACGATCACCGGCTAGCTGCGGGCCGGCAGTTGCCGGCCCGCATTTCAACACCAGGCTCCAGGTCCGGTATCTCCGGTGGCCGGTAGCCTTCGAGGAAAGACTTACGCCGCCTTCAGCGTGTCTTCGCCCTTCTTCCAGTTGCACGGGCACAGCTCATCGGTCTGCAGCGCATCGAGCACTCGCAGAACTTCTTCAGGGCTGCGCCCGACGTTCAGGTCGGTCACGTAGACGAAGCGAATCACGCCTTCGGGATCCACCACGTAGGTTGCACGCTGGGCGACACCGGCTTCCTCATCGAGAATGCCGAGCGTCGTGGTCAGCTCGCGCTTGATGTCCGACAGCATCGGGAACGGCAGGTCGCGCAACTCTTCCTTGTCCTTGCGCCAGGCAAGGTGCACGAACTCCGAATCGGTGCTGACGCCGTAAACCACCGCATCGCGGTCGGCGAATTCACGGTTGAGCTTGCCGAATGCCGCGATTTCCGTCGGGCATACGAAGGTGAAGTCCTTCGGCCAGAAGAACACGACTTTCCACTTGCCCTTGCTGCTGTCCTGGTTGAATGGCTGGAACGCGCTGTTCAGGTCGTTGTTGACGACGCCGGTGAGCGCAAACTGCGGGAATTTCTGTCCAAGTCCTAACATCTCAAACCTCCAAAAAAGGCGCTGCACTTCAAGTCGCGGGCGCGGTAAGAAAACTTCGCTGAGGAATCTGCCTCGCCGCGGGGGCGAACAGTTGTTTTCCGTGGCTGGAGCGAATTGTGGGGGTTGGACTGTTACAACTCCAATCGATTGTTAGCTGCAGTTCGATAGGCTATGCCTATGAGCCATTCCGTGCCACCATAGCGCCCGACACCTAAATTTACATCGCAGCGAGCGTTACCGAGGCCTCCGATGAACCTGCGCGATCTTCGCTATTTCGTGGCTCTGGCCGATACCCGCCACTTCGGCAAGGCGGCCGAACGCTGCTTCGTCAGCCAACCGACGCTCTCCGCGCAGATCAAGAAGCTGGAAACCTATCTGGGGGTGCAGCTCATCGAACGCCAGCCCCGCAAGGTGGCCCTGACCGATACCGGCACCAAGATCCTGCCGCTGGCGCGACGCATGCTGCAGGAGAGCGATGAAATCATCTCCATGGCGCGCAACGAGCACGATCCGCTGTCCGGCAAATTGAACGTGGCGTTCATTCCGACCATCGGCCCGTATCTGCTGCCGCTGGTGGCCCGCAAGCTGCGTAAACAGTTGCCGCGCCTGAAGTTGATGCTCTACGAGTACCAGACCCAGCCCCTGCTGGAAAAACTCCGCGCCGGCGACATCGAGCTGGGCGTACTGGCGCTGCCCGTGCCACTCGATGGACTGGAGGCACGCGATCTGTACGAAGAACCCTTTACGATCGCGGTCCCCAACAATCATCCCCTGGCGAAGAAGGCGCATGTAAAAATCGATGACCTGAGCGGCGAGTCGCTATTGTTGCTGGAAGACGGCCACTGCCTGCGCGATCAGGCTCTGGATGTCTGCAGCATGGTGGACGTGAAGGAGAACGAGGACTACCGCGCCACGAGCCTGGAAACATTGCGGCAGATGGTGGCTGCCGGCCTCGGCATCACCTTGCTGCCGGAACTCGCTACCCGCGGCCCGTTCGGCTCCGGGCAGGGATTGGCGGTCAAGACGTTTGCGAAACCAGTTCCGACGCGTACCGTGGGTGCCGTATGGCGCAAGAGCAGTTCGCGCGTAGCGGCCATCAATGCGGTTTGCGATGCCATCCGCACGACGATGGCCGAGTAGCCTGCAGATATCTGAGAGACGGCACCGAAATACGCCTGGAAAAGAGACGATGCGCAAGATCCTGTCCCTGCTCTGCTGCTGCTGCGTGTTATGGGCTTGCTCGAATGGCGGCCATACGCCGATCGAAGTGCTCAATGCATGGTCCCCACCCGCACCGCCAGGCCTCGGCGTGGCTGCGGTGTATCTGGAGGTGAGGGCGTCGCAGGCGGACACGCTGCTGGGCGTATCGACGCCTGTAGCGGAACAGGCGGGAATGCACACCACGCTGCAGGCGGACGGCATGATGCAGATGCGGCCGATCGAACGGCTGGAGATCCAGTCCGGTGAATCTGTGAAATTTGCACCCGGCGGCAAGCACCTGATGCTGACAGGCTTGCGTCAGCCGCTCGCGGTCGACTCGCAGTTCCCGCTCACATTGCGCTTTGCGAAAGCGGGCGAGATAACCGTCAATGTGAAGGTCGGCGCCGCGCAGTAAAGTCTTTCCCCCAGCACGAGTTTTGCGTATGCCGCCGGCATCCGAGCAACCCAGTCCCGACGCTCTGCACGACGATCAGATCGTGCCGCTGCTGCGTTCCGGCGCGCATGCCGCACTGTTGAGTGCGTATTTCGGCGACCTGGAATACCGCGAACTTGCACAGCTGGCAAAGCTTGCTGCGACCCGCGGCAATCCACAAGGCGCGCTCGTATACGTGCTGCCCGGCATGATGGGGACCAAGCTCGGTACGCTGAATCACAAGTCACCGGATCTGATCTGGCTGCATCCGACGGCGATCGCAGAGGGCGCGCTGATGCGTCTCGCGTTGCCAGGAACTGTGCAGGTCGGTTCGGCGGGCCTGATGTTGCCGGGTTATCTCAAGTTGAAACTGGCGCTGGAAGTTGCCGGCTTTCGTTGCGTCTTCCACCCGTTCGACTGGCGCGAGGACCTGCAGGACCTGGCGCGCAACTTCATCCGCAAGGTCGAACATTCCGGCGCGGACAAGGTCTTCGTCATCGGTCACAGCATGGGCGGCCTGGTTGCGCGCGCCGCGCTTGGCTATGACAAGCAAAGACGGATCGCCAAACTGGTCCAACTTGGCGCTCCCAACAACGGTTCCTTCGCACCCGTTCAGGCATTGCGCGCGACTTATCCAACGGTTCGCAAGCTCGCGGCACTCGATACCAGGCACAGCGCCGAGGAGCTGGCACGCAAAGTGTTCCTCACGCTGCCGGGCCTCTACCAGTTGCTTCCCGGTATTGCGGATGGTTATCCGACGGATTTCTTCGACCCTGCCGCGTGGCCGGACGATGTGCTGGCGCCGGATCCCCGGCTACTGCAACGAGCACGCGAAGTTCGCAACGAATTGCCCGTTGCCGACGAGCGCTGCTTCCTGATCTGCGGCAGCCTGCAAGACACCATAGTCGCCGCAACGGTGCGCGATTCGATGTTCGAGTACACCATCCAATGCAACGGCGACGGTACGGTGCCGCTTGCGCTTGCTCAATGGCCCGGTGCACGCACTTGGTACGTCGATGAGAATCATGGTGCGCTAACCAAGCACAACCTCGCCATCGCCGCGACGGTCGATCTTCTGGATCGTGGCGACACCGAGCGGTTGAGCGACGTCCGTCCTGCGCCGCGTGAAGCCGGTATCCGCACAGTCACTGACGAGCAACTTCGTTCGCAAGCCACGCAGAAGATTCGTTGGGACTCGCTATCGCTCGACAGCCGACGACGCATTCTCGATCCGGTCATCTCCCCTGAATTCCTGGTGCCGATATGACCACGGCAATGTTTCCCGCAGATGTAACTCAGCAACGCGAATGTAGCGGTTGAGGACTCAAGGAATCGTGTCGAGCCGTTTTGCCGTGCGGGAAAACCCCTACGGACGAATTTCCGCGGCATTTTCGCCGCTTCAGCCGGGCACAGAACCATCGTTCCTGATGCGTTGCTCTACACCTGAACGCTCGGACTGAGCGCTGCTTGCTTCTGGCCTCTTCTTCTCTTTCAACATTAGGTATACGCTTCTACGACGTTGGTATGTAGGAGGCACGGTCTACGAACCGTGCCCGTCACGTCTGATGTAGGGGGCTAAGTAACGGTGGAACCGACCGATACAAGAAATCCTGATTACTATCATCGCGTCGTCGATTGCCAGTGGGCTTGCCCAGCGCATACCGACGTGCCCGAATACATCCGGCTTATTGCGCAGGGACAATTCACGCAGGCGTATCTCGTCAACCGTGAATCCAACGTCTTCCCCGGCATTCTCGGGCGTGTTTGCGACCGGCCCTGCGAACCGGCCTGCCGGCGCGGACGCGTCGAGGACAAACCGGTTGCAATCTGCCGCCTGAAGCGCGTCGCCGCCGATCACCGCGACGACGATATAAGCGAACATCTGCCTAAAGCGCCGCCACAGAAGAACGGCAAGCGCATCGCCTGCATCGGCGCGGGTCCCGCATCGCTGACCGTGGCAAACGACCTGATGCCGCTGGGTTATGCGGTCACCATTTTCGAGAAATGGGGCACGCCTGGCGGCCTCATGCGCACCAACATTCCATCATTCCGCCTGCCTGAAAGCGTGCTGGCGGAAGAGATCGGCTACATCCTCGACATGGGAGTGGATCTGCGCCTGGGTTCGCCGCTAAACAGCCTTGCAAAGCTGCTCGCTTCCGGTGAGTTCGACGCCGTGTTTGTCGGCAGCGGTGCGCCCAAAGGCAAGGACCTCGACCTGCCTGGTCGCAACGCCACCCAGGCGGTGAGCGATCACATCCATATCGGTATCGACTGGCTGGAATCGGTGGCGTTCGATCACATCAAGTCGATCGGCAAGAAAGTGCTCATCATCGGCGTCGGCAACACTGCCATGGATTGCTGCCGGACATCGTTGCGGCTCGGTGCCGATGACGTAAAAGTCATGGCCCGCAAACCCCGCGCCTTCTTCAAGGCATCGGCGTGGGAACTCGAAGATGCGGAGGAAGAGCACGTCGAGATCGTCGTGAACCACGCACCCAAGACATTCGTGGTCAACGACGGCAAGCTGGCCGGCATGCTGTTCGACCGGATGCAGTACGAATTCGACGGCGAGCGCATCAAGTCCGAGCGCGTGCTCGATGAAGTGTTCCTGCCCTGCGATGACGTGATCCTGGCCATCGGTCAGGAGAATGCCTTTCCCTGGATCGAAAGCGATCTGGGCATCGAGTTCGACAAGTGGCACGTGCCCAAGGTCGACAAGGTGACCTTCCAGTCGACGCGATCGACCGTATTCTTCGGCGGCGATGCCGCCTTCGGACCCAAGAACATCATCTGGGCCGTCCAGCACGGACATCAGGCGGCGATTTCGCTGCACCGTTTCTGCCAGGACCTGCCCGTGGCGCAGCGCTTGCCGCCAATGCTGAACCTGTCGAGCCGCAAGATGGGCCTGCACGAGTGGTCCTATAAGAATGACTACAACCCGGTCGAGCGGCGCCTCATGCCGCACGTGGCGCTGAAGGAGCGCTTCAAGAAGGTCAACATCGAAGTGGAGCTTGGTTTCAATGCCGAGCAGGTGGCTGCCGAGGTCCAGCGCTGCCTGAACTGCGACGTGCAGACGGTGTTCGAAGCGAAGCTGTGCATCGAGTGCGACGCCTGCATCGATATCTGCCCGGTGGATTGCCTGACCATGACGGCAAACCGCCCCGAAGAAGAACTGCGCAAACACCTGAAGGCGCCGGCGCTTAACGTGACGCAGCCCCTGTTCGTTTCGACTCCCCTGCAACATACCGCGCGCGTCATGGTCAAGGACGAAGACCTTTGCGTGCATTGCGGCTTATGTGCCGAGCGCTGTCCGACGGCCGCCTGGGACATGCAGAAGTCGACCCTCACGATCCCGTATGCGAGCGATGAGACCACTCCATGCTTCAATCCGCAGACGCTGCAGACCGCTTAAACGACTTCGTCCTCAAGCTCGCGAACGTCAACGGCACCGGTTCGGCAAGCGCCAACACGCTGCTGATGAAGTCCATCTTCCGGATGGGCGTGCCGGTGATGGGCAAGAATTACTTCCCCTCGAACATCCAGGGCTTGCCGACCTGGTACGAAATCCGTGTCACGCGCGACGGCTACGTAGCCCGCTCAGGGCGCATCGACCTGATGGTGGCGATGAATGCGGAGACGTATGCCAGGGACGTGCAGGAGGTCAGTCCCGGTGGCTTTCTGCTCTACGATTCGAGCTGGCCGCGCCCGACACTGCTGAAACGCGATGACATCACCATCCTGGGCGCGCCGTTTGCGCTCATGTGCAACGAAACGTTCAAAGGCGTGCGTGCGCGCATCCTGCTGAAGAACATCATGTGCGCCGGCGCGCTGGCGGCGTTGCTGGAAATCGACCTTGATGTAATGCGCACGCTGCTGGGTGAAAGCTATGCCAGCAAGAAGTCCCTGCTGGATTCCAACGTGCGTGCGCTGGAGATCGGCTACAACTATGCGAAGGAGCATTTCTCATGCCCTTTGCCGCTGCGCGTGCAGTCCATGGACAAGACCGCCAATCACATTCTGATCGACGGCAACACCGCGGCAGGGCTGGGTTGCATGTATGCCGGCGCGACGGTGGGTGCGTGGTATCCCATCACCCCCTCCACCTCCCTGATGGACGCGTTCAAGAGCTTCTGCGAGAAATGGCGTATCGATCCGGTCACCGGCGAACGCCTGTTCGTCATCGTTCAGGCTGAGGATGAATTGTCCGCCATCGGCGCGGTCGTGGGCGCTTCCTGGAATGGAGCACGCTCGTTCACGCCAACCAGCGGCCCAGGCATCTCGTTGATGAACGAATTCATCGGGCTGGCGTATTACGCGGAGATTCCGGCGGTTATCTTCGACATCCAGCGCGTCGGCCCCTCGACGGGCATGCCAACCCGTACGCAGCAGTGCGACCTGATGCTGGCTGCGTACGCCTCGCATGGCGATACGCGGCACGTACTGCTGTTTCCCAACAACCCGGAAGAGTGCTTCCACATGGCGCTCGCCGCCTTCGATCTGGCCGAACGCCTGCAAACACCGGTGTTCGTGATGTCGGATCTGGACATCGGCATGAACGACTGGATGTGCCCGGTATTGAAATGGGATGAGTCATACCAGCCGGATCGCGGCAAAGTGCTGACCAAGGAACAGATTGCAGCGCTGGAGAAGTTTCAGCGTTTCGTGGACAAGGATGGCGATGGCATCACCGCTCGCACATTGCCGGGCGTGCACCCCAAGGGCGCCTTCTTTACGCGCGGCTCGGGACACAATCAGTATGGTGGCTACACCGAGGATGCCGCCGAATATCAGTTGGTAGTGGACCGGCTGAAGCGTAAGTTCGACACCGCGAAGACTCTGGTTCCCAAGGCACTTATCACAGCCCGCTCGGGCCCTCGCGATGGCGGGCACGAGATCGGCGTCATATCGATCGGCAGCTGCGACGGCGCGATCAACGAAGCGCTCGATATTCTCAAACGCCGCGGCGTCCATGTCGACTACATGCGCGTACGGGGCTTTCCGTTTGGCGCCGAGGTCGAGGAATTTCTTGCAACGCACTCGCTGCTGTTCGTCGTCGAACAGAATCGCGATGCGCAGTTCAAGAGCCTGTTGACACTGGAAACCGCGGTGTCGAAGGAAAAGCTGCGCTCGATCCTGCACTACAGCGGACTGCCGATGTCTTCGGCTTGCATCGTCGAGGGCGTGGTCGCCGAGATGGGCGCCGCCCCCAAGATCCGCGCTGCCGTCAGTTGAACCCAGGCAAGGTGATCCATGAGTTTCATTGCAAAACCCAAAGTGGCGCATCCCGGCTTGCCCCGCAACGAACTGGGGCTGACGCGACGCGACTACGAGGGCGGCATGTCGACGCTGTGCGCGGGGTGCGGACACGACTCCGTGACGGCAGCGATCATTGAAGCGGTATGGGAATTGTCGCTGCGGCCAGAGACCCTCGCGAAACTCTCCGGTATCGGCTGCTCATCCAAGACCACGGCCTATTTCGTCAACGGCGCGCATGGCTTCAATTCGGTTCATGGCCGCATGCCGTCCATCGCGACGGGAGCGATTGCGGCCAATCGCGACCTGCACTACATCGGGGTCTCCGGCGACGGGGATACCCTGTCGATTGGCTTCGGCCAGTTTGCGCACGCGATCCGCCGCAATATCGACATGCTGTACATGATCGAGAACAACGGGGTCTACGGACTGACGAAAGGCCAGTTTTCAGCATCGGCCGATGTCGGCTCGAAGGCCAAGCGGGGCGAAGAGAACGCACAGCCGCCGGTGGATCCGGTGCTCACAGCCCTGACGCTCGGCTGCACTTACATCGCACGCAGCTTCTCCGGCGACAAGGAACAGCTGGTGCCGCTCATCAAAGGAGGATTGATGCACAAAGGCTTCGCACTCATCGACGTGCTGTCGCCTTGCGTCACCTTCAACGATCACGAAGGCTCCACCAAGAGTTACGGATTCGTGCGCGACCACTACGATGAAGTCGTGCATGCCGACTTCGTGCCACCTGCCACCGAGATCACGACGCAATATGCCGCCGGCGATGCCACCGCTGTGACGTTGCACGACGGCAGTCGCATCACGTTGCGCAAGCTCGATCCGTCGTACGACCCCACGCATCGGGGCAAGGCCTTCAACTACCTGCGCGACAAGCTTCAGCAGGGCGAATACGTCACCGGCCTGATCTACATCGACGAGCACAGCCCGGAGTTCCACCAGGTCAACCGAACCAGCACGGTAGCGATGAATCAGGTGCCGTACGCCAAGCTCACGCCGGGCAGCAAGGGGCTGGAAAAGATAATGGCGAGGTATCGATGAGAGGTATCACTTGCTCCTCTCGCCGAACTCGAACAACACCTCTGACTTCTCATACACCTTCGAGATCCGTTCGCCGTCCCAGACGTAGGCAAGAGCGGCGCCGGACACCGGGATGCTCACTGCCTGCGGTCTGAACGCCGCGATGCACTCGCCGCCTTCGTGGCGCACGCTTCGATAAACGATCCCCCAGTCGCCTTGCTGTTGCCTCGGCTTCGCAAACGCCTGCGGCGGCGCGTAGTCATCGGGATGATGGAGATCGTTGAATTTCGGGCCGCGCACATCGAGCAACGGTTTGACCGGACGGTTCACGTACGCGCGCATGTCGATCTCGCCCGGGGCTTCATTAGTTGCCGCGAGAAAACGGCCGCGGTGATAGGCGGTTTCCCGAACGGCGGTTTCGAGCGAGCGCGCGGCGTAGTAAACACCATAACTGCCGTCGCTGAAGCGGCTGGCGCGTCCAGTGTGCGTGAACGCTGCCATGACAATGCTCGCACCGGTCCCCTGCAGGCGGTCTTCGCTCGCCACCAGCGGCACTTCACCGCTTGCATCGCGCAACCGATCGTTGGTAAGGCCTTCGAGGAACCAGGCCATTTCCATCTGGCGTGCCGGGACGATGTCCTGAAACACGTTGGCTGGCGGGTGCTTGGAGGCGACGACACGGTAGGTTCGGTGCCAGCGCAGCGTGACACCTTTCACCACCCGCGTTCCGCATCCAGATAGCGCCGTACATCGGCAAGATCGATGACGCGCCCTGCCGACATGCGCTGCAAGGCCGACTTGCCGCCAAATCCCGCAGCGGTGTTCGGCTTCTTCACCCAGGCATCGGCTGCCTCCTGTGTCGGCAGCAGAATGTGCAAGGCTTTGTAGATGCCCATCACGTAGCTGATCCGTTCCAGCGTGTCGGCGGACAGCTTGGCGGACCGCTCGCTCTTCCATTTGAAGAAGGTGGATCGCGGTGGAGACCCCAGCAGCGTGCGTTCCTCCTCCACTGCCAGCCCCCATGCGGCGGTGATGTTGAAGAAGGCCGTCAGGGCCGTTGCGCCGAGTTCTTCGGAGTCGAAACTGGCAAGGTCGGCAGGCTTGGGTTGCAGCATCGGGTACGTCCATAGATAGACATACGTCGAAATTACTCCATTAGTGGAGTCAACGCCAGTAGTCAACTCACGGTTTTCCACCAGCAGTCCCGCCATCGCGCTAGCGCAGTGCGGCCCGGATACGGGCCAGCACCCGCTCGGGCTGCGTCGATAGCTCCCGGCGGTCAACCACTAGCAGGCTGTAGCCCGGTTCCAGCAGAAGGGCGCGTCGATTCTGTTCAGGTATCCCCGGAGCGCTTCCCCGCGAGGCCAATTCCACCACCAAGGCGCGCTCCCGACAGACGTGACCGACCAGGAAAGGGCCGATCTCGCCGTTGCGGATGAAGCGGTGCGGCTTGAGGCTTTTGGATTGGAGCAATTGCCCGAGCACATCCGCTGCACGGTGCCCGGTGCGTTGGCGTGTTCTATCCCTGAACAGTCCGGTAAGCATGCCGCAGGGTAGGCGCGACACGCCGGTGCGCGCTGCCGCATTTCGCATTCATTCCGTCAGAAATGCGCCGCTACCGGCACGCAAGGCACTCAACCTTAGTCAACAACCCGACGCCAATCTGGCGCTCGGCCATTCCAAACTATCGGGTCCAACTATCTGGCAGCTTCCCCGCCCAAAGGCGACAGACCGAATCATTCGCGGCAAACGCGCCTACCCGACGATGATTGGAACCCCGTTGCAGGCAGCGTGGGTCCTGGGCCCACTGCACTGCATAGACCAGGGGATCCATGCTGGCAGTGATCAGGTCCCGTAGATGCCGTCGCCAGTTGTCTTGCGCCTTCATGTTCGACTCCGGGCCATGTGCCCAACGTACTGACAGGTCATCGAATCAACTCCGACGGCAAAGAGGCAGTTCCGCTCGTTCCTGCCTCCTATTTGCGACAGTCCGATAGCGCACGCATCGCGGCTTAGCGCCCCGACTGCCTATCTGCGGCCGCGGTATGCGCCACCGACTCCCTTGGTTATCATCCAACGCGCGCACGAAGGCCACGATCCGCTCCAGGTCACGGGGAATCCGTCATGCAGTTCGAGCACACCGCAAAGGTCCAGACCCTGATCGGGCAACTGGAGACCTTCTTCGCAGCGCACATCCATCCCAACGAAACGGCAGTCGATGAGTTCGTCGCCGCCCGCACCGGCAAGGCGCGCTGGCAACCGATTCCGATCGTCGAACAACTGAAACCCACGGCACGTGCCGCCGGTCTGTGGAATCTGTTCCTGCCCCACTCCGGGCGTGGCGCGGGACTCACCAATCTCGAGTACGCACCGTTGTGCGAAATCATGGGCCGTGTCAATTGGTCGAGCGAGGTGTTCAACTGCTCTGCGCCCGACACCGGCAACATGGAGATCCTCGACCGCTTTGCGAGCGACGCCAACAAGGAACGATGGCTGAAGCCGCTGCTCAACGGCGAGATTCGCTCGGCCTTCTGCATGACCGAACCCGCGGTGGCTTCCTCCGACGCGACCAATATCGAGACCAGCATCCGGCGTGATGGCGACCACTACGTAATCAACGGCCGCAAGTGGTGGTCTTCCGGTGCTGGCGACACGCGCTGCAAGATCCTGGTGGTAATGGGCAAGACCGATGCCGGCGCCGCGAAGCATTCGCAGCAATCGCAGGTGCTGGTGCCGATGGATACACCGGGAGTCAAAGTCCTGCGCCAGTTGCCGGTATTCGGCTTCGATGACGCACCGCATGGCCATTCGGAAATCGCCTTTGAGAACGTGCGCGTACCGGTCGACAACATCCTGCTCGGCGAAGGACGCGGCTTCGAGATTGCGCAGGCGCGCCTAGGGCCGGGACGCATCCATCACTGCATGCGCAACGTCGGCGCCGCCGAGCGAGCGCTGGAGATGACCTGCAAACGCCTGCTGTCCCGTGTCGCATTCGGTAAGCCGATCGCCGATCAATCCGTCTGGCTGGAACGGCTCGCCAACTGCCGCGTACTCATCGACCAGGCGCGGCTACTGGTGCTGAATGCAGCGGACAGGATGGATCGGCTCGGCAACAAAGGCGCGCGCCGCGAGATCGCAATGATCAAGGTCGCCTGCCCGGCCATGTTGAGCACCGTCGTCGACTGGGCGATTCAGGCACACGGCGCAGCGGGCGTAACGACAGATTTCGGTTTAGGGCGCATGGCCGCAGGCGCACGCACCATGCGTATTGTCGATGGCCCGGATGAAGTGCATCGCAATCAGCTCGGCAAGATGGAGCTGGAGAAGTACATGCCGGCAAAAGTGCGCGAGATCAGGCAGGCCTGAGTCTCCCTGCTGTGCCTCCGGCCGCAACGCGCATTCCCGATACCTCACAGAGATCCGCAATGACAGTCTCAACGTTGTTCGATCTGAACGGCAAAGTCGCCGTCGTCACCGGTTCCAGCCGCGGCATCGGGCGCGCCATTGCCGAACGTCTCGCCGAGCATGGCGCCGCCGTCGTGGTGACCAGCCGCAAACTCGACGCGTGTCAGGACGTCGTTAAGGCGATCGAGGCCAAGGGCGGCAAAGCGTTCGCTCATGCCTGCAACATCAGCCGCAAGGAAGAGTTGCAAGGCCTGGTGAACGCGACGGTCGCGAAATGGGGTGGCATCGACGTGCTGGTGTGCAACGCCGCCGTGAATCCCTATTTCGGACCGTCAATCGACATGCCTGATGACGCGTACGACAAGGTGATGAACTCCAATGTGCGCAGCAACTTCTGGCTGTGCAATATGGCGCTGCCACAGATGGCGCAACGCGGCGGTGGGGCGATCATCATCGTTTCATCGATTGCAGGCCTGCTCGGCTCCACGACGCTGGGTGTATATGGGCTTTCGAAAGCAGCGGACATGGCGCTAGCACGCAACATCTGCGTCGAATGGGGTCCGCAGAACATTCGCGCCAATTGCATCGCTCCTGGCCTGGTGCGCACCGACTTCGCCAGGACGCTATGGGAGAACAAGGAGATCTACGAGAAGACCGTTGCCGTGTATCCGTTGCGGCGCATCGGCGAGCCCGATGAAATCGCCGGCGCCGCCGTCTTTCTGGCGGGCCCGAGCGGCTCGTTCATGACCGGCCAGACCATTGTCATCGACGGCGGTGGCGTAGTGGGGCACGGCTGATACGCAGCATCGGATCCACCACTGCGATCCTCTTACCTCGCGCCCCGTGGAAAACCCCTCTGCCAATGACATCCACGCCGGCGAAGCGGTCCTGATTCCGGTTCTCGCCAACAATCGGTTCGATGAAGCCAGGCTTCTGCGCTATCTGCAGTCACGGATTGCCGGATTCGGCGAGCGCTTGACGGTGCGCCAGTTTCAGGGTGGCTTTTCCAATCCGACGTTCCACTTGCAGACCGAGGACCGCGCGTACGTGCTGCGCAAGAAGCCACCGGGGCAACTACTAGCCTCAGCACATGCGGTGGATCGCGAATACAAAGTGATGAAGGCGCTGCAGCACACACAGGTGCCGGTCCCTCACGTTTATCTGCTCTGCGAAGACGAGAGCATCGTCGGAACGATGTTCTATGTGATGGAGTATGTAGCCGGACGCGTCTACACGGATCGCCTGCTGCCGGGGTGTACGCCTGCCGAACGCAGTGAGATGTACGACGCAATGAACGACGTGCTTGCCAAGCTGCATGGCGTCGATTCTCGGGCAGTGGGGCTCGCGGACTTCGGCAAGCCGACCGGATACGTGGCGCGTCAGGTAGCACGGTGGTCGAAGCAGTATGTCGCCTCACTCCTGGAAGACAACTTTGCAATGAACCGGCTCATGCAATGGCTGCCGCAGAATCTTCCGGCGCAGGATGAGGCCGCAATCGCGCACGGCGACTACCGTATCGGGAATCTGCTATTCCATCCGACACAGTCGCGCGTGGTGGCGGTACTGGATTGGGAACTGTCGACCATCGGGCATCCGCTCGGGGACCTGGCCTATTGCTGCACGGCCTATCACCTGGACAGCGCAGGCGGTCGCGGCTTCGCCTCCAGCGACCTTGCATCGTTGGGGATTCCCTCAGAAACGCAGTTCCTGGAATCCTATCGCCAGCGTACCGGCCGTTCCGCTATTCCCGACTGGACGTTCTTCATGGTCTTCTCGCTGTTCCGCTCGGCCGCGATTCTCGCCGGCGTCTACCGACGCAGTCTCGACGGACAAGGCGTCGACGCCCGCATGGCCGACACGAAACAGGCCTATCTGGATATCGCGGCGCGGGCATGGGAGATAGCGGAAGGGAGCAGGGAGCAATAGGCAGACAGGGCCAACGGCCATGGGCTATCGGTAAGTCGGCCAGACGTGCGAGACAGAGGCCAGAGGAAGATTGGGCCAGGACGGCCTCCGAATTAATTCATTCGCCCGTCTGGCCCACTTACCGATGGCCGGTTGGCTCTTAATGCCCGCCGCGTCACAGCCGCGCTAAGTGGAGTCTAGGTCTTTTCATCTTCATCTGGCCGACTTACCGACAGCCCTTGGCCGTTTGGCTTTTTTTACGTCTTCTTCGGTACGAAAAAGAAATCTCCAACCTCATGCCCGGCACCCTTGATGGATTTTAACTCCGGGGTCTGCACGAACTTGTTTTTCGCCGCCGCGACCTCGACTCGCTTGCGAATGCGGCTGAACAGCTCCGGACTGGAGAGGATGCCGGTGTTGGACTCCAGCTCATCCAGAAAGGCGCGAGCGAACACCGAATTGCCGCCGCTGCCTGCATCGAGGACCGGCTCATCGCCGCCGGAGGTCAACAACAAGCGCGCGCGCTTGGGCAGCTTGTAAGCGACATAGTCCTTCGAATAACTGACCTTGTCGCTCATGAACAGGTAGCTCGGGTCGGTCGATAGCAGGCCCGCGTAGCACGAGTCGGCGACGACCAGTATGCGCTTGGCCTGCAGGCGGCCAAGGTGGCCAGTGATCTGCTCGGTCGGAACCCAGAATGTGTCTTTCGGCGGTGCATCCGCGTTCACCGGCAGCCAGTAACCGTTCTGCACCTTGCCGTTCATCAGCCGCTCGCCATGGCCGGCGTAATAGATCAGCAGGTTGTCGTCCGGCTTGAGCACCGAGTTCAGATCGTTGAGCGCCTTGAGCATCTGGATGTCGTCGGCATCCTCGAGAACCTGCACGCTGAAGCCATATTTATCCTTGAGAATGCGCGCGGCACGCTCGGCGTCATAACGCGGCGTCTGCAGGCTCTCGATCGCCTGGTAGTTCTGATTGCCGATGACGATTGCGTAGTAGCGACCGAACTTCAGCCCGGACACGGTGCGTTCATCCGCTGTTGGCGGCAGTTGCACCAGTTCGGCTGTGCTTTGCGGCTTGCGCGTGGTGGGAATGCCGGCGAGGCGTTCGCTGCTCGCCTTGCGCTCGCTTTCGAGCTGTGCGATCCACTTCTTGAGCGCCTCCACTTCCTTGCTGTTGTCGGCGGTCTGTTCGGCCGGTGGACGCTTCGCCACCTTCTCCTGCATTTCCTTGAGCTGCTTCTGTAGCAATCCGAGCTGCCCATCCTTCTCTGCAATCTGCGCTTCCATCTGCTGGCGCAGTGAATCCTGCTCGCGCTGTGCGGCGGAGGCGTAGATCAGGCTGTCTTCCGGAATACCCCACGCCTGGCGATACAGATTGAGCGCCTTGAGGTTATCCTGCGCCACGCCACGGCCCTGTTCGTACAAGGTGCCGAGATTGAACAGGGCGCGTGAATAACCTTTGTCCGCAGCCTTCTGATACCACTGCGCTGCCAGTTGATAGTTGGGCTCGACGCCCATGCCACGTTCGTAGATTTCACCCACGTTGGTCTGTGCCTCGGGATCGCCGCCTTCGGCGGTACCCAGCCACACATTCAGCGCCGACTTGAGGTCGGCACGATCGTAGGCAACGTACTCACCGCCGCGAATCGAACATTCCGCGGTGGTTGTGCGAATCGGTCGGCGCTGGGTGAGGAAGCTGGTATTGCCGAGCTGTCGCACTTGTCCGGGCAGCAGGCAATCGACGATCTCCAGGTCCGATCGCTTCACCATGCCCTTGGTCGCAGCGGCCGGGTCGGACTTCGATGGTGCCGCGGCAGAGGCGACTGCCAGCAACGTCGGTATGGCCACACTCAGCAGGCGGGCCAGAAGGCGGGACGAGAGATTCTTCTTCATGGTGACCCCGGTTCATCGAACTTGCGCGCCGCAGGTTACCGCAAAAGCACGCCATCTCGCGCCTGCCGAGGGAGAATTGGCCGCGGGCGTTGACTTTACGGCCCGCGCCGTTCGCAATTCGCATCATGCCGCTGCGCGCACCTTAGGTTCTCCATGCCTTTTTTATCCATCCTGCCTGCCGCGCGATCCGCAGCGTGGCCACTAGTTATGTCACTGGCACTTGCCGGATGTGCCTCCGAGTCGCAGCGTATCGACCACGCTGCCAGTGCGGCTGGGCTGAGCCGTACTATCGTGAATGGCACGAGCTACAGGCACGTTGTCTACAGCAACGCGCCGGCACGAGCTGGAGTGATCCCGGATTCAGCGAGCCGGCTGTTCGTATTCCTCGATGGCGATGGGCGACCATGGAGCGATGATGGTCGGCAACCGCGGGCTGACCCGACGACGCGTAATGCGCTTGCATTGAAGCTGCTGATGCAAACACCCGCTGCGGGAATCTATATCAGCCGCCCCTGTTATCAGCAGATCCTTGATGCGGGTTGCTCCACTGCATCCTGGACCAGCGCTCGCTACGCCAACGACATTGTTGCCAGCATCGCATCCGTGGTTCGTGAAGTTTCCACGCGCGGCAGTTTCGCTGAGGTTGTGTTGATTGGTTACAGTGGCGGCGGCGCTCTGGCGCCGTTGGTCGCGGAGCGACTCGAGAATGTCGCAGCCGTCATCACCATTGCCGCGAATCTCGATACGGATGCGTGGACGACTTACCACCACTATCTACCGCTAGCGGATTCGTTGAATCCCGCCACAAGCGATCGCGCGCATCCGTGGCGCGAGATTCATCTCAACGGTGAACTCGATACGGTCGTGCCCGAATCGACGACTGCGGCGTATTTCTCAAGGTATACCGCAGCTACGCGATGGCCGTACGCGCAGTTCGATCATGTCTGCTGTTGGGCGGAGCAGTGGCCGGATGTATTCGGAAGAATCACCATGGCACTGGCAGGAGTTGCTCAGTGAACGCAAGCGTGGCTATTCAGTGACAGAATAAGGAGAAGCGATCTCTCTGCCTGCTCCTACATGCCTTGCGCGACGGCACCGCGCACCTGCAACGCTACATCGGGGAAGTCCGAGAACACGCCGTCGATGCCCATCGCGAAGATCTGCCGGTATTCCAGCCGCGGATCGTTCCGATATTGGCGCGCGAGTGTCGCCGGTTCGATGCGAAACGTGTACGTATGTACTTTCAAGCCAACCGCGTGGGCCTGCTCGATCAGAATCGACTGCAGCAGCTCGGGTGCGTTGACATCTCGCAGTATCTGTCGCTTCCAGGGGCCAATCACATCGGCATAGTCGGCGATATCGGCCAACGCGATGGGAGGCTCACCGCCGCGCGTGTCGGTGTACTGAGGGATATTCACGCGCGTGACTGCAATGCCGGCCGCATCGTATTCCAGCGCACCGTCGTCGAGCAGTTGCACTAGCGGCAACTCAGTCAACGATCGCAGATACTGCAGGTTGGCGCTCTCGAAGGACTGGATGAAGACTGGCGCGTCGGCACGATCCAGGCGATGGCGACGCAAGGCATCCAGCAACCTCCCCTCCAGCTCCAGTCCGAGCGCGAGATGGAATGCGGGATGCTTGGTTTCGGGATACACGCCGATCGGCCGTCCGTGGGCGGCGCTCGCCTGTTCGCGTAGCTCCAGGATTTCTTGAAAGGTCGGAATTTCGAACTGGCCGTCGTACTGTTTCGAGCGCTCCGGATTGGATTGCACGGCCCGCAGCTGCTTGATCTCAGCCAAGGTGAAGTCGCTGGCGAAGAATGCGGTGACCGACTTGCCATCCAGATCGCGCGTGGTTCGGCGACTGGCAAATTCCGGATGCGCGGTGACATCGGTCGTCGCATCCAGCACAGGTTCGTGGCGCGCGATCAGATACCCGTCGCTGGTCGCTACCAGATCAGGCTCGATATAGTCCGCGCCTTGTTCGATGGCGAGAGCGTAGGAAGCCAGTGTGTGCTCAGGCCCATATCCAGAGGCGCCACGATGCGCAATCACCAGTGGCGGCTTGCCATCCAGCGTCGACCACACGGCGCCCGCGCGGGTCACTACAGTATCGGTTACATCTCTCATGACAGCGCCCATGCCGCGTGAAACCAGGCACCGTGCTGGTGCGTGACTCTCATGCCGTTCCCGCTGCCCATTCTTCGCTTGTGCCTGCGCCGTCTGTTCTTCACTAGAACCCACCTCGCGCGCCGAACGTGCGCGTCCCGCGAATTCTCCTCCTTCGCTACCCTCTGGAAGAGGAGGGGTTCTCAATCCACGAAGAAATCCGGCAGAAAATTCTGGTTGCCCGGCGTCACGGCATACTGGTCGAGATCGGTCTCGCCCGCCTCGGCCAACACCTCATCGTCGATAAAGAAATTGCCGGTGACGGTGCGCGCATCGCGATTCAATATGGCGTAGGCGGCATCCGCCATTATTTCCGGCTTGCGCCCGCGCTTGGGATCGGCGACCGGAATCAGGTTGAGAGCCGCCGTCGCAATGATAGTGCGCGGCCACAGCGCGTTCACGGCAACTCCATCGGAACGCAGTTCTTCAGCCATTCCCAGCACACACATGCTCATGCCGTACTTCGCCATCGTGTACGCGACATGCGGAGCAAACCAGCGCGGCTTCATGCTCAGGGGTGGCGACAGATTCAGGATGTGCGGGTTGCGGCCCGCCTGCGCGGACTTCTTCAGATAGGGAATGCAGGCCTGCGAACAGACAAACGTGCCGCGAACATTCACGCCGAACATCAGGTCGAAACGCTTCATCGGCGTATCCAGCGTACCGGTCAGCGAGATTGCGCTCGCATTGTTGACCAGGATATCGACGCTGCCGAACTGCTCGGCGCACTTGGCCACCGCGGCCGCCACGGCATTCTCATCGCGAATATCGACTTGCATCGGCAATGCCTGGCCACCGGCCGCTTCTATCTCACGTGCGGCGCTATGGATGGTCCCGGGAAGCTTTGGGTTCGGCTGATCGCTCTTGGCGGCAATCGCAACATTGGCGCCGTCCCGTGCCGCCCGTTTCGCAATCGCCAGTCCAATGCCGCGCGAGGCGCCCGAGATAAAAAGGGTCTTGCCTTGAAGAGACATGGGGAGCTCCGTAAGTGGGCAGAGGCGCCAGGGCAGAATTCCAGATCGGAGCAGAAGAGTGAGCCGAGACGATCTATCGGTCAACTGGCTGCTGGCACGCCGGCCGGAGCGAACCGTACCGGAAGGCAGCGATCGCGAGACAAAAAAAGGGGTGCGAAAGTCGCACCCCTTTTGCGTTGTGCCGACTGACCAACGGCCAGTCGACGCGCTTACCTCTCTCTAGTTGATTTTCTTGCTTGCAACATTCGACAGCGAACTTTCGGTTCCGGCGGACGTGACCGCTTTCACCGCAAAGTAGTAGGTTGCCGGCGCAAGATCGTCGACCACGTACCTCGACATGCCCGCCCCGCTCACCTGAATCGTCTGATTCAGTGCGCTGGAGCTGGTGCCGTAGTAAATGCGATAGCCGCTGAGATTGGTCAGTGTGGTCCCATCGGTATTCTGCGTCGGCGGCGTCCAGGACAGCGTCGCAGTACCGGTGGCGGAACCCGCTGCCAGCACATTGATCGAGAATGCCGGCAACGCTGCCGCCGCCTTGCCGTCGCTCACCTTGATCGTGACGCTGCCGTACGAACCGACCTGCGCCGCCGTCGGTGTTCCGCTCAACTTGCCGTTGGCAGTGCTGAAGGTAGCCCACGAAGGCTTGTTGGCGATGCTGAACGTCAGCGAGTCCTTGTTTGCATCGCTCGCGGTCGGCGTAAAGCTGTACGCGCTGCCGGCCTTGATCGAAGTAAGCGGCGAGCCGCTGATCTTCGGCGCGGTATTGCTCGCGCTGGAAGTGCCCTTCACGGTGATCGAGAATGGCGCCAGTTTCGTGGTCAGCTTACCGTCGCTGACGGCAATGACGATGTTCGAGAACGTGCCGACATTGCTGCTCGAAGTCGTGCCGTAGACCTGGCCGGTGGAGCTGTTGAACGACAGCCACGAGGGTCGGTTCTGGATCGAGAAGCCGAGCGTATTCCTGTCGGGGTCCGCAGCGGTCGGACGGAAGCTGTACGCGCTACCTGCGGTAACCGACGCCGGTGGCGATCCGGAGATCGTCGGTGCGCGATTGCCAGTGCTGGAACTTCCGGACGCTGCCTTTGCAGTGATGGTGAACTTCGCCAGCGACGCACCGTTCTTGCCGTCCCAGACATTGATCTGGATGTTGGACCAGGTGCCCGCCTTGGTCGGCTTGCCGTATATCTGGCCGGTGCTGTACGAGAAGCTCGCCCAGGAAGGCTTGTTCACGATGCCGAAATTCAGCACATCGCCATTGGCATCCTTGGCCTTGGGAATGAACGAGTAGGTGGTGCCCACGACTGCCGTCGTGGGCGGCGTCCCGGAGATCGTGGGCGGACTATTGGTCGCGGCCGTTGCGATTCCAGACACCATGCACAGCGCGCACGCTGCGGCCAGAATGATTTTTGTCGCGCCAGAGCGTAGCGCGCGCGTCACGATAAACATGCAGCAACCCTCATGGGCTTGCCGTCGCGTGAATGATCGATCGGGGATCGCGCTCGAATAACGCCGCAGCGCATGGCGCTGCTTTGTGTTTCGGTAACCCCGCCATCCCTCCGCATCGAGCGTGGGACCGGTGGCTTTGCGTCCCCGTCTCACGACGGGTTTGCCCTTGTCAAAACACTGAAAACTTCGCTCGCCGGAATGAACCTGGAACGAAGCGTGATTTTTTCACCAGCCCGGTGCGCGCAGCGGATACGTGATCCGTCGTTCGCAGCGACGGCGGATGGAATCGTCTCCTCTGCCGTACCCGGTTCTGTTCTGCCTGACTCGATCCTTGTGTCGGCCGACGCGCGCGTGAATGCTTCGCGAAGTAACTAGAGCGGGCTGCTCGTGTGGACGCGAGTAAATACACAATCGATTAGCCTTGCAAAGTGTCCCGATACTGCGACATCGATGCGTGCATTTTTCGGATGTCGAATGCGCGTCATCGACAGCGTTGCGACACGACTGTCGATGCAAGAAATACACTGGAAATTACGAGGTCTACTGCATTGTGAGACGAAGGTCACGCAATGCCGTGCGCAGCGCTTCGCGGCGTCACAAAATGGTCACTCAGGGAGTGTCTTAATGAAGTTACGTCTGATCACTGAGCATGCGATGGCATCGCGCGTCGCATCTCAGCGCTGCATGCGTCGAAGCGACGCGTGCACATGCTCGCGATCAGCCGAGAATCGTCTCGCGCCGATACAGACGCACCGCGAGCCAGATCAGCAGTGCCCCTGCCAGGAGTGTTGTTGAGGTCGAAATAACCACATGCAATGCGCTGATCGTGTCTCCCCGCATCAGCGCCGTTGCCAGCAGGTGCTGGCTGAGGCTGGGAATTGCCATCAATGTAGCCGTCGCGCGCGTTCCGTTGATCACGGCGAACATGATCGGCGCGAGCGGAATCAGCAGCACGAGCGACAACCACGTCTGCGCTTCGCGATTACTGCGGGTGAAGGAGGCGACCACGGTCATGAGGCCGGCACCCAGCGGCACGAATGTCACCATGACGCTGAAAATCGAGAGAATCACGCGGGGTCCGAAATTCGCCGACATGCCCAGTACTTCCAGCGGCACGAAGACGAGCGCAACGCCGAAGCTGGTTAGCGTCAGAAGTAACGACATGGCCATGAAAGCAGCTGTCGCCAGCATCTTGCCGATGATCAGTTCGCCGCGCGTAACCGGCAGCGCGAGCAGCGGCTCGAGCGATCCACGCTCGCGTTCACCGGCCGTGGTATCGATGGCTAGGTAGAAACCACCAACCAGCATCGACATCAGGCAGAAGTACGTCATCATTCCCAGGATCAGCAGCGAACGACCGGCCGGTGTTGCCACATCGACGGTTCGAACATCGAGCGGCGCGACAACCTCCGGGCTGACACCACGCACCAGCAGGCGTAGCGCTGCGATCTGTCGGGCATATGCATCGAGCAGTCGCCGCGCGCGTTCAGTGGTTGCGGTAGCATTGCTGTTGGAAGTATCAACGACGAGATCCAGTGGCGCAGGATCGCCTGCCTGGAGCTTCTGTGCATATTGCGGCGGAATGATGAGCACGAGTTCGTGCCTGCCGGCGCGCACAACATCGATCGCCGCGCCATCCTTATCCGTCTGCGTCAGCGCGATCGGAACGATCTGCGCGCCGTTCTCGCGCAGAAAGCGAATCAGGTTGGGCGCCTGCTCGGCGCCGACGACCGGCAATTGCAACGGCCGGTCCTGATCGCGCGTAATGCGGTTGGAGGCGAGCGTCGTCGTCAGCGCAAAAATCGCTGGCGCCAGCAACACTCCGAAGAAGAACGCCGAGAAGATCACCCGGCGGTCGCGCAGGTTCTCCAGCACCTCCTTGGCAAATACCGCCCGAATCGCCCGCATCACGCAACCTCGCCCGAATTCGCAGCACGCACGAACGCCTCTTCCAGATCCGAGGTGCCCAGCGCCGACCGAATTTCATCCGGAGTTCCGCGCACCGCTACGCGTCCCTGCGCAATGATCACAATGTCGTCGCACAACGCAGCCACTTCCTGCATCACGTGACTGGAGAACAACACACAGCAACCGGACGCCCGCAGCTCCCTGATCAACTCGCGCAGCATGCGTACCGCACTGACATCCAGGCCATTGGTCGGCTCATCCAGAATGACGGTCTGCGGCTTGTGAATCAGGGCACGGGTCAGCGCGACTTTCAGCCGCTCACCCTGCGAATAACCCTTCGCACGCCGATCGACCACCGCCTGCAATCCCAGCCGGTCGATCAGAGCTGCACTGCTGCGGGCAATCTCCTCTTCCGAAAGTCCATGCAGCCGGCCGTAGTAGTGAATATTCTCCCGGCCCGTCAGGTTCACGTAGAGCCCGCTCGCATGCGGGAGCACCCCCAGCGAACGCCGTACCTGCAACGATTGCGTCACGCAGTCGTGTCCGTTCACGACCGCGCGACCGGAGTCCGCACGCAGCACTGTGCTGAGAATGCGCAACGTGGTGGACTTGCCGGCGCCGTTATGACCGAGCAATCCAGTGATACGCCCATCGGCCGCCACAAACGACACGTCGTGCAATGCCTGCACGTCGGCGAATCGCTTGCGGATGTTTTCGAGGAGGATCATGGGAGGGCAGATAGTGATGAAGGTGATGGCGGTGATGTAAGTGATGAACGTCAAAGCCGCAAGCGCGGTCAGACCGGTTTCACCATTCCTTTGCCGTTGTCGTCGTCACCCTCAGACTCTTTACCTGCGTCACCTGCATCACTTACATCACCTTCATCACGAATCACTCGCCGGTGGATTCCAGGACCGCCTCGGGAGGAGCGCCGTGATGAAAGCAATGGAGGTGATGTAAGTGACGAAGGCCAAATCCGCAAGCGCGGGCCATCACTCCCAAGCCTCTTTACCTGCATCACTTGCCTCACCGCCATCACCTTCATCACACTTTTCTTTCCTCACGGCCCCGTCGCCGTCCGGCTCAGCATGAAGGGCGTCCGTGTGATGTTGTTTACGCAGTCGGTTGCCAGGCCTTTGGTCGAGCCGGTGGCGATGAACTGGGAGACGACGCGCGGCATGCAGCCGTTGCCGATCTGGCCGTGACCCTGGCCTGCGGCGACCAGGTGCTTACCGTTTGGAAAGCTCGCCAGCACGCGCTCGCCATACTGGCGAGGAGTTATCGGATCGTTGCCGCCGGACAGAATCAGCACCGGGACTTCGCTGTGCAGCGGTGCATTGAAATCCGCATCCACGCTGCCGTGAGGCCAGACAGCGCAGATCGTCTGTAAGCCCTGCATGAATGCCTCGCCCATGTAAGTTGCGCTCAATGTCGCGCCGGGAATTGCCTGCTGCGACCAGTGCGGAGCATCCTCGCTGCACACGACGGCGAAGTGCATTCCATAGGCGATCTGCGTTTCGGTGCTGCGCTTGATCATCAGGTACTGGGCAATCAATGCCTGCGGCTGGTGTTGCGTGTGCGCCTGGTGAATCAGCAGCGGCAGAACCGATGCTGTTTCATCGCTGTAGCTGAGCAGGCGCACGGCGGCAGCGAGCTGGGCGTCGCCGAATGTCGTGAGCATGGGTTCGGCGCTGATCGGATCGGCGACCTGCATGCGCAACGGAGCCTTCTCCAACTGCGCGCGTAACTCTCCAAACTGGCTTCTCAGGTCCGGAAATGCAGCCTGACACGTCGCTTCGGCGCCGCAGCGCGCAAAAATAGCATCGAGGGCGTTTTGCGCGAGGGGCGCCGCATCCGGACCGAGCGCGAGATCCACCGGCACAGCGCCATCCAGAACGATGCTGCGAACCCTCGATGGAAAACGCCGCAGGTAATGTTGCGCGACCCGGGTGCCGTAGGACACGGCATAGAAATTCAGTTTCTCGTAGCCGAGCGCAGCGCGAACTGCGTCCAGGTCGCGCACGGAGACGCTGGTCGTATAGAAGCGAGGATCGCTTGGCAGCGCTGCCAGGCAGGCTCGCGCTTGTGCCTGCAGCTGCTGCAGGTCAACGACGCCGACATCGACGTCGTCGCTGAATCCACAGTCCAGTCGATTGGAAAGACCGGTGCCGCGCTGGTCCACCAGCAGGATGTCGCGGTCGCGCCGGATGCGGCTGAAGGCAGGCGCTACTATCGCGTAAAAATCGCTTGCGGCTTGGCCGGGGCCTCCCGAGAGGATCACCAGCGGATCGGGTTCGGCGCGGGATCGTAAGGCAGGTATCAGAGTGACGCTCAGCCGCAGCTTTTTCCCCGCGACCGCATCGGGTTGCTCGGGAACTTCCAGCCATCCGCACCTGGCAGCTACGCCGTCCTTACGACACTGTTCCAATTGCAGAGTCGGCGCGGCAGCGCCTGCCGATGAACTGCACAGCGCAGCCGCAAGGGTGGCACAGGTCGCGATGAGCAGGGCTTTCGGCGCAAGCGTTCGGATTGTTCGCATCCAATTCGGGGAAGAATGTCGGGGCAGGATCCGGGGAAGCCCCCCGGGAAGGTAATCATAGTGGAGGACGCCGCAGCCGTGGCGTGTCCCGGATGGAACATCCACCGCCCGTCGCTGTCTGCCCGTGCGTACCGTTCAGTCGGATTCGGTCCGCGCGGATGCTGGCCGACGCCACGCTCTGGTACAGTCGCCCGTCATACAATCCCGTCGTGGAGCCCTCGAGATGAAAATGAAAAAAATGCTCGCCGTAAGCGCCATCGCGGCGCTAGCCACTTGGATCGCCCCGCAGGCATCGGCGAAGGACGAGGCGCTCGCAAAGGCCATTGCCTCCCCGCAGCGCACCGCGGAACTGGTGAGGCGCGACCAGGTGCGTCACCCCCAGCAAGAGCTCGAGTTCTTCGGCATCAAGCCGGACATGACTGTCGTGGAGATTGCGCCCGGCGGCGGTTACTGGACCGAGATCCTCGGGCCGTATCTGCACGACAAGGGGACTTACTACACGGCTATCTCGCCGCGCGCCGCTAGCGAACGCTCGGCGCAGGCCTACGATGGTTGGAAAAAGAAGCTCGACGACAACAAGGCGATGTACGGCAAGGTCAAGATCAGCGAGCTCGGCCGCGATTCCTACACCCCGGCTCCGGCGGGCTCGGCAGACATGGTGCTGACCTTCCGCAACGTGCATAACTGGATGGGCGCGGGCATCGCGGACGAGGTATTCGCCTCATTCTTCAAAGCGCTCAAACCCGGTGGCATTCTGGGAGTCGAAGAGCATCGCGGCAGCAACGCCGTCCCCCAGGATCCGAAGGCCGCGAGCGGCTATGTGCGTGAGGACTACGCCATCCAGCTCGCTGAGAAGGCGGGCTTCAAGCTGGTGAGCAAGTCGGAGATGCTGGCCAATCCGAAGGACACCAAGGATTACCCCAAGGGCGTGTGGACGCTGCCGCCGACCCTGACGCTCGGCGACACGGACCGCGCGAAATACATGGCGATCGGCGAAGCGGATAACTTCGTGCTGAAGTTCGCCAAGCCGAAGTAAGCGGTCATCGGCCACCGGCTGCTGGCCGACGTTGCCAGCAGCCGGTGGCCTCTCCTGCCGAGGAGTTGTGCTGTGGAAGAAGATGCGAAGAAATGGCTGTGGTGGGCGATTCCGGTCGTCGTTTTCGTCGGCCTTGCGACTGCGCTGTACTACGGGCGCAAGCACAAAGAGGAACCGGTAGTTCATCAGGCCCCGCCGGCACCCATGGCGCCAGCGGCGGAGGCTCCGCCGCCAGGTCATGTGCTCGCGCCTGACACCGCCAATGCCAAACCATTACCGACGCTGAGCGATAGCGACGCCGAGCTGCGCGAGTCATTGAGCGGTGTGTTCGGCAGGTCGCTGGAACAGTTGCTGGTGCCCAAAGATGTCGTGCGCCACCTGGTCGTCACCATCGACAACCTGCCGCGCAAGAAAGTCGCCATCCAGCTGCGACCGCTGCAGGCCACTGCCGGCACCCTGGCCGTTAGCGGCACTGATGAAGTAACGCTGAGCGAGGATAATTTCGCGCGTTACGAGCCGGTGATGAAGATCCTGAAGAATGCCGACACCAAGCAGGTTGTGGCGGTGTACCAGCACTTCTACCCCTTGTTTCAGCAGGCCTACGTGGAGCTTGGCTACCCCGATGGGTATTTCAACAAGCGCCTCATCGAAGTGATCGACCATTTGCTGGCTACGCCGGAGATCCGCGGACCGATCAAGCTGGTACAGCCCAGCGTGTTCTACCAGTTCGCCGATCCCACGCTCGAGGAGCGCTCTGCGGGCCAGAAATTGCTGATCCGCATGGGTGACGACAATGCCGCCATCATCAAGTTGAAGCTGCGCGAGTTGCGTCGCGAGCTGTCGAAACGCGAGCAACCCCAGTAATTGCAAGTAATTGCAGCCCGGACCGGTATTTCGACACAACGCACGGAGACACGAAGACTACCGGCTGTACCCACCGATCGTGTCTGGTCGCGGAGCATTTCAACTCCGTAGCCTGCGTGTGTTGTTTCAAGGCCCGGGATCCCGCAATGAATGGATGAACCTGAGGAGCGGGCGATGAACAAGGCGATTTTCACGCTCAGTTTCACGACCTTGGCGTTCGGCGCCACAACGCTTTATTTCAAGGAGGAGCTGCGCGACGAACGCGACCGGTTCGCGGCGTTGCAGACTCACGAGACAGCAGAGCCTCCGCCTACGCCCGCTACAACCACCGCACAGGTAGTGGCTCCGGGCGAGTGGCAGCAAAGCGCTGCGCCGGTCACCGCATCGCGACCCGCATTGATACCCACGCCGTCGATCGCTCCGCCACTGGCAGCACCCGTAAACCGGATGACCGGCAATTTCGCCATGGTGCAGCTCGATCTCTCCCGCAAGCTGCTCGAAGACCCCGAGTACCGCGAGGCGATGCGCGCCCAACAGAAAATCATGCTGCTCGAAAGATATCCGGACCTCGGCGCGTCGCTACATCTGCAACCCGACCAGCAGGAGCGGCTGATCGACCTGCTTGCGGACCAACAGATGCGTGCCATGACCAACGCGCCACCTGTCCGTACCGATGGCCAGCCGCCGGATGAGAATTCGATGCGGGAGTGGAATGCGCAGATGCAGAAACAGCAACGCGATAACCAGGCGGAGCTGGCGGCCTTGCTCGGCGACGACGGGCTGCAGCAGTGGTCTGAGTATCAGAGCACGCTGGGAGCGCGCATGCAGGTTCGACAATTACGCACGGTCATGGAGGCCGGTGGTGAGCCGCTGCGGGACGATCAGGTGCAATCGCTCGTCACTGCGATAGCGAATGAAGATCAGCGACGCAACGCAGAGCGCGTAAACATTCAAAGTGCGGCACTGGCACAGCCCGCAGACTCGACGGACCGGACAGCAGTGTTCGAGCAGATGCTACAAAGAACCGAGCAGCGCAACAAACGACTGCACGATGCGGTCGCGCCGTACCTTTCGAGTCAGCAACTCGCGAACTTCGACGCTTCGCAGAGCCGACAACTGCAGATGCAGCGCGCCAACTTGACGATGATACGCGCGCAATCCGCAGCCAATGCCCGCGAGGGCCTGCCGGCCAACGGCGCTGCTACCGTGATCGGTGTAGCCAATGGGGTGCCGGTGCGGCAGTAAACCCCGTCTCGGCTAGGAATGGGAGAGGGCAGAGAAGAGAGCCCTCCGATTGAGAGGGCCCTGTGAAACCGATGCTCTAACGATTCCCGTTAGGCTCCGGATACTGTCGCTGCGGTCCCTGCGAACGTTGCTCGTTGCGCTGGCCTTGATTGAATTGGCCTTGTGCAGGACGAGCCCCCTGCTGTCGGTTCTGTGCTGGCCGGCCCTGCGCGGCTCGATTGCCATTGCCTTGGCCGGAATCGGCTCGCTGACCGTTGTGCTGCGAACCTGACGAATTGCCCTGGCGCGGACCATTGCCACGGCCCCGTTGCGGGCGGTTGCCGTTGTTGTTGCGCTGGGCGCGCGGATCCCGATAGCGCTCTTCATGTTCACGCAACGGCGGCGGCGCGGGTGCGAAAGCAGGCAACGGCATCTGCGTCACTGTCTTGCGCAACAGGCGCTCGACGTCCCTGAGCAGATCCCGCTCATCGGAAGAAACCAGCGACACCGCGACTCCCGAGGCTCCGGCGCGACCGGTGCGACCGATGCGATGCACGTAGTCCTCCGGCACGTTCGGCAACTCGTAGTTGACGACATGCGGCAGCTCCTTGATGTCGAGTCCGCGAGCGGCAACTTCGGTTGCGACCAGCGCCTGCACCCGATAGTTCTTGAAATCCGCCAGCGCCGCAGTGCGCGCCGACTGACTCTTGTTGCCGTGAATGGCCGCACTACGGATGCCATCCTGCTCAAGCTGCTTGGTGAGACGGTTAGCGCCATGCTTGGTGCGCGTGAACACGAGCACCTGCGACCAATTGCCTTCCTTGATCAGGTGCGACAACAGGGCACGCTTCTGATCCTTGGCGACGTGATAGACGTGCTGCTCGACGCTCTCAACGGCCGCGTTGCGCCGTGCGACCTCGACCTCGACCGGATCGCGCAGCAGGCCCTGCGCCAGCTTGCGAATGTCGTCGGAGTAGGTAGCGGAGAACATCAGGTTCTGGCGCCGCGGTGGCAATTGCTTGATCACGCGGCGGATGTCGGCAATGAATCCCATGTCGAGCATGCGATCGGCTTCATCCAGCACCAGTACTTCGATGTGTCGCAGATCGACAGTGCCCTGCTGCGCATGATCGAGCAGGCGGCCCGGCGTCGCGACGATGATGTCGGTCCCGCGACGCAGTGCGTCGATCTGCGGGTTGATGCTGACACCGCCAAAAACCAGCGCGGTGCGCAGTTGCAGGTATTTGCCGTAGCTCTTGATGCTTTCAGCAACCTGGGCGGCAAGTTCCCGCGTCGGTACGAGAATCAATGCACGCGGCGAGCGTGGAGGATTCGCTACGGCATGCAGGCGCTGCAGGATGGGCAAGGTGAAGCCGGCGGTCTTGCCGGTTCCGGTTTGCGCGCCGGCGAGAATGTCGCGGCCCGCGAGGATTTCGGGGATGGTGCGCGCCTGAACCGGGGTCGGCTCGAGGTAGTTGCGATCGGCGAGCGCACGGGTGAGTTCGGGCAGAAGCCCGAGAGCATTAAATGGCATAAACAGTGAGTTCCTCTACCAGCCTGCGCAGGATGCGAGCATCCTGTGTCCAGTGGAGGCGGGAGATAGTTCGTCGGTTTCGGTCGAAACGACCGTAAAATACCGCGAGATTTGAACGAGCTGACCGGACGGCAGCTTCTTCAGGAGGCACCACTGTACACAGATGGGCCTCGAATTGCACGGCATGGATCACGGCAGCCGCCTTGGAGAGGGTCCATGCGGTGACGATTTCGGCCAAAATCGCCTTGTTTCTGGGCACCCCGCGGCTAACGGCACCTGTCGCAGCAACCCAGGCCCAGCCCGCTAGCCAGCCTCTCGCGGCCGAACCTTATGCGCGCGGATAGAGCCGGTCAGCCGGTCAGCCGGTCGCAACTCGCAACACATCCGTTTCGGTATCGGCCAATCCCAGTCGGCGGCCGTTGAGAAACTCGCGAGCCTTGCTGGCCGGGGCAGGTTCGGCAAACAGATATCCCTGTGCGTAACGGCAACCGAGCTGACGCAGCATCTCCAGTTGTGGCCAACCCTCCACGCCCTCGGCAATGACCTTGATGTGCAGGTGCTGCGCCATCGCAATGATGGCGCCGACGATGGCGTGATCGTTGGAATCGGTGACCAGGTCGCGCACGAAGCTGCGGTCGATCTTCAGATAATCGACACGCCAGCGCTTGAGATAGCTCAGGCTGGAATAGCCGGTGCCGAAATCGTCGATTGCGATGCGCACGCCCATCGCGCGCAGGTCGTTGACGACGTTCTCGTTCGATTCGCCTTGCCGCGATTCGAGCTGTTCGAACAGCGCGCCCTCGGTCAGCTCCACATGCAGCAACTCGGGATCCAGGCGATTCGCCTTGGTCAGATCCGTTATGGCTTCGAGCAGGTTGCTGCGCCCGAGCTGGCCCGCGGAAACATTGATCGACACGGGTACCAGCGTCATGCCGTCGCTGCGCCAGGCAACCATGTCCGCAACCACGCGACGCATGACGAAATCACCCACGGCCACGATCAGGCCGGTCTCCTCGGCCACCGGGATGAACCGGGTCGGTGAGATGAAGCCCTCTTCGGGGTGCTTCCAGCGCACCAGCGCTTCGAGCGCCATCACCTTGCGTGTTTCGATGTCGATCAGCGGCTGGTAGTGAACGTCGAGCTGCCCGGCTTCCAGTGCGGTGCGCAGTCGGGCCTCGATCGCCACACGCTCCTTGAGCTTGCGATCCATGATCGGACTGAAGACCTGGAAATTGTTGCGGCCACGATCCTTGGCCTGGTACATCGCGGTGTCGGAATGACGCAGCAGCGAACCGACATCTTCGCCATCGCGTGGATACAGGCTTACGCCGATGCTGACCGTCGTGACCAACGGCTTGCCATCGATATCGACCGGCACGTTCAGTGTCGAGGTGATGCGTGCCGCCGTCTCGTTCACCTGGCTAGCGCCCTTGACCGTGCTGAGTATGACGACAAATTCGTCACCGCCCATGCGCACCACTACGTCCTCATCACGCACCGCATCGGTGATGCGCTTGGCGACGGCCTGCAACAGCTTGTCGCCGACTTCGTGGCCGTGCGTATCGTTGATGTGCTTGAAACGATCGAGATCGAGGAACAGGACCGCCAGCGGCAGCTTGCGGCGCCGGGCTTCCTCCATGGCGAGGGGCAGATGCATGGCGAGAAACAGCCGATTCGGCAGGCCGGTGAGCTGATCGTGATGCGCCAGCCGATCCAGTCGCTGCTGCTTCTCCAGCAGCTGGGCTTCGATCTTACGGCGCACGTTGCTGCCGTGTTCCGCCTGGTCGATGACTTCGCGGTGCCGGGTTTCGGCTTCATCGACGGCAAGCGTCAACTTGTCGACCCGTTGGATCAGGTTGCTGATCCATAGGGCCGCGGCACAGGAAGCAAGGCATAGAACGATGGCTAGAACGGTGAGCATCGGCAACCGACCACGCAATCAATGGTGCTCGAGTCTCCCGAATCCGCCTCTCATCGGTGCTGACACGCAGCACAATTTGCGCGCTATGTCGGATCGGTCCGACCCGGATCGATCAAAACCTGACGCACGACCATCCAATTTGACAGATTCCTGTCAGCCCGGCGTCAATCCAAGGGTCAACCCGCGTCGTGTCGACGGTGGATTGGCACCGAGTCGGCTGAAACCGGGCCATCCTGCTCTCACTCAGCGTCGGTACTGCACGAACGGCGTCAACGTCGCGAGCTTCGCATACAGCGCCTGCGCTCGTTCGTTGCCATTCTCGGTATTCCAGTACACCCGCGTGGCACCGCGCTCATCCGCAGCACGATAGACCGCCCGTATGAGCTGGCGACCGGCACCGGCGCCGCGCTGGTCCGGAGCGACGAACAAGTCTTCCAGGTAGCAGTAACTGGTCAGCGCCCAGGTCGAGAGATGGAAATGGTAGTGCACGATACCGATGATCTCATTCGCGAGGTTCACCGCGGCAAAACCATACAACGGCGCCGAAGGATCGATAAGCCGCTGCCAAGTGAACTCGGTGACGTGCTCGGGAAGCACACAACGATAGAACTCGAGATAGCCGTCCCACAGCTCATGCCAGCGCGATCGGTCCTCGCTACGCAGCTCGCGAATGGTTACGCCGGGGCGGGGTAACGAAGTACTGGTCATTTCATGATCCGTTGCTGGTGTGGAGACAGATACAGGCGACGCTAGCGCGCCGCGTCGACGACCGGCTGATACTTCAGATAGTAGTCGCTGTATTCCTGCAACGCCTGTGCGGCCTGCTTGCGGGCTGCGGCGTCGTCACCGGCCAGTTTCAGAAAGGCACCGGCCACTCTATTCAACGCTTTGACCGCGTCGCGATTGCGCCGATGCAGGGCATAGGCCGCGGTGTAACTGGTGATTGCATCCTGCAACATCGCAGGATTGTTTTCGCGCTGGAAGAAAGCCAATTCCTGATCGCCTTCCTGCATCTTTTGCGTGAACTCCTGTTGCGTTGCTACCGGCAACTGGCTGAAAGGAATCACCGGACTGGTTTCCAGATAATTCTGATACCAAAGGTATCCGGATGCTATCGCCAGCACTGCGGTAGCGGCGAGCGTCGCCTTCTGCAGCGTCGTGACGCCGCGGAACATCTTGAGGAATTCGGCTGCATCCCTGGGCCGCTGCCTGCGGTCCAGCGACAGGCACTTCTCCAGCGCGCGTTGTTCGCGCAGTTTCAATCCTTTGAGAGGCGGCGGCTTGATGCCCATCTTGCGGGCATTCGGCGCGCTGTGGCGCTGGTAAGGATGAAAGCCCGTCAGCAACTCATAACCGATGATACCGAGCGCGTACATGTCGTCCGCCGGGTGCGGATCGACGCCATCGACCATTTCATCGGTGGCGTAGGCTTCGGTATACGCCCCGAGGCTGCCTGCATCGAACACATCCTGGCTTGCCTCGGCGTTCAGGCTCGGGACGGCGCGCGCGATGCCGAAATCCAGGATCTTCGGCGTGTTGTCGTTGCCGATGAAGACGTTGCCGGGCTTGAGATCCGAATGCACGATGCCTTTGCGATGCGCATAAGCCAGTCCTTCGGCGATCCCGCGAATGATGGGCAATGCACTGTTGCGGTCGACGCCCTTGCCGCGCGCTTCGCGCACGATGGCCTCCAGCGGCCGGCCGGTGAGCAACTCCATCGTCATGTAGACCGCATCGCCGTCGCGATCGAAGTCGAATACGGTCACCACATTGGGATGCGCCAGCGTCTGGGCCTTGCGCGCTTCGCGCTGCAGTGCCATGAACGACTGCGGATGGCGCTGGAAGTCGGCATTCAGCACCTTGAAGGCTACGCGCGGATTGGGGTCTTCGGCTTCTTCCTTGCGCCGGTCGATGGCGGAAAACACCAGCCCCATACCGCCCTTGCCGATGAGCGTATCTAGCACGAAGCGTTGCTTGATGATCGAACCCGGCTGCAACGGGCCGCGGTGGCCCGGCTCCACCTCATCCAGGGATCGCACCAGCCGTTCGCCCAGCACCTGCGTCTTGTCTGCAGCAGGCTGCTGCGCCTTCAGGGTTGCCGCGTACGCGCTTTGCCCTGCGACAACACCGCCATCCATATGCAAGGTACGCGCAGCAGTTCGTGGAGCGCGCGGTCGCCCGTGAATCGTTTCATCCGGATCGGGTGTACGACTACCCCTCGTGGCGTCAGGATCGTGCGCAACCGTGTCGCTCGCGCTCTTGGCCACTGTCAGCGACTCGTCTTCCCGCACAATGCTCGATGCAGAGGATTGACGTTGTGTCAGCTCGACATCGGCTGCGAGCGAACTCTGTGTCGATTTCGCGGCCGACGCCGGGCGCACCAGCGTCGGCTCGATCTTGCGAGCTGCCTTGAGTTCGGTAACGTCGGAGTCCTGACGCAGCGTTGCGTCGCCCGATGCAATGCGAGCGGTCAATGAATCTTCTTCATCGATCTTGCCGTGCATCGCTGTATCGCCGTATCCGGCGGTCAGCGCGTCGGCCTTGTCCATTGCCGCCAGAAGCGCGCGGCCTGCGGCGTGCGACAAGCCGCCCGCCACAATCTCACCTTGCACGAGTGCTCGAAGCCGCGAGCTGTTACCGCCAGCTCTGATCAGTTCCGCAAGCTGCGTGCAGACAGCATCAAGCGACAGCGTGCCATGAATCAGCTCGGAAAGAAGTTGATCGGGGGTGAGGGCCACGTTGAATCCTGTTTTTCCGCTATCGCCGTCGCTGGCCAGCCAATGGCCAGTTCACAGCCAGCCTCAGTTTGCGTCGATGACGATGACGGTGACGTTGTCTCGCGCTCCGGCACGCAAGGTGACATCGACCAGCGCCTGTGCGCATTGATGGACATCGCCTTGTGCCAATAGCGCTGCGATCTGAGCGGGTGGCAGCTCATGCGTCAGGCCGTCCGAGCAAAGCAGGTAACGATCTCCGAGCTGGACACGGTCACGACGTATTTCGAGCTGCAGGGCGGCTTCACCGCCGACCGCACGTGTGATCGCGTGATCGGCCTCCTCGGTGAATTCACCGTGCGTGTCGTCGTACTCGGGAAGCATTTGCGCCGCCCACGTGTGATCGCGGGTGAGCTGGACCAACCGCTCCTGGCGCAGCCGATAGACGCGACTGTCTCCGGCCCACAGGATCGCGCAGGCGGTGCGCTGTACCAGCATGGCCACGACCGTGCTGCCACTTTGCACCGGATCGATGGGCCTGAGGGCGGCGGCATACAGCCGCGAATTGACGTGACTCATGCGACGCTGCAATTCCTCGACGTTCCAGTCCAGGCCTGCACCGGGCATTTCCTCGATGGCCGCGCGTACCAGGCCGCTCGCCACATCGCCATCGCGATGTCCACCCATGCCGTCGGCAACCGCCCAGATGCCAGCACCGCTGCGATCGACGAATGCGTCCTGATTGTTGCTGCGTACGCGCCCGGCGTGCGTCAACGCCATCGAACGGTACACAGGATGAATGTCTTCTTCGACAAGGGTGTCTTCGAGCAAGGCAGTCCTACCCGCGATTCAACGACTTGAGGCGTTCCAGTTGCGCTTCGTACGCCTTGGCGAACTCGTCGCCGAACAGCGTGCGGAAGCTCGCGTCCGCGTCCTTCACCACACTGCCATACTTTTCGCGATACAGCTCCCAGTAGCGCAGCTTGGCCGGCACTCCCAGGATCGAACCTTTCTTCGACTGCCGATCGAACTCTTCCTGCAGGCGATTCGGGTCGAACTGGGCCAGCATGGTCTCGAATGCGAGGCGCATCGCCGCCAGCGTTGCGGTCTGATGATCCCGGATGTCGTGCAGTGCGTCGGCAAAAGCGTCGCCAGGTTCCAGGTAGGCCGTGTTGCGCTTGACCAGCAGGTTGTGAAACGCGTCTTCCACGTTGGCGGAAAACTTCAGCGGATTGTTGTGCGCCACCTTGAAGCTGGTGCCACGCATGCGCAGCTCGTCTTTCATGCGCTCGCGCACGCGCAGTACTTCCATCAGGCCGCCGACGACGATACGCAGGATCTCTCCGCACGTGCGACCGAGTTCGCTGGAAGGGTCCACTCCTTCTATACCGGCGGCCTCAAGCAGCTCCTGTAACCCATCCTCGCCGGGTGCGACTGCCGGTGGTGACACGTTCGCTGCCTGACGGGGGCGGGAACTGGGCGGAACTGCACGAGTGGGCTGCGCTGGCATCCGTCGCGCGGCAGGGCCCGATGGCGGTGGTGCCGCAGCGGCCCGCGGTTTGTCCGACCGGCTGCGCACTGGGGACTCCGGGGCGACAGGGGGAGCACCCTCGTCATTCATGGCAAACCATTCGGTGCCATGGTCATCCGCGGGCACGATCAGGCTCGCAGTCCGGTCTTCCTCGCCGGCGGGTGGCACGGCGGGCGCAACCGGGGCCTGCGCACCGGAACCAGACTTGGATCGACCCGGCGGGGGGGCGAACGGGTCGACCGCCTTGCCGGCGACCCCCGCCTCTTTTTCGATCGACACCCTGATCTCGTAGGCATCGATATAGAGCACATCGCCGCTGCGTAGCGGCTGCGCATGGGTTTTGGAGAGGCGATTGTCCGGTGAGTTGATGAAAACGCCGTTGGTGCTGGTGTCTTCGACGAAGAACTTCCCGTTGAGATAACGGATCAGCGCATGCCGGCCTGAAATATACGGGTCCGGGAACACCCAGTCGTTATCCGGCAGGCGGCCGATGGTGCCGCCAATGGCATTGAATACCTTGCGGCTGCCGGCGCCGAGGTCCGTGGCGTGCTCTCCAATCACTTCCAGCGTCAGGATCATGCGGCTTAGTAGCAGGAAAGGCGTAGTGCTTTCAATATGAAAGCTCATCGGCCAGCATTGCAGTAGCGGACATAGGTCCGTGGTAGTGAGCGGCAGGACCCAATTCATGTGGAGAAGGCGATGAGACGACCTGTGCACTGGCTGGCCCTGCTGTGCGGGCTGCTCGCTACGGCCTCCCAGGCCGCGCCTCCCACATCGAACCCGAAAGCGGCAGCCCAGGGTTCGATGACAACTCGGGGTTCAATGGCGACGCAGGCTACGGCGGAAGCGCAACAGGGTACGGAAGGACTGATCAATGCGCCGACCGCCGAGGTATGGCGGCTGTTCACCACCCCGGACGGATACAAGCTTGCGGGCATCCCCCATGCCGAGGTCGACCTGCGCGTCGGCGGGTCCCTCCGCAGCAACAACTCCGTGGACGGCCGGCTTGGCGACACCGAGACGACCGTGAACGAGATCCTGGCCTACGAGCCCGAACGGAGGCTGGAGATGCGCATCCGGCAAGCGCCCGCGAGCTTCCCCTACCGGCAAAGCGTCGAAGGCACCCGGACTGTCATCTATCTCACACCGGCCGGCACGGACATGACGCTGGTAAAGATCGTCGGGCTGGACTATCGGGACGATGCACAGTCGCAGGCCGCACGCGCACTACTCGCCAAGGACAACCGTCAGACACTCGATACGCTAGCCAAGCGTTACCGGCCGAAGTGCAAGCTGTGCGAGAAAGAGGAGCAGGAAGCGAAGCAGTGACCGGCCGCGAGTGACGGATCCGAGAGGACTGTGGCACGCTGCATCAAGTCCTCAGCCCGCCCCTAGGAAAATCTTCTCGCCACACCCGCCATGGATCGCAAATACATAGAAAACGAGCACATCGTCGATCGTTACCTGTCGGGCGATCTGACGGTGCGCGAAGCTCGCCAGTTCGAGAAATACTGCCTGGAACATCCGCAGTTTCTGGAAGGAATGCCCATCCCCGTGCGACTCAAGGCACGACTGGCGCGCCGGCCACTCGAAGCGAGCGAAACCGGGATGTTCCACGCCATTCCTTCCAGTACCACGCGCGCAGCACTCGAAGCAGGCGACGAAGGCTTCGATGTCGACGAAGAAGAACAGCGATGGCGCGGTTCCCGCGGCGGAGGCAATCGCATACTGCTCATCGTGCTGACGGTTGCGCTGATTGCCGCTATCGGGGGCATGGTCATGTATGCGCTGCAGGTGCGCGAGCTGTCGAAGAACGTGAAGACGGTTAAAACCGAAATGAAGGCGACGCAGATGACTGCGGCAACTTCTTTACAACCCTATCGGCTCCAGCTCAGCCGCAACAAGCCGCAACAGCCCACCCTGGCGCTGGGCTGGATGCAGCCGCCGCAGATGCTCGACATGTACTTCGACGCCACCGACGGCAAGTACAACCAGTTCCAGGTCACGATCGATAAGGTCGAGGGCGGACGCGTGATGCAGATCCGGCGCATCGCCCGGGATTCCAACAAGGACGTGCGCCTCGCGCTGAACTCCTCCGCCTTCGGCCCCGGCGACTACCTGCTCAAGTTCGAGGGCGTCAACTGGCGCGGCCAGCTCGATGAGGTAGGCTGGGTGTGGATCGGATTGGAGTGATGCCGGTGAGGTAGGTGATGTAAGTGATGAAGGTGATACATCCGGTCTTGCCTGCATCACCGGCATCACTTTCATCACCCCGACATCACCTCGTCATCCCCCTCCCCTCAACGTCGCCACCGGCGGATGATTCACCACTGAGCGGGTCGCTAGTGTGCCGCTGATACCCACCAGCGCGGCACCCGCCACGAGCCCCACGATCCACACCAGCGGATCGGGGCTATAGCGCAGGTTGAATACCTGGGTGGCCAAGAAATAGCCCGCCACCGAGGCACCTACTGCGGCGAGCGTGCCGGAGAGTAGACCCAGCGTAGTGAACTCTGCCGCCACACCTTGCAGTACTGTGCGACGACTCGCACCCAGTGTGCGCAACATGGCGCTTTCGTAACGCCGTTCGTCGCGCGTCGCTTGAATGGCAGCCAACAGAACCGTAATTCCCGCCAGCAGCGTAAAGCCGAACACGTACTGGACCGCGAGTGCCGCCTTGTCCATCACGCCTCGGACCTGCGCGAGAATGGCTTCCAGATCGATGGCGGTCACTTCCGGAAAGCGGCGCACGAAATCGTTCAGTACTGTGCGTTGCTGCGTCGGGATGTGCACGCTGGTGATGTAAGTGCCGGTTGCCTTGTCGAGCACACCCGGGGAGAAGACCATGAAGAAGTTCGGCCGGAAGGAATCCCAGCGAACCTCGCGGAAACTCGAGACCCGCGCCTTGATCGTCTCACCGGCGACGTCGTAGGTCAGCTCGTCTCCGATCCGCAGTGCCAGCGCATTGGCGACTTCGATCTCCACCGAAACCTGCGGCTGGTCGAGATTCGAATCGGTCCACCAGCTACCAGCGACCAGCTTGTTGTCCGCCTGCAGCTCGCGTGCCCAAGTCAGATTTGCTTCGCGTTCGACAAAGTCTCGGCCGCGTTCGCTCTCGAATCTCAACTGGCTGGTATTGGCGCCGTTGATCGCGGTAAGACGCGCACGCACCATAGGCACCAGCTCGGGCGCGGGCATTGCGTGCGCGGTGAAGAATTCACGAATCGCGTCACCCTGATCCGGACGGATGTTGATCATGAAGTGATTGGGTGCGTTGATGGGGAGGCTCGCGCGCCAATCCGCCATCAGATCGTTGCGAACCAGCGCCAGCAGCAACAGCACCATCAACCCCAGTCCGAAGGCGACAATCTGTACGATGCTGTCGCGTCCGCGACGGGCGATGTTGGCCATTCCGTAGCGCCAGGCAACGCCTACGCTACCGCGCAGTCGCCCGAGCAATTGCACCAGGACCCAACCCGCTGCGGTCAGCACTGCAAACGTCGCAAAGGTCGCTCCGACCACGTACGCGAGCAATTTGGTATCGCGCAACAACCACCATAACAGCGCGATCAAAGCAGCCAGCGCAGTGCCATAGACGGTTATGTACTTCAGGGGAGGCGGTTCGAGGTTGCGCCTGAGCACGCGCGCCGGCGGGACGCGACCAAGCTGTAGTAACGGTGGCAGTGCAAAGCCAATCAGCATCAGCACTGAAGTAGCCAGCCCCAACCACGCCGCATCGAGTGCGGGTGCAGGCAAATCGCCGCGCACCAGATCTTTAAGCAGCCAGGCGATGCCGGCCTGGGCTGCATATCCGATGAGGGTGCCGATCGCGCCTGCCAGCAGGGCGATCAGCAGCAGCTCGAGTGCACTGATCTGCACTACCAATCGCTGTGGCGCACCCATGCTCTTCATCAGCGCGACCGCATCGAGGTGACGCGCGACGTAACGCCGCGCTGCGATTGCCACCGCGATTGCAGCCAGCAGAATGGTCACCAGTGCCGCGAGATTGAGGAAGCGGCTGGCGCGATCAATCGCAGAACGAATCTGCGGACTGGCTTCGTCGATATCGACGAGCCGCTCGCCGGGCTTCTTGATGCCGGCCAGCGTCTGCTTCAGATTCGCGACAGCCACAGGATCCCCGGCAAACAGGGCGGCATGCGAAACCCGGCTGCCGGGTTGTATCAGGCCGGTAGCCGCCAGATCCTCCAGCCGCATCAGAATTGAGGGCGCCAGGTCCACGAATGCCGAGCCCTGATCAGGGCGGTAGTCCAGCACCTTGCTGACCGTGAACTGGACCGTACCTACCTGCACTTTATCGCCGACCTTGGCGCCGAGTTGTGCAAGCAGCCGCGCTTCCGGCCATACCTCCTGCGGCCCGGGCAGCTGGTCGATTTCGTAGCCTAGCTGGAATGCCTCATCGGCTATCTTCACTCGCCCGCGCAGCGGGTAGTCCTTCGACACCGCACGAATCGACGCGAGCGCACTGTCATCTGCCATCAGCACCACGCTCGGAAATGACGCCAATTCAGCAGTCTTGAGCCCCGCCTTGTGGGCAAGATCGAAGTAGTTGCGGTCGATGATCTCAGGCGAGCGCAATCGCAGGTCCGCCGCCAGAACTTCGCCGGCCTGCTGGTCCACCACCTTGCTGACGCGGCTGGTGAAGAAGCTCACCGCCGTCAACGCCGCGACCGCTACCAGCAAGGCGAGCAGCAACACACCCAGCTCGCCGGATTTGCCGTCGCGCGCCAGTGCCAATATCGCCAGTCGCAGGGCTTTCATGGGGAGCGTTCCAGGGAGAAGGGGTTTACTTGTTGCAACCTGCGGTGCTCAAACCAATCGCCCAGCGTCGATACGAATCGTCCGGCCACAACGTTGCGCGATCGCCTGGTCGTGAGTCACGACAATCAAGGTCGTCTGCGTGGCCCGATTCAGTTCGAACAGCAGCTGGATGATGCGTTCGCCCGTGGCCGCGTCGAGATTGCCGGTGGGCTCATCGGCGAACAGGACCGCCGGACGGGTGACGAAGGCCCTGGCGATAGCTACGCGTTGCTGTTCGCCGCCGGAAAGCTGGCGGGGATAGTGCTCACGGCGTGGAGACAAGTTCACTTGTGCCAGCGCTTCCGCAGCGGCGTTGCGCGCATTGGCCTTGCCTGCCAGCTCCAGCGGCAGCATCACATTCTCGATTGCCGTCAGCGAAGGCAACAGGTGAAAGCTCTGAAACACGAATCCGACGTGTTGCGCCCGTATGGCAGCGCGGCCATCCTCGTCCAGCCCCGTCAGATCCGCGCCGTTCAGCCATACGCGGCCGCTGCTGGGTTCATCCAGGCCGGCAAGCAGCGCCAGCAAGGTCGATTTGCCCGCGCCCGAGGCCCCGACGATGGCGACGGTTTCCCCGCCTGCGATGGCGAGGTCGACATCTGCGAGAATGGTCAGCGTTCCTTCCGGGCTGCTAACCTGCTTGGTGATTTTCTCCGCTTTCAGGACCGTATCGGCAATGCTCATTTCGCGTTCTTGGCTGGCTGCTGTTCGATGGCCCATGCGCTGTGTCTGCCTGGTGCTGTTGCTGGCCGGCGTACCGGTCCTCGCGGCCGCGCCCGGCAATGCCGATCAGCCGGTGATTCTCGTCTTCGGCGACAGCCTCAGCGCGGGCTACGGAGTCGACGTCGATGCAACCTGGGTCACGCTGTTGGGGAAGAAGTTGGCAAGTCAAGGGTACGGATACCGTGTCGTTAACGCCAGCGTCAGCGGTGAGACCACCGGGGGTGCGCTCACGCGTTTACCACGCGCCCTGCAATTGCATCATCCAGCCATCGTGATCTTCGAGCTCGGAGGCAACGACGGTCTTCGCGGACTGCCGGTACGCCAGATGCGCGGCAACTTCGAGGCGATGCTGAACCAGGCCAGCGCAGCCGGTGCCAAGCCCATGCTCATCGGCATGCGTATGCCCACCAACTATGGCCCCGCTTACGCGGATCAGTTCCATGCACTCTATGGCGAGCTGGCAAATAAATTCTCCGCGCCGCTGGTGGACTTCCTGCTGGAGGGCGTCGCGCTCAACCCGACGTTGATGCAATCCGATGGCATCCATCCGAATGCACAGGCGCAACCCATCCTGCTGAACAATGTCTGGCCAATTCTCTCGCCGATGCTCCGCAAGCAGTAGCGGTCACGCTGCGGCCGGCCCAATTAGCAACGTAAGCCTTCTCGGTACTGACTGTCGCCTGTAGCCTGTAGCCTGCAGTCGACGAACAGGGGTGTGGATCGTGAACAAGACCTGGCTCAAGAACTATCCGACCGGCGTGCCGGCGCAGATCAATCCCGATCAATACCAGTCGCTGCTGGAGCTCATCGACGAGAGCTGCACGCAATTCGCCGATTACGACGCCTATACGAGCATGGGCCGCACCATCACCTATGCCGAATATCGCGGCCTGGCACGTGACTTTGCCGCGTGGCTGCAGACCACGGCCGGATTGCGCAGAGGCGACCGAATCGCCTTGATGCTGCCGAACGTATTGCAATATCCCATTGCGCTCTACGGGGCACTCCTGGCCGGCCTGACGATAGTCAACACCAATCCTCTGTACACGGCACGCGAGCTGGAGCATCAGCTCAGCGATAGCGGTGCCAAAGCGATCGTCGTGCTGGAGAACTTTGCGCACATCCTGCAACACGTCGTACCGAGCACGGCGGTAACAACCATCATCACGACCCAAGTGGGCGACCAACTCACCTGGCCGAAATCCGCGCTCGTCAACTTCGTGCTCAAGCGGGTTCGCAAACAGGTACCGCACTGGGAGCTCCCCGGATCGGTGCAGTTCAATACCGCACTCGAGCAGGGGCACTACCTGCCACTGGAACCGGTAGCACTGAATCACCGCGATATCGCGTTCCTGCAATACACCGGTGGCACGACCGGAATCGCCAAGGGAGCGATGCTCACGCATCGCAATATGGTGGCGAATGTATTGCAATCGGAAGCGTGGCTCGGCACGGCCGTGCGGTTCGGCAAGGATGTGGTCGTTACGCCGCTGCCGCTGTATCACATCTTCGGGTTGACGGCGAACTGGCTGGTCTTCCAGAAATACGGCGCGCAGAACATCCTGATTGCCAATCCCCGCGATTTCCCCGCCTTCATCAAGGAGCTGGGCAAGTACCGCTTCAGTTTCATCAGCGGCGTGAACACTCTGTTCAACGCGTTGCTGCATTCGCCCGGGTTCGACCAGGTGGACTTCAGCGAATTGCGTCTCACGCTGGGCGGCGGCATGGCGGTGCAACGTGCGGTCGCGGAACGCTGGCAGCAGGTGACCGGCAACGCGCTGACCCAGGCGTGGGGCCTGACGGAAACTTCACCCGCCGTTTGTATCAATCCGCTTGGGCAACCCTTCAACGGTTCCATCGGCCTGCCGATTTCCTCCACCGATGTCACCATTCGCGATGACGCCGGCAACGAGCTGGCCACTGGCGAAGTCGGTGAGATCTGCGTGCGCGGACCGCAGGTGATGGCCGGTTACTGGCAACGACCCGACGAAACGCAGAAGACGATGTTGCCGGATGACTGGCTGCGCACTGGCGACATCGGCCGTATCGACGCGGACGGCTATGTCTTCATCGAGGATCGCAAGAAGGACATGATCCTGGTGTCAGGATTCAACGTCTATCCGAACGAAGTCGAAGCAGTGGTCGCCACCACACCGGGAGTGCTGGAAGTCGCGGCGGTCGCCCAGCCCGACGAACACTCCGGTGAGGTCGTGGCGGTCTTCGTGGTCCGCAAGGATCCCAATCTAACCGCACAACAGGTCATCGATCACGCACGCACCGAACTCACTGGCTACAAGGTACCCAAGCACGTCTATTTCCGCGACGAGCTACCGAAGACCAACGTCGGCAAGATACTGCGGCGCGCCCTGCGCGATGAGTTCAAGAAGGAAGCGGTTAGCGGTTAGTGGTTGGCGGTTAGTGAGAATCTGGAGGGCGCGTTGGTCTTCCTTTACCAACCGCTAACCGCCAACCGCCAACCGCTTCCCATGATATTGCGGACTCAGCTCATGGACCGCCGCGATCATTGCGGCGGCGTGATCCGGCGGAATCTGCGGGTGAATGCCGTGGCCAAGGTTGAATACGTGGCCAGGACCGTGACCGTAACTGGCGAGAACTCGCCCGACTTCCTCGCGAATCCGCGCGGGTGAAGCGTATAGGCACGATGGATCGAGGTTGCCTTGCAACGCCGTTGAGTCATTGACGGCACGACGTGCGGTAGCAAGATCGGTGGTCCAGTCGACGCCGAGTGCATCGCAACCCGTTTGCGCCATTTCCCCGAGCCACGCACCCCCGCCCTTGGTGAAGAGAATATTCGGCACCCGTCGTCCCTCACGCTCACGGGTCAGGCCATCGACGATCCGCGCCATGTACTGCAATGAGAACTCGCGATATTGCGCGGGCGCGAGCACGCCGCCCCAGGTGTCGAAAATCATCACCGCTTGCGCACCGGCTTCGATCTGGGCATTGAGATACAGCAGCGTCGCATCCGCCAGCAAGGCCAGCAGTCGATGCAAGGTCTGCGGTTCTTCGAACATCATGGCCTTGATGCGGGCGAACTCACGAGTGCTGCCGCCTTCGACGATGTAGGTACCCACTGTCCATGGGCTTCCCGCAAAACCTATCAGCGGCACGCGACCGTCGAGCTCGCGTCGGATCAGCCGCACGGCATCGAGCACATAACGTAACTGTGCGTCCGGGTCCGGCACCGCGAGACGAGCGACGTCCGCTTGCGATCGCACCGGGCGTTCGATCCGTGGTCCTTCTCCCGTCTCGAACTGCAAGCCGAGGCCCAGTGCCTGCGGAATGGTGAGAATGTCGGAGAAGAGGATGGCGGCATCGAGCGGAAAGCGGGCGAGCGGCTGCAACGTCACTTCGCAAGCGAGTTCCGGATTCATGCAAAGCTTCAGGAAGCTCCCCGCTCGTTCGCGGGTGGCGCGGTATTCGGGAAGATAGCGACCCGCTTGCCGCATCATCCACACGGGAGTGCGCTCGACGTCTTGTCGCAGCAAGGCACGCAGGAAAACGTCGTTCTTGAGCACGGCTTTACTCATCGCTTATCAAAAAACTGTCAAAACAAGAACTCTCGCAACAGACGCGCGGCTCGCGATACGGACCGTGCACGGAAAGAGCGGGGATCTCTCTGCGGTCCCGGCGCACGCGTCATGCGCTTTGGACATGTTAGCGAGGCGCGGTCAGCTACGCTTCGCGGGGTCGAACAGCCGCTCGTACTCGGTAATGGCGTAACGGTCCGTCATGCCGGCAATGTAATCCGCCACGGCACGAGCGCGCCCGGTTTCGCCGGTCTGCGACTCCATGTCGCGTGCCTCTTCCGCATGCTCCGTCGGCAACAGCTCAGGCCGCGTAAAAAAAGCATCGAACAGCGCCCGTATCACGGTGTTCGCTTTGTTCGTCATCCGCAGCACACGATAGTGCCGGTAGACGTGGTCGCGCAAATGACGTTTCAGTTCGAGATGTTCCGCACCCACGGCCTCGCTGAAGCCGGCCAGACTCGTTGGCCTCGCGCGCACTGCATCTACATCTGCGGGCGCGGCATCCGCAACGGCGGCCGAAGTTGTCTCTATCAGATCCGTCACCACGAAATTGATCATGCCGCGCACGACTTCGTGGATGAGCCGCCTGCCAGTGACTTCTGGATATTGCGCCAGCACCAGATCGTATTGTCGGCGAAACAGCGGCACTTCCCGCAGTTCATCGATGGTCAGCAGACCGGCACGCAAGCCGTCATCGAGATCGTGATTGTTGTAGGCGATCTCATCCGCCAGGTTGGAGATCTGCGCTTCCAGGGTCGGCTGCTCACGCCGCAGGAAACGCTCGCCGACATCGCCGAGCTGGCGCGCGTTGTTGAGCGAGCAATGTTTGAGAATTCCTTCGCGGGTTTCGAACGTGAGATTCAGTCCGGGAAATGCGGCGTAACGCTCCTCCAGCTCATCTACGACACGCAGCGACTGCAGGTTGTGTTCAAACCCGCCGAACGGCTTCATGCAATCGTTCAAGGCGTCCTGCCCTGCGTGGCCAAACGGAGTGTGACCGAGATCGTGAGCGAGGCAGATGGCTTCGGACAGCGTCTCGTTCAGCTGCAAGGCGCGGGCGATGGTACGCGCGATCTGCGCTACTTCGATCGAATGCGTCAAACGCGTGCGGTACAGGTCGCCTTCGTGATTGACGAACACCTGGGTCTTGTAAACCAGCCGGCGAAAGGCGGTGCTATGGATGATGCGGTCGCGGTCGCGCTGAAACTCGCCGCGAAACGTGGGCGCAGCCTCCAGGAAACGCCGCCCCCGTGACAGCTCATCGGTGGCGGCGTACGCAGCGAGAGCGGTGGGGCTGGAGTTCATTGCGGCTCGTGCTCAGCCAAAATGTGCTTGTAGTGTAGCGTCCAGGGCTTGCTTGGAGTAATCGCCGACGATGTCCGCCTGACCCACCTTGCGCAACAGCACCAGTCGCAACTTACCTTCCAGCACCTTCTTATCCATGCCCATCAACTGGGCCGCGCGTTCGGCACCTATCCGCGGCGCCACCACTGGCAATCCGAAGCGTCTGAGCAGCTCCCGGGCGCGATCGCGGTCGGCGGCGCCGATCCAGCCCAGCCGCTCGGACAGATCGGCTGCGATCGCCATACCCGCCGCAACCGCTTCGCCATGCAGCCAGGTGCCGTAACCCGTTGCCGTCTCGATCGCGTGGCCGAAGGTATGTCCGAAATTCAATATGGCGCGCAGACCTTGTTCGCGCTCGTCGATGCCGACGATTTCGGCCTTGATCTCGCAGCAGCGACGAATTGCGTAGATCAACGCTTCATCCTCGCGTGCCAGCAATGCATCGGTACGCTGCTCCAGCCAACCGAGGAAGGCAGCGTCGTAGGCCAGGCCATACTTCACGATTTCAGCGATACCGGCCCGGTATTCGCGATCCGGCAAGGTAGCGAGAGTCGAAGTATCCGCAATCACGCAGCGCGGCTGGTGGAAGGCGCCGATCATGTTCTTGGCTTTCGGATGATTCACCGCGGTCTTGCCGCCGACAGATGAATCAACCTGGGCCAGCAACGTCGTCGGCACCTGCACATAGTCGACGCCGCGCTGATAACAGGCGGCTGCGAAGCCTGCCATGTCGCCAACGACACCGCCTCCGAGCGCGATCACGGCAGCATCGCGGTTCATGCGCGATTCGACCAGCCCGTCGATGATTCGCCCCAGGCTGTCGAGTGTTTTATGGCTCTCGCCGTCGGGCAGCACGACCGCGCCGGCATGGCGACCTGCCATCGATTCCCGCAGAGCGTCGGTGAAGGCATCCAGGTAAAGCGGAGCGACGACGTCATTGGTGACGATCAGAACATCGCGCGCGGCAATATTGGCAGCCAGGACCTCTGTGTCCGTCAGCAGGCCGGGGCCAATGAAGATGGGGTAGCTGCGCTCACCCAGCGCAATTTCGACACGTTCGCGCAACATAGTGCCCATCACTCTACCGCCGCCGCCTGCAGAAGTTGCGCAATTTCCTCCGCCACTGCGCGGACATGCCGGCCATCGGTGGCGACGGTGATTTGTGCAATGGCCTCGTACAGAGGCGCGCGTTGCATCATGAGCTCGCGCAGGCGACCTTCCGGGTCGTCGGTGTACAGCAAGGGACGCTGTCGGCCGTGGCGCGTCCGGTCGAGCTGCTGCTCGATGCCGGTATTCAGGTACACGACACGACCGCGCGTGGCGAGTCGCTCACGGTTTTCCGGCAGCAGCACAGCGCCACCGCCGGTAGCGATCACTACATCGGGCAATAGCGTCAGTGCATCGATGACCTCGCGCTCGCGCTCGCGGAAGCCCGCCTCACCCTCTTTCTCGAAGATATAGGGAATATCGACACCGGTACGCCGCTCGATCTCCACATCGCTGTCATGGAACTGCAGATGGAGCAGGCGCGCCAACTGGCGGCCCACGGCGGTTTTTCCGGAGCCCATCGGCCCGATCAGGTAGACATTGGGGGTTTTTGACATACGTAAACAAGCACGGCCGCATTACTGCGGCCGTGTATTGTCGGTATATCCACGCAAGCCTGCAAATGGCTTGCGCATCGAATCCGTCATCAATAGAGACTGGCGCCCTCGCGCAGGATGCGGGGAGTGACGAATATCAGCAATTCGTCCTTGTTGTCGGTCTTGGTGGTCGACTTGAACAGGTGTCCCAGGTAGGGGATATCGCCCAGCACCGGCACCTTGTTCTCGGCATCGCGCTTCTCCGTTTCGAGAATGCCGCCCAACACCACCGTCTGACCATCGTTCACCAGCACCTGCGTGACGATTTCGCGGGTATCGATACTCGGTACGAAGCCGCCGGTTGCGCTCGGCACGACCTGGCCGACACTGTCCTTCGACACGGTCAGATCCAGGATCACGCGATTGTCCGGAGTGATCTGCGGAGTGACCTTCAGGCTCAGTACCGCTTTCTTGAACTGGGTCGTGGTCGCGCCGCTGGATGAAGATTCCTGGTAAGGAATTTCTACGCCCTGCTCGATCGTCGCCTCACGCTGGTTGGCGGTCACCAGACGCGGGGAAGAAATAATCTCGCCGCGACCTTCGGCCTGGGCGGCCGAGAGTTCGAGATCGACGATATAATCTGAGTCGAGGAACGTCATTGCGAGCGATCCGGCGGGACTGGCAACCGGCAGATTTACCATATAGCGGCTCGCCGCCTCGCCTAGCTGAACGATTCCCCGCGGATCGTTCGAACCGGGGAACAGTCCGACGCCGTCCTCGAAATCCGTGCCAGTGTTGCCGATAACTGCCTGGCCGTCACTTCCGCCAAAGTTGGTGGTGGTACCTCTTACACCGAATCGCACTCCCAATTCGCGACTGAAGTCATCGTTGACGATGACGATGCGGGCTTCGATCTGCACCTGGCGCACAGGGATGTCCAGCGTCGATACCAGGCGGCGGATGTCAGCAAGCCGTTCTGCCGTGTCCTGCAGCAACAACGTATTGGTACGGGTGTCGATGGACACGTTGCCGCGCTCGGACAGCAGTGAGTTGCTGCCACCGGCAGAGCCCGTCTTCTTGATCAAGGCGGCAAGATCGGCTGCCTTGGCATAGTTCACCTGCAGATACTCGGTGCGCAGCGGGGCGAGCTGTTGCGTTTCCTTGCGCGCGGAGAGAAGTTCCTTGTCGCGGGCTGCCATCTCGGCGGCCGGCGCAATGATCATGACGTTACCTTCTTTGCGCATGTCCAATCCCTTGGTGCGCATGACGACGTCCAGCGCCTGGTCCCAGGGAACATTCTGCAAGCGCAGCGTGACGTTGCCACCCACGCTCTCGGTGATCACCATGTTCTGGCCGCTGGTATCAGCCAGCAACTGCAGCACGGCACGGGTCTCGATGTCCTGGAAGTTCAGCGTGAGCCGCTCGCCGGTGTATTCCTTCTTGTCCTGCAGCTCGGGTGGCAGCTTCACCACCGGCTTGATCTCGATCGTGTAGATGTTGTCCGTCTGGTACGCCAACTGTTCGTAATCGCCGCTCGCAGCTATCACCAGCTGCGTGCTGTCGCCGACCCGCATTGCATCGACGCTGCTCACCGGGGTGGCGAAGTCGACTACGTCGAGTCGCTGCATCTGTTCTTCAGGGATCGCGGTCTTGGCGAAGTTGACCACGATACGGCCGCCTTCCTGGCGCAGATCCGCAGGTACCTTGGCGTCGCTGAGCGTCACGATGACGCGTCCCGATCCGTCGCTACCGCGCCGGAAGTCGATCTTGTTAACGCTGCGATAGCCGGAGATCGGCGCTGCTGCTTTGCTCGACGCGGCGGCGTTGGCCGCGTTAGTGATTGTGCTTGCGGAGTTCGAGTTGCTGGCGCGTGTCACGCTGCCCGAACCCAGGCTCACTATGATGGTGTTACCCACAACACGCGTTTCATACGGAACCAGGCTGTCTACGTTCAGCACCACGCGCGTGCGACCGTTGGCTTCGGCGACGTTCACAGTGTCGAGAGCACCCTGTTTCACATCCACCCGGCGCGAGGTCATTGCCACGGAGGTCTCGGGCAGATCCAGCGCTATGCGTGCCGGATTGTCGACGGTAAATGTGAGTGGGGTGGGAGCCGGCCCGCTCAAGCGCAGCGTCAGCTCGACCTTGTTGCCAGGCTGCGAAGCGGCCTGGATGTCTTCGAGCGTGTTGGCGCCCTGCGCGAAAACCGCTTGCGCACCCAGCCCGCTGAACGCAACCAGCACGCATGCAAAGCGTCGCAGAATGCCCCAGGAAGGGCCTGCAACGATGCCGCCAGCGCGAGTCCGAAGCAGCGGCTTGGCGATGGTAAGAGACGACATTCTGGCTTTCTCCCTGGAACTCATTCGATCAGCGTTAGCGAAGCCGGGTTCTCGATATATCCGCCCAGCCCATCGGGCACGATCTGCAGGATCGAGATCTTGGTGTTGGTGATGCTCAGGATGCGGCCGTCATTCTGGCCAATGTAGCTACCCGGCAGGACGCGATGAACCAGTCCGTCCTTACCCTGCACCAGGCCGTAGTTCTTGCCCTGCAATGCCAGGGTGCCGACCATGCGCATGCTGTCCAGCGGGAACTGCTCGAGAAACTCACGGGGACGTTTCACATCGGGTCGGACGCTGCCGGCGACATCGTTGCGCGCCGGGGCGCTGGGTACGAACGGCGAACGCAGGTTGCCTGCGCTGTAGGTGTAGGACTCGTAGGGCTTGATCTCGGGCAGCGGCTCGATCCGCTCGCCCGGCCGGCTCTTGATCTCGGCGACTTTCTGCTGCAGCTCGCCAAGATCGTCCGAGCAGCCGCTCAGACACAGCAGCGCAAGGGCAAGAAAAGGTGTGAACCTGCTCTGAATCATGGGAAAAGCTGCCTGTGTTTCTCTGAAGATCACTTGGCTGCCGGGCGCGGCTTTTTGGTCTGCGGCTGCGCGGCGGTTTGCTCATCTTCGTCAAGATATCGATACGTCTTGGCGGTCACATCCAGCTGCAGCTGATCCTGGCCGCGCTCCTTGGAGATCGGCGTGATCTGCACGTCGTGCAGCGTCACGATGCGAGGCAGTGCGGCTATACCGCTGACGAAGTTGCCGATGGAGTGAAAGCTGCCGGTAAGACGCATCTTGATGGGCAGTTCGGCGTAGAAATCCTTGTTGATCTGCGGGTTCGGCTGGAACAATTTCTGGTCCAGGCCCGCGCCGGAACCCTGCTGCGAAATATCCGTCAGCAGGTTCGGCACTTCGGTTTTGTTGGGCAACTTGCGCAGCATCGCACCGAAAGACTTCTCCATCTCCTGTAGCTGCGCTTTGTACGCATCGAGATTGGCTGCCTTTCTGGCTTTCGCCTCGAGGGTCGAGGTCAGCGTGGTTTCCTCGGCTCGCGCAGTTTCGAGCTCAGGCTGCTTGGGCTTCCAGGCCAGGAAATAGGCCATGAGTACCGTCGCCAGCAAGAAAATGATGCCGATCAGACCGACCCGGAAAGCGGTAGGCCAACGCCCGAAGTCGTTCGGGTCCAGATTGCGGATGTCTTCGACCAGGCTGCTCATCGACTGGCACCTCGCGGAACCTTGGCTGCCGCGACTTGCTTGCCCTGGGAGCCGTCAGCGGTCTGTAGTTGCGGATTCTTTTGCACGGCGTTGAGCGTGAAGTCGGAACCGGCGTCGCCGCTGCCCTTGGTCTCAAGGATGTCCAGCGACGGATCGCTCAGCCATTCGGAGCTGTCGATATTGCGCATGTAATTCGACACGCGCGTGCTCGACTGCGCGATGCCCTGCAACTGGATTTTCCGATCGCTCTGTTTCACTGCCGTGAGATAGATACCGTCTGGCAGCGTGCGAACGAGTTGGTCGAAGAGGTGCACGACTTCAGCGCGACTGCGTTCGAGCTGCTCGATCACCTGGATGCGCGCAGACAAGCGCTGCTTCTGCTGCTCAAGGTCGAGAATCTCCGCGATCTGCTTGTCGAGCTTGCTGATCTCGTCCTTCAGGTATTGATTGCGCTCAGCCTGATGATCGATGGCCGACTGCATTTGCCAGTTCACGGCGAAGGCAATTACGCCGGCAACTACCACGGCCGCTACAGCACCGACGCCGAATTCCTGGCGCCGCTGCTTGCGCTCGGCTTCCCGCCAGGGGATCAGATTGATTCTTGGCATATCAGTCGAAGCTCCGTAACGCCAGACCGCAGGCGGTCAGCAATGCCGTTGCGTCTTTCTTGACGGCCTGTGCCTTGGCCTTCTGGCTGACCTTCATCTGGCCCAGCGGATCGCCGCGCTGCGACTCGATGCCGACCCGGCTCTGGATCATCTCGGCGGCGCCCGGGATGTTGGCACAGCCACCGCAGATTACGATCTGTTCGGGTTGTTCGCGACCGGCGCCGGAAGCGAGGAAGAACTGCAGCGAGCGACTCACCTGCTGGCACATGTCGTCGATGAACGGACCGAGTACCTCGGTTTCGTAGTTGCCCGGCAGGCCGCCTTCCTTTTTGGCGCGACCCGCTTCTTCCATGCTCAACCCGTAGGTGCGCATGACTTCCTCGGTCAGCTGCTGGCCGCCGAAGGCAAAATCGCGCGTGTAGATCACTTTGAGATCGCGCAACACGCTGAAAGTCGTGCTGCTGGCGCCGAAATCGACGACGGCGATCACCCTGCCGAGCCCGCCATCGGGCATCTGGTGCGTCAGCAGACGGCACGCATTCTCCAGGGCAAAAGCTTCAACATCCACGATGCGTGCGGTCAGGCCCGCCGCAGCGCAAGCAGCAACCCGCTGCTCGACATTCTCCGTACGCGTCGCAACCAGCAGCACATCCAGCATGTCCGGATCCTTGTCCGAGGGTCCGATGACTTCGTAATCGAAGCTCACTTCCTCCATCGGAAAGGGGATGTACTGGTCGGCCTGCATTTCCACCTGGCCTTCCAGCTCGTTCTCATTCAGCGTGCGCGGCATCTGGATCACCTTGGTGATCGCCGCGTCGCCGCTGATGGCCACTGCCGCTTCCTTGGCTCTGGCTCCGGAACGTTTTACTGCGCGCTTGATGGCATCGCCGACGGAATTGGCGTCGACGATGGCCTTCTCATTGATCGAATTCGGCGGGGTCGCTTCGGCCGCATACGACTCGACCCGGTACTGACCTCCACTCATGCTCAGCTCGATGAGCTTGACGGAGGAGGTCGTGATATCGAGTCCGAGCAGCGGTCGGGCTTTGGCTGTGAAGAGCACGCTAGTTCCCTTTGTTCATCAGACACTTGGAAAATGATCTGAGATCGGACACGAAACACGGGGCGCAAATATATACAGCCGTGCGTTAAGTTGAATGTGAGGAGCCTCACGAAATATCATCTGGATATTTCCGTAATGCGCTGCGGAAGTTCCCCTAGGGGCAGCTGTTCGATTGAGTGGGAACCAACACAAGCGCCAGCGATCAAGGACTTGGAGCGCACGAGCAGGGCCAGCTGCTCTTGAATTATTGACGGTGCGGAATAACGGCTGGCCAGACGGTCCAACCCTCGTATTATTCTCCCGGCGACCCCGCTGTCCTAGGTGCAACCCGTAGACCGGTGGCTTTGCGTCCTCATCTTTCGATGAGTTTGCCCACATGATTCCCGGTTACTATTGCATAGGCGAGTTTTGTAAAGCAAGGACTTAGGGCCATCTCCTGTGACGCGACGTTACCTCCCAGCACTGCTTAGTCTGCCGCTTGCCGCCGCCCTCCTTGGCGTCGGTGGCGGGGTGCTCGCACTTTGCGGCGCCAATCAATATCTGCACCCGGCGCTACCCGACGTCGCGGCGATCAAAGACATCCGCTTGCAGGTTCCGTTACGGGTGTACAGCCGCGACGGCAGGTTGATAGCGCAGTTCGGCGAGCAGCGGCGCATCCCCTTGTCGTACGACGCCATCCCCAAGCAGATAGTCAACGCCGTGCTCGCGGCCGAAGACGACAACTTCTTTCAGCACAGCGGCGTCGATTATCCCGGCCTGCTGCGCGCCATCGTGCGTCACCTGATGTCGGGTGAGAAAAGCGAAGGCGGCAGCACGATCACCATGCAGCTCACGCGCGGCATCTTTCTCAGCCCCGAGAAGAGCTACCGTCGCAAGCTGCTCGAAATCTTTCTGACGCTGCGGATCGAACAGCTGTTCAGCAAGAAGGAAATCATCACGCTGTATCTGAACAAGATGTTCCTGGGGCAACGTGCATACGGCGTGGGCGCGGCCGCAGAGGTTTATTTCGGCAAGACAGTGGACCAGCTGACGCTGCCGGAGATCGCGATAATCGCGGGCACTTTCCGTCTGCCTTCACGTGACAACCCGGTTGCCAACGCAGACTTCGCCAAGCACCGCCGCGTTTACGTTCTGCGGCGCATGCTGGAGAAGCACTTCATCACCGCCCAGGAACACGATGCGGCAATCAACGCACCTATAGAATCGAAGCTGCATGGACCGGCCGTGGAAGTCGAAGCGCCATACATCGCGGAGATGGTACGGGCCGATTTGTACAACCGACTGGGGACGGATGCTTACACCGCAGGATATGAAGTCGTCACAACGGTCGATAGCCGTTTGCAGGCAGCAGCCGTCAAAGCAGTGCGGGCCGCACTCGTCGAATACGACCAACGACATGGCTATCGCGGTCCTGCCGGGCGCGTGCCACTGTCCGCGCAAGCGAACGAATCCGACTGGTCGCAATCGCTCGATGAATTTCCGGATCGTGGCGGACTTGAGCCCGCGCTGGTGTTGTCAGTAGATGACCGCAGTGCCGTCGCCTGGTCGCGCGAGCATGGCCGCATCAATCTTCCGTGGACCGGATTGAGTTGGGCTCGCACACCGCTGGCGGATGGCAGCGTGGGTCCCTCCCTGCAGCGAGCGGCAGATGCGGTGGCGCCTGGCGATGTGATTTATGTGGGACAGGAAACGACCGGCAACTGGCGCATGGTTCAGATACCGCAGGCGCAGGGCGCTTTTGTCGCGATGGATCCGCAGGATGGCGGCGTCGCGGCGCTGGTCGGCGGTTTCGATTACCTGGGCAGCAACTACAACCGTGCGGTTCAGGCCAAGCGCCAACCGGGATCCTCGTTCAAACCGTTCCTGTATTCCTCAGCTCTCGAGCAAGGCTTCACACTTGCCAGCGTGATCAACGATGCGCCGCTGGTGATCGACGATCCGTCTCTCGAAGCCGCCTGGCGGCCACAGAACAATTCGCGCGAGTTCCGGGGCCCGATGCGGTTTCGCGAAGCCCTGGTCAAATCGCGCAACCTGGTTTCGATCCGGATCATGCATGCACTGGGACCCGCTTACGTTACCAACTACGTCCAGCGCTTCGGCTTCCCTGAGGCGAGCCTGCCTCACAATCTGACGCTGGCGCTGGGCACGGCGCAGGTGTCGCCGATGGAAATGGCGAGCGCGTATTCCGTATTCGCCAACGGCGGCTATCGCGTCGATCCTTACTACATCGATCGCATTCAGGGACCCGATAACAAGATGGTGTTCGAGGCTCAGCCGCGTTTCGTTTGTCGCGGTTGCGTGGATACGCCGGACGCCACCGGTGCTGCACCGGATGCCGCCGCTGCAACGGATCCGGCGACCTCACCGCCTCCCCCCGTCGCCAGCGATGCGACTATCGCGACCTCCACTCACGATGAACGCAGCTGGGGCGGCCTGGATTATCTGCAGCCGAAGATGCTGGCACCGGAGTCGATCTCCGCGCAGAACGATTTCCTGATGACGGATGTGATGAGCGACGTGATCCGCCGCGGTACGGCGACGCGCGCGCTGCAGCTCAAGCGTGGCGATCTCTCAGGCAAGACCGGCACTACCAACGATCGGCGCGACGCATGGTTCTGCGGCTTCAACTCTTCGCTTGTCGGTACCGCGTGGGTGGGCTTCGATCAGGAACGCTCACTGGGCCCTGGCGAGGAAGGCGCACGCACCGCGCTGCCGATGTGGATTTACTTCATGGCAGAAGCGCTCAAAGGCGTTCCCGAACAGCGCCGCACCCCGCCGCCTGGACTCGTGACGATGCGTGTCTCGGCGGACACGGGCTTGACCGCACGACCGGGCGATCCCAATGCAATCTTCGAGACCTTCATGCCGGGCCACCTGCCGGCGCAGTCGCAAGGCGACGAGATTCCTGCGGACGAGCAGAACACCAGCCCATCGCTGTTCTGATACGGACACGCCCGCACAACAAGAGCAGCGCAGCGACCGGTGAGGTGATGGCATGACCAAGCGAAGCAATCCGCGTGCCGAACAGCTCAGGCGGGCACTGGCGCAGGAAGCGGCGCGAATCATGTCGGAGCAGGGCATCGATGATTACGGTCTTGCCAAGCGCAAGGCCGCCGAAAGACTGGGTGCGACGGACATCGCGGTACTGCCCAAGAACACCGAGATTGAAGCGGCGCTCGCTGAGCACCATCGCCTGTTCGGCGCCAACACTCACAGCTCGGCCCTGGATGGAATGCGCCGCGCGGCACTCCAGGCGATGCGTTTGCTACGCAACTTCGAGCCGCGACTGGTCGGCCCGGTGCTCAGCGGCACCGCGTCAGCGCACTCCGAGATCAACCTGCATCTGTTTGCGGAAGGCGCGGAGACGGTGTCGCTGCACCTGATGGAACATGACATTCCCTATCACATAGCCGAGCGGCGTTTGCGCTACGAGCCCAATCGGCTTGTCGCCTATCCGGTAGTGCAGTTCGTGGCCGGCAATCGACAGATCGACGCCGTGGTGTTTCCGCTGGATGGGATCCGTCAGTCCCCGGCAAGTCCGGTGGACGGTCGCCCCATGCGGCGCGCCGACGCGGCTGAAGTGCAGGAGCTGCTCGCGGAGAGCGAGCAGCCGGTGCGGGTCGGATGGAACTGAGACTTGATGGGAAATCTCGTGCAGCGCTCATCGGGCGTGCACGAATCCCCTAATGCCTTGACGATGCGCGGTAGCGCTCGCCGCTCAAAGAGTCTCCGGGACTATCAGGAGATTCTCGCGGCGAGACTTCCGCTGTGGGATCTCAGCCGCGCTTGCTCATTTCCACGTAGTCGCGCTTGGGCGAGCCGGTGTAGAGCTGACGTGGGCGGCTGATCTTCATCGCCGGATCCGCAATCATTTCCTGCCAATGCGCGACCCAGCCGACGGTGCGCGCGATAGCGAACATCACCGTGAACATCGACTGTGGGATGCCGATGGCGCTGTAGATGATTCCAGAATAGAAATCCACGTTCGGGTACAGCTTGCGCTCGACGAAGTATTCATCCTTCAGCGCAATCTCTTCCAGGCGCAGGGCCAGTTCGAACAGCGGATTGTCCGACTTGCCCAGCTTCGCGAGTACCTTGTGGCACATGGCGCGAATGATCGTGGCGCGCGGATCGAAGTTCTTGTAGACGCGGTGACCGAAGCCCATCAAACGGAAGTTGTCGTTCTTGTCCTTCGCCTTGGCGAGGTACTTGGGCACATTCTCGACGGTACCGATCTGCTCGAGCATCGCCAATACCGCTTCGTTGGCACCGCCATGCGCCGGTCCCCACAGGGCTGAAATGCCTGCGGAGATCGCTGCGTACGGATTCGCACCGGTGCTGCCGGCGAGACGCACGGTGGAGGTGCTGGCGTTCTGCTCATGATCGGCATGCAGGATGAACAGCAGGTCCAACGCCTGTGCCGTCACGGGGTCGATCTTGTACTGCTCGCACGGTACGGCAAAGAACATGTGCAGCAGGTTCGAGCCGTAGTCCAGGTCGTTGCGCGGATAGATGAACGGCTGGCCGAGGGAATGCTTGTAGGCCGCGGCGGCGATCGTCGGGATCTTGGCGATGATCCGGTGCGCGAAGATCTCGCGATGGCGCGGGTTATGGATGTCCATCGAGTCGTGATAGAACGCAGCCATCGAAGCGACCACGCCGGACAACATCGCCATCGGATGGGCGTTGTACTGGAAACCGTTGAAGAATCGCAGCAGCGATTCGTTGATCATCGTGTGGTACTGGATCGCGTGCGAGAACTCGCTGATCTGATCCGAGGTCGGCAGCTCGCCATTGATGAGCAGGTAGGCGACTTCCAGGAAGTTGCTTTTCTCAGCCAGCTGCTCGATGGGGATACCCCGGTGCAGCAGCACACCCTCCTCGCCATCGATGTAGGTTATTTTACTGTCGCAGGCGGCGGTCGCCATGAAACCCGGATCGAAGGTGAACATGCCGTGGTCGCGGGTCAGGTTGGCGACGTTCAGGACATCCGGGCCCAACGTGCCGCTCTTCACCTCGGCGACGGATTTCTGGCCCGTGGACAGATCGGTCAGCTCAAACTTCTTCTCAGGCATGTGCGCATTCCACAACGATGGTGGCCGGGAGCGGCCTAAACTGCTTTGCGAGTGCAAAGTGGGGGCGCAGCCTTACACGACGACGACGTCGAATCAAGCATCGAAAGATTCATGTGCAGTTGGCGCACCTGCCTGGTACAGCTATTCGACGATTTTGAGTAATTGGCCCGGTTTGGGCTCTTTGTCCGGGTACAGGTCGTTCATCAGCCGCAACTGCTCGGCGGCGTATTTCTTCACCGGCGAGGTGCGTGCGAGATCGGCGATCCGGGTGTTGCCGTCGGCGCGGATGACCTTGATTTTGTAAGGTTCGGCCTGCGCAAACTCGTTCTCGTGCAGGCGGCGAAAGGTCTTGGCCGCCGACATGAAGAGCGCGTCGGCCGAAGGCACGCCACTGGAGGCCTTGCTGGCGCCGGCGAAGACGTACGCCAGGTTGTTGAAGTAGACCACCACGTAACGCGCGGGCACGACCCCGAAATCCGTTTTCGCCGAACGCACCACGGCGGTGTAAGCCTGCATGCCATTGATCTCGAGCTTCTCGCCCTGTCCGGCGTTCGTATTCGCCAGCATGCGCGACAGGAATTCCTGCGGTCCGGTGTTGGGCGGCGGCGCGTCCGCCCGCATCTGCAATACGCTGTCCTTTTTCGGCGCGACGGCCGTCAGCCGATCCGGAAGATTCTCGACGTTCCAGCCGCTGGGGAACGCCACGGTGAAACCAAGATTGGCGTTGTAGAAGCGATTGCCCTTGAACACGCCCTGCGCGCGGCTGTTACCGACCGGTAGTCCGTTAACCACTTTGAGATAACGCTCCCGGCCCGGATCGACCGTGTCGCCCGGGTTCTGCAGCTTTTCGGCGGCCTTCACTACTTCACTAAGGCGCTGGTCGTTGTCGGGATGCGTAGCGAAAACGCCGTGATAGATGTGCGGCTGGCGGTTCTCTTCGCGCGCACGTTGCACCTCGAACATTTCCTGGTTCTTCAGCAGGCGCACTACATCGATCATGTGTTGGGGAGCGAGACCGCCCTTCTGCAGATACTCGGCGCCCAACTTGTCCGCTTCCAGCTCCATGTCGCGGCCATAACCATGTACCAGCGCGGCGCCCGCATAGTTGGCCAGTCCCGCCAGGTCGCCGCTGCCGGTGAATATTCCCACCGCTGCCGCTCCGATGCCGCTGAGCGTGGATTGCGTCTGTTGCTTTACCGGGTGACGCGCGTTGATGTGGCCGATCTCGTGGCCGAGCACCGCGTACAGCTCGGCCTCCGAGTTCAGGTAATTGAGGATGCCGCGGGTGATGTACACGTAACCGCCGCCAGTGGTGAACGCGTTGATGTCCTCGCTATCCAGGACGGTGAACACGTACTGGAGCTGTGGGCGCTGTCCGACCTTGGCGGCACGAGTACCGACTTCGGCAACGTACTGCTGCAACTGCGGATCTTCGTAGGCCCCACCGAACTGCTGCAGCATGAGGGGATGCAGTTTCTTGGCCTTCTCGATCTCGCTCTGCTCAGAGGAGAACACCAGGTCGGGGTGGCCGCTGACCGGATTGGAGGCGCAACCTGACAGCGCTGCGATAGCGAGCAGCGCCAACGCGCAGGCCAGCGAAGCGGTGCGTGCGGCAGGGCCGGAACTGCGAGCTATAGACCGAACTGAAGACATGGTGCGGCCCGTCGGTTGGAAGCGAACCACTGGTCTTATAAACCGGCGTTCGGCGCATCGACAAGGTTGCGCCAACCGTATGTATCAGAGCCGCAGGTCGGGTGCTAGTTCCGGCAGGGCGAAAGACGGGCAAGCGGCGGGTCGGTATTCGCTGATGCTGCGTTCCAAGGTGGGTTCCTGAATCAGCGGCGCGGTGCGATCGGCCAAACGAAAAAGGGGTGCTGTAGGCACCCCTTTCTCCAACCGTTGCTCCCAACGACTGGCTCATCGGCGCAGCGTCAGGTTGGTTGCTGCGCACCGTGATCGCAAGCAGCGACCACCGGCACGCGCTAACCCTCTCGCCGCTTCGTTCAGCGAGCGTATTTCTTGCGGAACTTGTCGACCCGGCCGCCGGTGTCGATGGTCTTCTGCTTACCGGTGAAGAACGGATGGCAGTTCGAACATACTTCGATCTGCAGGTCGTGGCCCAGCGTCGAGCGCGTCAGGAACGTATTCCCGCAGCTGCAGGCGACGGTGGTTTCTTTGTATTCAGGGTGTATGCCGGCTTTCATTTGATATTGAGCGCGTCAAACGCTCCCTCGAAAAAAGGCGCGCAGTGTAGCTACGCGGGTAGACCCAAGCAAGGCAAATAACGGCCCTGCACCGATACCTGGTCGTCGATCACGGCTGGCCCTGACTTGGCAGGTCCTCGCCTGGCCCTCGCCAGGACTTCGCCACAGACTCGATCGGGCGAGACCAAGGTGGATTGTGCACAAACAGCAAAAATCAAGTAGGCGGTTATCCACAAAACCTGTGGATAAGACTGTGGATGATTTGTTCCCGCAGCGGCGGGAAATGCGCCAACACTGCAGCAGTGTCTAATTGCTCAAAAATTCACCACCCACTTTCTTATTGATTGATCATAGGGTTACAGGTTGGTCCTGATGCAATTGATGCAATTTAGTCATCAACGCCGCATTCCCGCTTGCTTCGCGGCCGCGTGTGTATAACCCACGGCGCCGAGCGCATTGCAACCCTGCCGTGAATGGGCAAATTTGTGCGCTCGTTCACGAACTTGCGAGTCATTGCCACCTGCAAAGACGCTGCGGGAGGCAAACCGGCCGGCCCTCAGCCAGCTTCCGAAAACGGAAAGCCACGCGCTCGGGGCTTGGCATCCGGCAGAAACATCTCCTGCAGCTCGTTCAGAAAGCGCATGCCCAGTTCGGTCGGGCGCCAATGTTCGTCCACCGGGCGGTCAGCCACCCGACCGATGAGACCTTTACGTTCGGCGGCCGCCAACGCAGCGGCGATCGCTTCCCTGCTCAAACCGGTGAGTGCTTCGAAATGACCGAGCTCGAAGCCATCGAGCAACCGCAACAGATTCAGCATGTATTCGAACGGCAGCTCGTCCGCCTCTACAGTGCGTCGCTCTGTAACCCGTTGAGCAACGGCGCTGCGCAGATATTCCCGCGGCTGACGCTGACGCGTCGTTCGCATGACCGCCGATGATTCCAGCAGGGTCAATTTGCCGTGAGCACCGGCGCCGATGCCGATGTAATCGCCGAACTGCCAATAGTTGAGGTTGTGCCGGCAGCGTGCGCCCGGGCGCGAATAGGCCGACACCTCGTACTGCTCGTATCCATGAGCGGCGAGTACCGCCTGGCATTCGACCTGCATCTCCCACGCCAGATCCTGATCCGGCAGTGGCGGCGGTCGGTGATAGAACACCGTTCCCGGCTCCAGCGTCAGTTGATAGTGCGATACATGCTGCGGGCCAAGCGCGATTGCGGACTGCACATCGGCCACTGCTTGCGCGCAGCTCTGCGCCGGCAGCGCGTACATGAGATCCAGGTTGAAATTGTCTATGCCGGCCCGGGCGAGTTCGGCGACCGCGCGTTGAATGTCGTCGCTGCCATGAATGCGCCCGAGCACCTTGAGGTGCGCAGCATCGAATGTCTGCGCACCCAGGGAAACGCGGGTAATGCCGGCATCACGATAGCCGCTGAATCGGCCGTGCTCGATCGTGCCGGGATTCGCCTCCAGTGTGACCTCGATATCGTCGACGCAGGCCACGCGCTGTCGCACACCGCTCAGGAAGCGCCCGATTTCCTCCGGGCTGAACAGGCTCGGCGTACCGCCGCCGAAGAAGATCGACTGCAATGGCCGGCCGGCGACGTGCGGCAAGTCATGTTCGAGATCCTCCAGTAACGCAGCAACGTAGTCGGCCTGGGGCAACAGCGCCGGCGCTACGTGTGAGTTGAAATCGCAGTACGGGCATTTGCGCACACACCAGGGAAGGTGCACGTAAAGCGAAAGAGGAGGAGGCGCGAGGGGCATGGCGTAAGCGTCGCTGGTCAGCAGGCGATGGTTCGTGGGCTACTGGTCAACGGGTTGCTGGCCAGCCAGGGGTCGAAGCGAGACCCCTTTGGGCTCCAGACGCAGTTGCTCAACCATCATGCGCAGGGCCTGGCCACGATGGCTACGCTGGTTTTTCTCTTCCGCGGCAAGCTCCGCCACCGTGACGCCGGGTTCGACTTCGAAGATCGGGTCGTAACCGAAACCACCGGTGCCGCGAGGCGTAGCGATCAACACACCTTCCCAGCTCGCCTGACAAACGATCGGCGCTGGGTCGAGATCCCAACGCATGAAGGCAAGCACGCAGCGATACCGGGCTGTGCGCCGCGCAGCGGGCACGTCGCGCAAATCCAGCAGCAGCTTGTTCAGGTTGTCCCGGTCGGAAGCAGTGGCGCCTGCATAGCGCGCCGAATAAATTCCCGGCGCGCCGTGCAACGCGTCGACCTCGATCCCCGAGTCGTCGGCAATGGCCGGCAATCCGGAGGCGCGCGCTGCGTGTCGCGCTTTCAGGATCGCATTCTCGATGAAGGACAAGCCGGTTTCTTCGGCCGCGACCGCGGTGAACCGCGATTGCGGCAGCACTTCGATGGCTAGCGGCGCCAGTAGCGCCTGCAGTTCGGCGATCTTGCCGGGGTTGCTGGTGGCGAGAACGAGGGACATAGGAACCTGCTGGCTGCTGTCCGGCCGCTATTCGGCCAGAGTTTTGAGAGTACGCCTCGCTCTATATCAGTCCGTGCCGAGCGCTTCCAACTGATTCGCCAGCAACTGTCCGATGCCGTTTGCGGCCAGGTTCAGCAGCTCATCGAGCTCATGACGGCGAAAGGCATGGCCTTCGGCCGTCCCCTGCACTTCGATGAAGCCACCGCCGTTGTTCATGACCACGTTCATGTCGGTCTCCGCATCGGAGTCTTCGCGATAGTCCAGGTCCAGTACCGGAACTCCCGACCAGATGCCGACAGACACGGCGGCAACCTGACCATGTAAGGGACTCTCACGCAGCACGCGCTTGCGGATCAAAGCGTTGATGGCGTCGACGAGCGCGACGTAACTGCCGGTAATGGACGCCGTGCGGGTGCCGCCATCGGCCTGCAGAACATCGCAGTCGAGAGTGATGGTGCGTTCGCCGAGCGCTTTCAGGTCCACGACCGCGCGCAGCGAGCGCCCGATCAGTCGCTGGATCTCCAGCGTCCGGCCGCCCTGCTTGCCCGTTGACGCCTCGCGGCGCGAACGCGTATGGGTCGCCCGCGGCAACATGCCGTACTCCGCGGTCACCCAACCACCGCCGCTGTTCCGCAGAAACGGCGGCACGGTTTCTTCGACACTGGCGGTGCACAGGACGCGTGTTTCGCCGAATTCGACCAGCACCGAGCCCTCCGCGTGCTTGGTGAATCCACGGGTAATACGGATCGGTCGCAGTTCATCCGGCGCGCGGCCGCTGGGTCGGGGTTTCATGGGCAACCTTCTGAAGAATGAGTCTTGGGTGATTACGCCGTACGGCGGGAGGCGTCGATACGTAGCGGCACCTCGGCGGCAGGTACCGCACGAGCTGAACGAGGACGCCGGCGAGGACTGTGGCCTGCAGTATGACCGCAGGGATGGTTGCGGGCTATGCGCTATGCCAGCGTAGAACTGCCGCCGTGGAGTTATCGCTGAACGGCGCGGACGCCTGCACGGCACGACGACCGAGTGCTTCCAGCCACGCGCGCAGGTCCTGCGTGTCCTCGCGAAAGAACGCAGCAATGTCGGCATCGCGCAGGTTGGCCCAGATGCCATCGGTACACAGCAGCAGAACGTCACCCGGCTCCAGCGTATGACGCCCACTGATCGTCATCTCAGGGATCGCCGGATCTCCGCCCAGGCAGCATTCGACGAAGTTGCGCATCGGATGCGTGGCGACTTCCTCTTCCGTGATCTTGCCCTCGCGCAGCAGCAGCTCGACATGACTGTGGTCGCGCGTGCGCATATTCACCTTGCCGTTGCGGATCCAGTACACGCGACTGTCTCCCACGTGGGCCCAATAAGCGGCGTTTCCCTGCACCAGGCAGACGACGGTGGTTGCCCTGGGACGGGCATCGATGCTCTGGCCGCTGCCGAGCTTGGCCACTTCATCGTGCGCCCGGCTCAGGGACATGTGCAGGAAGCCCAGCGGATCGAACATCGGCAGCGTCGTCTGGTGGAATGAATCCAGCAGACTCTTCAGCGCCGTATCGGCGGCACGACTGCCGTCGGAATGACCACCCATGCCGTCGATGGCGATCAGCAATGCCGCATTATCGGTCGCAGCGACGGCGACACGATCCTGATTGTCTTCGCGGTCGCCGATCAGGCTGAGGTCTGCATACTCGATCCGCAAGCGCAGGCTCCGGCCGGAAGGCTCTTCTGCTGTTACACTGGGGGTGCGCTTTATACCATCGGCGAACGCTTTCAAGTAAGAGAGCTTTTGCCCTAATCCTTATGTGATGCGAGCAAAGATTCCTGGCCATGATCCGTAGCATGACTGGTTTTTCCCGGCGTGAGCGCCAGGGCCCCTGGGGTACGCTGGTGTGCGAACTGCGCACCGTGAATCATCGATACCTGGAAGTTTCCCTGCGGTTACCCGAAGAGCTCAAACCGCTCGACAACGACCTGCGCCAGGCAATCGGCGCCGCCCTGCGCCGGGGCAAGGTCGATGCCAGCCTGTACCTCAAGTCGGCGGCCGGCACGCAGCGATCCATTGAATTGGATACAGGACTGCTGACAGAGCTGCTGGCGCGCCTTACCGAAGTGCGTCGGCATGTCGGTGCGAACGGCAACGCCGAAGGTGCCGTGAGCCCGCTCGACCTGTTGCGCTGGCCTGGCGTGATTCGCGATGCGGAAGTCGATAGCAAACCGGTGTTGTCGGCCGCGCTGGAACTGCTACGCGACGCCTTGACGGAGCTGAACGACACACGCGGTCGTGAAGGCCAGCGCATTCGTGAATTGCTGCTGAGCCGATGCACGGCGATGCGTACGCAGGTACAGCTTGTCAGGACGCGGTTGCCGGAAATTTCGCAGCGCCTGCGTGAGCGGATCATCGAGCGGATCTCGCAGCTCGGCGTCACTCCCGACACTGAACGGCTGGAACAGGAACTGGTGCTGTACACGCACAAGATGGATGTCGATGAGGAAATGGACCGCCTCGCCGGTCATATCGAAGAAGTCACCGCCGCGCTGGATTCCTCCGAGCCCGCCGGCCGCCGCCTGGATTTCCTCATGCAGGAGCTGAATCGCGAAGCCAACACGCTGTCCTCCAAGTCGCAGGACACCGAGACGACGCGCGCCGCGGTCGACATGAAGGTCATGATCGAACAGATGCGCGAACAGATCCAGAATGTGGAATAACGGCGCGGTCGCTGGCCTTCGGCCCGAATGAAGAGTGGAACGATGCAGCGACAGCGCGGCAAATTATTTGTGATCGCGGCGCCCTCCGGCGCAGGGAAGACTTCACTGGTGCGCGCCTTGATGCAGCGGCAGCCGGGATTGCGCTTCTCGATCTCGTATACAACCCGTACCCGGCGGCCCACCGAACAGGACGGTCGCGACTACTTCTTCGTCGAGCGGACCGAATTCGAACGCATGATCGACGCCGGTGAATTCCTCGAGCACGCGCAGGTGTTCGACAATTTCTACGGAACGTCGCAGGCGCAGGTCGAAAGCATGCTCACCGCGGGCGCCAGCGTGCTGCTCGAAATAGACTGGCAGGGTGCGCAGCAGATTCGCCGGGCCCTGCCGGAATGCCAGTCGATATTCATTCTGCCGCCATCGCGCGCCGAGCTTGAACGCCGCCTGCGCGAGCGCGGCACCGACAGCGATACGGTCATTGCGCGGCGCTTGCGCGATTCGATCGCGGATATGTCGCACTGGAACGAATTCGACTACGTCGTGGTGAACGACGATTTCGAGCTGGCGACGCAGCAGCTGGAAGCCATCGTGACCGCCCGTGGCGCGGCATTTCACAGCGATCGATCTGAACTGCAAACGCTGGTGCCGCAGCTATTGGGTTAGCCACGAGAGTATCCTTCCGGCGTGCCGGGGATACTTGCGCTGCGTCAGTGCCATCGTCGACATAATGGTCGTGCGCCGTTGAACTTCGGCGTCCTGGCGGCGACCCAACTCCGCATCGGCATCTGGCCGGTCTTTCGAGGATTGGAACACCATGAAGCACAAGACATCGAATGCGATCGCGGGGCTGCTGTGCGCCCTGATCTTGTCGACTGCTGCCAGCGCAGCGGATAGCGAGCATCCCCGCATCGTGACCGTTTCGGGGCAGGGTGAAATACAGGCCGAGCCGGATCAGGCGCTGGTCACCGTCGGCGTCGAATCGCGTAAACCGAAGCTGGAGGACGCGCGCGCAGAAGTGACCAAGGGTGTCGACGCAATACTCAAGCTCACCCGCGATTTGAAGATCGATCCGAAGTACGTGCGCGCCACGCGAATCAATGTGCAACCCGAGTACAACTGGGAGAACAACGCCAAGGAGCGCAACCTGATCGGTTACTTCGTGTCGCGCCAGATCGAAGTCGACCTGCGCGACCTGGAGAAGCTTGGCCAGTTGCTGGAGCGCGCCACCGACCTGGGTGCGAATCAGCTCGGCGATCCGCGGCTGGATTCCAGCAAACGGCGCGACCTCGAACGCCAGGCGCTGGGCAAGGCGGTGGAGGATGCCCGCTTGAATGCGGAAGCGGTCGCGAAGGCAGCGGGTGCCAGACTGGGTCCTGCGCGTACGATTTCCGCCAGCTCCGGTTTTGTGCAGCCTCCGGTGCCGATGCAGATGAAAGCGATGATGGCCCGCTCGCAGGCGAGTGATGCGGCGCAGACCTACCAAAGTGGACAAATGATCTTCAACGGCAACGTGCAGATCGAGTACGACCTCATCGTTGCAGCAGGGACCTAGCACTTTAGCGATCCAGGGGCATTTCATGCCGACGCGCCGCATTTCCTCAATGGCAGCAGCAGGCAGTCTGCTGCTGCTTCATGCGATCAACGCGAACGCCATCGATGCTCCCAAGCCCGCAGCAACTCCGCCGCCAGCGCCGGCAAGCCCGCCTTCTAAAGTCGAAGTAACACCGACGGATGAAACTGCTTTCTACCAGCGATTGCAGTATGTGACACAGCATCGCAACCTCATCGGGCTGAAGGTTGCGGACGAGGTGGTGAAGTCGCTCGCACGCGGTTCGGTGGACATGGCGGTCGCTTCGTTGAGTTCGCGGGCTGCCGCCGGGGATCGCGATGCCAATATTGCCCTGGTACGTATCCAGCATTGGTGTAACCGCATTCTCTCCAACCGGGGCGCCGACTATCAGGGACAGCTCGCCAGGCTGGCCACTGTGCTGCCCCCGCAAAGGCTGGCCCGTGCTGCCGGTGTATTCGCCGCAGAGAAACCGTATCAGGAAGCGGCGCGACAGAGTTGCGGGAAGGCGTCGTTCGATTACCAGGGAATAGAGACGCGCTTGCGCCAGGCCGCTGATGCCGGCGACCCGGCGAGTGCAACCGAGTTGTCCCAGTTCGCGCGCGACCCTGCGATGCGCGAGGAATTATTGCAACAGGCGGCGGACAAGAATTTCCCGCCGGCCATGTATGCGCTCGCATCGACCCGACTGGTCGCCGTTCAACGCGGTCAGACTACCGAGAATGTCGCATCGATTCGCCTGCTCCTGAAACAGGCGGGTCGCGCGCTGCCCAAAGCGAAGGTCGATCTGGCGAATTGCATGGCGTTGGGATGCGATGGCCATCCAGCCGACGCTCCGACCGCGGCGGCGTTCGGTATCGATGCCGCACGCGATGGCGAACCCACGGCGTTTTTATCGATGCTGCGTATGCCTTGGGGCGGCCGCCTGACGCGCCTGCAACTCATGGCATGGCAATACTACGGTGACCGCTTGAACGAAGCCGGTTGCACCGGCGATACCTACGTGCCAACCGCCGCGACTTACTCGCAGACTCTCACGATGCTCGAGAAAGGTCAGCCTACGCAGTTGCTCGAACAAGCGCAGACGGAGGCGGAAAAGCTCTGGCAAGAGAACAGCGCACGCGCGAAGACGGAGCAGGGCTGCGGGGAGTGAGGAGCAAACGGGCCAACCGGCCGCCGGTCAATCGGTAAAGTGGCCAGAAAGAATAGAAACGCGGTTCGACGGGCTCACCACCAACGGATTGGTACGAACGGAAAGCGCATCGCGAGTGGAGTGGCGCGCTCAGAGCTGTTCCGCTATCTCCTGCAGCAATCCGTTGTCTTCCGGTGCGGTTCCTGAAGGGTAGCGGGCGAGCAGCGAACCGTCGCGGCCGATGAGAAATTTCTCGAAGTTCCACTGGATATCGCCGGGAAATCCGTTGCTGGCGGCAGTCAGCCACGCGTACACAGGATGCCGGTTCGGACCGTTGACGTCGATCTTCGACGCGAGCGGGAAAGTGACGTTATAGGTCGTCGTGCAAAACTGCATGATTCCTGCGTCGGTGCCGGGCTCCTGCGCTCCGAACTGGTTGCACGGAAATCCGATGATGGTGAACCGCTGGCCCTTCAGCTCGCGATACAAGGTTTCCATGCCGGCGTATTGCGATGTGTAACCGCATTTGCTGGCGACGTTCACCACCAATGCGACGCTACCGCGCAGCGGCGCAAGCAGATCGGCAACGCCGTCGATGCCTTTGACGGGAAAGCTGTAGAAGTCAGACATGGAAGGCCAACCGGCCAACGGCCACGAAGCAGGGGCCCAGAGAATCGAACCTTGCTGGGGTACGCGTCAATCTAATTCGTTGGCTAATTCGTCGGTGATGTCCATTGGCGAATTCGCGGGCCAGAAACGAAAACGCCCGCGTCAGCGGGCGATCTCTGCATTTATCTGATCTGGTATCTGATCTGGCCGACTTACCGTTAGCCGCTAGCCGTTGGCCCTTGGCCCTTGGCCAGCAGCCTCTTTCCACCTACGCCGCTACTTTGTCCACCAGCAGCACCGTTCCATCCACGCCCGTGACCCGCGCTTTGGCGCCGGGGGGAAGATTGGGACCGCGGATCGGCCAGTCGCGATTGCCCAGCCGGATGCGGCCGGTACCATTGCGCAGGCCCTGGTCGAGCACGACCACCTGACCGATATGGCTGTGGCCAGATCGATGACTCGCCAGCGGGCTGTTCAGCTCGCGCTGCTTCTGGCGGTACTGCCGCCAGAAATACACACCGAAAACCGTGGTGGCGAAAGCCAGGAACCAGATCATGGGGCGATCACTTCAAGGTAACGAAGAACGGGAGTCAGCGTAGCAAATCCACTAGTCATAAAACGATGCGGAAAATCACAAGTGGGACCGGTCGGGGACCGCGTCAAGGGTTGGCAGACTGATCCGCAGCGGCTACCGCGAGCCTCGAACGCCGCCATTTTGCTTCGTAACCAGACAGGCGACTTAACGGAATGTTCCCACGCCATGCAGGGAGCGTGATACCGGTCGCATTCCATCGGCATTCGTCATAAGACAAAACCCGCGGCCGGCCCCCATTGCACAGGGAGCGTCTTAGAGCGTCTGGGTGCGGCTTCAACCGGCGAGCAGCGCTGGGGTGCTTGCTGAATATCGCTTGAGATAGACGAGCAGGAGCGAGATCGCGGCCGGTGTAACACCGGGAACGCGCGCTGCCTGACCGACCGTTGCAGGCCGAATCTCCCGCAACCGCTGGCTCACTTCATTCGACAGCCCACGCACCTGAGAGTAGTCGAACGTCTCCGGCAACGGCATCTGCTCGTGGCGTAGTTGTCGTTCGATCTCTTCGCGCTGGCGGTCGATGTAGCCGGTGTACCTTGCCTGCACTTCGACCTGCAACGCCACCTGTTCGATGAGTCGTTCATCGACGCCTGGCGCGCTCATCCAGTCCGGTCGGCCGATCGCTGCCAACGAGGTCAATGGCTGGTAGGCAACTTCGGGCCGCCGCAGCAGATCGAAGCCGTGCGCTTCACGAAGCAACGGCGTTCCAAGAACGGTCATGGCCTGAGCTTCGCTCAATTGATGAGGGTGCAGGACCGCCGCCTCGAGTCGAGCGATTTCAGCGTCGATCGCTGCGCGCTTGGTTGCGAAGAACTGCCAGCGCTCATCGTCGATGAGACCAAGCTCGCGTCCTTTCTCTGTAAGTCGCAAGTCGGCGTTGTCTTCACGCAGCAGCAAGCGATATTCCGCGCGGCTGGTGAACATGCGATACGGCTCGCTCGTACCGCGAGTGATCAGATCGTCCACCAGCACGCCGATATACGCCTCGTCGCGGCGCGGCAGCCAGGCTTCGCGTTCAGTCACCAGCAGCGCTGCGTTGATACCGGCGAGAATGCCCTGCGCCGCCGCTTCTTCGTAACCGGTGGTGCCGTTGATCTGGCCGGCAAAGAACAGCCCGGCGACGAACTTGGTTTCAAGGCTGGCCTTCAGGTCGCGCGGATCGAAGTAGTCGTACTCGATGGCGTATCCCGGACGCGTGATATGGGCGCGTTCAAACCCTTTGATCGAGCGCACCAGGTCGAGCTGCACGTCGAACGGCAGACTGGTGGAAATTCCGTTCGGATAGATCTCGTGCGTGCTCAGCCCTTCGGGCTCGATGAAGATCTGGTGCGAGGTCTTGTCCGCGAATCGATGGATCTTGTCTTCCACCGAGGGACAGTAACGCGGACCGACTCCCTCGATAACACCGGTGAACATCGGCGAGCGATCGCAGCCGGCACGAATGATGTCGTGCGTGCGCTCGTTGGTCGCGGTGATATGGCACGGAATCTGGCGCGGGTGCTCCTCGCGTCTGCCGAGGAAAGAGAACACGGGCATTGGCTCGTCGCCATGCTGAACGGTCAAGCCGGTGTAGTCGATCGTGCGGCCGTCGATGCGCGGCGGCGTACCGGTCTTCAGGCGCCCGACGCGAAACGGCAACGCACGCAGTTTTTCGGCGAGCCGGTTCGAAGGCGGATCGCCGGCGCGCCCACCCTGATAATTCGTGAGGCCAACGTGAATCTTGCCCCCAAGGAACGTGCCGACCGTCAGAACGACAGCACGCGCGCGAAACTCTATCCCCGTCTGTGTGATCACGCCTTTGACGCAATCGTGCTCAACGATCAGGTCGGCAACTTCCTGCTGGAACAGCGTCAGGTTCGGCTGGTTCTCGAGCATCGAGCGAATGGCCTGCTTGTAGAGCACGCGATCCGCCTGCGCCCGGGTGGCACGCACGGCCGGTCCCTTGCTGCCGTTCAGTATCCGGAACTGTATACCGCCACGATCCGCCGCCCGCGCCATCGCCCCGCCCAGCGCGTCGATTTCCCTGACCAGGTGGCCTTTGCCGATGCCCCCGATGGCCGGATTGCAGCTCATTTGCCCCAGCGTCTCGATGCTCTGGGTCAGCAGCAGGGTACGGCTTCCCATCCGCGCGGCAGCGAGGGCTGCTTCGGTACCGGCGTGACCGCCGCCGATGACGATGACATCGAATGGATCGGGAAAGTGCATGTGAGAAAGACAGCGGTTATCGGATGGAGGTTCGCGGTTGAGGGTTGGGTTCAGGATTGGAACCGGGGGGCGCCGGGCTCCCCACAAAAAGGGGCGCGTATTGTAGGCCACGCCGCGGCGCGGGGGTAAAGGGGAAATCCGGGGGTTTTCAGCCCGCATTTACCCTTTTCAGCAATGACATCGCCATCCCCACCAGCAACCCAACCCCAAGAATCAGTACTCCCCACAGCACAATCAAGCGCAAGGGGGTCTTGCGGGGAAGCGGTTTGAAGGCGAGCTGTCCGGCGAGAATCTGCGCGGGTTGCACGGAAGCCTCTCCGATCAGCGGTCCGATTTCCTTCGTGCTCATGCCGGCAAGCAAGCTGTCGCATGGCTGCACCGACGCCTGTTCCACGCGGCGGCTGCCGAAGGCGAGCGTGTAAGGACCGGGGCCCTGAGCCAGGAACCGTAGTTGTGCCGGACGGTAACCAAGCTCAAGTGTTGGCGGCTGCGCAAGCGAATCGCCCTTGCCGGCAAACTGCGCGCGCCAATAGCGATCGGTCGTTGCACCAAATTCTGCGGGGGGACTGGAGCGCTTCTCCCCATTGGCCAGGATCGAATACGCCTCGCCTGACCACCGCTCGTGCCATGCAGATTTCTCATTGTCCCTGCTACTCAAGCTGACCTGCACGGAACTGTTGTCCTGAGCAAATACCCAGCGTGCATACGTCACCGGAGCAAGTCGTGCTGTATCGAACAGCAAGATGCCAGCCTGCGTGGAAGCGACGGTATTTGCCGAGAACCATTGAGGATCGATGGCGTGAGGCGTTGCGACGCGTTCGGCGATGACACTAGCGATCTGTAAAGGCGGACCTCCGTCCACGCGCGTCGCGCGCAGGTACTCGTACTTGCGCTGCGGCAACGGTATGGTCTGTCGTTGTAATTGTTGCGAGCCTTGCGTGACACGTAACAGGGTGCTCGCGCCGACAACTGTTTCCCAACGATCCAGATCCGCGCTCGCTTCGATCCTCACATGCGCTTCTGATGCGCCGTCCGGGCTTTGCCAGTCGAACTGAATCGAACGCAGCGAATCCGGTACTTCGCGCGCATCGATTACATGCGCGTATGTCTGAGTGCCCCCGGTAGTAGTCGCCGGCTGCGCCTCCTGTACTTGCACATGCGTGCCTGCAGCCGTCTGTACATCGACCTTCGCACCATCGCCGCTGTTATTCGGAGCGGCCTGCAGATCGAATACCGGCAAGGACTCCCGAGTCACGATAGGCGCCTCCGCCTGTGCAGCGGCACAGAACGCATGCCCGACCGGCAATCCGTCAGCATTGAATATACGGACGTCACCGAGATCGGCACGCGTGATGGTCTGATAGACCACATCCGGCAACAGCAGCTCGATCAACGGGCGATCGGAGAGAGGATCGACGCGGATACCCTGCGCGTAGTCGTTTCGGTCAGGCGCAGCGGAAGCGGTGACCGCCGCCAACAACAGGCACAGGACGAAGCGACGGTGAGTTTTCACCACGGAGGGATCCTTACAACGAAGTGATGACGCAAAGGGATTCATCTGAGGCCTCTTTTACGTCCCGCTATCTTCAGTGTCGGCGCTCGTCCGCTTCGGCGGCAATGGCGCGAGATACCCCGTGACCAGCAGCAACACACCAACGGACAGGAACGAAGCGATGCGAGCGATGGTGCCGATACTCGACAGGTCGATCAGGAACAGCTTGGCAACTACGACCAGCATCAACGCGCCGCCCACCATCCACACGTAACGCCACTTCCGGCGCGCCGCTATCGTCATCGCCATGAAGCCCAGGACACCCCAGAAAATCGATAACGCCGACTGGATGAACGTCGATGTAGCGATGCCGTGCGCGGTGATCGGCGTACCCCAGACGTGATGCAACGCGCGAATCAGTGCCGCGTTGAGCCACAGAAAGACGATGGCAGCGACGATGCCGATCAGCCCGCGAATGTCCATTTGCCATAGTTTGCCGCGCTGTTGCGCATCCAGGGATGTCCACCACAGCGCCAGCGCCGCCAGGCACAGGGCAACGCTGACATCCAGCGGATTGAACAGCGGCACATAAGGGAGCCAGGACGAGTCCCCAACACTGGTGAGATTGATGAAGACGATCCACACACAGACAGCGACCGCGATAGGCCCTGCACCGAGTACCCGATACGTATCTGCAAAACGTTGCAGCGGCCAGTGTGGCACCGGCTGGCGACGTCCGATGAGCGACAGTAACAAGGCCGGCGCCAACCCCCACGGCAGGCTGGGCCATACCCCGCTCGCGTGATATTCGATCTGCCAGCTCGCTTCCCAGCCAATGAGCAATGCCAGTGTCCAGTAAGCCCCTGCATGCAGGCCTTTGACGCCCAGGTCATTTGCTATAGACCGGCGCACATCGACGAGATACAGCATGGCGTACTCGACGGCCAGCAACAGAATCCATCCGGACTCGCCCCAATGGGCGAACGGATGCGATACCTCCAGCGTGGCACAGATCGCGACGATCGCGGCGGCTGCGGGTAGATAGAGTCCTATCGTCTGCGGCAACGCCCACCGTAGCCTGATTCCGATCAGCATGAATGCCATGCTGGTCAACGCCACGTAGATCAGCGCGCCGCCAAGATAGGCCGAGCTCGCAAACTGATTGATCTCCTGCAGGCCTGCAAACAGCCACCATGCGGTGCCCCACAACGCAAAGACGACTTCGGCACCGGCTTCGTAGCCAGCCTGGCGCTCGCGGTTACGATGCAGCAGATACGAAGCGATCAGACCCGACACGCCCACCATGAGTGCGCCGAGATATTCGCTGTTGAGTATCGGCATCACCGCGTGCAGTCGATGCAGGTTGATGAGATAACCCACTCCCGCCGCCACCTGTAGCAACGCTCCGAACGCACGAGCCAGTTTGCGTTGCTGCCGTACACCGAGCCACAGCAGTCCGGCACCCTCTACTGCCCACATTGCAGAGGTAGTACGCGTATCGAATGCCAGTGGAATCGCCAGGCTGGCGAAAATCACACCGAGCGCGGCGAAGGCTTCCACCAGCAACCGGAAACTTTCACGCCGCGTGCGCAATAAACTCCAACCGAGCAATAGATAGAACGCCGCCAAAGCGAAGGCGCTCCACGCAAGCGCATATTGGATTTTCGCTACCAGCGTTGCGTGCAGCGTGAAAGCTACCACCGGCAACCCGAACACCAGCGATCCGGACACATAGCCTTTGAGATTTGGCGGCTGGCGCAGGCAATTGAGGATCGATACCGCCACGTACATCAAGAAGAACAAGATGAGAAAGCCATCGGCGCTGAATAGCTCATCTGGCATATAGGCGTTGGCGCGCCATAGGCCCGTGATCGTGAAGGTGAATACGAATCCGAGCACATTCAGCACGCGCCACGTGCGGAACCACGCTATCGCGAAAACACCCAGGTTCAGTATCGCGTAATACGTGAACAGCGCCACATGATTGCCACCACCCGTGGAGAGCATGACCGGCGCAAGAAAACCACCGGCCGTACCGATCACGGCTAGAGCAAGTGCATTCTGCGCGACCGCGAGAACCGCGCCTGCGAGGGCGATCGCAACCATCAGCCCAAGAGCAAATCCGAACGGCAGCAACTGATATAGCCGCGTTGCCGCGAATACGGTGAGATACAAGCCCGCAATGCCGCCACCTTGTAGCAGCTGAGCGTAGACATCACGCTTCTCACGCAGTCGCCACCCGACGATCAGTAGGGCGAAAGCTCCCGCCGCAATAGCGGCGAAGCGCAACTCGATCGGAAACAGGCTGTTCTCGGCCGCGTACTTCGCAAGAAAGACCCCGCCAAAAAACAGGATCACGATGCCGATGCGCGCAAGCGGGTTGCCTCGCTTCAGCCACGCTGTAAATTCGGCAATCAGCCGATCGACGGCGGACGGTTCGCTTGGCTTTGAAGGCGGCACCGGACGCGCTGGCGCGGCGGACGCAGCTTGACGCCACACGGCCGCGGATGGCACGGCAGCGGGCGTAACCGGTGATGCAGCCTTGGATGCCTCCGCAGGAACAGGCGCCACGGGTTCCGCATGCTCAGCGACGCTTGATTCTGGCGCGACCGACTGTGCATCGATTCCTTCGGTATGGATACGGGAGGCCGTTTGAGCTTTCAGCAATTGGAGCTGCTGATCGAGGCTCTGGGTGCGGTGCCGCAGGTGCAGAACTTGCGCGAGCAACACGCCCAACGCGGCGCCCACAATAAAGCCGTCGATACTTTCACGCAGGGCGGCAAATAGCAGACCCAGAATCAGCGCCAGTGCCCAGGTCATCCCGGTGGAAGAGGTTTCGTTTGCCGCAGCCATGCGCCTACGTATCCCGTGTTTATGTTGTGTTAGGGCATCGTGGAATCGACGCGAACCGCGGCTGCATCTTGCGGCACCGGCAGGGAGAGATCAAACCGGCAGCTTGTAGAACGCCTTGCCATGCTCGGCGATCATTGGGAGAAACGTTTGCTAGCGCCGCCTATCCGGTGCGTTGTGCCGTGCGCGCCTGGGCTCTAAGCAAGGCCAACGCCAGTTTCTCAAGCTTGCGAGGAGCGACCGCGGTTTGCGGTACACGCTTACCGATTTCCCCTTCGCGCCAGGCAGTGAATACAACGGGATTGATATAGGACTTGCGGCATACGGCCGGTGTGTTGCCCAGTTCCTCGGCAACATGTTTCGCGGTGGCCACCACGCAGCGATTGAACGCACGTTCGCTAAGCGGATCGTCTACCTTCTGGCAGGAGAGGAATGCGATGGCGTGGGCGGTCGCTCCCCAGGTGCGAAAGTCCTTGGCCGTGAAGCCTTCTTCGCCGTTCGTGCCCATCGCCTCGCGCAGATACTCGTTGACCATTCCCGAATCCACCGGCTGGCGCTTGCCGGCATCGTCCAGGTACTGGAACAGTTGCTGACCGGGAATCTGCTGGCAGCGGCGGATGACGCCAACCAGGTGCTTGTCGTCGAGCAGGATTTCCTGCTGCTTGCCGCTCTTGCCGCGGAACGAGATGAAGGCGCGACCGTCGCGCATGAACTTCACATGCCGATCGCGCAACGTGGTCAATCCATAGGATCGATTCGCGCGTGCATATTCTTCATTGCCGATGCGCAGCAACGTTTCATCGAGCAGGGTCACGACGACCGCCAGCACTTTGTTCTTGGGCAAGCCGGGTAGCGCGAGATCCTCTCGCAGGCGGCGACGTAGTTGCGGCAGGCGCGCGCCGAAATCGATCATGCGCGAAAATTTGCCGTCATCGCGAGTCTGACGCCAGCGTGAGTGATAGCGATACTGTTTGCGGCGACGCGCATCGCGACCCGTTGCCTGCAAATGGCCCCGATCGTTGCGGCAGATCCAGACATCGGTATAGGCAGGCGGAATCGCCAGGCCACGAATACGCTGGAGGGTGCGCTCCGCCCGAACGGGACGGCGATTGGGCCCGACATACGCGAAGGCCTTGCCGTGGCGGATACGCCTGATCCCAGGCTCCGCATCCGACACATATATAAGACCGCCTTCTTTGGCGTGACGCTGTGCCAGCAGAACCGTATCGGGCAGATCGCGCACCGCTCTCAATGCCGGGTTAGCCAATGCGGATTTGCCAGTGTCAGCGAGTCGTCGAGGAGCGGCCGTGCACCAATCCCCAGACAATCAGGATGAGTCCCAGCAACAGCAGCAAATGCACCGCCGCCACTGCCATCTTGATCCCAAGCCACAGGATGCCCCAGCAAATGATCATCGCTATCCCGATCCACACCAATGGCTTCATGCGGCGCCCCTTGAAGTTGTATCCAACGGGATAGTGAACGCACGATCTTCAATGCTGTTCCCGTGGTGCTGTTGCGTCGGGATGTTCCGTGCGATGGTGCGCCGGCACAGTGAAGCGTTGTGTGTCCGGCCCGTTTTAGGATTAGATTGTCCGACCGCGTTTGCCGTACCCCACCTTTCAATAACTAGAACTAACCCTATGCGCCCACTAGCTCTGTTGTTCCTGTTTGCGCTGGTGACGATGGACGCGACTGCAGCCTCCGCGACAACTCCCGCTCGCCGCGAGCTGACTGCTGATGACATCAATGCGATCAAGGCCGTCAGCGACCCACAGCTCTCTCCCGATGGCCAGTGGGTTGCCTACGCGGTGCGCACCAACGACATCGAGAAAGATGAGCGCACAACGCACTTGTGGATGACGGCCTGGGACGGCAAGCGTTCCGTGCCGTTGACGAACTCTTCCGAGAGTGAGCACACACCGCGCTGGAGTCCCGACGGCAGCTCGCTCGGATTTCTTTCAGCCCGCGGTGCGAAGGATGGCCCCGAGCAACTGTGGCTGCTCGATCGCACAGGAGGCGAGGCGCGAGAGCTGACGAGCTTCAAAGGCTCCGTGGTCGACTACACCTGGTCGCCGGACGGCAAACGCATTGCTTTGATCGTTCAGGATGAAGACCTCAGCACCTTGCAGGAGGCGGACAAGGACAAAACCCCGCCACCGCTGGTAATCGATCGCTACTATTTCAAGGAAGATGAAACCGGCTATCTCGGCGCCGTGCGCCAGCATTTATATGTGCTCGACCTGGCAACCAATACGTCGGCGCTGCTGACGCCGGGGTCGTTCGATGAATCCGTACCCACCTGGTCGCCGGATGGCAAACTGATCGCATTCGCCAGCAAGCGCGCGCCAGACCCGGATCGCAACAGTGAATTCGGTCTTTATGTCATCGCCGCGCGCATGGGTAGCGAACCCCGATTGCTGACGACGTTCCAGGGCGAGGCCGGCGATTCGGAGTGGATGAGCGGTGCCGTGTGGCGTCCCGATGGCAAGCAGATTGCCTTCGTCGCAGCCGGCGATCCGAAGTTGATCTACTACTCCACGCATCATCTGTTCGTGATGCCCGCTGCAGGCGGTACGGCACAGATGATCTCGGGCAACCTTGATCGCAACGTGGCACAGCCGCACTGGTCGACGGACGGCAAGTCGATTTATGCGCTGGTGGAGGACGATCTCAACCAGCACCTGGTGAAACTGAATGTGAGCAGCGGTCGGCTCGAGCCTCTTTTGGAGGGTCGGCGCGAAACGACAGCTTTCGATCTCGGCGCTCACGACCGTGTCGTCATACTGGATTCCACGATCGATTCGCCGAATGAAGTCTATGCGCTGGATGGCAAAGCGGTACGTCCGCTGTCGAACCAGAACTCGGCGTGGCTGCAGAGCGTCAAGCTCGGCTCAGTCGAAAATATTTCCTTTGCATCGAAAGACGGCACCCGCATCAGCGGCTTCATCGTGACGCCACCGGACTACGTTGCCGGACGCCGTTATCCAACGCTCCTACAGATTCACGGCGGCCCGGTATCGCAGTTCGCCAATGCGTTCATGCCCGCGTGGCAGATTCTCGCAGCGCAGGGCTACGTGGTGGTAGCGGCGAATCCTCGCGGAAGCTCTGGCCGCGGCGAAGCGTTCGCCACCGCCATCTACGCGGACTGGGGGAACAAGGATTCCGAGGACGTACTGGGTGCCGTAGATTACGCGGTCAGCAAAGGCATTGCCGACCCGGAACGCCTCGGCGTCGGCGGCTGGAGTTACGGCGGCATTCTGACGAACTTCGTCATCGCCAGGGATTCGCGCTTCAAGGTCGCAACCAGCGGCGCGTCCATTGGCAATGTGCTGGCCGGTTACGGCACCGACATGTACATCCGCGAATACGAACAGGAGCTGGGTACGCCCTGGGCCAACCTGGATGTCTGGCTACGTATTTCCTATCCTTTCTTGCACGCCAACAAGATCAAGACTCCGACGCTATTCCTGTGCGGCGAGCGCGACTTCAATGTACCGCTGCCCAACTCGGAACAGATGTACCAGGCGCTCAAGAGTCTCGGCGTGGACACTCAGCTCATCATCTACCCGAGCCAGTATCACGGACTAAGCAAGCCGACATACCTGCGCGACCGCATGCGCAGGTACGTTCAGTGGTATGGCAAGTATCTGGGAATGTAAGCGGCCTACATCTGCTGCTTGTAGACCTCGCCGCCTTTCATCACGAACTGCACCTTCTCCAGCACGCGAATGTCCGCGAGCGGATCGGCTTTCACCGCGATGATGTCGGCGTAGTGGCCCGCAGCGATGGCGCCGACCTTGCCTTTCCATCCAATGGCGTCGGCACCCGTCAGTGTCGCCGCTTGTAGTGCTTGCATCGGCGTCATGCCGTAGCGAACCATGATCGCCAGCTGTTTCGGATTGTCGCCGTGCGGATATACGCCGGCGTCGGTGCCCAAAGTCAGTTTGACGCCTGCCTTGACCGCCTTGCGAAAATTCTCGCGCTGAGTTTCGCCGACTTCGCGGTCCTTGCGCAGGAACTCTTCGAGTTCGCCGCGCTTTGGTCCTTCGCTCTGCGTGTAATCGGTGTTGTAGATGTCCATCGACAGCCAGGTGCCAGCCTTCTTCGCGAGCTGCAGCCCTTCATCGTCAATGAGGCTCGCGTGCTCGACGGTATCCACGCCGGCGCGGATCGCGACTTTGATTCCCTCGGCGCCATGTGCATGCACCGCGACGCGGCGTCCGCGCATATGGGCTTCGTTGATCAACGCGGCCACTTCCTCCGCCGTGTACTGCTGTTCGCCCGGCGTATCTCCCTTGGAGAACACTCCACCCGTGCCGCAATACTTGATCACATCCGCTCCGTATTTCACGTTGCGACGCACGGCTTCGCGCACTCCTTCGGCGCCATTGGCAACGCCGTCGGATTCGTACTTGAATTCAGGTGCGAGCAGGTTGTCGTCGCAATGACCGCCCGTGATACCGAGCGCGGGGCCGGATGCCAGGATGCGCGGGCCGGGAACATCGCCGTCGTTAATTGCGTCGCGTAGCGCGATATCGGTGTAGCCACTCGCACCGACATCTCGAACGGTAGTGACGCCGGCAAGCAGGGTTGCCCGCGCATTGGCCGCACCCTTCAATGCCGCCCGCGGATACGAGACGCCAAAGCCGTGATAGGGCGGTTCGGTCGGATCGGACGTGAGATGCGTATGCACGTCGATCAACCCTGGCAGTACCGTGCTGGAGGATAGGTCGATGACTTTTGCACCTGCTGGGATTGCGACGCTGCCGGCCGGACCGACCGCAGTCATCCGATCACCATCGATTACGATGACCTGGTCGGCGAGCACCTTGCCAGCGACAACATCGATGAGATGACCTGCCTTGATTACTCTAATTTCTGCCGGTGCTGCGACCGCAGCCGGCATATTCATCGTGGACATCGCGAACAAGGACACTGACAGACCAATGAAAGCCGATTGCTTCGCCATGGGAGTCCTCACGCCGTTAATTTTATGAATAGGATCTTATGGATGATCTCGTAGACGATCTGGGCGCGCGGCCATTCTGCAGCAAAGCAACCTGAGTGACGAGAGTGACAAGGTGCGTGCCGCAGCCGGGTAAATCCTCTGGCCTCATCATCCTTGTAACCCCCGTCACTGGTGTCACTCTTGTCACCTTCTACTCCCGCCTCCTCTGTCTTTATATACAGTTCTGCGTCATCATTCGCCGATGAACGCTTCGCCCGAAATCGAGACCGCCAGCTTCGGCCAGCGACTCAATCCGCAGCAATTGCGTGCGGCCACTCATGGAGTCGCGCACTCGCACGGGTTCGATGCAACACCGCTGCTCATCATCGCGGGTGCCGGCACCGGCAAGACCAATACCCTTGCGCATAGGGTGGCGCACCTGCTGCTCAAGCGGGTCGCACCGGAACGGATTCTGTTGCTGACATTCACGCGGCGAGCCGCACAGGAAATGCTGCATCGTGCAGAGCTGATCGCCGCAGAAACACTACGCAATGCGCACGGAGCAGCTCCGTTTCACCCAAATGCAACCCGCCTGCTCTGGTCGGGAACGTTTCATTCCATCGGTAATCGGCTGCTGCGCGAATACGCTGCCTCACTCGGACTGGATCCTGCGTTCTCCGTGATCGACCGTGGCGATGCCGCCGACCTGCTAGATGTGCTGCGTCAGGATCTGGGCCTGGCACGCAAGGAGAAACGCTTCCCACGCAAGGACACCTGCCTTGCGATCTATTCCCATCGCGTCAATACGGGCTACACCCTGACACGCACCCTGGAAGAGGTTTATCCGTGGTGCAGCGAATGGAGCGAAGACTTGACGCGCCTGTTTCGTAAATACGTCGAAACGAAACAATCCCAGCAGCTGCTCGACTATGACGACCTGCTGCTGTACTGGCATGTGCTGATGCAGGAGCGGCAACTGGCCGAGGACGTCGGTGCGCGGTTCGATCACGTGCTGGTCGATGAATACCAGGACACCAACATGTTGCAGGCCGAGATCCTTCTGGCGATGAAGCCCCAAGGCGCGGGTGTCTGCGTCGTCGGTGACGATGCGCAGTCGATCTATTCGTTTCGTGCCGCCTCCGTGGAGAACATCCTACAGTTTCCTGCCCGCTTCACGCCGCCCGCACAAGTGATCACACTCGACCAGAACTATCGTTCAGTGCAGTCGATTCTGGATGCTACCAACACGTTGATGCGCGCGGCTTCGCGCCAGTATCAGAAGGAACTGCATTCGGAGCGCCGCTCACAACGCAAACCTGTTTATGTGACGGTGCAGGACGATCAGGCGCAGGCCTTGTATATCGTCGAACAGATCCTTGCGGCGCGCGAGCAGGGCACGCTGCTGAAAAAGCAGGCAGTGTTGATGCGCAGCTCGCATCACAGCGACGTGCTGGAACTCGAACTGATCCGCCGCAACATTCCCTATGTGAAGTACGGCGGCCTCAAGTTTCTCGAAGCGGCCCACATCAAGGACATGCTTGCGATCCTGCGCTGGATCGACAATCCTCGTAATCGGCTGGCGGGCTTCCGGGTATTGCAGTTACTGCCGGGATTCGGGCCGGCGCACGCAGATCGTTGCCTGAAGGTGTTCGAGGCGAGCGGCCATGCACTTGCGACACTCAGTGAATATCGCGCACCGGCTGCTGCTTGCGAGGACTGGCCGAAACTTGCCGGACTGATGCGGGATCTCGGCAGCTCGCAGGAATGGGCCGGCCAGATGGAACGTGTGCGTGGCTGGTATGAGCCGCATCTGCAACGCATTTACGATGCGGCACAGGTACGCGCCGGCGATCTCGATCAGCTCGAGAAGATTGCGCAGCAATATGCTTCTCGCGAACGTTTCATCACCGAGCTCACACTCGACCCGCCGCAGATCACCAGCGATCTCGCCGGCACTCCTGCGCTCGATGAGGATTACCTGATCCTCTCGACCGTGCATTCGGCGAAGGGCCAGGAATGGGATTCGGTGTATATCCTCAACGTAGCGGACGGCAATTTTCCCAACGAGCATGCGACCGGCAAGCCGCACATGATCGAGGAGGAGCGGCGTTTGTTGTATGTGGCGATGACGCGGGCGCGCCAGGATCTACAATTGATCGCGCCATTGAAGTACTACATCACGCAACAGCCGCGCACCGGCGACAAACACATCTACGGCGCACGCAGCCGCTTCATGACACAGGAGCTGATGCAGACGTTGGAGACCAAAGCCTGGCCACTCGACCAATATCGTGTTGCCGAGCCGGGTATCGTGAACAACACGGTGCGCGTCGACGTGGGTAGCAAACTGCGCTCGATGTGGGATTGAGATTGGAGGCTCGCGGGTTAAACGAGGATTAATCCGCATCGCCCGCGGCATCAAGCATGATTGCAGGCCTTCTTCTTGCCTGCATCACTTCATCATCTCGATCACCTGCTTCACTTGCCCTCACCGCAGGTACTTTCCGCAGCGCTGCGATCACGGCAGGAACATTCTTCGGCGCGGAAGAATTGCTTGTGAGCGCCAACCAACACGTCATCCAGCAGACGCCAATCCACGGGAATAAGCCGCTGTGCGCTCAACCCCTTCCGCCGACATAGCGGGATCGCCTTCTTGTCCGCAATCTCCCGTCATCCGCAGCAAGGTGGATTTCGATTTGCTGTGGCGCGATGCCGTGCTGGAAGACGAAAACGACCCGAAGACTTTCGGTCTGAGTCCGGCAGGCGATGCACCGACCACCGACCTTCCGCGTTTCGATCTGGACGTCGCGGCGCTGCTGGAAATCGATGCATCGGCGCTCGACGGTCTGTCCGAATTTCAGGGTGGTCATACCATCGGCATTGGCGAACAGCTTACCCAGCCGCGCGCTGTACTGAATTTGCCGGCGCAAGCGAATGGTGCCGTCGCAGCGGATAGCGCAAAGCAATCCGAGTGCGACCTCCATTCACCTGCTCCCGTCAGAGAAATCACTACCGGCACCATTCTGCGCTCACGCCATGTTCTCGGGCGCGTGTTGGGGCGAGGTGGCAATTCGATTGTCTTTGAGGCTCAGGACCTGCATCGCTCATCAGGGGAGGAAACGGGTGCCGGCCGGATCGCACTCAAATTGTTGCTTCCGGAATTACGCACCAACCCGCACGCGCTCACGCGCATGAAGCGCGAATTCCGGCAGATGCAGTGCCTCACGCACCCAGGTATCGCACGTGTGTTCGATCTGGATTGTGAGGGCGACGACTGGTTCATGACCATGGAGCTGGTCGCTGGCCAGACTGTAAATGCCTGGATGCGTGAGAATGCCAGCGGACAGGATGCAATGCGGGTGATCGGCGCCTGTTGCGACGCGCTGGCTCATGCACACGATCTGAAAATCCTGCACGGTGATCTGAAGCCCAGCAATGTGCTGGTGGCTGCGGACCACAGCATCAAGATCATCGACTTCGGCTCTGCATCGAGTCCGGGCGCTTTGGCCCTTCACGGTTCGGATCTCAGTCTCGCCGCGACACCTTCCTATGCAAGTCCGCAAGTGCTGGCCGGCGATGCGGCCGAACCTCGCGACGACATTTTCAGCCTGGCCTGTCTCAGCTACGCCATTCTCAGCCGCGGCGCTCATCCGTTTGCGCGCAAGTCATCGCTCGACGCTTTTCAGGCACAGCTGCGTCCGGCGTATGTGGCAGGAATTCCGCCGCGCCTGTTCGAGGTCATTGTTCGCGGCCTTTCGTGGGAGCGCGAACAACGGCCTGCATCGGTAAGAGAATTTCTGCATGCCCTGATCAGCTCCGATCTAAGCCGCAGTTCGGCGCTGACACGCGACTCCGTAGTTCAACATGTCATGCGCGTACTAACGCCAGGTAGACACCCTAAAGTGGCGCTGACGATGCCTTCCGTCGTGCATCAACCGCCGCCCGCCTCGCCATGTCCTCCTGGTGAAGGAACCGATCAAGCACAGGCTTCGCCGCAAATTGCTACTGCGGCGAGTCTCGATGGATCAAGTAGCGCGCACGACCCCAGTCGCAATCGAGAATCGGACGATCGGGTGGCGCACGATAAATCCTCCGAACAAGCAGCGAATCTGCCGCCGCCGCAGCGAACGCCCTCACAGCTGGCAACGCCTTCGGTGGTTCCTTCAGTGGGGGCAATCAAACCTGCCGCGCAATCGGTTCGCGAGGTAGGTGGCCTGATTGCGGATTCATTGCAGGATGTGCCGGAAAAGCTGCTGCACATCGACGCAGACGCTGCCGCGCAATTGGCGCTTCCCACGCTGCATTCGGATTTCAGCAACAGCGGCAGCAGTTCGCTCACCGCGGAATACAGACGCAGCTTGATTGTGCTGGCCATGGTCCTCGCCGGCACCGTGTTCTTCATTCGCCAATCTGCTACCGAAGATCCTCCCGAGACGGTTGCGTCGGCACCTGCCGCTGCTTCGACAAGACCGGCTTCGACAGCAACAACTCCTCAGCAACTCGAATCCAGGCCACTTCAGATCGATACGCTGGCTGACAACACACCTGCGCCGCCCCCGGAAGCGCCGCCGCCAGTAACGCCGGATGCTCCCGGAATGATTTCCTTCGACAGTCCATCGGTGGTGGCGGGATCCGCGCAGACACTGGTCGCCATCACGTTGAATCGCCTGCAGTCGACCCTCGGTTCGGCAAGAGTCGCGTGGCGAATCGAGACGGGAGGGACGGCGCGACCCGGCATCGATTACGCGCCCACGCAACCGCAAGTCATCAAGTTCATCGAAGGCCAAGCCACGCGCAGCATCTTCATCCCCTTGTTGAATACCGGTGCCGCCTCCACCGCCCGCACGCCTCGTACCTTCACGGTCTCACTGAAGAAAATGGCTGGCGGCCCGGCTCTGGGCTCGATTACCAAAGTGAACGTAACCATTCCGCCGCTGAACGATTCGAATCACCCCCATCAGATCGATGGCGCCCTCAACAGTCTTGCAGACGGTAACTAGATTACGCTGAGCAGCCCCTGCGCCTGTCATTTCTCCTCGAACTCATTCAAATGCGATAGCAACACCAGCACTGCTTGTCGGTTGCTTGCCTGTGGCGCGGCCTTGACATAGTCCGCCAGGTATCGGTGCGCCTCGTTGAGGCTGAGCATTGCCAGGTTGTATTTCGCCTGGCCGTTGGCAGGGTCGATGCGGATCGCTTGTTCGAATTGCGACCGCGCTTCAAGTACATCGCCTGCGCGATAGGCAATCGATCCCAAGCGAACCCGTGCAATGCCATCGCGTGGGTTGGCCATCAGCAAGCTTTCGTATTGCTTCTTCGCCGTATCCAGCTTGCCAATTTGGTAGTTCACTTCGGCATCACGTGCGAGCCGCAATGCCCCGACGTTGCGTTTGCTAGGCGTGCCACCAGAACGACCAGTTCGGTCTCGCCACGACGGAACTGGCGCGACTTGAATAGCTCACCCAGCACCGGAATCTGGCCAAGGCCCGGCAGCTTCACCACGTTCTTCGCATCCTCCGAGCTGAACAGGCCTGCCACGACCATCGTCTCGCCGGATTGCACATTCATTTCCGTGCTGGTCTTGCGGGTCGCAAAGCCGGGAATGCCCAGCACTTGGATCCCTTTGTCGACACTGCTGACTTCGACGTTGACTTTGGTGCGGATGAGCCCGGCATCGTTGGTGCGCGGCTCCACATTCAGGATGATGCCGAACTGCTTGAAGATGACGTTGAGTGCGCCGTCCTGATTCTGCACCGGAATCGGTACCTCACCGCCGACCAGAAAATCGGCACGACCGCCGTCGATGCAACTCAGCGTGGGTTCGGCGAGCAACCTGGCGTTGCCGTCGTTGACCAGCAGGTTGATCACCGAGTCAACCACCGTCGTCAGGCTGAAGTAGTTGTTCGAGCGGCCGAGGTCCAGTGGCAGGCCATCGAGATTCCTGATGCTGTCCGGAACGATCCGAAAAGCGCGGTTCGTTACGTACTCATTGAGCGTCCCGAAGGCGGGGCCGGCCACCACGTTCGCCCAATCGATGCCGATGTCCCGCAGTGCCGACTTGCGAACCTCGATCAGCCTCGCCTTGATGAGCACCGTCGGACGAACCTCCAGTGGTGGTGCCCCCGGACGCGCCGGCTCGGCGGGTCCAAGCACCTCGACCAGATACGCGACGCTGGAACCGTCGCGACCCCAGATGCGCAGGTCGGTGCGACCTTCCTTCGTTCCCAGCACCAGAATTTCCTGAGTGTCGTTCAGGACTTTGACATCGACGACCGTGCCATCGCCGACGGCAACGCGCTTTACACCGGGGTAGCGCATCAACAGGCTCTGGCCCGCGGCGACCGTAAGAACAGTTGGAGCAAGAGCATCGGCAGGTGCAACAACAGCGTTTGCGGCATCGTGCGGGCCGAACAGCCAAAGCATGAGAAGAACGGCGAGTCGACGCCCACGTGCCGGATCCGCACCAGTTCGCGCAGAATTAGGTTGCGACACGAGTGGCCGCTTCATGTTCGACCCAAAATTATTTCGACTGGCTGCTGTGCCATCGTAGACCGTGCGGCTCGATTGCCATTCAGCAGCGTGTTCTTCGTAACCCGCGCGATCTGCAATGCACTCTCATCGTGAGGTTGGCGCAGAGTAATGGTGATCTTCCCCGAATCCTGTGCGAGCGTGAGCTTCGCTGCATCATCCGGTGTCAATGACACGGTTACGGTGTTGTATTGGCCGCCTTGCCTGTTGTCGCTCAGATACTGAGCATTGACGGCTGTGCGGATGCCAGTGGCGATGACAGGGACGTTCAGCAGCAGCGGCAGGGTAATGCTCTCGTTGCGCGCCAATGTCGTGAATGCAATATCGATATGGTCGCCAGGCGCGAGCATGCCGGCGATCGATGCTTGTTCGTCGACGGGGAAAGTCAGTGCACGCATGCCCTGTGTCAGCTGCGAAGAGAATCCGGCGCCGGCATCCTGAGCAAGATGCGATTGCAGAATCGGTTCACCGCTGTGAACGGGGCGGGCAAGGACACGGCCCGACACACCGCTCCAATTGTCGGCCAGAACCGCCTCTGAATGCAGGAAAGCCCGCGGAAATTCTCGTATGGCAACGCTCTGGCCCGAGAGCAACGTGCCCGGCCGCAGATCGGCGCTCGCGACCACGACACGCACCGGCTGATATTGTGAATCCAGTTGCGCGCGACGAACGCTGACGGCCTTGTCCATGTAGCCATTGGCAAAGTAAGCGGCCGATGCGCCGGCCGCCAGCGCACCTCCGACCATCAGCGAGGTGATTACGCTTCCTTTCATCGCGGCTCCTCCGTGAGCGTGATTCAATCCCTGCCCTTTGGCCCCTTCCGTTCGCTAGAAAAGGCAGCATCAGTGCCCACGAAAATCGACGGTGGTGAAGCTGAGCAAGACTGAGCACCAGTTGTGCCCCTTGCCAGACAGCCATCAGCCCGAGAAGCACGGCGAGATATTCGCTTACCGCCCAACCTCGACTACATCCTTTGACGGGCGGGCGAGTGCCGGCGCGGATCATGATTTTCTCCACACTACAACAATGGCTGTAAGCGCAGGTTGCGCATGATCGGGTTGCAGTGTGAGCAACGCGTGTTGGGCACCGCGTTGCGTCTCGATAGCCACACCGGCGGAGACTTGATGCATCTGCTGTTGGCGAAGGATTTTCCAACCAGCTCGCGTCAGCTTCTCAGCAAAGGCCCACGCTTCCAGGGCGACGGCACGGCTGCTCAGCAGGCTGATGTGCTCGGACTGAATGCCGGCATCGTCGTACTCCTGGAAGTTGACGATCCGGGCCGACGGCGGTCGTGGAAACTCACTTGTCGTCTTCGTGATGGTTGGCGCAGGCAGCGCGCTGGTGGTAATCGTGCCTTCACTACCGCCGGTGGTGTGGCGGACTTGAATCGTTGTGTAACGCCGCGGCGATCGAATCGCTAGAAGTTGCCATTCACCGCTGGCAGAACGCCGATATTCGTTGCCACCGATGTCGCGTGTTCGCGCTTCGTAGTAGGCAAACAATGCATCGGGAGACAGCCGGGATTGGATGCTCTGCAAGGTCATCGGCGCGCCATTCATTCGCATGCTTCTTGCGATCCACTGCACTTCGCTCTGCGGCGGCACCGGCAGCTGCGAAGGCGGCGTAAATCCCACGACCATTCCCGCATCTGCGGCCGCAAAATGGAATACAGCCACCATCGTGATGCCACCGATTCAGGTTGTGAGACGTCCACGTTTCGTTCGAGTAGTCACAGGAATCACCGCGGAGGTGAGATGTAGGCGGCGGGAAGCACCTCGGACCGCGGTCGTAGATCCGCGTCCCAGCCGAACTGTCCCTCCCCGTACAAAGAGTGACCCTTGCCCAGTGCCTGCATCGCGATGGGTCGGCCGGCCAGTTCCAGGCTCTGCACCAGTTCGTTGGTCGTCAGTTCGTCCACCTTGTTACGCAGGCTGCTTTCGTCGCGTACTGACCAGGTATCGCTAAGGACTGCACCGCCGGCTGTTTGTACCAAAGAATGGCGTATGTCTTTCGGTTCAGCGCGAACACCCACGGAGACGGCACGATCGGCAATCTGAGGAAGCACCGCGCGCAGCCCAATCGAAACGGAACCATTGGTGAATGACTGTCGATTGAAATGCAGATCGTGAAGCTGCAGCGCGTCCTCCAGAACGCGCAGTGGACCGTCACCGTAGGTAATCCCGGGCACCAGCGTATAGCCTACTTCGATCGGTGAGTTCTGCTGGCGTTGGGCAACAGCAAATGGACTCGTTTCGTGGTCGTAGTCGAGCAATCGCTGGCCGCGCCGATCACGCCACAGGAGATTCTCAGTGACGCCCGCCGAACGTATCGACTCGACGGCGAGCAACCCGGCACGCGGATCACCCAGTGTTCGATCCCGCGATTCCAGTGCAATATCTGCATCGCTCTTTCGATTGCTGAGGCCGTCGCTCGACCAGACCGTTCGCTCCCATACTACGTAGCGTGCGGTGTCATAGGTTTTTTGCTTGACGTCGAGCTGCTTGCCTAGCAGCGGAATTCCGATCAGCAATGGCATCAGCCCCAGCAGTGCGACGACGGTTTCGAGCATGGCGTTGCCGCGTTGGCGTGCCCGGCGGAAATCGCGGAGTTTCAACCCGCGGTTACGGCGATGACGGCACCAAAGCGCAAGCAGGGACTTCAGCGGATTCATGGCGATACCGCGCCGACGCCGCCCGGTCCGGATTCCGCCGATACCAGTCTCGCGTCCCAAAAGGGGTTGAAGAGATTGGCGTACTCGCTGCGGTCACGGTCCAGCGTGTTGAAGGCGCCGCCGGAAGGACGACGAAATTCCACACGTGCTGCGGAGGCGACTGCGAGCGGTTCGCTGCTGTTGTTCATCCCAAGCAGCTGTGCGGTCGCCACACGTGACTGACGCTTGGTAGCTATAGCTGCAATGCGCAGCGAATGTTCGCCGGGATCGCCGGCCACGTTGTAGTACGCAGGTACCCCGTCGTAGTGTGCATCGAACTGTGTGGCGCTGGCGGTACTCGGGCGAGTGCCGATGCGATGCCAGCTATTCCATCCGAATAGACCGGCGGTGCGATACTGGAGCTGGTCGGACGCGCGCCAATTCGCTCCCGACGCGGTTTGCGTGCCGATTGTGTTGCCTTGCTTGCGGATCTGCACAGCCAGCATGTTTTCACGCCAGCCCCGTTCACCATTGATCCAGCGCTGCGTATCGCCGTTAGCCCGCGTGCTCGCAGCAGTCAGTTCGCTGAGACTGCCGCGATCATTGCCAGCGGTGTATCGCTGCGCGAACAGTGGCACGCTGGCGAGCTGATCGATGAGCTGTGTCTCGACGATAGCGCGCAGTTCGTCTGGCATGGCGTGGAGCTCATCGTGGTCGTTGATTTGAATCGCCGGATCGTAGCTTTGCGCAGTGCGCTGCATCAGCTCTCCCAGGTTGGAAAGCGCAAGAGAAGTCTGAGCTTCGATCTGCGCGGCGCGAAAGTTGGCGTTCCAGCCGTCGATGGCCGGTACCGCAACGCGTGCCGCCTGTTCGGTGGCCTGGCGGATCTGAGTCGTAATGGTCTGCACCAGATCCACGTATTGACCGACGTAGGGAATGAACTGGGTGATGCGGTCGATGTCATCGATCGAATCGCTGACGTAGCGCATCCAGCTCACGTAGGACACGAAGTGACCCACCGCCGCGTGATTCGCGATCATGGCGCGATTGGTATACGCCATGAAATTCAGATGACGGGCCGTCCAAACCGCGCCGCTGTAAGCGGCCGCATCTGCCGCGTTGGCCACCTGGGATTTCTCGGTAATCTTCTGGCCGGCGTTGAACATCATCGCCAGCACGCTGCCGGCGATCAGGATGCCGAACATCGCTACCGGAGCGATCTGGCCGCGTTGCATCGATAACGAACGCAGTCGGACGAGGCGATTGCGGCGGCCAGATGCACGGTTGGGAATTTCTTGTTGCATCACGCTTCCTTGCGAGAGCTGTTTCGACAGCGATGAGGTCTGCAGCGATCGATGGCTATGGAGTGACGGCGATCGACTAGTGATGACGACTCAGTTCGGATTGCTTGAACCCAGATCGTTATTGCTGTTCCTAAGTTGTCAGAGGCTGCCGCCTCCTGCATTCGTCTGCTGGTTGTAGTTGGACAGACTGTCCGCCTGGGCGGCGCGTGTCTGTGCTTTGCCGGCGGAGCTCTGCGCATTCTGGATGTCCGTGCTGCCGGACTGACCGGACATTTCCATGCTCATGCTAGCCATCTGGCTCTGTAACGTATCGCCAAAGGCAGCGAACAGGCCGATGCCGGCTACGGCCACCAGCGCCGTGATGATGATGTACTCGCTCATGCCTTGTCCGCGCTGCCGGCACTGTCTTTGACGGTGCTGACGATTCGTTTGGACGCTCATTGGATTCTCCCTGCCAGCAACTGGCATTGCGCTGATTAAATTTTCCTCGCCACATCGCGTCTGAGGGGCGCTTCGCGATAAGCAGAAAGTACTAGCGCAGGAGACGGTCGCTGCAGTGAATATCTCGTGGGTTTGTGGAGAAATTCGTAGCGCCGGTGGTTGTGGCTGCACGGCCGGGAAGACAGCGGAGTGTCGACGAATCGCCGCGGGAGCAGTCGCAGTGCTTTGACAAATTCGTGTGCGCGGATATTGTCGAGCGCACTTTAATCCGGGAGAACGCAATGCGCCTGCTGTCATCGGTCGCTCTGTCCCTGGTCCTGACCTTTGTATGTATGCAATCGACTCCAGCCGTGGCGGCGGCCGAGCCGGCTACTGTCGTCCTCAAGGCGGCGCATCTGTTCGACAGCAAATCCGGCCGCCTCAGCGAGGGCGGTTCGATCGTCGTGCAAGGCGATCGGATTGTGTCGGTGGGTACCGCGAATATTCCCGCAGGCGCGCGCGTAATCGACCTGGGTGATGCTACATTGCTGCCGGGTTTCATCGATTCGCACGTGCACCTGGACAGCGAACTGCAGAAGGACTTCTACCGCGGCTTCTACGACAGCATGCTGCGTTTCCCCGTCGAGCAGTCGCACTACGCCGCGTTGTATGCAAAGCGGACTCTGGAGGCGGGATTCACGACCGTGCGCAATGTCGGCGCAAATGAATTCATCGATATCGGTTTGCGCAACGCCATCAACGCCGGCATCACTACCGGGCCGCGCATGATCACCGCGGCCCACGCCATCGGATCCACCGGCGGCCACTGTGATGCGAGCCCGTTCCCGCCGCAGTTGATCAAACCAGTAGGCCCCGTCGAGGGCGTTTGCAATGGTCCAGAGGAATGCCGTGCGGCAGTCCGCTACCAGATGAAATGGGGCGCCGACGTTATCAAGATCTGTTCCTCGGGTGGCGTGTTATCCGAATCCGATCCGGTCGACGTACCGCAGCTGACCCCCGCGGAACTTGGCGCAATCATGAGCGAGGCGCACGCATGGAAGCGCAAGGTTGCAGCCCATGCCCACGGCGACCTTGCCGCCCGGCAGGCAATCGAGGCCGGTGTCGACTCGATCGAGCATGGCAGTTTTCTCACCGAGCAGACGCTGCAGCTGATGAAACAGAAGGGTGTCTATCTCGTGCCTACTCGCCTGGCCGTCTATTGGGTGGAGAAGGAAGCCAATAACTATCCACCAGCGATCCGTGACAAGGCGCTAGCCGCATACAAGGCACACGAAGGTATGTTCAGGGCTGCGTTGCGTATCGGCGTACCGATTGCTTTTGGTACCGATTCTGGTGTGTCACCCCATGGCATGAACGCCAAGGAATTCTCGTTGATGGTCGACCTGGGAATGGCGCCTGCCGCAGCGCTGTTGTCCGGTACGCGCGAGGCGGCGAAGCTGCTCGGTGTAGATACCGAGGTCGGCACACTCGAGACAGGCAAATTCGCCGACATCGTCGCCGTGCGCGGCAACGCGATCAACAACATCGCCGCTACCGAGAAGCCCGTGTTCGTAATGAAGCACGGGGATGTCATCGTCAATCAGCCTTGAGCGGCGAATCGCCCGACCAAATCGGCTTCTTCCAGCAAGGCGTCGGCGTGGCGATCGTTTCCGGGATGCCTACGCCATGCGGATGAAGTTAAGACAACCGAAGGGCCCGGTAATTTGCCGGGCCGTTCGGTTCTGAGATCGTGCGCGTATCAATCCTTGGTCTTTTTGAAATCCGCCGGCACTTCGAACTGTTGCGGAGCCACCTTGGCGCGGCTCATCGAGACCAATTCAGTGCTGACCGTCATAAGCGACATGAGGCCATTGGGTGCCGCCGTCGGTGGAGTGCTTGGCGCCGGTGCCGGCTCTGCTTTCTTTTTTCCGAACATGCCACCGAGCGCACCGCCCAACGCCGCGCCCAGACTCGGCGCCTCAGCGGGGCCGCCAGCGGCCTGAGCCTGCTGCGTGCTTTGGCATTGCGGACCGCCAACACCCAGGGCAAAGCTCGATTTTACCGGTGCGCCTTTGACGTCCTTCATTTGCGCCGCAACGGCGGTCCATAGATCTTTGTAGCGACCGAACAGGGATTGGGCACGTTCCGAGAAATCTCGTGACGAGGTGGTAGTAAGACCGAGCTTCTCAGCGTACGCACGCTGGTACGCAAGCCGTTCTTCGGACGCTTCAAAGCCGGGCGCGATCCACTGATCCAGGGCCAGCCCGAATTCGCAGACCTCGCCCGTCTTCTTGTTGCTGCACGCCTGCGTGGCATTGATAGTCAGGCGTTCGGCCTGGTAACCGCCGATCGTGGCTTTCTCGCCGCTGCGCTTCACCTCTGCTTTGGGATCCGACCATTGGCATTCGGATTCATCGACGCCGGAGGTGGCTTTCTGTTGTGCGGCCTGCGACTCCTGCATCTTCTGCATGCTGGCCTGCATCTGCTCGCGACGCTGGGTGAGCGTGGTTTCGGTGTAGCTTTTCTTTTTCTGGTTCAGCTCGTAGATCTTGTCTTCATCGAGCTTGACGATTTCCGTGTTGGCGCCGGCACCGCGTGCCAGCGCGCGCATCATTCCCGACTCGAACTGTAGATCGCTGTCGATGCGCGCGTGGTTTCCCGAGATGATGGTCACGCTGTGGCCGCTCATGTTGGCCATCTTCATCAGGCCGGCGCCGCTCACCGAGACATTCTCATCGATAGTGATATCGGCGTGAGCCAGCGTAACTACGGCAGCCATGGCGCTTGCCAGCAAGGCACGTTTTGCGGACGAGTGGGCAAAGGAGCGGACTCGAAGCAGCATGTTTTTCTCCACCTTGGTGTCGCGAAACTGTGTCGATTGAAACGGCGCGGGCGCTTTGGGACGCAGACCGAGTGCCAAACCACGGATTCAGCGATGACGCGCAACAGATGCTAGCAGCGCGGTGCTGCAAGTGACACTCGGCCTTTCGGGAGTATCACTCAGGCTTATGACAACCATCGGCGCAATCGCTCGCAGTTGTCTGACGCGAAATGGCATGCCTCGATTTCGAAGCGGTTATTGATGTACCCGTGCCGCAGCGATTCGACGATATAACGCCATACGGTCAATCGGCGCGGCTGCCATTGGCGCAGCACATGAAAGTACTCATGGAGCACGAGTTCGGGATCGCACCAGAAATCCCTGGCGGAGCCGCGCAACAAGATCCTTCCCCGTCGGGTCGTGGCTCGGGCACCCCAGTGAAGCCGCGCGTAGTACGAGTATTCAACGACGCGGATGTGACCGATGGATTCACCGAAGAGTCGGGTCAGCGCCGCAGCGATATCCGGGGGCGGGACAACACTATCTCCAGGGGCAAACATGAGCGATGTGCCAGGGGAATGCCGTAAAGCTTACTTGCCAGGGTAGAAGCTTAAGTCGACTCCTGGAGTTCTGCATTTCCAGGAATCTTCTTTTGAGTTTTTCTTGATGTGCCCGGCCGCGGGGCCGACATTTAGCTTCAGCTCATGCTTTTGGCTGGGGCTGGATTGCTACTATCGCTGATCGAGCCGTGCGCTGGAGTGAGGCTGAAGTGCAAGCTAGTTATTGGGCGTGCGGCGTCGACGCGGGCACCATTGGCGAATGGCTTTTCAAAAAGGGGCCTGACGAACGCGTTCAAGTGCGCTTGGAAGCGGCGCGCGCGCGGAAACTGACTGGGATATTCCTCTGCGGGCGCGCCCCAGATCACGGCGACTGGGGATATCCAGCGCACCAAGTCTGACATGAGCGTTGAACTGGCGGTGCGCGACATCGTGCGCGACGGCCATCAAGAAAAAGGTAGGGCTGGTCAATCCGGAAGCGCTCGATCTTTAAAGATCTGCCGGAAAAGATCTGCCAGAATTACGATCATGAGCAACGATTTGCACTATACCGTCAACCCGCTACTCGGCCGGGTGGCGTCGCCGCCCATTGCGGAAGCCTTTGGCTGGATCAAGGGCCGTGATTTCCCCGCTGACAAGCCGCTGATCGATGTCTGCCAGGCACTACCGGGCTATCCGCCGCCGCCGGCGATGACCGATCATCTCGCCAGCATCATCGGTGAGCCGGAGACGTCCCGCTACACGGATATCGAGGGGATGCCGCCCTTACGCGAGGCGCTTGCGGCCGATATCGTGCGGGCCTATGGCGGCAAGGTGACGGCGGATAACGTACTGATCACTGCCGGCTGCAACCAGGCGTTCTGCTTGGCTACGCTGTCGCTGGCCAAAGCGGGGGAAGAGATCGTCCTGCCGTTGCCTTATTACTTCAATTACCAGATGTGGCTGGATATGCAGGGCATCCGCGCCAAGCATGTCGCCTTCCGCCCGGATAACGGCGGCGTGCCGGATCTCGATGAGATTGCGGCATCAATCGGCCCGTCGACCCGCGCACTGCTGATCATCTCGCCCAACAATCCGACCGGCGCCGTCTATTCGCCGCAGGTACTGCGCGGTTTCTACCAGCTAGCGAAATCACGCGGCATCGCTTTGATCCTGGATGAGACTTATCGCGATTTCATGCCGCATGACGAGGCACCGCATGACCTCTTCCAGGACCCGGACTGGCAGGGCACGCTCATCCACCTTTACAGCTTTTCCAAGGTCTTTTGCCTGACCGGTTATCGCGTCGGAGCGCTGGTCGGAGCGCCGGCACTGATCGAAAATGTCGCGAAGGCGATGGATACCGTGGTGATCTGTGCGCCGCGTATCGGGCAACTGGCCGCCATCCGCGGCCTCGATGCCCTGGGTGATTGGCGACGCAGTAATACTTTGCTGATGCGCGAACGGCTCACCGCCTTGCAGTCGGCGCTGAGCCGCAAGGATCTCGGTTATGAGCTGATCAGTGCCGGAGCCTATTTCGCCTACATTCGGCACCCGCATCGCGGCCTAGGTGCTGCCGATGTGGCGCGCCGCTTGGTCGATCGCCAGAACCTGCTGGCCTTGCCGGGCGCGATGTTCGGGCCGGGCCAAGAAGACTATCTGCGCGTCGCCTTTGCCAATGTGGACAAGGATTGGATGCCGCAGATTGCCGCGCGTCTGGCCGCCGACGCCGCTTCGTAATCGACTGCCTGCTCGGTTCTCTACGTTGCCAGGCAATGCCGTTGCCTGACACGCGAACTGTCTTCAGGCTGTTTGAGGCGCCTTGTTACTTGCCGATGCAGAAGCTCGAAAAGATGCGGCCGAGCAGATCATCGGAGGAGAATTCGCCGGTGATCTCGCCCAGGCATTGCTGCGCCTGGCGCAGTTCTTCTGCCATCAATTCGCCAGCGCGACGTTCGATGAGCTGGTGAGCCGCGGCTTCGATGTGGACTTGTGCGCGTGCCAGTCCATCGAGGTGGCGGCGACGGGCGGAAACGATTCCGGCGTCATTACCCAGAAAACCGACACACTCCTTTAGATGCTGACGTAGCAGGTCGATGCCTGCGCCGGTAGTTGCCGATAGTTGCACGACCGGCGGACCGTCTGGCTGCAGGCTCGCTTGCGCGCCGATCTTATCGATCTTGTTTACGACCCAGGTAATGGGAATATTGCCGGGCAGCGAGGCCGTTTCTGCGGCAATGGCTGCGTCGTCCAGGCCCCGGGTCGCGTCGATCACATAGAGAATGCGGTCGGCCCGGCTCATCTCGGCGTGTGCACGGCGAATGCCTTCCGCCTCCACGACGTCTGCGTGCTCGCGCAACCCAGCTGTATCGGCGATGTGCAACGGCATGCCGTCGATGTTGATGCGCTCACGCAATACATCGCGTGTCGTTCCCGGAATATCCGTAACGATTGCCGCTTCGTATCCGGCAAGACGATTCAGCAGGCTCGATTTGCCGGCGTTGGGTTGCCCGGCGATGACTACTGTCATCCCGTCACGAAGCAGTGCGCCTTGCTGCGCAGTCGCGATGATCTGCGCACAGAGCTGTCGAGCATGGTCGATCCGATTGCGTAATGTCGCGTCAGCGAGGAAATCGATTTCCTCTTCCGGGAAATCGATGGCTGCTTCGACGTGTACGCGGGTTTCCGTTACTGCTTCAGTGAGCGCGTGGACGGCGGCCGAGAACTCTCCTTGCAACGAACGCAATGCAGCGCGCGCCGCCTGCGTCGAGCTGCTGTCGATGAGGTCCGCGATGGCCTCCGCCTGGGTTAGATCGATCTTGTCGTTGAGAAATGCGCGGCGGCTGAATTCGCCGGGCTCGGCGAGTCTTGCACCGAGCGCGACGATGCGGGCGAGCACCATGTCGAGGACTACAGGTCCGCCATGGCCGTGCAGTTCGAGCACGTCTTCGCCGGTGAATGAGGCTGGCGCGGGAAAGTACAGCACCAGACCGCCGTCGAGCATTTCGCCTTCGGCGTCCTTGAAGACTCGCAGTACCGCGCGACGAGGTTCGGGCAGGCCGCCAACCAACTGTCCGGCGATGTTGCTCACCAAGGGCCCGGAGATCCGGATCACCCCGATGCCGCCACGACCGCCAGGAGTGGCGATTGCGGCGATGGTGTCGGTCTGCAGCGTCGTGCGATAGGACATCGGCGGCTCTCGGGGTGCGCTACAGCCTAGCGCACCCTACGCCGCAAACCGAGCTGCCGGGTTCATGTCGCCGGCTTGGCTTCCGCGGCAACCAGCTTGTTGATCCGATACTGCTGGGCGATCGACAGCAGGGTATTGGTGAACCAGTACAGCACCAAGCCGGCCGGGAACGTCGCCATCGTGGCGGACATGATGATCGGCATGAAAGCGAAGATCTTCGCCTGCATCGGATCGGTGGTCGGCATCGGCTGCAGTTTGTATTGCAGGAACATCGCCGCACCCATCATCACCGGCAGGATGAAGAACGGGTCGCGCGAAGACAGATCGGTGATCCAGCCGAAGAACGGCGCCTGGCGCATCTCCACGCTTTCGAGCAGCACCCAGTAGAAACCCATGAAGAACGGAATCTGGATCAGGATCGGCAGGCAACCGGCAAGCGGATTGATCTTCTCGCGCTTGTAGATCTCCATCATCTGCCGGCCGAGCTGCTCGCGATCGTCCTTGTAACGTTCCTGGATGGCCTTGATGCGCGGACTGATGTTGCGCATCTTTGCCATCGAACGACCGCTGGCGGCGGTGAGTTTGTAGAACGTGAGCTTGATCAGGAACGTCACGAAAATGATCGCGATGCCCCAGTTGCCGACGTAGCTGTGGACCTTGTTGAGAAGCCAGAAGAGCGGCCGCGCAATGATCGTGAGCTTGCCGTAGTCGGCAGTGCGATCCAGCTCCGGGCCGGTGGCTGCAAGCTGATCCTGCAGCTTGGGGCCGACGAACAGTTTCTCTTCGAAGGTATGCGCGCCACCGGCGGGCACAGTCACCAGCGGACCGCGGTAGCCCATGATGAAGTCGTTGTTCGGATCGACATTCAGCTGATAGTCGTAGGTCGCATTCAGCGGCGGTACCGCGGCCGCGACGAAATGATGTTGCAGCGCTGCCAGCCAGCCGCCGGCAAAACTGTTCTTGTAGTGGCTCTCTTCCTTGTCCTCGACATTCAGTTTGCGATACGCCTTGCCGTCATAGATCGCGGGGCCGCGATAGGCGTACGTCTCCACCTTGAAGTAGGAGCGAGAGACATGTTCGTAGTGACGCACGAGCTGCACGTAGGAAGCGGCCTTCCAATCGCTGGCGGATTTGTTTTCGACGTCGTACTTGAGATCGATACGGTAGCTGCCGGGATGGAAGACGTAGGTCTTCGTCACCGTCAAGCCCTGGCCATCGGTCCAGGTCAAAGGCACTTCGAGCTGGTTCGCACCGGGCTGCAGTCGATACTCGGTTGCCGCCGACTGAAACATGGCCTGGTGCGTCGGCTCCGCACGGTTGTCCGCAGCACGCAAGCCCGAGCGCGCTACATAGAGATTCTCGGTATTGAAGAGCCTGACCAGTTCGTCCGGCTTGTCCTTCACGACCGGATACTTGAGCAGATCGGCTCGCTCCAGCTCGCCGCCGCGGGTGCTGATATCCATGTCGAGCACATCGGTGACGACTCGAATGATCGGCGCTTTGGTCTGCTCAGTTGCAGCTGCAGCAGGTGCAGGAGCCGCTGCGTTGGTCGCAGGCGCTGGCGCAGCACTGCTATCGCTCGGCAATTCCGGCAGTGTTTCTGAGGGCTTGTTGGTTTGTGCCTGCGTCGGCGTAGTAGTAGCGGTAATCGGAGCAGGCGGCGGCGCATAGTCGCGTTGCCAGGTGACGTAGTTGAGCCACAGCACCAAGGCCAGCGCAGCCCACACGAACAAGCGTTGGTTATCCATTAGAAGACGGTTTCCAGCGGGAGATTTTCGGCATGGAGGACGGCACCGGGTCGTAGCCGCCGGCATGCCAAGGGTGACAGCGCAGGATGCGTCGCGCGGCGAGATAGCATCCCTTCAAGGCGCCATGGTGCTCGATGGCCTCTTCGGCATAACACGAGCAACTGGGATAGAAGCGGCAGTTTGGTCCGAGCAGCGGACTGATGCAGTAGCGATAGAGACTGATGATCGCTTTCAGGACTGCGCGCATTGCTTGGCTACCGCCTGCCAGTGACGCTCGAGGCTGCGCACAATGCTGGCATTGTCGGCATTGCGGGCGCCGGCGCGGGCATTAACGACGATATCGACGGCGGGCAAATCATGTTGATGCTGTCGGAACGACTCTCTGATCAAACGTTTGATGCGGTTGCGACGCACCGCATTGCCGACAATGCGGGCGGCGATTGACAACCCAAGGCGTGGAGTCGAACCGGCGTTGCTATGAACGAAAATGGCGAACAAGGCATCGGCAAAGCGTCTCGCGTCACGATAGACGCGATCGAAATCCGATTTATTGTGGAGACGTTGCGCCGGGGTGAAAGGTCGGGCGAGGTTTTGCAAGTACGGCTTCGAACGAGGCGCGATCGTGCCGGGGCAACGTCAGACAGTCAGCCGCTTGCGACCTTTGGCGCGACGACGAGCCAACACCAGGCGTCCGGAACGAGTGGCCATGCGCGCACGAAAGCCGTGAGTACGGGCACGATGGATTTTGCTGGGGTTATAAGTGCGCTTCATACTGAATCTCGCGGCGCGAAAATTGCGCTAAAACAAGCACATGGTGGGGTCAAAGAAGGGCGGCAAGGGTACGCAGCAAGCCTTGGGGTGTCAAGCTCGGCGTCAGTCGTAGCGAGCTTTCGATAGCCGCACGCGGAGCAGGAAAATCGGCTTGTCGGGCTGTGGATAACTTAAGGTCCATCGGTATAGACTCGCCCTCCTCTCGCGCTGACCGGTCTGACGTCTGCTGACGTTCGGCCTACGCTTGGCGCAGAACAACTTCTTCGCTCAACTTCAGAAACGACCCACTCTTTGGCAGGGAAACGGGGGAGACGACACCGTGCAGGGTTCGTTATGGCATCGCTGTCTCAGGCAATTGGAAGCCGAGCTTCCAGAGCAGCAATTCAACACATGGATTCGCCCGCTGCAAGCCGTTGAGGATGGCCGCGTATTGCGGCTGCTCGCGCCCAACCGGTTCGTGGTCGACTGGGTCAACGAGAATGTCGCTGGCCGCATTTCCGAGCTGGTGGATACCGCCGGCTCCGAGCCTGGGCCGGCCATCGTTCTGGAAGTGGGTTCCCGGGCGGCCACCGGCGCGGTCGGCAACCCGATCGGCCATCAGGTCAGTCGCGGCGCAATCGCCAAAGAGCCGCCGACCGTCCTTGGCAGCCGCCTGAATCCGGATTTCACGTTCACCAACTTCGTCGAGGGCAAGAGTAACCAGCTCGGCCGGGCGGCGGCGTACCAGGTCGCGGAGAATCCCGGGCGGGCTTACAACCCATTGTTCATCTACGGCGGCGTCGGTCTGGGCAAGACCCATCTGATGCACGCTGTGGGCAACATGATCCGCACCCGCAACGAGAAGGCGCGCATCGCCTACGTGCATTCAGAGCGGTTCGTCGGCGACATGGTGAAAGCCCTCCAGCACAACACCATCAACGATTTCAAATCGGCCTACCGTTCGCTGGACGCGCTGCTGATCGACGACATTCAGTTTTTTGCGGGAAAAGATCGCTCCCAGGAAGAGTTCTTCCACACCTTCAACGCGCTCTTCGAAGGCCAGCAGCAGATCATCCTGACCTGCGATCGCTACCCCAAGGAAGTGGACGGACTGGAGGAGCGGCTGAAGTCGCGCTTCGGTTGGGGTCTCACGGTGGCGATCGAACCGCCTGAACTGGAAACCTGCGTGGCGATCCTGATGAGCAAAGCAGCGGTCAGCCGGGTAGAGCTGCCCGAAGAAGTGGCTTTCTTCATCGCCAAGCGGATTCGCTCCAACGTTCGTGAATTGGAAGGCGCGTTACGCCGCGTCGTGGCCAATGCGCAGTTCACTGGCCGATCCATCACCACGGAATTCGCCAAGGAGGCGCTGCGCGATCTGCTCGCCTTGCAGGATCGCCTGGTGACCATCGAGAACATTCAGAAAACCGTCGCCGAATACTTCAAAATTCGCATGGCCGACCTGCTGTCGAAGCGTCGCAGCCGTTCCATCGCACGTCCACGTCAGATGGCCATGGCGCTGGCGAAAGAATTGACCAGCCACAGTTTGCCGGAGATAGGCGATGCGTTCGGCGGCCGCGACCATACGACGGTGATGCATGCGTGTCGGGTCATCAAGGAGTTACGCGAGTCGCACACGCGAACCAGCGAGGACTATTCAAACCTGTTGAGAACCCTGGCCGGTTGATTGTGGATAACTTGTGGTGTGCGTGGGGACGAATTTAATCCACAGGTACTGAACAGATTTATGACAGCTACGCGGTGTTCTAACAGCGTAGTTTGACGGTGTATAAGTAAATGAATTCGCTGATGAAAAATGGCTTTTCCACAGAAATGCACCGCCCTCATAGCAATCATAATTCTTAAATCTTTAAATCCTTAATTCTATTTATTCATTCAAGAGATCAAAGGTGCAGTGATGAAGTTCAATGCTGGACGCGAAGCCATCCTCTCTCCTCTGCAAGCGGTCATTGGAGTTGTCGAGCGCCGGCAGACGATGCCTATCCTGGCCAACGTCCTGATTTCAGGTCGCGGTGACGAACTATCGATTACTGCTACCGATCTGGAAGTGGAGCTCGTCGCACAGACGAAGGTAACGATTCAGCAAGGCGGCGACATAACGCTACCGGGTCGCAAGTTGCTGGATATCGTGCGTGCCCTGCCTGAGGGAGCGAATGTCACGATTTCAGTGGAAGGGGATAAGGCGACGGTCCGATCCGCCAAGAGCCGATTTACTTTGGCTACGCTGCCAGCAAGTGACTTTCCAACCGTGGAAGACATCAAGGCTCAGCAGACCTTGAGCATTGCTCAAACCGCGTTGAAGCGATTGCTCGACAAGACGCATTTCTCAATGGCGCAGCAGGATGTGCGCTATTACTTGAACGGAATGTTGCTGGAAGTTGCTGACAAAGTGCTGCGAACAGTCGCGACTGACGGTCATCGTCTGGCTTTTTGTGAAGCTGAGCTAACTACGCAGGCAGAAACGGCTCAGCAGGTCATCGTACCGAGAAAGGGCGTACTGGAACTGCAGCGTCTGCTCGGTAGCGAGGGAAATGTTGAGTTGGCGGTGGGAAGCAATCACGTTCGCGCCAAGATCGGCGATATTCGCTTCACTTCTAAGCTGATTGATGGCCGATTCCCGGAATACAGTCGCGTCATTCCTGCCAATCCACCCAAGCACATCAAAGCCGATCGCGAAATCCTCCGGGCTGCTTTGCAGCGTGCAGCCATTCTTTCAAATGAGAAATACCGTGGCATCAGGCTTTCAGTGAAGCTGAATGCCTTGGTTTTGCAGTCCCACAACCCCGAGCAGGAAGAAGCCGAGGAAGAGTTGGAGATCAACTACAGCGGCGAAGAAGTGGAAATCGGTTTCAACGTCAATTACTTGCTGGATGCGCTCGCCGCAGTAGACGGTGGCGAGATCGAGCTTGGATTGACCGATGCCAACAACAGCTGTCTGTTGACCTCGCCGGCGACGCCTTCTGCGAAGTACGTTGTCATGCCGATGCGACTGTAGTCGGCGGAGTGTTTGCCTCACGTGCTGACTGAAGTCGAGATAACTAATTTTCGCTGCATCGAAAGCGCGAGACTCGAACTCGGCAGCGCCGGCACGGGCATCTTGGGCAGTAATGCCTCGGGCAAAACCAGTTTACTTGAAGCTATTTTTTTCCTCGGCCACGGACGGTCGTTTCGGACCAATGTTCGGGACAAGCTGGTGCGGGCTGGAAGCCGTTTTTTTCGTGTAGTCGGCAAGGTCGAGTCGGCGCGCGGTCCACTGACCGCAGGGACGGAGTACATAGACGGCGAGAGCCGGACGCGCTTGGCGGGCGAGGGAGTTTCCAGCGTCTCGCAGATCGCTGAGGTGGTACCCATCCAATTGATCGATCCGGGTGTCCACCGCCTGGTTGAGGAAGGATCGGCACGACGACGGCGGCTGCTGGATTGGGGCGTGTTCCACGTGAAACACGATTTCATCCACGGCTGGCGACGTTACCAACGGGCACTCTCACAACGAAATGCCGCGCTTCGAGCGGGGCAGGGTCCAGAGGTTCTCTCAGCTTGGGAGCGCGAACTTGACCAGTATGGAACTGCAATCGATCAAGCCAGAGCGTCGTATTCATCGGACCTGGCTCCGCACTTCGAGTCTATTGCCGGTCCACTACTCGATGAGTCCGTCACGCTGACCTACCGAAGAGGGTGGCCCACGGATCAGACGCTGCTCGAAGCTCTAGGTAATGCTCGTCTGCAAGACCAGCGACTGAGGACAACTACCGTCGGACCGCACCGGGCCGACCTCGCTTTCAAGATGGCGGGCGTATCAGCCAAAGATCGGGTTTCTCGTGGTCAACAGAAGATGCTCGCGGCGGCCTTCATCCTGGCGCAGACCCGGTTACGGGCGGAGACAGCGACGGTGCCAACGTGCTTGTTGCTTGATGATCCAGCTGCCGAGTTGGATGTGGATAATTTGGGGAAACTTTTAAAAGTGATCGACACGATCCCCTCGCAGTTGATCGTTACATCGGTCAGCGAGAGCGGTCTGAGCGGGATGAATATCGCGCGCCGGTTCCACGTGGAACAAGGCAAGTTCGCCCCAATGCTATAATTCTGTAGCTCAATTTCCAGGTCGAACCATGACAGATTCAGACGTTTACGACTCAAGCAAAATCAAAGTCTTGAAGGGTCTCGACGCGGTTCGCAAACGACCCGGAATGTACATCGGCGATACCGACGACGGCACTGGTTTGCACCACATGGTGTTCGAAGCGGTCGACAATTCCATTGACGAGGCTTTGGCCGGCTACTGCAAGAATGTAGTGGTCACGGTACATGCCGATGAGTCGGTCACGGTGGCTGACGACGGACGTGGAATACCTGTGGATATCCTTCCAGAGGAGGGTCGTTCCGCCGCCGAAGTCGTGATGACAGTGCTCCACGCGGGCGGCAAGTTCGACGATTCCTCCTACAAGGTTTCAGGTGGCCTGCATGGCGTGGGCGTCTCGGTTGTAAACGCTCTTTCCGAATACCTGCAGCTGACGATCTACCGCGACGGCAACAAACATCAGCAGGAATACAGGATGGGGGAGCCTGTGGCTCCGTTGGCGATCACCGGCACGACCGATAAGCGTGGGACGGTTGTGCGCTTCAAGCCCAGTGCTGCGATCTTCACGAACATCGAATTCGACTACAACATCCTGGCCAAGCGGCTGCGAGAGCTTTCATTCCTGAATTCAGGCGTGCGTATCGAGTTGATCGATGAGCGCGACGACAAGCGGGAAGTATTCGAATACGAGGGAGGCATCAGCGAATTCGTTCGCTACCTCAACCGCAACCAGGTCGCGATTCACGACCGGATCCTCTGGTTTCGCACTCAGCACGAAGCGATCACGGTTGAGTTGGGATTGCAGTGGAACGACTCGTACCAGGAGAGCATGTACTCCTATACGAACAACATCCCCCAGAAGGACGGCGGCACTCATCTCGCAGGCTTTCGTAGCGCACTGACCAGGACGCTCAACAACTACATCGAGAAGCAGTTTCCAGCCAAGGACAAGACAGCCACCACGGGTGATGACGCGCGTGAAGGGATGACCGCGATTCTCTCCGTGAAAATGCCCGATCCGAAGTTCTCCTCACAGACCAAGGACAAGCTGGTGTCCTCGGAGATCAAAGGGATCGTCGAGTCGGCAGTCGGGCAGAAGCTGGACGAATATCTGCTCGAGCACCCACAGCAAGCCAAAGCGATTGCCTCCAAGGTCCTCGAAGCGGCACGTGCCCGCGAGGCGGCCCGCAAGGCTCGCGAAATGACCAGACGCAAAGGTGCGCTGGATCTGGCAGGCCTTCCCGGCAAACTGGCGGACTGCCAGGAACGCGATCCGGCGCTCTCCGAAATCTTCCTGGTCGAGGGTGACTCGGCAGGTGGCTCGGCCAAGCAGGGCAGAGATCGTCGTACCCAGGCCATCCTGCCGCTCAAAGGCAAGATCCTGAACGTTGAGAAGGCCCGCTTCGACAAGATGCTCTCATCTGCGGAGGTGGGTACGCTCATTACCGCATTGGGCACCGGGATTGGTGCGGACGATTTCGATGTGGCCAAGCTTCGCTATCATCGCGTGATCGTCATGACTGACGCAGACGTCGACGGCTCGCACATTCGCACTTTGCTGCTGACCTTCTTCTATCGACAGATGCCGCAGCTCATCGAGCGTGGGCACATCTATATCGCGCAGCCACCGCTCTACAAGCTGAAGAAAGGCAAGAACGAGCACTACGTGAAAGATGACGTCGAGCTCAATGCGATGCTGCTTGACCATGCTCTGGAAGACGCACGGTTGCATGTCGATGGCGTGCAGCCGCCGATGACGGGATCCGCGCTCGAAACGTTGGCTCGTCGCTGGATGGAGGTCACGGCAATCATCCGGCGCTCATCGCGGCGCTACGATCAGCGCGTGCTTGAGCAGTTGCTCTACATGCCGGAAGTGACGCTGACGAATCACGACAATCTGGAATGGTTGGCTCAGTGGGGCGCAGCGTTCGAGTCTCAGCTGAACGCTCATGATGATGCCTCGCGGCGTTATCGCGTCCGCGTGCTGTCTGCTATCGACGGCGGAGCTCCCAAGCTATTCGTCACGCGTGCCGAGCATGGCTCTACGACCGAAAAGCACATTCATCGCGAGTTCTTTGAGTCCGCGGAATACCGTCGTATCGCTGAATTGGGCAAAACGGTAACGGGACTGCTGCAGCCGGACGCTTACATCGCCAAAGGAGAGCAACGCCAGGAAGTGAGCAGCTTCCGACAAGCGATCAATTGGCTACTGGACCAGGCCCGCAAAGGACAGACCCTGCAGCGCTACAAGGGACTGGGCGAAATGAATCCCGGCCAGCTTTGGGACACCACGATCAACCCTGACACGCGCCGACTGATCCAGGTTCGCATCGAAGACGCACTGGCCGCCAACGACATCTTTGCCACGCTGATGGGCGATCAGGTCGAACCGCGCCGGGATTTCATCGAGAAGAACGCATTGGCGGTCGCCAATCTCGACGTTTAAATTTAGTTGATCGGCAGCTCACAATCTCAAGGTATGCAACGGCTCTGGTCAAGTATTCAAAGACTTTGAGCCGGTAAGCGGGCGCTCGGCCGCATCCGATGCCGAATTTGCAGCGAACGTCGTCAATTTTGCTTCGATCCAGCTGCGAACTTCGTCATTAAGTTCACGTGGGTCGCGACCGGCAGCATCGATGGGTGGGCCGATAGCGACTTGGATGACTCCAGGCCGTTTGACCCAACCGCGCCGCGGCCAGAAATACCCGGCGCTGTGAGCTACAGGCACGATCTTGCAGCCGGCCCTGGACGCCAGCAAAGCGCCACTCACGCCGTATCTGCGGCTTTCACCAACGGCGACCCGCGTGCCCTCGGGAAAGATCAGGATCCATAGTCCTTCCGAGAGACGCTGTGTACCCTGCTCGACGACCTGGTTTACCGCAGATGCACCGGCCTTGCGATTGATCGCAATGGGCTTCAGGCAGCGCACAGCCCAGCCTACCAGTGGGATCCACATCAGCTCGCGCTTCAGCACCCACGATTGCGGCGGAAAGATCGCGGCCTGCGCGATCGTCTCCCATGCGGAGGAATGCTTCCACATGGAGATGTGAGCGCCAGCGACGATGTTCTCGGCGCCCTCGATCGTGTGGCTCAAGCCGCACAGCACACGCAACAACCACATCTGAACCAGCGACCAGCTACGCGCAACGCGATAGAGCTGCCTGCCCGGTAGCCAGAACAACACGAGCACGACGACGGCGTAAAGCAGCGTGCCGAGGAACAGACACGTGGTGAACAGCATCGAACGGATAAGCTGCACGCGTGACTCTCTTGACCTTATCCAGGCAGTCTCGACAGGTCGGCGATCTGGACGAACAACCCTCGCAACCGTACCAGCAGCGCCAATCGGTTGGCACGCAACGCCGCGTCTTCCGCCATCACCATGACCGAATCAAAAAAACGGTCCACGTCTTCACGCAAGCTTGCGAGGTGCGTGAGTGCCTGCGCATATTCCCGACGCGCGAGCAGTGGATTGACGGCACGCTCCATCGAGACGACATGCTCGAACAAAGCGCGCTCGGCCGGATCCTCGAGTCGCTCGGTTTCAACAGCTCCTGAAGTATCGGTTGGCGCCTTGCGCAGAATGTTCGCTATACGCTTGTTGGCGGCCGCCAGGCTCTCTGCGTCCGGCAAAGCCAGGAACGATTCGAGTGCGCGCAGACGCTGATCGATATCCAGGGGGGAATGCGGACGGCTCGCCAGCACGGCGTCGAACATTTCCGTGGTGATCGCTCTGCCGGTGCCAGCTTCCAGATACGAGCTGCGCAGACGCTCCATCAGATACGCCCAGATGTCGCTCACCACCTCGGGAGCGGCGGCTACCGGTTGCAGCGCTACGGACGCCTCAACCAGGTTCAACAGATCGACTTCCAGCGATCGCTCCACCGCTATTCGCAGAATGCCCAGTGCCGCACGGCGCAATCCAAACGGATCGCGCGCACCCGTCGGCTTCTGGCCGATGCTGAAGATGCCGGCAATCGTGTCGAGCTTGTCCGCCATCGAAAGCGCAATTCCGGTGGACGATGCGGGCAGCTGATCGCCGGAAAAGCGTGGCCAGTACTGTTCCTGCAGGGCCGCGGCAACTTCCTCGGACTCGCCGTCGGCAAGCGCGTAATAGCGACCCATCAGACCCTGCAGCTCGGGGAACTCGCCTACCATCAAGGTCAGCAGATCGCACTTGCACAACTGGGCTGCGCGTTCCGCGGCCTGCTCATTGCCACCGATAGTGCCGGCTATCCGTGACGCGAGCTTCGCGATTCGCAGGCTCCGGTCGTGCTGCGAACCGAGTTTATTCTGGAAAGTGACCGACTTCAGCGCTTCACGCCGGTCCTCGAGGCGTTGCTTCCGGTCGGTGTCCCAGAAGAACGCTGCGTCCGCGAGACGCGGGCGCACCACGCGTTCGTTGCCATCGCGCACCTTGTCCGGATCGCGGCTCTGAATGTTCGCAACGGTGATGAAGTAGTTCAGCAGCGCACCGTTCGCATCGCGCACCGGAAAATAGCGCTGGTGATCCTGCATGGTCGCGATAGGCACTTCCGGCGGCAATGCCAGGAAGCGCTCCTCGAAGCGCCCCATCAGTGGCACTGGCCATTCGACCAGCGCCGTCACCTCATCCAGCAGCGCGTCCTCGATCACCGCAGTGCCGCCAACGGAGGCTGCGAGCTGCGTCACGCCAGACCGGATCAACTCGCGTCGTTCCGCGTGGTCGGCAATGACGAAACCCTTGTCCCGCAACAGCTCCACATACTTGGATGCGCTTGAGATGGCGATCGGACGCGGCGCGTGGAAGCGATGACCGTGAGATTGCTTGCCCGCCTGCACGCCGAGAATGTCCGCCTCAACGACAGCAGTTCCAAACAGCATTACAACCCAGTGAATCGGGCGTACGAATTCCTGTTCGCCAGCACCCCAGCGCATCCGCTTCGCAATCGGTAGTGCATTCAGCGCGGCCGTGACGATGCCGGGCAACAATGCGGAGGTTGCTTCGCCCTGCTTTACGCCGACGAACTGCAGCACCTGGCCTTTGGGGCCTTCTACCTTCTGCAACTGTTCGAGCGTCACGCCGCACGATGCGGCAAATCCCAATGCCGCCTTGGTCGGCTGGCCCGCCGCGTCGAATGCGTTTGCGACTGCGGGACCCTGCCGCTTGATTTCCTGGTCGGGTTGGTGATCGGCCACGCCGCTGATGCGCACCGCCAGCCTTCGCGGAGTTGCAAACCATTCCACCTGGCCGTGCTTCAGGCCGAGGCCGGCCATGCCTTTGGTAACACCATCGGCAAAGGCCTGCGCCAGCACGAACAGGGACTTCGGCGGCAGCTCTTCGGTGCCGATCTCAACCAACAGATCACGTTTGCTCATTTGCTTCAGGCTCCCGCGACCGTACGAGAGAGCATCGGAAATCCGAGTGCCTCGCGGGATTTGTAATAGGTTTCCGCCACGCTCCTGGCCAGTGCACGCACTCTAAGGATGTAGCCTTGTCGTTCCGTCACCGAGATCGCCTTGCGCGCATCGAGAAGATTGAAAGTGTGCGAAGTCTTGAGCATCTGCTCATACGCAGGCAGTGCGAGCCCCGCTTCGAGCAACGCCTTGCATGCTGTTTCGTGGTCCTCGAAATGACGGAACAACACGGTCGTGTCCGCGAACTCGAAGTTGTACTTCGACTGCTCGACTTCATTCTGGTGGTACACGTCGCGATAGGTAACGCGACCGAACGGTCCGTCCGACCAGACGATGTCGTAGATGCTCTCGACGCCCTGCAGGTACATGGCGAGGCGTTCCAGGCCGTAGGTGATCTCGCCCATGACGGGCCGGCAATCCAGGCCACCGACCTGTTGGAAGTAAGTGAACTGGGTGACTTCCATGCCGTTCAGCCAGATCTCCCAGCCCAGGCCCCATGCACCCAAAGTGGGCGACTCCCAGTTGTCCTCGACCAGGCGGATATCATGCGTCAACGGATCCAGCCCGAGCGCGGCCAGCGAGGCCAGGTACAGGTCCACGATGTTCAACGGCGAAGGTTTGAGCACTACTTGAAACTGGTAGTAGTGCTGCAGGCGGAAGGGATTATCCCCGTAGCGGCCATCCGTCGGACGCCGCGAAGGCTGAACGTAGGCGGCGCTCCAGGGCTCCGGGCCCACCGCGCGCAACAACGTCGCCGAGTGGAACGTGCCTGCCCCCATTTCCATGTCATACGGTTGCAGGATCACGCAACCCTGCCGTGCCCAATACGCCTGTAGCGTGAAGATCAGGTCCTGAAACGTGGTCGGCGGAGCGGTCGAAGGAGAGGCCATGCAGAATCCTGGTAGCGATTGAGCCCGATGCACCCGTTTGGTGTGACGAGCGATCCGGGCGGGAACGCGGTGCGAAAAGCGCGCGAGTATAGCTTGCGAGTGTGAGGTCTCAATTGATGGTCGGTGGTAATGGTCCGCGGCAATGGGCATCGGGAATGACCAGTGGGATGGGTCGGGTGCTGCTCGGGCAATGGCGAGGTGAATCGGCGCCCGTGCTGAATCGGCTCAGGGACGATAGGGCTGACTGCGAACCCGAAGCCACCCCCTACCCCGCCTGGCCCCTGATCTGTTCGGCGGTGGGACCCACAACGCACTGTTGCCCGATTGGAGTGCGGTACGCCCAATTTACGCACTATGATAGTGCGGTCCGGAAAGGCCGTGGTGAACGATCCATGGCCAATCCAATGACTTGCGCCATGACGGTGCGCTGGCATGGATCCTGCAATTTCGCGGGCCCAGGCCTGATAAACCCCCCTGGCTTGAATAATCCCCCGGATTCGACGCGGCGAGCGAACCCGAGGCATCCCAATCTCGCTGTTTACCGGAGGAGAGCTCATGACGACCCCCGCTGACGTCCTCAGCATGTTGAAGGAGAAGGAAGTCGCTTTTGTCGACCTGCGTTTCACGGATACACGTGGCAAGGAACAGCACGTTACCGTCCCAGCGCACACGATCGAAGCCGGCTTTTTCGACGACGGCAAGATGTTCGACGGTTCATCGATTGCCGGCTGGAAGGGCATCAACGAATCGGACATGGTGCTCATGCCGGATCCGACCACCGCGGTCCTGGACCCGTTCTTCGAGGAAACGACCCTCATCATCCGTTGCGACGTGCTCGAGCCTGCCACCATGCAGGGCTACGACCGCGACCCGCGTTCGATCGGCAAACGTGCCGAGGCCTATCTGAAGGCGACCGGCATCGGCGATGGCGCGCTGTTCGGTCCCGAGAATGAATTCTTCATTTTCGACAACGTGCGTTACGGCACGACCATGGCCGGTTCGTTCTTCGACATCGAGTCGACCGAAGCCGCCTGGAGCTCGGGCAAGAACTACGAGGAAGGCAACAAGGCACACCGTCCTGGCGTCAAAGGTGGCTATTTCCCCGTGCCGCCGGTCGACTCGTTCCAGGATCTGCGTTCGGCCATGTGCCTGGCGCTCGAAGAACTCGGCATGAAGGTCGAGGTGCACCACCATGAGGTTGCCACCGCCGGCCAGTGCGAAATCGGCGTCAATGCCCACAGCCTGGTGCGCAAGGCCGACGAAGTGCAGTTGCTCAAGTACGCGATTCACAACGTTGCGCACGCCTACGGCAAGACCGTTACGTTCATGCCCAAACCGATCGTCGGTGACAACGGCAGCGGTATGCACGTGCACCAGTCGATCCAGAAGGACGGCAAAGCGCTGTTCGCGGGCGACAAGTACGCGGGTCTTTCGGACATCGCTCTTTACTACATCGGCGGCATCATCAAGCACGCCAAAGCGATCAACGCGTTCACGAACGCCAGCACCAACAGTTACAAGCGACTGGTGCCGGGCTTCGAAGCGCCTGTGATGCTGGCGTACTCCGCGCGCAATCGCTCTGCTTCCATTCGTATTCCCTGGGTTTCGAACCCGAAGGGCCGTCGCATCGAAGTGCGCTTCCCGGACTCCACCGCGAATCCGTATCTGGCGTTTGCTGCAATGCTCATGGCGGGTATCGACGGCATTCAGAACAAGATCCACCCCGGCGAGCCCGCCGACAAGGATCTGTACGACCTGCCGCCGGAAGAAGCCAAGAACATTCCGGAAGTCTGCTACTCGCTGGAACAGGCGCTGGAAGCACTCGACAAGGATCGCGCCTTCCTCAAGGCAGGCGGCGTATTCACGGACGATGTCATCGATGCCTACATCGGATTGAAGATGCAGGACGTGACCAAGGTGCGCATGTCAACGCACCCGCTCGAGTTCGAGTTGTACTACAGCGTGTAAGTACGCAAGGAGCCGGGCTTGACCGCCCGGCTCCCACTTGCGCGCGGTAGCTCAGTGACGGCGGTCACACTACGTCGTCGCCTTTTTGTAAGGCTGAAGCGAAGCGGATATGCTCTGCCCTCATGCGCACCACGCTCCTGCTCCTGGTTCTGCTTGCTGGCCCTGCGCTTGCGAGTCAGACAGTGTGGAAGTGGGTGGACGAGAACCACGTGACGCATTACTCGGACCGTCCGGTACCGGGTGCAACCAAAATGGAAGTGAGCGGCGGCCGACCCGGCGCTGCCAATCCCAGTTCGAACTCGGACTTCTCCAGCGCGGGGTCCTCCAGTGCGCAACCGGCCAACACCGGCCCCATCTACCGCGACTTCGAGATCTGGAAACCAGCCGACGGCGAGACGATCGTCGGTACAGGCGGGGAAGTGACGGTCAATGTGCGCGTCAACCCGATGCTCCAGCCCGGACACGATATCAACTTGTACCTGGACGGAGCCTTGGTCGACGGCTACCCAGGCAATACCACCTCCTTCGATCTGAAGGATGTTCCGCGCGGCGAACACAACGCCATTGCAGTGATTACCAGCAACGGCAGGCGTATCCAGGAAACACCGCCGGTCCGCTTCTCGGTGCGGCAGGAATCGGTAGCGCAGCCCCCGGTCGGTCCAGCGTTACGTCCGCCGCCCAAGCCCCAGCCGCGTGGCGCAAGCAACAAGTTGCCGAGCACGCAACCGACGTACGCGAGCATCAACGGCGGACTCCCGCAGATAGATCCGGCCACCAATCGGCCAGTGGTCGTAAAGCCGCCGCCCGCCGGGCCGAAAGCCGCCAACTAGTTTCCGCGTTCCGCGCACTCTGGTGCGCTGTTGTCGTTTTACGTGCAGCCGGGGCGGACTGAGCCATGGCAACGAGCGCAGCAACACTCGCCTCAGGAATCGCCGCGGAGCCCGCCCGTATTCTCGACAGCCTCAGCACCAGTGTGCTGATCGTCGACGCCACGCACGCCCTCCTCTATCTCAATGTTGCCGCCGAAACCCTGTTCGGCGTCAGTCGCAATCAGGTGCGCGGGCGACCGCTTGCAGAACTACTCGACGATGCGGGTGCGCTTGGCGCAGTCATCGATCGAGCGCTTGAAACCTGGCGCCCGTTCTCACGGCGCGAGCTCGCCATTCGTCCTGCCAACGCCGAAAACGAGCTGATCGTCGATTGCGATGTCGCTCCCTATGAGGAGAGTGGCTTCCCAACGGCTGTGTTGGTCGAGATCAGCGACGGCACGCAGCATCAGCGCATCACACGTGAAACCGCGCTGCTGACCCAGATTGGTGGCAGTCGCGCGATGATCCGGCAACTCGCGCATGAGATTAAAAATCCGCTAGGCGGCTTGCGTGGTGCAGCGCAATTGCTTGCTCGGCAACTTGCCGATGCATCCATGCGCGAATACACCTCCATCATCATCAGCGAAGCCGATCGGCTGGTGGCACTGGTGGATGCACTGCTCGGGCCGGGACACGCGCCGCGCAAGGAAGCAGTCAATATCCATGAGCTGCTGCAGCATGTAGGACATCTGATGGAGGCGGATACCGGCTCCAGTATCGCCATCGAGCGCGATTACGATCCGAGCCTGCCGCCACTGCGCCTGGATCGAAATCTGATCATCCAGGTGTTGCTGAATCTCGGCCGCAATGCCGCGCAGGCGGTCGCACAGAACTCAACGCCCGGCGGGCGAATCATTCTGCGAACGCGCGCGCTTACCAACGTGAATATCGGTGCGACCCGCCACCGGCTGGTCGCGAGCGTCCAGTTCGAGGACAACGGTCCCGGCGTGCCTGGGAATCTGCGCGACACGCTTTTTTATCCGCTGGTGACAGGCCGTGCCGACGGGACCGGCCTCGGGCTGGCGGTCGCACAGGATCTCGTCTTTCGTCACGACGGCCTGATCGAGTTCGAAAGCCGCCCCGGTCAAACCATCTTCACTATCTTGTTGCCATTCCATGCTACAGACGATCAAACCGCTTAACGTGTGGCTCGTCGATGACGATGCCTCCATCCGCTGGGTGCTCGAACGCGCATTGCGACAGGGAGGTATGTCTCCCACGGCGTTCGATCATGCCGACAGCGCCATAGCTGCTTTGCGACGCGATCGACCCGACGTACTCATCACCGATATCCGCATGCCGGGCCGCAGCGGTTTGGAACTGCTGACGGAGATTCGCGATAGCCAGCCTGAGCTGCCGGTGATCGTGATGACCGCGCATTCGGATCTGGACAGTGCGGTAGCCGCATACCAGGGTGGCGCGTTCGAATATCTGCCGAAGCCGTTCGATATCGATCAGGCGGTCGACCTGGTGCGCCGCGCAGCGCAGCAGCGCACCCGGGTCGAAGAAGTGGTGAGCGAAGCGCGGCGCATTCCGGAAATGCTGGGACAAGCGCCGGCGATGCAGGAAGTATTTCGCGCCATCGGTCGCTTGTCGCGTTCGAGCATGACGGTGCTGATCACCGGGGAATCCGGCACCGGCAAAGAACTCGTGGCGCGCGCCCTGCACCGACACAGTCCGCGAGCGAACAAGGCATTCATCGCACTGAACACTTCGGCATTCACTGCCGATCTGCTCGAGTCCGAACTATTCGGGCACGAGAAGGGTTCGTTCACCGGCGCCGACGCGCAGCGCCGCGGCCGCTTCGAACAGGCCGATGGCGGCACTTTGTTTCTCGATGAAATCGGCGATATGTCGCCGCAATTGCAGACGCGCCTGCTGCGTGTGCTGGCCGAAGGCGAGTTCTATCGTGTCGGCGGCCAGGTGCCCGTTCGTGTCGATGTTCGTGTCATCGCCGCAACTCACCAGGCGTTGGAAGAACGCGTAAAACAGAACATGTTTCGCGAGGATCTGTTGCATCGCCTGAACGTGATCCGGATCGAAGTGCCGCCGCTGCGATCACGTCGCGAAGATATTCCGGAACTGCTGATGCATTACCTTGCCGCAGCCGCTGTCGAACTCGGCGTCGAACCCAAAACGCTGACGCCCGAAGCCGCCGCCGCATTGTCGGGCTTCGATTGGCAAGGCAACGTGCGCCAGCTCGTCAACGCCTGCCGTCGACTCACCGTCACTGCGCCCGGGCGCGAAATCCAGGCGGAAGATATTCCTGCGGATCTCGGTGGCGCACCGAGTCCGGCAAAGCTGCAGGATGAGTGGACACGTCAGCTCACGAGCTGGGCCGACAAGCGCCTTGCCGCCGGCGATACACCGCTGCTCGACGACGCCATGCCCGAGTTCGAGCGCACGCTGATCCGCGCTGCGTTACGCAAAGCGGAAGGCGGTCGTCAGGAAGCGGCGCGCCTGCTTGGCTGGGGCCGCAATACGCTGACTCGCAAGCTCAAGGAACTAGGGATGGACGATGAATGAAGGACGCCGCTGTAGTGATGTAAGTGGTGGCAGCAATGCAGTCTCACCTGCATCACCCCATCACTTCTCTTTCACCCCATGAGCCGATGACGTCCCGATCAGATCTTTGACCGAGCTGAAGCCATTGCGGGTCAGGTACTCTGCGATGCCCGCATTGATCTTCGGGCAGATCAGCGGATCGTAGAACAAGGCGGTGCCGACGCCGACCGTCGTTGCTCCGGCGATAATGAATTCCAATGCGTCCTGTGCCGAGCAGATACCGCCCTGGCCGATGATGGGGACGTTGTGCTTGCGTGCGACCTCGTACACCTGATGCACTTTGAGCAGTGCGATCGGCTTGATCGCGGGGCCCGACAAACCGCCCTGAATGTTGCCGATGATCGGACGGCGTGAATTCACATCGATGGCCATGCCCATCACCGTATTGATTACCGCGAGCGCATCCGTTCCCGCTTCGATGCAGTGCCGCGCGTTCTCGCGGATGTCGGTTTGGTTCGGCGACAGCTTGGTGATCAGCGGCTTGCGGGTAACTGCACGACACGCAGCCACAACGCGGGCCGACATCTCCGGGTAGTTGCCGAACTGCACTCCGCCTTCCTTGATATTCGGGCAGGAGATGTTGATTTCGATCGCGTCGATCGGCGAGTCATCGAAACGACGCGTCACCTCGACGTAATCCTCGATGGTCGAGCCGCAGACATTCGCGATGAAGCGGGTTTCGCTGAAATCCAGCGTCGGCAGGATCCGGGTGATCACCTGATCGACGCCGGGGTTCTGCAAACCGATCGCGTTCAGCATTCCCATCGGGGTTTCATAGACGCGGTGCGCTGGATTGCCCAGCCGCGGTTCGCGCGTCGTCCCTTTGAGCACAATGCCGCCCGCCGCACGATTGGAGAAACCCTCGATTCGTGTGTATTCCTCACCGAAGCCCACGCATCCGGATAGCAGCACGATGGGTGAGTCGAATCTGAGGCCGCAAAAGTCGATGGCGAGAGAGGAAGTCATGGAGGCGTCTGGCTGCGAAAGCTGGCTATGTAGATGACTAGTGTAGCGGAAGACACCTTTGGCTCCGAAGCAGCGATCCGACCGGTACGCTATCGAGCCCGTCATTGGCGACGGCGATCCTCTTCTGCACTATGCTTGAGCGCAGAAATAGCGCGGACCTTCCAGTCCTCGCGTCCATTCGCCAGCTGTCATCCCTGCGCCTCTTGTTCAACATCATTCTTTACCAGCCAGAAATTCCGCCGAACACGGGAAATGTCATTCGCATGTGCGCGAATGCCGGGGCGCAGCTGCACCTGATCAAGCCATTGGGTTTCGATATCGGCGAGAAGGCCGTGCGGCGTGCCGGCATGGATTACGCCGAGCTGGCGTCAGTGCGTGTCTGGGAGTCGCTCGATGAGTGTCTTGGCACGCTCAGGCCGCCACGCTGGTTTGCCATCTCGACACGGGGAATTACCCGTTACGACGAGCCGCACTTCGAGACGGGCGATGCGTTTGTATTTGGGCCGGAGACTCGCGGCCTGCCGCACCAGGTTCTGGAGTCCTGCCCCAGAGAGCAGCGCCTGCGCATTCCGATGCGCCCCGGCAATCGCAGCCTGAATCTCTCCAATGCCGTTGCTGTCGTGGTCTACGAGGCGTGGCGGCAGACGGGTTTCACCTAGAGCGAGACCGGGTCAGCCCGATTCTCCCGCGCAGTGCTCTCGAGAAAATCACCCTGAGAGCGGTTATTCGTCCTCGGGTTTCAACTCGCGGCTCATCAGCTTCTTCACCGCCGCCTTCGGTTCAAGACCCTCGTGCACGACGCGGTAGAGCTGCTCGCAGATAGGCATCTCCACGGCCGCACGCGCAGCTACTTCGCGCACGGCGCGTGCTGCCGGCACGCCCTCGACTACCTGACCGATCGATGTCTGCGCTGCGGCCACACTTTCACCGGCCGCCAGTGCGAGCCCGAAACGACGGTTGCGCGATTGATTGTCGGTGCAGGTCAGGACCAGATCGCCCAATCCTGCCAACCCCATGAAGGTGTCCTTGCGGGCGCCCAATGCAACTCCCAGTCGGGTCATCTCGACCAGGCCGCGCGTAATCAGTGCGATGCGGGTATTGGCGCCGAAACCCAGGCCGTCCGAAATCCCGGCGCCGATGGCCAGCACGTTCTTGATCGCGCCGCCAATCTCCACGCCGACCATGTCGGTGGACGTGTAGGCGCGGAAGTTCACCGCGGAGATGCTCTGTGCGAGCTCCTGTGCGAACTGCTGATCCTTCGCCGCGATCGTCATCGCCGTAGGCAGGCCCGCTCCAACCTCGCGGGCAAACGTAGGACCGGAAATCACCGCAGTCGGCACGTCCGCTCCCAAGACCTGGGCCGCGACCTGATGCGGCAGCAATCCGGTGGACAGCTCGAACCCTTTTGTCGCCCAGGCCAGGCGCATGTTCGCCGATCGATGCGCTGCGACTTCCTGAAGCATTCCACGCAGGGCATGGCTTGGAACGGCCACCAGCACATCGCGCGTTGCGTGCAGTGCGACTGCCAGGTCCGGCTGCACGCTCAATGCATCGGGAAAGACAGCGTCCGGAAGATAGCGGCTATTGCGCCGCTCGCGCCTCAGCGCGGCCAGATGCGAGCGATCGTGTCCCCACAGCATGGTGGGGCGGCCGGTTCGGGCGAACTGGATCGCGAGCGCCGTTCCCCAGGAACCGGCGCCCAGCACCACGATCTGCGCCGAGGAGCTGCGAGCCTCGGCAGCGTCGTGCATATACGCCTCAATTCACCGCTGGCGCAGACGCCTGCGGTTGCTGCTGCGACTGTGCCTGCGCCTGCTGGAACACAGCTTCGAAATTCACTGGCGGCAACAGGAACGGCGGGAAGCCGCCCTTGATCAGCAGGTCGGAAATCACCTGACGGGCATACGGGAACAGGTAGTTGGGGCAGAAAATTCCCAACACGCGCTGCAGATCCGCAGCCGGATAGTTCCGAATGCCGAAGATGCCGGCCTGCTGCAGTTCGACCAGCCAGATGGTCTTTTCCGCGCTCTGCGCTTCGACGCGCACCGTGAGAACCACTTCCTGCAGGTCGCTGCCCAGGTCGTTCACGGCGGTGTTCAGGTTCAGGTTGATCGTCGGGCTGGCCGCATTGGCCTGCAGGCGCGGGCCGATCGGCGCTTCGAACGACACATCCTTCACATACACCGCCTGCGGGGCGAACTGGGGTGCATTCGGGTCGGCAGCCTGGCCGTTCGAGGTGGAAACTTCGTCAACCATGATCTTGAGTCCTCAGTCGTCGTTATCTGAATTATCCGCCCCCGGCACAGCCGCAGGCGAACGGGATTCGATGCTCAGCCGGAAACCCGCAGCGTACTTGTCTTGGCCGGACTTGTCTCAGTTCCAGGGGGTCTCAGTCCCGAGAGCCTTGCCCCAAGGAAGACCCTCAGCCTGAGGGGTCTTAGCCTGCGACTGTGGTGCCGGTGAGTAGCTTGTCGAGCTCGCCGGCACGATCCAGGGCCGCCAGGTCGTCATAGCCCCCGACGTGGCGCTCGCCGATGAAGATCTGGGGCACGGTGCGACGGCCGCCGCTGCGCTTGAGCATGACGGCCCGCTCGGCAGCATCTTCGTCGATCTTTATTTCACGGACATTTACGCCCTTGCGCTCGAACAGGTTGCGCGCACGCTGGCAGTAACCGCAGAACGCAGTGGAATACATCACCACGTCTGGCGCGACTGCCGCCGCCTCGCTCTGGGCGGCGCCGTTGTCGGAAGCGGGATTCACGATGACTTTCCGTCCTTCTTCGCAGCGCCTTTGACCAGCGGCAGGTTCTCCTGGCGCCAGCTGCGCAGACCGCCACGCAACGTGGCAACTTTGTTGAATCCCAGTGCCCGCAGGGCCTTGGCCGCGCTGGCCGAGGCAAAGCCGCTCTCGCAGCAGATCACCACCGGCTTCTCCTTGAACTTCTTCAGCGAGTCGGCGCGCTGCGCGACTTCTTTTGCCGGGATGCTGCGCGCATCGATGATGTGGCCGGCCTCAAAGTCGCTGGCATCGCGCACGTCGAGCACCAGGGCGCCGCCATTGACGAGGCGCACCGCGTCGCCGGGGGCAATCAGGCTCGAACCTTTGGCGCGTTCGCGGATCTCGATCACGATCGCCAGAATGACGAGAATTGCCACGGCGGCGATCAGAAAGGGATGATGGGAGATGTACTCAGGCAAACGATTCATTGCGGCAGGTCATCCAGGCCCGGATTCGGGCGGTTTCGGCGCGGTTGAGGACCGTCGCGCCGCTCAAAAAAGGGCGCGAAGTATAACAGTCCCCTCCGGCCCACAAGTCCCATCTGGTTGCCGCCGGCATGTTTTCAAGACTGCCAGCGGCGATGCGGCAAGCTGCGCCCCAAAAAGCCCACCAAGACAGGCCGCCTAGTCAGTCCACCTCGTCAGCCCACCCGAATAGCCAGAGCAGAGTCCCTCCTAAAGAATGTCAAAAATACCCACCGGGTTGCGGCGCGCCTGTGTCGCGCTGGTCATGGCGCTGGCGAGCGTCGCTTGCGTGACCGCCCAAGGCGCAGCCGCCAGCCCCGAGGCCAAGGAAGCCGAGCTCAAGCAGGTGCGGGGGCGGATCGATTCGATCCGCAAGTCCATCCAGGCGGATGCCGAGCGGCGCGACTCACTGGCGGAGTCGCTCAAGAATGCGGAGCTCGATGTCCAGTCGGCGCGCGAGCGTCTGTCGGACGTGCGCGAGCGCCGCCAGGCGGCCGAAGCCCGGCTGAAAGCGCTGGCGGCCGAACGCAGCGAAACCGAAGGGAAGATTGCGGCCGAGCGCGATGCCCTCGCCAGTGAGCTGCGCATCGCCTATCTGAATGGCCGGCAGGAGCAGGTCAAGCTGCTGCTCAACCAGCGCGATCCCGCACAGCTCGGCCGTGTGATGACGTACTACGGCTACCTCGGTCGCGCCCGCGCCGAGCGCATCACCAGCATCAGCGAGCACCTGGCGCACCTGGATCTGCTGGCGGAAAACATCGCCGCCGAAACTCGCAAGCTGCAGGAAATCGAAGCCGATAACGCGAGCGTGGTCAAAGCTCTCGCCTCCGCGCGCGATCGGCGCAAGTCGACGCTGGCCGATGTGCAGTCGAAGATCAAGACGCGCAGCGATCAGCTCACGCGGCTCGAGCGCGACGCACAGTCGCTGGAGAAATTGGTTGAACAATTACGCCGCGCGATCGAGGAATTTCCCGATCTCGGCGACGGACCGTTCGCACGCGCCCGCGGCAAGTTGCCGTGGCCGGTGAAGGGCGATGTGCTGGCGCGATTCGGTCAGCTGCGTGCCGGCGGACCGCTCAAATGGCAGGGCATGGTGATCGGTGCGGACCGCGGCACACAGGTGCGGGCACCGTTCCCGGGGCGCGTCGTGTATGCAGACTGGTTGCCGGGTCTGGGTTTGCTGATCGTCCTGGACCATGGCGGCGGGTTCATGACCCTGTATGGACATAATGAGCAGCTATACCGACGCGTTGGAGACCGGGTGTCACCGGGCGATCCGCTGTCTGCCGTTGGCGATGCCGCGGGGTTCGGCAAGACCGGCCTGTACCTGGAAATACGCAAGGGCCGGCAGGCCATCGATCCCGGAGTCTGGCTCGCGAAGCCTTGAACCGGCGGCGCTTGCACCCCGGCGCTGCAACCCTTGATTCAAACCGTGACTGAATTCACGACCGCCGGGTCGAAGGCTTGCCGACGCTGTGTTAATACTGGAGCACGGCCGCAAAAGTGCGGTCGACTTCAAGGAACACCCGCACTCCAGGATGGATGATCGCTGCCCAGACATGCGGGGGGAACGATCTTTCCGCGCCGCGGTGGAAGTAAAACCAGATGGCGACGATCCTCGATGACGAAGACACGGTAGAAGCGCAGACGCTGTCGACTTCGCTGGATCCCTACGGCCAGCTGGTCAAGATGCTGATGCCGCGTGCGCTATGCATCACCATCTACGATCGCACCGGAATGCCGCTATGGCTCTCCGACGGCTGCGAAGGCCCCGACCTGCTGCAGCTGGTGGAAGAAGCGCTGAATTCGGCGCGTAGCTCTACCCCCGATCCCGAAGAACGCTATGGGTTCGCCCGTTCCTGGGACGGCGACACTGCTTACGTTTTCATCCTGCGCGACCGCGATAACCTGCTGGGTGCAGTCGCTTTGTCGTGCCGCGATTCCGGCAGCGGCTCACGCCCGTTCTCATTGCTGTTTGGATTGCTGCGGCCCGCGGTCGAAGTGCTCAGTCGCGAACTCGCCAACCAGTACAGCCTGAGCGACTCGCAGAAAAATCCGATCGTGCGCGATAGTGAGCTGAACCTGCTGCTGGAGACGACCGCTGCCAACGATGGCAATGGCAGCAGCGATGACTTTCACCAGCTCGTAGAAAACTGCGTCACTCACCTGGACTGCGCGTTTGGCGCGCTGCTGATTCCTGACAAGAAAATCACGGTATGCCATTCGGCGTCGACGGCCAGCCGTGGCACCGACGCGGCGATGCTCGAGCGAACACAGCGGCATCTGTTTGCGTGGGCGCAGGTGCAGCGTCGCACGCTGGCCTTGAACAAGGCGCCGCCGAACAGCCCGCTGGGCGCGTTGCCGTTCAAGATTCTCGCCTGCCCGGTGCGTTTGGGTAATGAGCCGGTGACGGGTCTTCTGGCCCTGTTCAGGCCGATCGGCTGCGTCGACTTCGACACCCGGCAAATACGCGTCATCGAACTCATGGCGCGCCGCATTGCGCACGTTTTGCAGAGCGCTTACGACCCTGCGACGGGCTTGCTGACTCGTGCCGCGTTCGAGCAGCGTGCTCGCGCCACGCTGGCATCGTCATGCGTCAAAGGGCGCCAATCGATCGCTTATGTGGACGTGGATCGGCTGCACTTGGTGAATGACAACTACGGCATGCACGTCGGCGATGAAGTGCTTGAGCGTATCGCATCGGTCATCCGCAGCAACCTGCCCGCGCTGGTTACCGGTGCACGTATATCGGGAGACAGGTTTGCTCTGTTCTTTCCGGATACTACTGCCGACGCTGCGGAGAGCGTTCTGCAGAAGCTGTGCAGCCTGGTCGCCGAGCTGGATTTCAGCCACGAAGGCCAATCCATCGCGCTGTCGATGAGTTTTGGAGTCGCGGCAGTTCCGGAAACCAAGCTGCCGCTGTCACACGCACTGGCTGCCGCTGAGGCTGCCTGCAAGGCCGCAAAGAATTGCAGTCGCGCCGCTGCCCTGAATGCTCTTGTCGCCCATGAGGACACCGATCCTACAGTGAGCGTTGCGACTGTAACGACTCAGACCGCAGCGGTTCACGCGGTGTCGGCGTTCAGCAGCGCGTCTCTGCCGATAGAGAGTCCGGTGAGCGTAGTCGCTTCGACGCCAACGGCAATTGCAGACAGCCGGATCGTCGCGAGTCCCGCGGCAGTCCTGTCGGCGAACGCTTCGTTGGTTCGAACCGCGGACGATCTCGTAATCGCAGGCAGCTTGCGCGAAGCCATCGCCAACGATCGGTTCCGCATGGAGGCTCAGCCCATTGTGCAGCTCGGAGCCGGTGGCGCCGCGCGTCGCTTCGAGTTGCTGCTACGAATGATCGATGCGTCCGGAGAAAGTATTGCACCGGGGAAATTTCTCTCGGCCGCGGAGCGCTGCGAGGTGGCTACCAGCATCGATCGCTGGGTAGTGCAATACGCATTGGAAATCCTGTCGTCCGCGGCGCCGGCACTGCAACGGCTCGGGGCGCATTTCACGATCAATATCTCCGGCCAGTCGGTCGGCGACGAACACTTCCCGACGTTCCTGGAAGAGAAGCTGCGCGAATACGAGCTGCCCGCCAACCTGCTGTCCTTCGAGATCAACGAAACGGCGGCAGTTGCCAACATCGTGCACGCCGAGACGCTGATCCGGCGCCTGCAGAATCTCGGCCACGACATCGCGCTGGACGACTTCGGCCGCGGCCTCTCCTCCCTCACTTATCTGAAGTCGCTGCCGGTCACCGATCTGAAGATCGATGGCGAACTGATTCGCGACCTGGTGGGGAATGCCCGTTCGCAGGAAACCGTAACCGCGATCGTGCAGCTCGCTCAGTCGATGAACTTGCGCACCACGGCGGAGTCAGTAGAGAGCGAGGCCATTCTCGAAGCGGTCGGCCAGCTCGGCCTCGACTACGGACAGGGATTCGCGATCGGCCGGCCGAAGCCGCTGGAAGTCGTCCTGCAGGACCTGTTGCGCGATCCCACCGGAGCGGCTCGGGCATCGGGTTCGCCGTTCATGGCGCGCATGGCCGGTTAGGCGTCGCCAGTCAGGTTCGCGCCATTCGATTTTGTCGGCGGGCTGTGTCTTCTCATCAACCGCAACCGCGGTAGTATCTTGCTTCAGGTCTTCCCGCTCCTATCGCCCATCCACACCCTGATTCGCGCCACGATTCGGCCCAAGCAATGATCCGACTGTCACCTCCGCTGCGCGCTCTGTTGATCTTTGCAATCGGCGTACTGCTGGGCGTGGGGCTGGCGGTGGGCCCCAGCGTCAAGGCGGAGCGCAGGACCTCCGCGGAACCGGCCTCCTCGTCGGAGAACCCGCCGCCCTCTCAGCACCCTATTCCCTGGCGCGATGCGCGCCTGCTCGCGGAAGTGTTCGAGCATGTCCGCGATGAATACGTCGACAAGATTTCCGACCAGGAGCTGATCGAAGCCGCGATTCGTGGCCTGGTGTCCGACCTGGATCCCCATTCGGCGTATCTCGATCCGAGCGAATTCAATGAAATCCGCATCAGCACCACCGGTGAGTATTCCGGTGTAGGGATAGAAGTTGCGCTCGAGAACGGCGCAGTGCATGTCGTAGCACCGATCGAAGGCGGGCCTGCCGCGCGTGCCGGTGTGCTGCCCGGCGACACGATTCTCGCTATCGACGACGTGCCCGTCGATGTGGCCAAGCTGGACGATTCCATCGACCGGATGCGCGGTAAGTCGGGCTCGACCGTCAAGATGACCGTCGCACGCGCAGACGTGCCGAAGCCGCTGCAATTCACGCTCGCACGCGCCAGTGTGCAGGTGCACAGCGTAAAGCAGGAAATGCTCGAACCGGGATTCGGCTATGTGCGCATCACGCAGTTCAGCGAAACCACGACGCCGGATCTGCTCAAGGCAATTGCGGCGCTCAAGCAGCAGAGCAAGGGACAACTGCGCGGCCTGGTACTGGATCTGCGCAACAATCCCGGCGGCGTGCTGGAGGCTGCAGTGGGTGTCTCGGATGCATTTCTTTCCGACGGCGTGATCGTGACGGCCGATGGCCGCACCGCCGAAGCGCGCTTTGAAATGGATGCGCAACCTGGCGACGAGATCGACGGTGCGCCGCTGATCGTGCTCGTCAATGGCGGCTCGGCGTCCGCTTCCGAGATCGTCGCCGGCGCTCTCAAGGATCATCATCGTGCCAAGATCGTCGGTCGCCAGACTTACGGCAAAGGCTCGGTGCAGACCGTCATGCCGCTCTCCGACGGACATGCGATCAAGCTGACCACGTCGCGCTACTTCACACCCTCAGGCGCTTCCATCCAGAAGGTCGGGATCACCCCCGATGTGGTGGTGGATCCGAAGGAAATCGTGGCGCATGGCAATGAGGATTCGCCGGCTGTCATTGGCAATGTGGCGGCGGATTACGAATTGCGCATCGCGCTGGACATGCTGAAAGACAGCGTGAAAGAGGGCGACCACGCCACCCGCCAGAGCCGGCTGCAGTAGGAACGGACATGCGCACCGCCAGCGCAGCGAGGAAAGCCACACCCGGCTTCGCTATCAACGCGACGTTGTGGCTGGAAGTCCTGACGCTGGCGATCGGCGTGCTGCACTTCGCGTTCGTTTCCAACACGGTCCAACAGCCGATTTTGGTAGCGTTGGCGCTTGCGTTGCTCGCTCTGAATATCCTGCTCGCACGCACCGTCACATATTTCAGCAAACACCTTGCGCGCCAGTACTGGGTGAGCACCCTCACCCTGACGTTGGCTGTAACGCTGCTGGCCGCAGCTACCGGCGGCGTCCATAGCGCGCTAGTCACTTTGTATCTGATACCCCTTGCAGTCATTGCTCTGGCGTTCGGGCGCTGGTGGTTGGTCGCTTTGCTGGGAGTCGTCATCGCAGCGCTTGGACTGGTGCTGGCGACGCTGACGCCCGGTGTGAACATTCACGATATTGAGTTCAGCATGGCGATGCTCAGCAGGCTGGCACCAGCCGTCGCCGTCACCTGCGTGCTGGCGGCGTTGATCGAGCGTATGCATAGCGCGGTACAACGCATCAGCGATCTTGCGGCGACCGACAATCTCACCGGTCTGCTGAACCTGCGAGCTTTCGAAGAAGTCCTGCAACAGGAGCATCGCAAGGCGGAGCGTTTCGGCCGCGCCTATACGCTCGTCGTGATCGATGTCGACAACCTGGCGCACGTCAATGAACAGCTGGGCCATGAAGCAGGCAGCCAGGTCCTGGTCGCAGTTGCCGCGGCAATCTCCCGCTCTATCCGGGCTTCGGATGTGGCTGGCAGATTGGGCGGCGACGATTTCGTCGTGCTCATGACCGAAGCAGATGCGGCGACCGGTGCGGTCATCGCACAGCGCATCCGCAACAATGTCTACGCCGGCACGGTCTCCGTCGCCAACCGCCTGATTCGCGCCAATGTCAGTCTCGGCACCGCGAGCTTTCCGGAGGACCACCTGTACCCGAAGGAACTGTTGATTCTCGCGGATCAGCGCATGCAGCAGGATCGGGAGCTGCGCAGGACGCCGGCTGCGTAAGTGACAAAAGTCACAGGAGTGACAAAGTCACACCGCGTCGTCACTCGTGTGACTATTGTGCTCTGTCACATGCTCCCCGGCGCTATCACCACCGCTCGTACCGCCCACACCACGATTCCCGCCAGCATGATCAGCGTCGGTAGCGCTGAAAGGCCGAATCCCAGCGAACGGCTCTTGGGATCGCGCACGTAGGACCTTGCGTAGATGGCACGGCCGATGATGAAGACGATACCCAGTGCGGCGGCCCAGATCGGGCTGATGTAGCGCGCGAAAATCCACAATGTCGGCAGGAACATGACCAACTGTTCCATGGTATTCATGTGCACACGGAAGTGGCGCTCGAAGATATCGTGGCCGCTGGTGGCCGGAGCGTGCACGCCGAATTGCTCGCGTGCCTTGCCCACCAGGAAGCTGAACCACATGAATTCGAGCAGGGCCAGGACCGTGACGATGGCGACGTAAGGCATGGGGTTCTCTCTTCGGGGTGGTCGCTATTTGGAGGGGTATCGGCGTCGAAGCGTAACGCAAGTGGGCAATCAGGGATGCAGATGCGGTAAGGGATCGAACCGATCAAAGTTAATGTTCGGACCCGACTCTTGACTCCGGCCCCGCATCACCTATATCACCTGCATCACTTCCATCACTTCCATCACTTTGGACTTCCCATGACCGGCTTCATCCTGCGGATCGTTATCGTCGCGCTCGGTCTGTGGCTGGCGAGCAGAATATTTCCAGGGCTGCGCTTCGACACGCCCGGAACCTTGTTCGCGGCCGCGCTGTTGCTGGGTATCGTCAACGCGATCGTAAGACCGATTGCCGTGATCCTGACGCTGCCGCTGACGCTGGTGACACTCGGGCTGTTTCTGCTGGTCATCAACGCGGCGATGCTCAGTCTCGTCGCGTTGCTGCTGAACGGCTTTCAGATCAGTTCGTTCTGGACCGCGATCGGCGCATCGCTGGTCGTGAGTGTGACTTCGTGGCTGGCTTCGGGATTGATCGGCAACAATGGACGGATCGAAGTGATCCGTCGCCGTTAGTCGCCGTTCGATCCTTGTGTCTTGGTCAGTCGGTAGTTGCTGAGCTGCGGGCACCGGCAACTGCAATCCGGTACAGCAGGTAGCCGATCACTACGAAGATCGTCAGGCCGAGTCCATTGCCGAACTGCAGGCTGGCAGGCAGGGCCATGACGTCGGCGCTGCCGGCCATCACGATCGGAATCGCGATCAGGATTCCCATCAGCGCCTCGCCGGTGATCAGTCCGGCCGAGAACAACACGCCTTTGCGGTGCACGCGGTCGTCGACCGAGCCGCTGCCCTTGTGTCCCGAGGCGCGCTCGACGATGTGGGTCAACAAGCCGCCAAGGAAAATCGGTACCGTCAGATCCAGCGGCAGGTAGATGCCGACTGCAGCGGCAAGCACCGGTGTACGGAAACTGGCGCCGCGCTTCTTCTGGATCTCGTCGATGGTGATGATCACTGCGCCGATGGCTGCGCCGATCCAGATCATGTTCCAGGGCAATGCGCCGCCGAACAACCCCTTTGCCACCGAGGCCATCAGGGTTGCCTGCGGCGCCAAGAGCGGATTCGGGTGCGCTGCTGTCGGTGTGCCGATGCCATAAGCACTTGCCAGCAGATTCAGCACCGGCGCCATGACCAGCGCACAGGAGATGGCGCCGATTGCGAGCATGACCTGCTGCCGCCAGGGCGTCGCGCCGATCATGTAACCGCACTTCAGATCCTGCAGGTTGTCACCGGCGACCGCAGCCGCGCAGCACACCACAGCGCCAATCATGATGGCTGCTACCGGGCCCAGCGGTGCATCGCGGCCCATGAGCACCATCAACACCAGCGATGCAAACAGGATCGTGCCGATGGTGATGCCGGACACGGGATTGTTCGAGGATCCCACCAAGCCGGCCATGTACGCCGATACCGAGCTGAACAGGAAGCCGGCAACGATCATGATGAGGGTCATCGGCAGCGACACGCTGATGTCGTTGACGATGGCGTGATACAGCGCTGCCAGCGGCAGCGTGAATGCGATCAGCCCGACCAGCACGCCCTTCATGGGCAGATCTTTTTCCGTGTCTGCAATCACTTTCGCGGCGCCCGCGCGCGTGGCCGCCAGGCCGCTGCGTACGCCTGAAAGCAGTGAATTGCGTAGCGAGATCAGCGTCCAGATCCCACCGATGAGCATGGCGCCGACACCGAGATAGCGGATCTGCGCCGACCAGATCGCGCCGGCGGCATCCGCCGCGCTCAACCCGACCAGGCGTGAGGCCAGCGTGGGGTCATTGTCGAGAAAAAAGCTGCTGTAGATGGGAATCGCAATGTTCCACGACAGGATGCCGCCGGCGACCACGACGATGCCGATATTGAGCCCGACGATGTAGCCGACGCCCAGCAATGCCGGCGACAGATTGGTGCCGACGTAGCCGATGGCCTTGCCGAAATAGCCGGCGACCGCGGCGGAATCGGGGACCAGGCGCAAGCCGCTTGCCGCCAGCAGCTTCCCGACACCGCCAAGGGTCGCCGCGCCTGCCAGTACCTTGATGCCTTGTGCTGGATTCTCACCAGCCTTGAGCACCTCTGCCGCCGCCTTGCCTTCTGGGAAAGCCAGTTGCTGATCGACGATCAGCGAGCGGCGCAGCGGTACCGAAAACAGCACGCCCAATACGCCGCCGAGACCGGCGATGGCGAGTACCCAGGAGTATTTGAAGTCCTGCCAATAGCCGAGAATCACCAGCGCCGGCACCGTGAAGATCACGCCCGCCGCGATAGAGGAGCCCGCCGAGGCCCCGGTCTGCACAATGTTGTTCTCCAGGATGTGTCCGCCGCCGAGCACTCGCAGCACCGCCATCGACACGACCGCCGCCGGTATCGCCGAGGCAATCGTCAATCCCGCGAACAGCCCGAGATACGTGTTCGCCGCCGCCAGGATCATCGCGAGGATGATCGAGAGAATGATGGCGCGGGGGGTGAGTTGGGGAGGAGATGTAGTGTTCATGTGAAGTCGGAATACTTGGGGTTACGACAGAAGGGTGGCGGGCGCAATTGGAACTTCACACTGCTGGCAGTGCTGTTCATCCGGCCCGTCACTCGTCACCGTGTTCGCGGCTACCATCCGCAAGCTTGTCCTTCATTCTGCTTATGCAGCCATTCCAGCAATGGCGCGAAATATTCAGTGATTGCGGAAGCGTCGATCTGCCGCGTGCCGGTCAGCTTCTCCAGCGTGTCCTGCCACGGTTGACTCTGGCCGAGCGCGAGCATCTCTCGGAAGTGTTTACCGGCCTCAGCGTTGCCATAGACCGAGCATTCGCTCAGCGGCCCTTTGTTGCCTGCAGCTTCGCACAGTGCCTTGTGAAACTGGAACTGCAGAATGTACGACAGGAAGTAGCGCGTGTACGGCGTGTTGGCAGGGATGTGGTATTTGGCGCCGGGGTCGAAGTCTTCTTCGGTGCGGGGCACTGGCGCGCCGACACCCTGATACTGCTCACGCAGCTGCCACCAGGCCGCGTTGTAGTTCTCCGGCTTGATCTCTCCGGAAAATACCTTCCAGCGCCATTCGTCGATCATCTTGCCGAATGGGAGGAACGCGATCTTGTCGAGCGCCAGTTTCATCTGCTGGTTGATGGTTGCCTCCGGGCTGGGCTTTACGGCACCCAGCAGGCCGATCTGATGCAGGTAAGCCGGCGTCATGGAGAGGTTGACGGTATCGCCGATCGCTTCGTGAAAGCCGTCGTTGGCGCCGCCCTGGAACACGAAGGGCTGGTCCTTGTACGACATGAAGTAGAAGACGTGGCCGAGCTCGTGATACACGGTCATCAGGTCTTCCTGCGTCGGCTCGATGCACAGCTTGATGCGCACGTCGCCCTTGTCATCGATCTGCCACGCGCTCGCGTGACATTGCACTTCACGGTCGGCAGGCTTGGTCAGCAGCGAGCGTTGCCAGAACGTTTCGGGCAACTGCGGGAACCCGAGCGAGGTGTAGAAGCTCTCTGCTGAGCGCGTGATCTTCACTGCATCGTATTTCTGCTTGCGCAAAGCGTCACTGACATTCAGGTCCGAGACGCCGGGGTACGGCTCCACCAGCGGATAAATCTCGGCCCACTGCTGCGCCCACATATTGCCGAGTAGCTGCGCCGGAATGGGCTTGCCGTTCGGGACGTGATTCGCACCGTAAGTTTTCTGCAGCCTGCCGCGTACGTAGCAATGCAGCTCGCCGTACAGGGGTTTCACCTGTTCCCACAGGCGCGCCGTCTCCTTGGTGAAATCATCCGCCGGCATATCGTAATTGGAGCGCCACATCGCGCCGAGATCGGCGTAACCCAGTTCCTTCGCGCCTTCGTTGGCCAGCTCGACAAAGCGGACGTAGTCTTTGCGAATCGGTCGCGCCGTCGAATGCCATCCCGTCCACGCTTCGGTCAGCTCGTCGTAGTTGCGGCTGTGCGCAAGCACGTTGGTGAGCTGCGTCTGGTCTTTGCAAGATTCTGGGCCGTGCGGGCAGTACTTGGCCGCGCCGTACGTGCCTTCCATCTTTGAGGTGATGGCGGAAAGCTCCGCGCGCTTCACCGGATCGTTGGGCGCCGGCGCCGCGACGCCGAGTTTGAGCAGTTCGATGGCGCGCTTGGTGGTCGGGCTCAGCGGCTGCTTCTCATAGGCCTTGGCTTCCTCGACTGCCTTGCTGAAGTACGCCAGGTAGCGATCGTTGGCGCGCGCATTCAGATATTCGGTGTCGGGATTGATGAAGGTCGCATACGTGAAGCCGGTAGCGCTGATCTCGTGGCTGAGATCCGTCATCTCCGTGTTCACGCGCGCCACGAAGGCGTCGGCGGTTTCCGCTGGCGCCGTTGGTGTCTGGGTTACCGCGGCAGGTTTACCGCAGGAGCCCAGCGCCAGAATCATCGCGGGGAATACCGTACTGGCTATGACGCGGCCACGAACGGTTTGTGACACTGCCTGTGCAACCGGTTTACGCAACATCGATTCGTCCTTTGCTATGTAACGCGCCATGCATCGTGGCCACGGCGATCGATTTGTTATTTCACCCCGACCATCAACCGCTTCACCGGCTTGCTCAACAGCAGCAGCACCACGCCCGCGGCGACGATGAAGTAGACAAATTTCATGAACTGCCCCGGCATCGCCTCGACCTTGTCGGTCTCGAAGATGCCCGCCAGCAAACCGGCGGAAAGATTACCTACCGAAGTTGCCAGGAACCATACGCCCATCATCTGCGAGACAAAGCGCGCCGGGGCGAGTTTGGTGACGTAGCTGAGCCCCACCGGGCTGACGCACAGCTCGCCGAAGGTGTGCAGCAGGTACGTAAGTGCCAGCAGATAAGGCATGGCCTTGCCGCCTTGCGAAACCACGTTCGCGGCTATGACCATGAACAGGAACCCCAGTCCCAGCAGGATCAGGCCCAGGCCGAACTTTGCCGGCGCCGACGGATCCAGGTTGCGCTTCGCCAGGCTCACCCAGAGCACAGAAAAGGGCGCCGCGAACATCAGGATGAAGATCGAATTGAGCGACTGGAACCAGGCGGTTGGAATCATGAAGTCGAGCGATTGAATGGTGCGCTCGACGTAGCGCTCGGCAAACAGATTCAACGATGCGCCGGTCTGTTCGAAGCCGGCCCAGAACAAGGCGCAGCCGACAAACAGGAACAGGATCACCGCCATGCGCTTCTTTTCCGTGCCGTCCAGCCCGGCGAACAGGAACATGTAGATGAAGTAGATCGCCGCAACGGCAATCAGCGCCGCCCCCGTGGTCTGGGCCAGCGTGAGCGGGTTGATGACGATCACCCCGGTGAGCACCAGCAGGTAAGCAACGACAATTCCCGCAACCAGCGCGCCGACAATCAGCCAACCGCGTTTGATGGTTGCGGCACCGGTTTCACCTGAAGCTCCTGCGACATGCAGGCCCGCGTTACCTAGCTGATGTTGAAAAATCCGATACTGCGCGAGGCCGGCCAGCATGAGGATCGAACCGGCGGCGAACGCAGGGCGCCAGCCGTAGTGTTCGGCTAACAGGCCGGTAACGATCGGGCCGAGGAATGCACCCAGGTTGATTCCCATGTAGAAGATCGTGAATCCGGCGTCGCGTCGCCCGCCGCCCTCCGGGTAGAGATCCGCGACCATCGCGCTGACATTGGGCTTGAGCAGCCCGACGCCACAAACGATGACGATCAGGCCGGCGTAGAACGTGGCAGCCGTAGAACCCAGCGCCAGCAAGGCGTTGCCGATCGCTATCAGGACGCCGCCATGCCATACCGCGCGACGCGCACCAATCAGCCGGTCGGCGACCCAGCCGCCGGGCAGGCAGAGAATGTAGGAAGCCGAGATGTACAGGCCGTAGATCGCCGTCGCGGTCTTGTCGTCGAGCCCGAAGCCGCCACGTACCGAGTCCGCCAGGAACAGGACCAGCAGCGCCCGCATGCCGTAGTAGGTAAAGCGCTCCCACATCTCGGTGAAGAACAGCGTCGCCAGCCCCCGGGGATGGCCAAACAGCTGCGGTCCGGAGCTGGCTGCTGGCGTGGGATCGAGCTCACTCGGCTGGCGCATCGATGGTGTCCTCTACGCGACTTTCTGCGGGGGAGGGTTCGCGGGACGCTCAGGTGCCTGGACCGGCGTCGGTTAAATGTTCTCGTTGATAGGGCGCAGTTGTGACAGGCCCCGAGTGTATACACAAGCCAGAAGATGGCTTGTGGCGAGTGACAGGTGCGATTGCCGAGTGCCCCGTCACTTTATGTCCCGACTGCTAGCCGCCGTCGGCCGCGCGTTTTTCCGCGTCGACTTGCGCGCGTGTCAGTTTGTTTTTGAGCAGGACGCGCGACATCACGATGCCCATCTCGTACAGCATGTACATCGGCACCGCCATGAAGCATTGCGAGACGGCATCGGGCGGTGTCAGGAAGGCGGCGACGATGAAGATGCCGAGAATGATGTAGCCGCGGTTCTTGGTCATCGTCTCGATCTTCACCAGGCCGGTTGCCGCCAGCAGCACGGTGGCAATCGGAATCTCGAAGGCGATACCGAAGGCGAAAAACAGCAGCAGCACGAAATCGAGGTAGTCCGTCATGTCGGTCATGACCAGCACGCCGTGCGGTGCGGCGCTGGTCAAAAACGCGAACATCAGCGGAAACACCACTTTGTACGCGAAGGCCACGCCCGCGTAGAACAGCACGATGCTGGAGACCACCAGCGGCACCGCGAAGCGCTTCTCGTGCTTGTACAGACCAGGAGCGATGAAGGCCCAGACCTGATAAAGGATGAATGGCATCGCCAGGAACACGGCGGCGAGAATCGACAGCTTCAGCGGCGCCATGAACGGCGCGACGATGCTGGTAGCGATCATCGAGGTGCCCTTGGGCATCTTGTCGATCAGCGGCTGGGCGACCAGCGTGAACAGCTGATCCTGGAAGTAAGCGCACGGAATGAACGCGACGCCGATTGCTATCACTGCACGCAGCAGGCGATCACGCAATTCCATCAAATGGGAAATCAGCGAGCCTTCGGCCAGCGCTTCGCGTTCATCGCCCGGGGTATTCATCGGTGCCTGGTCGTCAGCCTGACTTGGAATCGGCGCCTGGCTCAACGGTGGAGTGCGCGGCGCGGGTCGCTTCCGCAGCAATCTCGTTGACAGGTGCGGTCACGGTTGCGGCAGCATCGGCAGGGGCTTCGATGCTCGACACCATCGAATCCAGATCGAACTGCGCTGGAGCTGGTGGGGGTGCTGCGGATTCAGCGGTCGGCGGATATGCCGCAGCCGGCTCCTCAGCGCTGGCCGCAGTAGCCGTGGCGGCAGCAGCTGCCGAGCCCGCCTGGGCAGGGCGAGATCGGGTGATCTCTTCGATAGTTACTTCCTGTTCAAGCTGGGTACGCAGCTGTCGCGCCATGGAGCGCGCGCGCCCAGTCCAGCGGCCGATCTTTTGTGCCAGCCCAGGAAGTTTCTCGGGGCCCAGCACCAGTAGTGCGAGGCCGAGAATGAGGACGATCTCGGTAAAGCCGACTTCGAACATGGCAGATCCGTAGCGCGGTGCGCTGCGAGCGTCAGACGTTCGAAGACTTGTTGCCGGTCTTGGACGTGGGCGTCGACTCGAAGTCGGCGTCCTTCTCGCCCGGCGCGGAGAGCTGCTTGTTCTCTTCGTCCTCGCCTTCGCTCATGGCTTTCTTGAAGCCTTTCACGGCGCCGCCCAGATCCGATCCAATGGTCTTCAGGCGTTTTGCGCCGAAGACGACGAGTGCGATCACCAGAATGACCAGCAGCTCACGAAAACCGATACCCATGGCATAACTCCCGCTGAAAACGCCGCCGGATCATACGCCAATCGCCGAAGGCGGCGCAGTGCGGTGGCGCCTGCATTTAGATTAACTATTGCTCATAAGACGTTCATCCAGGATCCACCCGCAGCCAAAAGGTCACGGGACCGTCATTTGTCAGCGAAACCTGCATGTTCGCGCCGAAGACACCTGTTTGGACCACCGGATGAGCAATCCGTGCCCTGGCAATCAGGTAATCGAACAGACGTTCGCCGTGTTCCGGGTCCGCGGCCGGGCTGAATCCAGGACGTGTCCCTTTGCGGGTGTCGGCGGCCAGGGTGAACTGCGGCACCAGCAGTAAGCCGCCTGCAATATCGGTCAGGCTGCGATTCATGCGGCCGTCATCGTCGCGGAACATTCGATATGTCAACAAGCGCTCGAGCAACCGATCGGCCTGGGGTTCCTCATCGCCGCGCTCTACGCCCACCAGGACCAGTAAACCTGAATCGATCCGCCCGACTTCACGGCCTTCCACCCGTACATCCGCGTGGGTCACTCGTTGTAGTAGTCCAATCATGTTGAAAGCATAGCGAAGCTGAACAAGTGGCGGCTTCTCACGTAGAGGCCATTGTTACGTGTCGGATAAATCCGCACGAAGTGGATTGACTATGGGAAGGAGGCCTAAAAATAGCTCGTATCGAGCATAAAAAATCCCACCGGGATCGCAGTCGTCGTCAATTCATGGGATTTGAGTTTGTGGATTGCGGAGAAAGCGAGGATCCGGCCGCTAAGATCCACGAGTAAGCCGATTTGTGGATGTCAGTGGGTTAGTAAGATAAAGCAAAGCCATAGATCATTCTAATAGTGGGACAATTCTGGCAATCCGGTCGGCCAAATTCGCCAATGCGCCCTGCTCGCCGTGTTATGTCCGGATTCTCAACGCCAAAACAGGAGTGACGGCCAAGCCCTTGGTCGGTCAAATATTCTTCGTCTGCCTGTCACCGCCACGTCATCCGCTCCCCGCAGCCTGCGCCCCGTCCTCGATACCTATCAGGTGCCAGGCCATGAGCCCGAATCCCGCCAAACCGGTCTTCAGGTTTCGCAGCGTCTTCATCTCCGATGTCCACCTGGGCTTTCGCGGTTGCAGCGCGGCGTACCTGCTCGACTTCCTGCATTCGATCGAGACGGAAACCCTCTACTTGGTAGGCGACATCGTCGACATCTGGAGCCTGAAGAAGTCGTTCTTCTGGCCGCAGGCGCATAACGACGTTATCCGCACCATCCTCGGCAAGGCGAAGCGCGGCACGCGGGTCGTCTACATCCCCGGCAATCACGACAGCGTCTTTCGCGAGTACGACGGTGCCGTCTTCGGCAATGTCGAGATCCGGCGCGAGGCGCTGCACGAGACTGCGGACGGCCGGCGCTTCATCGTCCTGCACGGCGATGAGTTCGACGGCGTCATCAAGGCCAGCCCGTTGCTGGAAGCCGTCGGCAATCAGGCCTACACATTCATCCTCGCGCTGAACCGCGTCGTGAACTTCCTGCGCCGCCGCTTCGGCTTTCCGTATTGGTCGATCGCCGCCTATCTCAAGCACAAGGCCAAGACCGCGGTGAAGTACATCGCGAACTTTGAGCAGGCGCTGGCCGACGAAGCGAAACGGCGCGGCGTCGACGGCATGATCTGCGGGCACATCCATCGTGCCGGAATCACCGAGATCGACGGCGTGCTGTATTGCAATGACGGAGATTGGGTCGAGAGCTGCACGACGCTGACGGAAGACTTCAACGGCCGGCTGTCGGTGTTGCGCTGGACGGAGACCAAGGAAGTGGTGTCCCACAGCGGCCTGCTGGCCCCGCAGCCGATCGATCAGGCGGCGTGAAGTTGCTTTTCCTGTCCAATCCGCTTTGCCCGCGGCCAATGCAGACGATAGGGCGCGTGCACGCATGAAGATAGCGATCATCACCGATGCCTGGTTTCCGCAGACCAACGGCGTCGTCATGACCCTGAACATTACGGCGCGAACGCTGCGCGCACAGGGTCACGAAGTCTGTGTCATCGAGCCGGGCCGCTTTCGCACCTTTCCGTGTCCTACGTATCCGGAGATTCGGCTGGCGTGGTTTCCGGGACGCCGACTGGACACCCTGCTGCGGGAATTCGAACCCGACGCGATCCACATCGCTACCGAGGGCACTCTGGGTGCTGCGGGTCGACGCTGGTGTTTGCGCCATCGCATGCCGTTCACGACGTCGTATCACACTCAGTTTCCCGAATACGTGCGCGCCCGTGCTCCGATTCCGCTAGCACTTACTTACGCTTACCTGCGTCGCTTTCATGGCGCTGCTGCGCGAACCATGGTGGCAACTCCGCAGTTGCAGAGGCAGCTTGAAGCACGCGGCTTTCGCAACATCGTGCGTTGGACGCGTGGAGTCGACGTCGACTTGTTCAAACCGGGCGACAAGAATTATCTGAACTACCCACGGCCCATTGCGATGTACGTCGGGCGTGTGGCGGTGGAGAAGAATATCGAGGCGCTGCTGGCCATGGATTGGCCCGGCACGAAGGTCGTGATTGGCGACGGTCCGGCGCGCAAGCTGCTGGAGGCCAAATATCCCGACGCCGTGTTCGCGGGTTATCGGTTTGGCGAGGAACTGGCAAACCACCTTGCGGCTGCGGATGTGTTCGTCTTCCCGAGTCGCACCGACACCTTCGGCCTGGTGTTGCTCGAAGCGATGGCGTGTGGTGTGCCGGTTGCGGCTTATCCGGTCACTGGCCCGATCGACGTGGTCGAGTCCGGTGCGACCGGCGTGCTCGATGAAGATCTGCGGGCAGCTGCCTTGGCGGCGCTGCAGATAGACCCGAAGCATTGCCGCGCGTATGCCCTTGAACACACCTGGCAGGCGGCAAGCGAGCAGTTTCTAGGGAATCTCGCACCGCGCGGCGGTACGAGCGTGGCTTACGATCGTACTCATTCTCCCGTCATTCCCGCTTAGCCGTTGAGGGTCCGTCAGCGGGAAGAATTGCCCGCCTTCAGGTCGGCATCGCGCGCTTCAGCATTCTTGCCGCGCGCGCGATAGGAGTCCGCGATCAGCGACCAGGCAGCGGACTGCGCACGCGGTGCATTGGTCGACATCGACACGGCTTTGCGTGCCATGTTCTCCGCCTGTGGGTAATTGCCCTCGGCCTGGCGCACCTTGCCGAGCTCGATCCACAGCAGCGGATTGTCCGGCTCGATGCGCAACGCCCGCTCTATAGAACCCGCAGCGACAGCGAAGTTCTTGGAGGCCATCTGCACCCGGGCCTGGTCCACCAACGCTTTCGATGCGGGTCCCAACGAGGGTTCGCGGATCACCGGCGGAGGTAACGGTTGCGGTTCTTCCACTCGCGGCTGTTCAGGCATCGGCTGCGTTTGGGTGGGGCTTGGCGGCGGCGGCACGGGCACCGAGGGCGCCTGTCCCGGCGATTTGTAAGGCTGGGGTACCGCGCATCCACCGAGCGTGAACGCGAGAATGAGCAGGCCGATGGAAACTCTATGCATGGGAGATTCGATTGAGCACTCGTGGACGATCTCGTGGACGGTCTTGGGGACGACGGTCTGGGGGACGGTTATGGATCCTTCGCGGTGACCGGTAGGCCGTAGCCGCTAATGAATAATACCCCGCAACCACGCTTTTGCCCGCTCGGCCGCGCTCTGCAGGGTACCGGCTTCGCAGCCCGGTTTGATCGGTAGCTGCGTGCCTTTGGGAACCGCGATCGTAATCAGTTCATCGTCGCAGCCGGGTTTCGCGGCAAGTCCGGTCAGAAAATCGATCTGGGTTTCCTCCAGGCCTTCGGGCAACGTAGCGCTCAGAGGCGTGGTGCTGATGGAGCCCATCAAACGCGACCAGACCGACAGCGATCCCGATGAGCCGGTAAGCCCGGTGGGGCTGTTGTCGTCATAGCCGATCCACACCACGGCGAGATGGCTACCGGAAAAACCCGCGAACCAGCTATCGCGATAGTCCGATGAGGTGCCGCTCTTGCCGGCGACAACCAGTCCGGAAGGCAAATTCGCCCGTGCCGCACGACCGGTGCCGCGCTCCATCACCTGGATCAGCATCTGATTTACCTGATAGATCGCCTGCGGATCGGCCACCGGCGTAACTTCCAGTCCAAACGATTTAAGTGGTTTGCCCTGGGCATCGACCACCGCACGTACCGCGCGCAACGGTGTGTTGAAGCCGCCATTGGCGAATGCGTTGTAGATCTGCGCAACTTCCAACGGCGATACATCCAGCGCACCCAACAACACCGACGGTAGTTGCGGTGGTTCCTTGTCCAATCCCAGCGCCGTGAATTTCTTGGTGACGATGGGCAGCCCGACATCCAGACCCAACCGGACGGTGGCGAGATTCAGGGACTGCGCCAGCGCTCGCACCAGCGGCACCGGCCCGTAGTATTCCTGCGTGTAATTCTGCGGTGTCCACACTTTGCCGTTCGCCAGCTTCACTTCGACCGGTCCGTCCTCGACGATCGATGCCGCATTGAAGCGGCCCGATTCCATGGCCGCGAGGTAGATCACCGGTTTCACCAGCGAGCCGATCGAGCGCTTGGCATCCAGTGCGCGATTGAAGCCGTCGAAGCTGGCCTGCCGGCCACCCACCATCGCGACCACTTCGCCATTCTGCGGCGATGTCAGTACCACGACGCCTTCGAGGTCGGTCGCCTTCGGCTTCTTGCGCGCCTTGTCGAGCCGGTCTAGCTCCTGCTTCAGCGCGCCTTCCGCTCGGCTTTGCAGCAGCGGATTCAAAGTAGAGAAGATCTTCAGGCCCGACTCGGTGAGGTCCTGCTCGCGATAGTCGCGTCGCAAGGTGCGTCGCACGAGATCGAGAAATGCCGGGTAGTAGCTGCCGGTTTGCGTGCCTACGCCGACGACTCCCAACGGCCGTGCGATGGCTTTTTGCGCCGCTGCTTCGTCGACGACGTGATACTGCGCCATGAGCTTGAGCACGAGGTCGCGTCGTGCCTTGACGCGATCCGCATGACGCCGCGGGTCGTAGTAGGACGGTCCGCGCACGATGGCCACCAGCAGCGCCACTTCGTGCAATTGCAATTCGGCCAGCGGCTTGCCGAAATAGAACTGGCTTGCCAGCCCGAAACCGTGCACGGCGCGCTGGCCGTCCTGGCCGAGGTAGATCTCGTTGATGTAGGCATTCATCAGGTCCGCTTTCTCGAAGTGAACTTCGAGCAGCATCGCCATGAAAGCTTCCTCCAGCTTGCGTCCCAGGGTGCGGCGATTGTCGAGGAAGTAGCTCTTCACCAGCTGCTGCGTCAGCGTCGAGCCGCCCTGCTCGATCTGCCCCGCTCGCATGTTGACCCAGGCGGCACGCACGATCGCGCTGATATTGACGCCGTGATGCGAGTCGAACTTGCGGTCCTCGACAATCTTCAGCGCCGCCGGCAGCAATGCAGGCACTTCCGCCGGCGTGACCACCACCCGATCTTCGCCGTGGATCGGGAAGATGCTGCCGATCACCAGCGGGTCGAGACGGAAGATCGGCACATCCTCGCCACGGCCGTTGTGGATCGACTCGATTGCGTTGGCGCCGCTGGTAACGCTGATCGCCTGGGGTTCCTGCAGCGCGTCCCAGAACTGAAAGCGCCGGTTGACGAAATCGATACGTGAGCCGCGGCGCTGGTAACTACCCGCATCGCTCAGCACATTGAGCTGCCCGTCATGGCGGCGATACCCCAGCCGCCGCAATTCCCGCTCGAGTCCATCCGCATCGAAGCTCTGGCCGACGTACAAATCGGTGGGTTCTGCGTACACCTGTGCAGGCAGGGTCCAGCGTCGGCCTTCGAATTGCTGGGTGACGATGCCGTCGAGATAGAACAGCCAGCCGAGCAGCGCCAATACGCCGACACCCAACAGCAGCGCGAGGCTGACCCAGATTCGCTGCCGGTATTGCCGGAATTTTGCTTTGAACGTGGCCATGAACGATGCGGTTACCAACCTTGTCTGTTGTGTGCGTGCGCGCGGAGGTTGCGAAACTCGGGCGCGCAGTGCCGATGAATGTCATGCAACGCCCGGCAGTGCGATGAAGCTCCGTCCGTAGCGGCGATTCATGGTCGCCGCCGCCAGGGGCGTCCGCGGATTCGCGTCGATGACAATTGTCGATGCCGAATCTGGCAAAGCGGTGGCGAATTCTGCGGATGCCGCCGGGTCATGGCAAGGAGTGTGCATGCTAGAGTCGGTCATAACTTCGAACTCCACGCGCAACGCCGCTTTTTCCAGGCATTTTATGGGACATGAAAGTCCGCTCGTACTCAACGTCGCGGTAGCGTTGGCTATCGCCGTCGCGGGCGGTTTCGCCGCGAGCCGGCTGCGGCAATCCCCGATCCTGGGCTATCTGCTGGCAGGCGTGCTGATCGGGCCATTCACGCCCGGCTTCGTCGGGGATCGCGGACAGATTGCGGCGCTGGCCGATGTGGGCGTGATCTTCCTGATGTTCGCGCTCGGCGTGGCCTTCTCGCTCAAGGACCTGGGGCGCGTACGCAACCTCGCGACCTTCGGCACGACCATTCAGGTGGCGCTGACGCTCGCCGGCGGCATGGCTGCCGGCCACCTGCTCGGCTGGAGCAGCCTGCAGGGCATTTTTTTTGGTGCAGCGCTGGCTGCGAGCAGCTCGATGGTGATCCTCAAGACCCTGCTCGATCGCGGCGAGATCGCTTCGGGGCATGGCCGGCTGCTGCTGTCCATGTCGATCGTGCAGGACCTGATCGTCGTGGTGTTGATCGTGGTGTTGCCCAAGCTCGTCGCGGTGCACGGCGCACTCGATCCGCTCACCGTGGCCATCGATGTGGGCGCAACGCTACTGAAGGCCGGCGCCTTCATCGCCGCTTCGCTGTTGGTGGGCTTGCGGCTGGTCCCCTGGATCATGGGCCATGTCACTCGTCTGCGATCCTCCGAGCTGTTCATCGTGACCGCCGCGGTGCTGGCCCTGGGAGCGGCAAGCGTCAGTACGCTGCTCGGCCTGTCGGCAGCGCTAGGTGCATTCGTTGCGGGCCTGGTGTTATCGGAGAGTGAGTTCGATCATCGCGTGATTGCCGAAGTAGTGCCGCTGCGGGATCTGTTCGCCACGCTGTTCTTCGTGTCGGTCGGCATGCTGATCGATGTCCACTTCATTCTCGACAACTGGCGCATGGTGCTGGCCACCGCCGCGTTCACCCTGCTGCTGAAAGCGGCAGCCACTTTCCTTGGGGTCCTGCCCTTCAAGATTGCTGCACGTACGGCCGCATTCACTACCCTCGGCATGATCTCGATCGGCGAGCTGAATTTCGTGCTGGCACAAGTGGGCCTGCAGCAGAAGGTATTGTCGATCGACATCTACAACCTGATCCTGACCTCGTCGCTGGCCACCATCGTCCTGACGCCCGCAGCATTCAGCATCGCGCCGAAAGTCGGTGAGCTGCTGTCGCGCATACCCGGGCTGCGACACAGCTTCGATGGTGCGACAGGAATCGTGGGGCCGGGTGCGCAACTGGAAGCGCACGCGATCGTGATCGGCTACGGGCGTGTCGGGCAAAGCGTCGCTCGTGGCTTGCGAGATGCAGGAATGCGCGTCGCTGTCATCGATTCGCGGCTGTCGCGCGTCCGCGATGGGGTCGCCGATGGATTGCCCTCGATCTACGGCAACGCCTTTGCGGCATCCGTACTCGCTGCGGCACACGTTGAGAACGCCCGCCTTGCAGTGGTTGCGCTGCCCGACTTCGCTCCCGCGCGCGCGTCCATCATGCAACTGCGTGCCCTCAATCCGTCCATCATCATCGCTGCCCGTGCCGAACAAGCCGCCAACGAAGATGCCCTGCGCACTGCAGGCGCGCACCTGGTGATCGTGCCCGAACTCGCCGGCGCGACGGCGCTGCTGCAGGGAGCGGTGGATATGTTGAGTTTGCCCCGCTAAGGGGGCAAACGGCCAGTGGGCCAGCCGGCCTACCCGTAAGTGGGCCAGATAAAGAAATGGAACGCGCCTCTTTGCTCTTCGCTGGCCCACTTACCGGTAGGCCGGTTGGCCCACTGGCCGGCGACTACCGTCGCCAGAACGTCGGCGATATCAGTACCAGCAGCGGAAACACTTCGAGTCGTCCGAGCAGCATCGCGACCACGCAGATCCATTTGCTGGCGTCGTTCAGCGACCTGAAATTGGATGCGACATGGCCGAGACCGGTGCCGGTGTTGTTGATGCAGGCGGCAATTGCGGAGAACGCGGTGATCTGGTCTTCGCCCACCGCCATCAGCAGCACCATCAGCGTGGCGAACGACAGCACGTAGACGGCGAAAAAACCCCATACCGCATCGACGACGCGCGGGTTGATCGGCTTGGCGCCGAGCTTCACCGGCAGCTCGGCACTCGGATGCACCAGCTGCACTACTTCGCGCTGGCCCTGCTTCCAGATCAATAGCCAGCGCACGACCTTCATGCCGCCGGAGGTGGATCCGGCGCAACCGCCGATGAATGTCGAAAGCATCAGGATGACCGGCAGCGCACCGGGCCACATGGAGAAATTGTCGGTGAAGAACCCCGAGCTGGTCTGCATCGACACTGCATGGAACAGGCCGAGGCGCAGCGCCCGGGCCGGGTCATCAATGTAACGAGTGAGCCACAGGACAACCGTGTACAGCACGATACTCGCAACCATGATCAGTACGTAGGCGCGAAACTCAGGATCGCGGATGTAGTTGATCAGCCGCCGCTGCCGCCATGCCAGGAAGTGCAGCGAGAAATTCACCGCACCCAGAAACATGAAAATGATGGCGATGTCTTCGATGACCGTATTGTCGAAGTAGGCGAGGTTGGCGTCGTGCGTGGAGTGACCACCGGTGGAGACGGTGGAGAAGCTATGGGCGATGGCATCGAACGGCGTCATGCCCGCTGCCCAGTAACAAAGCGCACACAAAACCGTGATGGCGACGTAGATGATCCACAGCACCTTGGCGGTTTCGGTGATGCGTGGTGTGAGCTTCGAGTCCTTCACCGGTCCTGGTGTTTCCGCACGCAGCAACTGCATGCCGCCGACGCCGAGCATGGGTAACAATGCCACGGCGAGCACGACGATACCGATGCCACCGAGCCACTCGATCTGATTGCGGTAATACAGCAGCGATTGCGGCATCGAATCCAGGCCGACCAGCACCGTCGCGCCGGTGGTCGTAAAGCCCGAGACCGCTTCGAACACCGCATCGGTGACCGACATCTGAACGAGCTGCGACAGCAGTAGCGGTGCAGCGCCAGCAGCGCCGAGCACCACCCAGAACAGTGCGACTACCAAGAAGCCGTCCCGCAAGCGCAATTCACGCACCCGCTTGCGCACCGGCCACCACACCAGCGCGCCGAGCACCATCAATCCGACAAATGAATTGAGGAACGGCTGCCAGTTGCCGTCATTGAAATACAACGCGACCGCAATCGGCGGCAGCATGGTGATGCTGAACAACATCAGCAGCAGCCCGAGGATTCGCTGAACGATGAGGAGGTTCATGGGAGGCCAACCGGGTTATGGGGCAACCGGCAGGTGGGCCAGACAGGACAAGCGGCACTTCCTCGATCTCTCATCTGGCCGACTTGCCCCCTTGCCGGTAGACCGGTTGGCCTTGGTCCGGCCACTCTTCGCATCATCTCCCCTTCCTTCTCGGCACATCGAACAGGCGTTCGACGGCTTCTATGTGGCGGCGGTCGGTGAGGAACAGGATGACGTGGTCGTCGCGCTGGATCACGGTGTCGTGGTGCGCGATCAGTACTTCTTCGCCGCGCACGATGGCGCCGATGGTGGTGCCTTCGGGAAGCGGGATGTCTTCGATGCGCTTGCCGATGACGCGGCCTTCGCCTTGCGAGCCGTGTGCGATCGCCTCGATTGCTTCGGCAGCTCCGCGACGCAATGAATGCACGCGCACCACGTCGCCGCGGCGGACGTGCGCCAGCAACGAGCCGATTGTGACCTGCTGAGGCGAGAGCGCGACGTCGATCGTGCCGCTCTCCATCAATTCGGCATAAGCAGGGCGATTGATGAGCGCCATCACCTTGTGGCAACCGAGGCGCTTGGCAAGCATCGCGGAGAGGATGTTCGCCTCTTCTGCATTGGTGACCGCAACGAACACATCCGCGCTGTCGATATTTTCTTCGAGCAGCAGTTCTTCATCGGCCGCATCGCCGTTGAGCACGATGGTGTTGTTCAGCTGCTCGGAAATGCGTCGCGCGCGGCGTTGGTCGCGTTCGATCAGCTTCACCTGGTGCTGGACTTCGAGCCGTTGTGCGAGACGGAAGCCGATGTTGCCGCCGCCGGCAATGACCACACGTCGCACCGGGTCTTCCAGTTTCTGCATTTCATTCATGACGACACGGATGTCGTCGCGCGCTGCGAGGAAGAACACCTCATCGCCGTGCTCGATGATGGTCTCGCCTTCCGGCTTGACGCTTTGGCCGCCGCGATAGATCGCCGCGACACGCGCGTCACGCCCCTGGATGTGCGTCGGCAGCTGCTTGAGCTGCTGGCCTACCAGGGCGCCGCCGCGCAACGCACGCACGCCGACAAGACGGACGCGGCCATCCGCGAAATCCAGAACCTGCAGCGCGCCCGGATACTGAATCAGTCGCACCACGTGATCGGTGACGATCTGCTCCGGGCTGATCGTCACATCCACGGCGAAGGCGCGATCCTCTTCGCTGAACAGCTTCGCGTGACGGGTGTAATCGGCGGAACGGATGCGCGCGATCCGCGTCGCCTCCTTGTTGAACATGCTGTGCACGATCTGGCATGCCACCATGTTCACTTCGTCGCTGTTGGTCAGCGCGATGAAAATATCCGCATCGCGCGCACCCGCCGCTTCCAGCGTGGTGGGATAAGCGCCGTTGCCTACCAGCGTGCGGATATCGATGCGATCCTGCAGGTCGCGCAATAACTCATCGTTGATGTCGACGACCGTGACTTCATTGGACTCCTCGCGCGCGAGGTGGTACGCGGCGGTGTGCCCGACCTGACCGGCACCGAGGATGATGATCTTCACGCGCGGACTCCCGTGAAGATCCCAACCGGCAAGCCGGCCAATTGGCAAGCTGGCTGGAGCAGGCATGAAGTGTTACTGGCATTCATACGACACTGTGTTCCGTTTTTGTTCGTTTCCGACCAGCCGACCCGTTGGCCAGCTTGCCGGTTGGCCGCTGCTCACATCGGTTCCAGATTCGCATACGCCAGCATCAGCCACTTCGTGCCCTGTCGTTCGAAATTGACCTGGACGCGGGCGTGGCTGCCCTGGCCTTCGAGATCGAGGATCACGCCGTCGCCGAATTTGCCATGCCGCACCCGCTGGCCGAGGCGCATGCCGGTCGACGACACTTCCTCCTCCATCATGCCTTTGCGGGGAGTATAGATCGGGCGCGACACCTGGATGCGCGGGCGCACTTCTTCGACCAGTTCGGACGGGATTTCCTTGATGAAGCGCGAGGGCGTGCCGTAACTGTCGACGCCATGCAGGCGGCGCTGTTCGGCGTAAGTGAGGTAAAGCTGTCGCATCGCGCGCGTCGTGCCCACGTAACAGAGCCTGCGCTCTTCTTCGAGGCTGGCGATGTCGGATACCGAGCGCTGATGCGGGAACAGGCCGTCTTCCATGCCGCACAGGAAGACCACAGGAAACTCCAGTCCCTTCGCCGAATGCAGCGTCATCATCTGCACGCCGTCTTCCCATTCATCGGCCTGGTCTTCGCCCGATTCGAGCACCGCATGCGACAGGAAATTCGCCAGTGCCGACATCTGCGCTACCTCATCCGGCTCGTAACCGCGCGCCGCGGTCACGAGTTCGTTGAGGTTATCGACCTTCGCTTCGCCGCGATCGCCTTTATCCTGCTGGTAGTAGCCGATCAGGCCGCTGACATTGATGACGTGATCGACCTGTTCGTGCAACGGCAGGCCGCGGGTCTGCTGGTCGAGCTGTTCGATCAGCAATAGAAAGGCGTGCAGGCTCTGACCGAGGCGGTTGCCAACTTCGGCGATGCAGGCGCCTGCGGCTTGCCACATCGAACAGGCATTGGCGCGCGCGTAGTTACGGACTGTGTCGAGCGTCTTGGTGCCTATGCCGCGCGTAGGCAGGTTGACGACGCGCTCGAAGGAAGCATCGTCGGAGCGATTGAACAACAGCCGCAGGTACGCGAGCGCGTCTTTGATTTCCGCTCGCTCGAAGAACCGCAGACCGCCGTAGACGCGATAAGGAATGCGCGCTACCAACAACGCTTCTTCGAAGGCACGCGACTGCGCATTCGAGCGGTACAGAATCGCGCATTCGCTGCGTCGCCCACCCTTGAGAGTCCAATCGCGGATGCGATTGACGACGAAATCGGCCTCATCGCGTTCGTTGAACGCTGCGTATAGCCGTATCGGTTCGCCCTTCTCGCCGCTGGTCCACAGATTCTTGCCGAGCCGTCCGCTGTTATTGCTGATCAGCGCATTGGCCGCGTCGAGGATGGTGGCGGTGGAGCGATAGTTCTGCTCCAGGCGGAACATCTGCACGCCGGGGAAGTCGCGACGGTACTGCTGCAGGTTCTCCACTTTCGCACCGCGCCAGCGGTAGATCGACTGGTCGTCGTCGCCCACCGCGAACGGCATGCCGCGCGGCCCGGCGAGCAATTTCAGCCAGCCGTACTGAATGGTGTTGGTGTCCTGGAACTCATCGACCAGTACATGCTGGAAACGCGCATGGTAATGAGCGAGCACATCGGGCCGATCGCGGAACAGCTCATACGCACGCAGCAACAGCTCCGCGAAGTCGACCACGCCGGAGCGGTCGCATTGTTCCTGGTAAGCCTCGTACAGCCGGATGAACTGGCGCCGGTTCGGATCGCCTTCGTCCTTGAGATCCTTGGCCCGCAGGCCATCATCCTTGCGAGCGTTGATGAACCACATCACCTCTTTGGGCACCCAGCGTGCTTCGTCGAGGCTCAGGCCCTTGATGATCTTGCGAATGGCGCGCAACTGATCTTCGGAGTCGATGATCTGGAACGCCTGCGGCAGATTCACTTCCCGCCAGTGAATGCGCAGCAGCCGGTGCGCGATGCCGTGAAATGTGCCGATCCACAGCGGCGCACTGGGCACCTGCAACAGCGATTCGATGCGCCCACGCATCTCGCCTGCGGCCTTATTGGTGAAGGTGACGGCGAGAATGCCGTGCGGCGAAGCGTTCTCCACCTGCACCAGCCACGCAACACGATGCGTTAGCACCCGTGTCTTACCGCTGCCCGCACCGGCCAGCACGAGTATCGGCCCCAGCGGAGCAGTTACGGCCGCACGCTGCTCGTCGTTCAGGCCTGAGAGTATCGGTGAAACATCCATCGGGTCAGCTATCGTGCCTGTCGTGTGTCAGCCCATCGGGTATCAACGCCGTCCACCGGGTTGTACGCCGGATCGTCCGCCGGGAGTTTCTCGCAAAGCACGCCAAGGCAAAGACGGACGGTTCCCAGCTCAGGGCGAAGGATTGCTTGGCGAGCTTCGCGTGCTTGGCGAGAAACTCTTGGAGAGGCGGCGTCACTTACCCCGGCAGAGGTGAGGTCGGGCCGCCATGCGCAGGGCGGCGATTGTAGCTTGCATCGCCCCCCATCACGAGTCGGCAGACACCCGCTTGCGACAATCTGGCCCGGCGGGCAGCGGACGCGATATTCTCCCGCAAACTACTATATGCGCGCCGGGCCAGGGCTGGCCGACGCTAGCCGCTCGCGGGAGACTTGCATGCTGTGTCGATGTTCGCCGGTCATATTCTGGGCGGCGTTAGTGTTGCTGTCCGGCTGCGAACGCAAGCCGGCTGAGACACCGGCGCAGCCCGCTGCCGCTACCGAACCTCCCGTTACGACAACCCCTACCACGCCGGCGCAGCCCGCTGACTCCAGCCTGGCAATCAAGCGTGGCGTGATCACTGCCGGCGAGCATCCGATCTTCCGGGCCTGCGACGGCCATGTCGATCTGTGGGTGATCGATGAGAGTGAAGGCGCACTGACCCAGCTATTCAGCGAAGGTGCCAAGAGCGTCTACGCCGAAGTCTACGGTGAACGCACCATCATTCCGCAGGATGTGCCGGCCGCGCACTCCTATCCGGGCGCCTTCGTGCTCGAGCAGTTGCTGTATGCGGGTAACGTGAGCGAAGTTAAAGGGTGCGAGGTCGCGGCTCCCAGCGACGTGGTTTCGGCCCGCGGCAACGAGCCCTCTTGGGCGGTGCAGGTCACTGATACGCAGATGGTCTGGAAACAGCCCTCGGCGCCGCAGGAAATCACACTGGGCGGCCTGCAATCCCAGGATGCGGAAGGCACCGTGAGTTACAACGCCTCCGGCGACGGTCACGAGGTCGAGTTGCTCATCGATGCACAGCCCTGCCGCGACTCGATGTCTGGAGAGTTTTTCGGCTTTGCGGCGCGCGCCAAGCTCGATGGCAAGGAGTTCAAAGGCTGCGCGCGTGTCGGGAGATAGGATTGTTGCGTAGCCCGCGCCGCTTTGCCTGCAGCGTGTAGCGGAAAGCGTAAAGGACCACTACCGCCAGTACCGGATCGGTAATCGACGCCGCTCGGTCCGGCAACCACAAGCGCATGATTTCTGTAACCAACACGCCCGCCAGCACCACGCCGGCGGCGAAGTTGAAACTCGTGCCGCTGCGTTGAATGACCCAGAACAACGCGCCGAACAGGAACAGGCTGGCCCAGCAACCGATCCAGTCCACGGTCAGCAGCGTGCGCGGGAAGTCGCTGGTGAACAGGTGCAGAAACGGCCAGAAGTCGAAGCTACTGGCGGTGGCAGTGAAGTTGAAGGGTGCCAGGCGCACGAACACGAACGCGGCTGCCATGCTGACGATCAGCACCGTGTGCTTGGGGCCCGGGATCAGCTTGTGCATGACCACCAGCACCGGCAGCAGCAACACCAGCGCGAGCAGTTCGGATGGGATGAATGCCTGGTCGGCGACGATGAGCCGTCCTACCAGCACGCTCGCGATCAGCAGCAGCAACGTTTCGACACTGCGCGTACGGCTGACCAGCGTGTCCAATGCCTGGCTCACGACCGTCCAGAAAGTGAGATGCACCAGTACCACACCGATTTCGAAGTGGGGATTGAACAGCGGATGCAAAGCGGCCTTGAGCTTCGCCAGGTCCAACATCGGAACGAACGGCGCCAAGCGCCACGCCAGCCACAGGCCGATCAGCAACGCCGCTCCCCGATCGCGGTTCGGCTTTTCCGCGCGCGCTGGCAAATGCATCCAGCCCACGAGCGTGCGCCACGCGATGCCCAGGATGCCTCCACCAAGAGTGCCAGTGGCGTTGAGCGAGAGATCCGTGAGGCTGGGTACGCGAGTTGAAATGTAGGCCTGCGCGACCTCGATGCACAGCGACAGCAGCGATCCGAGCGCCGTGGTGACGAGGATCGCGAGCCGCTGGCGCCAACGATTCTCCAGCCACAGGAACAGGCAGAAGCCCAGCGGCAAATACAGCAACACGTTTGAAATGCGATCGCCGCGACCGGCGCGCGCCCACGACAGTTCGCGTACCGCCTGCAGCAGGCCGCCTTGAACGGCATCGGCCCGGAAGTTGAATGGATACAGCGAGCCGTAAACGATCAGTGCGACGACCGCGAGCAGCAGCCAGTGAATCAGGGTACGAGGACGCGCTGGCGACATTGCATGTCACCGAGGCTGTAGCCCGAAGCGCGGCACGCATTTCATGGAGCGATTCCGGATTCTCGAAGCGACGCTCTGCAACCCGGCCTACAGCCTGATTCTCACGTAATGATCCACCAGCAGCGCCGCAAACAGCAGCGCCAGATAGGTGATCGAGAAACTGAAGGTTCGCATCGGCAGCCGTGCGTCCTTGCCGCTAAGCAGTTGCGATGCACGCAGCAGGAAGAAGCCACCGAGCACCAGCGCGGCGGCGAGATAGATCAGCCCGCTCATGCCGGTGAGGTAAGGCAGCCAGGTCACGATCACCAGCAGGATGGTGTACAGCAGAATGTGCAGGCGCGTGAACTCGATGCTGTAGGCGACCGGCAGCATGGGAATTCCCGCCTTGGCATATTCGTCGCGACGCGCGATGGCGAGCGCCCAGAAGTGCGGCGGCGTCCAGGTGAAGATGATCAGGAACAGCAGCAGCGAATACGGATCGACGTGTCCCGTGACCGCGGTCCAACCGAGCACCGGTGGCGCTGCGCCCGCTGCACCACCGATCACGATGTTCTGCGGCGTCGCATGCTTGAGCCACACCGTATAGATAACTGCGTAGCCGATCAGCGAGCAGAACGTCAGGATGGCTGTGAGCGGATTGACCCAACCCCACAGCAATGACATGGACAACACGGCGAGAACGCCGGCGTAGGCCAGTGCCTTCTGTCCGCTGAGATGACCTGTGGGCAGCGGCCGGTTACGAGTACGCGCCATTTGTGCGTCGAAGCGTCGATCCAGCACATGATTGACGGCAGCCGCCGACGAAGCCGCCAGCGCTATGCCTAACGTACCGAAGACCAGGGCGGCAGCCGGCGGCCAGCCGGGCGCAGCGAGGAACATGCCCGCAATCGCCGTGAACATGATCAGCATTACGACTCGGGGTTTGCCGAGTTCGTAGTAATCGCGCCAGGTGGCGTGTTGCCGGAGGGAAGTAGTTTCCATTCTGATCTAGATTCTGGACGGTGCCGGTCGCAGCAGACGGTTGAGCCGAACCAAGCTCAACAATAACAGTGCAGCCACTGCGTTGTGTGCTGTTGCCAGTGGCAGCGGCAAGGCACGAATCACCATCAGGGGACCCAGCAGCAGTTGGGCGATCAACACCACGCCGACGAGCGCTCCGGCTATCCGCAACGCACGCATCCGGGCAGTGCGCCAGGTTCGATAACTCAGCCAGCCCAATACCAGGGCCGTGAGCAGCGCGCCCAGGCGATGGAAGAAATGGATGGCGACGCGCGCCGGATGATCCAGCACACCGCCTTCATAGTCTATGCCCAGGCCACGCCACAGAACGAAGGCGTCCTTGATGTCCATGTGCGGCCAGGCGGCGTTCTGGCAGGTCGGGAAGTCCGGGCAAGCCAGGGCTGCGTAATTGCTGCTGGTCCATCCGCCAAGGGCAATCTGGATGCCCAGCATGATGAGCCCGAACAACGCGAGGCGACGCAAGCCATCCTCTTCACGCAGGCGGGTGCGCCGTTCCGGATCGATCGACAGCCAGCCCAGCAGCGACAAGGTGGTCATGCCGCCGAGCAGATGCAGCACCACGATCAGCGGCTTGAGCAACAAGGTGACCGTCCACATACCCAGCAGACCTTGCAGCATCACCAACCCCACCAGTGCGATCGGTAATCCGACCGGCTGATTGGGATCGTGACGATTGGCGATGGCGATGCCGGCCAGCACCAGGATCAGGAAGCCCAGGGTGGAGGCGGCGTAACGATGCACCATCTCCTTGATTGCCTTGTGATATTGGAATGGGCGCTGCGGAAAAGCCTGGTTGGCCGCATCTACGTTCTGCGCCGCCTGATCGACCGTGAGATGGCCGTAGCAACCCGGCCAGTCCGGGCAACCGAGCCCTGCTGCACTCAGGCGCACCCACGCGCCCATAACCACAACCACCAGCCCCAGCAGCACTGCGAGCAGCGCGAGCCGGCGAAACAGCGTCAATTTCGAATTCTTCATGTCACGCTCGCAATCTGCCGGGGGTCATGTGCCGGCGCGCGGCCGGTAACCCATCGGCCAGCGCAATCAAGGCTGGCCAGGTGCCTGTCTATCCTATGTGCGACAACTTGAGCAGTTTCTTCAGGTCCTCGAGCAGGTCCTTGTGCTCGGCCTGCGGGGAGTAGCTCATCATCAGGTTGCCCAGCGGGTCGATGATATAGATGCGGCCAGCCTGCTCGACGGGTTTGTCGCCGTAGCGGGGAAAAACCGCCAGCACGGCCTGCCCTGCCGCATCGTCCGCACTCGCCACGGTAAGCCCGGCATGCTCTGCATCGAGATACGCCTGATCGCAGCACGGCTGCATGGCCAGAAACAGCCGCTGCACGCGTGACGCATCGTCATTCAACGCCAGGCGCGTCTGGCGCATGAGCGTCAACGCTTCGCGGCAACGCGCGTCGCATTCGCCACCGCCAACATAAACCAGCGTCCATTTGCCATGCAGTATCTTGGCATCCAACGCGGCCCCCTTGGCTACCGGGGCGGATGTCATGGGCGACGTCGGGGGCGACGTCAGCACCGCATTCTGCGGTAGCGGCCGCGGCGGGTGGATCAGATCGCCCTTGGCGGTGCTGCCCGCGGGGCGCCAGCCGTCCATGCCGTAGTACAGCACGAACGCCGCGATCAACGGCACGAAGAACAGCGCGACCAGGATCCATGCCTGGCGGCGTGTGCCGGTGCGAGCCGGGTCAGCGGGAGTTGTCACGTTTGAAGCTCATCATCAGGTAGATCACCACGACTGCCACAGCCAGAAAGAACCATTGCGCGGCATAACCGATGTGCCGCTCCGGGCCGAACCCGAAATGCGCCTGCCACACGCGCTCGTATCCATCCGGCTGCGCAGCATCCAACAGCACGATGCGCCGCTGCAGCGGTCGATTCAGTGCATGCAGGACCTCTTCGTAACGAGGAAAACTCAACACGCGGGGCCATGCCGCAGCCGGATCCGCCACGGGATTGTCGCCGAGCCGGACTCCCGGCTGCGGCAGCTCATCGAGCAATCCAACGATGGCACGCTCGCCGTCGCCGACTTTTGCATCGGGTAATTGGCTGCGAGTCGCTCCCAACGGCAACCAACCGCGATCCACCAGCAACCAGCCGCCCTGTTCCAGTGCGAGCGGGGTCAGCACCCGATAGCCAGCCTGTCCCTGCTGCGACGGCATGTTATCGAGCAGGATCTGGTGCTCGCCATCGTAATGACCACGCAACTCGACCCGCTGGTAGCGCGGCAAACGGTCGATGTTGTCGGGCGACAGCGCCTCGGTCGTAGTCTGGCCCGATTCGAACTGCGTCAGCAGCGCCTGCTTTTCCTCCGCACGGTGCAGCTGCCACATACCCAATCGCGACAGCAATGCTGCGACGACCAGTGTCAGCAGCGTTGCCCACCAAAGGGGTCTGAAGCGCCGATTTCCGGGTTGTGCGGTCACAATCTATACTGCTTTTTCATCTCCACTCCGCCGCGGATTCCCGCGAACCGCCGCGTCACCAGATCCGGAAACCGTCATGCCGCTCATCAAGATACTCATCGTCCTGTGCCTGCTCGGCATCGTCGCAAGCCTGGGTTCAGGCCTGTTTCACCTGGTCAGCGACAAGGGCGAGTCGAAGAAGATGGTCACGGCCCTGACGGTGCGCGTGGTGCTGTCCATCGCGTTGTTCGTGCTGCTGTTCATCGCCTGGTCGCAGGGGATGATTCAGCCGCATGGGATCGGGAAGTGACAGGGTGACGAGTGACGGGTAAGGATGCTGGCACTTGCTCTTGCCCAGCACCCCTCACCCGTCACGATGCCTTACAGCCAGTAAACGAAGATGAACAAGCCGAGCCATACCACGTCGACGAAGTGCCAGTACCAGGCGACGCCTTCGAACGCGAAGTGATGGGTCGGGGTGAAGTGGCCCTTGAGGCTGCGGAACCAGATCACCGTCAACATGATCGCGCCGACGGTCACGTGGAAACCGTGGAAGCCGGTCAGCATGAAGAACGTCGAGCCGTACACGCCGCTGGAGAGCTTCAGGTTCAGCTCGGTGTAGGCGTGGTGATATTCCTCGGCCTGTAAGCCGACGAACAGAAAGCCCAGCAGGAAGGTCAGGGCCAGGAAGATGTTCAGTACGGTGCGATTGCCGGTTTTCAGCGCGTGATGGGCGATCGTGATCGTCACACCCGAAGTCAGCAGCAGCGCGGTATTGATCGCCGGCAAGCCGAACGCCTGCACCACTTCGAAGTTACCGCCGACGCCGCCGGGGCCGTTGGTCGGCCAGGCGGTTTCGTAGTTCTTCCACAGCAGGAACTTGGTGAACACCTTGACGCCTTCGCCGCCGAGCCAGGGCACGGAGAAGTGCCGCGCGTAGAACAGTGCGCCGAAGAAAGCCGCGAAGAACATCACCTCGGAGAAGATGAACCACATCATTCCCATGCGGAACGAGCGATCGACCGCTGCGTTATAGACGCGGCTTTCGCTTTCGCGGATCACCGTGCCGAACCAGCCTGCGAACATGAAAATCAGCAGCAGCAGGCCGGCCGTGACCACCCACGGACCCGAAGTGACATGGTTGAACCACAGCGCCCCGCCGCTCACCGAGGTGAACAACGCCAGCGAGCCGATGATCGGCCACGGGCTACCGTGGGGAACGTAGTACTTGTCCGCCGGCGCGTGCGAGGTATGTGCTTGAGACATGTGAGGAAGAAGTCCTGTGAAAAAATCCGAAATAGACCCGAAATAAACTAATGCTGGTAACCGCAGCGCGGCTGCTATCCCGCCGCCTGCTGGCTAGCGCCGGCGACTGCCTGTTGTTTGGTAGCGATGAACATTCCGTAAGCCAGCGTCACCCGATCGATATTGCGCGGCAGCTCGGGGGCCAGGATGAAACGCACCACCAGTTCGCGTCCTTCCTCTGCGCCGAATTGTTGCGGCGTGAAACAGAAACACTCGGTCTTGTGGAAGTACTGGGTCGCTTCCATCGGCGCGATGCTCGGTATTGCCTGCGCCGTGACGGGCTGCGTACGCAGGTTCTTCGCGTAGAACTTGGCTTCGTAAAGGCGACCGGGCTGCACATCCATGCTGGCCGCCTCGGGGTGGAATTCCCATTCGCCGAAAGTCGGCGTCGAGGACAGAAATTCCACGGTGACCTTGCGGTCGGTTACCGGCGCTTCCACCACGGTGGCAGCTTTCTCGAGCTGGGTACGATCGCCGTACCCGGTTACGTTGCATAGCACGCTGTACAGCGGCACCAACGCGAATCCGAACAGCAAGAATCCGCCGGAGAACAGCCACAAGCGGGTCGTGAGACTGCGGTGGCGGTTTTTTGGGTTGGTGTCGGTCATTGCATCATCGGAGATCCGCGTGAGCAGTGACGGTGGACAGGGTTCCTGTTCCGCGCGTCATTCCTCACTCGTCAACTCCCCTCCTCATCGTGCTCGCACCACGCTCATCAGAATGAACGCGGCATAAAAGGACAGAGCCACCAGCGTCAGCCACAAGGCAGTTCTGCGGATGCCGCGCTTCTGATCGCGGTTGTTCACTTCAGTAGCCACGCGCGCTATTTCACTTCAGGGGCGACATCGAAGCTGTGATACGGCGGCGGCGAGCTCAGGGTCCACTCCAGGCCGTGCGGCGCTGCAGTGTCCCAGACCTTGTCCGATGCCTTCACGCCGCCGCGGGCCGTCGAGAAGATGATGTAGACGAACAGCAGCTGCGACAGGCCGAAACCGAACGCACCGATCGAGGACACCATGTTCCAGTCGGCGAACTGCGTGGAATAGTCCGGAATACGCCGTGGCATGCCGGCCAGGCCGAGGAAGTGCTGCGGGAAGAACAGCACGTTCACGAACACGGTCGACAGCCAGAAGTGCCAGGTGGCGACCTTCATGTTGTACATGTGGCCGGTCCACTTCGGCAGCCAGTAGTACACCGACGCCATGATTGCGAAGACCGCGCCGGGGACCAGCACGTAATGGAAGTGCGCGACCACGAAGTACGTGTCGTGGTACTGGAAGTCCGCCGGCACCATCGCGAGCATGAGGCCGGAGAAGCCGCCGATGGAGAACAGGAACAGGAACGACAGCGCGAACAGCATGGGCGGTTCGAAACTGATCGAGCCCTTGAACATGGTGGCGGTCCAGTTGAACACCTTCACGCCGGTGGGCACCGAAATCAGCATCGTCGCCAGCATGAAGAACATCTGGCCGGCCAGCGGCATGCCGACCGTGAACATGTGGTGCGCCCACACGATGAACGACAGGAAGGCGATCGAAGCGGTGGCGTACACCATGGCGTCATAGCCGAACAGCGGCTTGCGCGAGAAGGTCGGGATGATTTCCGACACGATCCCGAACGCCGGCAGGATCATGATGTAGACCTCCGGATGCCCGAAGAACCAGAAGATGTGCTGGAACATCACCGGGTCGCCGCCGCCGGCAGCCTGGAAGAAGCTCGTGCCGAAGTAGTGATCGGTCAGCAGCATCGTTACCGCGCCAGCCAGTACCGGCATCACGGCGATCAGCAGGTAAGCCGTGATCAGCCAGCTCCAGGTGAACAGCGGCATCTTCAGCAGCGACATTCCCGGCGCGCGCATGTTCATGATCGTCACGATCACGTTGATGGCGCCCATGATGGAGGACGCACCCATCAAGTGGATGGCGAAGATCATCATCGGGAAAGAGGTGCCGTTCTGCAGGACCAGCGGCGGATACATCGTCCAGCCGCCGGCCGGCGCGCCGCCGGGGACGAACAACGTCGACAGCAGCATGGTGAAGGCGAACGGCAGGATCCAGAAGCTGAAGTTGTTCATGCGCGGCAACGCCATGTCCGGCGCGCCAACCTGCAGCGGGATCATCCAGTTGGCCAACCCGACGAATGCCGGCATGACCGCACCGAAGATCATGATCAGTGCGTGCATCGTCGTCATCGAGTTGAAGAAACCCGGATCGACCAGCTGCAGTCCCGGCTTGAACAGTTCGGCGCGAATGACCATGGCCATCGAGCCGCCGACGAAGAACATCAGCAGGCTGAACAGCAGGTACATCGTGCCGATGTCCTTGTGATTGGTCGCGAGGACCCAGCGCCGCCAGCCCTTCTCCGGGCCGTGATGATCGTGATCGCCGTGATCGTGATGCGTGTCCGCGTGCTGCGCCTGGTGGTCGCCCGCGCCGTGAGTGTGTGCAGTGCTCATGAAACTTACTCCGCCTTGGCGACAATCGCGGTCGCCACTTCGTCAATCTTCGCCGTCGCCGCAGGTGCAGCAGCTGGAGCAGGTGCCTCGGGTTGCGAGGCCTGTTTGGTAGCTTCCTGCTGTGCCTTCAGCCACGTGTCGTATTCCGCCTGCGTCTTCACTTCCACCACGATCGGCATGAAGCCGTGGTCGCGGCCGCAAAGCTCGGCGCACTGGCCACGGAACGTGCCGGTCTCATCGGCGCGGAACCACAATTCATTGACGAAGCCTGGAATCGCATCTTTCTTCATGCCGAACGCCGGCACCCACCAGGCATGGATGACGTCGCCGGCTGTCAGCAGCACGCGCACTTTCTTGCCGACCGGGACGACCAGCGGGTGGTCCACGGCGAGCAGGTAGTTCGGCACCGTCTTGGGGTCGATGCCGGAATGCAGTTGGCGAGCCTGGTCGCTGTCACGCGCCAGCGTGGAGAAGAAGTTCACTTTCTGGTCGAGGTAGTCGTAGTGCCACTTCCACTGGTAGCCGGTCACCTTGATGGTGAGCTGCGAGTCGCGCGTGTCCTCGATCTTGATCAGTGTTTCCGCGGCGGGAATGGCCATGCCGACCAGGATGGCGATCGGGATGATGGTCCAGATGATCTCCGCCTTGGTGCTGTGATCGAACTTCGCCGGCACCGCACCCTGCGAATAGCGGAACTTCACCAGCGAATAGATGATCATGCCGAACACGGCGATCGCGATGAGCACGCAGATCCAGAAGATCAGCATGTGCAGGCCGTGAATATCGCGGCTCAACTCCGTGACCCCGGTGGTCATGTTGACTTCCCAGGCGGCCAACGCCGCTGACGCCGGCAGACAAGCTGCGATCGCGGCGGCGACGTACTTCAAACACTTCGACATTGGCACCAAATGCTCCCACGTACTTCTTTGCAGTGCTCCGGCGCACCGCGGAAACGGTGCGACAGAGGTCGGCGTTGGGGGAGCACTTTGCAGCGCGCCCGCAGTTCAGCCCCACGCTCAGTTAATTGAGCGCGGGTGATTCGTTCACATTCCCCACCAGTTGCTGGAGGCGCGTCGCCAGGCTATGGCGTTCGCCTTCTGTGAGAAATCCGCCCACTTCGCAGACGCGACCGTGCGACTCGAGCAGGAGTCGACTGGGGTGCAGCGCCGCGTGCGGGGCGTGGAGTCTAACTCTCGCCCAATGGCGAGGAAATACCGAGGTGCGCTCGCCACGTACGCTATAGCGCTGCACTGTGATGCAATCCGCGCTGATCACGATCGTTTCGCGCTCCTGCCCTTTACGCATGGAGGCGCGCACCGCCCACATCAGCAGCGCGATTTCCAGGCCGGCAAACGGCAGGATGGGCCAGAACCCCTGCAGCGTGAAAACCGTCGCCACGGAGAATGTGCCGGCCGCCACCGTCGCGATGAAAATCCGGGCAGTGCGGATGGTCAGCGAACAGCGCGGCGTGAGCTCGAAGCGGCGGTACTCGCCTTGCTGCGCGACCATCGCCGACGGGCTGGACTGCGGCCTCAGTACGACGCCGTGGCTCATGAAAATCAAAGGGTGGCGGAAAATGCGGGCGGGCCCGGAAGGGCCGCTATCCTAGCGGAGAGCCGGCCGCTCGCGCAACGCAAATCACGGGCAGCAAAGGGATTTTTTTGCAGACTTAATGTGATTTGTCCGATGTGATTTGCGCGCGGCGCGAGCGCTGCATGTTCCGTGATCGCAACCGGTTGCGACTCGGGGTCGCTGCAATCGCGGACTCTCCGGCAGAGAGGCTCGAGCGCGGATGGATCGCCGTGAGCAGTCGCCCGGAACGGGGGTTGAAAGCTCGGGCCATTGCCCTCGCTCGCTCAGCGGCGGAATCGGGTTCGCATTGACGGGTGGCGTTCGAGGTCGAACTCCGGCGTCGGTGCAGGGGGCACGAATCGCCAGGTTGAGATGACCGCAAAGGCGAGCGTGGGAGCCTTCGCTAAGGAGATGAAGGCGGCGCTCGCCAGTCCGCAAAACCAATTCAGATAACTAAATGATCCACACCATCCATAACAGGATAGGTGGCGGTTAGTTAATTTTTCCTATATCAATGATCGACGCCGCGACGCCGCAGGCTAGCCACCGGGACGCGCACCTCTCCGCTCGAAACCGCACGCGCGAGATTGCCGGTCCAGGCATGCCCGAAAACGATTTCCAGGCTGACAGGCAGAGTGCCCTCGCGACGCAGCTGCTCGTACGATTTGCGCACTCTATCCAGTGCAGCTGGCGCTGTAAGGCCGTGACGCCGACCTTGCGCCACGTTGCCCGAGCCACTGCCCGCGAGCTCGCCCAGAAATGCATCGAAGGTTGGATAAGTAACTGTCAATCGCTGCGTGTCCATGACCGGTTCCGCAAAGCCGGCGCGCAGCAAAGCATCGCCCAGGTCGTGCATGTCGATGAAGCGATGAACATGAGTGTAAGTATCGATCTGCGACCAGGCCGAGCGCAGTTCGCGCAGGCTGTCCGGACCGAGCGCCGTGAAGGTGAACAGCCCATTGGGCTTGAGCACCCGGCGGACCTCGTTGAACACCGTATCGGGATCGTGCGACCACTGCAGCATCAGGTTGCTGAAAACCATATCGACGCTGGCGGTTCGCAGCGCGAGTCGATGCGCGTCGGTCGCCACCCGGGCGAAACGTCGCAGCAGTCGTTGCTGTCTAGCCGCTTGCGCCAGCATCTTTGGCGCGATATCCGCCGCGATGACCTGTGCCGAGCGATAGCGGTCCTTCAGTGCGCGACTGGCGTGAGCCGTTCCTGCGCCCAGATCGACCACGACGGCCGGCTCTATACGTACGACATCGAGCCGTTCCAGCAGCTGCGCGCGTATTGCCGCATGAACCGCCGAATTTGCATCGAACGTCGCGCTTACAGCCTCGAACGAGCGGCGTACGAACTGCGGGTCGAGCGCGAACTCGTCACTCACACCACCATCACCGGTTCGTCCGTGGTTGCAAATTCATGGGGTGGCGCGACCGGCGCCGGATGATGCGGCTTGGCTTCGTGCCGCATCGGCTCGGCGCGAATTCCCAGCCGGGCAAACAGGCCGCGATCGTGGTCTTCGGCGGGGTTTTCCGTGGTCAGCAGCCGATCGCCGTAGAAGATCGAATTGGCGCCGGCGAGAAAGCACAGCGCCTGGGTTTCATCGCTCATCTCGGAGCGGCCGGCCGACAGGCGTACGTGCGAGCGCGGCATCAGCAGGCGCGCCACGGCAATCGTGCGGATGAAATCGAACGACTCGGGTTTGACGGCGCCGTGCAAAGGAGTGCCCTCGACCTGCATCAGTTGATTGATTGGCACGCTCTGCGGGGCTTCTGGCAGCGTTGCGAGCGTGTGCAGTAACTGCGCGCGATCCAGTTCCGTTTCACCCAGGCCCAGGATTCCTCCACAGCAGACATTGATGCCTGCTCCTCGCACCGCTTCCAGCGTGTCCAGGCGATCCTGATAGGTGCGCGTGGTGACGATCTTCTTGTAGTGCGCTTCGGAGGTATCGAGGTTGTGATTGTAGTAGTCGAGCCCGGCTACCTTGAGCTGGACCGCCTGCTCGGTGCTCAGCATGCCGAGCGTTACGCAGGTTTCCATACCCATGTCGCGCACCCCTTTGATCATCTCGATGATCTGGGCCAGCTGGCGCGGCTTGGGGCTGCGATAGGCCGCTCCCATGCAGAAGCGAGTGGCGCCGTTGGCGCGGGCATTGCGCGCCTTCTCCATCACCGCATCCAGGTCCATCAGCGGCTCCGATTTCACGCCGGTCTCGAAACGAACGCTCTGCGAGCAGTAACTGCAGTCCTCGGGGCAGGCACCGGTCTTGATCGACAGCAGCGTGCTGATCTGCACCTCGTTCGGATCGAAGTTATCGCGGTGCACGCGCTGCGCATGGAACAGCAGATCCGAGAACGGCAGCTCGAACAGCGCCTTCACTTCCTCGAGCGTCCAGTCGTTGCGGACCTCGCCGAGACGCGCGAGCAGGGATTTGCGCTGGATTGCCGGGGTTGGATTCATGACGTTCGTTTCTCGATGGATGGCCGCGTATCGCGCTGCGTTCGGGTCAGTACCGCCCGCAAACTGGCCGGAAGTATTCACAGCACCTATTTTACTGTCAACCTGGATCCATGCTGCGAGTTGACGATTGGTTACCGCGTCTCCAGGGCATTTTCTGGCCCTCGACGTGCGTGCTGTGCGGTGCCGCGGCGGGCGTTCGCTCGCTCGATCTGTGTGCGGCAGGCATGCGAAGCGGATCTGCCGCTCAACGCCGTCGCATGCGCCGTTTGTGCCGAGCCCTTGAGCTCAGCGTCTGGCCGTTCGCTCATCTGCGGTGCATGCCTGAGTCGCAGGCCGCGTTTCGATGCCAGCTTCTGTCCATTCCGCTATGCCTATCCGCTCGATCATCTCGTGCGCGGAATCAAGTATCACCGTGCACTCGCGCATGGCCGGGTACTGAGCGAGCTGTTGGCGAGTCGGTTGCAATCGCTGCATCGCGGCGCGCAACCCGGCATCCTGTTGCCCGTACCGCTGGCGCCGCGACGTTATCGAGAACGCGGCTACAACCAGGCGACCGAGCTGGCGCGCTGTGTCGAAAAGCGGATGCAGATCCGCATGCATACCGATCTGGTCGTACGCTCGCGCGAAACCCCTGAACAGGCGACTCTCAATCGCAGCCAGCGCCGCAAGAATATCCGTGGCGCGTTCACGCTGGTCCGCAAGCTGCCCGCCCGGCACATCGCCATCATCGACGATGTGATTACCACCGGCAGCACGGTGAATGAACTGGCGAAGGTACTGAAGCGCGCTGGGGCGCAACGGGTCGAGGTGTGGGCGGTGGCGCGGGCGGGGAGGAAGTGAGGAGAAAGTGATGGAAGTGATGAAGGTGATGCGGGTAACGGGATCGACCTACATCACTTCCATCACCTGAACACATACTCCAGCACAATTCCGCCAAAAATCGCCATGCCGAAATAATTGTTATTGAGGAAGGCTCGCAGGCAGGGTTCCGGTTTGCGGTCGCGGATCAGGAACTGCTGGTACAACGCGAAGATTGCGGCGATGGCGAGGCCGAAGCCGTACCAAAAGCCGAGCTTCAGTTCGCTGCCTGCCAGCCACAAGGCCAGCAGCGCCATCAATTGCATTACACCGATGATGAAGCGGTCGGCATCGCCGAACAGGATGGCGCTGGAGCGGATACCGAGTTTGCGATCGTCCTCACGATCCACCATGGCATACATGGTGTCGTACGCCATGGTCCAAAGCAGGCCCGCGATAAACAGTAACCATGCTAGACGCGGCACGGTATTGGTTTGCGCCGCATAGGCCATCGGCACCGACCAGGTGAACGCTGCGCCAAGATAGAACTGCGGCAACGGAAAGAAGCGCTTCATGAAGGGATAAGTCAGCAAGAGCACGCCGCCGGCCACTGCCAGGAGCTGCGTAAGATGATTGAGCGTGAGCACCAGCCCTAGCGCGATCATTCCCAGGCCGATGCAGAGCGCGACCGCTTCGATCGGATCGATTTCGCGAGTGACGAGCGGACGATCGCGCGTGCGGGCGACGTGGCCGTCGAAATTGCGATCGGCGAAATCGTTGATGGCACAGCCTGCCGAGCGGGTCAGCACCGTCCCCAAGACGAACACCAGGAACACATGCTGATCGGGTTTGCCGCCCGAGGACAGCCACACGGCCCAAAGCACGGGCCACAGCAGCAACCAGATGCCGATGGGTTTGTTGAGTCGCAACAAGCGCGCGTAGGCCCATGCCTTGCTGGCTGCCGCGGGAAGAATGTCCGCAACGAGAGTCGTCGATGCGATGCGGTGGCCGAGCCAACGCAGGCGGGCGGAAAAGGGTGGAGAAGAGGCCATGGAGAAGCGGTTAGCGGTTGGCGGTTGGCGGTTGGTCAAGACCCGGCAGCGTGGCGATCTGGTTCAGCTCAGCTGTCAAAACAGTCCCCCAGCCAGCCGTAACGGTTACGCCGAAATTTCGCATCCAGGCTCCTCCATCCTCTTCACAAACCGCCAACCGCTAACCGCCAACCGCTTTCTCTCACACCTTGCCAAATCGCTCTCCCTGATGTCCTGTCCAGCGGCGCAACAGCGGCGCTATGTTGGCCTCATTCTCGGCCAGCATCAATTCCGCGGCGTGCTGTACCTGCGGCAGTAGATCGGCATCGCGGATCAGGTCGGCGACGCGCATCTGCATCAAGCCGGTCTGGCGTGTGCCCAGCAACTCTCCTGGACCGCGCAGCTCCAGGTCGCGACGTGAGATCTCGAAACCGTCGTTGGTTCCTCGCATGACAGCGAGTCGTTCGCGCGCAATCTCCGACAACGGAGTTCGATACAACAGCACGCAGGTACTCTCCGCTGCGCCGCGCCCGACACGTCCGCGTAGCTGATGCAGCTGCGCCAGGCCCATGCGTTCGGCGTTCTCGATAACCATCAAGCTGGCATTGGGAACATCGACGCCTACTTCGATCACGGTGGTCGCGACCAGCAGGTCGATGTGCCCTGCCTTGAACTCGCTCATGACGGCGTCCTTGTCACGTGAGCTCATGCGTCCGTGTACCAGCCCCACGCGCAACTCGGAGAGCGCCTGCGTGAGTGCGGCAGCCGTCTCCTCCGCGGCCTGGGCTTCGAGCTGATCGGATTCTTCGACCAGCGGGCACACCCAGTAGGCCTGGCGTTTCTGGCGGCAGGCGTCGCGAATGCGTAGCACGATTTCATCTCGGCGGGTTTCCTGCAATGCGACGGTCTTCACCGGCGTGCGTCCCGGCGGCAGCTCGTCGATGATCGATACATCGAGGTCGGCATACGCGGTCATGGCCAGCGTGCGCGGTATCGGCGTCGCGGTCATGATGAGTTGATGCGGATAGCGTCCCGCTGCCGCGCCCTTCTCTCTCAACAGCAGCCTCTGGTGCACGCCGAAGCGATGCTGCTCGTCGATGATCGCGAGCCCGAGTCGTTTGAACTCGACGTGCTCCTGGAACAACGCGTGAGTGCCGACTGCAATCTGCGCGTGACCCGAAGCGAGATCCGCGAGCGCGCGATTGCGAGCGGCACCGCTGCGCTTGCCGGTGAAGAACGCCAGTTCCATGCCGAGCGGCGCCAGCCACGCGGCAAAGTTGCGGCCATGCTGTTCGGCGAGCAACTCGGTCGGCGCCATGACCGCCGCCTGAAAACCCGCTTCAGCAGCGCGTAGTGCAGCCAGTGCCGCAACGACGGTCTTGCCGCTGCCGACATCGCCTTGCACCAGGCGCAGCATCGGGCTGGATTGTTCGAGGTCTTTCTCGATTTCCCGCCACACGCGTTGCTGTGCGCCGGTCAGTTGGAAGGACAGATTCGAGAGGAATTTCGTTACCAACGAAGCCTGCGGCAACAGCGGCCAACCTGGGTCGCGCTGAATTTCCTTGCGCAACAGGCGCAGGCTCAACTGATGCGCCAGTAATTCCTCGAATGCGAGGCGGCGTTGTGCCGGGTGCTGTCCGGCGGACAGCAGTTCGAGGCTCGCATCGGGCGGTGGCCGGTGCACGTATTCGAGCGCTTCGCGCAACGTCGGCAGTTCCATTCCGGCAAGGATCGATGGCGGTAACCAGTCGCGTATGGTTCGATTCGCAACTTCGCGCAGGGCGAGGCTGGTCAGTTGCCGCAGTCGTCCCTGTTGCACGCCCTCGGTCAGCGGATAGATCGGTGTCAGCGCGGCTTCCACGGTGCTGACCGAATCGTCTGCGAGCGTTCGATATTCCGGATGCACGATCTCGAAGCCGCTGGCGCCACGGCGAATCTCTCCGTAGCAGCGAATGCGTTTGCCGCGAGTCAGCGCTTGTTGCTGCGAGTTCGAGAAATAGAAGAAGCGCAGCGTCAGCGAGCCCGAGCCATCGCCGATCCGGCACAGCAGCTGCCGCCGACCGCGGAACGTCACTTCGGTCAGCTGCACCTCGCCTTCCACCACGGCCCGATCGCCGAATTGCAGCGAACCGATGGGCACGATGCAGGTGCGATCTTCGTAGCGCAGCGGCAGCAGGAACAACAGATCCTGCACGACGACGATACCCAGCTTCTGCAGTTTCCCCGCCAGCGAATCGCCGACACCGCGCAGAGCGGTGACGGGACGGAGTTCGACTGGAAGTGGCGCTTCGATGGATTTTGCTGGTGGGGAAGTCATGAGTTGCCGTGCGTACCAGCGGGGAGCGTGCGACGGGCTAACCGGTCAATCGGCAAGGTGGCCAGAACGAGGATCTCAGAGCGTCGCGTTCAGGCCGACCTGCCAGTGGCCGGTTGACCGTTGGCCGCTTTGTTACTCCAGCTCCACCACGCAATCCATCTCCACCGCTGCGCCCTTCGGCAACGCGGCGACCTGGATCGCGGCGCGCGCGGGAAACGGTTCCTGAAAATATTCCGCCATGATCTGGTTGAGCAGCGCGAAATGGCCCAGGTCGGTCAGAAATACGTTCAGCTTGGCGACCTTCGAGAAGTCCGCGCCGGCCGCGGTGACGATGGCCAGCAGGTTGTCGAAGACGCGGCGGATCTGCGCATCCATCGATCCCTGCACCAGGTTGCCGTTGGCGGGATCGAGCGGGATCTGCCCCGACACGTACACGGTGTTGCCGGCGCGAACCGCCTGCGAGTAAGTGCCGACGGCCTTGGGAGCGAAGGGTGTGGAGATGATGGTGCGGGGCATGGCGGTTAGTTCGCGGTTGGTGGAGGGGCATCGATGCGATGGCTGCATTCTTCCCCATTCTCCCCTAACCGCCAACCGCTGACCGCCAACCTCTTCTTTCGCTACGCCAGTACCCGCGTGACCCGCAGCACTTCCGGCATCTTGCGCAGGTTCTTGATGACGTTTGCCAGGTGTTTGCGGTCGCGGACCTGCAGATCGAAGATCAGCGTGGAAGCGTCGCCGTCACGCTCGTCCACCGCGACGTGCTCGATGTTGGTTTCGGTCGTGGCGATGTTCGAAGCAATCGCGGCGAGCGCGCCCATGCGGTTCTTGACGTCGATACGGATCTCGACGTTGAACAGGCGATCCATGCTGGATTGCCAGGTCACCGACAGCCATTTGTCCGGCTGCTTGCGATAGTTGCGCAGGTTGCCGCACGCCTCGCGATGAATCACCACGCCACGTCCACTGGACAGGTACGCCATGATCGGATCGTTGGGTATCGGGAAGCAGCAGCGCGCGTAGCTCACGACCATGCCCTCGGTGCCCGCAATTGCCAGCGGACCGGATTGCGACACGGGTTCTGCGGGCGCCGCGGAATCCGGCGGCAGCAAGCGGCGCGCGACCAGCGGTGCCAGTCGTTCGCCCAAGCCGATCTGTTCGAACAACTCTTCGGGGCTCTTCAGTCCCAGTTCGATGGCCGTCGCCTGCACGCGCTCATCCGGAATCTTTTTCAGCACCAGGTTCAGGTCCGCCAGCGCCTGGTTGAGCAGGCGTTTGCCCAGCTCCACGGCTTCGGAATGTTTGAGTCCTTTCAGGTAGTGGCGAATCGAGGCGCGCGCCTTGGCGGTCACCACGAAGTTGACCCAGGCCGGATTCGGTGTGGCGCCTTTCGCCGTAATGATCTCAACCGTTTGACCGTTACGCAGCGGCGTGCGCAGCGGGACCAGTCGACGGTCTACTTTGGCGGCGACGCAGTGATTGCCGATGTCCGTGTGCACTGCGTACGCGAAGTCCACCGCGGTCGCGTTGCGCGGCAGGCGGCGGATTTCGCCGCGCGGAGTGAATACGTAAACCTTGTCCGGGAACAAGTCGACCTTGACGCTCTCCATGAACTCTTCGGAGTTGCCGCCGTGCTGGATCTCCATCAGCTGCTGCAGCCATTCGCTGGCGCGGTCGCGATAGGCCCGGCCCTGGTCTTCCCCGGTTTTGTACTGCCAGTGCGCCGCAATACCGGATTCGGCAACTCGGTTCATGTCCTCGGTGCGGATCTGCACTTCGATCGGCATGCCGTTGGGCCCGAACAGCGTGGTGTGCAGCGACTGGTAGCCGTTGACTCGCGGAATGGCGATGTAGTCTTTGAAACGCCCGGGCATCGGCCGATACAGCCCGTGGACCAGGCCGAGTGCGCGATAGCAGGTGTCGATGCTGTCCACCACGATGCGAAAGCCGAACACATCGACGATCGATGTCAGCGGCGCGCGATTGCGGCGCATCTTCTGATAGACGCTGTAGAGGTGCTTCTCGCGACCCTCGACCCGGCCCTTGATACCGGCTTTTTCGATTGCGCCGCGCAGGTTATCGGCGATCTTGCCGACGAACTGCTTCTGGTTGCCGCGCGCCTTCTTGAGTGCCTTTTCGATGATCCGGTAGCGTCCCGGATAGAGCGCCTTGAAGCCCAGCTCCTCGAGTTCGGATTTGACCGAGTGGATGCCGAGACGATTGGCGATCGGTGCGTAGATCTCCAGCGTCTCGCGGGCAACGGTGCGTCGCTTGGCCGGCGGCACTGCGCCGAGGGTACGCATGTTGTGCGTGCGATCGGCCAGCTTGACCATCACGACTCGGATGTCGCGCACCATGGCCAGCAGCATCTTGCGGAACGATTCCGCCTGCGCCTCGGCGCGGCTGCGAAACTGGATCTGGTCGAGCTTGGAGACGCCATCGACCAGTTCGGCGACTTCGGGGCCGAAGCGCTCGGCGATTTCGCCCTTGGCGGTGGGGGTGTCTTCGATGACGTCGTGCAGGATGGCAGCGACGATGGTCTGCGCATCCAGGTGCAGGTCGGCCAGGATGTCCGCCACGGCGACGGGGTGGGCGATATAGGGTTCGCCGCTCAGCCGTTTCTGGCCTTCGTGCGCCTGCGCGCCGAATTCGTACGCGTCGCGAACCCGGTCGACCTGCTGCGGCGGCAGGTAGGTCTCAAGCTTGTTGAGTAGCTGCGTAACGCCGATCGAGCGTCTTCCGGAAGGCAGCAGGTTCAGAATGGAAGACGCGTAATCCATGAATGTCGCCAGGGCGATTGCGCCAGGAGATGCCGCCAGCGCCCAGTCCGATGGACGGCAGCTCGGCGGCCGGCGTCAGTCTCCCAGTCCGAGGTGAGGAGCGCGCAGTTCGCCCGACATCTCCGCATCCGGCATCAGGTCGGGGGCCGGACGTTCCACTTCTTCCAGGATTTCCGGGCCGATGTGGCCGGCGGCGATCTCGCGCAGCGCCACCACCGTCATCTTGTCGTTTTCCCAGTCCACCGTCGCTTCCGCGCCGTTGGCCAGCTTGCGGGCGCGCTTGGAGGCGACCAGGACGAGCTGGAACAGGTTGGGTACGTTCTGCAGGCAGTCTTCGACAGTAATGCGAGCCATGAAAACCTCGACCGGGCGGGATAAGGGGCGTGTGACGGACGCCACACAATAGCCAAAGTATAGCCGAGGAGCGCTGCCAGCGTGAGCCGCATGGTGTGGCATCGGCCGACTATCGGCTAACTATTAGCAGGTTAAGTCGCACGACAAACGACACTGACCGTGGGAAGCCCCGCACAAATCCGCTACCATTGCGCCCCCGCTGGCTCAGGCCCTCCTCAGGTCACCTCACCGCTGGCGAAAAATTCGCGGAGATCCGGTATGAAGTTTCGACCGACCCTGTCGGCGTTGGGCCTTGGTTTGATTGCGATTGCGGCAAGCCTGTCGGCCAGCGCGGAGGGCAACGCAGAACACGGCAAAGTCCTGGCATACACCTGTCACGGCTGCCATGGCATTCCCAACTACAAGAACGCCTACCCCAGCTACAGCGTCCCCAAGCTGGGCGGTCAGCACGCCAAGTACCTGGCGGCTGCGCTGGGCGAATACGCCTCGGGCGATCGTTCACACCCGACCATGCATTCGCACGCAAGCACGCTGTCGCCGCAGGATCGCGCCGATATCGCCGCTTTCCTGCAAAGCGAGCCGATAAAGCCCACGGAAGTCGTGGGGACGCCGCCGCCGGCCGCGCAGACCTGCGTCGCCTGCCACGGGGTCGATGGCTTCAAGACGGCGACCGAAGACTTTCCGGTGCTGGCCGGTCAGCAGGCCGACTACCTGCTGGAAGCGCTGCAGGACTACAAGAGCGGCAAGCGCAAGAATCCCGTCATGGCGGGCGTCATCAGCGGCGTCGACGCGAAGGATTTCCCTGCCCTCGCCCAGTTCTTCTCGCAGCAGCACGGCCTGTGCAGCACGGATGAGCTGCGCAAGCACGGCAAATGCGACTAGTACGCTGAGCGTTGCCGGTTGACCGTCAGGACAACCGGCAGCAGACAAGCCAACGTATGCCCGCAACATTCACCGCTTTCCGCATTCATCAGGACCAGGGCAAGGTTGCCGGGCGGATGGAGCAGATCGCGCTCGACGACCTCTCCGCCGGCGAAGTGGTCGTACGGGTGCGCTATTCGTCGATCAACTTCAAGGATGCTCTGGCGGCCACCGGCGCCGGCAAGATCCTGCGCAAGTTTCCGCTGGTCGGCGGCATCGACCTGGCAGGTGAGGTCGAATCCTCCTCCGATCCGGCGTTCGCGAAAGGACAGAAAGTCGTGGTCACCGGCTGCGGCCTGTCCGAGACCCACGACGGTGGTTATGCGCAATTCGCGCGACTCAAGAGCGAGTGGATCGTTCCCATCCCGGCCGGTCTCGATGAATATCAATGCATGGCGCTGGGTACGGCGGGATTCACCGCGGCACTCGCGATTCATCGCATGGAGCACAACGGCCAGGAACCGCAGCAGGGCGAGGTCGCGGTCACTGGTGCAAGCGGCGGTGTCGGCAGCATCGCGATCGACATGCTCGCGGGCCGTGGCTATCGCACCGTTGCGATTACCGGCAAGCAATCCTCCGAGGCGTACCTCAAGCAGCTCGGCGCGAGCAGAGTCCTGTTGCGCGAATCGATCAGCATGGGCACGCGTCCGCTGGAAGAAGGGCAATGGGCCGGTGCGATCGACAACCTCGGCGGCGACATGCTTGCCTGGCTGACGCGCACGACCATTCCCTGGGGCAACATTGCCAGCATCGGCATGGCGGGCAGCGCCGAGCTGAAAACGACGGTGATGCCATTCATTCTGCGTGGCATCAATCTGTTGGGTATCAATTCGGTGCTGACACCGCGCCACGAACGGCTCGATGTCTGGCAGCGCATCGGTAGCGACCTGAAGCCGCGCCATCTCGACCAGATCGCCACCAGAACGATCGATCTGGCGCAACTGCCGGACGCGTTCGACGCTTACATCAAGGGCGGCATCACCGGCCGCACCGTGGTGAGGATTCCGTGAAGCGGCGCGGACGAGAACGGTCTCGACGCAAGCGCGCATGACGATAGTAGAAGATGCGGTTCGGATGAGCCTGTAGCACCGCCGATTCCCGATACTCAGCGCGATGGACGTGAGTTTTTACTGTCCCCATCGCCAGTTTTTACGATCCCGTCCCTTCTTGGAAATTCTTTTGCCTTGCTATCCGACCCCATGACTGAAGCAGTGCTTATCGAAGGAGCGGCGCAATTCGGCATCGAGCTGAGTGCAACGCAGGCCGCGCAGATGCTGCGCCTGCTCGATGAGCTGGATGAGTGGAATCAGCTCATGAACCTGACTGCGATCCGCGAGCGCGGTGCGCAAATCACCAAGCATCTGCTCGATAGCCTGTCGATTCAGCCTTATTTGCGTGGCACCCGCGTGGTGGACATCGGAACCGGCGCCGGTTTTCCCGGCCTGCCGCTGGCGATTGCAAATCCGGAACGCCAGTTCGTACTGCTCGATTCGACCGCGAAGAAGCTCAAGTTCATCGACCATGTGGCACGGATGCTGGAGCTGACCAATGTGCAGACGATTCATACGCGCGCCGAGGAATACCGGCCCGATGAGCGTTTCGACATCGTGGTGTCGCGCGCGGTGGGGCCGGTGTTGCGGTTCATGGGCTGGTCGAGTCATCTGTGTGTCGGCGGCGGGCGACTGCTTGCCATGAAGGGTCGCTATCCGCACGACGAGCTGGAGACGCTGCCCAACGGCTGGAAACTTGCGGCGGTCCATCGACTTGCCGTTCCCGGTCTGGACGAAGAGCGGCATCTTGTGGAAATCTGCCGGTCGCACGACCGCGTTTAGTCGATCATCGGGCCGCCGGCAAACTGGCCACTGGCGGCTGGCAAGAATAGAGTCAGCGGACTGCGACCAACCCACTGCGCCGACAGGGATCTCCAGATGACGATTCTTCCTTCTTTGCCAGTAGTCAGTCACCGCTAGGCAGTTCGCCTCCTTCACCCATGCACCGCATTCTCGCCATCACCAATCAGAAAGGCGGCGTCGGCAAAACGACGACCAGCGTGAATCTGGCGGCGTCGCTGGCTGCCACCAAGCGTCGCGTGCTGCTGATCGATATCGATCCGCAGGGCAACGCAACGATGGGATGCGGCATCGACAAGCGCACGGTGCAGCGTTCGACTACCGAGGTGCTGCTGGGAGACTGCGATGCGGCTGCGGCGCTGCTGCCGCTTGAGTACGCGGATTTCAAGCTGATGCCTGCGAATCAGGATCTGGTGGCGGCCGAAGTGCAGTTGATGGGTCGCGCCGGGTGCGAGTTGCGCTTGCGCGATGCGCTCAAGCCCATTGGTGAGCAATTCGATGTGATCCTCATCGATTGCCCGCCCTCACTGAACATGCTGACGGTGAATGCGCTGGTCGCGGCCGAAGGCGTACTGATTCCAATGCAGTGCGAGTACTACGCGCTGGAAGGGTTGACGGCGCTGGTGGGCACGATCGAGCAGATCAAAGCTGGCCCGAATCCGGTGCTGGAGATCGAAGGCATCCTGCGCACCATGTTCGATCCGCGAAACAACCTGGCCAACGAAGTTTCGGCGCAGCTCATCGAGCACTTCCAGGACAAGGTGTTTCGCACCATCATCCCGCGCAACGTGCGTTTGGCCGAGGCGCCCAGTTACGGCAAACCGGCGCTGCACTATGATCGCGAATCGCGCGGTGCACTGGCCTATCTGGCACTGGCGGGAGAAATGATCCGCCGCGAAGATGACGCCTACGAATCGGCAAAAGCGGCAGCGGGTGCGGTGGGGACATGAAAACAATAACGACTATTGGCAGCGGGCTGTGTAGTGCATGCTGGGAACAGCGCGGATCCTCGGTACTTGCTCTTGTACTTGTACGGGTCGCCACTGCCCGGCTTCGGCCCACGACCCATAGCTCACAGCCCACAGCTCTCTCTCTCTGAATCATGTCCACCAAACGACCCAGTCTCGGCCGTGGGCTCGGCGCATTGCTCGGCCAACCCGTATCGCCCGTGTCACCGCTGTCCGCAGAGTCGGCGACGGTAGCCTCGATTCGTCCCGACGAGGAGCTGCTCAAGATCGCCGTCGACCTGCTCCAGCGCGGCAAATATCAGCCGCGCCTGGACATGCGCCCGGAAACCCTGCAGGAGCTTGCAGACTCGATCAAAGCGCAAGGCATCGTGCAGCCCATCGTCGTGCGCCCGTTGAACGAAGGGGTTGCGGGACAGATGCGCCGCTACGAAATCATTGCCGGCGAACGGCGCTGGCGTGCCGCGCAGATGGCCGGCCTGCACGAAGTTCCCGCACTGGTGCGTCGCGTCGACGACGAAGCCGCTGTGGCGATGGCACTGATCGAGAACATCCAGCGTGAAGACCTCAATCCGCTGGAAGAAGCTCGCGCGCTGGAGCGCCTGATTTCGGAATTCCAGATGACCCACGCCACCGCCGCGGAAGCGGTCGGTCGTTCGCGCGCCGCCGTGTCCAACCTGCTGCGGCTGCTGGATCTCGCGGATGAGGTCAAAGAACTGGTCGAGCATCGCGAACTGGAAATGGGACACGCACGCGCGCTGCTCGGACTGACGAACAAACGTCAGCAGGCGGAAGTCGGCTTGCGGGTGGCGAAGAACAAATTGTCGGTGCGCGAGACCGAAGCGCTGGTGAAGCGGCTCAGCCAGGAACCGCAGGAAGCACAGCGCGAGAGCGCGTCCCGCCCCGATCCCAATACACGCAAACTGGAGGGCGAGTTGAGCGACAAGCTCGGCGCCAAAGTGCAGTTGCAGCATTCCTCATCGGGCAAGGGCAAGCTCGTCATCAGCTATCACACGCTCGAAGAACTTGACGGTATTCTCGAGCACATTCGCTGACCGGCCGCGCTCGGCTATACAAAACACTCGTCTGCAAAAAACAGGATGGCACGGATGCGCATGGAGGCTTACACAGCATGTGTCCGGGTCTGGCAGGCGTACTGACTGCAGGCGTGTATCGCTTACCACCCAGCCGCAGCCACGTTCGTTTTGTACTGTATACACTGTGGCTCACCGCGTACGCCTCGCTTGCCCACGCGGACATCAACGTCGATGGGGTTTTCGACGAGCCCGAGTGGCAAGGCGCCGTGCACTGTTCGGATTGGCGCCGCACCGAACCGTTTGCGCTGGATGAACCGCGTTATCGCAACGACCTGCGCATCGTAGCTACGCCGCAAGGACTGGCGGCTGCATTCACTATCGACCAGCCGCCGAGCGAGCGGCGCATGAAACCGCGTACGCCGCGCGATGCAACCAATCTGACGGGCGAATCGGTCGGACTGATCGTCGACTTCGATGCCACCGGCCAGGTCGGCTACGAATTCTCCGTGGGACTGGGCGGCGGTGTGCGTGATGGCATCGTCACCAATCAGAACGAATTCGATCGCGACTGGGATGGCGTGTGGCAGCACGCCGTGCGCGAAACCAAGGATCAGTGGTTCGTCGAAATCCTGATTCCGTGGGCGACGGTCAGCATGCGCGGCGGTTCCGGGGAAGCGCTGCGCCGTATCGGCGTCTATGCCACGCGCTATCTGTTCGATCGCGGCGAACGCTACGCCTGCCCGGGCATCAGCGAAAAGAAGCCCGTCTTCCTGTCCGATTTCCAGCAGCTCGAAGTCGCGCAGCAGCGCGCGGGCGCGACTTTCGATTTCGTGCCTTACGGCACCGTCGTTTCCGACCAAGTCAACCACGACACCAGCTTCAAGGCCGGCGCCGACATCACCTGGAAGCCATCGCCGAACTTCTGGCTGTCGGGCGCGCTGAACCCCGACTTCGGTCAGGTCGAGAGCGACGAGCTGGTGGTCAACTTCGCCGCCATCGAAACCTTCTACACCGACAAGCGGCCGTTCTTTACCGAAAACCAGAGCATCTTCGACCTGCGCACGCCTGCCAACGGGCAACTCGTCTACACGCGTCGCGTCGGCGGCGCCCCGGACGATCTCAGCGCCGGATCGAGCGACATCGATGCCGCACTCAAGGTAACCGGTACCGAAGGACCGTTTACCTACGGCGCGCTCGTGGCCCAGGAAGAGAACTACAACGAGGGCTTTGGCCGCCTGTTCGCCGCGACGCGGCTGGCATGGCTGTCCGACAACGTTCGCATCGGGCATCTGGCGACGTGGACCGATCACCCGATGCTGGATCGCGATGCCCTGCTCAATGCAGTGGACTACGAATTCAAGCCGAACGACTGGTGGCGCCTGAGCGGCCAGGTGATTCGTTCCGACATCGATACGGCGGGTGTGCGCACCGACGGTTACGAAAGCTGGCTGCAGGTGGATATGAATCGCTCCTCACCGCTGACGCATTCGCTCAAGCTGCTGTACATCGATGACCGATTCGACATGAACGACCTGGGTTACATGGAGCGTAACTCGCTGCGTCAGGTGGAATGGGAGACCAACCGGCGCATCGCTTCTGCAGACGGTGAACGTATCAGCGGCGAAACCCAACGGTTGTATCTGCTCTACAAGGAAAATGACGACGGCACGCGCCTGCAGCCGCGACTGCAGGTTTCGCGCGACGTGCAGTACGCGAGCTCATGGCGCGCCTACGAAGAGCTGCGCTTTCTGCCCCCCGGTGTCGACGATCTGCTTTCGCGCGGCAATGGCCCGGTCAAGCTGGATTCGAGATTGGGTCTGTACTTCGACTCGACCTCGCCGCGTGCCGGCAACTGGGTCTATATCTTCGGCGCTTACGTGTTCCAGCAAGGCGTGAAGGACTATTCGGGCTGGCTCGACCTGGGCGCAACCTGGTATCCCCATGACAACCTCACCGTCCGGTTGCTGGCGGTACCGCAGTGGTCGGATGACTGGCTACTGTGGGAAGAGGGCAACCTGTTCGGCTCCTTCGGCTCGAAACGGCTCGACCTGGACTTCCGCATCGACTGGATTCCCTCGCCGCGCCACGAGTTGCGGCTGAAATTCCAGTGGATCGGCCTGCGCGCCGAACCTCGCGCCGCCTATCGTTCGGACCTCGGCGGCGAATTGAGCCGGTCGGGCGACGCGCTGGCGCCATTTACGGTGAACAACGTCGGCCTGCAGATCCGCTACCGCTACGAGATTGCCCCGCTATCCGACCTGTTTGTGGTGTACGGCCGCGGCGGCTATCAGCAATTCAACGACGACGAGCGCGATGTCAGCCAGCTCTTCACGGCCATTCCCGACGTGCGCGATTCCGATCAAATCCTGGTGAAAGTCCGCTTCCGCCTCTGAATTCGCCCGCGCTGGCGGCGCTCTGCCCCGCGAGCGCAGCTGTCCGGAGGGCCAGTGCTGCTAGAGCGGCTTGATAACTGCATAACTGCCGGAGCGCATGACCGCGTACACTGCGCGCCCTGAAGCAGGTGTTCTGGGTGCCTATAGAGATTGAATTGCCCGATGTCAGTGCGCTTTTGAGGCTGGCCAACCCGGGCGATCCAATTCTGTGAAGCACTGCAAAACACTTTCTTGAAGCACTGCAAAACGCTGCGTATAATGCGCGGCCTTTTCCGGCCGGACAGCTTGCTGTGCGGCGCAATCGTCAGGAATATCAATGCCATACGTCACCGAATATTCGGTATGCGCAGTGGCATTTTTTGTTGTCCGTCGACCGAGCACTAGGCCGGGCCCCGAGTACTGAGGTGAGCACGAACGTACTTGCGGCGACGGCGCGTCAGGCCTGGCAAATCCTGGTCTGGCAAGTGGGCTGGATTGTGGCGATCGCGATACTGAGCGCGGTCGTGTTCGGCGCGAAAGCGGGCTGGTCGATTCTGGCAGGTGGCGCCATCGGTCTCATCTGGACCGTGTACATGGGGCTCACGCTGCAGCGGCACAGCGTCGATTACGGAGTGCGGCTGAGCGCACTGACATTTTTCGCGGGCTGGCTGATCAAGGTCACGTTGACCTTCGGTCTGCTGCTGATCGCGTTTCGATCCAAGGCGATGGCGCCGTTGCCGCTGCTGGCTGGATTGAGCGCGGCTCTCGTTGCCTACTGGGCATGGCTGACTTTTCGGGTAAAGCATGGGGATGGCGGGGATGGCCGTGGGGATAACACGAATGGCAAGTGAAGGTGGTGCTGAACATGTCGGCATGGCCGAATATATTTCGCATCATCTGAAGCACCTTGCCAGCGCCGACCAGCACGGCCGTCTGTTCGCAGCCAACGTTTTTCATCTCGATACGATTTTCTTCTCCCTGCTCAGCGGCGTCATCGTCCTGTTCGCGCTGTACATGGCGGCGCGGCGCGCAACGCCCGGCGTCCCCGGAAAATTCCAGGCGTTCGTCGAGATGCTGGTCGAATTCGTCGACGAGCAGGCCAAGGGCATGGTGCACGGCAAGCTGGATTTCATCGCGCCGCTCGCGCTCACCGTATTTGTGTGGGTGGCGTTCATGAATGCCATCGACCTGCTGCCCGTGGACTGGTTGCCGACCCTCGGCCGCCATGCTGGTCTTGAGCACTTGCGTCCGCTGCCGACCGCGGATCTCAACGGCACCTTCGGCATCGCGGTTGCGGTGCTGCTGCTCTCGTTCTACTACAACATCAAGATCAAGGGCATCGGCGGCTGGCTGCACCAGTGGGTGAGCGCGCCGTTCGGCATGAACAAGATCACGGCAAATCCGCTCACCTGGATCGGTGCCCTGCTGCTCGGCGTCGCCAACGTGGCGATGACGGCCATCGAATACATAGGTAACACTTTTTCCCACGGCATGCGGCTGTTCGGCAACATGTACGCGGGCGAGCTGATTTTCTTTCTGATCGCGGGCCTCGGCGGCACTGCCACGGTGTTCGGCATCGGCATGCACCTGTTCACCGGCACGGTGTGGGCGTTGTTCCACATCCTGATCGTGCTGCTGCAGGCGTTCATTTTCATGATGCTGACGCTGGTCTACATCGGCCAGGCGCACGATCAACACTAGGCTCGCTTCGCTACAGATTAGTCGCTACGCAATTACGGTAAGTTGGATTTTTCCCGGAGAATACTCATGACGAATGTCGCTTTTGTCGCCCTGGCTTGCGGATTGATCATCGGTATCGGCGCGTTGGGCGCTTGTATCGGCGTCGGCCTCCTCGCCAGCAAGTACATCGAATCCTCGGCGCGTCAGCCCGAGCTGATGAACGTGCTGCAGACCAAGGTGTTCCTGCTGTTCGGTCTGGTCGATGCGTCCTTCATCATCGGCACCGGCATCGCGTTGTGGTTCGCCACCGCGAATCCGTTCGCAGGCTGACGCTGGCGTTAGAAGCATGTCGCGACGTGGCAGCAGACGCTGCGACTTCGCGTTCGGCTTGATCCGAGCAGGACACACGATTCCATGAATCTCAATGCAACGCTGTTCATCCAGTCGCTGGTATTCCTGATACTGGCGTTCATTACGATGAAATTCATCTGGCCGCCGCTGATGGCCGCAATCGGCGAGCGCCAGAAGAAGATCGCCGATGGCCTGGCTGCGGCGGACAAGGGCGAGAAGAGCCTGGCGGAAGCCAAGTCCAACTCGACCGTGATCCTCAAGGAAGCGCATGCTCAGGCGAGCAAGATCATCGACCAGGCCAATCGCCGCTCCAACGAGCTCGTCGAGGAGGCGCGCGGCGCTGCAATCGCCGAGGGTCAGCGCCTGATCGGCGATGCGCAGCAGGAAGTTGCGCTGGAGTCAGGTCGTGCACGCGAGCAGCTGCGCAAGGAAGTCGCTGCGATCGCAGTGGCAGGCGCCAGCAAGCTGCTCGGCCGCGAGATCGATGCGAAGGCGCATGCGGACCTGCTGGAGAAGCTGGCCCTCGAAATCGAGCGCGGCTGAGGCGAAGTACCGATGGCCGAAAAAGTCACAATCGCCCGACCCTATGCCCGCGCTGCGTTCGAATATGCGCGCGAGCATCAGGCGTTCGCCCGCTGGTCCGAGCTGCTGGCGTCGGCGTCGGCGGTGGTCCACGACGAACACGCCGCGCGGCTGCTTTCCAGTCCGAAGGTCACTCCGGCGGATCTGATCGAACTGATCGCCGGCGTTGTCGGCAGCGCACCGGGCAAGGGGCTCGACGAAAACGGCCGCAACTTCATCAGCACACTGGCGCAAAACCGCCGGCTCGGGCTGCTGCCGGAGATTACGGCGCTGTACGAGATCCTGCGGGCCGAAGTCGAAAACGTCGCGGACGTGCAGATCACCTCGGCCATCGCGCTCAGCGATGCGCAGAAGCAGCGGCTGGCGACGGCGCTGCAGAAGCGTTTCAAACGCGAAGTGCGCCTGCAATGCGATGTGGATACGGCGCTGCTCGGCGGCGCGGTAGTGCGATCGGGAGACATCGTGATCGATGGTTCGCTGAAGGCGGGCCTGGCGCGTCTCGCCAGCCAGATCGCGGGCTGAAGGTTGCGGGTCGGTTCGTTAGCGAACCGTCCAGATCGCGAATTGAATTACGAGTGGATGGCGTGGCGCCGTCCGAAGCAGAAATCAGAAGCTCCCGGCATTGGCCGGAGACTTCATCAAGGTAGCGGACCGAGGTAGCGGCAATGTCCATCAAGGCATCGGAAATCAGCGATCTCATCAAGGCGCGTATCGAGAAATTCTCGAGCGCGACTGAAGAGCGCAACGTCGGCACCGTCGTCACGGTGACGGACGGCATCGTGCGCGTGCACGGTCTCGCGGACGTCAAGTACGGCGAAATGCTCGAGTTCCCGGGCGGCAGCTTCGGCCTGGCACTGAATCTCGAACAGGATTCGGTCGGCGCGGTAGTGCTCGGCGAATACAAGCACATCACCGAAGGCGACACGGTCAAAACCACGGGCCGCATCCTGGAAGTACCGGTCGGCGAGGCATTGCTCGGCCGCGTGGTCGACTCCCTCGGCATCCCGATCGACGGCAAGGGTCCGATCAACACCCAGCAGAAGGCACCGATCGAGCGCGTGGCGCCCGGCGTCGTGTTCCGTAAGTCCGTCAGCCAGCCGGTGCAGACCGGTTACAAGGCGGTGGATTCGATGGTGCCCGTCGGCCGCGGCCAGCGCGAGCTGATCATCGGCGACCGCCAGACCGGCAAGACGGCTCTGGCGATCGACACGATCATCAACCAGAAGAACAGCGGCATTAAGTGCATCTACGTCGCGATCGGCCAGAAGCAATCCTCGATTGCCAACGTCGTGCGCAAGCTCGAAGAGCACGATGCGCTGAAGCACACGATCATCGTCGCGGCTTCGGCGTCCACGCCAGCGGCTCTGCAGTACCTGGCACCGTATGCCGGCTGCACGATGGGCGAGTACTTCATGGACCAGGGCGAAGACGCGCTGATCATTTATGACGATCTGACCAAGCAGGCCTGGGCGTATCGCCAGATCTCCCTGCTGCTGCGCCGCCCACCGGGCCGCGAAGCGTATCCGGGCGACGTGTTCTATCTGCACTCGCGCCTGCTCGAGCGTTCCGCTCGCGTCAACGAAGAATATGTCGAGAAGAAGACCAATGGCCGCGTGAAGGGCAAGACCGGTTCGCTGACCGGCCTGCCGATCATCGAAACGCAGGCGGGCGACGTGACGGCATTCGTGCCTACCAACGTCATCTCGATCACCGACGGTCAGATCTTCCTCGAAGGCGACCTGTTCAACGCCGGCATCCGCCCGGCAATGAACGCCGGCATTTCCGTGTCCCGCGTCGGCGGCGCCGCGCAGACCGGCATCATCAAGAAGCTCGGTGGCGGCATTCGTCTGGCGCTGGCGCAGTATCGTGAGCTCGCGGCGTTCTCGCAGTTCGCCTCCGACCTGGACGAAGCTACCCGCCGGCAGCTCGAGCGCGGCCAGCGCACTACCGAGCTGATGAAGCAGAAGCAGTTCGCACCGATGTCGGTCGCCGAGATGGCGCTATCCATCTATGCCGTGAACAACGGTTTCATGGACAAGGTGGCGCTGAAGAAGGTCGGCGATTTCGAAGCGGGCCTGCAGGCGTTCGCCAAGACGAACTACAAGGCGCTGATCGACGGCATCAACGCCAAGCCCGAGTTGAGCAAGGAAAACGACGCAGCGCTGAAGAAGCTCTGCGAAGAGTTCGTGGCGACAGGAACATACTGAACGAAGTGACTGGCGGATAGCGGATAGTGAACAGGCAAGCCAAATGAGCGTCTCTTTCATCCCATCCGCCATCCGCTATCCGCTATCCGCTTCTGGATCGAACCTATGCCCGGCGTAAAAGAAATCCGCGTCAAGATTGCGAGCTTCAAAAGCACGCAGAAAATCACCAAGGCCATGGAGATGGTCGCGGCGAGCAAGATGCGCAAGGCGCAGGAGCGCATGCGCGCGACGCGCCCGTATGCGGAGAAGATCCGGCGTGTGATCGGCCACCTGCGGCATGCGAATCCGGACTACAAGCATCCGTTCATGATCGAGCGGCCGGCGAAGTCGGTTGGCTTCATCGTGATCACCACCGATCGCGGCTTGTGCGGCGGCCTCAACGTCAACCTGTTCAAGGCCACGCTCGCGGCGATCCGCGACTGGCAGAAGCAGGGCGCCGATGTGTCGCTGTGCCTGATCGGTTCCAAGGGCGTGCAGTTCTTCCGCCGCCTCGGCAACGTCAAGACGCTGGCGACGGTCACGCACCTGGGCGACCGGCCGCATGTCGCCGATCTGATCGGCACCGTGAAGGTGATGCTGGATCAGTACCAGGAAGGCAAGCTGGATCGGGTGTTCGTGGTGAACAACGAGTTCGTCAACACCATGAGCCAGAAGCCGACGGTGCGCCAGTTGCTGCCCGTCGCCGCCGCGGATGCCGATGAAAGCAAGCTGCAGCGCCTGTGGGATTACATCTACGAACCATCCGCGCAGGAACTGCTCGGTGGCGTGCTGTTGCGTTACATCGAATCGCAGGTCTATCAGGGTGCGGTGGAAAACGTCGCCTGTGAAATGGCGGCACGCATGGTGGCCATGAAGAGCGCCACCGACAACGCCGGCAAGCTGATCGAAGAGCTGCAGTTGATCTACAACAAGGCACGCCAGGCTTCGATCACGAAAGAGATCAGCGAGATCGTGGGCGGAGCGGCGGCAGTCTGAGGCCAGAGGGCTACCGGCACGGCCAGAATTACGGATTTCGGAAAGAATCATTTTTGTATTGAGTTCACGGCACAACGTGACCGGTTCTGGCTGTCGCCTGTAGCCCGTCGCCTGTAGCCCGCGAGAGGAACGAGCAAATGTCTACCGGCAAGATTGTGCAAGTCATCGGCGCTGTCATCGACGTGGAATTTCCGCGCGAGCAGATTCCGAAAGTTTACGAAGCGTTGAAGCTCGAAGACATCGGGCTGACGCTGGAAGTGCAGCAGCAGCTCGGCGACGGCGTCGTGCGCACGATCGCCATGGGCGTCTCCGAAGGCTTGCAGCGCGGACTCAAGGTCAAAGCGACCGGCGCGCCGATCTCCGTGCCAGTGGGCCGGGGAACGCTCGGCCGCATCATGGACGTGCTGGGTGCGCCGCAGGACGAGCGCGGCCCGGTAGAAGCCACTGAATATTGGCCGATTCACCGTCCGGCGCCGTCGTACGACGAGCAGGCGGGCGGCCAGGATCTGCTGGAAACCGGCATCAAGGTCATCGACCTGCTGGTGCCGTTCGCGAAGGGCGGCAAGATCGGCCTGTTCGGCGGCGCGGGCGTCGGCAAGACGGTCACGATGCTGGAGCTGATCAACAACATCGCCAAGGCACACGCCGGATTGTCGGTGTTCGCCGGCGTCGGCGAGCGCACTCGCGAAGGCAACGACTTCTATCACGAGATGTCGGAAGCCGGCGTCATCAACCTGCAGAACCTGCCGGAATCCAAGGTCGCGATGGTGTACGGCCAGATGAACGAGCCGCCGGGCAGCCGCCTGCGCGTAGCGCTCACCGGCCTGACGATGGCCGAGTATTTCCGCGACGAGAAGACCGAGAGCGGCAAGGGCCGCGACGTGCTGCTGTTCATCGACAACATCTATCGTTACACGCTCGCCGGCACGGAAGTGTCCGCGCTGCTCGGCCGTATGCCTTCCGCCGTGGGTTACCAGCCGACGCTCGCCGAGGAAATGGGCGTGCTGCAGGAACGCATTACCTCCACCAAGACCGGTTCGATCACCTCGATCCAGGCCGTCTACGTTCCCGCGGACGACCTTACCGATCCTTCGCCGGCAACGACGTTCGCCCACCTGGACGCGACCGTGGTGCTCGATCGTCAGATCGCCGCACTGGGTATCTTCCCGGCCGTGAATCCGCTGGACTCCACCAGCCGCCAGCTCGATCCGCTGGTCGTCGGTGAGGAGCATTACAACGTTGCGCGTGGCGTGCAGGCAGTGCTGCAGCGTTCCAAGGAATTGCAGGACATCATCGCGATCCTGGGCATGGACGAATTGTCGGAAGACGACAAGATCACCGTGACGCGCGCCCGCAAGATCCAGCGCTTCCTGTCGCAGCCGTTCCATGTCGCGGAAGTCTTCACCGGCAACCCCGGCAAGCTGGTCTCCCTCAAGGAAACCATCAAGAGCTTCAAGGGCATTCTCTCCGGCGAGTACGACTCGCTGCCCGAACAGGCGTTCTACATGGTCGGCACCATCGAAGAAGCGATCGAGAAGGCGAAGACGCTGCAATGAGCGATGCGTGATGAGTGACGCGTGACGAGCAAGAGGCTCCGACCCGTCACGCATCGCACGTCACTCGTCACTTTTTGACGGAGTAAATCATGGCAACCATCCACGTCGACATCGTGAGCGCCGAAGGCGAGATCTTCTCCGGGGAAGCGGCGATGGTCTTTGCGCCCGCCGTCATGGGCGAGATCGGCATCGCGCCGCGGCATGCGCCGCTACTGACGACGCTGAAGCCCGGCGAAGTGCGCGTGCAGACCCCTGCCGGTGAAGAGCAGTTCTTCTACGTTTCCGGCGGCGCCATCGAAGTCCAGCCGCACCTGGTGACGGTGCTTGCCGATACGGCGTTGCGTGCCAAGGATCTCGATGAAGCCGCTGCGCTGCAGGCCATGCAGCGCGCCGAGGAAGCGCTCAAGAATCGCGGTAGCAAGATCGAAGTGGCCGAAGCACAGGCGGAACTGGCCCGCGCGGCCGCCCAGATCAAGGCGATCGAGAAGCTGCGGAAGATCAAGCAGTAGCCAACCGATGCCAGGCAGCAGCCAGGCAGAAAGAGGGCGGGCCAATGGGCGCGCCCTTTTTTATTTGGGCTATCCGTACCTCGAATCGAGCCCGCCCAGGCGCGGTTTCCCGGGCCTGCATTGCCGCAGCACGCACAGAATGCGACCTCCTTCTTGTCCCATTCTTTCCTCTGGCTGTAGCCTGTAGCCCATTTCCATAGCCCTTTCCCGCTCCCTCCAATCCCTCGGCCGAAAAACCCATGCCCCTTTCCATCGTCATTCTCGCGGCCGGTCAGGGCAAGCGGATGAAGTCCGATCTGCCCAAGGTGCTGCAGCCGCTCGCCGGTGTGCCGATCCTGGCGCATGTGCTCGACACGGCGAAGTCGCTCGGTGCCGCTGCGATCCACGTGGTTTACGGCCACGGTGGGGACAAGGTTCGAGAGGTGCTCGCGTCCGAGCCGGTGAATTGGGTACTACAGGCCGAACAACTCGGCACGGGTCACGCGGTTGCGCAGGCAATGCCTGCCATTCCCGATGACCATCACGTCCTCATTCTCTATGGCGATGTGCCGTTGGTCCGCCAGGGCACCTTGCAGCAACTGATCGAACGCAGCACCGAGCGCTCGCTTGGCCTGTTGACGTTGGTCGCATCCGACCCTTCTGGTTACGGTCGCATCGTTCGCGATGGTGCTGGCAATGTGGTGCGCATCGTCGAACAAAAGGACGCGAACACCAAGGAACGTGCGATCAACGAAATCAATACCGGCTTGCTCGCCGCGCCCGCTCGCTCGCTGCGCAAGTGGCTTGCCGCGCTCAAGAATGACAACTCGCAGGGCGAGTACTACCTGACCGATATCATCGTCATGGCGGCGCGCGATGCGATGCAGATCGCCGCTGTTATCGCGCCGACGGAATTCGAAGTGCTGGGCGTGAACGACAAGGTGCAGCTGGCGCAGCTCGAAGGCGCACTACGCAGTGAGCGCGCGACGCAACTGATGCTCCAGGGCGTAACGCTCGCAGACCCGGCGCGGATCGACATTCGCGGCGAGGTCAGTGTCGGTCGCGACGTGTTCATCGATGTGAATGCCGTGCTGATCGGCAAGGTCACCTTAGGCGATCGCGTCCGCATCGGGCCCAATTGCTATCTGAAGGACTGCCAGATCGGTGCCGACACCGAGATCCACCCGAATTGCGTCATCGACCGGGCGACGGTCGGTCCGCGCAACGCCATCGGGCCGTTTGCCCGGTTGCGCCCCGAAAGCCTGCTGCACGAGGACGTGCACATCGGCAATTTCGTCGAGGTGAAGAAGAGCGAGATCGGCGCGGGCAGCAAGGCCAACCACCTGACGTACCTCGGGGATGCGAGCGTCGGCCGAAAGGTCAATGTCGGGGCCGGCACGGTGACCGTAAATTACGACGGCGTGAACAAGTCACGTACCGAGATTGGCGACGGCGCTTTCGTCGGGTCGGGCTCGATGCTGGTGGCCCCCATAAAGATCGGTGCGAACGCCAATACCGGCGCGGGCTCGACCATTACGAAGGACGCTCCGGAAGGTAAGCTCACCCTGGCGCGGGCCCGCCAGGTCACCATCGATGGCTGGAAACGACCCGAAAAGAAGCGTTGAGCTGGCGGCCTGTAACCCGAACGAAGTTAACCCCTCAACTGGGCCAAAAGCACAGGCAGGGTAGGGAGTTGGGCTATATTTTCCGAACCGGGTCATCGGTTAAGGAAGGCCGCCGTTCACAGAATTGGCGCGAATTGCTCAAGTACACTTACCCTCTCGATTCCCTAGCACTGGCTGCAAGCCAACACCCCAGGATTTCCCTATGTGCGGCATTGTCGGCGCCATCGCTGATCGTAATATCGTCCCCATCCTGATCGAAGGTCTGCGCCGGCTGGAGTACCGCGGCTACGACTCCGCGGGCGTGGCCGTGCTCAACGGCTCCGGCCATCTGAGCCGCCTGCGCACCGTCGGCAAGGTCAAGATGCTGCAGGAAGCCATGATCGAGACGCCGACCGAAGGGCATCTCGGCATTGCCCATACCCGCTGGGCGACCCACGGTGTGCCCTCGGAGCGTAACGCTCACCCGCACATCTCGCGTGATGGCATCGCCATCGTCCACAACGGCATCATCGAGAATCACGAAGAGCTGCGCGACGAGCTCAAACAGCTCGGCTACACCTTCAGCTCGGAGACCGATACCGAAGTCATCGCCCACCGCATCCATCACCACAAGCAGAAGCTTGGTGACATTTTCCGCGCCGTGCGCGCCACGGTTGCGGAGTTAGAAGGCGCGTATGCGCTGGCCGTGATTTCCCAGGACAACCCGGAAAGCATCATTCTCGCGCGTGCCGGTTGCCCGGTCGTCATCGGCGTCGGCAACAACGAACACTTTGTCGCCTCGGACGTCTCGGCGCTGTTGCCGGTGACGCGCAAGTTCATCTTCCTGGATGAAGGCGACGTTGCCGAAATCCGTCGTGGCAGCGTGCGCATCCTCGATACCGAGGGCAACACGGCGCAACGTCCGATGCGCGAGAGCGCGTTGTCCGCCGACGCGGCGGAGAAGGGCGACTATCCGCACTACATGCTGAAGGAGATCTTCGAGCAGCCCCGGGCGATTGCACAGACGCTGGAGGAACGGGTTGCCGGCGGCAAACTGCTTGAGGCCGCTTTCGGTCCGCTCGCTACGGAAGTATTTCGCCGTACCGAAGCAGTGCAGATCGTGGCCTGCGGCACCAGCTACCATGCCGGTGCTGTCGCCAAGTACTACATCGAACAGATTGCCCGCCTGCCATGCTGGGTCGAGATCGCCAGCGAGTATCGGTATCGCAATCCGGTCGTGCCGAAGAACACCCTGTTCGTGACCATCTCGCAGTCAGGGGAAACCGCGGATACGCTGGCGGCGCTGCGCATGGCGAAGCAGTCGGGCTACCTCTCCAGCCTCGCCATCTGCAACGTTCCTGAAAGCTCCCTGGTACGTGAATCGGAACTGGTGCTGCTGACGCGTGCCGGTCCTGAGATCGGCGTGGCATCGACCAAAGCCTTCACGACGCAGCTTGCAGCGCTCGGGCTGCTGGTGATCGCGCTGGCAAAATTCAACGGCACCGACAGCGAACGCGAGCGTGGCCTGGTGCAACGCCTCATCGAGATTCCAAGTCTCGTTGAAAAAACCCTGCACCTCGAACCCACCATCAAGGAACTCGCCAAGCGCTTTGCCGACAAGCATCACGCCCTGTTTCTGGGACGTGGACAAATGCACCCGATCGCCATGGAAGGTGCATTGAAGCTCAAGGAGATCTCCTACATCCACGCCGAGGCGTACGCCGCGGGCGAGCTCAAGCACGGACCGCTCGCACTGGTGGATGCGGACATGCCGGTGGTGACCGTTGCCCCTAACAATGATCTGCTCGAGAAACTGAAATCCAATCTGCAGGAAGTACGCGCGCGCGGCGGAGAGCTGTACGTGTTCGCGGATCCCGATTCGGGAATCCAGTCTTCCGAAGGCGTCACCGTCATCACCATGCCCAAACACGTCAGCCACTTCCAGGCGTCGGCGGTTTACAGCATTCCGTTGCAGCTGCTCGCGTATCACTGCGCCATCCTGCGCGGCACCGACGTCGATCAGCCGCGCAACCTGGCGAAGTCGGTGACTGTCGAATAGAAGAGGCTTGGGGGGAAGAACGATAGGGTTCCGGCTATACCGGCACGAGTTTGCGCAACATTGTCTTGGCCGCCTTTCTCCAGCTCAGCTGGTGCCCGAGATCGACGCGCCTGAGAAGGTTGCTGTACTTGAAGAATCGAGTGGCGTACGCCAGCGATTCGACTTTCCTCCAGCTTTCATTCTCCTGAAAGCAGCCGTTGACATAGAGCGTCTCTCCGCCCCAGTCAAACTGAAAGCAATACGCCAGCGATGCGGACGACAACGTGATGTCGCACCTATCCCGCGGGATATCCGCCGGCTGTAGTCCACGACCCAAATCGAAAACGAATGCCTGGTCGAGATCCGTTACGAAGAGGCGCGCACATTCCACGTCTGCGCGCGCCAGCTTGACGAGATTCGACAAGCGCCCCACACCGAAGCTGGCACGGGCGCGATAGCTATCCCAGGCCAGGTAGAGTCGGACCAGAGGGGGCGGGGCCAGCGCAATCAGCCGACGACGATATCGCTCCCCTGCCGCGATCAGTGCTTGAGCATCCACCGCATCGCGCCGCGTAAGGGGTGCGCTCGCTGGATTGGCGATGCGCGCTTCCTCCTCCTCAAATCGTGTGATGGCGGCGGCCGAGTCATGAGGCTCGCCAACTGTCCAGCGATCGCCCGGATACATCGCAACCGGCTCTGATTTGGTTTTGGCGCGCAGGAAGGAGACGACGTCCCTCAGCTTGTTCTTCTCGACGTTCAAGTAGAAATTGTCTTCTGTGCAGAACCACGCAAAGCTCGCAAACGGAATGACCCATCTGGGCTGCAGCGCCTCAATCTGATTCTTGACCTGCTTCAGCACACCTCGATCGTGAGCGCGCCGGTGATCGGTGGCGTCACGGTTCTTCTCCCATTGCGCAAAGGAAAACTGCGTGGCGAGGACGTCCACGTCGCCCACCATCTTCTTGATGGCCTCCAATTCCGTGTGAGCGCCGCAGTCATTCAGATTTAGCAGCGTGCCGCCTGGCGTACGTACACATAGCCACGAATCCGCCAGCCAATTGGTGTTGTTCGGGCAGTTCAGAATCTGCATCTGCTCGCCAAGTTGAATCCATGTTCGCGGCGGCAATTCCGTAACCTGCTTGAACCCGAGCTTCTGACAGAACTTGATCACCTTCTTGTCTTTGGTCTCCTGATACAGAACATGGATTGCGCGGCGATGAGCTTCCGGGATCTTCTTCAAGTTGTCGGGATTGAAGTGATCGGGGTGTTCGTGGGAGAACCAGATGTGCGTGATGTCCTTGAAATCATCGAACGCCATCGCCGACCTGGCGGTGAGGCCCCAGCCGTCGTGGAAAACTTTGCCTTCAAGCCAGGGATCTGAGATCAGGCGCACGTCTCCAGCCGAGACGATGAGGGATGCGTGATTGACGAAGTCGATTCGCATGGTCATGGCTCCTTGAAGAAGCTTCCTCTTGCTCTTGCGGCCGATTGTTGGCGTTCACTCTGGAAATGGCAAGGCACTAATGCGACAACCGTAGACCCAGCAACAGCGAGGGGATTGCTGGAAAGAAACCCGACAGTTGAGGCCGCCTCTATCTGCGCTGGCCTATCCATCTAACGCGGCAGCGAGTTCTCGGCTTGTTAGTTCGGCTCTCGCCTCGTCGAGCTTTGCTCCTTCCGAACTCGACTGCACAGTGCTCTGTTCGATCCAGATGACGCGTCGGCGCCTGCAAAGCGGCGCGCTGCACGGTCCTGACGCGCACGTCAGTAGCCGCGCGTTCGATCCGCAACTCCACTAACTGCCTCACCGCGCTCCAGGCGCCGGATCTTCTCTGCGACCTGGCGCGCAGATGAGGAAATGATGGTCAGAGCGGAAATGTGCGGTGTGACGCTGATATTTGGATGCGTCCAGAATCGATGATCCGCAGGCAGTGGCTCCTGTCGGAACACATCGAGTGCGGCGCCAGCAAGGTGACCGCTGTCCAGAAGAGAAAGTAACGCCTCATCCACCAGTAGCTCGCCTCGCGCCACGTTGATGACGTACGAGCGAGGCGCAAGCTGAGCAAGCTCAACTCGATCGAACCGATCGCGCGTCTGCGGCGTGAGTGGCGCGAGAATGACAAGAATTCGTGTAGCTCCGAGGAACGAGTGGAAATTACCCTCGCCACCCGCCCCTGCGAAGCAACGGACTCGCGGCAGCGAGTGCACGCAGCGCGCATAACCGTTCACAGTGAATCCGAGCGCGGCGAACGCATCGGCCACCTGCCTTCCCAGAACGCCCAGGCCGAAGATGCCAATCGGCCAGTCCGCCAGATCCTCTCCAGGCAGTTGTTGCCAGAGCCTCAGCCGCTGCTGCTCGGCATACTCATTGTGCTGACGTATCCATCCGAGCGCCGCACCGATGCAATACGTAGCCATCTGACCTCCCATGCCAGCATCCTCCAGTCGTATCACTGGAAGGTCGGCGGGCATGGACGGACTCGCGACAAGCTTCTCGACGCCAGCACCGGTGGAAAAAAAAGCTTTCAGGCGCGGTTGCCGTATGAAGAAACTTGACGGCGGGGCAGCCCAGGCGATCGCATAGTCCGCCTCCCTCTCTTCTGTGTCGCTCCAGACGCTCACGTCCGCATTCGGCAACTCTCCGGCGAGCGCATTGCGCCACCGCTCGCATGAGCTGGGACTGTGATGAGCAACAATTACCCGCATTCATCCACCTCGTACGCGCATCCAGGGTTTGCACAGCTGAGCGATGTTACAGCGCAACTGGCGTCACACGGAGCAGATTCGACGATCAACTCAGCGTCAGTCGGCCAGCGACAAGCAATTTCCCGTGATCGACTACGGGATTTGCCGCCGACAGGAGCGCAGAGTTGGAGTACAAGGCAAGCCGTGGGCGCGGTGGACCAGCACACGCCGATTGCTGGTTCATACCGAGTCTGTGCTTCGATTCGTTCGGCTTCTCACGCATTCCAAGGGCGAGCGGACGGACGATCCCCGGGTGCACCGGCAATGCAGAGCGCGAGTCAGCCGGCCAATCCAGATCTGTGTCCCATCGTGTGATGCGATGCGATCTGAACTTCACCTTGTGAAGTCAACAAATAGCCTTCCACAGCTTACAAGGCGCCAATCCGTACCGTCTCGCCCGCAGTCACCGTCCCTGACCATCTATCGGATGTGTGTGGGTCGGGACCGATCTTTGCTATCGTAGGCCCCCGACCTGCGAGTACGAGGCGCGATTGTGAGGACTCTGCAGTTCTTCATTTCCTCGCCCGGAGACGTCTTCGAGGAACGCGCCCTGGCCAGCCGCGTGATCGAGCGATTGCAGAGTGAGTACATCGGGCGGGTCGTGCTCGACTCCGTTCTGTGGGAGCACGAGCCGCTCCTCGCCACCTCGACGTTCCAGCAACAGATCGTCAAGCCGTCCGATACGGATGTCGTCATTTCCATCCTGTGGTCGCGCCTCGGTACCAAGCTTCCCGATCAATTTCGTCGCCCGGACGGTTCGCGTTATGAATCGGGTACCGAGTACGAGTTCGAGGAAGCGATGGCGGGCTTCCGCATCAATGGCAAGCCGGACCTGCTGGTGTATCGCAAGACCGCACCTCCTTCGGTTCGGCTCGACGAACAGGACCTCATGGAGCGCCTGGCGCAAAAGAAGAAACTGGATGAGTTCGTCACGAAGTGGTTCCACGACAAGACCGAAGGCACGCTCAAGGCCGCCTTTCATCCCTTCGAGTCGCCCGGCGACTTCGAGATCCTGCTGGAAAATCACCTGCATCGACTGATTGAGCGCAAGCTCCCGGGCAGTCTCTCATCGACCTCGGAAGCCCGGGCCGTCTGGAAGCGGGGCTCGCCGTTTCGTGGGCTGGCGGCATTCGAGTTCGAGCATTCCCCGGTATTCTTCGGCAGGACACGCGCGGTGTCCGACATCCTTCATGCTCTGCGCGAACAGGCGGTGGAGAAGCGCTCGTTCGTTCTCATTCTCGGCATGAGCGGTGGCGGCAAGTCCTCCGTCGTGCGGGCTGGCGTCCTGCCGATGCTGACGAGGCCCGGCGTCATCGAAGGCGTGGGGTTCTGGCGGCGTGCGGTCTTCAGGCCGACGGATGTTCGCGGCGATATCTTTGCCGGCCTGGCAACCGCGCTGCTGCGCGAGGACGCATTGCCATCGCTGGATACGGAAGGCGCCGGGCCCGATGAGCTCGCCCAGGTGTTACGCAACTCAGCACAGGCGGCATCGGTGCTCGTCCGCAATGCTCTGTCGCGCGAAGGTGAAATCGGCGGCGGCAAGCCAAACGGGCGGCTGGTGCTGGTCATCGATCAGATGGAGGAGATGTTCACGCATGAGCAGATTCTCCCCGAGCATCGCGAAGCATTTGTCGATGTGATCGATGCACTCGCGCGCAGCGGGCGGGTCTGGGTCATCTGCACGTTGCGCAGCGACTTCTATCCGCGGCTGGCGAGCCTGCCGAAACTCAGCGCGCTCAAGGAGGGTGCCGGGCAATACGATCTGAAGATGCCGACGGCGAATGAGATCGGCCAGATGATTCGACTGCCGACGCGCGCGGCAGGACTGCGATTCGAGGAGGATTCCTCAAGCAGTGAGCGCCTCGACGATAAGTTGCGCGACGCCGCTGCGGAACATCCGGAGATCCTCCCTCTGCTGCAGTTTACATTGGAGGAGCTGTATCAGCGTCGCACCGCCGACGGGATGCTGACCCTCGACGCATACCGCGAGCTCGGTGGAGTGGAAGGCTCGCTGGCGCAGCGGGCAGAGACCGTATTCAAGGAGCTTCCCGATGATGTTGAGGCAGAGCTCCCGAAGGTCCTGAACGCCCTGGTAAGCATCGAGCTGGATGGTCACGAAACCATTGGTCGTAAGCGTGCGCCCTGGACCGACCTGTCTTCGGGCAAGAGTCGCGCGCTGGTCGATACCTTCGTAGAGAATCGCCTCTTCGTCACGGAGCTTGCGGATGACGGCAGCGCCGTAGTGACGGTGACCCACGAGGCGTTGCTCTGGCACTGGCCGCGGGTCAAGGATTGGGTCGCGCAGAATCGCGAGAACCTGCGGATTCGTGGTCGCATCGCGGTCGCCGCGCAACGTTGGGAAGCGGAAAGCAGACCGACGGATCTGTTGTTGCCTTCGGGGAAACGCCTGGTAGAGGCGGAGTCCCTGCTGGAGCACGATATCGAGCTACACGATGACGAAGCCCGATTCATCGAGGCATCGATCGCGCGAGCCAGCCGCGTGCAGCGGCTCAAGACCGCCGTCATCGCAACAGTAGCTGCTCTTGCCGTCGTTGCGACAGCCTCTGCGTACCTGGCCAATCAGCAACGCGATCTTGCCAACCAAGCGCGTTCGCGTGCCGAGATCGAAGCGGAGACAGCCAAGCAGACGACCAATTTCATGGTCGATCTGTTCAAGGTGTCCGATCCGAGTGAAGCGCGCGGCAACTCGATCACGGCACGGGAGATCATGGACAAAGGCGCAGGACGCATCGAGAAGGAGCTGACGGAACAGCCCGCGATCCAGGCGAACCTCATGGAAACCATGGGTTCGGTGTACACGAGCCTGGGTCTCTACGATCAGGCTGTGCCATTGCTGCAGAGTGCGTACAGCAAACGCCGGACGCTTTATGGCGATCGTCACCTTGAGGTCGCGCGTTCGATGGATCGACTCGGAGAAGCTCTCACGCTCAAGGCCGAGTATGCGCCGGCGGAGAAGATGTATCGCGAAGCTCTCGCGATGCGGCGCGAGATGCTGGGAAACGCAAACGCCGATACAGCTAGCAGCGAGTACGAGTTGGCAGACTTGCTTGGTCGCATGGGCAAGTTCTCGGAGGCGGAGCCGTTGTTCCGCGAATCGCTCGCGACACGTCGCAAGCTGCTGGGCGCGCAGAATCCGCAGGTCGCGCAAAGCATGGAGGGCCTCGCCCTGAATCTATACGATCAGGGAAACTTTCAGAATTCAGTTGGCCTGCTGCGCGATGCAGTCTCGATGCGGCGCAAGCTGCACAACGGGCCGCATCCAGAACTGGCCGAAGCTATCAACAATCTGGCATTCGTGATCAGCGATACCGGTGAGAAGCGCGAAGCCGAGACGCTGTTCCGCGAAGCGCTCGAAATGAAAAAAACTCTGCTTGGAGCTACCCACCCGGAGATCGCCATCGGCATCAACAACGTCGCAGGGGCGCTCTATGAGCAGAGCAAGTATGCCGAGGCGGAGCTGTTGTATCGCGAAGCTCTGCAGATGCAGCGCAAGTTGCTTGGCAATGATCATCCTGACGTCGCGATGACGCTCAACAATCTCGCCTTCGTCATGCATGACAGGGGCGACATCAAGAGCGCCATTGAATTCTCCAAAGAATCGCTGGACACCTATCGACGTGCGTTGGGCAACGAGCATCCATCGGTTGCGCGCGGCATGCAGAATCTCGGGATATGGATGATGGAGGGCGGCGACAAGGTGTCGGCCGAGCCACTGCTGCGTGACGCGCTCGATTTGCGCAGGAAGTTGCTGGGTCCCGAGCACGCCGATGTGGCGTCGAGCATGACGCTACTGGCGAGCCTATTGATCGATACCGGACGCAGCGAAGAGGCGCTCGAGCTGGCTAGCAATGCGAGAGCTATTTATCTGAAGGCGCTCGGTCCGGACCACTGGCGAACGGCGACCGCGACGAGTGCCGAAGGCGCAGCTCTTGCAGAGCTTCAGCAATACGATAAGGCTGAACCGCTGCTGGTGCAGGGCAATATGCTGCTGAACAGCAACGAGGGCGCGCAGCGCTATTACGTGATGAACTCTGCCCGATGGCTTGCGAAACTCTATCGAGCGACAGGTCGATCCGACCAGGCGACCAAGTTGCTTGCGCAGGCGTCTAGATCTAGATGACTGTTGAAACAGCAACGGAATAGAGTTCGTATTTGACACGACGTTGGTTGCGGGCCGCTGGGTTCGGGAGCATCCTACGTAAAGTTCCTGCGCGTCACCTATCAAACCAATAACCGGCGGGTTCGAATTTCCCTCTGGGCATCGGCGCCCGCACTGTGCGAGACGCTGGGCAATGAACGGTCCGTCCGCTGCGAGCGACGCGGATCCCGCCGCTATCGATAATTCCGGGGAGATCGCGATGTCGATCAGAAAAAGCATCTATCCCTTGGTCACGCTCGCGCTCATGTGCGGCGTAGTGGGTGCCAACGCAACTACGCCGACGCCACCAGTGCCTCAGCAATACGACGGGCGCTACTATCAGGTCGTAATCGCCAACAAAATCACCTGGGATGCGGCCAAGTCTGCGGCAGAGCAGCGTGCGTACCAGGGAATACAAGGACACCTGGCGACGATTGGATCGCCAGAGGAAGACGCATTCATCCAGCAGCTGCGTCAGCAGACACTGAGTGCGCCACATGCAGCCATTACCGGCAGCGAGCTATGGGTTGGCGGCTATCAATTGCCGTGTCAGATAACGCAGCCCGAACCCGGTTGCGGCTGGATCTGGCTCAATGGCGAATCGATCTCTCCGGTGAATGTCGGTTCTCCTTACACTCACTGGCTGCCGGGTGAGCCGAACAATCTCAGGCCACCGCCGAACGCCAACAACATCGTCTCCGAAGATCATCTCGCCATCGGCAAGAACGGTGCATTCGGTTGGAACGACGAAGGTCATCTGCCCAATGTCTGGGGTTATGTGATTGAGTACGGCGACAAGGTCAGTGTGCCGGCGCAGACGTGCTCCGCCGATGAGGGAGGCTGCAACCCGACCGGTGCCCAAGTGCTGTCATACCCCGACTCTGCTTCGATCGCACCGAACGCAACTCTGACGGCACGCACATTCAGATTTCACGACGATCCGAATCGTTGCGGCAAGCGCTCTCTCTCACTGTTCAATGGCGCGGTGATCATCCCCCAATACCTGTGCGGTCACCCGGACTTCCTGGTGATCGAGACAGCAGCCTCGGGCGTCGAGGTGCTCACAGGTACCATCCTGGTGGAGAACCTGACCAAGGATGTGCTGCCAGACAACCTGTATGGATGCGATGACGTTCGCCAGAATCCGGCGGGGCAGATTGATCCGGATCCAGCGCACCGGGATGTCGTGGCCTGGCAATCCAGCGATCCGGCCAAAATGCTCGAGACCTCACTTGGCACGGGTCGCTTCGCCGGCACCCTGGCTGAAGTGACTTATGGATGCGGCAGCTCGCGTGGCAAGGTCCTCAACGGCTCTTACCAGTTTGTCGGACTGCGCATCTATCCGGGTGACAGCAACGAATATGCCCTCAACGCACTGGGCAATCACCAGAGCTTTGTCGATCTGACCCGGTACAAGCTGGAGTTGCTGCAGGCTTCCGTCGTCGCATCAAAAGCGGCCGTCCCCAAGATCAACTATCTCGCCCTGAAGGTGCTCGTCGATGCGACCCTCTATCTCCACGATCGGGGCAAGTACAAGGCGGCGCTGCTGAACATCAGGTTGTTCCAGGACCTGGTCGAACACACCAGGTACAAGGCCATCCCGGGCGAGAATTTCAACGGCGATCACCTCATGCGAGCCTCCAACGTCCAGTTCATCTACACGGACAAGCTCATCCCGTTCGCGCCGTAACAGTCGCAGCCGCGCGGATCCGCGTTGCGGGTCCGCGTGGCTGAGCGCCTGGACAATCTTCGGAACCGACGCTATCAGTGTGGCGGAATCCTTTTCGAAGGTGATCCGCCAGCGTGAGAGCGCCTCGCTGCGGATAACCCGATCGTCAATTCATACGCAAATGCCTGCATGTCTTGATGGCGGCGTCGCTCGCGCTTAACGACGTGTCTGCGATTCGGTACGTGCCGGCGTGTTGTAGGTACGTGTACCGATACCGATGAAGGTAGTGAATCGTTCGACGGCACTCATGTCACCTTGAGATTTTTTTTGGCCATTCCAGGCGGCAATGGGCAATAATCCCGCCCTTCCCGTTCCTACCCCTTCACGTCTTCGTCGAACAGCGAGAGCGCTCATGCAGATTACCCAGGACGCCGTCGTCTCCATTCATTACACCCTGACCAATGACCAAGGCGAGACGCTGGACAGCTCGGCCGGCGGCGAACCGCTGACCTACCTGCAGGGCAACGGCAATCTCATTCCCGGCCTGGAAAATGCGCTGGACGGTAAGCAGGCCGGCGACAAGCTGCAGGTGAAGGTTGCACCCGCCGACGGCTATGGCGAGTACAACAAGGCGCTGGTGCAGAGCGTGCCGCGCCGGTCCTTCAAGGGCATCAAGGACGTGCGTGTAGGCATGCAGTTCCAGGTCCAGGGCGACGGCGGCCCACGTGCGGTTACGGTTACGCACGTTGCTGGCGACATGGTCACGGTGGATGGCAATCACGCGCTGGCCGGCCAGAATCTCAACTTCGAAGTCGAAGTCACCGAGGTTCGCGCCGCGACGGCAGAGGAGCTCGAGCACGGCCATGTTCATGGACCCGGCGGCCACCATCACTGATGCCGTTGGAGGGCAGTCGCTGCGAGTTGAGTGACTGCTCTGGCGCATTCGCCTGAGATCGTCTGCGTCCTGAAATTACCTTCCTCAATGGCGAGCTGCGCACCGTTCGCGTGCGCGGCGTCGTAACTACTGCACTGCTTCAGTTCTTGGTGACTGGCTTGTGCAACACAAGCGTCATCCACGCTCGGTAGATTTCCCTGGTCAACCCGATCCTGGTTGCTGGCACAGTCCGTGCTTGTCAGCTGATGCGATCCTGCCGTCCGGAGGAAATTTCCATGCAGATTTCGACCGCCGCGCCTGCCGCCAAACGGGCACGAGTCAAAGCCAGCGAGGAGCCCGCCAAGCTGCCCGCCACGACGCGAAAGCCGCGCGTCCGCAAAGCCTCCAAGGCCACCGCAGCTTCGTCCGAGGTGGCGGTTCCTGAGGTGCGGGTTGAGTCCTGTGCGATGCAGGCGGCCGACGAAGACCTGTCGGGATTGATTGCTACCACGGCCTATTTCCTTGCCGCCGAGCGCAATTTCTCCGCCGGGCACGAGCTGGATGACTGGCTGGAAGCGGAGCGGCGCGTCAGGTCCGCAAGACTAGTCAACGCAAACTAGTCAACAGTCGAGCGTCGACTGGCCCGCACGCTGCGGCACGTCGGGATTGCACATCCCCCTGCAATCGGAGGATCCTTCAGCTTCAGGAGGAACCCAGTCATGCTGCGTGTGAAATATCTGCTGACGTTGAAGCCGAAGGAAGTGTGGTCGATCGAGCCGGAAAGCGCGGTGCTGCAGGCTATTCAGATCATGGCGGAAAGGCACATAGGTGCGCTGCCCGTGATGCGGGGCGCCGAACTGCTCGGCATCGTGTCCGAGCGCGACTATGCCCGCAAAGTGATTCTCAAAGGCCGTTCCAGTGCCGATACGCCGGTTCGCGACATCATGAGCACGCCGGTGACCACGGTGTCGCCGGATGAAGCCGTGCATCGTTGCATGGAGATCATGACCGAGCTGCGCATCCGGCATCTGCCGGTCGTCGAAAAAGGCCGCGTCGTGGGCATGGTGTCCATCGGCGATCTCGTCAAGGCCGTGATCGAGGAACAGCAACAGACGATCTCTCAGCTGGAGCGATATATCGCGAGCTGAGTCGGGGTCGAGGGAAGCGCGACGATCTCTCACCTCATCCTCTCTCCCGCGTGAGGGAGAGAGGAGAGTGGCCGAGCCGTTCTAGCGGGCAGTGGCTACCGGCATCGAGTCGTCCAGCAGCCCACGCTGCAAGGCGCGATTCACTGCGCTGAGCACCGCCAGCAGTGAGGCAGTCACGATGCTCTCGTGGATACCCACGCCAAACAGGGTCGTGCGCGCGGCTGTCGTGATTTCGATGAAAGCCACGGCGCGTGCATCGCTGCCCGAACCAATCGAATGTTCCTCGTACGAAAGCACATCGAAGCGAAATCCCAATGCGTCGACCAGCGCGTCGATAGGGCCGTTGCCTTCACCGGTAAGCAGCGCGCCTTGCCCGTTGCAGCGTAGCTTCAGGGTCAGGCGCTCGATCTCCGGATGCTCGCGTGACGTTGCCAGTTGGTGCGAGTTGTAAGAGTAGACACCGTTCTGATCGAGATACTCGCGCTGGAACAGCGACCAGATCTGTTCTGAACTCAATTCCTTACCGGTCGCGTCGGTGACCGACTGCACCACCTGGCTGAATTCGATCTGCAACCGCCGCGGCATGGCGAGCCCGTAGTCGCGCTCGAGCAGATAAGCAATGCCGCCTTTGCCGGACTGGCTGTTGACGCGAATCACGGATTCGTAGGTACGGCCGACGTCGCGTGGATCGATGGGCAGGTAGGGCACTTCCCAGATGTCGTCGCCGCGCCGTGCCGCGAAGCCTTTCTTGATGGCGTCCTGGTGCGATCCCGAGAATGCCGTGAACACCAGGTCGCCGACGTAAGGATGGCGCGGATGAATCGGCAACTGATTGCAATGCTCGACGCAACGCGCTGCCTCGTTGATGTTGGCGAAGTCGAGCTGCGGATTCACGCCCTGGGTGTAAAGATTCAATGCCAGCGTGACGATGTCGACGTTGCCAGTGCGTTCGCCGTTGCCGAACAACGTTCCCTCGACACGATCCGCACCCGCCATCATTGCGAGTTCTGCCGCCGCTACCGCTGTGCCGCGATCGTTGTGCGGATGCACCGACAACACGATGGCATCGCGTTGCGCAATGTTCCGGCCGAACCATTCGATCTGGTCTGCGTAGATATTCGGCGTTGCCATTTCCACGGTCGCCGGCAGGTTGATAATGACTTTACGCTCGGGAGTCGGCTGCCATACTTCATTCACGGCGTTGCAGATAGCCACCGCGAAATCCAGCTCCGTGCCCGTGAAGCTTTCCGGGCTGTATTCGAACGACCACTGTGTGTCCGGCTGCTGCTGCGCCTGGTCCAACACACAGCGTGCGGCTTTGACGGCGATGTCGACGATCCCCGCGCGATCGAGTCCAAATACGACGCGGCGTTGCACCGTCGAAGTCGAATTGTAGAGATGCATGATCGCGCGCTTGGCGCCACGCAGCGCCAGGAATGAGCGCTCGATGAGTTCGGCCCGCGCTTGCGTCAGGACCTGGATCGTCACGTCATCGGGAACGAGGTTGCGCTTGATGAGCTCGCGCACGAAATCGAAGTCGGTCTGTGACGCCGCTGGAAAGCCGACTTCGATTTCCTTGAAGCCGGTCTTCACCAGCAGATCGAACATGCGGTGTTTGCGCGCCGCATCCATCGGCTCGATCAAGGCCTGGTTGCCGTCGCGCAGGTCGACGCTGCACCACAGCGGCGGACGAGTGATGACGGCGTCGGGCCAGGTCCGCTCCCGCAGTCCGATGGGATTGAAGGCACGGTACTTGGCGGCTGGATCCTGCAACATTGTTTTCACTTCCCCTAACAGGGCCGATGCGACGGACGGACCGATGCCATTGCTGCCAATAGCGGTCAGGCCGGGATCAGCCGGAAAAAAGCAATCTGTCGATGAGCGCCCGCGGGCGCGGAGGGAAAGTCGGTGCGTCTTAGCGACGCAGGTGCAGGCGTGCACCCAGCAACGGGCCGCCGAGAATTGGCAGGACCGATTTTTGCTGGAGAATGCACATCCGGCTGAATCTAGCAGCACTGTCGATTGCAATGCAAGCGCGTCGCCGCGAAACTCGCGCCCAACGACCGGAACCGGGCCCTGCATTGCTTTGTTGTGAAGGGCGAGGGACGCAAAATGTCAGAATCAGCTGCCAGCGAAGCCGGTTCATCGGGATGTTGTCCGGTTCCTTGAGCATCCCGGAATTGCCGCTGGTCCAAGTGCTAGCCCAGGTAATCGATGCTCTGGATGACGAGTCAACAACCGCCTCAGGCCCGATCCGGTCTGGCACGTAGCCCTAGCAGTCCAATCTTGCGATCTGCCCATAAATCGGTCCGCTATCCCACGCTTTTGCTGCTGAGCCTGCTGGCGTGGATGCCTTGCGCGTTGCCGCAGACCGAATTTCAGATCGTCTGGGTGGTGGTCGGCGAGGCGGCGGGAGCGACCGCGGAGGAGCCGACCGGTGCGGGGCGGCAACTATTCCTGGCCTCGGAGCTCGCCAATTTTTCGCTGCGGCGTATCAATGTAGCCCGCGTCGACGTCCAGCCAGTTGTCAGTGAGCTGACCTTGGGTGGGCGTCTGTGCATCACATCGCTGAAGGTCGTTGCTTACGATTCGCAAGGAGCGCCGATAAAGCAGGCACCGCTATCGGTGAGCATCCGCCAGGATCACAAGGATCTCATCGGCCTGGTGCGCAGCAAGAAGGACATTTGCATCACGCCGACAACCAATGGCGAATATCCGGTCCGCTTCACCAGCCTGTTGCCCGCGAAGGACGGGTCGATGCGCGGTGCGCAGATATTCGTGAGGGTGAAAGGTGGGAGTGCGGGGTAGGTAAGGAATCGTGACGGGTGACGGGTGACGGGTGACGGGTGACGAGTAAGAGGTAAGAAGTAAGAAGTAAGAGCAGGTGGTGGATCTACCGCAGAATCTTGCCCGTCACCCGTCACCCGTCACCCGTCACTGGCTCGGGTCCGGCATCCAATCCCTTCCCCCATCCCCATACACCATGAAGCTCGGATTCAGCAGATCCGCTTTCGTGTTGTAGCGCAGGGGTTTGCCATCTAGCGTCACCACCGCGCCGCCCGCGGCTTCCACCACCGCTTGAGCAGCTGCCGTGTCCCATTCGCTGGTCGGACCGAATCGCGGATACAGGTCCGCACTGCCTTCAGCGACCAGGCAGAATTTCAGCGAGCTGCCGACCTTGATCAGTACGTGGGGGCCGAGTTGCGACAGATAGCGACTGAGCGAATCGGCGCCGTGCGAGCGGCTGCCGACGCAGCGCGGTTCGGAAGGGGCCGGTGCAAGGGTGTTGATCGCAACAGGAGATTCAGTGCCGATCTGTCGGTACGCGCCGCTACCGATCACTCCCGTATAGAGCGTGTCCTTCACCGGGACGTAGACCACACCCGCGACGGCCACGTGATTCTCGATCAAGGCGATATTCACGGTGAATTCGCCGTTGCGTGAGACGAACTCCTTGGTGCCGTCCAGCGGGTCGACCAGCCAGTAGCGTTGCCACTGTCGCCGTTGCTCGAACGGAATATCGCTCGCTTCCTCAGAGAGGATGGGCGTGTCCGGAGTCAACGCGGCCAGACCACGCACGATGATTTCGTGCGCACGCAGGTCGGCCAGTGTGAGCGGTGACTGGTCGGCCTTATTCGTCACCTCGATAGGTCGGGAGTACACATCGAGAATCGCCGCGCCCGCCTGCTTGGCGATGGCAATGACAGCGGGCAGAAGCTCGGTGGGTGTCATTGGCAATTAATCGTGGGCCAGTCAGAGCCCTGACAACTCATCGGCCGGATATAGCATCCCCGCGTCGCGCAACGCAGCCAGGATCTGCTCGGCTGCCTGTTCAGGTGAGAACAGCGCCGTGCGCAGATGAATCTCGGGCAGCTCAGGCGGCTCGTACGGTGAATCGATGCCGGTGAAGTTCTTCAGCTCGCCACGTCGGGCCTTCTTGTACAAGCCCTTCGGATCGCGTTTTTCCGCTTCCTCGATCGGCGTGTCCACGTACACCTCGAGGAATTCCCCTGGCTGCACCAACTCGCGAGCCAGCTGCCGTTCCGAGCGGAAGGGCGAGATGAAGGAGACCATGACGATCAACCCGGCATCCACCATCAGTTTCGAAACTTCGGCGACGCGGCGAATGTTCTCGACGCGGTCGGCGTCGGTGAAGCCCAGGTCCTTGTTGAGTCCGTGGCGAACATTGTCGCCGTCCAGCGTATACGTGTGACGCCCGAGCGAGTGCAGCCGCTTCTCCACGAGATTGGCGACCGTGGATTTGCCTGCGCCCGAGAGTCCCGTGAACCACAGAATGCAAGCGCGCTGCCCTTTGAGCGCCGCACGCGCAGTCTTGTTCACGTCGAGCGCCTGCCAGTGGATGTTCTCGGCACGACGCAACGCGAAGTTGAGCAGGCCGGCACCGACGGTATCGTTCGACAATTTGTCGATCAGGATGAAGCCGCCGGTGTCGCGGTTTTCCGCGTACGGATCGAAAGCCACTGGCCGGTCCAGGTTCAGGTTGCACACGCCGATCTCGTTCAGCTCGAGCTGCTTTGCAGCCAGGTGTTCGAGAGTGTTGACGTTCACCTTGTACTTGGGCGCGGCGATGCTGCCCGTCACCGTTTGCGTGCCCAGTTTGATCAGGTACGGCCGGCCCGGCAGCATCGGCTCGTCGTGCATCCAGATGATGGTCGACTGAAATTGATCGGCGACCGTAGGCGGGGAGTCCGCGATGGACAGCACGTCGCCGCGGCTCACGTCGATCTCATCCGCCAGCGTCAGCGTGATCGACTGGCCGGCGACGGCTTCTTCCAGGTCGCCGCCTTGCGTGACGATGCGAGCCACATGACTGGTACGGCCCGAAGGCAATGCCCGTAACGCGTCGCCCTTGCGAACCACGCCGCTGGCGATGGTGCCGGCGAAACCGCGGAAATCCTGGTTGGGACGACTCACCCACTGCACTGGCAAGCGGAACGGCTGGCTCTGCAGATGGTCCTCGATCTCGACGGTCTCCAGGTACTCCATCAAGGTCGGGCCGCGATACCAGGGCGTGCGTGCGCTGCGTTCCAGCATGTTGTCGCCCTTCAGCGCAGCCAGCGGAATCGGCACGATGTTGCTCAACCCGATCTGTTTGGCGAACTCGCGGTACTGCGCAAAAATGCTTTCGTACACGCTTTCGGAATAGTCGACCAGGTCCATCTTGTTGATGGCCAGTACGATGTGACGGATGCCGAGCAACGACGCGATGTAGCTGTGGCGACGCGTCTGCGTGAGCACACCCTTGCGGGCGTCGATCAGAATGACGGCCACGTCCGCAGTAGAGGCACCCGTCACCATGTTGCGGGTGTACTGCTCGTGTCCCGGCGTGTCGGCAACGATGAACTTGCGACGTTCCGTGGAGAAGAAGCGGTAGGCCACATCGATGGTGATGCCCTGTTCGCGCTCCGCCGCCAGCCCATCGACCAGCAATGCGAAGTCCAGGTCCTGGCCCTGCGTTCCCACTTTCTTCGAGTCCGCTTCCAGCGCTGCGAGCTGGTCCTCGAAGATCATTTTCGATTCGTACAGCAGGCGCCCGATCAGGGTCGATTTGCCGTCGTCGACACTGCCGCAGGTGATGAACCGCAGCAGGCTCTTGTGTTCGTGCGCCTTCAGGTAGGCCTGAATATCGGTCGCGATCAGGTCGGATTTGTGGGACATGGTGGAGGAGAGCGGTTAGCGGTTGGCGGTTAACGGTTGGTTCTTGGAGCAGCTGAGTCCAGCGGCAAGACGCCCCGGGCCTTGCAAGGCGCGCTGAGGCTTCGGTCTACCTAACCGCCAACCGCCAACCGCTAACCGCTTCTTCAAAAGTACCCTTCCTGCTTCTTCTTCTCCATCGACGCGGAGCTGTCGTGGTCGATGACACGGCCCTGGCGTTCGGAGCTCGTGGTCAGCAGCATTTCCTGGATGATCTCCGGCAGGGTGGCTGCCTCACTTTCGATGGCGCCCGTCAGCGGGTAGCAGCCGAGTGTGCGGAAGCGCACCGACTTCATCTCCGGCCGTTCACCCTCGGCAAGCGGCATGCGCTCGTCGTCGACCATGATCAACGTACCGTCGCGTCGCACCACCGGACGCTGCTGCGCAAAGTACAGCGGCACGATGGGGATATTTTCCAGGTAGATGTACTGCCAGATATCCAGCTCGGTCCAATTCGACAGCGGGAACACCCGCAGGCTCTCGCCGGGGTTCTTGCGCGCGTTGTACACGTGCCAGAGTTCCGGCCGCTGCCGTTTCGGGTCCCAGCGATGCTGGGCCGAACGAAAGGAAAACACCCGTTCCTTGGCGCGGGATTTTTCCTCGTCGCGACGCGCTCCGCCGAAGGCGGCATCGAAGCCGTACTTATCCAGGGCCTGTTTAAGCGCCTGGGTCTTCATCACGTCGGTGTGGACCGCCGAGCCGTGAGTAAACGGTCCGATCCCGCGTGCGACCCCGTCCTGGTTGATGTGTACCAACAGCTGCATGCCGAGCTGCTGCACCATCTGGTCCCGGAACGCGATCATTTCGCGGAATTTCCAGGTCGTGTCGACATGCAGCAGCGGGAAAGGAGGCTTGCCGGGGTAGAACGCCTTCATGGCCAAATGCAGCATCACCGCGCTGTCTTTGCCGATGGAATACAGCATCACCGGGCGTTCACACTCCGCCACGACCTCGCGCAGGATATGAATGCTCTCGGCCTCGAGCCGCTGCAGATGGGTCAGTCTTGTCATGGGTTGTCGGATGCCAGCGCGATCGCTGACGTCGCTACGCGGCTACAGCGGGGTCTTATTTCGGTTACAGGGCCGCGATTGTGAATTAATGTACCGGCCCGTGCATATCGCAGGTGGTTCAACTCGCAACACCGATTGTTATAAGCCGGGTCGCGGAGCTCATCCAGGTGAGTCGCCTTGAGGTTGCTGTTGCGGGTGCGGATCGTCATGAATCGGATCGGCAGCAGCCCGGACCGACGTGTCGGCACGTGGTCGAGGCGCCCAAAACACGCCGGCGGGCATTCGCAGGTCACTGCTGGCGAACTATAAGTCCTTGTCATCAATCCTGATTTTCCTCGCCAAGGCATTTACGATCAGTAACACTTCTTTTCCCCCTGGGCACGGGAATTTGTCCATCATTCAAATCCTGTCCCAGAGGCGATGCACCGCAAGCGTCGTTACGCCTGCGACAGCCGCTGTTGGCTGCATCCCGACACGGAACTAATCAAAAATGCCGCCGGCCCTACTCGGTGTCGCCGGCATAACCGCGTGAGACCCGGGGAGGCAATCGTTGCCGCATTCGTCCATGGTGTCCGATTCAGATGACAGGCTTGCACTGGCCGATGCCCGTTCCAAAAGGACGGAAGTCGTGGGGCCGGCCGGCCGCAATCGGACGGAAATTCCGCCCTCCGTGGTTATGTCCTTCCTGGCCATGATCGGCAGGCCGTCGGCTCCCCGGGCAGCGACCTCCCGCAAGCCGCCGGTCCGGGGTGGCCTGTTGCTGCTGGCGAGCTTGCTCAGCGCCTGCGCCGTCGGGCCCGACTACAAGGCTCCGCCGCTGGATGCCCCGGCTCAGTGGCATTCCCAACCCACGAGCGGTGCTCAGGCGGGAAGTCCCGATGCGCTTGCAGCCTGGTGGACTGTGTTGAACGACTCCACGCTGAACCAGCTCGTCGATCAGGCGCTGGCCGCGAACAAGTCGGTCAAGCAGGCCAAAGCCCACGTCGTCGAATCACGCGCGCGCCGCAGTATTTCCGCCGCGGACCTGTTTCCGACGCTCGGGGCATCGGCATCGGCGAGCAAATCCCGGTCGGCGCGCTCGGATTTCTCCGGCACCACGGTCTCGGTCAATGGCGAAAGCTACGATGCGGGCGTGGACGCAGGCTGGGAGATCGATCTGTTCGGCGGCACGCGCCGTTCACTCGAATCGTCGACCGCCCAGCTCGGAGCCAGCGAGGCCGACCTGCGCGACGTCATGATCACGCTGCTCGGCGACGTTGCCCTGAACTACGTCACCGTGCGCACCACGCAGTCGCGGCTGACCTATGCGGAGCAGAACATCGAGTCGCAACGGGAGCAGCTGGATATCACCAACTGGCGTGCGCAAGCAGGACTGGCAACGGTGCTGGACGTCGAGCAGGCCAAGTCGAACTATGCGCAGACTCGCGCGCAGATCCCTTCGCTGCAATCGAATCTTGAGACAGCGAAGAATCGCCTTGCGGTATTGACGGGGCAGCAGCCGGGCGCGCTCGAAGCCGTGCTTGCCGAACGCAAGGCGGTACCGGTTGTGCCGAGTGAAATCGTCACGGGCGTGCCGGCCGACGTCATGCGCCGCCGGCCCGATATTCGCAGCGCAGAGCGCAGGCTGGCGTCGCAAACGGCGCAGGTGGGTGTGGCTACGGCCGCGCTGTATCCGAGTCTGTCGCTCAACGGCTCGATCGGCGTTGCCGCCAACACCGCCAGCGACCTGATTTCCAATCCCGCCAACTCAAGTCGCTACGGCCTGAGCCTGAGCATGCCGCTGTTCCGCGCGGGCGCCCTGCGACAGAACATCAAGGTGCAGAACGCGCTGGTGGATCAGGCGCTCGCGACTTACGAAGCGACGATGCTGGCCGCATACGAGGAAGTCGAGAACGCACTTACCGCGTGGGTCAACGAACAGACACGCCACGCCGCGTTGATTGAAGCCGTGGATAGTGCTCGTGTCGCCCATACGCTCGCACTGCTGCAATACAACTCGGGACTCGTGGATTTCGAGACCGTGCTGACCGCGGATCGCCAGCTCATCACCACGGAAGATTCGCTGGCGGTCAGCGATGGCGAGATCACCTCGAACCTGGTGCGTCTGTACAAGGCGCTGGGCGGCGGATGGTCGGTATTTCCACAATGAAACGGTTGGCGGTCGTACGAAGGTGTCGCGCAGGCGCGGCATCCTGCCTTGTTTCGACTGGCGCGCTAACCGCTTTTTTGAAGAGAGCTCATGGATACTGAAACGAACGTAACAGCGGCGGATGTGGCACAGACGCTCAGCAACCTCGGTGAGCCCGCACCGGCGCCATGGAAGCGCTGGGCCAAATGGGCCATCGTGGCTGTGATCGTGCTGGCAGCGCTGTATTTCTTCTTCGGCCGCAACACGGCCGGAGCAACCAAGTACATCACGGCGGAAGTCACGCGCGGCGATCTGACCGTAACAGTGACCGCGACCGGCAACCTCGAGCCGCGCAACCAGGTCGATATCGGCAGCGAGCTGTCCGGCACGCTGCGCGCCGTCAATGTCGATGTGAACGATACGGTCAAAGCGGGACAGTTGCTCGCCGCACTCGATACAAGCCGGCTCAAGGCGCAGGTTTCGCAAGCGCAAAGCTCATTGGCATCGGCCGAAGCGCGCGTCGTACAGGCCCAGGCCAGCGCCAAGGAGAGCCGTGCCAATTTTCAACGGCTGCTCAAGGTGCGCGAGCTCAGCGGCAACAAGATTCCTTCGCAGCAGGATCTGGACCTCGCGGAGGCCACGGTCGCGCGCGACGACGGCGAAATCGTCGCTGCGAAGGCGGCGGTTCAACAGGCCCAGGCGAGCCTGGAAGCCGTGCAAACCGATTTGAGCAAGACCGAGATCCGCTCGCCGATCAACGGTGTCGTGCTGGTGCGCTCGGTCGAGCTTGGGCAGACGGTCGCGGCCTCGTTGCAGGCGCCGGTATTGTTCACACTCGCCGAAGACCTCAAGAAGATGGAGCTGCACGTATCGGTCGACGAAGCTGATGTGGGATCGGTTCAGGTAGGGCAACAAGCCACGTTCACCGTGGATGCATTTCCGAACCGGCGCTTCTCGGCGCACATCACCCAGGTGCACTTCGCGTCGAACAATACACAGAAGAGCACCAGCAGCAGTACCGGGGCCAGCACCAGCGCCACTTCCACCGGCGTGGTTACTTATGAAACCGTGCTCGAAGTGGACAATTCGGAATTGTTGTTGCGGCCGGGCATGACGGCGACTGCCTCGATTGTGACTACCAGCATCAAGGACGCGACGCTCGTACCGAACGCGGCATTGCGCTTTACTCCCGAAGGCCAGCAGCTCGGCGCGACTCAGCAGCGCGGCGCGCTATCGGCGCTGATACCGCAGATGGGACGCAGGCAGGGAGCAGGCCGGGAGCAGGGTGCCATGCGCAAGGTCGGGCGCGTCTGGGTTCTCGAAGATGGCAAACCAGTGCTCGCATTGTTTCGCGCCGGTGAGACGGATGGACGCGTGACGCAGGTGTTGCCGCTGGGTGAATCGCCCAACCTGGGACGAGCTGGGGCGCAACCCGAGGCGGCGCAACGGATGAGGGAGGCACGCGAACGCAAAGTGGAACCGGGCACCGCCGTGATCGTCGATTCCGAGACGCCGCAGAAGTCATGACCGGAATGCCCGCAACGCCGCAGCCCGTAATCGACCTGACAGGGGTCAGCAAGATCTATGGCCACGGTGAAGCTACCGTGCGTGCATTGCGCGGGATCGACCTGCGCATCATGCCCGGCGAATTCGTGGCGGTGATGGGTCCCAGCGGTTCCGGCAAGTCCACTTGCATGAACATTCTCGGCTGCCTCGATACGCCTACGGCAGGGGCATACCGGTTCATGGGTGTGCCGGTCGGAGGCCTGAGTGCCGATCAACGCGCCTTGCTACGACGCAACTACCTGGGCTTCGTCTTCCAGGGATTCAACCTGCTGAGCCGTACCAGCGCGCTGGAGAATGTCGAGCTGCCGCTGATCTATCGCCATGTGCCGCTGGCGGAACGTCATGCGCGGGCCCGCAAAGCACTGCATGAAGTAGGTCTGGCGGGGCGCGAAACGCATGTGCCAGCGGAGTTGTCCGGTGGACAGCAACAACGCGTCGCTATTGCTCGTGCGATCGTTTCGCGCCCGCAGGTGCTGTTTGCGGATGAGCCTACCGGCAACCTCGACACCACGACGAGCGCCGAGATCATGCGGTTGCTCACCGTGCTCAATGAAGAATACGGCATTACCATCGCGATGGTGACGCACGAGCCGAACATCGCCGCATGGACCCGCCGCGTGGTGCGCTTCCGGGACGGCAGTATCGAGAGCGATGCCGCCAACCAGCCGGTCAGGATCGCAGTCTGACGTTGACAGTCGGCACTTCAGATAGAGGACATTCGATTGTCGTTCGTTAGCCGCCATTTCCACGCCCTCATGAGTGGGCTCACCGTTGCCGGCTGCCGGCACTCCAACGGAACGCACTGATGTTCTGGAATGCCATCCTGCTAGCGTTTCGCGAGATCCGGCGCAATGTGTTGCGTTCCTCGCTGACGATTCTTGGCATCGTCATCGGCGTCGCGGCCGTGATCACGATGGTGACCATCGGCCAGGGCGCGACCGCGCAGGTACAGGCGGATATCAGCAAGCTCGGCACCAATCTGCTGCAGGTCTTCCGCGGCCAGGGATTCGGTGGTGGTGGCGGTGCGCGCTCCTCGGCGCCGCCCTTTACGCTGGATGACGCGAATGCCATCGAGAACGAGATCGGTGGCGTGGAGGCGGTGGCGCCCAGCGCCAACACCAGCGCCCAGGCGATCTACGGCAATACCAACTGGTTCACCTCGATCACAGGTTCGACCGACAAGTTCCTCCAGGTCCGCGACTGGACGCTGGCTACCGGCCGCAACTTCTCGGACTCGGAACTGCGTGGCGGTGCCGCCGTGTGTCTGCTCGGCAATACCGTCAAGCAGGAGTTGTTCGGCGCCGAGGACCCCGTCGGATCGACGATCCGCTTGCAGAAGCTGGCCTGCCAGGTCATCGGTACGCTTTCCGCCAAGGGACAATCCGGTTTCGGCCAGGACCAGGATGATCTCGTGGTGATTCCGCTGCGGACCCTGCAACGGCGGATGGCCGGCAACTCCGACGTCGGTTCGATACTGGTCTCGGCTCGCGACGGTGTCTCCACCGAGAAGGTACAGGCGGATATCGAGCGCCTCATGCGCGAGCGTCGCAAGGCGCGCACCACCGGTGACGATGACTTCATTGTGCGCGATCTGAAGGAGGTCGCGAGCGCATTTACCAGCTCGACGCGCGTGCTCACGGCTTTGCTGGGAGCGGTCGCCGCAGTCAGCCTGGTGGTCGGTGGCGTCGGCATCATGAACATCATGCTGGTGTCCGTCACCGAGCGAACCCGTGAAATCGGCACGCGGCTGGCGGTCGGCGCCATGGCGCGCGACGTGTTGCTGCAATTCCTGGTTGAAGCGGTGGTGCTTGCCGCGCTGGGCGGGGTGATCGGGATTCTTCTCGGCCTGGGAGCCGCTGCACTCGCCACCAACGCTTTCCACATTCCGTTCGTGCTCAACCTGACGATCGTCGCGCTCTCATTCGCCTTCTCTGCGGCGGTGGGCATCGTCTTCGGTTATTTCCCGGCACAGCGCGCTGCACAGCTCGATCCCATCGAGGCGCTCCGGCACGAATAGGCGGTGCTCGGTCTGCTCATGTGGTGAGTTCGTCTCCCACATGTCGGACGCTTGCGACACCGCGCCCGGGCAATTCGATATACGACCTTCCCCTAAATTTCGCGCTGCTATCCACCAGCGGCGGCTTGCGACTTATACTGCGCCGCCTGATTTTCTTTCCACCGCCTCAGAGACGTTGTCATAGCGATGCGAACGCTGGTCGATCTGGTCAATGCCGAACACGGCTACGCACGGATCTTCTACGAAGACAGCTTCGGCTATGAGCTGCATGTCTATCGGCCCGGGTCCATGTCGGACCTGTTCGAGCGCATGACCGGCTATGCATCCGTCCTGGAGGCCTGTGACGCCGCGCGCACCCAACTGTCCGCGATGGCTCCCAGAATCAAATCGAAAGATCGCAAGGCCGCGAAGTCGAGCAGTGGGAGCGCTGGCAGCAAAGCAGGCAACCGACCTGCCCGAGGCGGGAGTCGCCGTCGTCAGGACGGTGGGTCGATCGGGCTGCTGTAGTTCGAACCTGAAACCGGCGCTGCTGCGAACCGGTTTGTCGTGCGGCGCCGCTGCAGAACGCAGCTATCGAACCGCACGACGTTTTCCAGAAACTGTGTCCGCCGACTGTCCGGTCATCCCTGCGGACGTCCGCGGTCATCACTACGCCTGCACCGTCAACGCGGTGTGTTGCGCCGTCGCGGCGTTCTGCATCATCGATTCGATGCCGAAAGCGCCCAGCGCGAGCACGGAACTCACGATCAGCATGGACATGAGCAGGCAGGCGGCGCGCTGGCTGGTGTGCAGGAAGTCTTGAGTGGCGAACATGGCAGTGCTCCTTGAGGGTGGTACTCGCAGCATCGATATTGATAGCTGCCTTACTGCTGTAGATGCAGTTGCCATGCCAAAAGGTTGCGCTGTGGTGTATGAAATTCGCAGTGCCAGCGGCGGACACTTCGGACACACCGGCAGCGAAAATTTTGTTGAGAGCTGCCGCGAAGGCCCGCTGGCAGAGAAGAATCCCCGTACCAATTTACTTAGTAACAACGAGCCCGCTGGCGAATACTCGGTAGCAGAACGGCGAGGCGGATACAGGCTACTCAGTGCGCGACTTGGACGGCCCCAAGATCGAGGCCATCTTCCGAATGAATCTAAAGCGCAGGGCCGACCAGGAAATCGGCCTCAAGCCGGGACTGGCTACAGTCCCGGTCGGGAAGTTGCACCGCCGCCGGTCAACTGGCCCAGTATCCCGCTCAGCGCGCCGGCGATATCCGTGTGCTCTACACCGCCCGCAGGGATTTGCCCATTCGGCGTGAGTTGATTGATCAGTTGCGGCAGCAGCTCCGCAAGATGTCCCGACACTTCATGATTCTGCAGTCCCAGCGACTGCGCGAGCTGGCCAATCCGGTCGCTGCCGAGGCCCTGCTGCACCTGTTGCGCGGAGATCGGCAGGTTCTGCCCCGTCCCCACCCACGAGCTGACGATGTTGCCCAGTCCGGAGCTCTCGAACGATTGGATGAGAGCGGTCAGGCCGCCGCCTTTGGAGTTGCTGGCCAGCATCGCCACCACCTCTTGAACGAGGGCTCCCTGGCCACCTTGTGAATTGCCGCTCATTGAGCCGACGATCGAGTCGAGTAATCCCATGGCCGTGATCTCCGGTAGTTGATTTGATTCAGTTCAACGCAGCGGGCGTTGCCCGCAATAGGCGTCGCCTGTAAATACGCAGGAAAGCGAGGAAGCAGACGACTGCGCCCGAAGTTTCGCCATACGTACAGGTGGCAAGTCCGGTGCGTCACAGCAATCCCAGATTCAGCGGTGTAACCGCCGGGAATACCTGTTCCATCTGCGCCGTCGACAGGTTCCACATGGATTGAACCAGTCCGCCGATCACGGCGCGGTAGTCGTTGAGCACGGGAAGATCGCGATCCTGCAGCAGCGTCGCTCTCTGGATCCGCTGTTGGCGGCCGACGATGCGGCCGCCCGCGATGGCGCCGCCGGCGATCCAGTAAACGCTGCCGTGGCCGTGGTCCGTGCCGCGATTGCCGTTCTCGCGAAATGTACGGCCGAATTCGGACAATACGATGACAGTGGTATTCGACCATGCATCGCCCAGCTCGCGGGCCAATGCCTGCAGCCCGTGGCCGACGCTGTCAAGATTCGCGGCGAGCGTGCCATTCTCGTTGACGTGCGTGTCCCAGCCGCCCACATCGACGAAACCTATCGCGTAGTCGGTGCGCAGCAGCCGTCCGATGCGTTGAGCTTCGAGTTCGAAACCCTTCGCCGTGATGGCATCCCGATTGGCTTGCTGCATTTCATCCGCCATGGCCGCGCTGACTTGCTGGCGCAATTCAAGTCCTTCCTCAACCTGGGCGTGCAGCGGATGATGCGCGTACATATCCGCTAGGACGGCAGATTGGCGTTCGTCGAAGGCGGGCTTGCTGAGGCTGCGTAGCGAGATATTCGGAATGTCGGTGCCGCCGCGAAAGCACACCGGCATGGAGTCGGTGAAGGCGATTGCCTTGTGGCCATTCACGACAGCCGCGAGGCGTGCCAGAAATCCGGAGCGCAGGTCCTGGCGATCGACCGGCTGGCCGAGTTCGATGCTGTCCTGGGTTTCGAAGTGACTGCGCGACAGATCTTCGGTGCCGGCGAAGGGTACGAATGCGATCTGCTTGCTTGCGTACAGCTGTGAAAGCGTCGATGCCAGCGGCGGTGCCAGTGCCCAGTCCGCATCGAGTTGCAGGCTCACTGGGGGTCGTGGGATTGCAATGGTCGGTCGCAGTTCGTAGTAGTCAGCGCTGCTGTAGGGCACGAGCATGTTCAGGCAGTCGTAACCGCCGCGCAGGAACACGATCAGCAATCGCGGCGAATCCATCGGTGCCGCATACAGCTGGCCATAGTGCAAAGCCGGAGCTGCCGCAGCGACAGTACGAATGAAATCTCGCCGGTCCATAAGCGCCTCTCGGCAATACCTGAATCAGTGGATGATTGAGTCAGTGATAGTTGAAGTCGGGCGATGCCAACAGCAAAGTGTTCCATTCCGCTTGTGACGCCGCACGCTCCAGCGCGGCTCGGGTATCAGCGGCCAGTTGTGGCTCGATCACGTCGAAATACACGCGAGAGGACAGCTGCGGAAACCCGGTTCTGTGCGCGGGCGCACCGTCCTCGGGCTGGAACAAGCCGGCGTTCCCGCTACCGATCGCGCGTGCGATTTCGAAACGGCGGCTCATCTGCCCCGAACTGCTCCAGGCATCTGCGCCGAGCGGATAGCCGTCGGGCGTCTGCCTGCCGAACCAGGGCTCGCCCAATGCGTTCAGCCAGTTCAGCACCGGTCGCGTGTTAGCGATGACTTTGTCGTCGTAGGCAAGGCGCAGGCTGCCGATCACGAACTGCGTGGGATCCTTGAAGCGGCCGCCGAGCGAACTGACGAACTCGTGCGAGCCGAACATCACGGTAAGCACGGCGCGAATGTCGCCATGCGTTTTCATGAAGACCTTGCTCATGCGTTCCACCAGCGCGGTGGGCGGCCGATCGGCAACGAAGTAGGATGCCAGCTGGTTCGAGATGAATCGTGCACACGCAGGTTGCTCGACGATGAAGGCTACCGCCTGCTGAATTTCATCGAAGCCGGAGCCCGCGAAGCGGTGGCCAAGCAGCGTTTTATCGCCGAAATCGTGGCGCGCCGGATTGAACTCGAAGGCGCCATCACGCCGATACAGCGGTTCCCATTCCTTCTTGAGCCTGGGGCGATCCTGCATCGCATTGATGCCTGCGCCAGTGAGGATGCGCGTGAGTTGCTGGACATCCTGTTGCGAATAGCCAGCGGCAACACCGAGTGTGTGCAGCTCCAGCAACTCGCGGGCGTAGTTCTCATTGAGATGGCCGACCGCGTTCTGTGCGTTGTCCAGATACTGGAGCATGGCAGGATGCTGTAGCGTCGCGAGAACCAGGTCGCCAAACTTGCCGAGCACATGCGGGCGGATCGCGCGCTGTACATAGTCGCCAACCAGCCAGCGGCCGTTGGCTTTGCCCTGATGCACATTGAAGTGATTCAGCCAGAACCAGACCAGTTGCTCCTGCAACTGAGCGGATGAATACATCGCCAGCAGTGCTTCTCGACGTGCTGCCTCACTTGCCAGTGCGTTGCCGCGCTCGTTGAGAGCCTTGCGCGCGTCGTCGCGTGGTGGTCCTTCTGGCAATGAATTGATGCGCTTCTGTTCTTCGGCTACTTCGGCAAGCAGCGATGCACCATCGCGCCGACTGATTTCGAGAGCCGCGATCTGCTGCATGACCGGGGCCGGCAGTCGTCCAGGGTCATCGAGTTGATGCTGGAGGTATCGACGTCGTCCCAGGTCACGGTATTCCGCGAGCGTGCCAGCGTTGATGCCATAGGTGATCCGGTTCAGCCACGCGACGTCTTCGCGCGGCAAAGGTGCAGGCGCACCTGCGGCCATCGCCGTCGGAAGAACCGCTACAGCCAGTAGAGATAAGGAGCATCGCAAGGCGCTGCGCATCACTGCAGTCGACCACAAAGATGACGCAAAGTGCGTGAAGGATGGTTTAGCGAGGCTGCGGTCGGTGCCTACCCGGTTGCGGTGTTTGCTTCGGCGCTCGCATTCTTGACACGATCAAGGGAAGCTAAGACTCTTCCGTCACTTCATTTACCGCAGTGAGCACATGCCAACCGATAGCCCGAGCATCATTTCCCATGTCTCCGTCGGTACCAACGACGTCGAACGTGCGGTGAAGTTCTATGACGCCGTGCTAGCGACGCTCGGTTGCAAGCGGGTCCTGGAGCATCCAGGCGCGGTCGCGTATGGCAAGAAGTTTCCGGAGTTCTGGGTGCAGACACCGCACGACGGCGCAGCGGCGGCTATCGCCAATGGCGTGCATTTCGGATTTATTGCACCCGACAAAGCGGCGGTGGATGCCTTTCACGCGGCCGCAATCAAATCCGGCGGCAAGGACGATGGCGCGCCCGGCCCGAGGCCGCTCTACGGCGCGCCTTACTATGGCTGCTTTGTGCGTGACCTGGATGGTCACAAGATCGAAGCCGCTTGCTGGGATGAGTCGCTAAGCGGGTAGAGACTGTCGGCCGCGGTTCATCCGCGAACGCAGTCGAAGAGGCGCGATGCCCTGTAGCACTTCGCGTAATATTGCCGTCTCGCTTTCCCTCTGAGAACACCCCCATGAAAACGCGCGCCGCGGTAGCTCACGCTGCCGGTAAACCTCTCGAAGTCATGACCGTCGACCTGGACGGACCGAAGGATGGCGAGGTGGTAGTGGAGATCAAGGCAACGGGCGTCTGCCACACCGATGAATTCACACGCTCGGGCGCCGATCCGGAAGGTTTGTTTCCGGCTATCTTCGGTCACGAAGGCGCCGGCATCGTGGTCGATGTCGGTCGCGGAGTGACATCGCTCAAGAAAGGCGATCACGTCATTCCGCTGTACACGCCGGAATGCCGGCAGTGCAAGTCCTGTCTGTCGCGCAAGACGAACCTGTGCACGGCGATCCGCGCCACGCAGGGCAAAGGCGTGATGCCCGATGGCACCAGCCGCTTCTCGATCGGCAAGGACAAAATTCACCACTACATGGGCTGTTCGACGTTCTCGAACTTCACCGTGTTGCCCGAGATCGCACTGGCCAAGGTGCGTGAAGACGCGCCCTTCGACAAGATCTGCTACATCGGCTGCGGTGTGACGACCGGGATCGGCGCTGTCATCAATACGGCGAAAGTCGAACCCGGCGCGAACGTCGTGGTCTTCGGCCTGGGTGGCATCGGCCTGAACGTGATCCAGGGCGCGCGCATTGCCGGCGCCAATCGCATCATCGGCGTCGACATCAATCCCGGACGCAAGGCGCTCGCCGAAAAGTTCGGCATGACGGATTTCGTCAACCCGAAGGAAGTCGGTGGTGACCTGGTGGCGCATCTGGTGGCACTGACCGACGGCGGCGCCGACTACAGCTTCGAATGCATCGGCAATGTCGACCTGATGCGCCAGGCGCTGGAGTGCTGCCATCGCGGCTGGGGCGTGTCGGTCATCATCGGCGTTGCCGGCGCCGGTCAGGAGATCAAGACGCGGCCGTTCCAGCTCGTCACGGGTCGCGTATGGAAAGGTACTGCATTCGGCGGCGCGCGCGGCCGCACCGACGTGCCGAAGATCGTGGACTGGTACATGGACGGTAAGATCAACGTCGACGACCTGATCACGCATCAGTTGCCGCTGGATGACATCAATCGCAGCTTCGACCTGATGCATTCGGGTGAATCGATTCGCAGCGTGGTGGTGTACTGAGCGGCGATTCGCGAATGTGACTACGAGCTAGTGACTACGGATTGGTCCAAGTTCACACTGCGGGTTCACATTGCTAGAGTCGATCCTGGCTGGGTAAACAGGCTGCGTTGGCAGCCTGCATGGTTCTCCCTTCCCTGTTGCAGTCCAGCAGATCCACGTCGGAGAGTTATCCCATGACGCTAAACCTGATCTCCGAACACGCCTGCTTCGGCGGCAAACAGCGTTTCTATTCGCACGAGTCGCGGGAATGTCGCACCGAGATGCGCTTCTCCGTCTACCTGCCGCCCCAGGCGGAGCAACGTGCGGTTCCGGTGCTGTACTACCTCGCGGGGCTCACGTGCACGGAAGAAACGTTCATGACCAAGGCCGGGGCGCAGCGCCTTGCTGCGGAGCTAGGGCTGATGCTGATCGCGCCCGATACCAGTCCCCGCAAGACACGGTTTCCCGGTGACGATGCGAGTTGGGATTTTGGCCAGGGCGCCGGTTTCTACGTCGACGCGACGCAAGCGCCGTGGTCGCAGAACTACAGGATGTATAGCTACGTAACGAAGGAGCTGCCCGAGCTGGTGCAATCCCTTGGGGTCGCACGTGCGGACAGGCAAGGCATCTTCGGTCATTCCATGGGTGGCCACGGTGCGTTGGTGTGCGCACTGCGAAACCCAGCGCAGTATCGATCGGTCTCCGCCTTCGCGCCTATTGTTGCGCCCATGCAGTGTCCGTGGGGCACCAAGGCTTTCAGCGGATACCTGGGCAGCAACAAGACTGATTGGGAGCAATACGATGCAACGGTGTTGGTTTCCAGGCAGCGCCATTCGCAGCCGATCCTGATCGATCAGGGCACCGCCGATAAATTTCTCGCCGAGCAGCTCAAGCCGGAGCTGTTCGAAGCCGCGTGCAAGGCATCTGGAACGACGCTGCAGTTACGCTATCAGCCGGGCTACGATCACGGTTACTACTTCATTTCCACCGTGGTTGCGGATCATCTCAAGCATCACGCACAGGCGTTGGCGTGACAGGGAACGTGTAGACTTCGCGCCTACACGTCTCCAGCTCACACTCCTTTGACCTCCACTTCCCGTTCGGAACACCGGCTGCCTGGCTGGCTGATTCTTATTGGCGCCATGACCGCAGTCGGTCCGGTGTCGATCGACATGTATCTCCCTGGCTTCTCGATGATCGAGAGCGAGCTCGCCGAGCAAGGTGTCGCTCGCACGATGGCGAGCTATCTCATCGGCATCGCGCTCGGCCAGCTCATCTACGGCCCGATCAGCGATCGATACGGCCGCAAACCGCCGCTGTACCTGGGCTTTGCGCTGTACTCGCTCGGTGCGCTCGGTTGTGTATTCGCCAGCTCGATGAACATGCTGATGGTCATGCGCGTGGTGCAAGCGCTGGGTGCTTGCGGCGGTATGGTTATCGGCCGGGCGATCATTCGCGATCGTTGCCAGCCGCACGAGGCCGCGCGTGCCTTCACGATGCTGATGATGATCGTGTCGTTGGGTCCGGTTCTCGCACCCACGCTGGGTGGCTGGATCATCACCGGCTTCGGATGGCGCGCCGTCTTTGTTTTCCAGTGCCTGTTCGGTGTCGGTTTGCTGATCGCGATGCACAGCATGATGAGCGAATCTCGAGATCCCGCGCACGTGGTGCCGCTGAACTTCATGCAGGTGTCGCGCAGCTACGGCCGGTTGCTCACCGACCGCGTGTTCGTTGGGTATTCGCTGGTCGGCGGTTTCGGCATGGGCGCGCTGTTTTGTTACGTAACGGCTGCGCCTACGGTACTGATGCCGTTGTATCAGCTATCGCCGCAGCACTTCGGCTGGTTGTTGGGACTCAATGGGTTCGCATTCATGTCGGCGAGCCGGATCAACATGCTTTCATTGCGCCGGCGTGGGCCGCTGGAGCTGGTTGCCCGCGCGATATGGATGCCGATTTTAGTGGCAGTCGCGTTCTGGGTGCTCGCGCTCAGTTTGGCCTTGCCGTTCTGGATGATCGTCGTTCTGCAGTTTTCGTTCTTCATCAGCGTGGCGCGTGTGACGCCGCACTGCTCGGCACTGGCACTCGCACCGTATGGTCGTGAGGCGGGAAGTGCTTCTGCCATGATGGGATCGCTGCAGTCCCTGATTGCGACGTTCGCGGGCGTTGCCGTTGCGGTTTTCAGCAACGACACCGTTTCCCGTTTGGCGCTGCTGCTGGTCGGCGGCGCCATCGCAAGCGGACTCAGCTTTGCCTGGACGGGCCGCGAGAAAGCGGAGCAGGTCAGCGGCTAGAGAAAACCAGGCGCTGACGCCTGGTTTGGCCAGTGGTCGACCACCGGCGCCTTTATCTTCTCCGTATGCGCTTTCGGACCTCTTCAGGTCCATCCTTCCAGCTTCGCGTCCATGGTGATTTCCGCCTTCAGCACCCGCGATACGGGACAGCCTGCCTTGGCTTTCTCGGCGGCGGCCTGGAAGTCGGGTGGTGTGGCGCCCGGTACTCTTGCACGCACGCTCAGGTGGACCGCGGTGATGCTGAAACCTTCCTCGGTCTTCAGCAGCGTCACTGCGGCTTGGGTCTGAATGCGCTCCGCTGTCTTGCCTTCATTACCAAGCTGTGCGGACAGTGCCATCGAAAAGCATCCGGCATGCGCCGCCGCGATCAGCTCTTCGGGGTTCGTGCCCTTGGCGTCTTCGAAGCGCGTGCTGAACGAATACTGCGTGTCCTGCAGCACACCGCTGTCCGTTGAAATCAGGCCACGGCCTTCCTTGAGGTTACCGGTCCAAACTGCGGAAGCATTGCGTTTCATGGGGCTGTCCTCTCGTTGTCGGGATCGGGCTTTAAAACCAGTCGGGCAAAGTCAGGCCGTGGCTCGTTCGCGATCGGTCACCCCTCCACGATCTCCACGCTGTGAGTGATCTGCGCCGTCTTATCGAGAATCGCGCTGGCGGAGCAATACTTTTCGGCGGAGAGGGCGACGGCGCGCTCGACCTTCTTCGGGTCCAGCGAGCGACCGGTGACGATGTAGCGCATGCGGATCGCGGTGAAGATCTTCGGATCGGTGTCGGCACGGTCGGCGTCGATCTCCACCACACAGTCGCTCACCGGCTCGCGTCCGCGCTTGAGGATGAGCACCACATCGAATGCCGAGCAACCGCCCAGGCCGAGCAGCAGCATTTCCATGGGCCTGAAGCCGAGATTGCGCCCACCTGCTTCGGGTGCTCCGTCCATGACCACGGCGTGGCCGGAGCCGGATTCACCCACGAACGTCATCTCTTCGAGCCACTTGATACGAGCCTTCATCGTTGTGCCATCTCCGCTACGTAATCCGCGATCGCCAGCGACCCCGTCAGTCCGGGGGATTCGATGCCGAACAAATTGAATATGCCTTGGACGCCATGGTGCGTGGGTCCGTCGATCCTGAAATCGGCGGCTGGTTCGCCGGGCCCGGAAATCTTCGGCCGGATGCCTGCATAGGCCGGGATGAGCTGGCCGTCGGGCAACTGCGGCCAGAAGCGCCGGATCGCACCATAGAATTTCTCGGCGCGAGTGATGCTCACACTGTAGTCGATCTCGTTCACCCACTCGACGTCCGGACCGAAGCGTGCTTGTCCCGCAAGATCCAGCACCAGGTGGATGCCAAGGCCGCCGGGCTCGGGGACGGGATAGATCAGGTGACGGAAGGGCGCCCGCGATGGCAGGGAAAAATAATGTCCGCGTGCAAAATAGGCCGGCGGAATGTGTTCTGCGGGAAAGCCTTCGATGCTCGCCGCGACGGCCGTTGCATGCAGGCTGGTGCAGTTGAATACAGCGTTGGCTCGCAGCACTGGCCGCTCGTCGTCGTTGATGCCGATCAAGACGCTATTCGTTTCGCGCCACATGCGCGCAACGCGGCTGCGATAAGCGATGACCGCGCCGTTGTTCTCGGCTTCCCCGAGCAGCGCAAGCATGTAGCCATGCGAGTCGATAATGCCGGTCAGCGGCGAAAACAGCGCGGCAGCGCATTGCAGGTCAGGCTCCATCTCGCGAGCCTGCGCCTCGGTCAGTAGCTCCAGGATGACACCGTTGGTCTGTGCCGCGGCCTGGATGGATAACAGATCGTCGATCTGTGCGGCCGATGTGGCCACGATCAATTTACCGCAGCAGCGATGCTCGACACCGGTGCGGGTGCAGAAGGGGTAGATCTGCTCGCGCCCGGCGATGCAAAAACGCGCCTTCAGCGAGCCGGCGGGATAGTAGATACCGGCGTGGATGACTTCGCTGTTACGCGAGCTCACGCCGGTGCCGATTGCTTCCGTCGCTTCGAGGATGAGGACATCGCGCCCTTGTTGCGCAAGGGCGCGTGCGACCGCGAGACCAATGACTCCAGCGCCGATAACCGCACAGTCGATGGAGTCCATGGCTAAGGGGAGTGCCCTTAGGGATGCTCCGTGTGGCTCAGATCCCGCCCATGCACAGGTACTTGATCTCGAGGTATTCCTCGATGCCGTACTTGGAGCCTTCCCGGCCGATGCCGCTTTCCTTCACGCCGCCGAACGGCGCCACTTCGGTGGAAATGATGCCTTCGTTGATGCCCACGATGCCGCATTCCAGCGCCTCGGCGACTTTCCAGATGCGCGAGATGTCGCGGCTGTAGAAGTAACTGGCGAGACCGAATTCGGTGGAGTTGGCCAGCTTGATGGCTTCCTCGTCGGTTTCGAACTTCATGAGCGGCGCGACCGGGCCAAAGGTCTCCTCATGCATGACGAGCATGTCCGCCGTAATGCCGGTGAGCACGGTGGGAACGTAGAACGAGCCGTCGCCGTCGCCGCGCTTGCCGCCCGCGAGCACTTTCGCACCCTTGCTGACTGCATCGGCGACATGCTGCTCGACCTTGCGCACGGCCTTGTCTTCGATCAGCGGTCCGATCTTGGTGTCCTGATGCATTCCGTCGCCGACCTGCATGGCCTTGGCAGCGGCGGCGAGCTTCTCGGCGAAGCGATCGTAGACCCCGCTCTGCACGAAAATACGGTTGGCACACACGCAGGTCTGGCCGGCGTTGCGGTACTTCGAGGCGATGGCGCCCACGACAGCAGCGTCGAGGTCCGCATCGTCAAACACGATGAAAGCAGCGTTGCCGCCGAGTTCCAGCGAGACCTTCTTGACCGTGCCCGCGCACTGCGACATCAGCAGCTTGCCCACGCCGGTCGAGCCGGTGAAGCTCAGCTTGCGCACGATCGGGTTGCTGGTCAGCTCGCCGCCGATCGGCTTGGCGTCGCCGGTCACCACGGAAAGCACGCCGGCAGGGATGCCGGCACGTTCGGCCAGCACGCAGATAGCCAGCGCCGAGAACGGAGTCAGCTCAGAAGGTTTGATCACCATCGTGCAGCCTGCAGCCAGCGCGGGGCCGGCTTTGCGCGTGATCATTGCCGTCGGGAAGTTCCACGGCGTGATTGCCGCGGTGACGCCGATAGGCTGCTTGATCACGACAATGCGCTTGTCGCGCCCATGGCTCGGGATGACATCACCGTAGGTGCGCTTGCCTTCTTCCGCGAACCACTCGATGAACGATGCCGCATAGGCAATCTCACCGCGGCTCTCGGCCAGCGGCTTGCCCTGTTCCAGGGTCATCAGTACCGCGAGATCCTCCTGGTTCGCCATGATCAGGTCGAACCACTTACGCAGGATCTGTGCGCGTTCCTTGGCGGTTCGTGACCGCCAATCCGGCAATGCCCTGTCGGCAGCCTCGATGGCGCGCCGGGTTTCAGCCGCGCCCAGGTTGGGCACGCTGCCGACCAGCTGGCCATTGGCAGGATTCAAGACTTCCTTGACCTGGCCATCGGGGGAGCTTTCCCAGCGGCCGCCGATAAAGGCCTGCTCGCGAAATAACGTCGGGTCGCGCAAGGGGGACTGGGATTTGGGAAGGGCGGACATGGAAGACTCCGGAAATGGAAAGCAGTTGACTGAAGCAGTCGCGGCGGGTGGCGGCTGCCGGGCGATGGATTATGAAATGCGGCGAAACAGGGGTTGTGGATTATAGGAATGCGGGCGCTGCGTCTTCAATCAAGGCCACGGACACGGCCGTGGTCTCATTGCGCGGCATGGCCCGCAAAGGCTCATTCATCGACCAGGGTTTGCCCTGGAAACAGCTCCTCGTTGAACCCGAAGCGGCTCAAATCGCGGATGCGCATGGGGTAGAGGACGCCGTGCAGGTGGTCGACTTCGTGCTGCACTACCCGGGCGTGGAAATCGCTCACGGTCCGATCGATCGGTGCGCCGTACTGGTCGAAGCCGCGATAGCGCAAGTTACGGTACCGAGGCACCAGTCCGCGCATTCCGGGCACGGACAAGCAGCCTTCCCAGCCCTCTTCCTGCTCATCCGAAACCGGCTCGAGTTGAGGATTGATGAGCACCGTGTAAGGCACCGCCTCGGCCTGTGGATAGCGCGGATTGGCGCCGACGCCGAAGACTACTACCTGCAGGGAAACACCGATCTGCGGTGCCGCGAGCCCGGCGCCGTTCAACGCCGCCATGGTGTCGTGCATATCCACCAGCAACGCATGCAGTTCCGGCGTATCGAATTTCTCGACCGGTTTGGCGACCTGCAGCAACAGCGGGTCGCCCATGCGCAGGACGGAGCGGACGGACATAACAGTGCGGCGGTTAAGAGCGGAGGATGGATACGATTGTCTGGGGCGCTCGCCCGGCATGCAAGCACTATCCCCGGCAGGGGTGCTCACATATCGCCTTGTTGCCCCAGGCCGTACACTGCGAATTACCCGTATAGCCGCCGATTACAACCCTCAACGTTGATCGCCCCACTGCCATGTCGCTTCACATCCTCGTGCTGGCTGCCGGAGCATCGACGCGCCTGGGGCAGCCAAAACAACTGGTGAAGCTGGGCGGCCGTCCGGCGCTGCATCGGGTCGTGGCGAATGCCGTGGCCATTGCGGGGCACTCGGTCACAGTCGTCATAGGGGCGCACGCCCGCGATTTGACCCATCTGCTGGGGCATTCACCGGCGTCGGTCGTAGTGAACCGGGAGTGGGAGGAGGGGATGGGCGCATCGATTCGCCGCGGTCTGGCCGCGCTGCCAGCCGCATGCGACGCGGTGATGATTGTGCTTGGCGACCAAGTTGCGGTGACCGCGGATGATCTCAAACGCCTGGTTGGCGCCTGGAAAGAACAGGAGGGCGCCATCGCCGCGGCCACCTATGATAGACATGTCGGCGTGCCGGCAATCTTCCCGAGGATCTGTTTCTCCGAGCTCGCAGAGCTGCGCGGCGATCGCGGCGCCCGCCTGGTGCTCGAACGTAACAGCTACCGGCTGGTTCGCGTGCCGATGCCGAACGCTGCCATCGACCTGGACACGCCGGAAGATCTCGCAGCACTGACCGAACGATTTCGCACAGGGAAGGAAGAATGAGAATCCTGTTGATCCTGGGACTGCTTGCAATCGTGGTGGCGTCTATCTGGTTGCGAGGATGGCGCCGTCGCCGTCGTAGGGACTGACGCTAAGCTGAGTTGCTCGGACTAACTGCTTACACCTGCGCGCAAGCGAAATTGCGGGCGGCCGAGGGATTCTCGCCTCGGCTTTGCGCTCCCGCTATTCCCGCCGTTGTCACTCCTGTGACTTCTGTCACTTCTGTCACTTCCACAATTTCCATCCAGTCGTCCAAACGCTCACGTCCGCGTGAAGTCTGTTTGCTTACGCAACCAGCGGCGTCGCTCGCTCATTGATTGATAGTCCCTTCTTCATCTCTATCACTCGGGCGTCGCAATGAATTCAATCCAGCAGGTTTTCGGGCAGTATTTCGGTCCAGTGCTATTGCTACTGGTGCTGGCGCTGGCCCTGACGGTCTATGTGTTTCGCCGCGGCTTGTTCGATCGCGGCTATCGAAAAGGCTCCGCAGCGGATCCGGACAGGGTACGACGTGAGAATCCGCCGGATGAATGGAGCAGGCAGAGATAAAGGGGACAGAAGAAGGAGCTGCAGCCAGGAAGGGTGAAGGTGCTGTTCGCTATCGACGATTTCGTATAGCCATGGCTTCGCTCGTTACATGGCGATCCGCGACTAACCCAGCACTGGCGAAGCAGTACGCTGATACCGGTAGGCGCCGGGCGCGATGTTGCGGCGACGACGAAAGGCTTTGGCAAAAGCGGTTTCGGAGACATAGCCGACCCGGCCGGCAATGCGTGCAACCGGGTCACGCGACTCGCGCAGCATCTTCGCCGCAATATCCATGCGCCAGCGGGTGACATACGCGAGCGGCGGTTCGCCGACCATATCGGCAAAGCGTTTGGCAAATGCGGCACGCGACATGGCGGCGACACCTGCCAAAGATTCTACGGTCCATGGCGTCTGCGGCGATTCGTGGATGCGCGCTAACACCTTGCGGATCTGTGGGTCCCGCAACGCTCCCAGCCAACCGCCTGCACCATCGGGTTGATCCCTCAGCCAGACACGCAACACATATACGAACAGCGTGTCGATGAGCCGTGGCAAAACCAGTTCTACCCCGGCATCGCGCCGCGCCGCTTCCTGCATCAGCAGGCGCAGCAATAACTGCAACTCGCTGTCGCTGTCGGCTTGATCGGCAGGAATGCGGATAACGGGAGGCAACAGCGCGAGCAGCGGATGGGAAGTGTCCCGCGAGAGTTCATAGCCGGCGCATTGCAGAATCGTCGACTCCGCGGCGGGATCGACCATGCCACGCGACGGCACGACATTGCCTTGCGTGCGGGCAATCGCGAGCGAGAGGGGTTCCGGGTTGCGCATGTCACGCTCGGATGAAAATGCATGGGCATCGCCGTGGGCGAGTAGCACAACATCGCCAGCGTTAAGTCGCACCGGTTCGGAACTTCGACAACTGAACCAGCACGAGCCGCGCCGGACGACATGCACGGTTGCGCGACCGGGGTTCTCAGCCTTGATCCCCCACGGAGCGAGAAATTCACGCGAGCCGAGTCCCTGGGTGGCGAGATTCGCGACTTGCAGTACGTTGGAAAGGACGTCCATTGGAGATGACTTGCGACGGGCGACCATACTGGTCAGGGACGTTGGCCAATAAATTGACCAGACAAACTAACCAGACACTTCAGTCAAAGGCCTGCGAAACGCGCGCAGAGTAGCGCCGTCGGTAGCCAGGCTGTCCAGCATTACCGCGCAGTTAGCTCAGAAATTGATTGTTTCGATCAGGTCACGAATAGGCCGTTGACCTGGCGGCGGTTTCGGCAGCAGTGCAAAACTGCACGCACCTGCCGTTGTCGTTGATTGCGGCGAGTTGTTCGCGGGATGCCCGGCCGATGGCCGATCGCTCAGACCGTCTGATCCCCGGCTACCACGCCAAGCGATGCAAGGGCATCGATCAGCATCGGGCCGGTGTACGGCTTCACCATGATCGCCACGTGTTTATCTAGAGAAAACCGTTGGCGTAATTCACGTTCGCTACGACCACTGGCAATCAAGATGGGCACGTCCGTCAGTATTCCGCGCATTTCCGTTGCGACTTCATCGCCGGGGCGATCCGGCAGTCCGAGGTCGATCACGATCGCGGTTACTTCGTGTTGCAATGCCTGCAGTCGTGCCATCGCCTCGCCCGCGCTGCCGGCCTGTTCGACCCGGAAGCCGGCGTCTTCCAGCGAATCGACCGCGAACATACGCACCAGCACCTCATCCTCGACGAAGAGGATGCAGGCAGGTCGCGAACCGCTTTGATTGGTTACGGCCATTCGGTCGATTCCCCAAAGTTCAGACGCGCTCAGTCGCCCATGCCCGGCTATCGGTGCGGTGGCGAAGTGCAATCGAGCCATTCAAATCGGGCTGGCCTGTATCAGTCGGAAAGTGGCCCGATTGCGCACCGCCCGACTGCGCCCCGCTGCCAATACTTATAGATCGGGCAGGGCGTTACTGATCTATTGTGTCATTGAATTGTAAATGCCTTTTGCGATCCGCGCAGTCGTGGCGACTCAAAAACATCTCCAGCGGCGTCACCGCGGCCGGGTTGCAAGTGCCATTTTTTACCACTGCTGGCTCATCCAGTTCGCATATGGGCGTGGCCGACCGCGACCGTGCGCCCGTGTCAGTGATTTTCGTAGAGCCAGGGAACCATTGCGACCTGTCGTCCGTTTCACGGCTTACGTCCGGCGAGGGCCCGCGGTAAGAATGGGTCCGCCCGGACTGACCCGAGTTCATCGGGCCAGTTTCAGTCAGTCAAGTTTTCAGTCGGGCGACTTCGTTCAACCTTGTACTGCGGGCACTTGGTGAAGAATCCTGCTTCAGCCGGTCGGTCCCGAGCCCACCGGCGCGGCCAACGGTCTGCCGGCGCTTTTGCGCGCCGGTGGCGTGGCGTTGTCTTGCTTGCCCATGCCCGTCTCGCGTTTGAATTGGCCTCAGGGCTGGGGTCCGCGCAACCCAGCCATGCGCCGCGTCCGCACCGCGTCTGCAGGGCGGCCCAACTCATTCCTTTCCTGTTCGAACTCGGCCCATCGATCTAAATCCCGGGGAGACGCGCTCATGGCGCAAGCAGCAACTGAAGTTTCCAGCCTGAATCGTCACGACATTCTCCGGGCGCTCAATGCCCTCAGGCGCGGCAATTTCTCCGTCCGCCTGCCGGCCGACCTGATGGGTATCGATGGCGAGATCGCCACGGCCTTCAACGAAGTGGTCGAGCTCAATGACTCGATGGCGCACGAATTCGAGCGCATCAGCGCCATGGTCGGGCGCGAAGGCAAGATTTCCGAGCGTGCCAAGCTGCACGGCGCCACGGGCAGTTGGGCGCAATGCGTCGACTCGATCAACAGCCTGGTCGGCGACATGGTGTATCCGGTGTCGGAAGTGGCGCGCGTAATCGGGGCGGTGGCCAAAGGCAACCTGTCGCAGTCGATGAATCTGGAGATCGACGGTCGACCGATGCGCGGCGAGTACCTGCGCATCAGTACCGTGGTGAACACCATGGTCGATCAGCTCGCATCGTTCGCCTCGGAAGTGACGCGTGTGGCGCGCGAGGTGGGTACCGAAGGCAAGCTAGGCGGCCAGGCGCACGTGAAAGGCGTCGCAGGCACCTGGAAAGATCTCACGGACAGCGTGAATCACATGGCCGCGAATCTCACTGGCCAGGTGCGCAATATCGCGGAGGTGACTACGGCGGTTGCGAGCGGCAACCTGTCGAAGAAGATCACGGTCGACGTCAAAGGCGAAATTCTCGAACTGAAAAATACCATCAACACGATGGTGGACCAGCTCAACTCGTTCGCCTCGGAAGTGACGCGCGTGGCACGCGAAGTGGGTACCGAAGGCAAGCTAGGCGGCCAGGCGCATGTGAAAGGCGTGGCAGGCACCTGGAAGGATCTCACGGACAGCGTGAATCACATGGCCGCGAATCTCACCGGTCAGGTACGCAACATCGCGGAAGTCACCACAGCGGTTGCGAGCGGCAACCTGTCGAAGAAGATCACGGTCGACGTCAAAGGCGAAATTCTCGAGTTGAAGAACACCATCAACGTGATGGTGGACCAGTTGAATTCGTTCGCCTCGGAAGTGACGCGTGTGGCGCGCGAGGTGGGTACCGAAGGCAAGCTCGGCGGCCAAGCGAAAGTGGAAGGTGTTGCCGGTACCTGGAAGGATCTCACCGACAACGTCAACCTGATGGCCGCAAACCTCACCGGCCAGGTGCGCAACATCGCCGACGTGACTACGGCGGTTGCGAGCGGTGACTTGTCGAAGAAAATCACGGTCGACGTGAAAGGCGAAATTCTCGAGCTGAAGAACACTATCAACGTGATGGTGGACCAGCTCAACTCGTTCGCTTCGGAAGTGACGCGCGTGGCGCGCGAGGTGGGTACCGAAGGAAAACTCGGCGGCCAGGCGAAAGTGGAGGGTGTTGCCGGTACCTGGAAGGACCTTACCGACAACGTCAACCTGATGGCCGCAAACCTCACCGGCCAGGTGCGCAACATCGCAGAAGTCACCACGGCGGTTGCGAGCGGCAACCTGTCGAAGAAGATCACGGTCGACGTCAAAGGTGAAATTCTCGAACTGAAGAACACCATCAACGTGATGGTGGACCAATTGAACTCATTCGCTTCGGAAGTGACACGCGTGGCGCGGGAAGTGGGTACCGAAGGCAATCTCGGCGGTCAGGCGCGAGTCGAAGGCGTCGCCGGCACCTGGAAGGATCTCACCGACAGCGTGAATCACATGGCCGCGAATCTCACCGGCCAGGTGCGCAACATCGCGGAAGTGACCACGGCGGTTGCGAGCGGCAACCTGTCGAAGAAGATCACGGTCGACGTCAAAGGCGAAATCCTCGAACTGAAAAACACCATCAACGTGATGGTGGACCAGCTGAACTCGTTCGCTTCGGAAGTGACACGCGTGGCACGCGAGGTGGGCACCGAAGGCAAGCTCGGCGGCCAGGCAAAAGTGGAAGGTGTTGCCGGTACCTGGAAGGATCTCACCGACAACGTCAACCTGATGGCTGCGAACCTTACCAACCAGGTGCGCGGCATTGCCGAAGTCGTGACCGGTGTCGCCAATGGCGATCTCAAACGCAAACTGGTGGTCGAGGCCCAGGGCGAGATCGCGGCGCTGGCCAACACCATCAATGGCATGATCGGCACGCTCGCGACGTTCGCTGACCAGGTGACCAACGTGGCGCGCGAGGTGGGAACCGAAGGAGCGCTGGGTGGACAGGCCAGTGTGCCGGGCGCCGCAGGTCTGTGGCGCGATCTCACCGACAACGTCAATCAGCTCGCTGCGAACCTCACGACACAGGTGCGTGCAATCGCCGAAGTGGCGACTGCGGTAACCAAGGGCGATTTGACGCGCTTCATTACGGTGGAAGCCTCGGGCGAAGTGGCCTCGCTCAAGGACAACATCAACGAGATGATCCGCAATCTCAAGGACACCACGCAGAAAAACAATGAACAGGACTGGCTGAAGACCAACATTGCCCGCTTCAACCGGTTGCTGCAGGGCCAGCGCGATATCAGGAACGTCTCCAACCTGATCCTCTCGCAGCTCGTGCCGCTGGTGAATGCCCACCAGGCGCTGTTCTATCTGACCAAGCAGCAGGAGGGCGAGAATGTCCTGGAGCTGGTCGCGAGTTTCGCCGCGCCCAGTCGGCGCGGTCCGCCGCAGCGGCTGCGACATGGCGAAGGGTTGATCGGCCAGTGCGCTGCCGAAAAGCGCAGCATGCTGCTGACCGACGCGCCGCACGACTACATGCGCATCACCTCGGGGCTGGGCGAATCGAAGCCCAACAGCATCGTTGTGCTACCTGCGCTGTTCGAAGGCGAAGTGAAAGCCGTACTGGAGCTCGGCTCGTTCGAACGCTTCAGTACTATTCACACGCTGTTCCTCGATCAGCTCATGGAAAGTATCGGCATCGTGCTCAACACGCTGGCCGCCAACATGCAAACCGAAGCGCTGCTGGCGCAATCGCAGTTGCTTACCAGCGAACTGCAGAGTCAGCAGGGCGAGCTGAAGAAGACCAACGACCGCCTGGAGCAGCAGGCAGCGACGCTGCAACGTTCCGAGGACCTGCTGCGCAACCAGCAGGAGGAGCTGCGCGGCAAGAACGAAGAGCTGGTCGAGAAAGCCAATCTGCTGTCCTGGCAGAACAAGCAGGTGGAAGCGAAGAACCAGGAAGTCGAACGCGCCAAGGAATTGCTGGAGGAAAAGGCCGAACAGCTGGCGCTGACTTCGAAGTACAAGTCGGAGTTCCTGGCGAACATGAGCCATGAACTGCGCACGCCGCTCAACAGCCTGCTGATCCTCTCCAAGCTGCTGGCCGACAATGCCAGCAGCAACCTGAACCAGAAGCAGATCGAGTTTGCGCAGACCATCCACCGCGCCGGCACCGAACTGCTGGCGCTGATCAATGACATCCTGGACCTGTCGAAGATCGAGTCCGGCACGGTCACGCTGGACGTCAGCACCGTGCATTTCGCCGAGGTCGTCGACAATCTGCAACGCAGCTTCGAGCAGGTAGCAACCGATCGCAAGCTCACATTCCGTATCGAGCTGGACAACGCCTTGCCCAGCGCCATGACGACGGACGAGAAGCGCCTGCAGCAGATCATCAAGAACCTGCTTTCCAATGCCTTCAAGTTCACGCACGAAGGCGGCGTGGTGCTGTCGATCCGGCGCGCGAGGTCGGGCTGGAATGCAGCCAATCAGCGTTTGAACTCCGCCTCCGCCGTGGTGGCGTATGCGGTCTCCGATAGCGGCATTGGCATCCCGAGCGACAAGCTGCGGGTGATCTTCGAAGCCTTTCAGCAGGCCGACGGCACCACCAGCCGCAAATACGGCGGTACCGGATTGGGCCTGTCGATCAGTCGCGAAATCTGCCGGTTGCTCGGTGGCGAAATCACGGTGGAGAGCAAGCCCGCAGAAGGCAGCCGCTTCACGCTGTATCTGCCGCTGACGTTCGACTATGCAGCGCGCAACCCTACGGCCCATCTGGCAACGCATTCCGCGCACGCAGCCGCTTCGTCGCAGATCGTCGTGACCCAGGACGCGACACCGTTGCTGGTGGCGGCCGAGCTGACGGATGACCGGCAGAGCATCAAGCCCGGCGATCCGGTGCTGCTGATCATCGAGGACGACACGAAGTTCGGCCAGATCCTGCTCGATCTCGCCCACGATCGTGGCTACAAGGCGGTTGTATCCGGGACCGGCAGCGGCGCGTTGCCTCTGGTGCGTCGCTTCAGCCCGTCCGTGATCACTCTGGATATCAATCTTCCGGATATGGACGGCTGGCGCTTGCTCGACATCCTCAAGCGCACTGCCGAAACACGGCATATCCCCATTCACATCATTTCCGTGCAGGACCCGCGTGATCGCGGCATGCAGATGGGTGCGTTTTCCGTACTGGAAAAGCCGGTCGATCACACGGCGTTACAGCAGGCTCTGGCTCGCAGCGAGGAATTCCTGGCCCGACGTGTCAAGGAGATGCTGCTGGTAGAGGACGATGACCTGCAGAGTAACGAGATCCTGAAGGTTCTCGGCAACGGAGACGTGCAGGTGACGCGTGTGGCCAGCGGCGGTGAAGCGCTGGCGGCGCTGCAGCGGCAATCCTTCGACTGCATCGTGCTGGACCTGGTGCTGCCGGACATGGATGGCATGCAGCTCATCGAAATGGTCCGCCGCGATCCGGTGCGCCGCCTGCCCGTGATCATTCACACCGCTAAGGATCTCAACCCGAGCGATGAAGCCAAGCTGCGCAACCTGGTGGAGTCGTTCATCATCAAGGGACCGCAGTCCCCGCAGCAGTTGTTCGATGAAACCGCACTCTTCCTGCATCGCGCGGTGGAGTCCATGCCGGAGGAGCAACGCCGCATCATCGACACTGCCCGTCGCCGCGAACCGGGTCTTGCGGGACGCAAGGTGCTCATCGTCGATGACGACATCCGCAACATCTTCTCGCTCACCGGCGTGCTCGAACAGCACGATATCCAGGTGCTGCACGCGGAGAATGGCCGCGATGGCATCGACATCCTGGATGCCACGCCGGATGTCGACATGGTGCTCATGGACGTGATGATGCCGGACATGGACGGCTATGAAACCATGCGGCAGATCCGAGTGCGCGAGAACTTCAGGAAGCTGCCCATCATTGCCATTACCGCCAAAGCCATGAAGGGCGATCGCGAGAAGTGCATCGAGGCGGGCGCGTCCGAATACATGTCGAAACCCGTCGATGTGGATCAGCTGGTATCGACCATGCGGATATGGCTGCGGCGCCTGTGAGCGAGCGGGCCGGACATACCGCCTCCATGGCGGAAGCCAGCGTGCTCGACTGGGCAGGCGATCCGGCGCGCGCCAAGGCGACCATCCTGGTGGTCGACGACGAGGCGAACAATCGCTATGCGTTGACCCAGGTGCTCGCCGACCTGGAAGAGAATGTCGTTGCCGTGAACTCCGGTGAGGAAGCGCTGCGCTTCCTGCTGCGCGATGAATGCGCCGTCATCCTGCTGGACGCCAACATGCCTGGCATCAACGGTTACGCCACGGCGGAACTGATCCGGCGGCGCGATCGCTCGCGGCATATTCCGATCATTTTCGTCAGCGCCATCGACAAGGACGACCGGCATATCGCCCATGCCTATGCGCTTGGCGCCGTGGACTATGTGTTCAAGCCCGTCGACCCGGTGATCCTGCGCTCCAAGGTGTCGGTGCTGGTGCAGCTGTTCAAGAAGAACGTTGAAATCCAGCGCACAGCGCTGCTCGAACGCTTCCTGCAGGAAGAGAATTTCAAGATCCGACAGGAGAAGCTCGAGGCCGAACGGCGGTTGCGCCAGGTCGAGGCGCGCCAGACGGTGATCCTGCGGGCGTTGCCGCTGACGCTCTACAGCGCGAGCATCGATGGGCATTTCGCCGGTCCGCGCTTCGTCAGCGATAGCGTGGCTCTGTTGACCGGATTCGACGCTGACCGACTGGTGCATGAGCGGCATTTGTGGACCTCTCGCATTCATCCGCAGGATCTTCCGCGCGTGCTCGAAGCCGTCGGTTCTATCGGCGATAGTGGCGCTTTCGGCATCGAGTACCGCTGGCTATGCGCAGATGGCTCGCAACGCTGCTTCCTCGATCGTGCCGTGCTGATCCGCGATGAGGCGGGTCGGCCGCTGGAGATCTTCGGCGGTTGCCTGGACGTGACCGATCGCCGTCACATGGAACAGCAGTTATTCCAGTCGCAGAAGATGGAGGCGGTGGGCCAGTTGACTGGCGGCATTGCCCACGACTTCAACAACATGCTGACTGTCGTGATCGGCAACCTGGACGCGCTTGCCCGCACCCTGCAGGGCAGCGGCCGCAATTTCGACCGGGCGCAAATGGCTTTGACGGGAGCGTTGAGCTGCGCGGAGCTGACGCGGCGCATGCTCGCCTTCGCACGACGCCAGCCGCTGCAGCCAAAACCGGTACACCTGGGCGAGGTCAGCCGGAATATTGCGAAACTGCTCAGCCGCACGCTTGGTGAACGGCTGGTGGTGGAGGTGCAGGAGCAGAGCGATTTGTGGCGCGTGCTCGCCGATCCGGCGCAGGTGGAGTCCTCGCTCCTCAATCTCGCCGTCAACGCCCGCGACGCGATGGTCGATGGTGGCACGGTGACGATCGATGTCCGTAACGCCAGCTACGAATACTCGGACGGCGATATTCCCAGCGGCGATTTCGTCGTGATGTCGGTCACCGATACCGGCACCGGTATGACGCCGGACGTGCTCGAGCGGGCGCTCGAACCCTTCTTTACCACCAAGAAAGTCGGGCAGGGAACCGGCCTCGGACTGAGCATGGTGTATGGCTTCGTGAAGCAGTCAGGAGGGCACGTGCGCATCGACAGCTCGGTAGGCCACGGCACGAGCGTACGCCTGTATCTGCCGCGCACCGATGCGGAACTGGAGCCCAAAGCCGTTGTTCATCATGAGGATCTGGCGGGTTTCTCCGGTCACGCGCGCACCATTCTGCTGGTCGAAGACGACGCGGGTGTGCGTGCGGTGACAGCGGCGCTGCTGAAGGAACTGCAGTTCACCGTCCTGGAAGCGGACAACGGCGCGCGGGCGCTGGAGCTCATCGATCGTGAAGCGGAGATCGATCTGCTGTTCACCGACATCGTCATGCCCGGCGGCATCAATGGCTTCGAGCTTGGGCGGCTGGCGCGGCAGCGTCGCCCGCAGTTACCTGTGCTGTATGCAACCGGCTATGCAGCATCCTTCAGCGGGCCGGAGCAGGGTGCGGGAATGCTCACCAAACCCTATCGCGAGTCCGATCTCATCCTCAAACTGCGTTACCTGCTGCCGCACGAGCCTGCCGTCCGGCGCGCCGGTGGCTGAAGGTCCGGATTTCGTCTTGCCTGCCGCAGGCAGGGCCTCACCTCTCGGTAACCCCTCACCAGTCCATGCGTCGCCGCGGTGAATGCAGACTTTGCTTCGTCCGGCTGCTGAAATCTGGTGTAATCGCCTCCCGCAATCCTGCGGGCAACTGCATCGTCCGCGCTTTCGATACCCCATGAGCAACAAGCCCCGCACCGCAATCACCCCGACTCGCGAAGAGAATTACGCCGAGTGGTACCAGCAAGTCATCCGCGCCGCGGATCTCGCCGAGAACTCGGTCGTACGCGGGTGCATGGTGATCAAGCCGTGGGGCTATGCGCTGTGGGAAAACATGCAGCGCGTGCTGGACGACATGTTCAAGGCGACCGGCCACCAGAATGCCTATTTTCCGCTGTTCATCCCATTGTCCTTCCTGCAGAAGGAAGCGGCGCACGTAGAGGGCTTCGCCAAGGAATGCGCGGTCGTCACCCATCACCGGCTCGAAGCCGGTCCGGATGGCAAGCTGGTGCCCGCGGGCGAGCTGGAAGAACCGCTGATCGTGCGGCCTACCTCCGAGACCATCATCGGCGATGCGTTTTCGCGCTGGGTGCAGAGCTATCGCGACCTGCCGCTGCTGATCAACCAGTGGGCCAATGTCGTACGCTGGGAAATGCGCACACGCATGTTCCTGCGCACCACCGAGTTTCTCTGGCAGGAAGGCCATACGGCGCACGCCACCCGGGAGGAAGCCACCGAGGAAACGATGCGCATGCTGGAGGTGTACGCCACTTTCGTGCAGGACTGGATGGGTGTGCCCGTCATCAAGGGCGCGAAGACGGCCGGCGAGCGCTTCCCCGGCGCCGAGCAGACCTTTTCGATCGAAGCGATGATGCAGGATCGCAAGGCGCTGCAGGCCGGTACCAGTCATTTCCTGGGCCAGAATTTCGCCAAGGCCAGCGGCATCGAGTTTCTCGACCAGACCGGCGCGCATCAGCATGCCTGGACCACCAGCTGGGGCATGTCGACGCGACTGATCGGCGGCCTCATCATGACGCACTCCGACGACGACGGCCTGGTGCTGCCGCCGAAGATCGCACCGGCGCAGGTGGTCATCGTTCCGATCTTCCGCACCGACGAGGAGCGTCCGCGGGTGCTTGAATACTGTCAGTCGGTCGCGCGCGAGCTGCGGGCGCAGCGTTACGCAGACCGGCCTGTCAGCGTGATCGTGGATGAGCGCGATGAACGCGGTGGCGAGAAGGTATGGCACTGGATCAAGAAAGGCGTGCCGGTGCGGCTGGAGATCGGGCCGCGCGACATCGAGAAGGACGCCTTGTTCGTCGCACGTCGCGATCGCGGACACAAGGACAAGCAAAGCGTTGCACGCACTGAATTCGTGGCAACCGTCGCAGCTACGCTGCAGTCGATCCACGATGGACTGCTGACGCGCGCGACCGCCTATCGCGATCAGCACACCAGGCGCATCGACACCAAAGAGGAGTTCTACGAATTCTTCACGGCGGCGCGCGAGCAGGACAATGTACCTGCGCCGATCCACGGAGGCTTCGCGCTGACGCATTTCGGCGGCGACGTGGCACTGGAAGAAAAGATCAAGAACGACCTATCGGTGACCGTGCGCTGTATTCCGTTGGAGAAAAGCGAGCCTGGCGTCTGTCCGTTCACCGGCAAACCCAGTGCGCAGCGCGTGGTGTGGGCCAAGGCGTACTGAAGCAGGACCTGGCAACCGCAAGACACCCCCGCTTCGATGCCAGCACAAACGAAGGCCTGGTTTCAGATCCACTTCTGCGTTGTGCTGTGGGGGTTCACCGCGATCATCGGCAAGCTGATTACCTTGCCGGCGCTGACGCTGGTGTGGTGGCGGATGGTCTTGGTGACAGTCGCGCTGCTGGTGATCAAGCGCTTCTGGTCCGGTTTGCGCAGCATGCCGACGCAATTGCTGTGGATCTACGCCGGCATCGGCGTCGTTGTGGCGTTGCACTGGCTGACATTTTACGCCGCCATCAAACTGGCGAATGCCTCGGTGGCCGGCACCTGCATGGCGCTGACGCCGGTGTTCATCGCATTCGTCGACCCGGTACTCTCACGGCGTAAGTTCGACGCGCGTGAATTGATCTTCGGACTGGCGGTGATTCCCGGAGTGGCGCTGGTGATCGGCGGTACTCCGGCCGGCATGCGCATGGGCCTCATCGTCGGCTCCCTGTCCGCCTTCTTCGTGGCCATCTTCAGCTCGCTCAACAAGCGCTTCATTGGCCATTCGGATACGTTGAGTGTTACCGGCCTGGAGATGGCTGCCGGTGCGGTGTTCCTGACGCTGATCGCGCCGTTACTCACGCACGACAGCATCTTCATATTGCCCAACAAGAACGATGCACTGCTGTTGATCGCGCTGGCATTGGGCTGCACCTTGCTGCCCTTTGCGTTGTCGCTGGTCGCCCTGCGTCAGCTCACTGCCTTCACGACGGCGCTGGCCGTCAACATGGAGCCGGTGTATGCGGTCGTTCTGGCGGTCCTGCTGCTTGGCGAACAGCGGGAGTTGAATCCCGGTTTCTATCTGGGCGTAGCGATCATCATCAGCGTGGTGTTCAGCCATCCCTTGCTGACCCGTCAGCGCGCCGTTGCCGCCGCGCCGATCCTTACCGATGGCGCTGCAGGAGCTGGTCAACCCGGTCGCGATACGAACGGCTCAGCTTGATCTCCTGACCGTCCGCAAGCGTCAGGAAATATTCCCCGTTGGTATGCGGCCGCAGGCGTCGCACGCGTTTCACATTGACGATCGTGGAGCGGTGCACGCGCTGGAATACCTGCGGATCCAGGATGTTCTCCAGCGATTTCATGGTTTCACGCAGTACATAGGTGTGCCCTTCGGAGTGCACGCACATGTAGTCGCCCGCCGCGTCGATCCAGTCGATGGAGGCGACGTTCACGCGGACCGTGGAAACGTCGTCGCGGATCGGCAGGACATCCGGATACTCGGGACCGCGCAACGCTGCCAACTGCTCGCGCAATACCTGTTCATCGATCGCGCCACTGCCTTGGGTCGCGGCGAGAAGCTTCATCAGCTTCTCCCGCTGCGCTAGCGCGTCGCGCTGTAACAGCGCTTCGCGAACGCGTGCGAGCGCTTCGGTGAAGCGGGAGTCGTTGATGGGTTTGAGCAGATAATCCAGGGCATGCGCCTCGAAGGCATCCAGTGCGTAACGGTCGAATGCGGTAACGAACACGATCAGGGGAATCGATTCGTGCGGCAGGCGCGCCAGTACGTCCAGTCCGGACAGTCCCGGCATCTGGATGTCGAGGAACAGCATGTCGGGTTGTTCGCGCATGATCGCGACCAGCGCTTCGCGGCCGTTTTCGCACTGCGCCACGATCTGCACATCCGGATGCGCGCCCAGGCGAATTTCGATGCCGCGACGCGCCAAAGGCTCGTCGTCGACGATGATCGCGCGAATGGGTCTGTTGGTCATGACGCCCTGCGCTGGTCGCTGCCGTGGAGATATCGCCGGTTCGATGCCGGCCCCCGATCCATGCTGCCTTGCTAGCAGTCATGAAGATACCTCTTCTTCAGCCTGAAACGGCAGGTGCGTATTCGGCAGGGAATGTCAGCTCGACACGCAGGCCGGGTTCCGCATTGCACACCGTGACTTTGCTGCGCTCGCCATAAAGAACCTGTAGCCGCTCACAGGTATTGCGGATGCCCACACCGCGGCCGTTGGTGAGGGGCGCAGTGTCGACCATGCCTGGTCCATCGTCGGCGACGGTCAGGTGCAGCGTGCCGGCTGCGACACTGGCGGTGATGTCGATCCTGCCACCGGCTTCGCGCGGGGAAATGGCGTATTTGACGGCATTCTCGATCAATGGCTGCAGCAACAGGCTGGGAACGAGCGCCTCGCGCGCATTGTCCGCGATGTCGTAACTGACGGTGAGCCGCGGTCCGAAGCGCATGCGCTCGATGTTCATATAGAGATTCAGTGCATCGATCTCCTGCGCCACGGTGACTTTCTTCATCGGATCCTGGTCCAGCGTGTAGCGCAGGAATTCGGACAGGCCTGTCACCGCGCAGTTCGCTACCGCGTTACGACTGTCGAGGATCAGGGTGGAGATGGCATTGAGCGTGTTGAAAAGGAAATGCGGGTTGAGCTGATAACGCAGCATCTTCACCTGCGCTTCCTGGGCGAGCGCCGCGGCACGCAGTGCCGCTTCGCGCTGAAACTGCATCGACTCGTAGTACTTGAAACCGAAATACAGACCCATCCAGCACACCAGCAGATAGGTGGCGCTGGTCGCACCGCCGAAGTAGTCGATCCAGTGCTCCATCGGCCACTCCGGCTCGACATACCGCTGGTACGCCCAGTTGATGATCGCACGCCAGAGCAGACCGATCGTGTAGGCGATCAACACGCCGCCGCCGATCATGACCAGTGGCGTACGCGACCACAGTCGGCGGCACAGGTAGCGCAGCGGCGAGCTGAGAATGAAGCCCGATATCGCCGCAACCGCGATGACCTTGGTATAGGCAACCGGCTTGCCGTAGAGCAGTGCTCCCAGATACTGCGAAATGCCGTACGCACTCCAGCCCATGGCGTGCAGCGACCAGAACAGCGCGTCGCGATTCGTCTTCGATCTCATCGAGAAGTTCATGGGCGACGGGATGGAAAGATGAGGAGGGACGGCTACAGGCAACAGGCTACGGGCAGATCTGTGCAATGCGCAACGGCCAGCTTAAGCACTCAGGACACTCGGGCCCAGCATTTCGTCGCGCGCCGCACACGGCTGGTCGCATGGGTAACAAAAACAAGCGCGGCGAGGGTGTGCATGCCCGCAACGGACAGCGCGCGCGGTCCGCCACAGGTTTCCTTGTATCTTCTGTCGCATCGATTGCTCACATCATCTATCGGACACTCGTAGTCGATAGGGCGAGGGTGCGAGGCGATGAGCTGAGGAATTCTCAGCGTGATTACGATCGAATTATTCGCGCGACCGGTGCAACCCTTTTAAAGCCCGCTGCATCTCAATACCAATCGCGCGCGTAGATCATCGTTCAAGTATTTGTTCGGAGAAACGTCATGTCAGTCACATCAGTGCAATCGAATCAGCGTGTGCGCGCCAACTCCCTGCGTCACGCCATCTACACCGCTTTCGGTACCGTCACGTTGTCGTTGCTCGGCGTCGGTGCACATGCCGATACCCTGCAGGATACCCAGGCGCAGAAGACGGTCAGCTACTCCGATCTGGATTTGTCGCGACAGAATGCGGCGCAGATGTTGTACGCGCGTCTCAAAGGAGCTGCAAAACAGGTGTGCGGCGATGCGAACGGCCGGGATCTGCGCCACCTGCGTGAGCTGGAGATGTATCAGGACTGCTACAAGAAGGCTCTTGCGGACGCCGTTACGTCGGTCGACAAGTCCAGCGTGACCGCGTTGTATCGCTCGGACGCGAATGTCAGAACGGCCCAGGCAACGACGAGCGCACGCACGTCGAGCTGAGCCGGAAAGAATCCCCGGCGAAAGCCGGGTTGCCACCGGTGGGGGCATCGAGCTGCGACTCGGTGTCCTCGCCGGATGGTCTTGACCCGGTGATCATGACGGGGCGCCGCAGCGTTCGGTCAGATCATGCCTCTGCCGAACAGTCCCAGCAGGCCGATCACGATCAGGTAGATCGCGACGATGTAATTCAGTAATCGCGGCATGATCAAGATCAGCACGCCGGCGATGAGCGAAACCAGTGGGCCGATGCTCAGGTGAAGGTTCATTGGAGATCCTTGGCGGGAAGCAGGTGAATGGAATCGATGCGCCTGGTAGGAAGCGTTTGTGCTTATCGGCGCTTACCAGACGCTTAAGTGAGTGTCCGCCGCCAAAGTTCCTGACGCCAGGCTCTTTTCAGGATTCATCCTGCCGGTTCGCCTGCCGCTGCTATTTCAGAACCTGGCCCAGCCAGGTCGAGATATCGACGATCTCCTCCATGCAGACCTGATGCTCCATGGGATAGCTCCGCCACTCGACTTGGTAGCCCAGCGCTACCAACAGGTCGCGCGATGCCGTGCCCAACACGGCGGGGACCACACCGTCGCGCAGCCCATGGCACATGAGAATGGGCACATCGCGGTTCGCCGGTGCGGCTTCTGCTGCCAGCGAGTTACGCAACGGCAAGTACGTTGAAAGCGCCATTACACCGGCAAGCCGTTCGGGGTAGCGCAACGCGGACTGCAGCGCCACGGCACCTCCTTGCGAAAACCCGGCAATCACGATGCGTTCGGCAGGAATTCCGCTCGCGACCTGGGTAGCGATGAGCTGCTTTACGACGCCATCGGACTCATGAATTCCGGCGGCATCTTCCGGGTTGCCTGGCGAAAGCCCGGTGATGTCGTACCAGGCGCGCATGACGTGGCCGTTGTTGATGGTTACCGGACGCGGCCTGGCATGGGGAAAAATGAAACGGGCCGATAGCGATTGCGGCAGGCGCAGCTCCGGCACGATCGACACGAAGTCGTGGCCATCGGCGCCCAGTCCATGCAGCCAGATGACCGCTGCATTTGCCGCCGTGGATGGGACGAGTGTTACCGCCGCTGCGGTCTCTTGAATGGTATGGGCCATGGGAAGATTGAAGCGTAAGAGGGTTGGCTCGATGCCGACCAGCGCACTCTAACACCTCAAGTCCTGGCTTCCGCGGCGCTCAGCCCGCAGCCGACCTATCCGGCGATGTCCGGTATGACCTGCAGCAGATGGATTTCGTGGAAGATGAGCAGTACGTAACACAGCAGAACGCCGTGGATCACTGCTTCCGCCGGAAAGGTGCGAAACAGTTTCATCCGGCTGCAGGCAACCAGCACCAGCATCCCCATCGCAGTCAGTGAGAGTTTGACGGCCGCAAACCAGCCCAGGTTGTGCGGCAGGAAAAACGCCATCACCGGATTGGCCTCGATCGCGCCTTGCTGCAGCAGCATGACGGTCAGCACGCCGTCGACGACGCACAACGTCAATATCGCGAGCACTACGGCGAAGACGCGAGCCGAGTGCCAATCGATGATCGGGTAGACCTGGTCCGCATGCCGGCGGCCGTCACGTCGTCGCGGATTGCGCGCGCCGCGCCAATAGGCAATCAGGGTGCGTTTGCGTCGCTCGACACCGCTGCGACGCTCGGAGACAGATTTCGGGGATGACAATGCGTGCACGAAATATTTCCAGCTCGGACGCCTGTCAGTCTGACGACCGTGCTGCGTGTTGTGCAGCTGACTTTACTTAAGGGTGCGAGGAAGTCCGTGCTAGGGGAAAGCGGCAGAACACTGCGCCGTGTTTTCCCTGCGGGGAAAATGCTTCAGAGGCGACAGGCACACAGAGTCACTCCAGTAGTCACCATGGCCATCGCGCGGCAATCACTCCGGGACAGCCATGGCCCACTCGGCCCAGGGGTGGGGCTTTGGTCCAAGTGCATATCCCGGAGTGAGGACCGATAGCGGTGTGCTAGCGGGTGCTCGCATCGGCGAGTGTCGGCATGGTGTACGGTTTGCCATTCATTGACAGTACCGCGCCATCGCGATTGGTTATGCACGTGGCGGCGGCGACCTTCGTGCCTGAGTACTTGCCCACGGCGGTGAGTGTGATCCGGTAATTCTGGTCAAGCCTGAGCAGCGGGCTCAGCACCGGGTCGATGAATCTCACTGTCGTGGGGCGCTCCTTTTCGAGACTGGAGCTGATGAACGCCTTGACGCAGGAATCGAAAGCCTGCTCTGCGCCGGCACGGCTCAGTCCCGGAACGGCAAGCAGCGGCAACAGTGCGGCGACACTCAAGGTTGCGATCGATGAACTGGTGCGGGTCTTCATGGCTGAATTCCTTTGGCGGCGGTTGGGGCGAATGCAATGTACGAAGCGCCCTACAGTCCGACAAACGAATTAATCCGCAGCTCGCGTGAATTGCGCTCATGCGCTGTGCAGCGAGCAATATCGCCGGCGTCGGGAAGAGATCCAGAACATCACGCGGCCACCCTGAATTCTTCCAACAGCCATTGCATCAGTGCCTGTACATCCGGTCGCACGGCGTCTTCATGGCGCAGTAACAGGAAGTAGCTTTCGCCAGTCTGCAATTCCGTATCGAACAATCTCACCAGCGAGCCCTGCGCGAAGCGCTCGCTGCCGAGTCGCGATGCAACGAGTGCCGCGCCGACACCGTGCTCGCACGCTTGTGCAGCCGTGTACATGGTGTCGAAGCGCACGATCTTCTTCGGCCGCAGGCGGCAGCCAAGCGATTCCGCCCAGCGCTCCCAAGCATCGCGACGCGCTTCGTGCACGATGAGTGTGTGATTGTTCAGGTCTTCGACGCGATTGATCGGATTGCGCAGCAGCACCAGCGGCGAGCAGGCAGGCACGAAGGCCTGCGAAAAGAGTTTGTGGCAATCAACGCCGCCTTCCTCCGGAAATGCGTTCACGACGATCGACACATCGGCATCGGCGGGATGCGATTGCATCGGCACGATTGCCGTGTTGATGTGAATGTCGGTGTCGGGTTGCGCCTCCAGCAGCGACGACAATCGAGGCAGCAATAATTCGGTGGCGAAGAACGGCGGCATGTGCAGCCGGACGACGCCACGCCCGTGGCGAACCTTGAGCTGCTCGGTGACCGATTCGAGCCGGGAGAACAGCGCTTCCATCTGCTGCAGGTATTGGCTGCCGGCTTCCGTGAGCGTTAGCGAATGAGGGCCGCGCTCAAACAGCGGCACGCCGAGCTGTTCCTCCAGCGCCTTGATCTGGTGGCTCACGGCCGAGGGTGTGATGAAGAGTTCTTCGGCCGCGGCCTTGAAGCTCAGGCGTACGGCGGCGACCTGGAAGGTCTTGAGAAACTTGAGTGAAGGTAGGCGCATATCCATTTTGCGAGCGAAGGCTGTTCGACAGCCTGGCAACAGGGCGGCAATCCTCCGGTGTGAGTCGATCGGTCGGCCAGGTAGTCACGCGGTCGCTACCTGCCACGGCTTGGCAGATACGCGCTCTGAGTCAGAAGCATTTTGCGCAGGCTGGTTCAGGCTCGTGTCGAGTGGCTTAGTGCAACGACGGGGTGTCGCAAGCTGGTAGCAATGATGCGAACAGGTTCTTGCACGTGCAGACAGAGCAAGTCTCGTGCCGACTCACGCAGTGCTTGATTCAATGACATTGCGGTGAGAGCCGGCGCCGGACGTGCTCCACTAACGGCGGTGGAGGACGTCAAGCGCACCGTATAAGTGCGCTTGACGGAACCTCTGCTCAGGATGAGCTATGACGGGAAGCCCGGACTCTTCGGGCTCAATCCAATGATGGGCAGGATGAGGGGGAGAAGAAGATCAGGAAGACGTGAGCGATGCTCCTCTCAGGTCGAAGCTGTCGCGTACACGAGCGGCACCGCGGCCTCGGGGGACAGTACGCGGAACGTGAAGCTCTCCTGCAGGTACAGCAACACCGAAGTGCTGGTGTGATCGAGATAGCCGATGGAGAAATCCTGTCCCACCGTCAGCTCGAAGTCGCCGCCGCGCAGGCTCATGACGACGGCGCCATCAGCCGCCGGTGCCCATACGATCGGGCCGTCGAGCAGTTCGCGCACGTGATCGATAATCGGATAGCCGCGCGAGGTGCTGCGAGTCAGGCCGGTGTAGCAGCGAGGTCCGAGCGCGATTCCGTACGGACCGTTGACGCCGGCACTGCGCAGGCGGTGAGTGGCTTCGGCAACGATGTCCGGATATCCCTCGAATTTTTCCGGGATGACCAGTCGCTGTTCGCCCGAGGCCTGGAAGATGCCCTCGATGCCGGCAGCCGCGTAACCCTGGAACACGGCCCGATCTTCGGCAATAGCGGCCGCGCGTGCTGCGTTGCGCACTGCATTGAGATCGGGATCTGAGGCGCCGCGCCCGATGGCTTCGAGTTCGTCGCGCGCCAGCTCGAAAGGAATGCGGATTTCGGTCAGCGGCTGGACGCGGCGAATGCGCGACGCCACTCCTTCCTGCAGCGATGGCGAGAGTTTCTCGGTGCGACCGAGCGAAATCGCCGAAGTCGACCAGCCCAGCGGGCCGGTGAAATCCACCAGCCGCCGTGCGGCCAGCAGAACCTTCAATGTGCGTGCCGCCTCGGCGTCGATTTGCGCCCAGGCTGCAGTGGAAATCGGCGCGTGCTCGCGCAACAGATCGTTCATGACAGTTTCCTTTCCCGTACCGTTATTTCGCGTTATTTGCGCAGGCTGCCGATGCCGAGCGAACCATCGCCGTTGGCGAGGGCTCCACCACCGCCCGACTCCTGTCCGCTTGCGCCGTGCTCGGCCTCATGTTCGATGTCGAGCAGATTCTTGTCCGTGAACAGGTAAGTGCGCAGGTGCTCGTCCAGTTTCGCGTCATGACGGCGCAGCCACTCGAGCATCATGGAGGCGTGCTCCTTTTCTTCGTCGCGATTGTGCGCCAGCAGTTGTTTGAGCTGCTCATCGCCAGCCGCATCGATGCGCTGGTCGTACCAATCGATGGCTTCCAGCTCTTCCATGATCGAGACCACGGCGCGGTGCCGGTCGATAGTGGCTGGTTTGAGCTGTTTGGGGTCTTCGTGCAAATCGCCGCTGCTGGCCGCCATGGTGTCACCCGCTGAGAGAGGTTCGTGGAGTAGTCAGGATGGCTGCTGATGATAGGGCAGCGCTTCGTCGTCGGCGAACGCGGTGCACGGTCTTTTGGTTCCATGGGGTCCTGGCGTCGACGTGGAACGGCGGGCGCCGAACCGGCCTGCCAGCCCTCCCGCCAGCGGCATCGCCCGGAACACGGACGGAGCGGATCGGTGGGCTTTCGCGACTGGAACGCTGCCAATGTCGGCCAATTGCGGCTCAGACGCCGCACACTCAACCAGGTGTCAACCGGATGCCTCAGCCAAAACGGATCAGCCAAGAATCAGAAGGAGTAGCGCAGGGCCACCTGCAGCTGCTCCTCGACCGCCGCCGGCGATAACCCCGCCCGCGCGCGCTCGCCAACTGTTCCGTCAATACGCAGGGCTTCCACTGCCGCCTGCCAGTGATCGTTCCAATCGAACATCCATGCAGCGGTCCATGCCTTGGCATTCTGCCTGCTGTCGAAAAACCGGGCGCCGCGGACCGACTCGACCGACATCCGGTCGTAGCGCAGCGATAGACGATGCGGGCCGGTCCGATAGCTGCCCAGCGTGAAGTACGACCAATAGTCGGCGATCAACGCCCCGCGCCCGTCGCTGCTGTTCCCGACACCGGTGTCGCCGTAGAGACCCTGCGCAATCAGCGTCCAATGCTCCGACAACTCAAGCCGCGCCCCGATCGAATCGAAACGGGTCAGCCAGGAGTCGTCGCGGTCATTGCTGCGCGACGGATCGCCGCGGTTGTCGTAATGCATGTAACGCAGCGTGTGCCCTTGCTGCCACTTCATCTCCGCTCCCGCGTAGTAGCCGGGACGATCGTCGATCTCGTGGAAGAATTCGATGTCACGCTCACCCGCCCTCGCCAGCGGTCGGGGCAGCGCGCCGAACAGCGTCGTCTGACGGTCGTTAATGGCCCAGCCGCGCTGGAAAATCAGCACGCCCATTGGATCGTTCCAGCCATAGACGCCGCCGATGAATGTCAGGTCGAAAGCCCGACCGCTGGACGCGCCCGTGTCCGTGGCTGCGACCTCCACCCCCATGGCGCGCATCTCCTCGCCGATCCAGGTGTTGATCGCCGACGGACTCAGGCTGTAGAGGCTCTGCCAGCCGATGGCGCGGTTCTCCAGCGAGATCGGTGGATAGAATGCCCCGATCCGCGAGCGCCAGCGCCACTGCGAGTCGGGATAGGGTCGCCACTCCAGGAACGCTTCGGTGAAATCGATCGGGTTCTGGTCGCCGTCCGCGGTGGCGCTCGCAGTTACCTGAGCGCGCACGGTTTCGGTGACCGGTCCGCTGAAGTCCAGCAGCAGGCGTCCGAGCTGCAGTCCGTCATGCTCCTCATCGAAGCGCAGCAGCCCCATCCCGCCCCGGGCAAACGAGGTCAACGGCGAATCGACCGCGACACTGCGCAAGTCCAGCTGTCCTTGGAGTTCGTACTCCTGCGCCACGACGAGCTGCGGGTAAGCCACGACGAAGGCCGTAACCAACGCCACGACCGAGGCAAGTAAGGTCGAGAATCGGGCGTGGTGGCGCATCAGTAATCCCGGATACGTGCATCGGCTGTCTTGGGCGCTCGCCGTATCGTCTGACGCAACTGGAACCGGATAGCCGCGGTCTGTTCCGCGCCGAGACTCAAGGATTGCTCGACGGATTGTTCCTCGCGCGCGAAGTGGGGATTCCAGATCGTGATGCGGTAGTCGCCCGCCGGTAGCGATGCGACATGCCATTGTCCCTTCTCGTCGGCCGTGCCGAACCAGGGTGAGTCGGTGACGTAGATGTAGCCGGTCATGGTGTCGTGAATATTGCATCCCAGCACGACCACGCCCGGCTGGTCGAAGAGGATGGGTGCGTTTGGCTGGCCGCGGTAGAGCGGCAACTCGAAGCGCTTGGCTGGCGAGAAGGAGTACACCTGGTGAGACACGGCATCGCTGTTCGGAAATACCACGGAGGTGCCACTGCGGATCACCAGCACTTCAGGGACGAAGGCCTTGTTGAGCTGGTCCATGACGGCGCTGGCGGCACGCGATGCGGGCGCAGCAACGTGTTGGGGGACGGCAACTACCACGGTTCCGGGCACGGCCTGTCCGTGTGGGTCCAGGACAGACACGGTCAGGGTGGCGGCACGGGTAGCCGCTGGCGTCATTGCGGCCATGACGCAGGTCACAATAAGGCAGATCGCCACACGGCAGATCCCCACAGGGCAGGTCACCGTCGGGCGGGTCACTATCGGGCAGATCACCATCGGGCGGATCAATGCAGCGCGGCGGGCAGTGGCGGAGGCTGAAGTGGATTGCGAACTCATGGAGGCCCCGAGATCCCGCGTCCCTGGGCTTGTAGGTCGATTCTCTCTTATTCACCGATTAAGGCTCCCAATGATCGCGGATACGCCCGGACCGGCACCGTCGACGGCGTCACGCCTGCTCCAAATGTTTGCACCCTTCGCGCTTGCCTGGAGCCGGGTCATAAACTATTAGTGGCTCGTGTTCGAGCGGCTATTCACCCATCCGTTCTGGGCGTATCGCACTGGCAGGTTCGCTTTCGCTAGCGGCTGGCCGGTCTGGGTGTTGATTACCCTTATTGTCCTGGGTGCGGTGGCCATTGCGATCGTCCTGTCGCGGCGGCGCATGCTCGGTCCGGCCAAACTGGTGTTGCTCGGCGGCATGCAGACGGCATTGCTGGCGCTGGTCTTGTGCATGGTGTGGCGCCCAGTGCTCAACGTCGAGCGTGTCCGCGATCGCGAGAACGTGCTGGCGGTTGCCATCGACACCTCAGCAAGCATGGCGTACGGCGACGGTGGCCAGTCGAGGTTGCAACAAGCTGTTGCCGCGTTGCAGTCAACCGCGGTCAAGACGTGGCGTAACACTTTCGACCTGCGCCTCTTCAGCTATGCCGCACAAACGACCTCGATAACGACGCTCGATGCGATACCTCCGGCGGGCCAGCAGACGCGCATCGGCGATGCACTGCTACAACTGCTGCAGACCGGAGCGAGCGTGCCGCTGGCAGGTATCGTGCTTATCACCGATGGCGCGGAGAACGGCGGCACGCTGAGTGAGGCGCGGCTGGCGGAAATTGCTTCCTACGGCGTGCCTGTTCATACGGTTGGTGTCGGCCCCGAGCGCAATCCGAACGATCTGGAGATCGAACAGTTGCAGGTGCCATCGGTTGCGCCCGCCGCCGCAACGCTCACCGCCGAGATCGTGGTGCGTCACGACGGCAAGGGTGCTACGCGCCTGAAAGTCTATGATCAGGAGCGCTTGCTCGCCGCCAAGCGGCTGGCGCTTCCAGCTGACAACGATCTCACCAGCTACCGTATCGAAATTCCATCCGGCGAGCCCGGCACGCACGACTTACGTTTTACGCTCGACGCGCTGGCAGGTGAACGCAACCTCATCAACAACAGTCGCGCCCATGTTCTGAACGTGCCGGCCAGAAAGCGCCGGGTGTTGTACGTGGAAGGCGAGCCGCGCTGGGAGTACAAATTCATCCGTCGCGCACTGGAAGGCGAACGCGGCTTGCGCCTGACCAGCACGGTACACACGACACCCAATAAATACTTCCGGCAGGGTATCGATTCGCCAGGGGAGTTGACCGGCGGCTTCCCGGTCGAAGCGGCCGAGCTGTTTGCGTATGACGCCGTCATCATCGGCAGTTTCGATGCGGCGACGCTCAGCACGCGTCAGCATCAGCTGCTGAAGCAGTTTGTCGATCAACGCGGCGGCACGGTCTTGTTGCTGGCCGGTAGCAGCGGTCTATCGGCAGGAGCCTGGGAGAACGCCGAGCTTGCGCGTGCGTTGCCGACGCATCTTCCGGAACGACAGCCGCGCAGTTTCATCCAGCGTGGCGCAAGCGCTCAGCCGACGATTTACGGGCTTGAGTCCGCCGTTGCCCGCTTCGATGCCGAACCGAAACGCAACGGCGAGCTCTGGAAAAGCCTGCCACCCCTGGCGGACTTCCAGGAGCTTGGTCGTCTCAAGCCCGGCGCCATCGTGTTGCTGGATGCGGTTACGGATCGAGTCCGGATGCCATTGCTGGTATGGCAACACTATGGGCGAGGGGCTACCTATATTCTCGGCACTGCCAGCACATTACGCTGGCAAATGCAGAATGCGCCGGAGGATCAGCGCCACGAGATGTTCTGGAGGCAGCTCGCTCACGCGCTCGCAGATACTGCGCCCGCCCGCGCAACGCTCAGTAGTGAGCGCGCGGTCTACGACGATGAACGTCGCGTGGCGCTCAACGCCGAGCTGCGCGACGAGCAATTTGCGCCCCTCAACGATGCTCGTGTCGAGTTGCTGGTTGCACCGGAGGCCGACAAATCGTTCAACGTGCAGATGCAGCCATCGGGCGACAACGATGGTCGCTACATCGCGAACATCGACGCGCCCTCGACAGGTCTATATCGCATCGATATGAGCGCTCACTCGGGTACTGTCGATGTTGGATCCGCGAGCACCTACGTGCGTCGCAACGACGGCGTGCTGGAGCATTTCGGCGCCCGCCAGAATCGCGCCGTGCTCGAACGAATTGCCGCCATGACCGGCGGACGCTACTGGGAGCTGGAGGATCTCGATCAGCTCGCCGCCGCCATTCCATATTCCCGTGCCGGCATCGTCGAACGCCAGACGCTCGATCTGTGGAACCTGCCAATCGTATTCATCGCGCTGCTCGTCCTGAAGCTGGGCGAATGGTTGCTGCGCTTGCGGTGGGGAAGGATATGAGTGACAGGTCCATCGGCTACGGGCCACTGGCTACCGGCTATCGGCCAGAGACAGAGAGCCGCGCTACACCCAGCGCCTCCAGGTTCGAGTCCTTCATCCCCGTTCGTGCTGAGCCTGTCGAAGCACTCTGGAGGAGCCCCTTCGACAGGCTCAGGGCGAACGGAGATAAAGAGGTCGAGAGTGTGGCCGTGGGAATGGCCGATACCGCTGCCAAGGTCACGAAGCGATCGCTATTCTTGCTGGTGGCACCACTCGCGATGCTCGCGGCGACTCTCGCCAACGCCGATACCTACTCTCTCATCGTCGCGGGTCTTGGCGGCGAGACGGCGTATGAACAGCGATTTCGTGAGCAGGCCGCAATGCTTACCGATGCCGCACAGAAGCTGACGGGTGACAGTTCACATACAGTCGCACTCAGCGGTGATAGCGCCAGCCGTGATTCGATTCGCCGCGAGTTGCGGGCCCTTGCGGCAAAGCTGCGCTCGGATGACGAGGTCGTGATTACCCTGATCGGGCACGGCAGCTTCGATGGCGATGAGTATCGATTCAATATTCCCGGTCCCGACATCACGGCTGCCGAACTCGAAGAATTATTCGATCGGCTACCTGCGGGAAAGCAACTCGTCGTCAATGCCACCAGTGCCAGCGGAGCCGTGGCTGAACGGTGGAAGCGGGACAATCGCATTGTTGTTACGGCGACACGAAGTGGCGCGGAGCGTAACGCGACGCGGTTCCCGCAGTACTGGGTGCAGGCGCTCAGCTCACCCGATGCCGATGTGAACAGGGACGAGATCGTGACTGCCACCGAGGCGTTCGAATTCGCGTCGCGCAAGGTCGCCGACGCGTTCCGGTCAGACGTCTCGCTCGCGACCGAGCATGCCCGACTCGAAGGCAGTAATGCCGGTAGTTTTCAGGTCGCACGTTTTGGCGCTGCCGCGCGAGTGACGGCCGACCCCCGACTGAACGAACTGTTTGCGCAACGCGCGCGTATCGAGCGTGATCTTGAAGGCATCAAGGAGCGTAAGGCCGCACTGGCAGAGAATGAATACTACGACCAGCTTGAGACCGTGCTGGTCCGCCTCGCTTTGCTGCAGCGGAATATTGACGGCGTGAGCGAAGTCGGACGCGATGACGGGCAGGGTGCAGGACCACCACGATGAACGCGCAGCGGAAATTCTGCTTGCAACTCGTGGCGTTCGTGCTGCTTGGTGCCGGCAGTTTGGCCGCGTTGGCACATTCCATCGACTACGATCCACGTCGTTCGACTGAGCTGCGTGCCTGCGACGATCACCGCAACCACGGTCGTAGTAATGAAGCCAAGGAATGCTACCGAAGCCTTTTAAACGACTCGAATAATCTGGTGGCCCAGGCCGAAGCTGCCTGGGCGCTCAACGATATCGATCGCGCCAATCGCCTGTTCCGCGAAGCAGCGGAGGGCGACCAGCGTTCGGCACAACCTCGCGTGCGTTGGGGTTGGCTATTTCTCGACACGCACCAGCACGCGGATGCGTTGAAATTATTCGATGAAGCGCTGCAAATCGCACCCGAGGATACCTATGCGCGGCTCGGTATGGCGCATATCTATGCGGAGCGTTTCGAGGGTGAGAGCCGCACACTGATCGATCAGTTGCTCAAACAGGACGACCAGTTGATCGATGCTCATCTGCTGGCCGCGCGCATGGCGTTGGAGGAAGGTCGACTCGACGATGCTGACAAGTCCCTGGATCGTGCCGCAAAGAGTGCGGACAGGCAGAAGTTGCCGCCGCTTGAAATATATTCGTTGCGCGCAGTACTGGATCTTGCTCGCGCCGACACGAGGCGCAGCCCCGTAGCGAGTAACGAGTGGGTAGCTCGCGCACTGGCTTACAACCCGCATTACGGCAAGGTGTACGAGGAGCTGGCGCATTTCGAAGTAATGCGACGCCGCTATCGTGAGGCATCGGCACTGTTGCAGCGTGCCGTCGAGATTCAGCCGGACCTGTGGTCGGCGCACGCCGAGCTCGGCGTCAACCTGCTGCGCTTCGGGGACATTGAGGCGGCTCGTCAGCAGCTTGTCAGCGCTTACTCGGGTGATCCTTACAGCCCGACCACAGTAAATACGCTGCGCCTGCTGGAGCGTACCGGTGAGTTCGAAGTTGTTACGAGCAGTGTCGCTCTTCCTGCGTTGCCAGGCGGGGACCAGAAGCGCGTCGACTTGCGGGTCAGGTTGAATCGTAAAGAGTCGGCGGTGCTCGCGCCATACGTCGCGGAGCTTGCCGGCGACGCCATCGCGACATTCTCCCAGCGGTATGGATTTGAGCCGAATCAGCCGATCACCGTCGAGCTATATCCGGATCACGATGACTTCGCAGTGCGGGTCGCGGCGTTGCCGGGCATCGGCCTGCTGGGTGTGACCTTCGGATACCTGCTGGCCATGGACAGCCCGTCCGGCCGTACGGTTGGCGACTTTCATTGGGGCACGACGCTGTGGCACGAGATGGCGCACGTGTTCACGCTGGAGGCGACGGACCATCGTGTGCCGCGGTGGTTGAGCGAGGGTATCTCGGTGTTCGAGGAATGGCGCACCGGCCCGACACCGGGCGTCGTCGTCGTGCCGGAAGCGTTGATGGCGCTGCGAGACGGAAAATTCCTTCCCGTTGCCGAACTGGATGCCGGCTTCATCCGTCCTCAGTATCCAAGCCAGGTGCAGGTGTCGTACATGCAGGCTGGATTGGTGTGCCTGTTCATCGAGCAGCGCTGGGGATTCGACCGGCTCTCGGCACTGCTGCACCAATTCACGCGCGACACTTCAACACAAGCGGCGATCGAGGCCACCTTCAGGATGCCGAGCGCCGAGTTCGACAAGCAATTCGACGCGTTCGCACGTGCGAGATACGCAACTACGATCGCACGTGGCGAGGAATGGCAGAAGCTGTATCAAGCAGTGCGCAAGGCGGTGCAAGAAGAACATTCGGCCGATGCCATTGGACCCGCGCGTCAGGCAATCGACATCTACCCAGGCTATGTCGCAAACCAAAGTCCGTACGAGCTGGCGGCGCTCGCGCTTGAGAAGGCCGGGAATGCCGAAGAGGCCATCGCTGTCCTGCTGCAGTATCGCAAAGTGGGAGGCTGGGAACCCGAGGCGCTGCGGCAGCTCGTCCGGTTGCTGGATGGCGTGGGGCGAACCGCCGAGGCGAATGAGGTGCTGATCGCAATCAACTATGTCGATCCGCTCAACGCGCAGCAGCACGCGCAATTGGGTGAACGGTTGCTCGCGGCCGGTTCCGCACCGGATGCGTTACGGGAATTCCAGGTGTTACTGGCACTCGACGGACATGACACGGCGCTCGCCAACTTTGGATTGGCGCGTGCTTACAGCGCACTCGGTGACAAGGTAACGAGCCGCCGCCGTCTGCTCGACGCATTGGCGAGCGCGCCGCACTACAAACCGGCTCAGGACATGCTGTTGCAAACGATCGGGGAGCGGAACAGGAATGAATGATTCAAGCGGCGAGAACCCGGGTCCGGCTGATACCGGGGCACTAGTTGCCAGGTTCCACGAGCGCCTCGGTGCGATCCGCACGCAGGTGCGCAGGATCATCGTCGGCCAGGATTCGGTGGTCGAGCACCTGCTGCTCACTTTGCTGGTCGGCGGTCACTGCCTCATTACCGGCATGCCCGGTACGGCAAAGACCCTGCTGGTGCGAACCCTGGCCGATGCGCTCGGCCTGACGTTCAGGCGCATTCAGTTCACGCCAGATCTGATGCCGACCGATGTGACCGGGACCGACATCATCGAGGAGGACATCACGACCGGCCACCGGCGCTGGACCTTCGTGCCCGGACCGATCTTCGGCAATGTGCTGCTGGCGGATGAAATCAATCGCACCCCGCCGAAGACGCAGGCCGCATTGCTAGAGGCGATGCAGGAGCATTCGGTGACGGTGCGCGGCACGACGCATTCGCTGCAGCCACCATTTTTTGTACTCGCGACCCAGAATCCGATCGAACTGGAGGGCACCTATCCGCTGCCCGAAGCGCAGCTCGACCGGTTCCTTTTCAATGTGCTGCTGGACTACCTGAGCGCAAGGGATGAGATGGAAGTGGTCGATCGAAATACCACTCGGATCGCACAGCCGCAGATCGATGCGTGTACCGACGCCGCGGAGATCATGGAGTTCCAGTGGCTGGTGCGTCAGGTGCCGCTGTCCGAAAGCGTACGGCGGCAAGCAGTGGAGTTGGTGCGTGCGACGCGCCCAAACGAAGCAAATGCTCCAGAGGCAGTGCGCAAGTACGTGCGTTACGGCGCCAGTGTTCGCGCCACGCAATTCCTGTGTCTTGCCGCGAAAGCGCGCGCGCTGATGGAGGATCGTTATCACGTGACGCTGGAAGATCTACATGCACTGGCACTGCCGGTGTTGCGCCATCGGGTGCTGACGAACTATCAGGCGGAGTCGGATGGCAAAAGTGTGGACGAGATATTGCGAGAGGTGATCGGGCGATGAACGCAATCATCATCCTCGACGGGAGCATCTGCGGGAGCGGCTCTTCATGAGCACGCAAACGCAGGCCCGCCTGCTTCCACCGCAAACTCTTGCGAGCCTTGCCAACCTCGAGCTTGTTGCGCGCACGGCCGTGGAAGGATTCCTCAGTGGCCTGCATCGCTCGCCCCGTTTCGGCTTCAGCCAGGAATTTCGTGAGTATCGCGCTTACGTGGAGGGCGACGACCCCCGTTTCGTCGACTGGAATGTGTATGCCCGCACCGATCGGACTTACATCCGCCGTTACGAAGGGGAGACCAACACCCGGCTGATGATCCTGCTCGATGCCAGCGCTTCGATGGGCTACAGCTCCCAGTTCGTCTCGAAGCTGCAGTACGGCAAATTCCTGGCCGCGGCGCTTGCCTACCTGGCCGCGCGGCAACACGATCCAGTGGGATTGATCGTCTTTGACGAGCGGATGCGTCAGTACCGGCCTGCTACCAGCCGCGCGGGCAGCCTGCAGAGCATGATTCACGCGATTGATGCTGTGACGCCGGGTGGCGGCACCGATTTGGATAAATGCTTTGAGAGTTTTCGCGAACACCTGACCCGGCGCGGGTTGGTGGCGGTGATCTCGGATCTCTATTGCGACCCGGCAGCCATGACGCGCGCGGTGCAGCCGCTGGCGGCGCGCGGTCACGACATCATGATCCTCCAGGTCCTGGATCCGCAGGAGATCAAGCCGCAATGGCAAGAGTCAGTAGTGCTGGAGGACCTGGAAACCCAGCGCACGATCAACGTCGCCCCTGAGTATCTCGAACATGGTTATCGCCTGCGCCTGACGCAGCACCTGGATTCGTTGCGCGCAATCGCGGCGGGTGCAGGCGCGCATCACGCTTTGCTGCCCACCGATCGCCCTCTGGATGACGCGCTGCGCCGCTATCTGATGTTCCGCCAGCGTCGTAACTAGGAGACCGGGAAGATGTTCTCGCAGAGCACGCTGAGCACGCGAAGGGATACATGCTCCCTAGAGACGATTGACGATACGGACAATCCCGTTCCTGAGCAGCACTTCGCCAAAATTCAGCAAGTACCCGAGTTTCATACCAGTCAGGCGCAGGTAGGTGAGGAGCTGTTTCTTGTGGACGTCACTCATACTCCCGATACATTTGAGTTCCACGATGATCTTTGCCTCAACGAGGAGATCCGCGCGAAAGCCTGCTTTGAAAATCATTCCCCGGTACTCGATGTCGATCGGGACTTGCCGCTCCACCTGCAGCCCTCGCTGTTGAAGTTCATGCAACAGGACGGTCTCATAGACCGACTCCAGCAAACCCGGTCCGAGCTCGCGATGAACTTGAATCGCACCACCGAGGATGACCCTGCCAATCTCGTTCTCCTCCATGACCCATTTCCCCCTTGGCGTGCTTGGCGAGCTCTGCGAGAGAATCCGTTGCCCCGCCGGGGAATATTGACGAACCGGAACACAGCACGAGGCTGACTTAGTCGCTGAACCGAACCGATACTCATGTTCCTCGCCCCCCTCTTCCTGGCCGGATTGCTCGCTATCGGATTGCCGATATGGCTGCATCGCGTTGCCCGTGCAAATCCGACGCGTTTGCCGTTTGCGTCACTCATGTTGCTGGAAGCGAGCGAGACTCAGCGCACGGCGCATCGGACGCTGCGATATTGGTTGTTGCTGGCACTACGGATAGCGCTGCTGCTGGTTCTCGCATTCGCCTTTGCTGGACCATTGGTGTCGCCGCACGCTATCCCGTCTATCAACCCCGGTGCCCGCTTGCACGCGATCGTGATCGATCGTTCGATGTCCATGCAGTACGCACAGCGGTGGCAGAAGGCGGTCGAGCAAGCGCAGAAGGTGATCGATTCGGCGCGCTCCGGAGATCGATTGCTGCTGATCGCGGGTTCCGGTCGGCGCATCGAGGTTGTGCAGGAGGCTGTCAATGCATCCGACGCCGGGGTCGTGCGCGCGGCATTGAGACAGTTGAAACCAGGGATAGAGCGTCTCGACTACGGATTGTTGATGAGCACCAGCGCGAGTTGGCTGGGTACGCCGCAACTACCGGTCGAGCTGCATCTCATCAGCGATCTGCAGCGCACCGCAAGCCCATTGCGATTTGCCGATCTTGAGCCGCCGCCGGGAACGCATCTGATTCTGCACAACGTGGCCGCTGAGGCAGTCGTCGCCGCTAACACTTATATAAAGGATGCGGCCTTCGTGTCCGCCGATACGCGCGCTCTTGCGGTTGAAGTCGCTACGACGTCGCAACAGCGCCAGGAGCGCGAGGCAGTTGTTCTCGTCGATGGCAAAGAAGTGGAACGCAGGCGCTTCGGATTCGACGCCGTCGCGCGGCTAACGGAGGCGGAGGGCACGCCGCCATCGCCTTCAGTCGCGGATGTCGACGCACTACGACATACGAAGATCGTGTTTCCGTCGCTGAGCATTGCCACCGGGGCTCACCGTATCGAAGTCAGGCTGGAGCCGCAGGATGCGCTGCCGCAAGATGATCGTTTCTACGCAGTCGTTGAGCACGCCGATCCACATGTCCTGCTGGTAGCGCGCAACACGGAGGCCGATGACACCAGCTACTTTGCCGCCGCGATTGGATCGCTGGCGGCTCCGAAGCTGGTTGTCGAACAGCGAACCGCAGGGGCGGTAGAAGGACGGGCGCTCGCCGGATATTCAGTCGCAGTAGTCACGGACGTCGCAGCGTTGAGTAGCGTGGCGATGCGCCGGATCGGCGACTACGTCGAAGCTGGCGGCGCATTGTTGGTAACGCTCGGGCCCGCCGCCGCCGCCCAGCGCGAAGGCCAGCGCGAGGGGCTGTTGCGAGGCTTGCGCATCGGCGCTGTGAAGAATCAGCCGACACGGGTGGGGCGCATCGATTCAAGTCATCCGATCCTGCGCGACACGGAGGGTTGGCAGGAGATCCGTTTCCTGCGCCACTTGGAAGTCGAGCCCGCGCCCGGGGATCGGGTGTTGATCGCATTGCAAGATGGAGCGCCGTTGCTGATCGAGCGCAGCGCCGGGGCCGGTCGCATGCTGATACTGGCGTCACCCCTGGATCGTGACTGGAACGATCTGGCGACTCACCCGCTGTTCGTGCGCTTCATCGCAGAGTCCGCCCGATACCTTACTGGAGCCGCCGCCTCCGCAGCCAGCACGCGAATCGGTAACGCCGTCATGACCGGATTGACCAGCGCATCTGGCGGGCAGATATTCGACCCGCAAGGGCGGCGTGTGCTGCCGTTGGGCCAGACCTCGACGGCCCGGCAGCTGATTCCAGATCAGGCGGGTTTCTACGAGGTGCGCAAGGGTGACGCTGTCAGGTGGATAGCCGCGAACATCGATGCGCGTGAGTCGGATCTGACGCCGCTCCCGGCGGAGAGTTTGCGACGCTGGCAGGCGTTGCGGGCAACACGTCCCGCAACGACCGGCGCTGCCGAGAAAGACCAAGTCCCGGGACCGGTGGCCTCGGCCGCAGCTCCCAGGTCGCTGGGCTACACCTTGATGCTGATCGCCGCCGTACTGCTGGTGCTGGAAATCTTCATGGCGAATCACTATCTGACGGTGCGTCGCGAGGTTCCAAGATGAGCACTGACCGCGGAGGCCGTCAACAGCTCGACGCTTATCTCGAAGCGTTGCGCCGCCGGATTCGCAGCGTCGTCTATGCGCGTGCAGCGGCTGCGGCCGGTGCCGGTGTACTGCTGCTCAGCGTCATGCTCGTCTGGATGCTGGATCGCCATGGCTTTTCTGCATGGCTCACTACTGCCGGTCGCATCGGATTGTTGCTCATCGTTGCTATTGCGGCTGTCGCGATGGTCTGGAGGCCGTTGCGCAAGCTGGCACAACGCGAAGGTGCGGACGAAATCGAGCGGCGGGTTCCGGTGCAGGCGGGACGCATCGACACCTATCTCGACGCGCGTCGTCGGGAAACGACCGGCGTGGAGTCTGTGCTCACGGACCTGCTCGCCGGCGACGCACTCAGAATTGCACAAGCTGCACCGGTAAATAATGTCGTTCCCTTGAGCCGTGTAGTCGGCGCCAGTGCGTTCGCAGCTATCGCCTTCGTTGTGCTCGCGCTTCTACTAACAATGGCTCCCGCGTATTGGGGTTATGGGGCGCGGCATCTATTGCTTGGGTTCACATTGCCGCAAGTGGCGATACCTGTGCGCGCGATTACCGTAAGTCCCGGCGATGTCACGGTTCGCCGCAACAGCGATCTGGCGATTCGCGCTTCGCTGCAAGGGTTCAATCCGGACCAGGCACAGGTGTTGGTGCGTTTCGATGACGAGCAGCAATGGCAGCAAGCACCGATGCAGGCGGTAGCCGGTAGCAATAACGCGGCGTGGGAGTTCAAGCTCTTCGCATTGCGTGGATCGCTGCACTACTACGTCTCTGCCGAGAATTCCCAGAGTGCTCAGCACACCGTGACGGTTGCCGATCTGCCCCGCATCGAGCGTGTGCGAGTGACCTACGACTATCCGGACTGGACCGGCCTGCCGAGCAAGAGTGACGAGAGTACGCGCGATATTCGTGCCGTTGCGGGTACCGATGTGCAATTGGAGGTGTTAGCCAACACAGCCTTGCAATCGCCTGCAATAGTGCTGGAAGGCGAAGGCGGCACAATACCGTTGCAAGGCGCCGAGAACACGGGTCGCATTACTCTGAAGAGACCTGGCAGCTATCACATAGCGGCGCGGGTCGCCAATGAGGTGGTCCCGCTGACGGATGACTACAGTATCGAAATCGTCGCCGATGAGAAGCCGACGATCACTATCCAGAAACCGGGCCGGGATTGGCGCGCCAGCAATATCGAAGAAGTGCCGGTTCGTATCCAGGCCCAGGATGATTTCCGCCTGCGCGATGTCCAACTGCGATATTCCGTCAACGGCGGCGAATGGCAGACACGGGAACTCGCAAGTGGCAGCAGACAGGCCAACCCGGAATCGCTGCTGAGGTTGGAAGAGCTCGGTGCTCTGCAGGCCCAGGGTGGCGCGCAGAAATCGTCGCAACTCGTGCCGGGCGACCTGGTTGCGTACTACGCCGTCGCGCGGGATCGGCAGACGGCGGTGCAGACGGATCTGTTCATGGTTCAGGTGCAGCCGTTTGAACGACGCTTCCTGCAAGGGCAGGGCGGCGATGGCAGCGGAAATGGTCGCGGCGACGAGCAGGGCGCTATCTCCGAGCGGCAGCGCGAGATTCTGCTCGCGACCTGGAACCTGCAGCGCTCGAACGATAAGGGAGCACGCTCACGCACCCAGCTTGAAGACAGCGCGAAGATGCTGGCAGAGCTGCAAACCACCTTGGCTCAGCAGGCGCGGAATCTGGCGGAACGTACACGTGCGCGCGGCTCGGTCGATCGGGACGAGCGTGTCAGGACCTTCGTTGAAAGCCTCGATAAAGCCGCTGCCGTCATGGACCCGGCGGCCGGCCACCTCAATGCATTCGAACTACCGCAGGCGGTGCCCGTTGAGCAGCAGGCCTTGCAGCAGTTACTGCGCGCGGAATCGGCGTTCCGCGACGTGCAGGTCTCGATGCAAGGCAGTAGCTCGCGCGGCGGAGGGCAGGAGGCAGCGCACAATTTCACCGAAATGTTCGAGCTGGAAATGGACGTGGACAAGAACCACTACGAAACGGAATCCCAGCTGGCCAGGGAAGCTCGCCACGAAGAATTGGACGAAGCGGTGCGCAGATTGAAGGAGCTGGCCGAACGCCAGGAGAAGCTCGCGCAGCAGGCGCGGCGCCAGAGCCTTCCACAGCAGGACCAACGATGGCGACAGGAGCAGTTGCGGCGCGAGGTGGAGGATCTGCGTCGACGCCTGGCGGAGATGCAACGGTCGCAGACTTCACAAGGTTCATCATCGAGTACAGCGCAGGACGCCGCGTCGGGAAGAGATCAGTCCGGTGAGCAGGTTGCGAATGCCGTCAATGCACTGCGCCATGCCGTAGAAGAAATGCGTGCTGCAAATGACGCCGATCGCGAGGCGCCAGAGGCTGCGCGCGAGCAATCAGCAAGTCAGGCGGGTCGCAACCTGCGACGGGCGTTGCAGCAGATCGATCAACCACGAAACGCGGCTGCCGCGGACGATATTGAGCAACTGGCATCGCTTACTGAGAAGCTGGCGCAGCGGCAGCGCGCCGCGGAAGCAAACTTGTATGACTCCATCAACGAGGCCATGGCCGTGGGCCGGCGTCGCGGACAGATCGATGCGAACCGCGCCGACGAGCTGGCACAGGAACGAGAGGCCATGGCGGACGACGTCGGGACGCTGCAGCAGCGATTGCGCGATGCCATCCGCGAGAATCGCTCGAAACGACCGGCAACGTCACAGCAACTCGGGGAGGTCGTCAACGATCTGGAGAACGCCAACGTGGCGGCTCGTCTGAGCCGCAGTGCGCAGGAGATTCAATATGGACGCTCGCGCGAGGCAGCGTCGCGCGATGGCATCATTACTGAAGCGCTGGAGAAAACCCAGCGCGATCTCGGCGCGGCGGCCCAGGCAGCAGCCAAGGACAGTGCGAAGGGCGATGAGGCAGTGACTGCCGACGCGTTGCTCGCACAGATCGGTGAATTGCGGCGTGCCTTGCAGGAGTCGCGCCCGGATCCGCAGGGTCGCTCGACCAACCGGTCGGCTTCGGAGCAGTCGGCGGAAAATTCATCGCAAACTGCGTCGAACAACCTTACTCCTGGAGCGTATCGACCGGATCGGTTCGGTAACACCGCATTGGAGAACGGTGCCATCAGATTTCGCGAAGCGGAGCAGGCATCGGAACGGGTCCGCGAGCTGGCAAACCGGTTGAATGCCGGTCCGCTGAACAAGGCGGAGATTGCCGCCTTGCAACGCATGGCGCACGAGTTACGTAGTCTCGCGGGTAATCCGATGGCGTCCCAGGCAGCCGCCATGGCCCGGCTGGTTGATCAGATCGAACTTGCCACGCTCGCCGCTGCCGAGAAATCCCGAGAGGGCGCGCCGGCACACACATCGGCAGTCATCAGTGACACGCCGCAATATCGTGCCGCTGTCGCTGAATACTATCGACGGCTGGGTGGAAATTAAATGTATCGATGGGCTCTAGCAGGCACGATATTCGCGGCAGCGCTCGCCATCGCTGCGGATAGCGAACTGCCCGGCGATGGCGGTCGCGACGGTGTTGCGCCGGACATGTCGAAACTCAATATTGCGCGCGCGATCTACAACAGCGAAGGCGGTTACGGTGAGGCGTACTATCAGTATGACGGCCGCATCTGGGCCCGCTGGGAGACCGATTTTCCGGAGGGCGACGATAATTTTGGCCGGCGCCTCGCCCAGCTCACGCGGATCAAGGTCGTCCCGCGGGCTTCCAGTCGTCATTTCACTGCGCTCGATCTGGGCGATTTCCCCTTGCTGTACATGTCCGATCCTGGCTGGATGGTCCTGACCAGGGAGGAGATTCTCGCGTTCCGCAACTATCTCGCCAAGGGCGGCTTTGTCTGGGTCGATGATTTCTGGGGAGATGCAGAGTGGCAGCAACTGGCGGACGTCATGCGCAAAGTGCTACCAGGTCGCGAGTGGAGCGTGCTGACACCGGAGCACCCGATCTTTCATACCGTGTTCGACTTGCGCGAGATGCCGCAGATCCCCGCCTTGCCATTCGCCAGCCCCGGTGGCGATACCGCCGAACCTGCCGGCGCTCACAAGTATCCCGCCGGCTCGTTGCGAGTCCCGCAGTTGCGAGCCTGGGTTGACGACGATGGGCGCGTGATGATGGTTGCGACCCACAACACCGACATCGGCGACGGCTTCGAGCGCGAAGCGTACGGCGAATGGTATTTCGAGACTTTCTCGACACGCGCCTACATGCTCGGCGTGAACATTGTGAGCTATGCGATGATGCATTGAAGAAGGGACTGGTGAATGGTGAATGGTTCGGAGAGAAAATTGGGCGATACGTCTGCTAAGGTTTGCTCTGCCCACTCACTATTCACCATTCACCAGTCCCTTCCCTCTCCAATGTCCAACGTCGTCAATCTGAAGAAGGCCAAACAGAAACGTGCGGAAGGCAAGACGCTGTGCAGCTCTGGATTTCACAAGTGGCAGATCGCTGTGGAGCGGCGTTTCGATGTGAAATCGGGAAAGCTCGTCAGCATGGAGCGCTGCAAGCGCTGTGGTGAGTCGCGGGTGAAGTTGAGTTAGGAGGGAAGTGACAAGAGTGACAATAGTCACAGGGGTGACGGGAATCACGGGATGACAAAGTGACGGGTGACGGGTGATGAGGGTCACTCCGCGGTTTTCTCCGGTCGTGCTCGGTGCAACCCCTGTGACCCGTGTGACTATTGTCACTCCTGTCACCTCTTCACGCATCCAACCTCAGCTTGTCCAGCTTGAAATCAGCGGCAGCTGCAAACTTGAAAGGCCGATAAGCAGCATCGGTTTGCCAGCGCTGCGTGACAGTCGGATGGTAGACGTCGTCGATGGCGGGTTGCCGGGGCGACAGCGGTGCGAGATTGAAAGGGACGTCCTTCCACGGCGAGTGAATTTCCAGCAGGGCGTTGTCGCTGGGCTTGTAGCGCAGCGGCGTGGTGAATTGAACGCCAAGGTTCGCGACTTTCTGCATCATCCATCCCAGCGTGATATCGGACAGCAATCCCTGGGTCGAGGCGTAGCCGCCACCGACATCGCCGTGCGCGCCAATGCACCAGATCTGCGTTATCCCCTCCCGGTCGTCCCAGCGGGTCACCGGGAAATCCAGCCGTTGCTCGTCGATGGCCATCGCGTGAAAGCCGTTCGCGATCTTGGGGCTCAACTGGGTGTCCGTGAAACGGAACAGGTCGAAGCGCTTGTCGCCGGCATAAAACGGAATTCCTAGCGAACCTACCGTATCCCACACGGCCACTGACTTGATGGGTACGTCTGCAATGAACTTGTCGTTCGACGCCATGCGCGCGAGCAAGGTCTCCACGACATCCAGCAGCTTATTGGCGAAGGCGGACGCGTGCTTGGAGCCGTTCAGCGTGATGCCTTTGGATTTGTGCCAGGCGCCGATGCCCAACTTGTACGCTTCCATCTTGTCATTGACATCGTAAGTACGCCGGTCGAGCAGGCCGACCGTTGCGATCATCCCGGCCAGTGCTCGCGCCGTGTAGGCGCCGCGGCTGAATCCCACGATGTGGATTTCATCGCCGGGTTCGTAGTTGCGCGAAATGAACGTGTAGCCGCGCACGATGCGACCGATCACGCCCAAGCCGAGTGCGCCGCCGAGTACCTTGAGCAGGACGTTCTTGGAGTCGCCGACGCCGTGCAGATACTTCGCAACCTGTACCGGTTTGCCAGCGGCATCGAGCAGGAATTTCTCGTGCTCGTTGCGCAGCCCTTTTGTTTCGGTTGTCACTTCGCCAGCCAGGTTCTCGAACAGCTTGACGACGTTGGTAACGCCATCCGGCGGAATCTCGCCCGCGGAATCATCGCCATCCATGGGCTCGACGCCGGTTACCTTGGCGGGGCCGCTCCAGGTGCCGTCGGCACAGAATAGGATTCGCTTTGGCATCGTCGTCTCCGCATTCGCAATGGGCATAGGCACTGAATAGGAATTGGACTACGCCGCTGCCTGCGTTACAACCGATCTAAAGTACGTGCGGGTGCGTTGCGTGGCCGGCGGAGGAGTTCTTTTGCCAAGTTGCCGGCCGATGGAACCAATTCATCTGGCTAGTCTGCTGGAGCGCCGGGCAGCGAAACGCGATCGAAGCGCAGGATGCGTCCTTTGGATTCGTGCTCGACGCCGTCGCTGCTGAACGCTCGCTCGGTGCGGGTGTAACCCTGCGCCAGCATCCTGGTACTGAACTGGCCCCGGTAGCCGCGGCCTGGGTCTGCGATGAGTACGCAAGCAGCGGGTTTGGCGTGACATTGGATGAAGGTAGCGAGCAATCCTGGGTGATCGCGTTCATATAGAACGTCGCCGCCGACGATCATATCGAACTGTCCCAGCAACGGATTCGGTCCCTGCCACTGGGCATCCTGGTATTTGATCGGCGCCAGGCCGTTGAGGCGCGCGTTGTGCAGCAGAAATTCGGATGCCAGCGGATGATGATCGGTGGCGGTGATGTCCGCGCCGCGGCGTTGCAGCACCAAGCTGGACAAGCCGGTACCGCAGCCCACTTCAAGAATGCGTTTGCCGCCTATGGCGAACCGCGACATCTCTTCCGCGAGTGCGAAACCCGCCGGCCAGAGCATGCCGAAGAGTGGCCACGTCGCCGGGGAGATACCGGCGCGCTCGGCGCTGCCATCGGGATCGGAATATTGCTGCCGATCCTTGAGCATGCGAATGCGGTAGTCCTCACCGCCGATACGCAGCGTAACAGTCTCGGTTTCATACCCCGGCAGCGTTGTGCGATCGGGCATCGGCCGGACGTCAGGATCGACCGGGGGATTCCCGTGCGAGGGTTCGTGGGTCGTCACGCGGGCATTCTATCCCGCCCTCTGCTCACTTGCGCTTGCATCTGGTCTGGATCAGAACCTGGCGAGTCATCGTGCGAGTGTGCACAAGAATGCATTGCTCACCGCTCATCACCAGCTGGAATGATTCCGGCTTGCCCAGCTCCCGTCCGTCGAGCCGTGAACGCTCGATGATCAGTGTGCTGTCATTGGTCAGCGCGTCATCCGCGATAGCCACGTCGGCTATTCCAAGAGCGCGAGTGACTGCCGCTTGTAGCTCCGCGTGACTCTGTGCCGAAGGATTGACGATCACCGCCGGAGCGTCAGGCTGCGTTTGCGACATGGCGCAGCCCGACAGCAGGAGCGACGCCACAGCACAAACGGCAGCACGCATACTCAGTGTAGCCGGCGCAGGATGCGATTCTCACGCCACGGCGACTTGGGAAGATAACCCTCGGATGCACCCGCGCTTTGCTGCTGCTTCGCTAACCCAACCGTACCGGTTGGCGCAGTGGGGCAAGTTCCGGCACTCGAACGATAGTTGAGTGCCGCGGCCAGGCGGGCTTCCTGTGCATCGCCCAACCCGTGCGTGAAGTCGTCGTTCACGGAGCAGCCATCGACCAGCTCGCCGGCGTCGACGACGGTGTTTCGGGGCGAGAAGCCATCGGTGTATTCGCCGAAGCCCTGGGCATTGACTCCCTTGAATTGAATCGAGAAGTAAGTCGTGCCGCAGTTATCCGTCGGATAGAAGCCGTAAGGCTTGCCGCAGGTCGTGGCGCCGATCAGGATGACCTGCACCCCCACGCCTTGCAGGCTATTGATGATGGATTCGCTCGCGGAGCAGGTGCCGGAACCGGTCAGCACGAACACGCGGTTCAGGTTCAATGTCGGCAGCGGCAAGTCCGGGATGGTGGAGAAGCCCTGCGTAGTCGAATGGAACGGTGTCGGCGTGAGTGCCTCGCCCGTCACCGGATCGGTGGTCGGATTCTTGTCGTTGAAAGCGATCCGCTCGAAGGTCTGGCCGGCTGTGCGCGTGGGACCGGCGATCATGAACGCCACTTCGCTCGCGAGGTCGAGGTAACCGCCGCCGTTGTAACGAATGTCCAGCACCAGGTCGGTGACGTTCTGTGCTTTCAGATTGTTGATCGCGTCGACGAACTCGCTCTCCGCGGTCGCGATGTGATCGTTGAACAGGATGTAGCCGACCGGTCCGGCCGCGGTGGGGATCGTTGTAACGTTCTGCACCGGTGTCGAGGTGACGTTGGCCGACTGCAGACTCACATTGGCCGTGGTGCCGTCGATATGGCGCACGTTGAACTTATGGGTCTCATTCAGGTTTTCAGGAAACAGGCCTGCGTTGAGCGCGTCGACATTTGCCGAGGTGCCGCCGTTGACGGCATCTACGCCATCGATGGTCAGAACGCTATCGCCGCGAGCCAGGCCGGCGGTTGCCGCGGGCGAGCCTGGGTCCACATAGGCAACGACAATTTGCCGCGGCGGCGCGGCTTCGATCAGGAACCACTGCGCGCCGTAACCCGCCGTCACGCCGGACTGCGACATCTGTTCCCATACTGCCGTGTCTTCGGTGAAGTGGAATTTGTCCTTGTCGTTGCCGGAGGCCGTCTTGGCCGAAGTCTTCAGCAGGTCGAAATACGCGGGGGTCGCATAAGACGCGGGGTTGAGATCGGGTACTTCGCTATACCAGAGATAAGTCTCGTTGGTCCACGAACGCAGCCAGTTGTTCTCGCTGGTAACAGAGCCTTGCGTGTCGGGGAAGGGCTGGTTGCCGTTATTCGGATCCTGGCCGGTACGCGGTGCGGCGCACTTGGCTTCGAACGTCGACGAAGGCATGAAGGTACCGGCCACATAGTTGCCGCCGCCACCCCCACCAAGACCGGAATTGCCGAGCAGGCTGCCGGGACCGCCCTCGCTGCTACCGCCACCGCCGCAAGCGGTGAGCGCCAACAGCATAAAGCCGGTCAATAAAGGTGCCGACCTGGACGATACGCACGCAGTGCGCCCGATATTGCTAAAGAGCATTCCATTTCCCCGTGAAAATCCCATCGTTCGGAAGTCGTGAATCAGGCTAGCCGATAGGCTGGAGCGCTAGCAATGGAGCACTCGACAATTTAATCGCGCAGCGATGCGATGTCTTACTTCCACGACATTCAGGTCCGCTGCGTCCCTGTCCATTGCGTCAAAGAGTCGACGCCGGCTGCGGTCGGCGGGCGGTTCGTGATGAGGATCACGCACTGTTAAGATCGGTCAATGGCCATCGTAACCGAGGAGCCCGCTAGCAAACCTGTGCTGCAGTCACGATGGCTGACCGCGGTGGTATGGCTGTTTGGACTGATTGTCTACGGCGTTTGTCTCTGGACTGGACAGGATCGGGCCGCAGACTGGATCAACGATGTCGCCTGGACACTGGCGCCGATCTGCGCCGGCTGGGCCTGTGTTCGAACGGCGCGTGAGGTCGACGGCAAGGGTGACCTGGCCTGGTGGCTGTTGGCCTGCGGTTGCGCGAGCTGGTTCGTCGGCCAGCTGTTCTGGGACTACAACCGGCTGGTCCGCGAGATCATCAACCCGTTCCCGAACGTCGGCCAGTTGTTCTACTCCTTCTTTCCCGTGTTCGTGATTGCCGGCATTTCACGGCTGCCCGAATCGCGTCGCGTCGCGCCCTTCACCCTGAAGCATTTCGGCAATATCGCACTGGTTTTCTGCTGCCTGGCTGCCACGGTGGTCCTGGGCCTGGTGGAGCCCGCGATTCAGTCGGGCGTCTCGTCCACGTATCTGTGGATCGGCGGACTGCATAGCCTGCTGGTCGGCGCCACCTTTCTATATGCGCTGTATACGTTATGGACGTACCGCTGGAATACGGTGTGGACACCGATGCTGTTGCTGGTGATCAGCACCGGGGTCTACTCGATCGGCAACCTGATCTACGATCGTTCGCTGCTGACCAATACCTATCTCAGCAGCGCTCCAATCAACGCCAGTTGGCTGGTGGTGTTCGCCTTCATCGCAGCGGCCGCTGCGGATCGTCTCTGGTCGCATCGGCATCCGTTCTCAGCGCCGGCCCGCCGCATGCGTTCGCGCGAACGCTGGGTGGAAGCCGTCGTGCCTGCGCTGCTGATCATTACCATGGTGATCGTGGCCGTCAGCAGCTCTCCGGTGATGACGCCGCGAGTCATCACTTTGTCGGCCTCGCTGTTCATTCTCTTTGCCATCGTGCTCGGAGTACGCGAAGCCTGGATCCAGAGCGATGCCCAGCGCCTGACCGACGAACTCGTGAGTACCAATCGTCAACTGCAAGAGGCGAATGCGGAGCTGCGCCGGGGTGAAGCGCGCTATCGCGATCTCAATTCGGCGCTGGAGAAGCGTGTGGCCGAGCGCACCTCGCAACTGCAGCAGGCATACGCCGAACTGGAAGGCTTTTCCTATGCGGTCGCGCATGACCTGAAGGCGCCGCTACGTGCAATCAACAGCTTCGCTCACTTGCTGCGCGAAGAGCTGGGGGATCGCATGGAGGCGCGGGCCGAGGCTCATCTCAACCGGATCCGTAACGGCTCGTTGAAAATGGCGGCGCTGATCGACGATCTGCTGTCCTATTCGCATATCGAGCGCCGCGACCTGCATGCGACCCATGTCGATCTGCCGACGTTGGTGGGCGCGGTGGTGGCCCAGCACACGGATGAACTGCAGCGCCGCGCCGTGGTGCTCGCGCTGCAGATCGATCCGATTGTGCTGTTCATCGATTCGGACGGCCTGTCGCTGGCACTGCGCAATTTGCTGGAGAACGCGCTGAAATATACCCGCGAAGCGACGCCGCCTTCGATCGCAATTCGTGTCTGGACCGCCGGCGGCAATGTGCTGCTCAGCATGCAGGACAACGGCATCGGCTTCGACATGCAGTACCACGATCACATCTTCAAGGTGTTCCAACGGCTGCATCGCGACGATCAATATCCGGGTACCGGTATCGGGCTGGCCCTGGTGCGCAAGGCGATCGAGCGATTGGGCGGGCGCGTATGGGCTGAAAGCTCGCCGGGCGACGGCGCGACGTTCTTTGTCGAGCTGCCGAGGGCCGAAGCGGCGAGCGCCTAGCAAGGCGGCAGCAGCGCAGGCTTCGCAAGGCGTTCGGTGTCGATCTCTGCGCACGCTCTTGGCGGTTCAGATCTCGACGCCTTCGTGGTTGCTGCGGACCACTGGTCGCATCCAGACTTTCTCCACTCGCTGCGGTATCGCTTTGCGATCGAGGGTCCACACTAGTGTCACGCAGCCGACCGCTGCCAGCACCGTTCCAACTGCGAACGCGGGTGCGTAACCGAAAGCGTCGACGATGACCGCCGAACAGAACGTTCCGACACTGTTCACGAGCACGAAGAAGCTGGCGAACAATGTGTAATCGGTACCGGCGTGTTCAGGGTCCGAGGCGTCCATCATCAGCGTGAACAAGGCGACGGTTGCCGTCGTGCCGATGACGCCTTCCAGTATTGTCGCCGCCCACAGCAACGTCGTACCGCCGACGCCGAGCGCGGCAACGATGTACAGCACAAATGTCAGTGACTGTGCCAATCCAGTGCTGAGCAGAAGCGTACGCCTGCTGACACGAAAGGCGTACCAGCCGCCGATCGCTGCGCCGGCCAGGCTGGTGGCCGATCCCACCGTGCCTTTCATCAGGGCGATGGTTTCGTTACTTAGCCCCGCATCCTTCAGGAATGGCCCCAGTACATTGGAAACCATGGCGTCGCCAAAACGGTAGCAGAAGATCAGTCCGGCAAACCCGATCATTCCCGGCATCAACATTCGCTGCACCCAGCCGGTCAGCAGTTGGCGAAATGCCGGCGGCGCGGCTTCGGTGGTGCGCGGCGCATCGACCAGGTTGAAGACCGGCAGCACCGTCAGCGCGAGCAGACCGGCCATGCACAGGAACATAGTGGCCCAATCAGTTTTCGCGAACACCCACAGCAGCAGCCCGCCCCCGAAAATCATGCCCAGACGATAGGCGCCGACCTGCACGGCATTGGCGAGTCCGCGCGCACGCGTGTCGAGTATCCGCACGGCCAGCCCATCGGTAACGATGTCCTGCGATGCCGCGATCAGGTTGAAGGCGAATGCTGCGACCAGGACGACGGTGTAGCCGTGGTCCAGGTCCAGCTGGGTCAGCAACAATGCGGCAACGACTGAAGATAGCTGACATATCAGCAACCATCGCCTGCGGGTGCCACGATGATCCAGATAAGGCGCCCACAGAAATTTGAGCGCCCAGGGCAAGTACAGCAGGCTGGTCGCGCTGATTGCCTTGAGCGAATAGCCTGACTCGCGCAACAGCACCGGCAACGCCTGCGTGAAGAACCCGTACGGCAGTCCCTGCGCCATGTAGAGCGCAGTGAGCAAGACGATCTTTTGAATACGGCCGACTGCCGGAACACCGTTCATGGGTGTTCCGGAGTTTACATAGAGGACGGATCAGGAGGTCATGCGGAGGAGGTAACGGTGTGCGTAATGTGCTTTACGCGTCGGGCCGTCACCCCCTCGCGAGCCTCACGCGGCCAACGCCGCCGGGGCGGGCTGCAACTTGGCAATCGTATGGCGCGCAGCCGCCAGGCTCTTCTCGCGAGGTTCATCGCCCGTGGAAAGGCCTTCGGCATGGATGAACTGCACGTCCGTCATACCGATGAAGCCGAGGAACTGGCGCAGATACGGTGTCTGGGTGTCCGCCGCTTCAGGGTAGACGCCACCGCGAGTAATGAATACGTACACCTTCTTGCCCTGAACCAGGCCACGCGGCCCCTCGGCGGTGTACTGGAACGTGACGCCGATTCTCGCGATGTGATCGAAGTACGCGCGCAGTGTCGAGGGCACGCTGAAGTTGTACATCGGTACCGCAAAGACGATCACGTCTGCGGCCTTCAATTCCGCGATCAACGCATCCGAATAGTCGGCGATCTCCTGCTGCTGCGGCGTACGGGCCTCCGGCTTCGCCAGGAAAGACTGGAATCTCTCCGCAGTCAGATGCGGCACGGCATCGGCGGTCAGGTCGCGCGTAACGATCCGTCCGCCCGGATTGCTGGCCAGCCACTGCTGGGCAAACCGGTCGGCGAGCTGGGAGGACTGGCCGGTGCTGCCGGACAGGCTGGTCTGGATCTTCAACAAGGTGGTCATCGGATACCTCACCGGCAGGGGTTTTCTTGGGTATCCGTATTAAAGTATTGAGTGGATAGATTAAAAAGATCAATATTTCGCTCAAACCTATCTATTCAGTAGATGTATCCCGCTGAGGTTGGCCAGATGAACAAGAACGTCGCGATTCCAACCGGCGCCGCTGCCCGGATCACACTGGAGCAGTGGCGCTGCCTGGTTGCCGTGGTGGAAGCAGGTGGCTATGCCCAAGCGGCGGAGGTTCTTCACAAGAGCCAGTCTTCGGTCACGTACGCAGTCCAGAAGCTCGAAACGCTGCTCGACGTGAAGGCGTTTGAAATCGAGGGTCGCAAAGCGGTCCTCACGGCGACCGGGCAAATGCTTTACAGACGTGCGCGTACCTTGCTCGAGGATGCAAGTGGTCTTGAGCGTGCCGCCAGCAAGGTGTCCGCCGGCTGGGAAGCGGAGATCTCCATCGCAGTGGAAGTGCTGTTTCCGACCTGGATGATGCTGGATTGCCTGAACCGCTTCGGTACCGAGAGTCCGCAGACGCGCATCGAGTTCTACGAAACAGTGCGCGAGGGTACGACCGAGGCTTTGCAAAGCGGCAAGGTCGATCTCGCTATCTCCGCGACCGTTCCGCCGCAATTCACCGCCGAGTCATTGATGCCGGTGCGCTTCATTCCGGTCGCGCATCCCGATCATCCGTTGCATAAACTCGGCCGCGACATCGACGTGCGCGACCTGCGCAAATATCGCCACCTCGTGGTGCGCGATTCCAGTTCCTACCGCGACAAGAAAGCGTCGATCGAAGTCGAGCAGCGTTGGACGATGACCAACATGTCCACCTCCATCGGTGCCGCCTGTCGCGGCTACGGCTTCACTTGGTTCCCGGAAGACAAGATCCGCACCGAGCTTGCGCAAGGCATTCTCAAGCCGCTGCCGATCCGTGGCGACAGCGAGCGCGTCGCCCAGGTGTACCTGATCTTCGCCGACCGCGATGCGGCAGGGCCGGGAACGTTGCGGCTAGCGCAGATCATCAGGGAGGAGGTTGGGCGGAAGAGGGAAGGGGGATGAAGAGGAGGGTGATGGAAGTGATGTAGGTGATGGAGGTGATGCAAGTGATGCAGGTGAGGCCGCTACTGCGGCGATCCGCTGCCGCGGGCATCGGGCATCCATCACCGGCATCACTTACATCACGCTGGCGACGGGGGCGATGCACGTGATGGAGGTGACGCAAGTGAGGTCGCTACTGCGACGACCCGCTGCCGCAGGCATCGGGCATCCATCACCGCCATCACTTACATCACCTTCATCACTTTGGCAGTGATGCAAGTGCGGCAATCCGCTGCGGCTGTCTTCTTTTCCTCACTGCGCCGTCCACCCACCGTCGATCGTAATGCACTGGCCCGTGATGTTTCTTGCCGCATCGCTGAGCAGGAATTCCACGGTGCCGGTGAGCTCGCCGAGACTGATGAACTGTCGCTTCGGCATCGGCTTCAGCATGATCTCTTCGACGACTTGCTCGCGGGTGAGGCGATGGGTGAGGGCGAGGGATTCGATCTGCGATTCCACCAGCGGCGTCATCACGTAACTTGGGCAGACGGTATTGATGGTGATGTCGCAGTCGCCGGTCTCCAGGGCAACGGCTTTGCCGAAACCTACCAGCCCATGCTTGGCTGCCACGTACGCGCTTTTATACGGCGAGGCGATCAGCGAATGAATGGAGCCGATGTTGACGATGCGTCCGTAGTTCTTTGAACGCATCGCCGGCAGTGCCGCACGCGTCAGCATCGCCGCTCCGGTCAACATCACCGCAATGAGCTGTTGCCACTTCTGCGGCGGGAATTCCTCCAACGGCGCCACGTACTGGATGCCGGCATTGTTGATCAATACATCCGGTGGATCGTCTACGAGCGAGGCCATCGCCGCATCGATCTGATATGCGTCAGCGACGTCGAACGCGAGCGTGCGGACCAACGAGCCAACGTCACCGAGCATGGGTTCCATGCGGTTCAACGTTGCCACACTCAGGTCGCAGGCGATCACGCGGTGCTTCAGCGCCGTGAAATGCTGCGTCAGTGCGAGCCCGATTCCGCTAGCAGCGCCAGTGATGAGAATGTTGTGGAGCATCGGGTGTAAGAAGAGACGACGGCTACAGGCGACGGGCTACAGGCAACAAAATGGGTCAGTATTTGTACGCTGCTGTTACTGCGACCGTACGCGGTGCACCGTAGAAACCGATCTGCGGAGCGCCGGTTGCTGCGCCGGCACCAAACTCGTAGCCGGCGACCCGGTACTCTTCATCCAGGATATTTTTGCCTTCCAGCGCGAATCGCCACGCCCGGCTCGCGGTGGTGTAAGCCATTCCTACGTCCAGAATGTCGTAAGCGGGTTGATCGGTGACCGTATTGATCGGCAGCGTGCTGGTCGTCGCGACCTTGGTCTTGCTTCGATACTGGTAGCCGGCATGTGCGCTCAGCTCGCCGCTGGCCAGCGGCCATTCGTAGTTCGCTCCGAGAAACGAAGTCCACTGCGGTGCGTTCATCGGCGCGTTGAAGGCGCTGGCGTCGACGCGGCAATTCGGTTGCGCCGGCGTACAGCCGACGAAGAAATCCTCGAACTTCGAATCCAGCCAACCCACGTTGAGCACGAGAGTCAGCGCGGTCACCGGACGCCACACGGATTCCAGCTCTGCGCCCTTGTTGAGCTGCTTGCCAGCGTTGAGGACTGCGGTAACGTTGGTTGGTACGCCGTTGACGATCTGGAATTCCTGGGTGGTGATCTGCACGTCCTTGTACGGCGTGTAGAACGCGGTCAGGTTCAACTGCAGGCGATCCTCCAGCAAGGTGGATTTGACGCCGATCTCGAAGTTATCCGCTGTCTCCGAATCGTAGCCATCGCGGGTCGCCGGATTGGCGGCTTCATTGCCGCGCATGTCGAAACCGCCGCTTTTGAAACCCTGGCTGTAGGTGGCATAGCCGAGCACATGGTCGGCCAGCTTGAAATCGAAACCCACCCGAGGCGAGACATCGGAGAATTTTCGACTGTTGCTGTAGTCGGTCTGCGGCGCACCGACAGCGAGGAACCCGGGCGGAACGTTGTTCTGATCGAACAGCGTTGCGTTGGAGGCAAGGCGGCCGGCGTACTGCTGTACGAACACCGTCGCGTCCTTGTCGTCCTCGTTCCAGCGCGCACCGACGTTCAGATTCAGGCGGTCAGTGAGTGCCCAGGTGGTGTCGAAATAAACGGCGATGCTGTCAGTGTTGACGTTGCCCTTGGTGAGCGAGGTCAGGCTCAGTGCGCCAAGCGAAGCATCGAACGCACCGCTGGCGCTGCCGGTGAAGTAATAGACACCGGCCACGCCTTTCACGCGATCGCTCGTGTAGGTGAGTTGAACTTCGCCGCTGGTCTGATCGTCCGCATATTTCGCGGGTACCTGGAACAGGTTGGCGCTGAGCTCTTCGAAGTCGATGAACTGCTGGCCATCCCCCTTGCGATACGCGCCGACGATCTTCAAATCGAGCGCGTCCGCGACACTCTGCGTGTAGGTCGCCGAAATTCCCCGCGTTTTGAAGCCGTCGCGGTCGACCGGCATATCGGTGCGTTGATCGTAGCGGTCGTGGAGGCGCGGCTGAATCACGTCGTTCAGGCGTTGGCCTCCCGCAGCATTGGAATCGTCTTGGATCAGGTCGGCGAGAATGCGCAGCTTGCTGTCAGTGCCCCACAGGAACGTACCGTTGGCGCGCGCGGCTAGCACGTCCTTGTCGGAGACATCTTCACCCACGCGCGTATTAAGGCGCGTGCTGCCGTCGTTGACGATCTCGCCATAACCATCGCGCTGCAGCCAGGCGACAGCCGCACCGACATACATGTGATCGGCAACAACGGGTACAGAGCCGCCGAGCTTCACATCCATTTGGTTGTAGCTGCCGCCGGTCACCGACGCCGTTAACGACGGATCACCGACGATGTCGCGGGTGACGTATTTGATCGCGCCAGCAATCGTGTTCTTGCCGTACAGCGTGCCCTGCGGTCCGCGCAGGACTTCGACACGCTCGACGTCGTAGACATCCAGCAGCGCACCTTGCGGGCGCGCGATGTAGACGTCATCCAGATAGATTCCCACGCCGGGTTCGAAACCCCACAGAGGGTCGCTCTGTCCTACGCCGCGAATATAGGCGTTGATCGTGCTGCTGGTGGCGCGACCGGCGCTGACCTTGATGTTCGGAACATGGGCGGTCATGTCTTCCAGCGTGGTGACGTTCTGCGACTGCAACTGGTCTGCGCTCAACGCGGAGATCGCAACGGGCACATCCTGCAGGCTCTCTTCGCGTCGTCGTGCAGTGACGACAATGTTCTCGATCCCGCCATCGGCTTGCGCCTGCGCTGCAGCGTTGGCCGGGGATATTGGCAGGGCGCCGGTCGCCAGGACGGCGGTAACAGCCAGGGACAGAGAACCGCGGACGACGAGTGCAGACATGCTGAATCCCCCAGTACGTGAGCCAGTGTCGGTAGCCGATATAGTTTTATTCATCAGATGATGATTTATGTCGAGATTGCCTCTCGCGCCGACCGCTGTCAAATATTCATTGACTGATGAATGAATTTTGCGGCGCAACAGCTATCCTGTGTCATCGCGCCGTTCCATGCGGTAAAACGGCGCCAGCCGAGGAATCCGGGATTGCAGACCAAGACCAGAAAGAAGACGGCCCGTCGCGGTCGCCCCGCCAAGAGCGAGGTGGCCTCGGACACGCGTGAGCGCATCCTCAATGCGGCTGAAGATCACTTCTCGCGGCACGGGTTCTGGGGCGTAACGGTTCGCGAAGTGGCGGAGCAGGCGAAAGTCGACACCGCACTGCTGCACTACTACTTCGATACCAAGCGTGGCCTGTTCGACGCCGTCTTCGCCCGTCGCGCGGAAATAATGAACAAGGAACGCATCGATGCGATCGATGCTTACGAGAAATCCTCCGGTGCCGGCATTACCGTCGAAGGCGTCATCAACGCGTTCCTGGAGCCTACGCTGGTACGCGCTGCGCAGGGCGACCCGCAATGGCACAGCTACTTCGCGCTGATCGCACAGGTCAACAACACTCCGGTCTGGGGTGGCGAAACCATGGGTCGCGCATTCGACGCGGTCATTCATCGCTTGATAGCCGCGCTGCGCAAGGCCCTGCCGGATGCCACCGAGAAGGACCTCTACTGGAGCTATCACTTCCTGTCGGGAGCGCTGACGTTGACGTTGTCGCAAACCGGCCGCGTCGACCGGTTGTCCAACGGTGTATGCAAGTCGAACGACTTCGCCGCCATCCACGCGCGGATGGTGCCGTTCATCGCCAGCGGCTTCGAGCGCCTTTGCAAGCCGACCAAACCCAAGAAGAAGAGCTAGGCCTGGCGCCCGAACTTCGGCGTTCCTGGCTTTCTTCGCTGCGCCGCATCGTGTAAAACCTCGGCGCATGAATTGGACTACTGAAGCATTCACTTACATCTTCAGCACGGTCGGCGCGCTGCTGCCGATCGTCAATCCACTCTCGGCGGTGGGACTGGTGATGACCATCACCGCCGACCTGGATGACCGGGAGCGTTCCCAGCAGGTGCGACGCGCCTGCATCTACATGTTCTGTATCCTCACGACGTTCCTGATCGCCGGCGGGCTCATCATGAACTTCTTCGGCATCTCCATTCCCGGCCTGCGGATCACCGGTGGGCTGATCGTCAGCTACCTGGGCTTCAGGATGCTGTTCCCCGAACAGCAGACGATCTCCGTACAAGAGCGCGCCGAAGCGATGGGGAAGGCGGATATTTCGTTCACGCCGCTGGCAATGCCAGGGCTGAGCGGTCCCGGTTCGATTGCGGTAATCATCGGCATCGCATCGACCGTGCAGCGCAGTGAGCACGTGGTATTCGACCATCTGCTGGTCGCCATCGGCATCGCGATCACTGCCGTCATCTCCTATCTGGTACTGCGGGCCGCGACCCAGCTCAATCGCATCCTGGGTGCGGTTGGCATGAATGCAGTGGCGCGCATCATGGGTTTCCTGCTGATCTGCATCGGCGTGCAGTTCGTGATCAACGGCATTCTGGATATCGTGGCGGGAGTGAAGGGCGTGAACTAACCCTACGGCCGGACAGCAGGTGTCCGCTACGCGAGCCACAGATCCCGGCAATTCATCGGACATGCGACGATCGGCGCCGTTGAATCGGTACACTCGCAACGAGTAGGCTTGTGCCATCCACGCGAGGCCGCGTCCAACTCCAACGATCGTGGCCCTTCGCTTGGGCCCAACCGGAGAACCTATCGATGATTCGCAGTCTGTCTTTCGCGTCGACGATCGCAATTGCCGTGGCTCTGGTCGCCTGTTCGCCCTCGCCCAAGGCGCCGGCGCAGCCCGAAGCACCGTCGCCGGCTCCACCCGCGCATGCCGCCATTGGTGCGTGGGGCGTCGACCTGGATGGAATGGATAAGACCGCCAAACCAGGCGACGATTTCTACAAATACGTCAACGGCCACTGGCTTGCCACTAACAAGATTCCCGATGACCTGACCGCATGGGGTGCGTTCAACAAGCTTGCGGTGGATACCGATGCGCAGGTCCATGAGATCCTCGAGGCGGGGGCCGCGGACGCGCCTGTGGGCACTCCCGAGCAGAAGGTCCATGACTACTACCGCTCCTATCTCGATACCGCCGCGATCGAGCGCGCGGGCATTGCTCCGGCCAACGCGGCATTGCAGGAAATCGCGAATGCCAAAACGTACGGCGATATCGCACGGCTGATGGGCCGTCCCGATCTGGGTATCGACACCCCGGTGAATGTAGGGGTAACGGTCGACGACAAGCATCCGGATCGTTACATCGTCGGGGTCGGACAGGGCGGCATTGGCCTGCCGGATCGCGACTACTATCTGAAGAACGATCCTTCGCTCGTGCAGATCCGCGCCAAGTACCAGGCGCATATGGACCGAATGCTCAAGCTGGCAGGGGATACAAACAGTGCGCAGGAGGCCAAGGACATCCTTGCGCTGGAAACGCAGATCGCCAAGCGCCATTGGCCGGCGGCGAAGCGCCGCGAACGCGATCTCACCTACAACCTGCGCAGTCGCGAAGAGCTGGAGAAACTTGCCAGCAACTACCCGTGGAACGACATGCTCACTCCCGCCGGCCTGCAGGATCAGCATGAGTTCGTAGTAGCGGAGCTGGATGCGGTGCAGGCGCTCGCAAAGTTCTTCACTTCGGTGCCCGTCGCTACCTGGCGCAGCTACATGCGCTATCACTTCTTGTCGGCGAACGGCTCGGTGCTGCCGCTGGCGTTCGATGATGAGAACTTCGACTTCTACGGCCGCACGCTCAACGGCCTGCCGCAGAAGCGCGATCGCTGGAAGCGAGCCGTCGCAGCGCTCGATGGGTCGCTGGGCGAGCTGGTCGGCCAGCTCTATGTGAAGAAGTATTTTCCGGCCGACTCCAAGGCACAGATGCTGGCGCTGGTAGAGAACCTGCGCCAGGCCTACATACAGCGCTTCCAGAGCCTGACATGGATGTCCGAGCAGACCAAGAAGGCTGCATTGGAGAAGCTGCAGACGTTCCGTCCGAAGATTGGCTATCCGGACAAGTGGAAGGACTATTCGGACCTGGATATTCGCGCCGGCGATGCGTTCGGCAATGCGATGCGCGCGCGGGAGTTCAGTTGGAATTACGACCTGAAGCGCCTTGGCAAACCCACCGACAGGGATGAGTGGTTCCTGACCCCGCAAACAGTCAATGCCTATTACAACCCGACGTTCAACGAGATCGTATTTCCGGCCGCCATTCTGCAGCCCCCCTACTTCGATCCGCATGCCGATCCTGCGGTGAATTATGGTGGCATAGGCGGAGTGATCGGCCATGAAATGGGGCATGGCTTCGACGATCAGGGTGCAAAGTCCGACGCCCACGGTGTGCTGCGCACGTGGTGGCAGAGTAGCGATGAGAAGGAGTTCAAGAAACTGGTCGATGCGTTGGTCGGCCAATACGACAGCTACGAAGCGCTTCCCGGTCTGAAGCTCAACGGCCGGCTGACGGTGGGAGAGAATATCGGCGACCTGGGTGGATTGACGGTTGCACTGACGGCCTATCACCTTTCGCTGAACGGCAAGACCCCGCCGGTGCTCGATGGCTTCAGCGGCGATCAGCGTTTCTTCCTCGGCTGGGCGCAGGCATGGCGCGAGTTGCAGCGTGACGAGGCGATGCGTAATCAGGTGATGAGCAATCCGCACAGCCCTGCGCTGTTCCGTGTGCAAGGTGTAGTTCGCAACATGGATGCCTGGTATTCAGCGTTCGATGTGAAGCCCGAAGACAAGCTGTATCTGGCTCCGGAGAAGAGAGTGCGGATATGGTAACGGCGGTCAACCGCCGCCTTCACCTCTAGAGCCGCTGCAAAGCGGCTCATCTCCACCTCGGCCGCTGGCCGGCATCACTTCCATCACCCACATCACCTCCATCACTTCCATCAGCTCCCTCAGAACAACTTCCCTCCATTCGGCACCGGCCGCTCCGGCATCGCCAGCACGATGCGTCCTTCAGCATCGGGGAATCCCGTGACCAGTACTTCCGAATGGAACGGGCCGATCTGCTTGGGCGGAAAGTTGACGACGGCGACGACTTGTCGGCCGACCAACTGTTCCCTGCTGTATAGCGCCGTGATCTGTGCGCTGGACATCTTGACGCCGATGTCCGCACCAAAATCGATGCGCAACTTCCACGCAGGTTTGCGGGCTTCGGGAAAATCGAAGACCTCGACAATCGTGCCGACACGCAGGTCGACGCGTTCGAAGTCGCTCCAGGTGATGGGGGGCATGAGAGGTGAGGGAGGTGATGGAAGTGATGAAGGCGGTTCGCGGGACAAGTTCGATAGTTTACGAGCAAGGCCTGTCTCTCGCAGAGCGCGCCGAGTTCGCTGAGCAGAAATGTCATCTCTCGGAGCAGGCCTCTTGAACGCATTCACCCTCCGCGTGCTTTGCGAGCTCTGCGAGATATCCCTTGTGGCAATCAATTCCTTGCGCAACTGGACACCGGCGACACCGATACTTCGTGAACGATTGGAAAGACAGTCGAGGACCCGGGGATGATGGGCTTTGGTGCGACCGGCGACTACAGACCCACTGCCTGCTTGATCTCGCGCGGTGCGGGGCCGATGTACTGCGCGGAAGGCCGGATGATTCGATTGTCCTGGCGCTGTTCGACGATATGCGCCAGCCAGCCGAAGCTGCGTGAGGCCGCGAAGGTTGCCGTGAAGAACTCCTTCGGAATACCCAGCGCGATGCACACCACGCCTTTATAGAACTCGAGGTTTGCGCGCAGTGCGCGCGATCGCGAACTGGTCTGCTCGACGAATGCGCTTTCGATGGCGACGAGGGTTTCGAACAGGTGTCGATGCCCGGGCTCGATGGCGATCCGGTTGGCGGCGGCCTTGATGATGGTGGCGCGAGGATCGACGACCCGATACTCGCGATGTCCCATGCCCAGCACCAGCCGCTTGGTTGCGAGACAGTTGGCGACGAACTCGCTGGCTTTACGGGCGTCGCCCACCTCCAGTGCCATCTCCAGCGCACCCTGATCCGCGGCGCCGTGCAAAGGTCCGTACAGCGCACCCATCGCTGCGGATAGCGCGGAGGCCGGTGGCGCAAGTGTCGACGTCACGACGCGAGCCGTAAACGTGCTGGCATTGAAGCTATGGTCGAGCTGAAGGATCTGCAGGCACTCGAACGCCTTGACCTCTTCAGTGGTGGGAGTACGGCCGTTCATCAATTGCAGATAGCGCTCGCCGTAACGCCGCGACGCCGGATAAGGATGCTCGGAATGATCCTCCAGAGCGGCGTGAATGAGTGCGATCGCTGCAGGCAGGCGGGCGCAGATCAGCAGCCCTTCCTCTTCCTGCGGCGAACGGCCCAGTGTTTCCACCGGCGGCTCAAGCATCAGCAGGGGCGTGATGGCCTGCAGCGTGGCCATCGGATGCGCGCCGTGTCGCGCCAGTTCGCGCAACGACACAGCCAGTTCCATTGGCAGGTGCCCGGCACGCCAGAGGTATTCCTCGAGCTCGGCGAGCCGCGCCCGATCCGGCAAATCGCCGAAAACGATCAGGTGGACGACTTCCGCGAAACGGTAGTGCACCAGCGATTCGACCGGATAGCCCCGGTAGTACAGCCGCCCGGCCTCGCCGTCGACCAGCGATACAGACGTGGTGTCGGCGATCACCCCTTCGAGGCCCTTTCTGATCTGTGCAGCATCGGTCATGTCGGTCGCTCCGCGATTTTCCGCTAATACGGTAACGTGAGCGGTGCAGGCAGGCGACCGGCCGGCAGTGATACGACTATTAGTCAGCCCGATGGTGGTGAGGCCTGAGGGCGTATGACCCTGCAAACCAGTAGCTTGCAATCGCGCGCAGCGGCGCGACAATCCTCCGGTGCAAATCGAACGCAATGAGCTGCGCTGTTTTCACGCTGTCGTCGAGGCGGGCGGATTCAGTCGCGCGGCGGAAAGGCTGGACCTGTCACAGTCCGCGGTCAGCCAGGCCATCGCCAACCTGGAACATCGCCTGGGCGCGGTGTTGTTGCGTCGTGGCAATCCGCCACAGTTGACGGAAGCGGGTATCCGGCTGCTGCGGTTCGCAGAGACGGTGACGAACGAAGAGCGCGAAACGCTTGCCGACATCGTGCAGATCAAGTCCGGCGCACTCTCCACGCTTTCGCTGGCACTCTCGCCGGCCGCGAACGCGCGCTTTGGAGTCGCTTTGCTGAAGGACTTTTCCGAACGCAATCCGCTGACGCGTTTCAAGATCGTGGTCGCGCCCAGCCGTGAGATCGTGTACGGCGTTTCCGATGGCCGCTGGGAGCTGGGGTTCGGTCCGTTGCAACACACCATGCCGGATTATTTCGCCCTGCATCCGTGTTTCTCCGAGACGCGCCGTCTCATGATCGCCGCCGACCACCCGAGCCGGGCGGCGTTGCGCCGGGATCCGCAAACCACATTGCGGACGCTGCCGCTGGTGACTTCCTATCTCGATGAAATCGCACGCCGGCCGGCAAGTGATCGTCTGCGTAACGCCTTCGCTTCAGTCTGGGAAGTCAGCCACATGGAATTGCGGTTGGCGCTGGTCGCCGAAGGCAAAGGCGTAACGTACATATCGGACCTGGTGACCAACGTACCCGCCGGGCTCGTGCAGATCGAAGGTTTGCCATTCTCCAGCATCGACCGACAGGTGGGTGTTTACTACCTGAAGCATCAACCACTATCGCAGGCGGGCGCGCGCTTTCTTGCCTTATGTCGTGAGCGCTGGGAAAAGTAGGCGGACCTGGCTCCTTCATTGCGAGAGGCGCCGCAGCTGTCGCAGTCGGAGTGGCGGTTCGTAGAGATCTGGCCGCTCAAGGGGTAAGAAAATCCAAGCGGGCATCATCTTGCGGCGGATGCCGGCAGCAATGCGGTGCGGTCCCTCGCATGGACTCAGATCGGCTGCGTTCTTGCCGCCCATGCGCTGCATTCCCGCACCTGACCCATCGTCCCGTGGCCGGCGTTACGCGCCATCATGCCTGCGCCCGGCGCGTCGCATTGTCTCGATCCATTCTTCCGCTTCCGCCATCGTGACGAATACTCGTGTTTCAACCGCGCTCGACTCGCAGTACATTTCGTATTGGCGGCCAATGCCGTAGCCAAGCGTGCCGGAGACGATGAAGGCAATGCGAAGATGGCAACCGTTGCGATTGAGCTCATTGTGCAGGCCGGACATGGCCTGCATGACCGCGGGCGTGATGGTGCTGCCATCCATGTCGCGGCAGTCCGAGATCTGGTCGAAGCGCTCGCGCTCGGGATGCGTCCACTGATCGCGGATGTACTGCAACAACTCAGACTCGGTCCACAGGCCGGTCATGACCGTGCGCAGCAGGTAGCGATCGGCATCCCAGTGAAACTGCACTGGCATAGACAAAATCCCTTTGAATGGCGAGTGCCCGCAACCGCCGCACGGGTAACCGCGTCGTCGTGGCGTCCCATCGGCGCCCCCATGATAGAACTTGGAGTCTCAGCGGCGCCAACCTCCGGTCACAAAAAAATTCACGGAGTTCCGATGCATCGTTTCAGACGCTGGCTGCGCACGCGCGCCCATATTCGTGATGCCGCGCAACTGTCGGCGGAGCACCCGCCGGCGGTGGCATTGACCGATCTCGACGACGAGTTTCGCACCGTTTTCGCGAAAGCCCCCATGGGCATCGCGGTTATCGATTCGCAGGGGCGGATCGTGCGCTCGAACGCTGCGCTGGAACGATTCCTCGGCTATTCGCAGCAGGAGCTGGCGGGGCGGACCATTGCGTCGGTGACTCATCCAGACGATCTCGCCTCGGAGATCGTGCTGTACGGCCGCCTGCAGCGCGGTGAGTTCGAGAAGCACCAGAGCGACAAGCGTTACATCCGCAAGGACGGCGTCATCGTGTGGGGGCGCGTTGTGGTGTCGCTCATGCGCGGCCCGGACGGTGTAACGATCTACGGCATCGGCATGCTCGAAGACATCAGCGAGCAGTTCGCCACCCGCAAGCAGCTCGAAGCGAGCCGTTCGGAGCTGGAGTATCTGAATCGCCGGCTGGCGCTCTACCTGGAACGGGCACCGTTGGCCTGCATCGTATGGGGCACGGATCGGCGGGTCCGCGAATGGAATCCCGCGGCCGAAGCCTTGTTCGGCTATTCCGCGGCGGAGGCGATCGGACGCAACGTCTATGAACTGACCTGCACTCCCGCGGGACTGGCCGCCATAGAAAAATTCCGTGCCCAGGCGCCGACGGATCGTGAGTTCAACGAAAAGATGGTAGTGGAGAACCGCCGCAAGGATGGCAGCCGTTTCAATTGCGAATGGCACTTCAGCGTCATCCTCAATCGCGCCGCGAGCGTCGACGGCGTCATCGCTTTCGGCATCGACATCAGCGAGCGCGAACGCAGTGAGCAGGAGCGGCGCATGCTCGAGATCAATCTGCGGCAGGCCCAGAAGATGCAGTCGCTCGGCACGCTCGCGGGCGGCATCGCGCACGACTTCAACAACATCCTGCTGGCGATTTCGGGCAACGCACGGCTGGCGATGCAGGAACTGGATGCCGGGCATCCGGCCCACGCTTCGCTGGCGGAAATCAGCAAGGCGGGTACTCGCGCGGCCGGCATCGTCAATCAGATCCTGACGTTCAGCCGACGCGAGGAGGATTCGCAATACGCGCCGCTGAGCCTGCACACCATCATCGAAGACTCGGTCAGCTTGCTGCGTGCGACGTTGCCGGCACGAATCTCGATTGTCATGCGGCTGGATCCGGCCGCGCCGATGGCATTCGGCGATGCCTCGCAGATTCACCAGGTGCTGCTCAATCTCGTCACCAACGCTGCCTATGCCATGGGTGAAAACGGTGGCGTGCTCGACATCGGGCTCGACCGCGTCGAAGTGGATGAAGAGCTGGTTCGTCGCTGTGTGGAGCTGCGGCCCGGCATTTATTCGTGCATTACCGTGCACGACACCGGCATCGGCATGACGCCGCAGGTCATCGAGCGGGTTTTCGAGCCGTTCTTCACCACCAAACCGCGAGGGCAGGGCACGGGTCTGGGGTTATCGGTAGTGCATGGAATCGTGCGAGCGCACGGTGCTGCCATCGTGGTCGAGAGCGAGCCGGGCGCAGGCAGTACGTTTCGCGTATTTCTGCCGTCCGTCGCAACGCCGGCAACGGCGGTGGCGGTGACTGTCGCGCCAGTGAGTCGCGGCGCAGGGCAGCACATTCTCTATGTCGATGACGAAGAGCCGCTGGTGTACCTGCTGACGCGCATCCTTGAGCGCCTGGGCTATCGCGTCTCGGGCTTTACCGATCCGATGCGTGCGCTGGCTGCGTTTCAGTCCGATCCGGGCGCCTTCCACGCGCTGGTCACTGATCTGTCGATGCCCGGTCTCTCCGGTCACGATCTTGCGCGCGAAATCCTCAAGATCAGCCCATCGTTACCGGTCGTGATGACCTCCGGCTATGTGCGCAGCACCGATCGCGACACGGCGATTCAGAACGGCGTGCGCGAACTCGTACTCAAGCCCGATACCGCACAAGCGCTTGGAGAGATTCTGCATCGCGTGTTGAACGAGCCGGTGGTGGCGCAGACATAGAGCGTCGAGAAGCGCCGGGTGGATTGCGGCGTCATCGCCAGGTTCGTCGTACATTCGCCGTCGCCGCGGCGTTCGACCCGTTTGCGTCTAGGTCACGACTTCGGCGTCGGCAATGATGTAGCGGTTGCGGCCGGAAGACTTGGCTTTGTATAGCGCTTCGTCGGCGCAGCGGTACATGGTTTCGAAATCCGCGGCGGCTTGCGTTACGACGCAGATGCCGATGGAAACCCCGTAGTTGCTTCGTTGCGGCGTGGCGTCGCTATCGCCCACTTTGCCGAGCACACGACGCGCAATTTCGGTTGCCGCGTCCAGGTCGCAGCCTGCGGCAAACACCATGAACTCGTCGCCACCCAGTCGCGCGCAGATATCCGCATCGCGAACGCTATCGCGCATCGCCTTGGCCACGGTTACCAGGAAACGATCGCCTGCCGCGTGACCGTAGTTGTCGTTGATGCCTTTGAGATCGTCGACATCCACCAGGATCGCCGCATAGCTCGATGCACGCGCGGCCAGCGCTTTGCCGATGGAATCGAGCGCGCCGCGCCGGTTCAGCAACTGCGTCAGTTCGTCGCGGACCGAAATATGGTACTGCTCGGCAATGCGGTAGTTGATGTTGTAGTGATAGCGCGCCGCCAGGTAACCGATCAACAACGCCATCAACACTGCGGCGCTCAGCGTGCCGATGGAGATCGCACGGAACCTCGCTTCCTGCGCCAGGTAGTACTGGATGTCGAAATCGACGCCGACGAAGCCGCTGTAACGTCCCTGGCTGTCGTAGATCGGAGTGTGGCCCGACAGAAAGTAGCCGTAGTCATCGTGCTGATAGTTCGGGTACACGTAGGTCTGGCCGGCGGCGATGCGTTGCAGCCAGTCTGGATCCGGGTCCTTGTCGAGCGATTCGAACGGTTCCATGTACGCCGAAGCGCGCAATTGGTGGCGCGTGACCAGTTCGCTGGAAGCGGCGGTATCGACGACGAAGAAGCTCTTCCCGTCGCGCTCCATCATGGTGTAGACGTAGAAGATGTCCGGATCGGCTGAGTGGAAACGCACCAGCGGTTTGAGAACGCGTGCGTACAGCTCGGGTGTGTAGTTCGCTTTGTCGAGTAGCTGGCGATGCAGGTCGCCGTCCACCACACTCGCGGCAAGCTGCGCCACTTGTGCGACGTGCGAGCGCAGCACTTCCAGTCGCGCCTGTTTCGACAGCCACTGGGGTATCGCCACGATGGTCACCAGTACCGTGGCTGCCACCAACGTCACTATCCAGAAAGTGCGCGGCGTGAAGTGGCGGAGATCGGGCTTCGTCAAGGTCGGATACGCGAGGCCGGGAAGGAGTCTATTGTTGCATAACTGCGCACGCCCGCAGGGTGAAACTCCGTCACATCTGTAGCTGCGGCTGCGAGAGGGCACGACACGGATTCCGATCTCATGATCGCTGAGTAATCAATGACCGCCGTCGTAACAGGTCGCAGGTGCGAGTGGCGCTGCAATGTAACCTCACTGATCGTTCAACGATGAACCGCTCACACCGCTGTGGTGTGAGGCGCGTGCACGCAAATCTCGGGCGCTGAAATCCGAATCGATTTCCGTCATGCAGGCCGCGAACATCGGGCCGTGCCGGATTTCTTGGCGGCAATGACGCCGCTGTCAGTACCCTTGTGGCCGCCGAATGTTCACCGGCAAGAGGAATTTTTGCTTGCTGCGAGCTGCATGCGCAGCAGGCACCAACGGTGACGTTGGGACTGCTCCTTGCTGAAGGGAACGCGTGTCGCAAGGGGCGACGCTGTTAATCCAGTCCCTTCCAGCGATGGATCTGCGCCAGCTCGAGCGCGCTGCGCCTGCGGGTGCGCCAATGAAATTCACGCTGCTCACGCTCGCGGCGCAGCTCCGGCCAGCGCTCGAGATAAGCTGACAACACCTTTCGATCCGGCGAGTAACGCGCAAAGGCTTCCGGGTTGGCGGCGCGCAATGCAATCGCACCGTTGTAGCCGCCGAAGCCTTGTGTCGCCGACAGCGCGCCGCCGTCGAGATTGCCGGCCACCGGTGCAGGCTGCAGATGGAACGATTCCGCAACTCCGCCGAGCTCAGGGTCCAGATGACGCAGCGTTGGTACACCAACGGCGCGTTTGCCAAGCAGGTACTGAATCGCCTGCGCGACGCCCTTCAGCCCGGTCTCGCCCATCGTGTGCCCGTCGCCGAGCGCCTTGGGCGTTCCGACCACCATCGCCGGCAGTGAGCCTTGATAGCCTTGTCGCTGAGCGGCCGCGGCGCGGGCGTTGTTTGCGGTCGTCAGGTCGGTCTTGGAGTTGGTGCGAGTGCCGGTGGCGTGCGCGATCAGGTACTGGAAATCGGCGATGCCATAGCCGTGGCCGCGATAGGCAAGTTCCAGCGCATGGATCAGCGCATTCTCACCGCCGAAGCCGACACCGGCGAAGTGCGCTTTGCCGCCGGCTTCGCCGCTTTGTCCCCAGCCCACGATGATCGAGGTGATGTCCAGGAAATTGCGCAAGGCGAAATCCAGGGTGGTGATCAGCACACCCGAGCCGCCTTCGCCGACCACCGTGCCGTTCGCATCGATATCGAACGGGGCCAGGCTGTCGGCCACCGAGCGTTGCTCGGAAGGCGCGCGCAATGCATTCATCGCATCGAGCTTGCCGCGTGTCATCAGCGCGCCCGGACCGAATGCGTCGAGCACTCCCCAGTTCGAACGCGTGGCTGCGTCCGCAGCGGTCCAGATCGCCATGGTCGGGCGCTGGTAGCCCGGATAATCGAATAGCAGTTGTGGTGCGATTTCGCAGAAGGCAATCGAGCTGGACGCACAGGCGCCCACCGAATTCAACGGCGATTGCGGTACCCGCATGTAGCCGCTGGGCGAACGCAGCGACTCAAGCAGTTCCGGGTGCTTCAGCGACTTGCTCAGGCTGTAGGCCGGCGCCAGCATCGTGGAGGTGAGCGCTGCGCCATGCGAAGCGATGGTGCTTGCGAGGCGCATCGCGAATTTGTCCCGCAACTTGTCATCCAGCGGCGGTTCGCCCGCGCCGCGCCACTGCATCTGCGAGTCCAGTCCGGAAAATGCCGTCGCTGCGGCAATGCGGAATTCGTATGGGTTGGGCAGCAGCTCCGACAGAGCGACCGGCAAGGCCGCCAGCGCACCGATTCCACCGTTGACGAATAGCTGTGCCTGCATCGATGGACCCAGGCGCGGGTCGTCGTCGAACAGGCCGTACATGTCTTTGAGCGCGGATTCGCGGATGTCCCGATAGGTCAGGCCGGCAAAGCGCCGCAGCCCGCCGGATTCGAAATCGTGCGGCAGGCACGCGACGATGTCGGTGACCACCGAGTCGCCCAGCGCCGTCAGTTCGTCGATGTGGCGGATGCCGAGGTTGCGGCGCAGCGTGGCGCCATGAAGCTGCTCGATCTGCGCGACCGAGGTGAGCTCGCCGGCATGATCGCCTCCCCGCCAGCGTATCTGCAGGCCGCCGCCTGCCGGCGATTCGAGATCGACAAGACCGGCGTCGAATGCCGCGAACGCGATGAATTCCGGAGCCCCGGCCGCGCGCGCGTTGTATGTCTCGGTGCTGCCGACCGCGGACATCGAACAAGGCGTTCCAATCGTGACCAGGACTTTATCGGCAGTGAGCACGGGCGTTCCGCAAGGTTGAGAAGCAAACGTAAGGATACACCCGCAAGGGTGATTTGCTGCAGCGCGAATGGGGGGACGACTGCGCTCAGCTCGAACGCTTGCGTGCCGTCACTTGGATTTCGATCTGCATGCGCGGGTCCGCCAGGCCCGCCGAGATCATGGTCGCGGCCGGACGAATCTCGCCAAAGTACTTGCGTAGCGCCGGCCAGCATTGTGGAAAGTCGGCTGCCCGCGGCACGATGTAGGTGACGCGCACCACGTCCTGCATTCCGGCATCCGCCTCACGTAGCGCCGACTCGATGTTTTTCAGGCATTGCTCGGTTTGTTCGAGCAGATCCTCCGAAATGGTCATCGCGGCGTAATCGAAACCGGTCGTGCCCGCAACAAACACCCACTCGCCATCCACCACCGCCCGCGAGTAGCCGATCTCGCGTTCGAAGCTTGAGCCGGAGCTGATCAATCGTCGGGTCATCGGGTTCTCCAGGTGGCGTGCTGCAAGGGTGCTTGCAAGGACGAGTCCGTCATTGCGATCCTAGCAGTCCTCGCGCCCTTCATCCGACCGGCTTCAGCCGGCCAGCTTCACCGTGTTTGTAGCGCCGGTTCAGGTGCCCGCCTCTTGCGTCAGCCGGCTTGCAGGCGTTCCCAGAAGCGGCGTGCTTCGCCCTTGCGTCCCCGGTCCATCAGGTAGCCGTAGCCCGCCTGCCCGGCGGCTTCGAGTAGTTCGGGATCCTGCTGGCCGGCGAGTGTCAGGCTCTGCAAGCCACGCTCGTCGCCATAGGCGAGCAGCAGTCGGCCAAGCTGCAAGTGAGCTTTGGGGAGCGCATCCTCCCGCGCCACCAGTTCCTGCAGTGTTGCTATCGCCTCCTCGTCCTCGCCGAGGTCGAGCAGCAATGTCGATTTCTCCCAGATGCCTTCGGCCTTCAGTTCGGTCGCGGGCGTGTTCGCATACTGCGCAAGCTTCCAGCGTGCCTCCTTGATGGCGTCGTGCTTCTTGCGCCAGGCGGCCACGTTTTCCTGTTGCCACTCCTGATCGCACCACTTGAGAATGGGGGCGGGATCGGTGCCGAACAGCATCAGGGCGGAAGCATCGGCTGAATGCGACGGCAGCTCGGGCTGCACGTTCAACGCGGCCAGGCGCTCGCCAAGACCCGGATGGGTGTCCATGTCGCTCGCAAACGAACGCAGGCTGTCGTGCAACCAGTCCTTTCGCAGCCACTCCTTGTGGGCAGCATCGAATGCCCGTGGCAGCACCGCGTAGGGCAAATAACGCGGTTCGGGAGATTTCTCCACCTGGTCGAACAGCCGTTTCCAGAAAACCTCCGCGAGAAAGCGCGCCGCCAGCTCGACTTTGGTCAGTGCCTGCGCCAGCACGCGAACGTTGGTAGCCTGCGCTGCGGCGCGATCTGCGTCGTACTCATGGTTTCGCGCCAGCACCAGCGAATACGCGAAAAAATAGGGGATATACCAGCGATAAAACCCGCCCAATATGCGATCCATGACTGTGGCCGGCGCCGCGAATTTTCCCTGTAGTAGTCGCCACGTCGTGCGCTGGCGATAGATCCAGGCGGTGAATCTGTCGCGTTCGCTACCGAGATGGCCAATCTCATGCGCCAGTACCGTCTTGAACTCGGCGCTGCTTAGTGCCGCCAGCAGGGGCACGCCGATCTGCAGGTGATTGTCGTACTTGCCGAAGACCCCGCGACGCGCGATCTGGTGAATGGCGACTTCGAATTCGCGGTCCAGCCGGATGGCAGCGAATACCGCTGGTTTCTTGCCGAGGCTGTTCACGGCCGCCATTCGCTGCACGATCTCATCGATCGCTGCGAACAGCGCTGGAGCCTCTTCACGCGCCAGCTCACGGCCTGCCGGCGCATCGATCCGCGTCTGCAGGGCGCGAATCATGGCGATCAACACGGCAACGCATGCAATGAGTGCCAGCAAAGCGAATGCAGCGGGCCGGCCGCGTGCCAGCAGGGATTCGACGACGAAGTAACCCGAAACCAGGATCAGCACGGCGGCGAGTACGATCCCGGCGTAGCCGAGCGCTGCGACCGTTGCCACCCTGGCGACGTAGATATGCGGTGCGGCGTCGGACTGGCGTTCCAACCGGCCGACAAGATTGGCTAGGTCAGTGTTATCCATACAAGCTGTCCGCGTCCGGGGCGGGCAGGTTACGTCGCATTGCTGGCCGAAAAATTCGAACCAGTTCTCACTTTTGTGCTGGCAGCGCTGCCGGTCGTCGCGGGCGCCGGCGCAGCTCAGGACGAAACCGGATCGCCAGCAGTGCCACTGCAATTCCCAGCGGCAGCCACGACAGATCGGTCGCCGTGGATTGTCGCCGTGCAAAGCGTTCATTGCGCAGCGCCGCCAACAGCGATTGCGGGCCGGTCAAGTGCGTGTACTCGAATCCGAGTTGCCGTGCGAGTGTCCGCAAGTGCGCTTCGCGTAGTCCGGACAGCTCCTCGCCAACGGCTGGGCTCGCGTCTGGACTTTCGTCTGAGTTGGAAGTTGAAGGAGCCTGTTGAACGACTTCATCGGCTCGCCAATAGCCCTCGCGTCTGCCCTCTTCGTCGATCCGGGGAATGGGGCTGGGTGTGTAGCTTCCGGTGCCGATCAGCCAGCCGCGGATCGGAGTCCCTTTCAGCTCCTCCAGTTGTCGCGGCGGATACACCGGGTCCAGCGGCGGCGCTTCTTGTCCGTCGGTCAGAAAAATGACGTTGGGCTGCGTGTCCGTCGCCTGCGCGGCCAGTACTGCCCAATACAGGCCCTTGGTAATCTCGCTCGCATTGGACCAGCGCATACGGCCGTCGATCTTCTCGAGCGACGCCAATAGATCAGCGTAATTCGCACAAGTTTCAACCGGCGCGAGCAGTAGCACCGTGCGATACCCGGTGAATGCGCCCCAGCCTATACGCGAGCCACACGGCAAATCCCGTAGCACGCGTCGAACCGTGTCGCGTGCGTAAGCAAGGCGGCTCACGGGAGTTCCGTCGAGTTCGTAATCCTCGACGTTCATGCTCTGACTGATGTCGAACACCACCACGTAGTCGTAGGAATCGTGTGGCAACGGCAAGGTCGGGCGCAACAGCGCTATGACCAATAACAGCAGTGCAATGGCAATGATCCGTGAATCGGCATCGAGCGGTGTGCGAAGCGCGGCGAATGTAGTCATGGCAGGTCGATTCTTGCGCCCTGCAGGGTACTCACACTTTGTTCCTTCTTCGGCGGCTCTGCCTGCTCCGCCGCAGCTGGCTCGATTTCAGGTGCAAGCCACAAGGCGCGCTCCAGGTTGTAGCGTGCATCCCAGTCGAAGGGATCCTCGCGCAGCAGGTCGCGATAGCTGCGCTTTGCAAGTTCGATAAGCGGCAGCGACTTGAATGCTTCGGCCTGTCCGTTGCTGAGCGCAGTGCGCATGTACAGATTGCCGGTGTTGTAGAGCGCACCAAGCTTAAGATCGTGGCGCGGACTGTGTGCCAGCGCTCTGTATGATTTCAATGCCGCTTCCAATTCCCCTGCTCTTGCAAGTTCGAGCGCACGCGCAAAGCGCGCTTCGGGAACGCTTGCGTCGAATTGCGACATGCGTGCGCCAGAAATTGCCGCGTTGATGTGCTGTCCGCGTTGCACGCGCCATTCGTGATAGCCCGCAAGTATCCCGCATGCCAGCGCCGCTGCCGCAAAGGCACAGTGAACGCTACGCCGTTTCATGACCAGCTCCGTAGTAGCAAGGATCGATACAGCAACAGCATCGAGCACGCGAATACAGCAACCGCGATGCAATGCCGTGAGTAGTCCTGCCTGGGTATCGGCTCGAGGAAATCCAGCGGCAGATTCTGTTGCCGGCCCACGTCGGCGACGGCCTTCTTCAGGTCCTCGGGGGCCTCGGCCTGGTACGCGCGGTAAGGTGTGCGCAGGGTCTTGAAAAAACGGTGCAGGGAGATCTCCGGTGCGTTGTCCCAGCGCGCCTCCTTGGTATCCAGAGCGGCGCTGTTGTAAGAACGCAGATAGAGCCAGTAAAGAGCAATTCGGTTGCGTTGCAGGCCGGAGCGGATCCGGTTGGCGATCGCCTCGTCCAGGTGGGCGCCGCCGTCGGAGACCAACAGGATGATCCTGCTGCCGGAATAAGCGCGTTGATCGAATTGCGCTATTGCTGAGATGAGTGCAGTTCCTACATCCGTGTCGGCAAGCCCGCGGCCGGTACCGCTTGCGGCAATTCCTGCCAGCATGACCGCGTCGTGTTGAGTGAACGGCACGACGCTCAGTGGCCGGGTGCTGAAGTACATCAGTGAGAAGCGATCGTCCGGACGTTGGGTGACGAACTGCGTCAGCAGGTCGCGTGCCACTTCGGCCTTCTGGCGGCCCTGGTCAAGGTGATACAACACTACCGTTGGATCGAGCGTGCGCCAGTTGCTCGGCAGCATCCGGTCATCCATGCTGCGACTACGATCCAGCAGCACGAGAATCTCCGCACCGCGACCGGTACGCAGCACCTGGGTTTCCGGCCGCCCAGGATCGGCCAGCGCGAGGATGCCGCTTGCGATGGCCAGTACCGCAAAGGCTGGCCACAACCAACCCACGATTCGGCCAACGCGATCAACGGGCAGCCAGGCGAGTGAGGAGAAGGTGACTGTGTCGCTGCGTCTGTGCAGCAGTGGCAGCAGCGATAGCGGCAGCAGCAGCAGTATCCATGGCCGCCCGAAATCCCAGGCTTGTCCAAAGAGACTGAGGTCGGTGCTCATCGCGCGTTCCGTTTCTCAAGGCGGAGCAGCTTGCCGCACAACACGCGTACAGAAAGCGATTCGTGCGTTACGCCAGCGCCAAAGAAGCGGGCGCTCGATTGGACGAAGAAATTTTCGATCTCCGTCCGTAGCGGCTGAAGATGTGGGGCGCGTTGAAAGAGGGCAGGGAGCGTTTCGATCTGCATCACGCGGCCCGCAGTCCGATCAAAAGCCCGATGCAGTGCCTGCCACGATTGCGGCGAGGCTTCCCCGCGGTGGTCGATCTCGCTCAGCGCACGCGCGAAGGGCTGATTCATCGCCTCACGCCAGTTGCGCCACTTCTGCCACACGAGCCACAGCAACACTACGACGAGGAACCCTATCGACCAGATCAGCGCCTGGCGTTGGCTGGATGATGTTGTGACGACGGGGGCTGCACGGTCCGGCCGGAGTTCCCCGAAGCCCTGCGCAGCGAATGCTGAGCGTGGAGTGAGCGGTGCAATACTGATGGTCCACGCGGGAATCGTCAGCTTGGCGTTGCCGCGTTCGGACTGCAGCGCCCACTGTGGCAAGGTCACTCTGATCAGCACCTGCGGCGCGTTGATGATCTGGTAGTCGACGACCAGCCAACGATAACCATCGGGCCCCAATTCGATTCGCGGTGTGCGGCGCTCGAACCAGATGTTCAGCCGCTGCGCCTCCGGTAGCTCGGGTTGGAAGTCCGAATCCGAGGTTCGCAGCGACACGCGTTGCGTGACCAGATCTCCCACCACGTAGCCAAAGGGTCGTGGCTGATCGACCGTCGCACGTGTTAGAGGAGTCGCCTTGCTCGGAGCTGCTCGCGGTTCGGCGGAAGTTGCGAGCGGTGTGGAGGTAAGTGCGCCGATGCCCACGACGGCAATTGTCGTAACCCGCAGCCATCCCCCAAGCCCGCGATTCATGCAGTGGCCTCGAAGAAGTAGTGCGATAGCGCCTCGCCGTCGAATTCACCGCTGAGATAGAACGGGCGAATCGAACGAGCGACGAAAATCTCATTGAGCTGCGCCCGTCGCCGCTCCACGGACTCCAGCCAGCGCTGGCGCAGTCCGGGCCGCAACCACAGCGTACACTGTGCGCCAGATTCGGCATCGCGCAGGGACATCAGCGAATTGCCGGACGGCGGCTGAATCTCTGCGCGATCCCAGATCACCATCGGCACGATCCAGGCATGCGCCAGCAGATCCAGCACGTTACCGAGGCGATCCAGGGGCCAGTGAAAATCCGAAACCAGGAAGATCAGGCCGTGACGTCCGACCAAGTGCAGCGCTGCTTCCTCCAGTCCGGCAACGCTGCCAGCCGCGCCCTCAGTGTTCGCGAGCATGGACGCCATCACTGCGCCAACGCCGCGGCCGAATAGCGCCGGCCGGTACAGATCGGCGCGTTCGTGCGCGTCGAATGCCAACATGCCCAGCGCGTCGCCGACTCGAAAAGCGCTTTGGCCGAGCGCGGCGAGGAAGTCTGCGGCAACCTGCAATTTAGTCTTGGACGAGCCGAAGCTCATCGAGCTGGAGACGTCGACGATTGCATGGACCGGAACGCTGACGCGTTGACGGTTGACTCGTACCAGCCAGTCGCCGCGCACCTCACGCAGGCTGGCGCGAAAATCCAGGCGGCGCGGATCGGGTCGGTCGTAGAGACTCACATGCGAGACGAATTCCTGGCCGGCGCCCAGGCTCGATCCGGGGTGCGAGCCGGGTCGCCAGCCGCCGCTGCGGCGTGGCAATCGATAGTGAAACTCCTGTGACGTACTCATCGTCAGCGCGGCGTGGGAACGTTCTCGATCAGTTGGGCTATGAGCTCGTCGGCGATTTGGGCGCGACGCAGTTCGTAGATCGGTGTGAAGAACACCCGATGTCCGAGTGTCCATGGGATGACTGACTGGATGTCTGCCGGTGTGAGATGAGTGCGCCCGGCAAGCCATGCGATGACTCGTGCGGCGCGCGTCAATGCCATCATTCCTCGTGGGCTGACGCCGGCGAGGATCAGTTTGGCCATGTCGACGCCGTCGAGACGTATGCCGAATCGCTCGGGTGTGTGGCTCGCTTCCCAGAGATCCAGCACGTAGCGCTCCAGTGCCTCACTTGCGTGGACGCTGCTCTGGATTACGGCACCGATCAGGTTGAGTTCCTGCCACGGCAGGATCCCGGGAGCAACGCGCTCGAGCAATTCGTCGACATCGTGAAACGCGGGATCGAATACCAGCGAACGGCGCACTTCGGGTTGTGTCGGTATCGGCATGCGCAGCTCGAACATGAAACGGTCGCGCGCCGCGGATGCCAGTTCGAACGTTTCTTCCTTCTCGACGCGGTTGCGATCCGCGAACACGATCATGTGGGGAAAGCGATATTCCTGGTTGAACGCCGCAACGGTGCGCTCAGCCATGGCCCGCAGCAGCAGCGACTGCACTTGCGGCCGGGCGCGATTGATCTCATTGAAGAAGAACGTGACCAGCCGCTCGCCATGGCGCAGCAACGGGCCGGGCTCGATCCGGGGCTTGCCCTCGGCGTCGACATAGGTGTGATAGATGAGATCGCCGGGCATCAGATCGACGGTGCCCTCGACGCGTTCGAAGTCTCCGCCCACCGCGCGCGAGAATGCACGCAGCACGGTCGTCTTGCCGACGCCTACGTCGCCTTCGAGCAGCACATGGCCGCGCGCGAACAGTGCAACGTTGATCAGCCTGACAGTGTCACGCTGACCGATGATCGCCTTGCCGACCTCCTCCTCGACCCGCAGTGCCCGATCGCGCCAGTCCTGTAATTGTTCGTCGGTAACCATCGAGCCCTCGCTGTACGCAAGCTGCCCGGAGGTTTTTGACCGAACCGTAGACGTACTGCGTGGCTCTCGCGTCAGCGTCCTGTCGGCCAGCTTGCCGGGCTATCGCCTGCGATGTGCAAGATCAGGGCCGGAGCTGGCGGGAAGAATTCCCTATGCGAACTGCACGGCGTCGGTGTTGCCTCCACATAGAAGCACTGCGACGCGCTCGCCGCGTTCGGGTCGATACGCGCCGCTGGTGAGTGCCGACAGTGCGGCTGCACCTCCGGGTTCCGATGCGATCCGCAAGGTCGACCACAAAGTGAGCTGTGCTTTGCGGATGGCATCATCCTCGACCAGCACCACGCGTTCGACAAAGCGTTGCGCAAGCGGAAACATGATCTCTCCGACGCGGCGGGGAGCAAGAGAGTCCGCCGCAATGCCACCGGCTTCGGCATCCACTGGCCGACCCGCTGCCAACGCGCTATGCAATGTCGGTGCAGCGGCGGGCTCAACCGCGACGATGCGAACCTTGCCGGCGAACCAAGCGGCAATCCCGCCGATCAATCCGCCGCCGCCGACTGCGACCAGCAACGTATCGAAGGCGATGCGATCCTCTTCCAGCTCGAGCCCCACCGATCCCTGGCCGAGCAGGGTTTCATTCTGGTCGAATGCATGGATGGCGAGTGCGCCGGATCCGGCCGCATACTCCTGGCTGGCAGCCAGCGCGTCCGCGTAGCGATTGCCGCTCACGACCAGTTCCGCACCGAGATCGCGAATGCGTTGCTGTTTGGTTGCAGCCGAGACGCTGGGTACGAAGATGCGTGCGCGGATGCCAAGCTTATGCGCCGCGAAAGCAACCGCGATGCCGTGATTGCCTCCTGAGGCTGCGACCACGCCAGCATTCGGTACGTCGCGTAACAGCAGGCTTGCAAATGCACCACGCGGCTTGAACGAGCCTGTGTGCTGGAGCAATTCGAGTTTGAGCTGCACGGCGCCGCACGCAAGTCCGAAGTCGTTTCCGTCGACTTCGATGACCGGAGTGCGGCGCAGGTGCGGCCGGATCACTCCATAAGTCTTCGCAATCGCATCGCGGGTAACAAGCTCTGAGGTCATGAGGGTGCCTGTCGATGATTGCCGGTTCGCGCGAGGTTAGCAGCGATTGAGTTGCAACGACCTCGATACGCGACGAAGCATCTGCATCTGCGATGGCAGCTTCACTGCGTCATGCTGCCTGCAGATGTCGCATCACATGATCGACTTCGTCGGCGCTGCCGAGAACGACCGGTACACGCTGATGAATGTTGCTCGGTGGAACATCGAGAATGCGCTGATCCGGGGCGCTGAAGGCCTTGCCGCCTGCCTGCTCCACCAGCATCGCCATTGGATTCGCTTCGTACATCAGGCGCAGTTTTCCGTTCGGCACCTTCTTGGTGGGCGGGTACATGAAAACGCCCCCCTGCAGCAGTATCCGATGCACGTCTGCGACCATGGCGCCGGCGTAGCGGCTCGAATAACCCGCCTGCTGGGCCCATGCCAGGTAGTTCTGGTATCCCATCGGGAAGCTCAGTCGGTTGCCTTCGTTCACCGAGTAGCATTTGTTCGTCTGTGGAATCCGCATGCCCTGCGCGACGCGGATGAATGCACCGTACGCCGGGTCGAGGACGAACATGTCCACCCCAAGGCCGATGGTCAGTACAAAGACGGTGGATGAGCCGTACAGCACATAGCCTGCGGCGACTTGTGTCGAGCCGGGTTGCAGCAGCGATTCCTCGGCACTCGCGGAACGGCGGTCCTTACGCAGGATACTGAAGATCGTTCCAACGGCGCCGCACACATCGAGGTTTGAGGAGCCGTCCAGCGGATCGAATAGCACGCAGTATTTGCGTTCGGCGGAGTCGTCGGTGCGCAGGATGACCGGCTCTTCATTCTCTTCGGAGGCAACGATTGCCACGCCTTCGCGGCCCCCGAGCGTGCGCAGCAGGATGTCGTTGGCGATCACATCGAGCTTCTGCTGCTGCTCACCCTGCACATTCTGGTTGCCGACCGTGCCCAGCACATCATCCAGGCGTGCGCGGCGCACATTCGCCGAGATCATCTTGGCGGAGATGGAGAGCGCGGAGAGGATCCAGGAGAACTGTCCGCTCGCATCCGGATGGCGCGACTGCTGCTCTAGGATGTGAGCCTGCAAGGTCACGATCTGCGGCGAGGATGAACCGGAACTGGTAACGACATCATCGGCGGGCATGAAAACCTCAAAAAAAGTGCGGGGTCCGGGCCTGCGGCGGCGCAAGCGCCAGCTGAGGGGCTGGAGCTCAAGTCGGAGGCCTCAAGAGGAGAATCTTGTGGCATTGCCTGTTACGTAGGCAAGCCGGTGGCGCGATTCCGTCAGAACATCTCGCGGGAACACGCCGTCCTAGGCGGCCGCGCTGCGGTTCTTGGTGCCGGATCGAAACGAGCCGGTTTCCATGGTCTCGTATTCCCGATCCATGACCACGCTGCGGTTGCGGCCGCGTTCCTTGGCGGCGTAAAGCGCCTCGTCGGCCAATTGTATGAAGCCCTCAACGCGGCGATTCGCCTGCGGTTCCACACAGGCAGCGCCGATGCTGAATGTCAGGTCGACTCCAGTCGCGAGCGCCGGATGCGCGATTTTCAGGCTGGCGAGGCCGGCATGCAGCTGGCGGCATAGTTCTTCGACGCGGTCGCGACCGGCGTCGTACAGCAGCACCGCAAATTCCTCGCCACCGTAGCGCGCCGTGAGATCCATCGGTCGCCGTGCAGCGCGACTGATCACGCTGGCGACTTTGATCAGGCAGGCGTCCCCGGCCTGGTGGCCGCCACGATCGTTGAACGCCTTGAAGTGGTCGATATCGATCATCAACAGCGCCAGCGGCACATTGGCCCGCATGCCCTGCTGCCAGACGCGCTCGATGTGCTGATCGAACATGCGTCGATTGTGGATGCCAGTCAGCGCGTCGCGATGCACCGAATCGGAGAGCAATTGCGTCGCCAGGTAGTTCTGCCGCACGGCCTTTTGCAACGAGTAGTGAACGACGGTTCCGAGGCTGCCGGTAAAGATGAGCACCGCAAGGTCGAAGGTCCGCTGGCCGTCCTGCAAGTGTGTTGCGTAGCCGCCCACGGCATAGATGGCGACGATCAGCCCGGCGCTGCGTACCGCCTGTCGATGCAGCATCCCAAACGTAAAATACGGCGCCAGCACTACCAGCGGCATCCAGGAACTCAACGAGTAGCCTTGCGGATGCATCAGCAGATCCATGATGACGAAACACGTTGCGTGTAGTGGAGCAATGACCTGCGCGACGGTCCCGAACCAGCGCTCGTACAGCGGGCTGTACGCGACTGCCAGCATGGCCACGCAGCTCGGTGCGATCACCGCAAAGCGCAGAAAATTGATGATGCCCTGGTTACCTGCGCCGTAGATCGCCTCACGCAGCAGGTTGAAGCGACCGCCGGCGAACACCAGCGCCAGCAGGCCGGCCACCGGCAGCCATATCACGTTGCGGATGCGCGCTTTCGTGTGCTCGCGATACCACTGGCTGAACTGCGATTCCAGCGGCTCTTCGAACGTCAGGCGGGGAACGATGCGAGACATCAACCGCTCGCGCACGGTGGTGCGCGAGCCGGCGGGCGACTGATCTTCTGGAGAAGGCTGGGGCATGCGAGTCGATTCGACCGGCCTGGTTGGAAAAATGTAAGAGCGAGAACGTAGGCAATAACCTACCGCGACCGGAAACTGGCGTGCGTTGTGTTCCATCACAGGGCTGGGCGACGCGCGTCACAGTTTGCAGCGAAGGTTGCGCAGCGCGCAGCTGACACCGATGGACATGAGGGGAAACCCTCAATTGACCATCGCCACTGTTGCACGCACATCGCCGTCGCATCCCCATTTCATCGAGGGCGCAGGTGAACAGGGGCGGTGAGTGGGCTCGCCAAGAATAAGGTGGCTACCGACGCAGACCGGTCGTCCACTGCCCTGCGCAGTACTCCTGCGACCGGGCCGTTTGTCGCGGTGCGGCACGCAGCCAGGCGCCTACCGGCCCTCCCCGGCGATTGGCCGATGATCTCTTCCCCAGCCCGATCGCCTCTCGCAACATCGCGACAACGCCAGCTACTACGGCGACCGTGACCCGCCCATACGAGGATTAAGATGCTGTGAGGATAGGGTGAACGGAGGTCAGGAGTATGCGTGCTATCAAGATGGCACTTGCCGCCGGCGTAGTCTGTTTTGCACCCATTGCCGCAACCCATTCGGCGCAGGATGAGGGCACGGCCTTACAGGGCATCTTCGTCAACGATGGCCAGGCGAGTTACATCATTGCCAATGCAGTCGACGCCGCGGTTGCCAAGATGAACTTCATCAAGCGACCCATCGCACGCAGCCGTCTTAAAAAGACCAACCCACTCTATGAGCGCATCGAAATCTCCCGCACGGGCAGCACGATCTCAATCAAATTTGACGCGGGGAAACCCGTTCTCATGCCAGCCGATGGCACCCCGGCGAAATGGACGCGCGCGGATGGCGAGCAGTTCGACGTCACCGGAAGGCTCGAAGGCGATCAACTGGTGCAGACGTTCACAGCCGAAGACGGCAAGCGCGTGAATATTTTCAGCGTCAGTGCCGATGGTAAGCTGCTGCTGCAGGTGATGCTCACCAGTCCGCAGTTGCCCGAAGCCGTGAGGTATCAGCTTGCCTATCGGCGCGAGTCAAGGTGATGCAGTCCGATACCGCCTGAGACCCATGCCGTTGAGTAATGACAGATGCGCTACAACATGACCGGTTCCTGCTACGGCAATAGCGGCTCTGCCAGACAGGCAATGAGGTCGGTCGCGCTGGCTGCGGTTGCGGCCACGACGCTGCTGTTGTCCGCCTGCCATGAATACGAGGCGCCTACCGGTCCCCTGCGCAGCGAAACACGTCAGCTCGGTTCGTTCGACTCCGTCGAGGTTGAAGGCAGCACCCGAATGCAGATCACCGTCGGTGTGCCCGAGTCGCTGGTCATCGAGGGTCGCGATCCATTCATCGGGCGCATCAAGACGGAAGTACGCGACCACACCCTGCACATCAAAGGTAGTCACCAGGGTTGGGAGTGGGGCAACGGACAATCGCGTGTCACCGTGAAGATCGCGGTACCGCGATTGAGCTCACTGGAATTGCAGGGCGGCAATGAGGTCCGCATCGCCGGGTACAACGGCGGCAATGCAAAGATCGAGATTCAGGGAGCCGCGGACATCGAAGCGACCGGACGGGTCGATGAGCTCAGCGTCAGCATGTCGGGCGCCGGTAATGCCGATCTGAGCAAGCTGATTGCCAACAATGCGACGGTGCGCGTCTCCGGGGTCGGCAGCATCTACGTGCATCCGAAGGACACCCTGGACGCGACGATGAACGGGGTCGGCGCGATTTTCTACACCGGCAAGCCCCGTGAAGTGAATACCCGCATGAACGGGCTTGGAACGATCAGCCAGCGCGACCCCAAGGCCAAGGATGCCTCACAGGAGAAAGACGATACCGACTCCGCGCAGCCCGAGCAGGAAAAGCCGGGTACGCCCAAACCGGATCCCTCGAAGGTGCAGTCGACCATTACCTGAGAGACGGCACCTGAGCGACGGTTCGCTCACCGGTTGACTCCCTGCGCCGGAGAACGGTCGCCGCTTCAGGCCATATCGCCCAGTAACGCGGGAACCTGTCTGCGCAGCAGGGCACTCTGTGCGTTCCATTGCTGCGCCGGTTCGAGGTCTTCCAGGAACCTGACTTCACCGCCCGAGTAAATCGCGATCGGCAGGCCGTCTCGATACAGCACGCGGTTGCCGGTCAGTGCCGGCAGCTTGGCGCCGGGTGTCACGATGCCGATCAGGTTCAGTGGGTCGGCCGCGGAGAGCGAGACGAACTCATTGTCCTGCGCCTTGCGGCGCGAATCGCGTAACGAGACGATGGCTTCCGGCAGCGCGAACTGCTCACCGGAAAGGCCCGCGACGAAGCGGCCGCCGCGGATTTCGCCCCGTGCTTCCAGGCGGCGCAGGCACATCAGCAGGTCGCGCCAGGGCGGCAGCCAGTCCGATTCGCGTTCGAGAAGCTTCCAGAACACAACTCCCCAGCGACGCAGCAAGGTGCGGCAGAGATGTTCGAGCGCTTCCGAGTCAAGCGTGCGGCCATAGATTGTTGATTGCGCGTTGGAGGCGGGAAGGGCGTCGCTCGCGCTGCCTTCCACCGACACTCTCTTCACCATTGCCCATCTGCCGGCGTCCTGCATGCCGAAGATGGCGATACGGCGTTTGCGCCGCGTGTCTCGCGCGCTGGCTTTGCGGCGATCGGAAGGCATCAGCAACGCGCGTAGGCCACCGAAACTGTCCGAATTAACCAGGCCCAGTGCCACCAGTTCAGCGAGCGCTTCTTCGACCTGGATGGGCAGCAAGCCCGCGCCATCGACAATCTCGTCGAAGAAAGACGCGCCGTGCGCCTGGATGAAACTCGCTACCTGCTGAGCCTTGGGTGTGAATTGGGTGCGTTCCGGTTGCTGAATGAATCCGGACCAGAGCTTCACGTTGCGACGCGACAGCAATGCAATGGGCGTCGAGCGCACCGGGCTCACGCCACGCTGTGCATCCCCGGCACGAGCCGTGAGCCGCGTCCAGACGATGCGGCCAGCGAGGCATTGCTCGTCAAGCCATGCGGGTTCGTATTCGGCGATTCGCGCCGGCAGGATTTCGGTTTCCCATGCGCTTGCCGGGCCTTCATATCCTTCCAGCTGTGCGAGCACGCTGCCGAGCGAGTCCGGGCCTTGCATGCGGGTAGCTGGAGTAACGCGCTGCCAGTCGAACAGGAATCGCAGGAAGTCGCGGGGCTGCACCGGCTCGATCTCGGCACGCAGCCGCTTGACCGTGTAGCGGTGGATGCGGGCTAGTAGACGACGGTCGCACCATTGAACGGAGGGTGACGAGTGACGGGTGACAGGTGACAGGCCACTGGAGGGGAGAGGGCTACCGGCTACAGGCGACAGTGAGAGGTGGATATCGCCTTTGGCTGGGCTGTCGCCTGTAGCCTGTTGGCTGTCTCCATTCCTCTCCTCAAATCTACCTCTCATTGCCGTTCCCTCGGCCTCGAGTGCTACTAGTGCGGCGTCGACGTCGGCAAGTGGCAAGCCGCTGGTGATGGCAATGGCTGGAGCGGTGGTTGGGCCCAGTCCTTCCAGGCGGCCGCGGATGATCTCGATCCGCGCGTCGTCCCGGTTCCATTGCTGCGTATGGCTATCCGGGATGGTCAGCGTCGGCTCGATCACGGCGTTCGGGAACATCGCCGCGAACAGCGCAAGACGTTCGGCGGCAACGAACAGCGTGGGCTCCGTGCCAACTACATCGGCCTTCTCCTGCTGGTTCGTCGGCCGAAGCTGTGCGACCCGGCGCTGCTTGATCAATTCCTGCATCAGCCCGGGCCATACCGGATTGCACCCGACTTCATCCTTGCTCAGGTACGTCAGCCACAGCAGGGCGTCATGCAGTTCATCTGGCGTCGCCGCATCCGGCCACGCCTCTTCCTTCACGCGTGCGATAGCCTCGGGGTCGAGCTTGCCGATATCCGCGGCGGAGTCCGGATCCATCCAACGCCGGCTCATTACCGCCTGGGTACGACGTTCCTCCAGTGGAGCATCGTCGAGGTAGGCATACGGTCGTGCCGACAGGACTTCGAGCGCCAGCGGCGACGGTTCGGTCAGGTCGCGTGCTTCGACCTTGATGTCGCCGCTGATCAGGCCTCTGAGCAGTCTCTCGAAGCCGGTGATGTCCATGGCCTCTTCGAGGCAATCGGTTACCGTCTGGCGCACCAGCGGATGATCCGGCACCACGATGTCGCCGACCAGGTTCTCGCCGCAGGCAACCTGATCCGGGAACACGGAAGCGAGCAGGTCTTCGGCATTCATGCGCGCGAGCGGCGCCGGGACTTTTTTGCCACCGCGGAATCGCGGCAAAGCCAGGGCTATCGACGCGCTCCAGCGCCAGCGAGCAGTAAACATCGGTGCGTCGAGCAGCGCCTGGATCAGGATGTCGCGCGCGGTATTCGGATGCAGGTAGCGAGCGACATCCGCAAGCTCGAAACTGTGTGCCGTGGTCAGTGAGAGGATGATGGTGTCTTCGGTTGCCGCCGCCTGTAGTTCGAAGTTGAACGTTCGGCAGAACCGCTTGCGCAGTGCAAGACCCCAGGCGCGATTGATGCGGCTGCCTAGCGGCGAGTGAATCACCAGTTGCATGCCGCCGGCTTCATCGAAGAAGCGCTCGAATACGATCGTCTGCTGTGTCGGCAAGCAGCCCAGCGCCGCACGGCCAGCCGCATAGTAGTCGATGAGCTGTGCGGCGGCGGCTTGCGAAATTCCAACTTCGGAAGTGAGCCAGCCAGCAACTGACGAGTCTGAAGCGAGGCCACTGTCAGCGCCCTCGAGCTTCTGCTCGAACTCGCTACGCAAGCGCGACACTGCGCTCGATAATTCGTCTGTGCGTCCCGGTGCTTCGCCCAGCCAGAAAGGAATCGTCGGCGCTTGGCCGCGGGCGTCTTCCACGCGCACCACGCTGCGTTCGACGCGGATGATCTTGTAAGAAGCATTGCCAAGCTGGAAGACATCGCCGGCCAGGCTCTCGATCGCGAAGTCCTCGTTCACGGTGCCGATGAGGTGGCCTTCGGGTTCGAGCATGACCCTGTAGTCGGCGTTATCCGGAATCGCTCCACCGGAGGTCACAGCTGTAAGGCGCGCGCCTTTGCGGGCCCGCACCATTTGATTGACAGCGTCGTGATACAGCAGGGCGCCGTGACGGCCGCGGCGCGTAGTAAATCCTTCTGCGAGCATGCGCACGACTTCATTGAAGGTCTCGCGCGTGAGCTCGCGATACGGGTACGCGCTGCGCATCAGCTCGAACAATTCATTCTCACTGCAGTCGCGTGCCGCCACTTCCGCAACGATTTGCTGCGAGAGAACATCCAGCGCGTTCTTCGGAATCTTCAGCCGATCCAGCTCACCGCGCCGGACGCTGTCGAGCACGGCAGTGCATTCGGCCAGGTCGTCGCGCGAGACGGGAAACAAACGTCCCTTTGGTGTTTCACCCACCGCGTGCCCGGAGCGCCCCACTCGCTGCAGGAACGCATTGATGGAGCGCGGCGAGCTGATCTGGCACACCAGATCGACATCGCCTATGTCGATGCCCAGCTCAAGGGAAGCGGTGGCTACCAGCGCCTTGAGTTCACCGCGCTTGAGTCGTTGTTCTGCGTTGAAGCGCAATTCCTTGGCGAGGCTGCCGTGATGAGCAGCAACGCAGGAGGTCAATGGCCCGCTAGCTACTGGCAACTGTCTGGAGAGAGAAGAAGGAGGCGAAGCGTTGCAGTCAGCGCTGTCGCCAGGCCCGTCAGCGGTTTCCTTCCGATCCAGCCTCTCCGCCAGGTGTCGGCAGACACGCTCCGCCAGGCGGCGCGTATTCACGAACACCAGCGTGGTCTTGTGCTCGCGGATCAATTGCGCGAGCCGGTCGTAGACCTGCGTCCACACCTCATTCGACATGACGGCTTCGAGCGGTTCGGCAGGCAGCTCGATCTGCAGGTCCCGGTGGCGAACATGACCGCTGTCGACGATGGTGCAATCGACCTGGCCGTCAGCGCTCACTCGCTTCGCGCCCACCAGGAAACGGGCAACGTCCTCGATGGGTTGCTGCGTTGCCGACAACCCGATGCGCGTCAGGCGGCGGCCGGCCAGCGCTTCCAGGCGTTCCAGCGAAACAGCCAGATGCGTGCCGCGTTTGCTGCCGGCAATGGCGTGAATTTCATCGACGATAACGGTCCGCGTCGTGGACAGCATTTCGCGACCCGATTGCGAGCCGAGCAGGATGTAGAGCGACTCCGGAGTCGTTACGACGATGTGCGGTGGCTTACGGCGCATCTGCGCGCGTTCATACTGAGGCGTATCGCCTGTACGGACCCAGGAGCGAATATCCACGTCACGGATGCTGTGATCGCGCAGGTGTTCGCGAATGCCGGCCAGCGGCGCTTCGAGATTCTTGTGGATGTCGTTCGATAGCGCCTTGAGCGGCGAGACGTAGACGACGCGCGTTTCATCCGGCAGTCCCCACTGCACGCCTTCGCGAACCAGTTCGTCGATCGCTGCCAGGAATGCCGCCAGTGTCTTGCCCGAACCCGTCGGCGCAGCAATCAGTACATCTTTTCCCGACTGAATCGCCGGCCACGCGTCGACCTGCGCCGGTGTTGGCGCATGGAAAGTCTTGCCGAACCACGCCGCGACGGCGGGGTGAAAGAGGGACTGGGTATTCATACAGGAAGAGCGGCAGCATACTCTCGCATTGACGGGAAATGAATGCGGGCGGCCGATCCCGAATCAACCTCGGCGAGCGACCCGAAATTGACATGTTTGCGTCTTTCTCGCCGCGCTGGCCTGAGCTAGAGTTCCAGGCCATTCCCGTTGGACCTGCGCCTACCCGAGGCGCGCTGCGAGCCGTGGCCAGCAGGCCGGTTTGCATCCCGCATCCGCACCCGTCTTCGATGCCTCGATTGCCCCATTTCAGAAGGGTTTCCCGTTGAAGCTGCACACAAAATCGCTGCTCGCCTGCATGGCATCACTGGTCGGCGGTGTTGCCATGGCGCGCGCTCCCGCGGCGGCGCTCGTCGCCACGCCACTCGCGGAACAGGCGCTACGCAATATCCTGGTCGAACGCGTGGAGACGCAAAAGTGGGCCACGGGCATCGTCGTCGCCAGTAGCGCGCCCGATGGTCGGCATATCGTGTCTTACGGCACGATTGCGGCCGACGACAAGCGTTGGGTGAATGCCGACACAGTTTTCGAGATTGCGTCGCTGACCAAGATATTCACCGCGCTGTTGCTGGCAGATATGGCGCATAAGGGCGAAGTGACGCCTGCCGCAGCGGTGAGTACCTGCCTGCCCGCGCAAGTGAAGTTGCCGCAACACGATGACAAACAGATCACGTTCATCGATCTTGCGACGCACACTTCAGGGTTGCCATTGCGGCCAACCAATCTGGCCTCGCAATCCGCGTTGGACAAGTACGCGGGTTATACGGTGGAGCAGCTCTACCAAGGGCTCGCCGCCTACTCACTCACGCGGGACGCCGGCAGTCAGTTCGAATACTCGAACTGGGGTTACGCTCTGCTGGCGAACGCATTGGCGCATTGCGCGAGGCAGAGTTACGAGGACGTGATCGCTGCCCGCATAACGCAACCGTTGGGGATGAACGACACGCGCCTGGAGCCTTCGGCCAGCATGCGAACGCGGTTGGCTGCGGGACACGACGAACATCTGCAGCGGGTTCCCAACGAAGGCCGGGGTGCCTTGGATGGAGCCGGCGGCTTGTTTTCCACGGCCAACGACCTGTTGAAATTCCTTGAGGTGTTCGTCGGACGCAGTAAGTCGACGTTAACTGAAGCAATACCGATGATGCTGGAAACGCGCAGGCCGACCGACGATCCGACCACGCGCATGGCATTGGGCTGGCGGGTATCGGGCAAGGAAGGCAAGCAGGTGGTCTGGAGCAACGGACGCGCCGATGGTTACCGGACGTTCATGGGTTACAACCCGCAGACGCACGTTGCAGTCGTGGCATTGGCGAATGCCGCCACCAATGTGGGCGTCGACGATATCGGCAGGCACGTGCTCGACCCGCGCATGCAGGTCATCAGGGCGCACCGGCAGATCGTGGTCGACCCTGCAGTACTTGACCGCTATGTCGGTGATTACAAATTCGAGGATGGCAACGTGCTGGCGATCACTCGCAGTGGCGATCATCTGGTCAGCCAGATGACGGACCAGGGGCCCATCGAGCTATTTGCCGAGAGCGAGCGCGAATTTTTCCCGCGGGATGTAGAAGCGCAGATCGTTTTCGCCACCTCTCATCGGGGGCCAGCAAAGTCGCTGATACTGACGCAGGACGGCGAGAGCTGGCCGGCTACGCGGATCGTCCCGACTCCATGACGTGAACGATGACGCGAACGCAGGTCTCGCTCAGATCTCGCTCAAATTTTTCAGACGCCAGGACCGGGCGGTCCGTCGCCCTACGATCCGGCGTGCTCTGCGAGCCTACGCCTTCTCTATCCTGATCTACCCTGGCCCGATCCAGCTGGCCTTCAGCGCGCTGCGTTCGCCGGCAACGGCCTGAATCCGCCACCCAGCGCTTTGTACATGGCCAGCAGTGCAGTCGCGGTCTGCGTTTCGCCTTGCGCCAGTTGATCCTCGGCTTCCAGGCGTGTGCGCTCAGCATCCAGCACCGTGAGGAAATCGGCCACACCGCTGTCGAAACGCGCCTTCGCCAGTTCGGCCGCTTCCGCTGAGGCAGCCGCGCTGGAACGCAGATGTTCCTGCTTGTCGCGCGCCTTGGCGTAGTCGGTCAGGCTCGCATCGGTTTCCTCGAGCGCCCTGAGAACGCTCTGCTCGTAGCGGGCAAGCGCTCCATCCGTCGCAGCTTCGCGCTGCTTGATGCGCTGATGCACGCGGCCGAGGTCGAAGGCGGCCCACTGAATGCTTGGACCGAACGCATAGCTCTCGCTGCCGCCTTTACCGATATCGCTCGACGAGGAAGCATCGAAGCCCCAGCTGCCAACGAAGGAAATATGTGGGAACAGATCGCCAACGGCGACGCCGACACGAGCGGTTGCAGCGGCGAGTTCGCGTTCGGCAACGCGAATATCCGGACGTCGGCGCAGCAGCAGCTCCGGAGTGCCGATGCTGGTGGTCGTGGGCAGATTCGGCAGAGCCTGTGGCGTGCCGAGCTGCGTGATCAATGCTTCCGGCGAATGTGCCGTCAACACACCAAGACGCAGAGCGGCGCGAGTGCTGGCAGCTTCGAGATCAGGAATAGTCGCCAATGTGGAGCTCAACTGCGCCTGCGCACGTGCCACGTCGAGCTGCGTGCCTCGTCCGGCATCGAGTCGTGCTTGGGTGATTTTCAGCGACTGCTCCTGGTTGCTCGCGTTGTCCTTTGCTACCTCAAGCCGATGCTGGAAGCCGCGCAACTCGAAATAGTTGCGCGCAACTTCCGCCGTCACACTTACCTGCGTGTTGTAGAAACCAGCCTCCGCTGCCTGCACGTCCGCGGAGTTGGCTTCCACGTTGCGACGTACGCGGCCGAAGAAATCCAGCTCCCAGAAGGCATCGAAGGATGCGTCGTAGTAGTTCTGGTTGCGGTCCACGCCAGGTAACGGCAACTGCCTTTCGCTGGCTCGCGCCTGCGTGTACCCGGCGCCTGCAGTCACCGTCGGAGCAAGATCGAGCCGAGCCTGCCCGCGAATCGCGCGAGCTTCGGTCAAGTGAGCCAACGCGATGCGCACATCGTGATTGGCGGTGAGCGCCTGCTCGATGAGCGAGTTCAGTTGCTCGTCATTGAAGGACTTCCAGAAGTCCTGTTCGATGTCCGCCGAAGAGAACTGCGCACCCTGCGTGCTCACGAACTGATCCGGTGTCGACACCTTCGGCTCTTGATAGTCCGGTCCGACCGCGCAAGCCGCCAGCAGCAATGCTGCGATCGAGGTCAGTAGCAGTGATGAACGACGCACAGAAGCGGTTAGCGGTTGGCGGTTGGCGGTTGGTGACAGAAAGAGCTCTGTTCCGCCGATCTTGCCAGGTGCTGCGCGCTGTCCGTCCATGTCGTCCTTACTAACCGCTAACCGCCAACCGCCAACCGCTTCTTGTTTACGCATGTGCAACTCCATCAGCCGACTGTGCCGCCCGGTGCGAGGTGAGCTTCTTCTTCACCGCAGCGCGCAGCAGCACATAAAAGAGTGGTGTCAGGAACAGGCCAAAGAAGGTGACGCCGAGCATGCCGGAGAACACCGCAACACCGATCGCATGACGCATCTCTGCGCCTGCCCCCGACGAGACGACCAGCGGCACGACACCCATGATGAATGCAATCGAGGTCATCAGAATAGGGCGTAGCCGCAAACGCGCAGCTTCCAGTGCTGCCACGACCGGATCGACTCCGACCTTCTCGCGATCCTTGGCGAACTCGACGATCAGGATCGCGTTCTTGCTGGCGAGGCCCACCAGCACGAAGAACGCAATCTGCGTGAAGATGTTGTTGTCGCCACCGGACACCCAAACACCCGCGATGGCCGACAGCAGCGCCATCGGGACGATGGCTACGATGGCAAGCGGCAGCGACCAGCTTTCATACAAAGCGGCCAACACCAGCACGACCAGCAGCACGCACAACGGGAAGACGAATACCGAACTGTTGCCGGCGATCACTTCCTGGTACGTGAGATCCGTCCACTCGTACTTCACGCCGTTGGGCAGCGTTTCCGCGAGGATCCGCTCCATTGCGGCCTTGGCCTGGCCGGTTGAATAGCCCGGCGCCGGTCCACCGTTGATGTCGGCGGTCAGGTAGCCGTTGTAGCGGAACACGCGATCCGGTCCATAACTCTCGGAGACCTGCACCACCGAACCCAGTGGCAGCATTTCGCCGTTCTTGTTGCGCGTCTGCAGCCGCAGGATGTCCTCAGCCTTCGCACGGTACGGTGCGTCCGCCTGCGCGATCACCTGGTAGGTGCGACCGAAGCGGTTGAAGTCGTTCACGTACATCGAGCCCAGGTAGATCTGCAGCGTTTCGAAGACGTCGTTGAGCGCAACTCCATGTTCCTTGGCCTTGACGCGGTTCACGTCCGCCTGCACCTGCGGCACGCTCACCTCGTAAGTAGAGAACACGCCAGCCAGCTCCGGTGTTTGCCGGGCCTTGGCAATGGCTGCCTGTGTCGCCTTGTACAGCGCGTCGTAACCGACGTCGGCACGGTCTTCGATCTGCAGCTTGAAGCCGCCGATCGTTCCAAGTCCCTGTACCGCAGGCGGCGGGAACACGGCGATCTGCGCTTCCTTGATCGAAGAGAACGCCGCGTTGAGCTTGTTGGCGATGCTCAACCCATACAGCTCCTTCGATTTGCGCTTGTCGAAATCGTCCAGCGCGAAGAACACGATGGCCGAGTTCGGGCTGTTGGTGAAGCCGGCAATCGACAACCCCGGGAACTGCACGGCGTTCTGGACGCCGGGCGTCTTGAGGCCGATGTCGCTGATCTGTCGCACGACCTGCTCGGTGCGATCCAGCGAAGCCGCGTTCGGCAACTGGATCATCGTCACCACGTATTGCTGGTCCTGCGTGGGGATGAAGCCACTGGGCACGAACTGGAACATCGCGTAGGTCAGTACCAGCAAACCGGCGAACAAGCTCATGACGACTGACTTGTGCGCCAGCACGCCACGCACACCGCGAACGTAGCTGTTGCCCGACTTCTCGAAGAAGCTGTTGAAGCGACGGAAGAAGCCACCGAGCACGCGATCCATGCCACGCGTCAAGGCATCGGGTTTCGCACCATGCGGCTTCAGCAGCAGGGCTGCCAAGGCCGGGCTTAGCGTCAGCGAGTTGATCGCGGAGATGACTGTCGAGATGGCGATGGTCAGCGCGAACTGCTTGTAGAACTCACCCGTCAGGCCGGTGATGAAGGCAATCGGTGCGAACACGGCCACCAGCACCAGCGCGATCGCGATGATCGGTCCACTGACCTCCTCCATGGCTTTGTACGTGGCTTCCAGCGGCGCGAGGCCGCCGCGAATGTTGCGCTCGACGTTTTCGACGACGACGATCGCATCGTCCACCACGATGCCGATGGCGAGCACCAGTCCGAACAGCGACAGCGCGTTGATCGAGAAGCCGAATGCGAGCATCAGGCCGAATGTACCGATGATCGAAACGGGCACGGCAATCAACGGGATGATGGACGCGCGCCAGGTCTGCAGGAACACGATCACGACCAACACGACCAGCAGCAAGGCTTCCACCAGCGTCTCGATCACGGCCTTGATCGAGTCACGCACGAAGATGGTTGGGTCGTAGACGATCTCGTACTTGATGCCTTCCGGGAAGTTCTGGCTCAGCTCCGCCATGGTCTTACGCACCGCGTCGGAGAGTTCCAGTGCATTGGCGCCCGGGGCCTGCGAAATCGGAATGGCGACAGCAGGCCGGTTGCCGAGCAGGCTGCGCAGCGAATACTGGCCCACACCCAGCTCGATGCGCGCCACGTCTTTCAACGTCGTGACCGAGCCATCCGGCAGTGTCTTGATGATGATGTCGCCGAATTCCTGTTCGGTGATCAGGCGACCCGAGGTGGTGACGTTGAGCTGGTAGTCGGTGTTGCCGGCATTGGGCTCGGCACCGATCTGGCCGGCGGCCACCTGCACATTCTGTTCGCGGATGGCATTGACGACATCCTTTGCGATCAGGCCGCGGCTGGCGATCTTTTCCGGATCGAGCCAGATACGCATGGCGTAGTCGCCAGAACCGAAGAGCCGCACATCGCCGGTACCCGGCAAGCGGGCCAGCACGTCGCGAACCTGCAAGGTGGCGTAGTTGCGCAGGTAGTTCGTGTCGTAGCGATTATCCGGCGAGATGAGGTGCACGACCATGAGCAGATCGGGCGAACTCTTCACGGTGGTGACGCCCAGCTGGCGAACATCTTCTGGCAGCCGCGGCAACGCCTGAGCGACGCGGTTCTGGACCTGCACCTGCGCGTTATCCACGTTGGTGCCGAGCCGGAACGTGATCGTCAGGATCATCGAACCGTCGCTGGTGGCCATCGAGGACATGTAGAGCATGTTCTCCACGCCGTTGATTTCCTGCTCCAGCGGCGCGGCTACGGTCTCGGCGATCACCTTGGGGTTGGCGCCGGGATACTGGGCACGCACTACGACCGAGGGCGGTACGACTTCGGGATACTGGCTGATCGGCAGCTGCCACATGCTGATGGCGCCGATCAGGAAGATGATGATCGACACCACCGCGGCAAAGATCGGCCGGTCGATGAAAAAGCGGGCGAATTTCATGGGAGCACTTCGTGAGTGATAAGTGTGATGAGGCGAGGGCGATGCAGGCCGGGGCGGCGATGACGCGGAAACATCTGCGTCATCGCCGCGCACCGAGTTACTTCATCACGGGGTCGCCGTGTTCACGGCAAACTTGGTCTCGCCGGTCTGTCGCGCATCCATCGCCACTTTCTCAGGGGCGACGATGACGCCAGGGTGCACACGCTGCAGGCCGTTGACGACGACGTTCTCACCGGGGGCAAGTCCTTCCTCGACGATCCGCAGGCCATCGGTCAGGCGACCGATCTTCACCGAGCGGTAGGCGACGGTGTTCTTGGCGTCGACGACGTAGACGAACTTCTGGCTCTGATCGGTGCCGACCGCGCGATCGTCCACCAGTACCGCCTGGAAGGAGTTGTGTCCCTGCAGCTTTACGCGTGCGAACAGGCCTGGTGTGAAGAAGCCATCCTTGTTGTCGAAGGTCGCACGGGCGCGGATCGTGCCGGTGCGCGAATCGACCTGGTTATCGACGAATACCATCGTGCCGCTGTGCGGATAACCTTCTTCGTTGGCAAGGCCCATCTGCACCGGATTGGCAACTTCGCGCGAGCTGCTGCGCACACCGCGGCGGGCGAGCTCGTTGTACTTCAGGTACACCTGCTCATCGCCTTCGAAGCTCACGTAGATCGGATCGATCGACACCACCGTGGTCAACAGCGTTGCACCGTTGGTGCCGCCGGTGACCAGGTTGCCTGCGGTTACCTCCGCCTTGCTGACGCGGCCGGAAATCGGCGCCGTGACGCGGGTAAAGCTGTAATCGAGCTGCGCGCTTTCCAGTGCGGCACGCGCACCTTCGACTGTAGCTTGCGATTCACGCGCTTCGTTGACACGTCCGTCGTATTCCTCCTGCGATACAGCCTTGATGGCAAGCAGCTTTTCACTGCGGGCGACATCGCTGCGCGCAAGCTCTGCCCGCGCCGTGGCGCGAGTCAGTTCCGCCTGTGCCTTATCCAGTGCAGCCCGGTACGGACGCTGATCGATCACGAACAGCAGGTCGCCCTTGTTGACGATGCTGCCTTCGGAAAAATTGACGCTCTCGATATAGCCCGACACGCGCGGCCGCAGCTGCACGGACTGAACTGCTTCCAGGCGGCCGGTGAATTCATCCCACTCGGCCACTTTGCGTTCCAGCGCGGCGGCAACGGATACCTGCGTCGGCGCTGGGGCCATGGCGGTCGTCGCTTCGCTCTTGCAACCGCTGAGAGCGGCGACGCTGAGAATTCCCAGGATCGGTAACGTGGTAACCGCACTAGCGGACAGAACAGTGAACTTGCGCATGGATATCTCCCTCGAACCCCAGCCAACCTGAAACAGCGAACCCGAGCCAGTCATGAATCGAACGTGAATCGACCGGCGGGTACTGTAGGGATCGCCACTCGCACGACCAATCGGGTTGGATGAACTACATTCATGACTTCCAAGCAGGAATACTTTCCTGCATGAGTTCATGCCGGAAAATGCAGCGCGGACTCACAGGCAATCCTTGCTACATCCGTCGTTGAGACGAACCGGGTTACACAAACGTGACAGGTTTAGGCGATCACGCTGTCGTCACGACCGGACAGCGGTGACGTGGCGGTCACAAGGCAATCGCCGCGATGGGTATCGAAGGCTTGGGATGAATGTCGCGCAGACACCAAGCAGGCGCAGGTCATATATATGTGTCGCAGGCATCACATTCGATGTTGGGGCAGCGCAAATCGGACAGCTCTTGCCGAGCGTGCGCAGATTGCTAAGCAAAGCAGCGGCCGCTAGTCGTTCTGACGACATAACCGGCGCAAATCGGAATTCCTTAGCGTTCGCCTGCGTCCGGAAGGAGGCGAACCATTTTGGTGCGGAATCCTGCGACGCGCTTGGGGCGCGCACTAGAGCAGCTCAGTACACTGCGAACGAGGAAACTCGCTGCTGCGTGTTGTTTTCGTGTGCGCCGCGAGATCATTCCCCGAGTGCGGCCAGCATTCTCTTCAGTGCGAAATGCCGATAGCTGTATACAGCGAGCTCACGCACTTCATCCCAATTCGCGCTCTTGGTTACGTGCTCGGCTACTTCCAGCGCAATCCAGCCGTTATGTCCCATGTAGGCCGGAATCCGATGGCGCGAGTCGCCGGTCAACAAGGACTGCCGTTCAGCGCCAACCCAGAAGCTCAGTTCCAGGCGCTGCTCGTAGTTGGAGATCCACGCAAAGGTCTTCTTGCCTGCCCGCCACACTGGCATGCCGAATTGCTTGTCTTCCGAGGTTTCCGGCAAGGCGAGACAGATCTTGCGCATCGCTTTGAGGGCTGCCTGTGCGCGTTTGGACTGCATGGGGTCGAAAGCTTCGGGTGCGAGCGTGACTGTGGGAGGCTCGATCTCGAGCGTCTTGCCCAGTTGCTCCGACAACGCTGGGGGCGCTACCTTCTCGTAGGCTTCGCGCACCAGCTTCGCAATTCTTTTCCAGGTAATTCCCTTATCCAGGTGCACGCCGAGCCAGCCGCGCGGGCCCACATAGGGAGGCACGAAGAAGTGCTTCGGTTCCTCGCCGGTATAAAGCGCCTGCGCCCCGGCTGGGGAATTCAGCCACAGCGCGATACGGCCATCACCGTGATGGTTCACCGCATAGGTGGCGAAAGTCTTGCCGCGCACCCGGAAATCGGGGGAGCCATGCGAGCTGACTTCCTCGCTTTCCGGAAACCACAGGCAGACTTCGCGGACTGCCTGGCTGATGTCTTTCTTCATGGGAGAAGTCCATACATGGGTTGCAGGTCTCAGGTGCGTCCGCGGGAAGCGAGTGTCGCGAACCCTTCGGCACGGTCCGGATTTCCCACTAGTGTGGATACTGCCAACCGTGGCTCCTTCTGTCCTACACTTCGAGCTTGCCAAAACATCAGGCTTGGCGCCTTACGCGGCCCTGGAGGGAAGCATGATCGATCACACCGGCTTGTCCGTCAGCGATTTTGCCCGGGCTCGCGAATTCTATGTAGCGGCACTGCGTCCGCTGGGTTACGGCGTGATCATGGAGTTCGACCAGGCCGCCGGCCTGGGGGATCTCGCGACGCTCAAGCCCGATTTCTGGATTGGCGGCGGTACCGCCGCCCATCCGCCGTTGCATGTCGCGTTCCGCGCCGCCGATCGCGATGCGGTCAGGAAGTTCTACGATGCGGCCATCGCCGCGGGAGGCCGTGACAACGGTCCGCCAGGTTTGCGTGAGCACTACCATCCCAATTACTACGGGGCTTTCGTACTGGATCCAGACGGCAACAACATCGAAGCGGTCTGTCACATGCCGCCGTGATACGACGCTCCCAAGTGATTCTCCCGGCTACTACACCGATTCCCAGCGGATTGCGCGCCAGCGCACAACAACATGCATAACAATAAATTCGAAACCATTCTCGGCACGCTGCTACTCACCCTGGCCTGCGGCATTGCACATGCCGATCAGCCTGCCGTCACGCAGGCCGACTTCGTGCTCAAGGATTTTCACTTCAGCTCCGGCGAAGTTCTGCCCGAATTGCGGATTCACTACCGGACGCTCGGAAAATTGCAGCGCGATGCACGCGGAGTCGCGACCAACGCGGTACTGATTACTCACGGCACCGGCGGCAGCGGCGCGCAGTTCATACGCCCGGAATTTTCAGGCGAGCTGTTCAAAGCCGGCGGTCTGCTCGACGCCGCGCACTATTTCCTGATTCTCACGGACGGTATCGGGCACGGCCAGTCCTCCAAGCCCAGCGATGGCCTGCACGCGCGCTTTCCCCGCTACGGCTACACCGACATGATCGAAGCGCAGCGCCGCCTGTTGACTGAAGCCCTCGGCGTGAATCACCTGCGACTGGTGATGGGCACCTCCATGGGCGGCATGCAGACCTGGATGTGGGGCGAGCGTTATCCGGATTTCATGGATGCGTTGCTGCCGCTGGCGAGCTTGCCAGGCCAGATCTCGGGTCGTAATCGCGTCTGGCGCCGCATTGTCATCGACGCCATCCGGCACGACCCCGAATGGCGTGGCGGTGAGTACACGGTGCAACCCCAGAGCCTGCGTATCGCGCAAGAGATGCTGTACCTGATGGGCAGCAACCCCGTGCTTCGACAGCAGGAGATGCAGACGCTCGCACAAAGCGATGCAGTGCTGGACAAGAGCATTGCCGCCTCAATGCAGACCACCGATGCCAACGATGTGCTGTACCAGGTCGAAGCCTCGCACGACTACGATCCGGCCCCTGCCCTGGAGAAGATCAAGGTGCCCTTGATCGCGGTGAATTCGGCCGACGACCTGATCAATCCCCCTGAGCTCGGCATCCTCGAGCGCGAGATCAAGCGCGTTGCGAAAGGGCGGGCCGTTGTGGTGCCTTTCGGACCAGCCACTCGCGGCCACGGCACGCATACCATCGCCGCGGTCTGGGAGCAGTATCTGGCGGAGTTGTTGGAGCAGACAGGGAAGACGGGAAAGTGACAGGAGTCACAGGGGTGACAGGAGTCACACGATCACATGAGTGACAGAACGGCATCTTTCCGTGTCACCCCTGTGACTACTGTCACTCCCGTCACCTTCCTTCAGCTACTCAGATACTCCGTCGTCCTGAGCTCCGGGCCGATCTGTGGGAACAGGCCGGAGACGAAGTCGATGAAGGCGCGAATTTTCGCAGTCGGCTGACGGTGCTGCGGATAGACCACCGATACCGGCCACCACGAGCCTTCATTCCAGTCTTCCAGGACCGGCAGCAGCAGGCCGGAGGCGATCTGCGCTTCCACCGTGAAGTCCAGGGTCCGTACGAAGCCGGCGCCGCTGACCGCGGCCGCCACCGCGGATTCCGGATCGCTGAACGATAGCGAGGCGGTGGGGTGGATCGTGTGGTCCGCCCCATCCTTGCGGTACAGCCATTCGCGAACCTGGTTGTTGCCCAGCTTGAACATGGCGATGCAGTTCTCGGGCTTGAGATCCAGGGGGCTTTGGGGGTTCCCGACCCTTTCGATGAATTCCGGGGACGCGCAGGTTCTTCCGCGCAGCATGCCGACGCGGCGCGCCACCAGGCTCGAATCGCTCAACATGCCAACGCGCAAGCCGGCGTCGACGCCTTCCTGAACCAGGTCGATCACCCGATCGTTCATGCTCATCTGCACGCTCAGCTCGGGATATTGAGCGACGAAGCGGGGCAGGGCGGGGACGATCAGGCGGCGGCCGAGCGATATCGGCACATCCACGCGCAATTTGCCGCGCGGAATGCCCCTGGCTTCAGAGACTTCATTCTCGGCGTGGTCGAGTTGGCCCAATGCGTCACGGCAGCGTTCGTAGTAACTGGTGCCGACATCCGTCAGGCTCAGCGAACGTGTGGTACGGTTCAACAGGCGCGAGCCAAGCCGTTCCTCCAGCCGGCTGACGGCCTTGCTGATGGCGGAGGGCGACATCCCGAGCGTTTGCGCGGCGGCCACGAAGCTATGCGCTTCCACGACCCGCACAAACGCAACCACGTCACTGAAGTTATTCAAATGATCATTTCCCCGAAAGCGGTGCCTGCCTTTTCATGGCAAGCCTGGCCAGGTGGAGAATTGTAAGCCCAGCATTGCTGACCTCGGCGCACGAATGTTTTTGCTCGCTACGCCGTTTACCGCGAGGGGCCGCGCGCTTAATGTATGGGCCCGAACGGGGGTATGGCCAATGGCCAGGTGGGTAGGCAAATGTTCTTGGTGACGGATGTATCGGGTCATGTAGGCAAAGCGGTTGTGGCCGAACTTGCCCGCCAATCCGTTGCCGTGCGAGTCCTGACGCAGGACCCCAGCGAGGCAGCAGGATTGCCCCCCGGTGTGGAGACCGTGCGGGGTAGCATAAACGACGCCCGCGTCGATGAGTCGCTGTTCACCGGTGTTGAGGCGGTGTTCATCGCCGCGCCGCTCTCGCCGCAGATGGCCGACGTGCATCGCGCCGTGGTGAATGCCGCCAAGGTGGCGGGTGTCACCCGAATCGTGCAGTTGTCCGGCGTGGGGGCGGATGCGTCCTTCTGTTGTGCCCGGGTGCTGCGCTGGCTCGGCCAAGCGGAGAATACGGCCGGCTCCGGCAACTTGAGCGTTACGCGCTTGCGGCCGACGACGCTGCTGCAGAATCTGATCGAATTCGCGCCCACCATTGCGCATCAGGGTCTGCTCGCCGGGCCTTTCAGAAATACGCGCTGGACATGGGTCGATGCCCGGGATGTGGGTACGGTGGCTGTCGAAGCGCTGCGCAATCCGATTCACGCAGGCCGCACCTACACCGTAACAGGAACCGAATCCCTCAGCTATCCGGAAATGGTGGACCGTATCGGCCGTGTCATCGGCAAACCGGTGCGCTATCTGGACATCACCGCTAATGAGGCACGTGGCTGGCTGCAGGCCAAGGGCGCATCGCCGGTGATGATCGAAGCCAAGTTAGAGATGTGGGATGCGTGCGCATCCAACCTCATCAATTCCGAACCCACCAATGTCGTGCAGGAAGTTACCGGCCGGGCTCCGCGCTCCGTTGAGGATTTCCTGCGGGACTACCGCGAGCGTTTCCTGCACGGGTAAGCAGGCCAGCCCGCCAATGCAGCAGTGCTAGTGCGGCAGTAACGCCGGCGACACTGCGATCTCGACAGTCCGGTTCTCGTTGTCGACTGTCGTGACGGTCACGGGCCTGCGCCAGACGCGGGCAATATATTCGAGCACCTTGCGGCCACGCTCCGGGTCGAGGCCACGACCGTCAGTGACGTGGTCGTGCAGCAGCTCGAGCTTGCCATCGACATGGATGCGCGTGGCGTTGACCGTCGGCGCCCCGAATCCGAATTTGGGTGCGAGCAGCGATTCCTGCAGGAAGGGCAGATCCGTTTCCTGCACCACCAGCGTGCCATTCGCCGGTCCCTTGAAACGGAACAGCTTCAGCTCGGTCGCCAGGTCCTGCGTCAGGTAATTGCGCACGAACGCAAAATCGTCCTCCTCCGACATGATCCTGCGGGCCTGTTCCAGTCCGTGCCGGGCGATGATGTCCTCCCAGATCGAGAAGCCCAGATGGTAGGGATTGGTGGAGAGCGCGACGCTGTCGCCGCCAGCGGTTGGGCGTACGACATCCGAGTGACATTTGATGGCGTCGACGTAAGCGGACTGCGGCAGGAAGTCCGCTTCACGCAATAGCCGCGCGTGCCAGTAAGAAGCCCAGCCTTCGTTCATGATCTGGCAGGCGAACACCGGGTAAAAATAGAACGACTCCTCGCGCACCATCAGGAAGATGTCGCGCTCCCAAGGGTCCATTTCCGGAGCGTAGTGCGCGATGAACCACAGCAGGTCCTTCTCCGGATGCGGCGGAATCGGTGAGCGCTTTGCCGGTCCGGTTTGCCTTGGGCGCACGGTGTCGGGTCCGAGAGCCGCGAAGCGCCGCGAAAACTCATCGTCGGCAGGTGCGCTGCGTTCGGGCACCAGTTCCGGGTAATCCGGGCGGCGCACCGACTTATCCACGTCGATGTGCTGCTCCAGGGCCAACGCGGCATCGAGCACCCGCTCTACACGCTCGATACCGTGTTCCTCGATGCATTGACCGATCTGACGCGCATGCGCCGCGGCTTGCTCAACGATGTGCTCGCCCACCTGTTGCTGGCTGCGGCGGAACAGAGAGTTGTTGGCGGAGAAATCCGCATGGCCGAGCACGTGAGCCGTAACGAGCACGTTCTCCGCCGCGCTGTTGCTCTTGGCGAGGTAGGCGCGCCCCGGATTGCCGGGAAACACTACTTCGAACAGCCGTGACAAGCCCATTCGATGCTGGATCAACTGGTAGATGTAGCGCACTCCGAACGACCAATGCGGCATGCGCACCGGCAGCCCGTAAATGGCGATCTCCGTCATGAAACTTTCCGGCACCACTTCGAATTCGACGGGGTGATATTGCAGGCCCTGCGAGCGTGCCAGTTGCTCGATGCGCAGGATGTGGTTGCGCCAGTCTTCAGCCATGAGGGATCAACCGCTGACCGCTTTGGAAAAGAAATGCCGCACGGCATCCCAGATATCGTCCGTGCTGTTGGCCCGGTAGGCGTCGACGTTATCGACGTCCTCAGCCAACTGCAGGAACAGCTTGCCGATCTCACTGTCGGGTTCGCTGCCTGCCAGCGGCGCAACCTCGAGAAAGCCGGCGTAATTACAGTCGTTCACCAGGTCTTCCAGCGCCGCGAGTGCCTGCGGCTGGTCCGACGGGAAGTTCTCACCATCTGAGGCGTAGAACAGGTAGATGTTGTACTGGCTCGGGCTGAAGCGCGCGTCGATGATTTCGCGAACCTTCTTCAGGCCCGCCGAAGCGACCGTTCCGCCGGTGCCGCTGACACGGAAAAACTCCTCTTCCTGAAACTCCCACGCCTCCGAGGTGTGCGCGACGAACACCAGGTCCAGATGCCGGTACTGCCGGCGCAGGCCCTGGATCGCCCAGAAGAAGAAGGTCTTGGAAATCTGCCGCTCGCGTTCGCCCATGCTGCCGGAGACATCCAGCAACAGGATGACGACGGCTTGTGTCGCGGGTTGTTCGCGCTTGGTCAGTTGCCGGAAACGCAGGTCGTCATCGGTGAAGGCCGGCGACTCGGCACCCGACGCGTTCTGCACGCCGCGGCGCTTGATGGATTCCTTCAGGGAGCGGCGTCGGTCGAGCCGCGCCCGCGCACCACGCCGGTCCCAGCCTTCGCGGGTCCAGTCGTCCTCGCGGGATTTGCCTGCCTTGGCTTCCAGGTTGGGAAGCTGCATTTCTTCCCACAGCCAGTCGACGATGTCGTCGATACGGAATTCGAGCGTGTACTGGATGCCGCCATCCTCGTTACCGCCCTGGCCGCGCTGATCGCCTTCCTGTTGCGGACGGCCGATGCGATCGCCGGGCTTGGCCTGGCCCTGGCCAACACCCTGCTGTTCATTGGGGGGGCGCAGCTTGAAGCGATAGTGCTCGAGCATTTTCACCGGCACGCGCACGGTGCTCGCGCCACCGGTCAATACATCCGCTCCGGCAACGATCTGCGGGAGTTGCTGTCGTACGGCTTCGCGGACTTTGTCGTTATGACGCAGCCAATCCCGCGCACCTCGCGAGAAGAGGTCGTACCAGCCCGAGTCGCCGGCGCCGCCTCCACCTCCACCGCCCTCACCTGACATGCCAGTGCCCATGTCCGTTTAACAACCTCATCTTGAGAGACCTTGGGAAAGCTCTTTGTGGGCGCTACTCCTGTGCCAGCAAAGTCGTTACGTAGCTCAGGGCCTCCTTGGCGCTGTGCTCGTCATATCCGTACTCGCCGGTCAGGCGTTCCTGGACGGCGGAAATCTTCTTGCGCGCCTCATCGTCCGGCCGTGCCGCAGAGGTCACCAGGCGCAACACATCGCGGCGTTCCTCGAACAGATACTGTTCGATTGCTTCACGCATGCGTGAGTGACTGTTGAGCGTGAACTTCTCGCCGGTCTTGTAAGCGACCATCGCCTTGCGCACGACTTCCTGCCGGAACGTCAGCTTGCCGGAGTCGGAAACCTTGATCTTGTCCTCGACCGAGCGCAGGAAGCGTTCGTCCGCCGGTCGCGATTCACCCGTGATCGGATCTGTCACCTCGCGGTGATCGAGAGATGCTTCGACTTCATCCAGGTACTTGTCGAGCAACTGCTGGGCTTCGTCCTCGAAGGAGGCGAACAGCGCCCGATGCACATCCTCCTTCACCCAGCGGTTGTAGAACTCCTTGCGCGCGAGCACCAGGTAGTCGATCCACAGTTTCTTGGCCTTGGCGTCCATGCGGGCATCGGTTTCAATCGAGTCCTTCAGCGCCAACAGCACTTCCATACTGGTCAGGCTCTTCTTGTCGTTGCGCGTGATCGCGTTGGAGATGGAATTCACGATGAACCGCGGGCTGACGCCTGTCAGGCCTTCCTCGGGCGATTCCGCGCGCAACCGCGAGAGCTCGGTTTCGGGAAATCCTTCCACCGTTTCGCCAGCGTACAGCCGCAGCTTCTTGGCAAGATCGAGGCCTTCGCGTTCGGGCTTGAACAGCCGCGTCAGTACCGCGAATACCGAAGCGAGCTTCAGCGCGTGCGGATCCAGGTGCACTTCGCGAAACGACGGTGCCGCCGAGACCAGCTTGGTGTAGATCCTTGCTTCCTCGGTATAGGAAAGCGTGTAGGGGATCTTCACGATCACCATGCGATCCAGCAGCGCCTCGTTTTCCTTCTCCTGCAGGAACTTGTGGAACTCGGCGAGGTTGGTGTGGGCGAGAATCGTCTCGTCCAGGTAGATCAGTGGAAAGCGCGAAACCTTGACGTTCTTTTCCTGGGTCAGCGTGAGCAGCAGGTACAGGAATTCGCGTTTGACCTTCAGGATCTCGATCATCTCCAGCACGCCGCGGCTGGCTGCGTAGACGGCGCCGGACCACGACCATGCGCGCGGATCGCCTTCGTCACCGAACTGCGCGACCTTGGAGAGGTCCACCGAACCGACCAGGTCGGCGAGGTCCGCCGTAGTCGGGTCGTGCGGTGCATAAGTACCTACGCCCACCCGCGAGGCTTCGTTGAGAAACACGCGCTCCACCGGCATGCGCAGGAAATCGCCTTCGAACTCGCGTTCCAGGCGATCGCGCGCCCAGGGACTCAGTTCGCCGCGAATCTCCACGCCATAGGTGTCGCGGAACTCGGCGCGCATGCTGGCGGGAATCAGGTTGAGCGGGGACTCATGCATCGGCGAGCCCTGCAAGCCGTACATCGCTCCTTCGTCGGTGAGGCTGTATTCCTCCAGGCCGCGTTTGATGAGGATTGCCATGGTCGACTTGCCGCCCGATGGTGGCCCCAGCAGCAGCAGCAATCGGCGCCCGACATCCGAGCCCGCCGCCGCCGCTTTGAAGTAATCGACGACACGCGCCAACGGCTCATCGATGCCGTAGAGTTCGCGCTTGAACAATTCGCGGGTGCCGGCATTTTCGCCGTTGCCGGCGGGGGTGCCGTTCGCGACCGATCCGACGCGGCCATACCAGCCCAGCATGTCCCACAAGTATTCATGGCTCGTGCGTGCCAGCGACTTGGCATTGCCGGGTACGACGGTGCGCAGGAATTCACCGAATGTTCCCGACCAGTGCTGTGCACGATGGAACCGGCTGTAGGCACTTAAGGCCTCAACGAAGTTCTCGCCCCGCTGCGAGTTTCCCTTGGGGCTGTCTGCATGCATCGAACCGCCCTCCGATGATTTGCGAAACTGTCAATTCATAAGACAGCGCTCAGGCGCTTGCCGTTCAGAAGTAATCAGTGCAGCGACATACTCGACCGACGTACTCAACGCACAACTCGGCTGTTCGGGTGCGTTGAGCATACGCCGCGCAGCAGTGGACATCCTCATGCCTGCAACACGCAAAGACGTGTAAGACAAAGACTGATTCATGCGCGACGAACGATAAACGTGGCGATTAGCGTGGCAAGACCGATCCAGCTGCGATCGGGAGCTGTGCATTAGCGCGCCAGAATGGCGCAACCGGCGGTGCGCCATATCGCGCTGAGGCGATGACACGCACGGGAAAGAGTGGGCAGAAAGCCACCCGGACTCACGGTGAAGGGAGCCGGAGGACGCAATGTTGCGCATTGCACGAGTGCACTTGCGGAACATAGTTCTCTGATTACTCTCTTCCCGCGCATCTTGCAATTCGATTCATTGCTAAGTGTGGCGCACGGCTCAAGGTGGAAGAGGCAGTGACTGCAATCGGTTACTTAGGATTGTTACCGAGGACGGCTACGCAGACACACGAGAACGCAGAAGCTGAACTTCGAATGAATCCGGTTTGTGCAAACCGGCAGCCCTGAGGTGCGCAGAACCGCGCTGTTTGTGACACAGCAGGCCGAGCGTGGTGGCATCGGCAACGAGCAAGCTTGTAGTGTCGAAAAAGCTCACAGCCCTTGCAGGCTGTGAGCTTATTTTCCGACGGGCACCCGCTCCGGGTTGTCCGTCCGTTCCTTATGCGGCCACTGTTACGTGGCTTACGTTGGTTTCGATACCCAACGCTTCGCGGATGGTATCGTCGACGCGCTCGCAGAAGACGACCTTTAGATCGTTACGCACGCTCTGCGGAACATCCTCCAGGTCCCGGCGATTGCGTGCCGGCAGCAACACCTTGCGGATACCCGCACGATGCGCCGCAATGACCTTCTCCTTGATGCCGCCCACCGGCAGCACCAAGCCACGCAGGCTGATCTCACCAGTCATCGCCAGATCGCTGCCGACTGTTGTGCCAGTCAGCAAGGACACCAGCGAGGTGAACATCGTGACACCCGCACTGGGTCCATCTTTCGGTATGGCTCCAGCCGGCACGTGAATGTGAATGTCGTTCTTGCGGAACACCGCCGGGTCGATACCCAGCCGGCTGTATTGCGACTTCACCAGCGACAGCGCCGCCTGCGCGCTCTCGCGCATCACATCGCCGAGCTGACCGGTGAGGATCAGGCGGCCATTGCCCGGGATCTTGGTCGACTCGATGAACAGAATGTCGCCGCCCACCGGAGTCCACGCGAGGCCCGTCGCCACGCCCGGCACGCTGGTACGCATTGCCACTTCATTCTCGAACCGCGGCGCGCCGAGAATCGGCACGACATCGGCCACATCGATGGTCTGTTGGGTGATCGACCCTTCAGCGATGCGCACCGCCACGTTACGCAGCACCGCACCGATAGTGCGCTCCAGGCTGCGGCATCCGGCTTCCCGCGTGTAGTCCCTCGCAATCTGTCGCAAAGCTGCGTCAGTAATGGTGGCTTGCTCGGGCTTGAGTCCGTTGAGCTCCAGCTGTCGCTTCACCAGATAGCGTTTGGCGATTTCCACCTTCTCCTCTTCCGTATAGCCGGTCAGCTCGATGATCTCCATGCGATCGCGCAGCGGGCCGGGGATCGTGTCGAGCATGTTCGCCGTCGCGATGAACATGACCTTCGACAGATCGAACGGCAGGCCAAGGTAGTTGTCCCGGAACGTGTTGTTCTGTTCCGGATCGAGTACCTCGAGCAGTGCCGACGACGGATCGCCGTGCACACCCGCACCGAGCTTGTCGATCTCATCGAGCATCAGCACCGGGTTGCGAGTGCCAGCCTTGCGGACGGCCTGCAGGATGTTGCCGGGCAGCGCTCCTATGTAGGTACGGCGATGCCCGCGGATCTCCGCTTCATCGTGCACGCCACCGAGGCTGACGCGCGCGAACTTGATACCGGTTGCCCGCGCGATGCTCTGCCCGAGCGAAGTCTTGCCCACTCCGGGCGGACCCACGAAGCACAGGATCGGACTGCGCCCCTGCGGGTTCAGCTTGCGAACCGCAAGGTACTCGATGATGCGGCGTTTGATCTTCTCCAGGCCGTAGTGATCTTCATCCAGCACGCGTCGTGCCTTCTCGATATCGATGGACTCGTTGTCGAGCTTCGCCCACGGCAACTGGATCACCAGGTCCAGCCAGGTGCGCAGCATGGAGTATTCGGCGCTGGCGTCGGTCATCCGCTCCAGGCGCTTCAACTCCTTCTTCGCCTGCTCGAGCGCTTCCTCGGGAAGGCCGGCCTTCTCGACCGCTTCCGCCAGTTCCTTGAGCTCTTCGCCGGATTCGCCGTCCTCGCCCAGTTCCTTGCGGATCTGGCGCATCTGCTCGCGCAACAACACTTCCTTGTGACGCTCGTCGATGGCTTCGCGAGTCTGCTCTTCCAGTTGGCGCTGCAGCCGCAGCACCTCTATGCGTTTCTGCAACAGCTCCGTGACGCGATTCAGGCGCCCCTTTACCTCCAGCGTTTCCAGCAACTGCTGTTTGTCCGCGGGCTTCACGTCCATGAAGCTCGCCACCAGGTCGACCAGGGTCGACGGCGACTCCACTGCCTGGATGGCATTGGCAAGCTCCGCGGGAGCCTGTGGCAGCAGCGAGATTGCTTCGGCCGCGAGCCGTTTCAGATTCAATGCGCGCGCCTCGACTTCCGCCGATGCGGGTGGGGAGTCGTTGAGATATTCGACACGGGCAAGCATGAACGGCAGGCCCGACTGGAAGTCGAGCACGCGGAAGCGTCGCTCACCCTGCACCACCAGGTGATGCGTGCCTTCCTGGCCGGTCACATAGCGCACCACGCTCGCGACGGTACCGATCTTGTGCAGATCGTCGCCACTCGGGCTCTGAGTTTCCGCATCGTGCTGCAGCAGAAAGCCGATCTTGCGACCGGAGCGCACGGCTTCCTGGGCGCCAGCCAGGGAGCGCTCGCGATTGATGGTCACGGGCAGCACGGTGCCGGGGAACAGCACCAGGTTGCGCACCGGCAGAATGATCAGCATGTCATCCGAGATCGTGTGCACGACTTCCTCGGTGCTCTGCGTATTCTTGCGTTCGGAATCAGTCATATAGGCTCCCGCTCAATATCTCGCTCTCAATATCGGTCACGTTCGTACGGCCGCGGCAGGGTCTCGCTTCATTCACGGGCGAGCCGCAGGACCAGGCAGCCATTGACGCAGGCCTGTTCCAGCAGGTCGTACCGGCCCGGTGGCAATGCGATGCGTCGTTCGAAACGGCCATAGGGAATTTCCAGTCGGTGAATCCCGGTAGTGCGCTGGTCCAGCGGCAGCGCCCGAATTCCTGTAACGCTCAAGCCGCCACCATCGATGCGTACCCGCACGTTCTCCGGTGCGACACCGGGAAGCGCGACCGTGACTTCGATGTTGCGATGGCTCGCAACGATGTCCACGGGAGGTTCCCAGCGCGGCTGCGACTCCACTGCATGACCGAAGCGAAAGAACTGGCGCTGCAGGCGCTCGGCCTGTTCCAGCATTTCGAACGCTTCGGCCCACATCCACGATCGCCGGTTAGCAATTGCCATGTAGGAAACCTTGGTAGTACATGCCCGATGAGTGGGGATGGAGTGAGGGGCAATCAAGAGAGGGGATCGTTGCCGGCTGGCCGGGCGCTGCTGAACCAGGCGCCGGCGAGGAACTGGTCAACCGGTCGTCGGTGAATTGACTGTCAGTTGGTTGTCTGGCAGCTGGCCGTAACGAACCGCAGTGGCAATCCGACGCCTGAATGAAGCGAAGAAGCGTCAACCAGCCGCTGGTAAGCTCACAGGCATTGATTCCCTTCTCAATTCTGGCCCCCCGACCCATGGCCAGTTAGCCAGTTAGCCTTCCCCTCATGCCCCCTAACCAATTCGATGCTGCTTTCTACCAACGGTTCTATGGCAACAAGCGCACCCGGGTCACCACACCGGCGCAAATGCAGCGTCGCGCCGCGGCCATCGCTGCATTCGTCAAACAGCTGGAGCTGCCGGTAAAACGAATCCTCGACGCGGGGTGTGGGCTGGGGTTGATGCGCGCCACGCTGCTGAAGGCCTTCCCCGGCGCCAGTTACACCGGCATTGAGGTCAGTGAGCATCTTTGCAAGCAGTACGGCTGGAAACAGGCGTCGCTGGCGGATTTTCGCAGCCGCCATCGCTTCGACCTGATCATCTGCTACGACGTGCTGCAGTATCTGTCGGATGCCGCGGCGATCAGGGCGCTCGCGAATCTCAGTCGCCTGTGCCGCGGAGCGTTGCATTTTCACGCACCGACGGAGGAAGACTGGGAGCACAACGCCGACCTGTCGTGCAGCGACAGCGATGTTCGTTTGCGTCCGGCGCAGTGGTACCGCAAACGGCTGGCGCGACACTTTGAGCCGGTCGGTTTCGGCCTGCACATTCGCGACGGTGTGCCGTTCGTGCAGTGGGAGCTGGAGACACCAGACAAAGAGAGATGAGGCAGCGGAAGGTTACGGTTGATGCTTGACCGTTGACGGTTGCGATCAGAAGCTGACACCCGTCACCCGTCACCCGTCACCCGTCACCCGTCACCCGTCACCCGTCACCCGTCACCCGTCACCCGTTCCAGAACGGATCGCGATCCGAATCCTCGCCCCATCTGCCGGCGAGCGTGTCGATGAAGCTGCGGATCTTGGCGGCCAGATGTTTGCGGTGTGGATACACGATGTAGATGCCAAGCTCGCCGGCATCGTATTCCATGAGCAATGGCACCAAGCGGCCGTCGCGCAGTTCCCCACTGACGTTGAACGTAGGTTGCAACAGCACTCCCTGGCCTTGCAGCGCGGCGAGCTTCAGCAACTCGTTGTTGTTTGCGCGCAGATTGCCGGCCGGCTTGACCATGGATATCCGCCCGTCGCGTGCAAAGCGCCATTGCTCGCCGGTGAGGGCGGTGTCGCTGAATACCAGGCAATTGTGGTGCACCAGGTTTTCGGGAATCTGCGGCTGGCCGTGCTCCTGCAGATACGCCGGCGATGCGCACGCGATCAATCGCGATGCCGCAAGCTTGCGTGCCACCAGATTGGTGCGCAGCTGGTTGGTGATGCGCACGGCAAGGTCGAATCCTTCTTCCACCAGATCGACCAGGTGATTGCTCACCGACACTTCAATGCGCACCTCCGGATAGAGCCGCGCGAAATCGAGCAGGGCAGGTCCGAGGTGGTCGACGCCGAAGTCGGTGGACACGCTCATTCGCAACGAGCCCCTGGGATGCGTGCCTTGTGCACCCGCAATAGCTTCGGCCTCGTCCAGTTCTTCCAGCAGTTGTACGCAGCGCTGGTAATACGAATGTCCGACATCGGTCAGGCTCAGGGAATGAGTCGAGCGATTCATGAGGCGCGCACCGAGCGTCTGTTCCAGGTGTCCGATGTATTTCGTCACCATGGGTGCCGATACCCCCATGCGCCTGGCCGCTTCGGCGAAGCTGCCCGATTCAACCACCCTGACGAGCGCTTGCATGCAGGTGAACTTGTCCATTCCTATTTCCCTGGGCGCAACGGTTGAAGCCAAATTCCCGCGTTCTTAAGTTCCGGTAAATCCTATACCGTCTGTGGCGGGCGGCAAGCAGTACGTCGGGGATGTTTTGTTAAACCGCTGGGGCTGCAGTCCGGCGTATCCGTACACGTACTGACCCGGCAAATGAATCCGTCAGGTCGATTGCTACGTACTATCTCCCGGCAGGCATCAATGTCATTCCTCCACCGGTATTTGTCCGCCCCGGCAACTCGGGCACACTAGCCTCATGGTGGAGAGCAGAGGTTTGGACCTCTTTTTTGTCTCCTGAATCTTCGTTCAGTTTTTTTGTTCGTGTAATTCCTCGATCCCCCAATTTGCCCGCCTCATGGCGGGCATTTTTTTGGGTGATGAAAATAATGTAAGTGATGCAGGTGATGTAAGTCCCGTCCGTGCCGGCATCACTTACATCACCTGCATCACCGACATCACTTCTGCTTCGGCATCCTCACCCCTTTGAGCCCCGTGTGTTGAGTGCGGAAGCGCAATGGCTTTCCTACGCGCACTGCCGCGGGCTTCGAGGTAGATGACGGGCTCTGCGTCCCGGTTGCCGAGCGGCGGCCTTCGGGGGCATCGCCGGTGCCGAGGGGTTGCCAGGCGGGGATGAGGTGATGTTTGCCGGCGCCGATGAGGTCGGCGCGACCCATGCGCTTCAGGGCTTCGCGCAGCACGGGCCAGTTGTTCGCGTCGTGCCAGCGCAGGAAAGCCTTATGCAGGCGACGGACCTTCAGGCCTTTGGGGATATGCACCTCGTCGCTGGTGCGCGTGACTTTCTTCAGCGGGTTTTTTCCCGAGTGCCACATCGCCGTGGCGGTAGCCATGGGCGAAGGCAGGAATGCCTGCACCTGATCGGCCCGGTAACCGTTCTGCTTCAGCCAAAGAGCGAGCTCCAGCATGTCCTCATCGGTGGTGCCTGGGTGAGCCGCGATGAAGTACGGAATGAGGTACTGCTCCTTGCCCGCTTCCTTGGAGTACTTCTCGAACAGCTCCTTGAAGCGATAGTAAGTGCCGACACCGGGCTTCATCATCTTCGACAGCGGTCCTTCGCCGATCGCCTCAGGCGCGATCTTGAGATAGCCCCCGACGTGATGCTGGACCAGCTCCTTGACGTACTCGGGCGACTCGACCGCCAGGTCGTAGCGCACGCCCGAACCGATCAGGATCTTCTTGATGCCCGGCAGCGTACGCGCGCGCCGATACAACTTGATCAGCGGCATGTGATCGGTGTTGAGGTTCGGGCAGATGCCCGGATACACGCATGAGGGCCGGCGGCACGCGGACTCGATGGTTGGCGATTTGCAGGCCAGGCGATACATGTTTGCCGTCGGGCCACCCAGGTCGGAGACCACGCCGGTAAATCCCGGCACGGTATCGCGCAGCGTCTCGATCTCCTTGATGATCGAATTCTCCGAGCGGCTCTGGATGATGCGGCCTTCGTGCTCGGTGATCGAACAGAACGTGCAACCACCAAAGCAGCCGCGCTGGATCGCGATCGAGAAACGGATCATCTCGTACGCGGGAATCTTGGCCTTACCGTAGAAAGGATGCGGGACGCGCCGGTACGGCAAGTCGTAGATCGCATCCATCTCCTTCATCGTCAGCGGAATCGGCGGCGGATTCAGCCACACGTCCACGTTGCCGTGACGTTGGACTAGTGCGCGGGCATTTCCGGGATTGGATTCCAGATGCAGGATGCGCGAAGCGTGGGCATAAAGAATCGCATCGTCGCGCACGGTCTCGTAGGAGGGCATGCGGATGACAGATTGCGACCGCTCGCTGTTCGGTATCTGCCGGTAGAACTTTACGACGCGGGTGGCCGGACCCGCTGCCTGGGGCGCGGAATTCGAACCGGAGCACGAGGCCTGAGCGCTCTGCTCGCTGCGCGCTTCGGCAGCCGGTTTCTGGCCGTCGCCCGTCGCCTGTTTACTGGCTCCCTCCCGATTCGTCGTATCCAGGTACGGATCGACCGGCGGATTGAGTTTTCCCGGTGCATCGATGGTCGTCGAATCGATCTCGGTCCAGCCTTCGGGAGTTGCCGTACGGGCGAATGCCGTGCCGCGCAGATCGTTGATCGCATCGATGCTCTCGCCCTTGGCGAGCCGATGCGCGATTTCGATGATCTGGCGTTCCGCGTTGCCGAACACCAGCAGGTCGGCCTTCGAATCCAGCAGCACCGAGCGCCGCACTTTTTCCGACCAGTAGTCGAAATGGGCGATGCGGCGCAGGCTGGCTTCGATGCCGCCGATGACCACCGGCACATCGGCGAAGGCCTCGCGCACGCGCTGCGAATAGACGATCACCGAGCGATCCGGCCGCTGGCCACCCTGGCCGCCGGGCGTGTATGCATCGTCGCTGCGGATGCGCCGGTCCGAGGTGTAGCGGTTCACCATCGAATCCATGTTGCCGGCGGTAATACCGAAGAACAGGTTGGGCTTGCCGAGCTTCTCGAAGTCGGCCGTCGAGCGCCAATCCGGCTGGGCGATGAGCCCGACCCGGAATCCCTGGGCTTCCAGTACCCGGCCGATGATGGCCATGCCGAAACTCGGATGGTCGACGTAGGCATCGCCGCTCACGACGATGATGTCGCAGCTGTCCCAGCCGAGTACGTCCATTTCCTCCCGTGACATGGGCAGGAATGGCGCCGTCCCGAAACGGGACGCCCAGTATTTGCGGTAGGAGAACAGGTCGCGGGCGGGAAGCATGGGGGGAGGCTCTAGGTGCTTGGCCCTAGGCGCTAGGGAGATAGGGGGCGGATGATAAACCAGATTCGAGGGCGGCCCCACCCCGGCACCCCGCAACCAGCAGTTGCCTTAGTCTTTGAGGGGCTCTTTGCGGCGCAGACGCCTGCCGTTGGCGGCCGCGGGTCGGGATTGGCCATCCTGGAATACCTGGAGCTTCAGTGCCTTGCGGCGCTGCGCGGCGGTCATCGTGGAAACATAGGGCGACTCCCGATCGAAGAACCGCCAGGGCTTTTTGGCCCATGCCCCGGCGTAATCCACGCCAATCCGGGTAGCACGGGCAATGCGCGGCTTGCGCCAGTTACCCGGTTTTTCCAGCCAGAGCTCACCGTTTGTCAGGTCGGCGCCATGCAAGGAGCGGTCGATTCCCATTGCCCGGCACAGCAGGCCGGGACCATGGGTGCCGCCTTCGGTGCCGGAAACCGGCTCCAGCGCCCGGATCAGAACGGCGTGTGGAACCCCATCCGTGGCCGTCACCACGTTAAAGCAGTCCCACACGCCATATATAAGGTAGACATAAGCGTGTCCGGGCGGTCCGAACATCACCTCGGTGCGTTTGGTCCGGCCCCGCGCGGAATGGGCTGCGAGATCCTGCGGTCCCCGGTAAGCCTCGGTCTCCACGATCCGTCCAACCCGCTGTCGTCCCGCCACGAGATGCACGAGATGCAGTCCGAGCAGGTCGCGGGCGACCGTCAGCGTTTCACGAGCGTAAAAGGAGCGGGGCAGTTTGCGCGAAGGCATGTTCCCATTATGCGGAAAACATTTCTCGCGCAGCAGGCGCGCTCGCAGCGAAATGCCCGATCGAATTCCGGTCGCGGGCCGACCGCGACCATGTCGTGCTTTGCTGTATCGCGCGAGTCTTGTTTCGCGAGTTGCGTCAGGCTGCCGGCCAGTGCCCCGACACCTGCATGACATCGATTTCCGCGGAGCCGGTTTGCGCGTCTACGTGGCGTAGCTTGATACGCATGAAGTCGAGCGAGTCGCCATTCTCGTAGTAGTGAAAGACCGCGCTGCGCGGTTCGTCGCGAGACACGCGTGGCAGGATGAATTCGTTGTATGCGACCTCGTGAACCAGCGGTCCGCAACTGACTTCCGCGCCGCCAAAATCGACGCCGATGTGCGCGGTCTCCAGGTCGGCGCGCTGGTCGATTCCTTTGAGCGTGATGCGGAAGCGCGGTGTAAAGCCGGTGCGCGTCTCCAGCACGTCGATGTGTGCGCCGACTTCCAGGCGGACGACTTTGCGCAGGCGATCGACACGCTGCGAGTCGACCACGCGAACGGTCGGCGTGTCACGGTAGATGATGTGCGCTGCTTTGGGCGCCAGCGCCGGTTGACGCATCGAAGGAAGTATCGAAGGCCGATGACGCCGCCAATAACCGGCGGCCGCGAGGAATGCTGCGATCAAAGCCGCAACCAGGCCGATCAGGCCGGCTGCCAGCTGCGGCAATGCGGGAGTAAGTAAGGCGTTGGTCGGTTCCATCTGGGGAAGTTGTCGGCAGTGGCGCCGCTCGCTGCATCTATCGATCTTGTGAACAGCGTACGGTCCTTCGCGCAAACGGGCATCGCCCAAGCTGCTGGGGCGAGTCTCCCCGATCGCGCGGCGACGATGAAGCCAACTGCGTCACAGGCCTTCCAGCCGTCGGCTGCAATGCGCGGATGTGTGCGACAGGTCTCGGCAAGAAAAAAGGCCCCGACCGTAAACCGGCCGGGGCCCGCGCGGAGCGACCAACGGTGCTGCGTTAATTGACTGTCAGCACCGCCTTTACCGAGCCATCGAGCGCGCTCTTCTCAACATAACCGATAGCCTTTTCGCCGGCGGCCACCTGCTTGACCACATCCGCCGAAGACGCGGCCTCCTTGGGAGGCTGCGCTTTGCCGGTGAACACCAGGCGTGCCCAGATCGCTTTGATCTGCGCTTCATCCTTGCCCGCTACTTTCTTGTAGAACTCCCCGCGCGATGCGGAAGAGCCCGGCAGATCCAGCGGGGTCAGGCTGGTGTCCTTGCCGAGGTAGATGTCGGCGACCTGTTCGGCCGTCATGGTTGACGCCGCGCTTTTCGGATTGACGATGACGACGACTTCCGCCTGCGCGACGCTCATGCAGGCGACCGCCGCGGCTAGCAGCACACAGGCTTTGTTCATGGGGTTCTTCATGGGCGGCGCTCCTTAAAACATGAAGTCGACGGAGATGCTGACCAGATCCACATCGCCGCCCGGCACGAAGCCCGGCTGCGTGTTGGTCAGTCGTCCATGCGAGTTCTCACCCAGGCTCAGGCGATCGTATTGAACCTTGAGGTCGAAGTTGCTCATGAAGTCCCAGCGCGTGCCGATCGAAACGCTGTGCTGCGATCCCGAGAAATTCTGCAGGCTGGTGTTCACGCCGGCATTCAGGCCAGTTGCGCCGGCAGCGAAGCCGACCGGCAGGCCGGCGATCGAGATGCCGTCCTCATGCGGAATGTCGGACTTGATGGCAGCGACGGTCAGGTACGGAGTGAACGTCTTGATGCGATAGCCGCCGGTGATGTAGCCCGAATTACTGTCGGCCAGGAAACCATCGCCCTTGAACATCGCGCCCTCGGCCATGACGAACCAACGGCCCGGGTCGTAACTCGCACCGAGCGAATACGTCGAGAGCTGCATGTCATCCAGCTTGTAGCGGTTTGCCAGCGACAGTGCCTGATCGGCGGCGGACTGGAATCCGGCGCCGGAAAGTGCGCTACCCAGGCCGTCCAGGCCTGCGAAAATAGGGTTGACCGACGGCAGGTGGAGATTCAGCTTGGTTGCGATATAGCCCGCGCGCAATTTCGCATCGCCGATTTCCGCCGTGTAGTTCACGCCCCAGCTCGGCTTCGCTTCCGCTTCGCCGGTCGGCAGGTCGCTCTTGGCGGTGCCCCAGAAAGCCTGCACCGAATTGCGCACGTGGCCGGCGGGGAAGCTGTAGGTCGCATCGACACCGTCGTTGCTGGTGATCGAGGAGACGTAATAGAGCTCCTGCGGTGGACGTACCCACGGATTGGCGTAGCCGACAAAACGGGATTCGGAGACCAGGAACGATGGCAGCACGATGCGTCCGGCGCGCAGCGCCAGATCCTGCGTCACCTGGTACTTGATGTTCGCCCACTCGATGTGGGGCGTATAGGTCTCGTCATACTGATACTGCGCGACCGCCTGGACGATGGCGGAGAACTTATCGCTGAAATGCATGTTGAGCTGGCCGGCCACCAACGTGTCCGGGCGCATGTCCCACTCATGGCTATAGCCCGCGCCGTTGGGCTGGAAAATACTGCCGACGAAATCGGCGCGATCCTCGCTGGAGTGCACGACTCCCGAAGTGCCGAAGCCGCGGACGGAGAAGATATCGTTGAAGTCAGCTGCGCCAGCGGCGGCGCCGCCGAGCGTCAAGGCGACAGCAGCGGCCAGGGTCGTGAATCTGAGCGTCATTAAGGTTCCTCAAGCTAAGGTACGAGTGGCGCATGACATTCCCTGTCGCGGGCAACGGGGCGATGTCCCATGCGTTGCAAGCTAGCGGCAAGGATTTGCCGGTCTTGAGGCGACACTCGGCGAACCGAGGGGTTTCAGGGTCCGACGTACGACCAGGGTGGGGTGTGCGAGCAAGGTCGCGGGGTGAATTCGCCGTCGGGGAAATTACTTGCAATGACATCGGGCGACGACGCGGGCAATGACATCGGCGTGGTTCCGTGCGGGCGCAACGACGAATCTGCGCTGGCGCACCGGACAGCGGCCTCTGATCGCGCGGAGGGGCGTGCCGAGCGGTTGAGAAATGCAGGCTCATCGACGGCCCCGCTCGGCCGCCAGCACGGAAATGTTCGCGCACGCGTCATGCAGTGTTAGAGTTTCGCGCCCCTAACACACTGATGTTGCGGAGATTGCATGTATACAGTTATCGGCTGTGCACGCCTGGTCGCGATCACCTCGATGGCTTTGATCGCGATCGGCGGATGTAAACGCCCGGATCCCGTACCGCCACCGCAGACAGCGCCGGAAACGCCGGCACCGGTGACGGCCGAAGCCAAGACCGCGGCAACGCAGATCACCGCCGATTATTTGCGCGACCAGATCGCGAAATTCTCCGGCGATGAATTCGAAGGCCGCGGACCCGCAACACCAGCGGATGCCAAGGCGCGCGACTACCTGGTCGAACAGCTCAAGCAGATCGGCTTCGCTCCGGGTGGCGCGGACGGCAGCTGGCAGCAGTCCTTCGATGTCGTCGGCATCACCGCCGCAATGCCCAAGCAGTGGACCTTCAAGAAGGGCGGCAAGTCCGTCTCCTTCAAATGGTGGGATCAATACATTGCCGGCAGCGGCGTGCAGACCGAGAAGGCCGCCATCAACAATGCCGAAGTGGTATTCGTCGGCTACGGCATCCAGGCGCCTGAATACGGTTGGGACGATTTCAAGGGCAAGGACCTGAAGGGCAAGGTCCTGCTGATGCTCAACAGCGATCCCGACTGGGATCCGAACCTGTTCGCCGGCGAAACACGCCTCTACTACGGCCGCTGGGTCTACAAGTACGAGAGTGCGGCGCGCCAGGGCGCAGCGGGCGCAATCATCATCCACACCACGCCGTCGGCCGGCTATCCCTTCCAGGTCGTGCAGACCTCCTGGAGTGGCGAGCAGGTCGAGCTTCCTGCAGAAAGCGAGCCCCGCATTCAGGCGAAAGGCTGGCTGACTGAAAGCGCAGCGCGCGACCTGGTCAAGTTGTCCGGTAACGACCTGGACAAGCTGATCGCAGCCGCGAAGTCGAAAGACTTCACGCCGGTACCGCTGGGCGTCACTACTTCGCTCGCCTTCAAGAACAAGCTCAATCGTTCCAGCACCGCGAACGTCTATGGCGTACTCAAGGGCAGCGATCCGCAGCTGGCCAGCGAATACGTGATCTATAGCGCCCATCACGATCACCTCGGTGTGGGCGCGCCGGACAAGAAGGGCGACAAGATCTACAACGGCGCGATGGACAATGCGTCGGGTGTTGCCCAGTTGCTGGCCATGGGCCGGGCGTTCAAGGCATTGCCGACGCCACCGCGCCGCTCGGTGATGATGCTGTTCGTTGCCGCTGAGGAGCAGGGCCTGCTTGGCTCGATGTACTACTCACGGCATCCGAGCGTCGCGCCAGGCAAGATCGCCGCCAACATTAACTACGATGGCGGCAATATCTGGGGCCGTGCGAAGGACATTGTTTTTGTCGGCAAGGGCAAGTCCTCGCTCGATTCGGTTGTCGAGGCAGTAGCGGAAACGCAGGGACGGATTGTGACGCCCGACCAGTTTCCGGATCGCGGCCACTTCTATCGTTCCGACCAGTTCAATTTCGCCAAGATCGGTGTACCGGCGCTGTACCTGGATACCGGTACCGACTTCATCGGCAAGCCGGCCGGCTGGGGCAAGGAACAGCACGAGCTGTACGAAGCGAACAACTATCACCAGCCTTCGGATGAGATCAACGACACCTGGAACTTCGACGGCATGATCGAAGACGCGCAACTCGGATTCTGGGTCGGGGTCGATGTAGCGAACGCCGATGCCATGCCGACCTGGGTTCCTGGTGACGAATTCGCCGCCGCGCGCAAGGCGGCACTGGATTCGGTGCCGGCTGGCAAGACCGAATAAAAACCAGCGTGAACGACGGCCGGCTGTGTCGGCCGTCGTTCCATAAGCCGGGCCGACGGCTTCATTAGCAATCTAGTTCGGGTGAGTGCACAACCACTCGTATCGAAGGAAGGAGAAGCGCTCAACTGCGAATCGACGCGACGAAGGCAGCTTGGTCGCGGGCTGGTGAATGCGATTCCGGCAGCCAGCTCGGGTCGTGCGACTCGACCGACGCCGTATCGAACTGCATGCGACCTTGGCTGCGGTCTCAACCTGCACATGATGAGAGGCATCTGACGATGCACAAAGTCAGCACGATTCTCGCATTGGCGGTTGCAGTGAGCGTCGCTGGCTGTGCGAAGCCAGCCGAACCGCTCAAGACCCATTCGCGCGCAGCTCTTGCAGTCGCTCCTTACCGATCCGGCTCGCTCGCGATGCAATGCGGATCGCTGATCGATGGGTTGGCAGATCAGCCAATGCAACGTGTGACAGTTGTGATCCGCGAAGGACGCATCGCTGCCATCGAGCCTGGATTCGACGCCGTGGCAGGCCTGCCGACACTCGATCTGCAGAATTACACCTGCCTGCCAGGGCTGATCGACATGCATGCGCATCTCACCGATCGTCCGGAAGACACCGCCGATCTGAAAGTATTCTTCACGCGCACGCCCGAGGAGCAATTCCCGTTATCGCGTGACCATGCCAACTCAACGTTGCTGGCTGGATTCACCACGGTGCGTAACCTCGGCACGTATGTCGCGTGGTCGGATCGGGAATTGCGCGACGCCATCAATCGCGGCGACGTTGCCGGCCCACGCATGCAGATCTGCGGTTTCTATTTGACGATCGCCCACGGTGGCGGCGACTTGTTCGTGCCGGGTACGCCCGATGCGCAGATAGGTTCGCGCTATCGCGCCGGCGTAGCGCACGGGCCCGAAGAATTTCGGTTGCGAGCGCAGCAAGCGATCGATGGCGGTGCGGACGTAATCAAAGTCATAGCCTCTGGGGCGGTATTGGCGTTTGGCGGTGTGCCGGGGGCGCCGGAAATGACGCCGGAAGAAATTGCGGCGGTCGTGCAGGTCGCGCACGCAGCGAATCGCAAAGTGGCCGCGCACGCACACGGCGCTCGTTCCATCAAGGAAGCCATCGATGCAGGTGTCGACACCATCGAACACGCCTCGATGATTGACGATGCAGGCATCCAACTAGCGCTTGAGCATCACGTCGCCCTGTCGATGGACGTGTACAACGGCGACTACATCGACACCGAAGGCCGCAAGCACGGCTGGCCCGCTGAGTTTCTGCGCAAGAATATCGAGACGACTGAGATTCAGCGCCAATCCTTTACGCGCGCCCACGCTGCGGGAGTACCGATCGTCTTCGGCTCCGATTCCGGCGTGTATCCGCACGGCCTGAATGCGCGGCAGTTCAAGATCATGGTTCAGCGCGGGATGACGCCAATGGAAGCGATCAAGGCGGCGACTTCCGTTGCGGCCACGTACATGGGATGGGCCGATCGCGTCGGCGCGATCACACCGGGCCGCTTTGGCGACGTCATCGCCGTGAAGAGCAATCCGCTGGAAGACGTCTCACGACTGGAGAACGTTGCGGTGGTGGTGAAGGAGGGGTTGGTGTTTAAGGAGGAGTGAGCGGGGTGTGTGAGTGATGCAGGTGATACAGGTGATGGAGGTGATGTAAGTGATGAGGGTCAGGGCTTCCGGCGCTTTCATCACCGGCATCACTTACATCACCTCCATCACGCCTTCAGCGGATCGTGCGCGTCACCCATCACCCGTCACTCCTCCCACTACCGCGCCGCCGCCGGAAAAGCCGGCAACTTACCGATATCCCGCGGATCGTGCTGAATGATGACGGTGGCCTTCAGATTGGTTGCCAGCTTCTTGAAGCGATCCAGCGAGGACAGCGAATCGGCGCGGTTGACGTTGAAGGTCGGCACGCCGTTGCTATCGTAGTTCTCGTGGAAATGCGTGACATCGCCCGTCAGCAACACATTGCCCATGCCTTTGAGCTTGACCAGCAGGCCATGGTGCCCGGGCGTATGCCCTGGCAGGTCGAGCATGACGACGCTGCCGTCGCCGAAAATATCCTTATCGCGTGCGACCGGTTCGACCTTGCCGCCGCCACCGATCCAGTGAGCGAGCGGTGCGGGATTGATGCCTGCGGCTGGCTTCGGATCCGTGAGCGCATCCCAATCGCCTTTGCCGATGAGCAGGGTCGCCTGCGGGAACGCTGCGGCCTGGCCAGTGTGATCGCCGTGATAGTGGCTGATGCCGACGTAGCGGATCTGTTCGGGCTTGAGCTTCAACTGGGCCAGTTGTTCCACCAGGCTGGTCTTCACCGTGGGGCCACTGGATGGCGTGCCAGCGGCGCTGACCGGGTAGCCGGTATCCCAGATCATGTAGTCCTCGCCGTGATGAATCAGATAGCAGCTCTCGGTGAGCGGCAATTTCTGTCCGTCAAAGGCGTTGGTGTCCGAGAAACGACCGATATCCGCCGGTGCGTTGCCGCTCGGGGCACAATCGAACCGCATCAACGAAAGCTCGGGCACGCCCTGGTCTATCGCGATTTGGCCCATCGCAATCTGAGCGAGCGCGGTCAGGCTCAGCAGCGCAGAGACCATGGTCGCGGCGGATACCCGGCGGAGTGTTCGTTGCATGATTCGTTGCCTCGGGAAGAGCTTTCTTGGACTGTTTTTTCGGCCGCAGAACAGACCGAGCCGTGCCGCTGAATATTACCTCGCGTGGGTGCGTGTATGACGGCGCGCATCGCGGTACAGTCGGCACGTCTCTTCGAGTCACCCAAGATCCAGTCACCAGACACTGACGCAGGGCTAACTATGTTGAGTCGTCATCACGTTTTCGTTGTCGCCGCCTCGCTGCTGCTGTGTGCCGGCATTTCGTACGCAAAAACCGAGAAGCCCGCCTTGCATGGGCAGAACTGGGTAGCCGTTACCGGCAAGCCACTGGGAGCCACCGCCGGCGCCAGGATCTTCATCCAGGGCGGCAATGCCGTCGATGCGGCATGCGCCATGATCGCGGCGACCGCCACGATGTGGGACACGCTGAGTTGGGGCGGAGAAACGCAGGCGCTGATCTATAACCCGCACACGGGCAAGGTGATCGGCGTGAACGCGCTGGGTGTCGCACCGACCGGTGCGACGCCGGAATTCTTCAAGAGCAAGGGTTACGATTTCCCGCCGGAATTCGGACCGCTGGCGGCGGTCACCCCTGGCACTCCCGGCGGCATCATGGTGATGCTGGCCGAGTACGGCAAACTGAGCCTGGCCCAGGTGCTGGCTCCGGCCATCGAAATGGCCGATGGCTACCCGATCGAAGCGCAGTCGGCAAATACGATCGAGAAGTGGAAGGACACGTTGCGGCAGTGGCCCGAGTCGCGTCGCACGTTTCTCGTTCATGAGGGCCAGGCGCGCGAAGCCCCCGAGCCGGGAGAAATCTTCCGCCAGCCGGACCTGGCGGTGACCCTGCGCAAACTGGTGGACACCGAGGCGCAGGCACTCAAGGCTGGCAAGTCGCGCAAGCAGGCGATCATGGCGGCCTACGACCGCTTCTACAAAGGCGACATCGCGAAGGAATTCGCGCGTGGCTCGCAGGAGCTTGGTGGCTTGCACACGGCGGAAGACCTGGCTAACTGGCGGGTGTATCTGGAAGAGCCGGTCAGCACCAACTACAAGGGCGTCGAGGTATACAAGCTCACGCATTGGGTGCAGGGACCCGTCATGCTGCAAGCTCTCAACATCCTCGAGGGCTTCGACCTGAAGTCGATGGGCTACAACAGCTCGCGCTACATCCACACGCTTTATCAGTCGATGAATCTGGCCTTTGCGGATCGCGATTTCTATTACGGTGATTCGCACTTTCCACCCGAAGAGCCGATCCGCGGCCTGCTGTCGAAGGACTATGCGCGGCAACGTGCCAAACTGATCGGCGACGGCAGGAACGATGCCGACATCCGGCCGGGCGATCCGTATCCGTTCCAGAATGCAAAGAATCCGTTCACCGAGGTGCTGGCGAACTGGCACACGGTGAAGTCCGCGGACAAGGCGAAGCCGAATCAGTGGAGTCCGACCAGTCCTACCGCAATGGCCGAGTTCGACCGGCACTTTCGCCTGGGCACCACCAGCGTCGAGGCGGCCGACAAGGAGGGTTGGTTCGTCTCCGTCACGCCCAGCGGCGGCTGGCTGCCAGCGGTCATCGCAGGCAAGACCGGCATCGGCATGAGCCAGCGAATGCAGAGCTTCGTGCTCGATGCCAATGACAATCCGTTCAACGTGGTGGCGCCGGGCAAGCGTCCGCGTGCGACGTTGACGCCATCGCTCGCGCTAAAGGGCGGCAAACCTTACCTGGCCTTCGCGGTGCAGGGCGGCGATACGCAGGATCAGAACCTGTTGCAGTTCTTCCTGAACGTGGTGGAGTTCGGCATGACGCCGCAGGAAGCGACCGAAGCGGCCAACATCACCAGCTACCAGATGCGCGATTCTTTCGGTGCGCATGAGTCCATTCCCGGCCGGATCACGCTCGCAAACTCCATTCCACAGTGGGTGCGCGACGATCTGGTCAAGCGCGGGTACAAGCCGGAGTTCGTCGAAAACAATTCCGGCCCCATTACCGCCATCGAAGTGGACCAGAAGCACGGCACATTCTGGGGTGCGGCGTCGAACTACGGCGAGGACTACGGCATCGCATGGTGAGCGAATGTCCGGTGGGTCGGGCAGCTAGCAAAGTCAGCGAGGCAATAGCGCTGAACGCTCCCGACCCTCATCACCTCCATCACCCCCATCACCTCTCCCCATGCTGCTTCGTCCTGCGACGCTCGCCGACAGATCGGCGCTTGAGGCGCTGATCGCCCGGTCAGCCCGAGAGCTCGCAGCCACGGACTACACGCCCGAGCAGATTGAAGGTGCGCTGCGCGGTGCATTCGGTGTCGATACGCAGCTGATCCTCGATGGCACGTATTTCGTTGCGGAGTCCGACGGCAAGCTGATCGGCTGCGGCGGCTGGAGCAAGCGGCGCACCTTGTTTGGTGGCGACTCGCGTGCGGAACGCGACGCGGGTGAACTCGATCCACACGTCGATGCGGCGAAAATTCGCGCCTTCTTCGTCGATCCGGACTGCGCGCGACAAGGCATCGGCCGTGCGCTTCTCGATCGGTGCGAGGCCGAGGCGCAGGCTCAAGGCTTCACCCGTTTCGAACTGATGGGGACATTGCCTGGAGTGCGTCTGTATCGCGCCTACGGCTATGTGCCTGCCGAACCAATCGACTATCCGCTTGCGCCCGGACTGACGATCCGGTTCGTGCCCATGCATAAGGTGATGATCGAACGATGACGAAGGGACTTCCGGCATGCGGGTGTTCGCCTTGTCCCTATTGCCTGAGTTCCGATTCGATTGCCTCCCTTGCCGTCGGGACTGCTTGCTGACAAAGTCAGCGCGCCCCTTTCGGCCGTCAATACCTGCCTGACCATGCCTGATTTCGTCGCTGCCATCGATCAGGGCACTACCAGCACCCGTTTCATCGTGTTCGATCAGGCGGGCAGCATTGTCGCGGTCGCGCAGAAGGAGCACGCGCAGATCTATCCGCAGCCGGGTTGGGTGGAGCACTCGCCGCAGGAGATTCTTCGCAATACCGACGAAGTCATCGCGGCTGCATTGGCGGGTGCAGGGCTATCTGCGCAGGACATTGCTGCCGTGGGTATTACCAATCAACGCGAGACGACGGTGGTCTGGGATCGGCTTACCGGTGAGCCACTACACAATGCATTGGTGTGGCAGGACACGCGTGTCGATCCATTGGTCGCACACTTCGCTGCCAATGGCGGCAAGGATCGTTTTCGTGCGAGTACCGGGTTGCCGCTCGCCAGTTACTTCAGTGGCCTGAAACTGAAATGGCTGCTCGAGCATTCGACGCTGGCGCGCGACAAAGCTGCCGCGGGCCAGCTCTTGTTCGGCACGATCGACACCTGGTTGCTGTGGCATTTGACTGGTGGCATTCGCGGTGGCCTGCACGTCACCGATGTCACTAATGCAAGTCGTACCCAGTTGATGAATTTGCACTCGCTGCAATGGGACGAGGAGCAATTACGGATTTTCGGTGTTCCCGCGGCGGTGCTGCCGCGCATCGTTTCTTCCAGTGAGATCTATGGCGCTATCGCGAACGGTCCGCTCAGGGGAGTGCCGCTGGCGGGAATTCTCGGCGATCAGCAGGCAGCGCTGGTGGGTCAGACGTGCTTTGCGCCGGGGGAGGCCAAGAACACTTACGGCACCGGCTGCTTCTTGCTGATGAATACCGGTCAGAAGCCGGTGGCTTCTGCGGCAGGTTTGGTGACCACGGTTGCGTACCAACTCGGCAACGCACCGGCACACTATGCGTTGGAGGGCTCGATCGCTATCTGCGGCGCATTAGTGCAGTGGCTGCGTGACAGCCTCGGTGTCATTCAAACCAGCGCGGAAGTGGAGTCGCTGGCGGGGACAGTGGCGGATAACGGTGATGTCTATATCGTGCCCGCATTCTCAGGGCTGTACGCCCCCTATTGGAAAGACGATGCACGAGGAGTGATTACCGGACTGACCCGTTATGCCAACAAGGCTCACTTCGCGCGTGCGACGCTGGAAGCGACCGCCTACCAGACGCGCGATGTGCTTGCGGCGATGGAGCAGGATTTCGGCATTCGCCTGAGCGAACTACGAGTCGATGGCGGCATGGTGGTCAATGAGCTGTTGATGCAGTTCCAGGCCGATATTCTCGATGTCGCCGTCGTTCGTCCTCGTATAACGGAGACGACGGCTCTCGGGGCCGCCTATGCGGCGGGTCTGGCCACCGGCTACTGGCGCAGCACCGACGACCTGAAACGCAACTGGGCCATCGATAGAGCTTGGCAGCCGCGAATGTCGTCGGAGCATCGCAGCAAGCTGTATGCGTCGTGGAAAAAAGCGGTAACGCGGTCGTTTGGCTGGATCGGCTGAAGCACAGCGAGGTTGGCCTTGCCAAGGAGACTCAGTGCAATGTGTTCCTGCTCTTTCCAATTGACCGATGGCCAGTTGACCGACGCGCGGTCTGCCATAGCCGTGCTGCTGGTAACATACATGCGGTTGTGACCGTTTCACCTCGCCCACTGCAGTACCCCATTCTTCAGCCATGTTCACCGGTATCGTCAAAGGCCTCGGCCGAATTGAAGCACTCAAGCGCCTTCCTGGATTGGTCGCGTTCGACATCCTGCTGCCTGAAGGCGGCGAGAAGGACCTGGAGATTGGTGCCAGCGTTGCCGTCGACGGTGTGTGCCTCACAGCAACGTCGATTGCAGGGCGGCGTGCGACATTCGACGTGATGCAGGAAACTCTCGCGCGCACCACGCTAGGGGATCTGCAGGTTGGTCATCCAGTCAACATCGAACGCGCCGCTCGCGACGGTGCGGAAATCGGCGGTCATCCGTTGTCCGGGCACGTCGATTGCGTCGCTCGCGTCGTCGAGGTACAGACCCCGGACAACAATCGTGTCGTGACCTTCGAAGTACCGGCGCCATGGATTCGCTATATCTTCGCCAAGGGCTATATCGGCCTCAACGGCGCGAGCCTGACAGTCGCGGCGGTCGACAAGAAGCAGTCGAGATTCACGGTGTGGTTCATTCCTGAAACCCTGCGTCTCACGACCTTCGGTGCGCGCGATGTGGGCGCCGGCATCAACCTGGAGATCGAGAGAAGCACCCAGGTTACCGTCGACACCATTCGCGATTTTCTCGAAGAGCGACTCGGCCCGCTGTTGCCGCATCTGGAGTCGTTGGTCGAACAACTCGAAAGCGGCGCGGTTCAGCAGCGCATCTCCTCGTCAGACAGCAAAAAAGAGTAGCTCGCTGGCCAGAGCTCCCGACCTGACCGCCGCTACCGCCATCGCTTTCATCACCTGCATCGCTCCCCAATGCCCTACCGCGCCGTCCTGTTCGATTTCGATGGCACGCTGACGCCCTCGCTGCCGTTGTGGATCAGGGCGTATCAGATCGCCATGGCTCAGTACGGCATCGTGCTTGACGAAGCGGAAGTGCGGCGCCGCTGCCTGTTTCGTGACTGGACGCAGGTGGCTATCGATTTCTCCATCGGCTCCGGTGAGCAGTTTCGAGCGCACGTGGATGCCGGGCTCAAAGTTTCCTTCCTGGATGCGCAGCTGTTTCCTCTGGCGCGGGAGTTGATCGAGCATTGTCGATTCCACGGGTTGCAGACCGCGCTAGTCACTTCATCGCCGCGCGGTCCGGTGGCGGATGTTCTGGATCGGCTGGTCATGGGTGGGCTGTTCGATTTCGTGATCTGCGGCGATGAGGTGCAAAATTACAAGCCTCATCCGGAAGCGCTGCTCACGACGCTGGCCGCGCTGGAATGCGCGCCCGCGGATGCAGTAATGATCGGCGATTCTCACGTCGACATCCTGGCAGGCAAAGCTGCGGGTACCCGCACTGCGCTGTTTCTGCCGGTGGATCACGACCGTTTTGACGCCGCCGAGCGGCTATTGGCAACGGCGCCGGATCACATCTTCTACGATCACAGTGCGGTCCCGCAGCTGCTGGGCCTGCCCCCGCTGGCGGTGTTCGAAAGTGAGCCTGCCGAGCGCTTGCGCTGGTAACGATCCGCGCGACGCAATAACGACAGCCAATCCGGAGCAAGGTAGTCATGAAGTTTCTCAGGCATGAATGGGCGCTGCTGCTCACCGTGATCACCACCGCGTTGTTCACGGTGTTCGGCAAGCAATGGCTGGCGGATCTGTCGCAGCCGTCGTGGTTCGCCCTGATGCTCGGCTGGCCGTTCGTGACGATCCTGCTTTCGGCGTTCGCGATGGTGCGGCACGCCGAGAGTCTCGCGGTAAAGCTCGGTGAGCCGCTGGGTACGCTGGTGCTGACCATCGCTGTGACGGGCCTTGAAGCGATGATGATCGCCGCCGTCATGTACACGACCGCCGGCGACTCCACGGTGGCACGGGACACCATGTTTGCGGTGGTGATGATCGTGTTGAACGGCCTGGTCGGCCTGTGCCTGATTCTCGGCGGCATCAAGTATCGCGAACAGCAGGTCAACCTGTACGGCGCCAATTCATTCCTGGCTGTCATCATGCCGGTTGCCGTGCTCGGCCTGATCATGCCGACCTTCACTACCTCATCCAGTGTCGGCACATCCTCCGCGCTGCAGTCGATATTTCTGATCGTGATGTCGGTGGGAATGTACGGCATTTTCCTGGCCATGCAGACCAGCTGGCACCGCGGCTACTTCATCGCACCCGTTACCGGCGAGACTGGCACCCCGCAGGAGGATGCCGAGTACCATGGCGTGCACGAGGTCGGTCCGGTTGGCTATCACGCCGCGCTGCTGCTCGCGTATCTGTTGCCGGTGGTGATCCTGGCAAAGCAGATAGCCATTCCCATCAATCACGGCATTACGACTCTCGGTGCGCCCGCCGCGCTCGGCGGTCTGCTGGTGGCAATTCTGATCCTCTCGCCCGAATCGCTCGCCGCCGTTCGAGCAGCGCGCGCCAATCACCTGCAACGTTCGATCAACCTGGCGCTTGGTTCTGTGCTGGCGAGCATCAGCCTGACGATTCCCGCGGTATTGATCATCGGCTTCATCACTGGCAAAACCGTAGTCCTGGGGCTCGGTAACGTCGACATGATCCTGTTATCGCTGTCGCTGGTCGTGAGCATCGTGACCTTCAGCAGGGAGCGCATGAACATCATGCTCGGCGCGGTGCACATGATGCTGTTCCTTGCCTATCTGATGCTGATCTTCGATTGAGTCGGCACGTCAGGCAGCACGCCGGAAGGCCAGCGATACCTTCAGGCCCGCGCGCGCTGCCAGGTCGAACAGCGAGTCGAGGCTGAATTTGTCGATCTTGCCGCGCAGCAGATCGTTCATGCGTGGCTGACTGATGCCGAGGCGTCGCGCTGCCTGCTGCTGGGAAACATCCCACCCCCGCGCCGTTTTTTCGATACGCAGCATGATTGCCGCGCGGGCCTTCATGCTTTGTGCGGCATCGGTCGACTCCTCCAGCGCATCCCATACATTGGCAAATTTCTTCATGACCTGGTCCTCATCATTTCCCGGTAGCGCCTGCGCGCCAGCTCTATATCGTCCGCAGCAGTTTTCTGAGTCTTCTTCCTGAATACGTGCAGCACATAAAGGGCTTCGGCAAATTTCGCCACATAAATGAGGCGGTAAGCACCACTCGCATCGCGCACACGAAGCTCGCATACGCCTGCACCAATGACCGGCATCGGCTTCCAGTCGTCCGGCGGCTCGTTCTCCTGGATCTTGTGTAGCTGGTAGCCCACGGTCCGTCGAATCTCCTGGGGCAGTCGCCGCAGGTCATCCAGGGCGGAACCCAGGAAAGCAATATCCTTTTGCATGTCGCAAGTATATCCAATTCGATATAATTGCAACAGCAGTCAATATGCGAGCCCCATGCCGTCTAGGCAAGAGCCGTGATGCCTGTGTTACCTGACCAGCGCCACATTCAGTTCCCGGCTGTCGGCTCGCCCGCGGTCGTCGATCGCCCGCACGACGTAGTGGCCCGAGCGTTCAGGATTCCAGCCAATGGCGACGCCGGGCGTGCCGGTGCCAATGTAGTTCTCATCGACGAACCAGTGCAGCTTGCGGACTTCGCTGTCGGCGTTTGCCGTGAGCGGGATCGATTCGGTACCAACCCGGGTGGCGCGGACGGTGTAGGTGGCCGACGTAACCGGCGAGATGATGTGCGGCGGCGTTCCTGATGGAGCATTACTCGCGCACGCGGCGGCCGCAGGGGGACGGCGCCGTGGCATGCCGGCTTGTGCGAACAATTGCAGCAGGTCGGTCGGCCAGAACTCGAAGACTTCACTGCGTGTGAACGCTGGGTCGTAGGGTGGACACGCTTGTTCGCCGGTGCGCGTATCGATCCAGATGCGCCGATGGATCTGGCTGACATGGATTGGCGATACACCCGGGATGTACCAGGTACTCGCAGTCTGTGGGCAGTCGGCATTCGGCAGGTCGCCTGATGCGCTGCAGACCTCTACCCGTTCCAGTCGCGGCGGTTGGCGAAACACCGGTTCGCTCAGCCGTGCATTGTTGATCGCGATGGCATCGACGATCCTGAAAAACAGCGGCGCGGCGGCCTGCACTCCGACGAAGGCGGGATTGCCATGCCCATCGAAATTTCCGACCCAGACTACCAGCACGTACGGGCCGAACACGCCCGCGGTCCACGCGTCGCGAAAGCCCCAAGAGGTTCCTGTCTTCCATGCCACGCGGACCCGGTCCTGTTTACGGGCAAACGGATCGTCGGGCCGCGGTGCGCTCTTGAGCATCTCCAGCGTCATGAAGGTCGCCTCCTCGGAGAGAAGGCGTGGACCCGGTACGTTCGATGCGTGCTGCAAATAACGTATAGGGGCAAGTTGTCCGCGATTCGCAAGCATCGCGTATAGCGTCGCCGCTTCTTCCATCGTTACTTCGCCACCGCCGAGCGCCAGTGCAAGGCCGTAGTGCTGTTGGCTTGCCATGTGCGAAACACCGGCAGTCTTGAGGAATTGATACAGGTCCGGCTGCGCAAGCTGCGCGGACAGCGCCACCGCAGGCACGTTACGCGAGCGAATCAGCGCATCGGTCGCAGTGATAGGGCCGACGAAGCGGCCGTCGAAATTCTCGGGGCTGAACGCGCCGAAGGACGTGGGTGCATCCTTCAGGACGGTCAACGGGTGAATCAGCCCCTGATCGATTGCGAGCGCGTAGATAAAAGGTTTCAACGCCGAGCCCGGTGAGCGTTTGGCCAGTGTGCCGTTCACCTGACCGGAGATCTGCGCCGAGTTGAAATTTGCCGATCCGACCAGCGCACGTATCGACATATCGCGCGTGTCCACCAGCAGTGCAGAGGCGTTGTGGATCCCTATGCCCTGATGCTCGCGCACGTAGGTGGCGAGGATTCGCTCGGTCAGGCGCTGCAGTGGCAGAGCGAGAGTGGTGCGAATGACGTGAGGACTGCAGGGCGGCCCGTCCACCGTCTTACTGGTGAATTCCGCGGTGGGGGTGCTGCACGGATCAGGTTCAGCTTCCGCCAGGACCATGTTCGTGAAGTGTGGCGCGGCGAACGGCAACTGTGCCGGGCTTCCGTAGTGCAAAGGCAGTGACACGTACTGACGCGTCGACGCGGCATCCGGGTGTGCCTCCTGCCAACGCACGTATAGCCGTTGTCGCGCCGCGCGCAAATCCAAGGGCTCATCGGCGGCCGGATCGCGACGGGCCGGCGACTGAGGTATCAACACCAGCGTCAGTGCTTCGGCCAATCCAATCCGTGTTGCCGCTTTGCCGAAATAGATCAAGCTCGCGGTCCCGACGCCCTGGACGTTGCCGCCGTATGGCATGAGATTGATGTGTGCTTCCAGCAGGTCGTGTTTCGAATAACACAACTCAAGCTGCACTGCTCGCGCGATCTGTTCGAGCTTTCCGGCGATAGTGCGCGTGTTGAGGCCATACAGGAGGCGCGCGAGCTGCATGGTGAGCGTCGAGCCGCCGACGCGAACGCCGCCTGAATAGGTGGTTGCTGCAGCACGCACCAGCGCTGCCGGATTGACTCCGGGGTGGCGATAGAAGTGCTGGTCTTCGTGCAACAGCAGCGCCTGCACGAATTCTGGGGAGACCTGCTCCAGCGGCGTCCACAGTCGATATTGATCGTCGCTCGCCAGTGTGAGTCGCAGCAGTCGGCCGTCGCGGTCGAAGATCGCCGTCGAGGAGGGGATCTGCTGCGACAGCGGCGGCCTCGGCCACAATCGAATGACGGTTGCCAGCATGATCAATGCCGCGAGGGTCAGAGCCCCCGCGGCGATCGTTACCAATAGCGGCCTGCGCTTCATTCTCTATCGACGACTCATCCGGCTAAGGTGATTGCGCTCCCGGCGACCAATTCGTTCGGCGTGCTCATGGCCGGCTGACACTCAACTTTCCGGCGGCGGACCTGGCGACGACGCTACGGTCGTACATCGCTTCGCCATAAGCCGGCGGCACCGTGTAGGTACCTACGTTGGTTGCCTTGATGCGATACACGATCTCCTGCACATCCCGATTGGCGCTGACATAGAACACAACGCGGTCTTCGCGCATGTCGGCATACTCCAGCATGGCCTTGGCCTGGCCAACGCAGATCTGACACTGCCAACCGGTGGAGCCTTCTTCTCCTTGGCCCTCGCTTCCCGCATCGCCTTCCTCGCTCTCGTTGCGCGGTGCTTCGACAAACGGTGTCTGCGCTGCTTGCGCCGGAACCACTAGTTCGAAGCCACCTGGCAACAAATCCACCAGAGCGATGCTGCCGATATAGTCCGACTTCAGGCCACGGAATTTCAGATGCACGTCGACCTGCTGGCCCATCGCGATCTGCGTCAGCGGTTTGCCATCTGCATCGGTGTACTCGCGCAGGACCTCCAATCCCTGCTTGATGGCTTCGGCAGGCGGTTTGCGATCGAAGCCCGACTGCTGGATCAGGTAGTACGCGTTCAGGTTGCTGTTGTTCGAGAATCGCAGGGCCGTGGCTTGATCGGTAAACGCGGTCTGCGGAAACAACCCCTGCGGCAAGCTGAGCGTACGAATGCGCTTGTCCTTCAGAACCTCAGCGATTGCCATGCTGCGTTCGGTGCCTTGCGCCGCTTTCGCGTACGCATCCAGCGCGAGGAGCGTGGTGCCGGCCGAGAGGGAATGGTAGTAGCCTTCAGTTACCCGCGCGGCGAGTGTCTGCAGCGTATCGATTGGCAGCTGCGGCAGGCGTTCCGGGAAATGGCGTGCAACGATGAAGAGCAGCAGGGCATCGCGCGTCATCGGATCGTTGTAGATATCGTTATCGGAGTCGCCTCTAAAGGGCACACCCGCAATCAACTGCGTGGCATCGCGGTCCTGCTTCATCAGGCTCAGCGCACCTGCCAGCCATGCCGCCGTCAGGTCCTTTTCCCATTGGCCGCGATAGCGCGTAGTGAGGCGCTGCCGCTGTGCCGCGATCTCGGCTGCCATTCGCTGGCCTTGCCGCGTCAGCAGGTAGATCGCATACGCGCTCTGTCTCTCGTCGGTTAGATTGTTGCCGTCGCGGGTCGCGACACTGCGCAGGTAGTTGTTGCCATTCTCGATAAGGTCCGCAGGAATGGCCTCGCCGCGCTCCGCCGCTTCGAGCAACAGGTGCTGCGCGTAAAGCGAAACGAACTCGACGACCTGATCGCTGCCCGGCCACAGCTTGTACGCACCGGCGTCGTTCTGACGGCCGCGCAACTCGCTGATGAGTCCCGCGATGTCCGCACCTGGCTCGGTGCGCACGTAGCCGAACTCCGGGCGCGAAGCGAGCAGTACGGCAGGCATGGCCTGACTGACAATCTGCTCGGTGCAAGCATAGGGATAGTTGGCCAGGTAACTGACGAAACCGTGGGCGAACTGCAGCGGCAGCGCTGAAACGCCGGTCTCCAGTGTGCGATGCTGCGGGTACAACACGCGGCTCGCCGGTACATCGCGCTCGCCCTTGTCCAGAACGCCCGCTGTCAGTTGCGTCATGAACGGCGTTGCGGGGCGGATGCTCAGGTCGATCTGCCGACGCGCGGACGCTGTGCCGGCCTGCGTGGTGAAGATGAGATTGCTCGGACCAAGCTCGTCACGTGCGCGCAGGCGGAATCGCGCCGAGCCCTCGTGACCTTCGGCAATCGCGACCTGTTGTTGCGCGGCGCCGATCACTTCTAGGCTGCGATCGGTCTGCAGCGCCACGGTGACCTGCGCGTCCGGGCCCGAACCTTCGACGTTGTTTGCGACACCAACGCTGACGTCGAACTCGTCTCCCGGTGTCACGGTGGTCGGCGCATTGGGAGACAGTACAAAGTCGCCGCGCACGACGGTCTTGCTATCGTGCACTCCGATCTGTCCGTCCGCGACTGCGACAGCAATCACACGCAAGGTGCCGTTGAAATAGTCCGGCACGGTGTATTGCACTTCGCGTGCGGTCGAATCGGCATCCAGAATGCCCGACCAGAACGCCACCGGTTTTTCGCCCTTGCGCCGGAATGGATTCAGGTGCTTGCCGAGCAATCCCTCGGCATCCCCGCCCGGTGCGGCACTGAGTCCGAGATGGCGGAACTCCGGCAGGATCAGATCGAGGATCTGCGCCGTCGAAACCTCCAGGGCGCGCTTCTGGAAGAAATGGCCGAGCGGGTCAGGCGTCTTGTAATTTGCGACCTGCAGGATGCCTTCATCGATTGCGAACAGCACCAGCCGCGAGGGGCGTTCGGTGCGGTAGTTGAAAGTGATCGTGTTGCCCGGCTTCACCAGCGTTGGCGCAGTCACGGTCACGGGATTGCGTCGCGCGTCGACGTCGATTGAAAACGGCTGTACGCCATAAGACAACGGACTCGTGTAGATCTCATCGGATCCCGGGTCGCGTACGAACGTCACCGTCACGTAGGCATTGCCCTCCAGGCCAGCCGGAAGCTTGATGCGCTGGACCGAGCTGGTAGTGCTGGTTTTGAACCAGTGCCATGCGTACACCCGCTCGCGTTCGATGGTGATCAGCCCCGCTCCCTGGTAGGGCGCGCGGATAGAAATCTCGATTTCCTCACCCGGTGCGTAGTCCTTCTTGGCGAGCGCCAGCTCAAGCTCGGCATTCTTTTCCAGAGCGCGGGTGACATTGCCTTCACCGGCGACCTGGTAGTCGATGCGGGCAAGTTGCTGACCGTCCGGATCGCGCACCAGGTACGCAAAGTTGCCGGGCGCATCGGTTGTCAGCGGCAGTCGATATCCCGTATCGGCAATGGCCAGCGGAGTCTCCTCCAGCGTCGATTCCTTGCGGCGCGATTCATACTTGTAAGTACCGTTGGGCTGACGCATCAGTACCGACACGTAGCGAATCTCCAGTCGCGCCAGCTTCAATCCTTCGACCTTGGTGCGATGCGCCTGCGGATCGATCGCAATCAGATCGACGTTGCGGGGAGCGCCGCGTTTCAAGTAACCGAGTTCGCCATCGGCCTTGTAGCCGACCAGATACGGCATGCTGGAAACCAGTTGCGCCGCCTCCGAGGTCACGCCACGACCGCCGTCCGCTTCAAAACCTTGTGCGATCAGGTGCAAGCGGTAAGTTGCGCGTGCGAAGCGCTGCAGGTTCAGGGCGAGCGTCGCTTTACCCTGAGCATCTGTCGTCGCATCGGCCAATTGCTCGCTGAAGCCTTCGCGAGCGTACTGCGGATCGTAGAACTGATAGTCGGGGAACTGGCGGAACGAAGGGAAGCTCGGGCTCAATGTCATCTGCGTCGTGATGCGACGATTCTCCGCCGGGGTTCCGAACAGATTTTCGAGCTGCAGCGTGGCGGCCAGATTTTCCGGAGACACCCAGCCATCGGCGGACTGGGTAGAGAACGTAGCGGCCATGCGCAGGCGATCCGGCTGAAAGTCGCGGACCTGCACGGTGACGGAACCGATCAGGTCGCTGTTGTCCTGGTTGCGCACCACGGAGATCGCCAGCGTGTAGGTCCCGGTGGGAGAACTCTCCTTGGTCTGATGACGGATCTCGCCGAAGCCGGCGGCGCCGGGCACGAAATTCTCGCGACGGATCACGGTGCCGCGCGGATCGGTGATCTCCAGCCGCAACGGCACGCCTTCGAATTTTCGATTCCAGTCCTGGCTGCGCACGATCGCGGCGGCGTGAATCTCTTCGCCCGGCCGATAGATGCCGCGATCGGAGAACAGATAGGCGGCGAGTGCGCCACGATCAGCGTTGCTTTCGACGCCGCCGATCTCGAAACGCGACAGGTCGAGCGAGCGGCCACGTTCGTCCAACGGCAGGAACGAGCTGTCGCCGCCGCGCCGGGCGAGATAGAGCACCGGTTGGCGCTCGTGCTGGAAGCTCTTGAGATCGGGGAAGCGCACGTGTCCATCGGTGTCGGTGGTTTCGGTGAGTACCGGCAGGCCGTTGCGACCGATGATATCGATCGCCGCACCCGCCACTGGCGCGCCGTTCGCGATCGACTGCACGAAAATGTCCTGCGAGCCGTCGATGGCGCGTTTCACGACCAGGCCCAAATCGGTAACGACGATCAGGCGGGCATCGGCGAGCTGGCTGCGATGCGTGTCGTTCCAGTTCTCGCCGGTAAATTCGAGCGCGCTGTCGGTGTCGGGATTCCAAGCCTGCACGCGCAACAGGAAGATGCCGCGGCGGTCCGTCGCATCCTTGTCCAGGTACTCGCTAAGATCGAGCGCTTCATACTGTGCTTTGCCCGGTTCGACCTTGGGCAGGCGCACGACCTTGACGAAGCGCTCGGTAATGTTGGCCGCATCGAAAGCCCAACTGTTGAACTGCGGCGTGCTGAAGCTGCCGCTGGTCTGCGTGACCAGGTGCTGGAGCTGGCGCGGTAACAGGCGGCCAACCTCAATGCGCATCGCCGGCACATTGCGCGCGAACAGCGAAAGGGTCTTCTCTCCCGACATCGACAAGAGCGAGCCCTGCGAAAGAATGCTCAGCTCGCGCGGATACTCCGGTACCTGCACGATGCGTTCGACATTGTCGCCAAGCACGTAACCGCCGAACGATCGCAGGCCCGCGCCGACCTTGACGTAAAGCTGGCGGCCGGGATCGGCGTTGTAGCGAAAGCTATGCAGCTCGTAGTGTTCGCGCTCGCCCGGAATCTGCGTGAGTTCCAGCTTCGTATTCGCATTCAGCACTTCCGGACGCAGGTTCGCCGCAGTCCAGATGAACGGCTTACCTGCCTGGTAACGGTCGTGTTCGGCCTGCACCTTCGGGTCCGGGTGTCGCAGCGGCAACTGCCATACGCCCACTTTCTGCGGCAAGTCGCGCTCCAGCACCGGGAACGACATGTTGATGAGCAGCACCTGGTTCGGTTCATTGCGCTCGTCGCGGGCAATGGCGAGCGACAGGTCGGCGACCTTGAGGCTGTTCAGTCCCGGCACCTCGACGCTGGCCGTCAGCTCGCCCTGACTTTGGTTGCCGCCGCGGCTTGAATGCACGCCCGGTGCAACCGTCAGCTGCAGCCGGCCGGCCTTCGGCGGTACTTCCAGCTGCGCCGAGTGCACATAGGCATTGAGCTTCAGCTTGTCGTACACCACGGTGTAGGCGGGTGCAGCGAGTTCCTTTTCGATCTTGTCGGTGACGCGATCGAACATGCGCAGCCGCACGCGCTTCTCGAAGCTCTCCGGATCGACCGGATGGGTGAAGGCAACGGTGGCGACGACTTTTTTGTTGGTCGCAACCACTGGGTCCTGGTTGAATTCCGTCGCCGCGATGCGCGCGCCGAACGCCGGACTGGCGAATTCGAAGTCATAGTGCGCGAGGCGCACCGTGGCAGCGGCAAACTTCTTGCGGTCGAGTTGCACGCTGAACTGCGTGCCCACTGGCCAATCGGCCTTTGGCTGGAAGCGCAGGATCTTGTCGTCGTCCCAACTCCACTGGCCGGCGAAGTCGGGGCTCATGGAGATTCCCGCCTGGCGCGCATCGATCGGATGACCGGCACGGTCCAGCGGTGCCGCGGAGGCGGAGAAGCTGACGATCAGCGGATTCGGCTGGCCCGGAGGCTCACAGCTATAGCAAGTCGGCGCCGGTGCACTGACGTTGAAGGCAATCTCGATCGGCCTGGGGCGATGCTGGTACCAGTGCCACAGGAATCCTCCGCCCACGATGACGGCGACGAGTGCGGTTCCCACCGCAGCGGCACGACGCGGATCGCGACGCACGGCAGCGCCCAGGGCGGAGGCGCGTTTGTCAGTGGCGGCAGAAGCATTCGCGAGCCACACAGGTCGCTGCCAGTTCAGTTGGCCGAAGATGGCGCGCAGTCCATTGCGTATCCGTGCGCCGAGTGTTTGTGTCGATGCCATGTTCTTACCTGCCAACCGTATTTGCCACCTGGGCCTGCCAAGGCCCGCCGGGAAAAGTGGCATGCGTTGTGATTGTTATCGTGGGCGGCGATTGTGGGGCAATGAAGTCGCGATTGTGGCAAAACGCAGGCGGGTGAAAGCGCGGGACCGGCCAATCCATCAGCTACCCTGCCAGCTACCCACTAGTCATCCCGGCAGTCATCCCGGCAGTCAGGCACTCAGCCAGCCAGTCTCTGCATCAGGTGGCCACAGCAAAACCGCGATTTCGCGCGTTGCTTACCGCCAGCTAGCAGTTGACCAGCCGACCGGTTGGCCGTTACGGTAGCTGCCGTTTGCGCCCCCCCCGCCGCGCTCCGCTCCAGACCCCCGCGCGAATGCCGCAGGAGGGGAGTCGAACAACGGCTCGAAGGCCAATCCACTCAACCACTTACGCCCCACCCGAGTTGCCAGACGTGTCAAACCGACGTGCCCCATTGCTGTTGTCGTGCCTGATCCTGCCGTTGTTGCACGGCTGCGGAGGCTCGACTCCGGTCTGCGTCGATCCCGGCGAGCCCTACCTGCGTGCCCGCAACAACGAAACGCTGAAGGTTCCGGATGGCCTGACCAAACCCGAAAACGCTTCCGCGCTCACCATTCCGGGCAAGTCGGCGGACGCGGCCGGCAAGTCGGCACACAGCGGCTGCCTGACCGACCCACCGTCCTATTTCCGCTCGGCCGGCACGGTAGCGCGCTCGCCCGAGGAGGTCGTTGCGAGCTGGGCCCAGGCCTGGGCCAGTCGCGAGGCGGACGCGGTCCTCGCCCTGTATTCCTCGACTTTCAAGGCACCCACCGACTCTGCAGGCAGCACCGCCTGGCTGGAGCAACGGCGCGAACAGGTCGCGACCGGTCCTGTGCCCGATTCCATGGTCGAGGGCCTGAAGGTGGACCAGGAGCGCGGCGACCGCCGCGTCGCGACTTTCACCCAGCATTTCGGCACCAACACCCTGCGCAAGGAACTGACACTGGTACGCGAAAGCGGCTCGTGGCGGATCGTGGAGGAGAAGGTGGTGGAAGTGAAATGAGTCAGGAGGCCAACCGGTCAACCGGCCACTGGTCGGCTGGCCGGATCAGCAAGGAGTGTCATGGATCGTGACCGCTGTCATTAACTTCGCGCCGGAATTGCATAGGATCTGCCGCTGATGTCTCTCTTATCGTGTCTCGTCTGGCCAGCCGGCCAGCAGCCCATTTGCCGGTGGCCGTTTCCGTCATGTCCTCCTCTCTAACCACCTCCATTCCACTGCGGCGCGGCGCGGTTCGCGATGCGATCATCGATCGGCTGGAGCGTTCGCTCGGCAAGTCGGCGGCGAGTGCCACGCATCGCGATCTGTACGACGCGCTGACGATTGCCGTACGCGAAGAGCTGGCGGAGCGCTGGGTCGCCACCGGCAAGCGAGTGGCGCAGGCGCGGGTCAAGCGCATCTGCTATCTGTCGATGGAGTTTCTGCTCGGTCGCAGCCTGATCAATGCGTTGTCTTCCTTCGAGGACGGCCTGATCGACGAAGTGCGCGAAACCCTCGCCGCGTTCGGTCACGATCTCGAGCATGTCGCCGCGGAAGAAGAGGATCCGGGCCTGGGTAACGGCGGCCTCGGACGGTTGGCGGCGTGTTTTCTGGATTCGCTCGCGACCCTGGGCTATGCCGCGACCGGTTATGGCATTCGGTACGATTACGGCATCTTCATGCAGGTCATCGCCCCGGATGGAGCGCAGCACGAACTGGCCAGTTCCTGGCTGGGCGTACAGAATTTCTGGGAAAGCGGACGTGGCGGTGTACGTTATCGCGTGCGCTTCGGTGGCCAGTGTCGCGCGACGCGCGATGAAACGGGCCGCGTGCGTTACGAATGGACCGACACGCACGATGTCTGGGCGGTGGCTTACGACCTGCTGATTCCCGGCAATCGCAGTCCGACGGTCAATCATTTGCGGTTGTGGTCGGGCCGTGCGATCACGCCATTCCAGATCGACGCCTTCAACGCCGGCAATTACAGCGGTGCGGTTGCCGAGCAGGTCGACGCGAAAAATCTTTCACGCGTGCTCTACCCGGACGATTCGACTCCGCAGGGCAAGGAGCTGCGCTTCCGGCAGCAGTATTTCTGCGTCAGCGCGTCCTTGCAGGACATGCTCGCCCAGCACCTGACGGAACGCCGCAATATCGCCGACCTGGCGGGTGCGATAGCGATCCAGCTCAACGATACGCATCCGGCATTGACGATCGTCGAGCTGATGCGGCTGCTGGTCGATGAGAACGACATCGAATGGACGCCGGCATGGCAGATCGTGCACGACGTGTGCAGTTACACCAACCACACGCTGCTGCCCGAGGCATTGGAGACGTGGCCGGTGTCGTTCTTCGAACGCCTGCTGCCGCGGCACCTGCAGATCGTGTACCAGATCAATCGCGATTTCCTGGAGCGCGCCAGCGCCCGCTATCCGCACGACATGGAGCGGCGCCGGCGCATGTCGCTCATCGGCGAGGAAGGCGATCGGCGTGTGCGCATGGCTTACCTTTCGGTAGTGGGCAGCCACAAGATCAACGGCGTCGCCAAGCTGCATTCGCGGCTGATGCGGGAAACGATCTTTGCCGACTTCGCGCAGATGTGGCCGGAGCGTTTCACCAACGTCACCAATGGCATCGCGGTGCGGCGCTGGCTGAAACAGGCTAACCCGGGCCTGTCGCAACTGCTGACGCAGAAGCTGGGATCGGCCTGGGAAAACGACCTGGAAGATCTCGAGCGCCTCAAGTGGGCGGTCGACGACGCCGAATTCCGCCAGCAGTTCCGCGAGATCAAGCGCGTCAACAAGCAGCGCCTGGCAAAAACGATCAAGCAGTTGCTGGACGTGGATGTGAGCGTGGACGCGCTGTTCGACGTCCAGGTGAAGCGAATCCACGAGTACAAGCGGCAATTGCTGAACCTGCTATACGTCGTGGTGCGCTACCTGCGCATCGTCGAAAATCCGACCCTCGACATCGTGCCGCGAGTGGTCATCTTCGCGGGCAAGGCGGCGCCCGGTTATTTCATGGCCAAGTCGATCATCAAGCTGATCAACAACGTGGCCCGCACCATCAACGCGGACGCGCGTGTGGGCGACAAGCTGAAGGTATGCTTCCTGCCGGACTACGACGTGTCGCTGGCCCAGGAAATCATGCCAGCCGCCGACCTGTCGGAGCAGATATCCACTGCCGGCATGGAGGCTTCCGGCACCGGCAACATGAAGCTGTCGCTGAACGGGGCATTGACCATCGGCACGCTCGACGGCGCCAATATCGAGATCGGTGACGCGGTTGGCGCAGACAACATCTTCATCTTCGGCATGACTACTGAGCAGGTCGTGACGCGGCGTGCGCAGGGCTATTCACCCAGCCAAGTGGTGGCGCAGAACGCCGAGCTCAAGCACGCGATCGAAACGCTGGAATCCGGCCACTTCACCCCGGCCAATATCACCGATTCCAAGGTGGTGATCGACCGCCTGCTCAGCGATGGGGAACACTTCATGGTGCTCGCCGATTACGATGCCTATGCGGCGGCCCAGGACCGTGTCGATGCGCTGTACCGCGACCAGGATCAATGGACCCGCAAATCGGTGATCAACGCGTTGAGCATGGGCCCGTTCTCCAGCGACCGCAGCATTCGCGAGTACGCGGACAACATCTGGGGCATCAAGCCGGTGATTTGAAGGAGAAGTGGTTGGCGGTTGGCGGTTAGCGGTTGGTTTAGAACCGGCAGTGCACTTGCCCCTGTCACGCTTCGGCTTCACGGCGAGGGGTTTGTCAAATTCGCTCTACGATTGCGTGGGTTCGCGCGGCAATCCACCTGCGTTGAACCGAGGGCTAACGTTCTCCTCTTCACTAACCGCCAACCGCTAACCGCCCTCCAATGTCCCTCCCTCCCTCCGAGATCTCCGCGCTGATCGCCGCGACGCATCGCGAGCCGCGTTCGTTGCTGGGATATCACGAGTTCGCGCGCGCCGGACAGGATCCGCTTTGCATGGTGCGCGTGCTTGAGCCGGATGCCGTCGAAGTCGCGGTTTACTGGGAGGACGAGACGCCGGCGAACAGTGCGCGACCCTTGCGCCAGATTCATCCAGGCGGTCTGTTCGAAGGCGAGCTGAACTATCGACGGCCGATCCGCCCGTATCGCCTGACGGTTCGCTATCGCGACGGCAATACACTCACCAAGAGCGATCCGTATTACTTCGCGCCGGAGCTCAGCGAATTCGACCTGCACCTGTTCGGTGAGGGGAATCATCACAGTATCTATCGCAAGCTCGGCGCCCATCCGCAGGTGCGCGACGGCATAGCGGGTACACGCTTTGCGGTGTGGGCGCCTAACGCGAGGCGCGTCAGCGTGGTGGGCGATTTCAACTTATGGGATGGCCGCCGCCATCCGATGCAGGCACTGGCGGCGTCGGGGATCTGGGAGCTGTTCATTCCAGATGTCGGGGTTGGGGCGCTCTACAAGTACGAGATCCTGACCGCGCAGGGCGCCCTGGTGCTCAAAGCCGATCCGTATGCATTTCAGATGCAGTTGCGGCCGGACAATGCATCGGTGGTCGCGACGCTGGAGGGACACGAATGGCGCGATCACTCGTGGATCTCGCAGCGCGAAGGCTGGGATCCGTTGCGCGCGGCGATCTCGATCTACGAACTGCATCCAGGTTCATGGCGACGTTCCTGGCATCGCAAGCCTGCATTTCTCGACTGGGATGAACTCGCCGATGAGCTCATTCCCTACCTGATCGATCTGGGCTACACGCATGTCGAACTCGTCGGGGTTGCCGAGCATCCGTTCGACGCATCGTGGGGCTATCAGGTCGTCGGCCACTACGCGCCCACGGCGCGCCACGGTTCGCCGCTGCAATTCAAGCATTTCGTCGACCGCCTGCACCAGGCCGGCATCGGCGTCTTCATGGACTGGGTGCCGGCGCATTTCCCGAAGGACGCGCACGGTCTCGCCGAGTTCGATGGCAGCTTTCTCTACGAACATGCCGATCCGCGCCGTGGCGAGCAGCTCGACTGGGGCACCAAGATCTTCAACTACGGGCGCCACGAGGTGCGCAATTTCCTCATTGCCAATGCGCTGTTCTGGCTCGAGGAATATCACCTCGATGGTTTGCGCGTGGATGCCGTCGCCTCGATGCTCTACCTCGACTACAGTCGCAACGCCAACAACTGGCTGCCGAACCAGTACGGCGGTCGCGAGAATCTCGACGCCATCGAATTCCTCAAGCAGCTCAACTGGGCCGTCGGCCATTATTTTCCCGGCGCGCTGATGATGGCCGAGGAATCGACCTCGTTCGAAGGCGTGACGCGGCCGGTGCACCTGGGCGGGCTCGGCTTTCACTTCAAGTGGAACATGGGCTGGATGAACGACACGCTGCGTTACATGGGGCTCGATCCGCTGTATCGCCGCGACCACCATCAGCTCATCACGTTCTCGTTCATGTACGCGTTTTCCGAACATTTCATCCTGCCGCTCTCGCACGACGAAGTGGTGCACGGCAAGCGCTCGCTGCTGGACAAGATGCCGGGGGATGAATGGCGCAAATGCGCCAACTACCGTGTCATGACCGGCTACCAGATGGTGCATCCGGGCAAGAAGCTGATGTTCATGGGCGGGGAGTTCGGCCAGTGGCACGAGTGGCGCGACTACGAAGATCTCGCTTGGGGCGCACTCCAGCACCCGCACCATCGTCAGCTGCAGGAATGGAATCGCGTGCTCAACCGCGTGTATCGCGAACATCCCGAGCTGCATGCGAGCGAATCCAGCTGGGAAGGTTTTCGCTGGGTCGAGGTGGATAATCGCGACGAGAGTGTGTTTGCATTCCTGCGGCAAAGGCTGCCCGGCGAAGGCGGTGCGCCGTTGCTGATCGCACTCAACTTTACACCCGTGCCGCGCGATGATTACGTATTGGGCGTACCGGCGCCGGGGGTGTACCAGAAGATCCTCGATAGCGATGCGCTCGCATTCGGCGGATCGGGTTATTCCACCCAGCTCGATGTCAGCGCCGAGGAAGCTGGTTGGCGCGATTTTCCTTGTCGCATCCGTGTGACATTGCCGCCGTTGTCGATGGTGGTGTGGCGGAACAAGGGCTGATCGCCGTTGCTGGCGGCAGGCTGGAGAGTTGACGGTTGAGCGTTGGCGGTCAGAATAAAGATCCGGCGACGCAAGGCAACCACGTCTACTGGCCACACCGATCCGACACACACCGACCGGGGCACACACTGATCTTGTCCGCACCGATGTTAGTTATGCGCTGCTGTCTGCGCGGCTCCTGCCGTTAACTGTCAATGTCAACACGATGGTAATGAACGCGATCCCTTCCATTCTTCCCGACTACACCACTGCCAGGTTGCAACCCGGCGCGCCCGAGCCCCTGGGGGCAACCTGGACCAGCGAAGGCGTCAACTTCGCGGTGTATTCCAGCGGCGCTGCGCAGGTGGAATTGTGCCTGTTCGATGCGGACGGCCAGCATGAGCTGGCGCGGCTGGTGTTGCCGGAGCGTACTGAAAATGTCTGTCACGGATTTCTGCCGGCTCCGCACGGTGTGCCGGGACTCGTGTATGGCCTGCGCGCGCACGGCGCATACGATCCGGTGTACGGGCTGCGTTACAACGCCAACAAATTGTTACTTGATCCCTATGCGCGCGCAGTCGTCGGGCCATTCGTATGGAATGACGCGTTGCTCGGTGCGGCGCCGACGACGGACGCGGAGCGGCCGAACACGGAAGACAGTGCGCCATACAACTACAAGGCACGCGTGATCCAGGGCAGCTTCGACTGGAGCGAGGATCGGCCGCCGGCCGTGCCATGGCGCGACACCGTCATCTACGAGATGCACGTCAAAGGCTTCACCAAGCTGCACCCCGCCGTTCCCGAGCGTGAGCGTGGCACGTATCTCGGCTTGACTCACCCGGCGGTGCTCAATCATCTGCGCTATCTCGGCGTCACCACGGTGGAGCTGTTGCCGGTGCAGGCTTTCGTCCCGGAACGCTTCCTGGTCGAGAAAGGCCTGGTCAATTACTGGGGCTACAGCTCGCTGGCGTGGTTCGCGCCCGCCCCCGAGTACGCCATCGAAGATCCGGTGACGGAGTTCAAGACGATGGTGCGGGCGCTGCATGCAGCGGGCATCGAAGTGATTCTCGACGTCGTGTTCAATCACACGGTGGAGGGCAACGAGAACGGGCCGACGCTGAACCTGCGCGGCCTGGACAATCAGGCCTACTACAAAATCGAGCCTTCCGACCTGCGTCACTATGTGAATCGCACCGGCACCGGCAATACCCTGGCGATCGGTCATGCTGTGACGCGCAATCTCGTCATCGACTGCCTGCGCTACTGGGTCGAGGAAATGCATGTCGACGGCTTTCGCTTCGATCTCGCGGCGGTGCTCGGTCGTGATGACGGGCGCTTTCGCACCGACGCCGCATTCTTCAAGGCCGTCGCGGCCGAGCCATCGCTGCGTTACGTGAAGCTGATCGCGGAGCCATGGGACATCGGCCCCGACGGTTATCAGCTCAGCCACTTTCCGCAGGCCTGGGCCGAATGGAATGACCTGTATCGCGACACCATGCGCGGCTTCTGGCGCGGTAATCCGGGCATTCTCGGCAATTTCACCGAGCGCTTCGCGGGTTCCAGCGATCTGTTTCGTGCCAGCGGCCGGCGTCCCACGGCGAACATCAACTACGTCGCCTGCCATGACGGCTTCACGCTGTACGACGCCACGGCTTATGAAGAGAAGCACAACCAGGCCAATCTCGAAGATAACCGCGATGGTCACAATCACAACCTGAGCTGGAACTGCGGCGCCGAAGGCCCCACCGCGGATGCACAGATAATCGAGCTGCGTGAGCGCCAGGTTCGTAACCTGCTGGCAACGCTGCTGCTGTCGCAGGGTGTACCCATGCTGCAGGCCGGCGACGAATTCGGCCGCACCCAGTTGGGCAACAACAATGCCTATTGCCAGGACAACGAAACGAGCTGGATCGACTGGGATCTGGCCGCGCGCCGCAGCTGGTTGACGACGTTCGTACGGCAACTGCTGACACTGCGTCGCCAGGCTCCGGGATTGCGCCGCGACACGTTCCTCAAGGGTGCGCGCCAAGCCGATCATGAGCATAAGGATGTGAGCTGGCGTCATCCGCTGGGTCACGAGCTGACCGCGGCCGATTGGCATGACGACAATGCGCGCGCCATCGGTGTTCTGATTGGACAGGCATTCAACGATCCGCACGGAACTGGCAAGGGGCATTTGCTGTTTCTCTGCAATGCCAGCGACCAGTCGATCGACTTCCGGCTGCCGGCGCCCACGACCAATGCGGTGTGGCAGATCGTCTTCGACACGGCGCGCTGGCGCGCCAACGATCTGGGCAACCGGATCGCTGCAGGCGAAAACTGTGTCGTGGCGGCGCATAGCTGTGTACTGCTTGCCGATGGCGATGCACCGCTGCATGTGCGTAGCGGATTTTCGGTGGGCGTGTAGCGGTTGGAGCTCGGAACGGACTTTCACGGGGTTGCGTGCTGAGCACGGAATTCCAGCGCGTTCGTTGCCCGTTCTTGTCTGCGTGCTGCTCGTGATCTGCGTGGAAATTCATTCCGGTTCTCAGCCCAGCCCCTCACTGCTCACCCTATGAACTCGCCACTCGATCGTCTTGCCCAGCTCTACGGTGTCGGTGCCACGTATCAGGATTTTCGCAATCAGCCGCGTACGGTGTCGGTCGAGAGCCGCGAGGCAATCCTTGCGGCACTCGGCTTGGATGTCGGCGAGGAACGCGCGATCGAAACCGCCGTACACACCGTTGAAACCGTGCGCTGGATGCGCATGATTCCAACGGCGGTCGTCGTTACTCAGGGCGCGACGGCGCTGGTTCCGGTCTCGATCCCGCTCGACCTGGGCGCAAAGCAACTCACCTGGTTCATCAAGCTCGAGCACGGTGAGTCGCGCGAGGGCAGTGCATCGCTGGAAGAGCTCGAAGTGGTCGAGCGAGGCATGGCCGAGAGTCGCGATTTCGTTCGGATGAACCTGAATGTGCCGACCGACCTGCCGCTGGGTTATCACCGGATCGCCATTACACTCGACACTGGCTTGAGCGGGGACGCGCGCTTCATCGTCGCGCCCGATCGGTGTTACCACGCACAAGCGCTTGCCGACGATAAAAGGGTCTGGGGGATTGCGGTGCAGCTCTATTCGCTGCGCTCGCTGACGAACTGGGGCATAGGGGATTTTCGTGACCTGCGTGAATTGATCGCGCTGGCGACGCCGCTGGGTTGCGGTCTTATCGGCCTGAATCCGCTGCATGCGTTGTTACCAGCGAATCCGGCGCACATCAGTCCGTACAGCCCTTCGAGCCGGCAGTTCCTCAATCTGCTCTACATCGCGGTGACGGATGTTCCTGAGTTCGCCGAATGCGAGTCGGCTCGCCGGCATGTGGCAGACACTGCTTTCCAGGTATTGCTGCAGCAGTTGCGCGCGACCAGGAATGTCGACTACCCACGAGTCGCGGCAGCGAAGTTCGAAGTGCTCAAGCTGCTCTACAGGCATTTTCGGACGGCGCATCTGGCGAACAACACCCAGCGTGCGCAGGACTTCCGCAAGTACGTCGAAGAACGCGGCGAACCATTGCGGCTGCATGCGATCTTCGATGCGCTCGATGCCGATCTGCGCCTGCAGGGTCCGCAATACTGGGGCTGGCCAAGTTGGCCCGAGGAATATCGCGATGCAGGCTCGCCAGCCGTTAATCGATTTGCGCGCGATCACGTAGAGGACGTGGAGTACTGCCTCTATCTGCAGTGGCTCGCAGGCGAGCAGCTTCTCGCCGCCCAGAAGCTGGCGCGCGAAGCAGGAATGTCGCTCGGCTTGTACGGCGACGTTGCTGTCGGGGCCAATCCCGCCGGATCGGAAACCTGGTCGAACCGCCACTTGTATCTGCAGAACGCGTCGGTTGGCGCGCCGCCGGATGAGTTGGCGCTGAAGGGGCAGGATTGGGGCATTCCACCGCAGGATCCTACGGAGTTGAAGGCACAGGAATATGAGCCGTTCATCGTCCTGATCCGCAACAACATGCGTGCCGTCGCCGCGCTGCGGCTGGACCACGTGATGACGTTGTTCCGCTTGTGGTGGGTGCCTCGCGGTATGACCTCAGCCGAAGGCGCGTATGTGCACTATCCGCTCGCCGACCTGATCGCGATTCTGGCGCTGGAGAGCGTCCGCAATCGTTGCATCGTCATTGGTGAGGATCTCGGTACGGTCCCCACCGAAGTGCGTGAAGCAATGGAGCACTACGACGCCTATCACTACAAGGTGTTGCTGTTCGAGAAACAGTCCGATGGTGCATTCAAGGCGCCATCGCAGTATGTGCGCAACGCACTTGCGACCGTCACCACTCACGATCTGCCGACGCTGCGGGGCTGGTGGGAAATACGCGATATCGCGCTGCGCGAGGGACTGAACCTCTATCCCGACGAAAATATCGCACGCGCCGTACACGAGATGCGTGCAATCGAACTGAGGGAAATGATGGGGGCACTAACGGCGCAGGGCTTGTGGCACTGGCAATCAAACGAGCCGCTGCCTCCGTACTCTCCGGCGCTCGCGCGTGCCATCCAGTCGTATCTTGGCTTGTCGAGCGCGAATGTCGCGATGATCCAGATCGAAGACCTGATCGGCATGACCGACCCCGTCAACGTCCCCGGCACCGACAAGGAACACGCCAACTGGCAGCGCAAAGTCACGCAGGATACGGCGGAGATCCTGGCACGCGAGGACGTGCGCGACATGCTGCAGGCGATGAATCGGGCGCGGCGGGGGGAGAATCCGAATGGGTAAGTGATGGGGGTGATGCAGGTGATGGAAGTGATGTAGGCTCTGAGTTCTTCATCCACTTCACAATATCACCTGCATCACTTCCATCACCCTGCTCAACCCCCATGCACAAAAGTCGCCTCGCCGGTTTCATCATCGATTGCAGGACCGAAGACCTGGAGCAGGCGGCGCTGTTCTGGAGTGCCGCGCTGGGTTATCCGTTGCGCGATGCGCAGGAAGAGGCCAGTCCAAAGTATCGGGAAATGTTGACCGGGCCGGATGGGTTGCACATCGAGGTGCAGCAAGTCGCTCACGCGAGCCGCGTGCATCTGGATATCGAAACCGACGACCTCGAGGCCGAAGTGCGGCGATTGGAAGCTCTGGGCGCAAAACGGGTGGAGCAGGGCGTGCGGTGGTGGGTCATGGAGGCGCCCACCGGGCAACGCTTCTGCGTTGTAAGGCCGCAACGTCCACAGGCTTTTGTCGAGCGCGCTAACGTCTGGAAATAGCGGGTCCTGCGGCGTCGGTCGCACGCATTCTGTAACGTCGCTGTGGCAGGCTATGGCCTGCGAAGCTCCATCCCGAAAAGATTTCCTGTCGGCGGATCCAATTCGTCGCGTCGTGCGTTATCCCCGCGATCTCGAAAGTCGTGCCAAAGATGCCCCAAGGACATTGACTGGATAGCGCACCATGATCTTTCGCAGCAAGCCCAGCACTTCTTCGCCCGCACGGCCGCGGATTACGCCGGACCCGAACCAGGCGGCCGAGTTGATGCGACGCATGAGGGAGCTGGCGTATCACCCGGAAAATGGATTCCACAAGGATCTGACGCAAGCTCGTCACGAGCGGCCCGTACTGCGCCTGGTGAAATAGCTGCCTGCTTTCTTCGTTCGCCCGAATTCATCACGCGAGTCAGGGCGATCCAGGCGATGCTTTGACCTTCCTGGCTTCGATCTCTTCGCTGGGCTCAGCGGGTGTCGATCAGAATTCCTGCCATTCCGTATTCGAACCGGCTGCTTTCCTGGCCGGTGTCGGTACGCTGCGTAACGTCGGTTTGCGTGCTGCCTTAGGTACGGCGGCAATGACCGGCGCACGTGCTGGGGCAGGCGCAGTGATGGGGGCGTTCGGTGCCGAGTCGTCGACCCTGAAGACCGAGATCAATTCCTTGAGTGTTCGGGCCTGATCGGTCATCGACGATGCCACCGCCGCGGTCTCCTCCGACATGGCTGCATTCTGCTGCGTCATTTCATCCATCTGCATGATGGCGCCGTTGACCTGATCCAGCCCGCCTGCCTGCTGTGAGCTCGCCGAGGAAATTTCGGCGATGATATCGGCCACCTTCTTGGCGGCCGCGACGATATCGTTCAGGTGCTGGCCGGATTCGTCGACCAGCTTGGAACCGCCTTGCACCTTGGTGACGCTGTCCTCGATCAGCGCCTTGATCTCGCGCGCCGCAGTCGCACTGCGCTGTGCGAGGTTGCGCACTTCTGAAGCTACGACAGCAAAGCCCCGGCCCTGCTCGCCTGCACGAGCCGCTTCAACCGCGGCATTCAGCGCCAGCAGGTTGGTCTGGAATGCGATTTCATCGATCACGCTGATGATGTCAGCGATGCGCCGGCTGGAAGCATTGATTTCCGTCATGGCCGTGACCGCGCGTGTCGCGACCGCGCCGCCGCGCTCTGCGCGATCGCGAGCTTCGGTTGCGAGCTGGTTTGCATGCCGTGCGTTGTCGGCGTTGCGGCGTACCGTAACGGTCATCTCTTCCATCGAGGATGCCGTCTCTTCCAGGCTCGCTGCCTGGTCCGAGGTTCGGGTGCTTAGCATCCCGATGCTGGTGTTGATCTCATCGGCTGCCTTGTCGACAGTGCCTGAAGTGCTGCGCACATCGCGAATCACGGTGCCCAGTTTACGACGCAGGGTCTCGATGCCGTGCAACAAGCTGATATCGTCGCCAGGGCTCAAGCGCACTTCGGTTGTGAAGTCGCCGGCCGCAATCGAACGCACGGTGGTAACGGCGATCTCAGGTTCGCCACCCAGGCTGCGAAATACACTACCGATCAGGATCCATGAACCCACGCCCAGTGCCAGGATCACGCACACGGCCATGATCAGGCTGGCAAACTGGCTGCGCTGTATGTTGTCCGTGCCGCTGGCAAGCAGCGAGCGGAACTCCTTGATCGCGTCGTCCTGCGATTGCGTCAGCAGATTCTTCAGCGAGGCCGAGGTCTTCTGCATCTCTGCAATGGCGGAACCCGCGTCGCCCTTTTCGGTGCCCAGCATGATGCGGGTGGCCGAAAGCGCGGCGGTGAAATATCTATCGAACTCGCTGCCCAATTGTTCGTCGAGGGTGCTCTGCGGATCGGCAGCTGACAGCTCCTTGAGTGCCTGCCGTACGTTGGCGCCGCGCTCTTCGGCAGCGCTCAAAGCCTGCTTGTCGCCTTCAGCCACGGCACGTTGCAGAGACTCCTCGATGCCGAGCACTTCCGCACGCACCGTGCGCAGCGCCTCGACGGTCGGGTACTGCACGTGCTCGACCCGTACCAGCGCCGCGGAGGTCTTGGAAGTGATCGCCGAACTGACGGAGATGCCGATAGTCACGATCACGGCTGTCATGATGGGCAACAGCCAGATGCGATGTTTGAATTTCATAGCTCGAATGCAGGCGCCGCAGGGATCGACAAGGAGAAGGAGTTGCACGCAATCGACGGCCGCAAATGCGGCAGTGCATTGATTTAACGGCGTGTGGCGTCCAGCCTTGAGCGAGGCCCGCGTAAATGAGCCATCCACGGTCTTGCGACGCGCGGGGTTTGGGCAAAAGCGCAGCGGCTTATCAGGAATTGCCGTAGGCAGGGCAGGGAGGAACGACGAGTCGACCGATGCGCTATCTCAGTTTGATCTTTTCCCAGGCGCGCGATCGCCAGCGCAGCCACATCGCGACGCCGAGCGCGAAGATATAGATAACGGCCGCCAGCCAACCGCCAATGGCGCCCAGGCTGAATTGCGGCAACCAGTCCACCCAGCCTTGGCCGGGCGCGAACGACAACATGTGAGCGACCGGTACGAACAGGAACCACGACAACAGAATCACCAGTAGGGCCGGTACGGTCGCGTCGCCGGCGCCGCGCAGGCTGAAGGACGAACCGAGATTCAGTCCGTCGAAAACCTGGTAAGCGGCGGCAATCCATAGTATGGAAATACCCACCCGGATCACCTCGGCGGATTGCGGATCGCCGGAGCCGACGAATGCCGGGATCAGCCAGGAGGCGGACAGCGCCAGCAGCAGACCGATCAGGCCCATGTACCCCATGCACAGCGCGATGATGGTGTTGCCGACGCGACGTGCCCAGCCGCGATCGCCCATGCCGATCGACTGACCGACCAATGTTGTGCCAGCCATGGCGATGCCCACCGCAGGCATGAATGCAATCGAGGTCAGCATCATCACGATCTGCGCCGCCGCGCCGTCGACCGCGCTCAGATGCACCTGCATGAGCTGAAACAGCGCGAACCCCAGCATGTCCGCCGCCAGCAGCACGCCCATCGGAAATCCCAGGCGCCACTGGGTGAAGAGTCGTGGCGCAGACAGGCGCCACATCAAGTGCGAGCGATAGCGCTCGCGTATCGGCGTGCTCAGGAAGACTGCCAGTCCAGCGGCGACGCCGCAAAGCTGGGCGCAGTTGGTTGCCCACGCGGCTCCGGCGATTCCCATATCGAGCTGGAAAATAAAAAGCTGGTTGAGCAGGGCGTTGCTGACAGCCACCAGCAGATCGATGGCGAACGTGATCTGCGGCCTGCCGATGCCATTGAAGAAACCCAGGATGCCCCATAGCGCAACACCTAGCGGCGCACCGAGCATGCGCGGCTGCCAGAATTCCAGTGCCAACGCCTGCACATGCGGCTCGAGCGCAAATGGTTGCAGCAGATATCGGCCGCCGACGGCGAGCGCGAAGAATATGGGTGCGACGAACAAAGCAGCCCACATTGCGATCCATCCCGCTTGCGCCGCTCGCGCGTAACGGCGGCTCCCCGTTGACTGCGCGACCAGCGTCTGGCCCGCGAGGCCTACGCCACCGAACAGCGCGATGCAGACAATCACGGGCCAGTGAACGGCAGCGATTGCCGCAAGCGCTGGAGTGGAGATACGGCCGATGAACCACGTATCGGTGAGATTCAGCACCGCTTGGATGGCGCTGTTGGCGGCGAAGGGCGCGGCCAGTGCAACGATGGTGCGCAAGTCCACCCGGGCACGGCCCGACGCATCCCGCAGTAACGCCGGAAGTTCTGAACGGGGCGAGGCGGTAGCGAGCAGTGTCATGACGTTACCGGGGCGCGACGGGCGCGCAGGGTAGCGTCACAAGAGGTACGACGGGAAGGGGACGATGGCCGGGTTTGCCGGCCTTCGTTGCAAGGGGTCGATAGAGCTTGGTTATTCGGGCTTGGTGAATCTCAGCCGCACCATCGCGCGCTGCGCAACTTTCTCGCCGTTGCGTTCCACAGGTTCGAAGCGCCATTGCCGCAAGGCGCGTATCGCAACCTCGTCGAACGTGGCAGCAGGGCTCGAATTACGCACTTCGACGCCTTCGACGGTGCCTTTGGGTGTGACGGTAAAGGCTAGTTCTACCCAGCCTTCGATACCGCGCTTGAGCGCCGTTTCCGGGTACGCCGGGTTCACCATCTTGGTGCGCTTCAACACCGCCGCCGAGACGACACTCGACTCCTGTGCCGTCAATTCGCGGGCGCCGGTCAATTCGTGTTCTGCCTGTGCGATCGTCGCTTCGTTGTAACGAGCACCGACTTCCCGCGCAGCTGCGAGCAGTTGGGCAGAACGGTCGTATGCCTTGGCAGCCATCGCCTGCTTACTCGAATTGATCAGGCGCGCAGAGAGGGCGCGCGACAGTTCTTCCACTTCCGGCCGATTCGGCGTGGCATCGCGCAGCGCGAGCAGCGCGTCTTTGGCACTGCCGCCTGATGGATCGATGAGCTTGCCGTCGGTCAGCCGCTGGCGAACGTCGGTCACCAGGCTATCGGTGTTGGGGCCTGATGCTGGGCGCCGTGCCGCCGCAGCCGATGCAACCCGTGTGGCATCCGTGAGCGAACGCTCGACCGCCGCCAGGGCAGCGCCTGCAGAACCGAGCTGACGCGCGCCGTTCACGTAGGTTTGCGCTTCGTCGATCTTACCGGCTGCGAGCGATTTGCGGGCTTCTTCAGCCAAGGCAGCGCTCAGGTCCCGGATGCTCTGGGCAACTGTCGGATCGGTCGGGTCGAGGCGCCGCGCGTCGATCAGCGCATCGCGCGCACTGCTGCCGACCGGAGTGATCAGGCGCCCGTTCTCTATGCGTTCGTTCGCCTGAGCTACTAGTGTGCGGACGCGATTACCGACTTCCTGCGCCTGGCTCAGCTTCAGACGTTCGCGCTCGCGAGCGATCTGCGTATCGAGGAATGTCAGGCGGGGATGCGTGGCGTCGATGTCGCGTGCGATTTCAATATTGCGAATGGCCTCTTCGAGATGTTCCGCGGTGAGCGCAGCTTCGGCGCGACCGAGGATGCGGTCTGCCACTGCCCTTATACCGGCTTTGGCGGCTTCGCTATTCGGATCCAGTGCCTGCGCGCTGCGATAGAGATCCAGTGCGCTTTCGCCAGCCGGTTCGAGCAGCTTGCCCTGGTCCAGGGCTTCTTTCGCCAGCGCCAGTTCGGCCTGTACGGGATCGGGCTTGTCAGGTACGCCGCCGGGCTGCGCGGAGTTCGCGGGAGCGGTTACTGCCGCGGGAGGTGCTTCGGGTTCGCGGGTGAATTGCTTTACGCCGAACCAGATGCCGCCGATGACGATCAGCAGCCCTGCAGCCAGGGCGCCGTACGTCATCACGTAGTTCTTGCCACCGCTATCTCCGGTGCTTGCTGCGCTCAGGCGCTGGCCGGCGGCACGCAGATCGGCATGCTGTGCAACCGCAGCTTCGAGGGCAAGGCGCGTCTGGCCATGCGTCAAGGGTGTCAGCAGGAAACGGAAGATTCGTCCGGCGGCGGTGAGCTGCATCAGGCCAGCGCTGTCTTCGCGCTTGCCTGCAACGACCACCACCAGCTCCGGGAAATGCTGGGTGAGCTGGGCTACCAAGGCGGCTACATCCGAAGTGCTCCCGGTATCCGCGATCAGCACTCCAGGCTTGAGCAGCGGCAGCTTGTCGGCAACCTGGTCCAGATCGGGTGCGGAGGTTACCGATACGCCGCGCGGAGCGGCCTTACGCACGGTATCGAGCAGGGCCGGGTCGCGGCTCAGTACCAGGACGGGCGCCAGGACCGGCGATTGATGTCCTGCTTCCGACTCCCCCGGGTGGCGCTGGCCGCGGGTGTCGTCGATCTCGATGTTGACTTCCTCACCGCTGCCCGACACCGGGCGAATATGCTGAGCATTGGCCACAGACCCACTCCTCGGGTTTTTCATGCTTGTCCCCAATAGTACTTATGGAAAAGGGACCGACTGAGACGTGCTTCAGGCTTTTTCGCGCATCCGAGTGAACTGTGCCGCAGAAACGAGATGCGCACTTGCCGGGTCAGCGACGCAGCCATCGTACCCCAGCTACTAAAGCCGACATACGACCCGGTCACGGTTGGCCACATCGGCGAGCCAGTAATCGTCCGTATCGATACGGACAGGGCATGGATGGCATCGTAGCGGCGAGTTAACCCGGGGGGTGCATGCGCGATACGGCCGATTTACGTTGTGGGTCGCCTCGGGCTATATAGGGCGATTGGGCTTGCCGACAAGCTGAGCCAGCCGCCGGCCCGGCCGCATCCCGGATAAATCCAACCCCGAATTGCTCCAGCCCGGCAACAGTGTCGGCGGCAACGCTGCTGCCGCCGCCGTCGTTACCGGTTCAGACCGTTGCCACTGCAGGACACGCTACCAACAAGGGCCCCGAGGTCCGTTACCAGATATGAATCGCCAGTGACCAGTTTGCCGCAACCACCCCGCCCTGCCGTTCGCCATCATCCGGTGCAGTCGCCTCATGGCACGAGGGACGATCCGTACTATTGGCTGCGGGATGACACGCGTGCGAATCCCGAAGTGCTCGCCCACCTGCATGCCGAAAATGACTACAGCGCGGCGATGCTGGCGCCGGCCCAGCCGCTGATCGATGCGCTCTATGCGGAAATTGTCGCCCGTATCAAGCAGGACGATTCCAGCGTGCCGGTTCGCGATCGTGGCTACTACTACAGCCGCCGCTATGAAACCGGTAAACAGTATCCAATCTACGTGCGGCGGCCCGATGCGCCAGGCGGCGTGGAGAGCGTGCTTCTGGATTGCAATGTGCTCGCTGCCGGCGAGGCCTTTTTCCAGCTCGGCGACTATGAAGTGAGCCAGGACAACAGGCTGCTTGCATACACGATCGATACCGTCGGGCGCCGCCAGTTCCGGCTGCGCGTGCTCGATCTGGCGAGCGGCGAATTGCTCGACGACGTTATCGACAATGTCGAGGCGGAGGTGGTTTGGGCTGACGACAATCGTACGTTGCTGTACGTCGAAAAAGATCCGGTCACCCTGCTGGGCCGGCGCGTGCGTCGTCACACGCTGGGTGCGAAGGTCGATCCGGTCGTATACGAGGAGCCGGATGAGAGCTTCGACCTGGGTGTCAGCCGGTCCAAGTCGCAGCAGTATCTCTACATCGGCTCGCAGAGCACCACGACTTCGGAGTGGCGTTTTGCGGCTGCCGCGGATCCAGCGTTGCGATTCAACGTGTTCATGGAGCGCAGTTCCGAGCACGAATACCAGATCGAGCACCTCGGCGATCGTTTCCTGGTGCGTACCAACTGGAATGCACAGAACTTTCGCATCATGACCGCAGCACCGCCGCCGGCTGCGGGTCATTCGGGCGATCAGCGCGATTCCTGGCGCGACGTCGTGGCGCACGATCCAGAAGTGTTCGTGCACGACTTCGAGGTGTTTCAGGACTTCCTGGTGGTCAGCGAACGTTCGGGAGGTTTGCGCAAGATCCGCGTGCAGACCTTGCCGCGTGCCGGCGGCGGCGCGGAACGAGTGCTGCACCTGGATGCCGACGATCCAGCCTATGCGATGTATCTGGACGCGAATCCGGAAATCGACACCACGCGGCTGCGCTATACCTACACCTCGTTGACTACACCAACGTCGGTCTATGAGTACGACATGGTCACCGACGAGCGTGTGCTGCTGAAACGCGAGCAGGTGCTCGGTTCGTTCGACCCTGCCGATTACGCAAGCGAGCTGCTCTGGGCCCCCGCCCGCGACGCAGAGCGCGTCCCGGTGTCGGTGGTATACCGCAAGAACGTGGCGCGAGACGGTTCTGCGCCCCTGTATCTGTACGGATACGGAGCCTATGGCCATTGCATCGAACCGGCTTTCAGCTCATCGCTATTGTCGTTGCTGGAGCGCGGCTTCATTTGTGCGATCGCCCATGTGCGCGGCGGACAGGAGTTGGGCCGGCGCTGGTATGACGACGGCCGGCTGCTGCACAAACGCAATAGCTTCAACGATTTTCTCGACGCTACGGATTTCCTGATCGCCCAGCGCTATGCAACGCACGGCCGCGTGTATGCATCCGGCGGCAGTGCCGGAGGTCTGCTGGTCGGAGCGATCGCCAACATGGCACCGGAGAAGTTCGGCGCCATCGTCGCCGATGTGCCGTTCGTCGATATCGTGACCACCATGCTGGATGAAAGTATTCCGCTCACCACGCTCGAATACGACGAGTGGGGCGATCCCAGTCAATTGGAGTTCTACAACTACATGCTTTCGTATTCGCCTTACGACAACGTGCGTGCGCAGCACTATCCGCCTGTGCTGGTGACGACAGGATTGTGGGACAGCCAGGTGCAGTACTACGAGCCCGCGAAATGGGTGGCGCGACTGCGCGATCTGAAGAAGGGCAGCAATCCTGTGTTGCTGCACATCAATATGGAAGCGGGGCACGGCGGGCAGTCGGGCCGTTTCGAGCGGCTGCGCGAAGTCGCGCGAGCCCATGGATTCCTGATAGCGGTGGAGAGTGGCCGTGGGTCATCGGCTACCGGCTATCGGCCAGCAACGGATGCCGGCGCTGCCATCACCCATCCGACGCTTGCCCAGGGCCATGAGCCTGAGGCCTCTGGTTTTCCCTTCGGTGCCCCATGCTGAATTCTGGTTACGTGCTGCTTGCCGACGACAACGCCACCGATGCGGAACTGACGACGCGCGCGCTGGAAATTGGTGGTGTCAGCAAGAATGTGGTCTGGGTGCAGGATGGCGAGGCGGCGCTCGACTATGTGTTCCGCAGGGGAGCCTATGCACAACGCACCCTCGGCCAACCGCATCTGATGCTGCTCGATCTGCACATGCCCAAGATCGACGGACTGGATGTGCTCGCCCGCATCAAGGAGGATCCCCACACCCGCTCCATCCCCGTGGTGATCATGTCGTCCTCCGACCAGCGTTCCGACATGGTGCGCAGCTACGAGAACCATGCCAATAGCTACATCGTAAAGCCGGTGGACTTCAAGCTGTTCACCTCCCAGGTCGCGGCGCTCGGTCAATACTGGATGAAGATCAATCGCGCGTTGGGATGAGCAGAGTCGGCTGCGATCAGCGGACACCGGGATTGGTCGATAGGACGGCATCGCAAGGGAGTCCTGCCGACTGACACATTTGACCTCGGAGAAAATTGCCCAGGAGCAAATCGTCAGCCGGCTGCTGGCCAGAGCAAGCTCCGAACTCTGGCCGACTAACCGGTAGCCGGTTGGCCAGTCCTCCCTGATCTCAAATACATCGCTGGTCGTGCCCGCAATGTGCTCCACGTCTCTCTTCACAGCGCAGATTTCCCCTCAATGGTGCGTAGTAAGTCCCTAATCGGCCATACTGGCGCGTCGTATTTGCACAGCGGCGGCACCTGCTTGCAGGGCGTCGCCAAGCCCATAGGTAGGGCGCACAGGTGGCCCATAGGTGGCAGGAGATTTCGGTATGGGCGTCGTTCTCGTAGCCTACGAGCGTGAATCGGAGCAGAGCGCCATCGAGCAGCTGCTCGCAGGTCGTGGCCATCGGGTCGTCAAGGCCGCCAACGGTCTTGCGGCGCTCGATGCCGCGCGTCGCGATCCGCCGCACCTGGTGGTGTCGGACATCGTGCTGCCGCGCATGGACGGTTTCGCGCTGTGCCGCAAATGGAAGCAGGACGAACGCCTGCAATCCATTCCGTTTATCTTCTATACGCGACGTCACGACGATCCGAAGTACGAGCGCTTTGCATTGGAGCTGGGCGCGGAGCGGTTCCTGGCGCGCGCAGTGCAACCCGATGCATTGCTGAGCGCGATCGACGAATTGCTGGTCAACGTTCCCAAGGAGACCGAGACGACACCGATGCCGGCGCTGGACGAAGCGACCGTGCAGCACGCTCGTGCGCTCGAACGTGCCCAGCAGACCCAGGCGTTGGCTATTGAACGTGCTCAACAGGCGCAATCACGGCTGCGCGCGCAGCTCGCTGAGCTGGAAGCGACCAATCAGCGGCTGGCCGCAGGCGAAGCGCGCTTTCGCCGGGTGTTCGAAGCAAATCCTCTGCCGATGTGGATCACCGATCACGCAACCGGCGGCTTCATCGCCGTGAACGATGCCGCTCTGTCGATGTACGGTTATGGGCGCGCTGAATTCCTGTCGCTGAAATCCCTGGCCCTGGTCTCGCAGGACGCCGCCGTCGCTGCCGATGTCGTTCAACATCGCTGCAAGGATGGTACGACGCTCAGCCTGTCGACTGCAGCGAATGAAATCGAATTCGACGGTCGCAGCGCCGACCTGATCTGCGCCTATGACCTCACGGCACGTCTTGCGGAGACTGATCGACTGCAGCAGGACGGGGTTGAGTTGCGGGAACGCCTGCAGCAGGAGGCCGCCCAGCTCCAGCAACAGTTGCAGCAAAGCAGCGTCGAGCTTCAGCACGAGACGCGGCGTTTGCAGGCAGATGCGGCTGCGACCCGGGCAGTCATGGATGCGGCTGCAGATGGTTGCTGGGTGTTGGATGCGGACGGCCGCATTCTCGAAGCCAACCCGGCCTACTGTCGCATGTCCGGCTACGATCGGGCGACGCTGCTGAAAATGACCGCGGCGGATCTTGAACAGCAAGGCTCCGGAGAAGTGACTGCGCGCCTGCAACTGCAGCGCCCCGCAGATGGCGGTCGCTACGAGACACGCCACAAGCGCCAGGATGGCAGCTTGCTGGACGTCGAGGTCAGCGTCGGCAAGCTGGAAGACAAATCCGACAACGCTCGCGGCGACAGCGTCGTGTTGATTCGTGACATCTCACAGCGTCGCCGTGAGCTCGTGGCGCAACGCGTCTGGCAGCGGCAGCAGGACTTCCTCATCGACCTGTTCCGACAGGCCGAGTCCCTGGATGAATCGGCGATCGTGCGACGCGTCATCGAGCAGGCCGTCGAGATAACCAATAGTCCCCTGGCGTACCTGTTCTTCGTCGAACCGACGCATAAGACGCTGACACTCGCCGCGTGGCGCGAGCGCAGCCGGCCGCACACGACAATGGCCAGCGCCGAACCCCGGCCGCTCGCGAAGTCCGGATTGCTCAGTGAATGCGTGCGCGCCCGACATCCGACCTCCAGTAACGATCTGGCGTGGAAGCCGCAGACCGACGGACTGCCCGATCTGCAGCGATACCTGGCCGTGCCGATGATTGCTGGAGAGGAAACCGTTGCCGTGCTCGGGGTCGCGAACCGCGATGCAGGGTATGGTGAGGACGATCAGCGCGCATTGGCGTCGTTGGCCGACGGCGGCTGGCGCGTGTTGCAGTCGAAGCGTGCGCATGCAATGACGCTCAGCGCGCTGCAGAGGTCTGACGTTGCCATGCAGGGCATGATCGATGCGCTGCTGCGAATGAGCGAGATGCACGACCCCTATACCGCGGGTTCCGCACGTCGCATCGCTGCGCTGGCGGTTGCGCTGGGACGCGAGGCCGGTCTCGACGGAGAGCGCCAGCATGCCTTGCGTGTTGCTGCGCTGTTGCACGACGTCGGCAATGTCGCAGTCCCGTCCACGGTGCTGACCAAGCCGGGGCGGCTCACCGATGCCGAAACGGCGTTGATGCGCATGCATGTCGAAGAAGGCTGCAAATTGCTGGCGGACGTGAATTTCGGCGCACCGGTCGCCGAGATCGTTTTCGAACACCACGAACGTTGCGACGGCAGCGGTTATCCGCGCGGGCTGAAAGGCGAGGAGATCCTGCTGGAAGCCCGGATCCTGGCCATCGCCGATGTGATCGAGGCGATGTGCTCGCCACGGCCGCATCGTCCCGCCGCGGGCATGGAGGAAGCCATCGGCGAGATCAATCGCGGCGCCGGGGTGCTCTACGACCTGCACCTGGCGACGGCCTGTACAAGGCTCGTTCGCCAGCACGGCTTCACGCTGCCGGAGTAGGCGCCCGGAAGCGTTCGGGCGACGCTGGCACCCCCATCAGGTAATCCCCGCGCTAACGGTAAGTCGCTATTGCTGGTCATAGCCGGCCGCGAGAACTCGAGGCGTAGTTAGGATCGGTTATGGCAAATCTGCCCGGGGAAATTGCGTCGTTTCCCCGTTCGCATCCGCCCGCCCACAGCGTTTTCCCCTAAGCCTTCGCCGCGCCTGACTAGTACGGCGCCTTACCCTGCATGCCTCCATCCCTCCCGCGTCGATGCGGGCGCGTCCGATAGGCCTCAGCCCGCGCTGCCGGCACACTGCCCGCCGTCGAACAAGGGCATACCCGTCGAAAGACGGCGACGCAAAGCCTCCGGTCCTCGGGCGGATCACCTCGGTGTGATTCGCCACGGATAGCGGGGTTGCCGCTGGAGTGGTTCGTGAACTCCGGCGTGAACTGGGCCTTGCGGTGCATCTCAAGCGCACTGACCTCGCACAGCTTCCCTTGCCAGACACAGGTTCCGTGACGCGCCTGGCGCGGTTACGGGGTGAGGTGTTTTGCGTGCTTGTGCCGCGGGGTGTCCCAATGCGATCAGTGCTGCCTGTCGTCAGTCTCTCCCGTCTGTCTTCCCTATTCGCCGTCACGCTGTTGGCGGTTGCGTTCCAGTCGCCTGCGAACGCTGCCGTCAATCACGCGCCGACAATCTCCGGAACGCCGCCTGCGACTGCGGTCGTGGGACAGAAATATTCGTTCACTCCCGTCGCGAACGACGCGGATCGCAATGTTCTGAACTTCGGCGTCGTCAACAAGCCATCGTGGCTCAGCTATTCGTACGGCACCGGCCAGATCTGGGGTACGCCGACCAAGGCGGGCACCTGGTCGAACATCCAGATCTCGGTGTGGGATGGCAAGAACGGTGCGTCCACCAAGAAGTTCAGCATTACCGTGACCGCGGCTGCGGTCAAAACCAATCGGGCACCGACGATCTCCGGCGCGCCGGCGACCTCGGTAGCAGCCGGCAGCACCTATAGCTTCAAGCCCACTGCCTCCGATCCTGATAAGGACGCGCTCGGTTTCTCGATCAAGAACCTGCCCTCGTGGGCATCCTTCAGCACGGCAACCGGCCAGCTTTCGGGAACGCCCGGTACCGCCAGCGCCGGAACCTATTCGAACATCGTGGTTTCGGTGAGCGACGGCAAGCTCTCCACGGCGCTCGCGGCGTTTGCCATTGCAGTCAGCGCTCCTGCCAACAAAGCTCCGCAGCTCAGCGGCACGCCGGTTACGGCACTCAATGCGAACAGCGCGTACAGCTTCAAACCGGTCGCCAGCGATGCGGACGGCGATACGCTGACGTTCTCGATCGCGAACAAGCCGGTATGGGCGAGCTTCAATACCGCCACTGGCCAGCTCTCCGGCATGCCTTCCGCGGTCAATGTCGGCAGCTACTCGAATGTCGTGATCAGCGCGAGCGACGGCAAGACGAAAGTGTCGCTGCCGGCGTTCTCGATTGCCGTCAACCAGATCTCGCTCGGCAGCGCAGTGTTGGCGTGGTCGCCGCCGACGCAGAACACCGATGGCTCGGTGCTTACCGACCTCGCCGGCTATCGCATCTACTACGGCACGACGCCGTCGGCCATGACGCAGACGATCCAGGTGAGTGGCGGCGGTATGTCGACTTACGTTGTCGAGAACCTTGCGCCTGCAACTTATTACTTCGCCGTGCGCGCGTACACGAACGCCGGCTCCGAGAGCGTCAACTCGAACGTCGCCAGCAAAGTGGTGCAATGAAAGCGCTGCAGGCAGCGTTGGAGAATGAATCTTGTGCGGCGTGCTCGAATGGCGATGCGCCGCGCAAGATTTTTCTTCCGCTGTCTTGACGCTCTTATGTGAACTGCAGGAAATGCGACGTGTGTCGTTGCCTGACGACAATTGCTTTCGCGATTTCAGTGAGGTTTACTCACGCCCGCTTCACAAGGGCAAACTCGCCGCAAGGCGGGGACGCAAAGCCTCCGGTCCGACAGCGCGAGTGCGCAGGATAGCGGGGTTGCCGGAACGAGGGCTCTCACAGCGCCTGCGCCGTCAACAACTCCCCTGTCTGTCATTCGCACCTGTTTCCGCAAGTCCCTGTGAAGGCGTAGCGACGCCAGCGCGAGCGTGTCATCGCGTCGCAATCGGTGTCTGGGGAAAAGGAGCAGCGTAAGTTGAAAAGGGCAAACCCGTCGAAAGGCGGGGACGCAAAGCCTCCGGTCTACAGGATTTCATCCTATGACAGCGGGGTTACCAGCAAGAGTCGCACACGCACGCGACGCGCGAGAGGTTTGCTCCCGTGTCCGGCGTTTAGTCCGTTCGAGCGTCTGGCTGTACCGTTGGATCAGCATGTTGATCCGTCGGTCTTTGTGTCATTGCCCGTCCACGCAAACGTAACGCACCGCTGCATGAATGCAGTGGCGCGTCTGCGCAGAACAAGGTACGAGCCATGACAAACATGTTCGGCAAAGCGTTGCTCAAAATTGTGCTGGCTGCTGCCATGGCCAGTGCTCTTGCCGGCTGTAACGAAGGTTCGGATGACAGCGCCGACGGCGCCGCTACGCCGGTTACCTCGCCCGCCGAGCCGCCGGCCGAGCCCACTCCTCCGGCGAATCAGCCGCCCGACATCACCGGCGTTCCGTTGCAGGCCGTCCAGTCCGGCCAGAATTATTCGTTCGTGCCGCAGGCCAGCGATGCCGACAACGATTTTCTCGAGTTCGCCATCACCAACAAGCCGGCGTGGGCGCAGTTCAGCGTCGACACCGGCGCACTGACCGGTGTTCCTGGCGACAGCGACGTCGGACAAACGACTGACATCACGATCACGGTGACCGATGGTCGCGATCAGCGAGCGGTCGGACCGTTCCGCATCACCGTCACGGCGCGCACTGAAACGCCGTCGCCGACGAACAAGGCGCCCACCATCAGCGGTGCGCCGTCGACGTCGGTGGATGTGGGCAAGCCGTATGGTTTCCAGCCGGCGGCTGCCGATGCCGATGGCGACAAACTCACGTTCGCGATTTCGAACCGGCCATCGTGGGCCAGTTTCAGCACTGCCACCGGCATGCTCAGCGGAACACCCGCCACGGCCAACATCGCCACCTACTCCAACATCGTCGTCACCGTCAGCGACGGCAAGGCGACGACCGCGCTGGGCGCCTTCGCGATCCAGGTGAAAGGTCCTAACAATCGCACGCCGACGATCAGCGGCACTCCGGCAGCTTCGGTGCAGGTGGCGCAGGCCTATTCGTTCCAGCCCGCTGGCAGCGATCCGGATAGCGACACGCTGACCTACAGCATCCAGAACAAGCCGACGTGGGCGACGTTCAGCACATCGACCGGCCGGCTCAACGGCACACCAGCGGCGGCCAACGTGGGCACCTATGCCGGTATCGTGATCAGCGCGAGCGACGGCAAGGCAAGCGTTTCGTTGCCAACCTTCAGCATCGCCGTGCAGGCGGCGCCGAATCGCGCACCGACGATCAGCGGTGCGGCGGCCACCACCGCGAAGGTGGGTTCGGGCTATTCGTTCAAACCGACTGCAGCGGATCCCGATGGCGATACGCTCGGTTACACGATCCAGAATCGACCCACCTGGGCGACCTTCGACACGAAGACAGGCCTGTTGAGCGGCACCCCGACCGCCGCCGGCACGTTCAGCAACATTGTGATCAGCGTGAGTGACAGCAAGGCCACCGCTTCACTGGCGGCGTTCGCGATCGCCGTGAGCGCCGTGGCTAACGGCTCGCCGACAATCTCTGGCACGCCTGCTACGGCGGTAACGGCTGGAGCGGCATACAGCTTCCAGCCGACTGCATCCGATCCGGACGGCAACACGCTCACATGGAGCATCGCGGGCAAGCCAGCCTGGGCTACGTTCAGCACCACGACCGGCAAGCTGTCCGGAACGCCGGCGGCTGCCAACGCAGGCACCTTCGCCAATATCGTCATCAGCGTTTCCGATGGCACCAACACTGCGGCGTTGCCCGCCTTCACGATCAACGTGGCATCCGGTGCGCTCGGTAGCGCGTCGCTGTCGTGGCAGGCGCCGACCGAGAACACCGACGGCAGTCCGCTGGATGACCTGGCGGGTTTCCGTATCGTGTACGGCACCAGCAGCACCGCACTCAACCAGACCGTCGATGTCACCAACCCGGGCGTCAACACCTACGTGATCGATCAGCTCGTCTCCGGCAAATGGTATTTCGCCGTCCGGGCGTATACCTCCGGCGGGGCGGAGAGCGACGTGTCTAACGTGGTGAGCAAGACGATTCCCTAGCCCAGCGGCTGCCGGACGAACGCAACGAAGGCCCGACCCTGTCGGGCCTTTTTCATTGGGATCGTCGAATTGGACCAAAGCGAACGCGTCGAGTAGCAGGCAAAGGGACTAGCAGCGAAAAGGCTGGCAGCCAAGAGTGCCTGCCAGTGAATACCACTCTTCCCCTCGGGACTCTCTGCGTGCTCTTGCTGATAGGGAGGGCTGTGGGATGGCAATGGTTGCCTGCTTCCAATCGGCTGAGACATCCGGCAGGCTCCGCGAACAACAACCGCGCGCGCTCGCCAGGATGACTCCATGATCCCAGTGACAGCTTCGCCACTCGCCCGCCTGCTCTCCCGGCTTGCGCCGATCGAGCCACGGGAAGCTCCCGCCGTTGCGGCCGCCTTCGGGTTGTTCTTCTGCGTCTTTGGTGGCTACTTCGCCGTGCGCCCGGTGCGTGAGACCGTGGGAACCATCATCGGCAGGGACGTGGTCGCCAACCTGTGGGTGGTGACCTGGATTGCGTCGCTGGCCATCGTGCCGTTGTACGGCGCCATCGTCGCCCGCTTCCGTCGCAGTACCTTTCTGCCCTGGACCTACGGTTTCATTGCCGCCGTGCTCGCGCTCATCGCCTTCGCGCTACAGGGCGACGAGCTCAATCCACTGGTGGGCAAGTCGTTCTATGTCTTCATCAGCGTGCTCAACCTGTTCGTGATTTCGATCATCTGGAGCTTTCTGCTCGAACTCTTCGACAGCGGCCAGGCCAAGCGATTGTTCGGTGTCATCGCCGCCGGGGGCAGCGCCGGTGCGCTCGTGGGTCCGTTCATCGCAGATATGACGGTCAGCCACATCGGCAATAGCGGAGTGCTGTTCCTCGGCGCTGCATTATTTGTCGCAGCCATCGCATGTCAGCGCTTGCTGCTGCGGATCTGGGCGGACCACCCATCGCGTACTACCGGCGGCAGCAAGGATGAGCGCCCCATCGGCGGCAATCTCTTCGCTGGCGTCACGCTGGTATTGCGCTCGCCCTATCTGCTGGGCATCGCGCTGTTCGTCGTGTTGCTTTCTACGGTGAGCACGCTGCTCTATTTCGAACAGCTGCGCTTGGTGGAAATCACCTTCGCCGACACGACAGCCCGTACGCGCGTGTTCGCGAGGCTGGATTGGATCGTGCAAAGCCTGACCATCCTTTCGCAGGTTTTCCTGACAGGTCGAATTGCGGCGCGCTTCGGCGTGATTGCGCTGTTGACCTTCGTGCCTGCACTGATGATCTTCGGCTTTCTCGGTCTGGCCGCCACCGGCACCTTTACGATGCTGGCAGTGGTCTTCGTGCTGCGGCGTTTCTGCGAATACGCCTTCATCCGGCCGGGCCGGGAAATGCTGTGGAGCCCGCTGGACAATGAAACGAAGTACAAGGCGAAGAACCTGATCGACGTGCCGGTCTATCGCGGCGCTGACGCGCTGGCCGCTCAGGTCAACAGCGGTATCAGCGCCGCGGGATTCGGCGCCGCCAGCGTGGCCCTGCTCGGCGCTGTAGTCGCAGCAGTGTGGGGTATCGTCGGCTGGTGGCTCGGCAAACGCTTTGCGGCGAACGCAAGCAAGGAGTGATCTCGCCGATCAGGTGGACTAGTGCAGGTGGGCGAGTGATTGATGCCTGTACGCTATGCCGTTCCTCTGTTCTCCGTTCGTGCTGAGCCCGTCGAAGCACTCTCAACTTTGAATACCGGGATACCGCCCTAGCGCAGGTTCGGGGTCGAAGAGGCGTATTTCATTGCGAGCTTCGCGTTCTCTGCGAGATACCTCTTCGCGACGCCTGCCAGCCGCACTACTTCAGCGAGAACCGCACCCGAACCGTAGCGCGTTGCGCGACCGCGGCTCCATTGCGCTGCACCGGCTCAAAGCGCCATTTACGCAGTGCGTCGAGAGCTGCCTTGTCGAAGGTATCTTGCGGAGCCGAGGCGCGAACCGCGAGATCTTGTGTCGAGCCATCCGGCGCGATCGTGAAATCGATATCGACCCAGCCTTCGATGCCATCGCGTTGGGCATCCCGAGGATAAACATAAGGCACTTCGCGCGTACGCTTGAGTGTCGCCGCCGGCACCGGAGTATTGGCAAGGATCCGTTCCTGCCGGATTGCGGCAATTTGTTGCAGCAGCGTTCGCGTATTCGTCATGTCTGGCACGAGGCTGTCCGCATGCTTTGCGAGTGCTTCGGCGCTGTCGAGGTCGCCGCCCGCGAGGGCGGTCCGGGTGTTCTCAAGCAGCGTGAAGGCCAGACGTTGCTGTTCTGTACGTACCTCCAGTACCCTCGGATCGGAGGTTACGAGTGCGCTGAGTTGCTCGTATGCATTGTTGCCGGCTGGTGCGATCAAGCGTCCGGATTCCCGCGACTTGATCGCTCGCGCCAGCTGCTCGGCAATCGCTGACTTGCGATTGTCGGAGATCATGCCCTCGGCCTGTTGGCGCACGGCGTCGAGATCGGGCAGCGTGAGTTCGAATTCATGGTCGACATTGGTAATGACAGCGAGCGCGCGCTGTGCCGCCTCCGCATTGCCGGTTGCTATGGCCTGTCGGGTCTGTTCAAGCAGGCGGTTGCCAAGATCGGTCGCGACGATGCTGGTGGCAGATTCGTTTTCGTTCGCGGCGCGTGCGCGGCGGAGGAAGAACGCGGCGTTGTCGTCTTCGGGGTCGGTCAACTGGCCACCGGCGATGCGGGCGCGTGCGGCTGCCAGGTTGGAAGGAGCCTTCACTGCAGCAGGTTCGGCTTGCCGTGCGGGAAGCGGTTGCGCCTTGTTGAGGAGAAGGGCTGAGATTTCAGGTCGGGCGCTGCGCGAAAGCGTCAGCAACTCAGCGCGCAGCGAGTCCAGCTGCGGATCTCCGGGTTGCGCATGCTGCAATGCTGTCAACGCTGCGGCGGCTTTCGGCAAATCCGGTATTGCGAGTGCCGCTTTGACCTGCGTTTCCAGATTGCCAATGACCTGTGCGACACCGGCCGCTGCGTCCTTGTTGCCCGCGTCCTTCGCCAGCACAGCGCGATAGTGATCGAGTGCATTGTCACCGGGCGGTGACGATAGATGGCCGGCAGCGAATGCTTGTTGAGCGGCGGCCAGATGCTCAGGGATCGAACTCCTATCCACAGCAGCGGCTGTGCGTGCCGCGGCTTCAGTTCCAGGATTGGCGTTCGTCGATTCCGGAGCGGTGCGCGTGTTGTGCGGCCAGTACATCCAGGCCAGCAACGCCGCGATCAGTGCACCGATGGCTGCAACGATCGTTCCGGTGCGGCGTGACGGTTGCGTGAATTGCCTGACGGCGGTGAGTGTGGGCGAGGTGGAATCGTTATTTTCTATGTAGCGTCGCGTACCAGCAGAGATGAACAGGCTGGCGCGCGCAGGCGATACGGGCTTGTGCAGGAAACGATAGACACGACCGCTACTCACCAGCGAAGCGACAGCGCTTTCTTCCTCCCGGCGGCCAGTTGCGAGCAGCACCAGTTCCGGAAACTGTGCCTGCAGGCGTTCCATCAAACGTGCTGCGTCGGTATGCACCACCTGTAGATCGATGATCAGGATGCCGCAATGGCCGCCCACCAGCAGCTCTACCGTCGCATCCGCGGACTGCGCATGCCAAAGCGCGTGTTGCGGACCCATGGCCTCCCGCAGCGTTGTCAGCAACGCCTCATCGGTCGTGAGGGCTACGACGTCGACGGGGTCTGCGGAAAGCGTTATGCCGGCAGCAGGAGCAATGAAACTGGGATCGGGTCGCCGGCTGTGCATCGCATGGACTTAAAGCAGAAGTGACTGAGGGCAGAGGATTGGCGAGCGGCGGGATATAGGGCGAGAGCGAACGTCCTCGCGCCTCATTCCAGGCAGACCACGAGCTGCGCAGAATGACTGCGCCAGTTGATCGGGATGACGAATGAACGGATGTTGTCGGGAGTGACTACTTTTTCCGGATCGCCCGCCACCACGGTCGGCACCGAGATCATGAAGTCCTTGCCGAAGTCGCGACGTGCGTTGCCGGAAATCGTGTTGGCAACTTCACCGACCAGATCGCACATGTTTTCCTGGGTGAGCTCGGTTTCGCCCATGCGCATCAGCATCACGGTCAGCATCGGTCGCGACGCGGTGAAATACACGACGCCGCGGCGCTTGCCAGCGATGCTGATGAGACCGGTGAATTCCTGCACCGTGGGACGCCCGTCCTGCACGATGTAAGGCGAGCCGACCGAAGCCGGTTGATTGGCCGCAGTAGCGAAGTAGTGCGTCGTTCCCTCGACGAAGGTCTCGAGTTCAACTTTAGTCATCATTACCGGCACCCCTCAGCAGCTCTTCCAGCGCTTCCGTGAGCTGGCGATCTGTGAACGGTTTGCAGAGAAAGCCGTTGGCTCCCTTCTTCAATGCCTCGATTGCGGTGGCTTTGTCGGATAGCGCGGAGATCACCAGGATCAGCACATCTGGTTTGATCTTCACCAGATTTTCGACGCATTCGATGCCATCCATCTCCGGCATCGTCAAATCCATGGTCACGACATCGGCGGGTTCCTTGCGGAACGCTTCGACGGCCAGTTTGCCGTTCGCAGCCGTCGCTATGACGTGCAGCCGATCGATCTGCAGCTCCCGCTCGATCTTGCGACGGATTATGTTCGAATCGTCACAGATCATGAGCTTGAGCTTACCGTTCGTCAACGGCTGAGCCTTTGCGTTCCCGAGCGCCATTGCTGTCCCTCTTCAAGTGGATTGGGTCCCGAAGCGATAACGACTAGGCGGCTACGGCACGCTCAGTGGCGGGCAGCCAGATCTTGAACTTGGAGAAGCGGCCTCCCGCCGATGCGAGGCCGACGCGGCCGCCGAGTTCGGCGACCAGGATGCGGACCAGATCCATGCCGGCACCGCGGCCGGCATCGGTTGTGACCTTGTCCGAGGTCGAGAAGCCGGGGCGGAAGATCAGTGCCATGGTCTGACGCGGATCCAGCATCGCGGCCTGTGCCGGGCTGATGAGACCGCGTGCGACCGCCACTTCCTTGATGCGTTCCAGCTGCAATCCGCGGCCATCATCCTGCACGATGAGCTCGAAGCCTTCGCTGCCGCGGCGTAAGAATTCGACGCCGAGCACGCCGGTTTCGGCTTTCTGTGCCTTGAGCCGTTCGTCAGGCTGTTCGATGCCATGGACTACGGCATTGCGCACCAGCTGAATCGTTATGTCCTTGACCGCACGCTTGTAGGCTTCCGGTACTTCCTGCAGTCCGGCGCATTTCACGCGAACTTGTTTCGAATGGGTCGATGCAACACGCGAAGCCAGTTCTTCGAGAGTGCGTTCAAGGCCGCTGGTGCTGCCAGCATCGCTTTCCGGCTCCACCGAGAGCGCCCGCATCTGCATGGTCGGCTCGCTTTTGCCCGCCAGCCACGCATCGACCTTCTCGGGCTCCACCGTGTTTCCGCTCTTGCTGCGCGTGGCGATTGCCTGATGCAGATCGACCAGGCGGCTGAGCATTTCGCGAACCTGCGCGAGATGGTTGAACAGGTCGTCGAGCTTGACCACCAGCGGCAGGAAGTCGCTGCCCGACAGAGTCGGCCGGCCTTTCAGGTCGCTCAACGATTCCTCGAAGGCATGCGCACGCTGTTCGACCGTCTTGAGTCCAAGCGCCGAAGCCTCGCCCTTGACCGCATGCACCTGGCGATAGATGCCGTCGATCTTGGCGCGGAATGCAGTCTCCTCGCGAGCCGGTTCCTTGAGGATGGAGTTCACCATCTTCAGCGACACATCGGCGTCGGTGAGGAAGCCGGTGAGGCTGTCGGGTTCCACGTGCAGGATGCGCAGCAGCAGGTCGAGCTGCGCCTGCGCTTTCTCCTGCGAGTCCAGCAGCTCCCGCGACAGCATCACGCGTTTGGTTACGTCATTCACCGTGACCAGCAGGTGCGAGAGGCTGCCTTCGGACTTCACGCGGTTGAAATCGAATTCCAGGAAGTGCGTATCGAAGCCGCCGGCTGGATTGTCGAAATGCACTTCGACCTCATTCAGCGGGTTGATGGTCTTGACCAGTTTTTCGTTGACACGCTCGCCCCACAGTAGCGCCACGTAGTCCATGGCGGTCCGCAGGGTTTTTTCAGGGACGATTTCCTTGAGCAGCTTGTCGAAGCTCAGGTCGCTGAAATCCTCGCGCCGGAAAATCGTGTTGAGCGCCATCGAGCGCTCACTGCCGAGCTTGAGATTCTTGTCGAGCAGGAACAGGCCTTCGTTCACCGTGCGCAGGATGTCTGCCGTCTCCTTGCGTGCGCGCGTTGAAACCAATTCTTCCTTGCGCAGGTTGCGTGCGAAATAAAAGAAGATCGCGCCGAGCAGCAGCAACGCAGCAACCATGCCGAAGACCTGGATGGCGCGCACCACGCCGGCTTCGCTCTGGCTGTCCTGTTCCACCTGCCTGGCCAGATCGCCGGCAATGCGTGCTAGTTGCTCGTGAGACGCCGCGCCGTAGTCGTTGAGTTCGGCGAGTGCGGCCTGCAGACGTCGGCCTCGCGGACTCAGATGTACGGCAGGTACGGTGGGCGCCGGCGGTTGAACGACAGCATTCTTGCCGACGGATGCGGCCGGCGCCGGTTCAGCGGCATCGGTGGAGTAAGGCGAGCCAGAAAAGCGCAATACCGGGTCGAGCTTGGCTTTGTAGCCGTCCCACAGCTTGGTGCCCGCGGCGAGTTGGGTCTTTGCATCCGGCGTGAGCAGTGCCGACAACACGATCGACTTGCCGCTGCTGTCGGAAACCATGCTGCCGCCGGCGAGGCCACTCATGGCGTGATCGTAAGAGGTCGCCGCTTTACGCAGGACTTCGATGGCATCGTCGATCGGCTCGCCCGACTTCAGGCGGGCAGCGACGCCAGTGGCGCTGTCGAAGACGACCCGCGGCTGCAACTGTTGTTCGACCAGGAATTTGACACCGACAACATCGTCGGCGAAGCGGCTGGCCTTGCCGTGATTCACCGCCAGGATGATGGCGATGAACAGCAGGAAGCCTGTGATCGCGAAGACGATTCCCTTGTATCGACCCAGATCCAGAAAGCCCATGTTCAATTCCCCTTTGTCCAGGTGTTCGGCATGGTTGCGACGCTTGCGCCTGCGTCCACGCCCGCGTCCGAGGCTCGGCGATTCCCTGTAAAGGACACCGACAATCCCAGCCACAGACCGTCTGCTGTGGGCCTATCTGACAATAAGTGCTCTTCCGTCGCGCGAACCAGTTCCCGCTTTTGCGCCTCGGAAACTTGCGCCAGTTCAAAGTTTCACGCAGTTAGCTGCATCGAACCGGCATGCAAAATCGCCGACCTTGCGTACGGCGAAGCCTGAATGCTGCACCAGCCCGCCACGCTTGTGCTGGGGAAATTGCAGGGCGTGCACTGCAACCAGGACATGGAGCCTCGGCGCCAGGCGTGCCGCCGACACAACAAACGCTGTCGCTTGCCCTCGCCCCCGATGTAATTGCTTGAGTAGACATGCAACAGGCGCCAGGGCGGCCCGTCTGCTTATTGCAACAGTCGTATTTTTTTTGCTTCTACCGCAAGGACTTACAGGCCGTTGGGGCTCGACAAGGCCGGATCGGGCAGTCATGATCGGTCGGGCATTGGCCGCGGGGCGCTGTTCTCGGCGGAGACCATGAGCGACAAAATCGAATTCAAATCTTATGTGTCCCTCGCGCAGCGTCCCAGGCTGGAGGCGCTGGTGTTCTTCAATTCCTGCCAGGAACGCGTCGCCGCCTGCATTGCCGAGGCGGTCGAAACCTTCGGCGCCCCGGAAATCGTGGCGGATCGCGACCGGCTGCGGATTCAGATCGCCGACCTTCCCGACGTCCAGTCCCTGTTCGCGGTGGAGAAGGCGACCGGTCGTCCGGTGGGTGTCGCGGTTTATATCCGTCCCGATCTTGAACACATTACCGTGATGCACCTGGGAATTACCGCTGAATACGCCAGTGGCGGCATGCGTTCGGACGAGCAGTTGCTGCTGCAATTGCTGCGTGAGGTGCGCCGCTCAACCCGTCGCGTGAAGGGCGTGCGGCGTCTCGAGCTGTATTACGTTAAAGGCCGGAGCGTGGCGAATCGTGTCCGGGCGGAGCGGGTAACGGCATAGAGCTGGCTAGTAGGCCAGTTGGCGAGAGAGTTGATACAGAGCGCGGATAGAGCACAGGACAGAAAGTTGTGTCCGGGCTGAGCCAGATATTCTAAGAAGCCAGATACCCTAAGAAAGAAGCATCTCGGTCGTCGGAGTTTTCGCTGGCCAACTTGCCAGCAGTCCGTTGACCAGTCAGCCGCTCCCGCTTACTCCCCTCCAGCCACCCTCTTGATGATGTATCCGCCGGACTTCTGGTCGAGCTCCAGGTCCAGCAGCTTGTGCTGCTTGGCGCCTTCGAGCAGTTCGCTGAAGGTGCGGAAGCCGAAGTAGCTTTCGTTGAAGCCCGGATTGCGGCGCTTGAGCGTCTGCTTGACCATCGAGCCCCAGATCTTTTCGTCCTGATCGCGTTCTTCCGCGAGCGCCTCGATGGTGTCGAGCACCAGGTCGAAGGCCTGCTGGCGGCGATCCTCTTCGGTCGACTCGACCTTGGGCTGTTCCTTGTTGGCGCCGGTAGCCTGCTTGGCTGCAGGTTTGCGTCTCGCCCGCTGTTTCTTTTCGTTCTGGCGCACCAGGTCGTCGTAGTAGATGAACTCGTCGCAGTTGGCGATCAGCAGGTCGGAGGTCGAACTCTTCACGCCGACGCCGATCACGGTCTTGTTGTTCTCGCGCAGTTTGCTGACCAGCGGCGAGAAATCCGAATCGCCGCTGATGATGACGAACGTATCGACGTGCGACTTCGTGTAGCACAGGTCGAGTGCGTCGACGACCATGCGGATATCCGCCGAATTCTTGCCCGAGATCCGCAGGTGCGGAATCTCGATCAGCTCGAACGACGCCTCATGCATGGGCGCCTTGAATTCCTTGTAACGCTCCCAGTCGCAATAGGCCTTCTTGACGACGATGCTGCCCTTGAGCAGCAGCCGCTCCAGCACGCGATCGATATCGAACTTCGCATACTTCGCGTCACGTACGCCCAGCGCCACGTTCTCGAAGTCGCAAAACAGGGCCATGCTGGTGATGGTGTGGGCCATAGGGATGAAGTTGGATAGCGGATGGTGAATGGGGGATGGTACAGAGAAGAAGCGGTTGGCGGTTGGCGGTTGGCGGTTAGTACGGAGGTCGCCGTCCCCGTCCAACTATCCGCTATTCACCATCCGCCATCCAACTTCCTCTTTTACAACCATCCGCGTCGCTTGAATACCGCGTAGGTGATGCCCATCGACGCCAGCATCAGACCGATCGAGAAGAAGAAATTGCTGTAGTGGCCGGGGAAATCGGGCAGCAGGCGGAAGTTCATGCCATAGATGCTGGCGATCAGCGTGGGTGGCATGAACATGACGGCGGCCACCGAGAAGATCTTGATGATGTTGTTCTGTTCGAGGTTGATCAGGCCGAGCGTGGCCTCCAGCAGAAACGACACCTTGGTGCCCAGAAAGCTGGCGTGGTCCGACAGCGAGGTCACATCGCGATTGATCGATTTGAAGCGGCTGCGCTGTTCCTGCGTCATTTCCACCAGCGTGGATTGCTGCACGAATGCGACGAGCCGCCCGATGCTGACCAGGCTCTCGCGGGCTTTCGAGTTGAGCTCGCCGTTGAAGCCGATGCGCTGGATCAGTTCGCGCAGGCCCGAGCTGGACGGTCCGCCCTGGCCGTTGCCCATGAAAATATTGCCCGATACCTGGTCCAGATCGCTGCCGGTGCGTTCGAGAATGTCGGCGATACGCTCGATGAAGGCTTCGATGAGGCCGGCGAGAATCACGAACCCCGACTGGCACACCGCCGGGTGGCGCTCTGCGTAGACAATGAATTGACGGAACGGCTTGGTGTCGACGTAGCGATTGGTGATCAGCCGGTCCTTCGACAGGATGAACGTGACGGCGGCGATTTCCGGCCGGGAGCTGTCGAGCTTGGCGGCGATCGTCGCCGTCATGTACAGCGCGCCATTGTCTTCGTAGAGCCGGTTGGAGGTCTCGATCTCCGTCATTTCCTCGCGCGTCGGCACGTCCACGCCCAGCACCGCTTCGACCGATTTTTCCTCTTCGGGCGTCGGTTCCAGCAGGTCGATCCACACCGCGCCCTCGGGGATCTGCGGTGGCTCGCCCAGGTCGACGCGCCTGAGGCCCTGCGGTTGAGGAATGTAGACGTTGAGCATGGCTGCGATGGCGCTAGCGAATCGGCAGCCTGCTCAGCACGACGTACTTGGTATTGTCGTCGTGTCGCATGGGGCGATGCGGACCCGATCAGCCGCCGTGTTCGGAAGCTGCAAGCTCGCCGATGAGCTTGAGCAGCTGTGGTTCGCCGCCTGCCATGCCTACATCAGTCTTGTACTTGCCGTTGACGATGACGGTCGGCACGGATTCGATACGGTAGCGGCGATTGAGGAAGTCGGCGCGCTGCAGCTTGCTTTCCACCGCGAACGAGGCCCAGGCCTTCTGGAATTCGTCGGTGCCGACGCCATGATCCTGGAAGAACTTGCCGATGCGCTCGACGCTGTTGAACGGATTGGAGTTGACGTTGATCTCGCGGAAGATCGGCGTGTGCAGCTCTTCGAGCTTGCCCAGCAGCTCGGCGGTGTAGAACACGCGCGCATGCAGGCGTGTGCCGTCATTCCACATGGCCGGCACGCGAACGAACTCCACGTAGCCGGGCTTGCCCTTGGTGCGCCACGCTTCCAGCGACGGATCGAGAGCGAAGCAATGCGGGCAACCGTACCAGAACACTTCCACGACTTCGACCTTACCCGGCGCCACGCTGGTCGGCTGCGCGGGAACCAGCTTGACGTAGTTGGTGCCTTCCTTGAATTCCGCGGAAGTGGGTGCAGCCGTCGGGCCGCCCCCGAGCTTCAGCATGGGTTGCACGGTGGCTGGAGTGTCGTTTGCAGGCGCGACGTCGCCATCTTCGGTTTCGCTGACGGATTCCACTGGCGCAGTCGGCGTCGCCTGGGCGGCAGCGTCTGCGGGCTCAGTAGCGGGTGCATCGGCGGCTGGTGTAGTTCCGGGTTGCGTCGCGGCGGCTGCGGGCTGGGCTGGCGCGGCTTCGGTGGGTTCCGATTTCTTGTTGTCGCACCCGGAAATGGCAAGAACTGTGAGTACCGCAACCAGCAGCGCACTCGTCGCGCTCACAACTCTGTTCATGTACAAACCTCGTTTGGGAAGGGCGAACAATCGACGGTGCGGACCATAACAACGACGCGGCGATAGCGGTGGCGAAGCAGGCTTGGCAGTAGTTACGAACTCACATCCGTAGTCAGCTGCCAGCCATTACTTCACAGCCATCGCCCGATACGCTGGTTCAGCGCAATCCCTGCACGTAGGCAGCGACGGCGGCAATCTGCTCGTCGGACAGCGCGTTGGCCACGTTGCGCATCATCTGATTCTGATCCGTCTGCCGGGTTCCCGAGCGATAGGCCTTGAGCTGGGTTTCGACGTAGGTGGAATGCTGGCCACGGATGGCCGGGAACAAGGCGGTTGGATTGCCGGTGCCGCTCGGGCCATGACATGACTCGCAGGCAGCCACGCCGGTGTTGGCATCGCCGCCGCGATACAGCTTCTGGCCCAGTGACACCTTGGCGGCGTCCGCTTCCAGGCCGGTGGGAGACTTGGACGAGAAGTAGGCGGCGAGATCGGCCATGTCCTGCTCGGACAAGGTGGCGGCCATCGGCGACATCAGCGGATCCTGGCGCGTACCGGCCTTGAAGGCCTTCAGCTGCTTGACGATGTACTGCTTGTGCTGTCCAGCCAGCGTCGGCCATTGCGGGTTGACGCTGTTGCCATCGAAGCCGTGGCACGCGGAGCAGGGCGTGGATTTTGCCTCACCCGCGGCGGCGGTACCGTCGGCAAAGGCGCTGCTCGCGAACAAACCGCACAACGCAGCCAGCAGGGCAATGGGCTGAAGCTTCATCAGTAACACTCCGGGACTATTCGTCATTCAAATAACACAGCGCACTCACCCGCGGCAGTTCGCTCTCGCATCGCTGTCGCCAGCTCGCCGGGTTGGCCCAGGCAACGCAGAAGACTGCCATTACAGTGGTTTGGGCAGTAGTTAGGGCGGTAGTTCATGCGCAGCGGGCGCGGAATTGTACACTACGGCCGACGCCGGCCAACGTTGAAGCCGTCGCAAGGAATTTGTATCCCGGGCGCCAACCCATGCGGCCCCTGCCTGCTCCATGCGGGCACCCGGATTTCCCACAGGCGGCGAGGCTGCGCAGAGCACGCCTGGCCACCCGCTAACCCGGGTACTCAAAGCTATCGAAGGTCGCCGAATGCCACATTTTCCCGAGGCCAAGTTCATTCTCAGCGCCTGGCAGCCGCAGCAGTTTCCGCCCGACACAGGCGCGGAGGTGGCGTTCGTCGGCCGCTCCAATGCCGGCAAGTCCAGTGCGCTCAATGCCATTACCGGCCGGCGGGACCTGGCGCGTACCAGCAAGACGCCCGGCCGGACCCAGCTCATCAATTTCTTCGGGCTGATCGAGGAGCGGCGTCTGGCGGATCTGCCCGGCTATGGCTATGCCAAGGTCCCGGTTGAGATGCAGGAGCACTGGCGCGTGCTCATGGGCCAATACGTTGAGAACAGGGTGTCCCTGAAAGGGCTGATTCTGATCATCGACGCGCGCCGGGAGGTCACGGATTTCGATTGGCAGATGCTCGAATGGACCCGCGCGCGTTCGCTTGCGACGCATCTGCTGCTGACCAAGGCCGACAAGTTGTCTCGGTCGGAGGCGACCACGACGTTGCGCACGGTGCGCTCCAAGACCGCCGGATTCGCCACCGCCCAATTGTTTTCCGCCGTTACCAAGTCAGGAGTCGATGAGGCCCGCGGCTGCGTGCTCTCAATGCTCGCGGGCCTGGGTAATCACCAGGAACTCGACTGACCTGATGTCGGCGAGAGTCGGTCGAAACGAGGGATGGGCTGCTGAGCCAGGGATGGGCAGGGATGGGTTTGGGGTAAAGATTCTGGGGTAAAAAGGACCCACAAAAAAGAACCCCGATGACTCTGGGAGTCATCGGGGCAGTATCACCCGGCATGGGGATGGACCGGGTTAACCGTCCGCTCAGGGAGGTCAGCGGGCGGAAGCGTCCTGGCCGACGCTCAGTAACTCAGACGCTTCACGGTAACGAAAGTTCCGGCCGGGATCCGTGCTTTTTTAGTCAAGAAATGTAGCTAGTTTCAGTGGCTTATATGCGACTTGAGGCACTGCGTCATGGCGCGCCTCCAGGGTCCGAAAGAGACGTTTTGTTGCGTCCTTGCAACGGAATCCTTCCCGCCGGACGCGCTTCATCGGACCGTTTTGTCGCTGAACTGCGCAAAAGACCGCATCAGAAGAAGGTGTACGTCACCCCGACCGAGAGCATGTTGAGGTCCTTTACGTCCTTGACGTCGAACACTTCGTACTCCGCTCGCAGGCTCAGGCTGAGCAGACGGAATTGCGCGCCGATGCCATAGGCGAAATCGGTGCCGTCGCTGTTGAATGTCTTGCCGATGCCGCTGAGTTTGACCGAGGCGTCGGACTTGACCAGGCCGCCCTTGGCGAACACATCGACCGGCCCCACGGGCAGAAAGCCCACCACATAGGCCGCCAGCCCGTCGTTCTCTGAGACGGCCGCACCATCTTTCACTTTGCCGAAATCGACATAAGTGGCTTCCACCGCGAGCCAGTCCAGCGGGCGAATGCCGGCAATGAGCTTGTAGCCGGTATCGTCGCCGTCGACGGGCGCCAGCCCCTCGTCGATCTTTACATTGGATTGGCCAATGCTCGCTCCAAGGTAGAAACCATTGTCGGCGGCACCCGCCGTGGCCGCGAATCCGAGCAGCCCGGTGAGCAGCAGAAACCCATTACGCTTTTTACGCATGTCGCCTCCAGAATCAGTGATTGCTGCCCGCTTTCCTAAGAGGGCAAAGAGATACCCGCGAAAGCGATTTCGCGAGTCGGTACAGAATGCGTGACGAGCCGGAAGGTTGCGAAGCGAGAGCTGCTAATCGGCCTACCGGCTGCTGGCCGACTCGCAGAAAGATGGAAGTTGGCTTCTCGCTCTGGCCGGGTTGCCCACAGCCCACAGCCCACTGGCCAGCCGGCCTCTTGCTCAGTGCGCCTTGTCCCAATTCTCCCCGACGCCTACGTCTACCTTGAGCGGCACTCGCAATTCAGCCGCGGCGCTCATCAGCTTGCGCGACTGCGCGATCAACTCGTCGGCGGCCTCGCGGCGCACTTCGAAAACCAGTTCGTCGTGCACCTGCATGACGAGGCAGGCGTCGATTCGCGACTCGCGTAGCCACGCATCGAGCGTGATCATGGCCCGCTTGATGATGTCCGCTGCCGTTCCCTGCATCGGTGCGTTGATGGCGGCGCGCTCCGCACCTTGCCGTAAGCCGGCATTGCGGGAGTTGATCTCGTTCAGATAGAGGCGCCGCCCAAAGACGGTTTCCACGTAACCGCGATCGCGCGCGAGCTGGCGCGTTTCATCCATGTAATGCCGCACTCCCGGATAGCGCTGGAAGTACAGCTCGACATACTGCTGCGCTTCGCCGCGGGGAATTCCCAGCTGTTTCGCCAGCCCGAAAGCCGACATTCCATAGATGAGCCCGAAGTTGATCGCCTTGGCCGAGCGGCGCTGATTGGCCGTGACCTCGGCGAGCGGCAAGCCGAATACTTCGGCGGCGGTCGCCTGGTGAATATCGCGATCCTCGGCGAACGCAGCCAACAAGCCCGCGTCGGCGGACAGGTGCGCCATGATGCGCAGCTCGATCTGCGAGTAGTCGGCAGCGACGATGCAGCGGCCTGGAGCCGCAATGAATGCCTGGCGGATGCGGCGGCCTTCCACGGAGCGTATCGGAATGTTCTGCAGATTCGGATCCGCGGAAGACAGCCGTCCTGTCGCCGCAATCGCCTGCTGGTAGGACGTGTGCACGCGCGCGGTACGACCGTTGATCTGCGCCGGCAGCTTGTCCGTGTACGTGGACTTGAGCTTGGCGAAGCCGCGATATTCCAGAATGAGTTTCGGTAGTGGGTAGCTCTCCGCCAATTCTTCCAGCACCGATTCCGCTGTCGAAGGCTGTCCGGTCGGAGTCTTGCCGAGCACCGGCAGTCCAAGCTTGTTGAACAGGATTTCCTGCAACTGCTTCGGCGACTCGATCGAGAACGGCCCCCCGGCTGCGAGATGCGCGGCCGTCTCCAGGTCGTGCATGCGTTGCGCGAGTTCACTGCTCTGTTGCTTCAGGAGTGCTCCGTCGATCAGCACGCCGGCCTGTTCCATCCGCAGCAGCACCGGCACCAGCGGCAGCTCGATCTCTTCATAGACGGATTTCAGTGCAGCGACGGCGTCGATCTGCGGCCACAGCTTGTGGTGCAGTTGCACGACGATATCGGCGTTCTGCGCCGAGTAGCCGGTCGCCTTATCCAGTGCCACCTGGCTAAAACCAATCTGCTTGGCGCCTTTGCCGACAACATCTTCGTAATGAACCGGATCCGTCCCCAGATACTTCCGGGCGATCGCATCCATTTCATGCCGGGTTGCGGTGCTGTTCAGCACGTAGGATTCCAGCATCGCGTCGAAGCGCAGGCCACGCAATTCAATGTCGTAGCGCTGCAATACATGCGCCACGTATTTCAGGCTATGCGCCAGCTTGGCCGGGCGTTCGCTTGTCAGCAGCGGCTTGAGCTTCTGCAACACCACGTCGCGCGACAGTTGCGCAGGTGCTCCTGCGTAATCGTGAGCGACCGGAATGTAAGCGGCGACTCCGGGTTCGACGCTGCACGCAATGCCGACGATCTCGCCCTGCATGTAATCCGGCGAAGTGGTCTGGATGTCGAATGCAACAACGTCAGCCGATTGCAGTCGGTCCAGCCACGTTTGCAGTGCATCCAGAGTGAGGATCGTCTCGTAAGTCCGGGCCGGCTGCGGCGCTTGTGGAGGAACTGCGGGTGCATCCAGCAGGCTGCCCTGCATCGATACTTCCGGTGTGCCTTCTGTCAGCGCACGTAATAGCGCGCGCAGCTCGAAGCGCGTGTAGATCTCTCGCAGACGATCCCGGTCGGGTTCGCGCGCGAGCAGCGATTCAGGCTCGGCATCCAGCGGCACATCGCAAACCAGCGTCGCGAGACGCCGCGACAATTCCAGGTCGTTGAGGCTTGCGCGCAGGCTCTCGCCCACCTTGCCGCTGATTGCCGCCGCATTCTCGACCAGCTTGTCGAGCGTGCCGTATTCATTGAGCCACTTCGCGGCGGTCTTCGGTCCCACCTTCGGGACGCCGGGAATGTTGTCGGAGGTGTCGCCGACCAGCGCGAGATAGTCGACGATCTGCTCGGGGAACACTTCGAACTTGGCTTTGACGCCGGCACGATCCAGTCGCGAGCCCGTCATCGTGTTGACCAGCATGATGCGTTCATTCACCAGCTGCGCCATGTCCTTGTCGCCGGTGGAGATCAGCACGTCGATGTCGTTGGCGGCGGCGCGCTGTGCCAGCGTGCCGATCACGTCGTCGGCTTCGACTCCATCGATGCGCAGCAGCGGCAAGCCCATCGAGACTACGCAGTCCAGCAACGGTTGCACTTGTGAGCGCAAGTCGTCGGGCATCGGCTGGCGTTGCGCCTTGTACTGCTCGAACAACGCATCGCGAAAGGTCTTGCCGGGCGCGTCGAATACAACCGCGACGAATTGCGGCGATTCTTCCTTGAGCAGTTTCTGCAGCATGTTGAGCACGCCCAGCACTGCGCCGGTGGGCTCGCCCTTGGAGGAGACCAGGGGCGGCAGCGCATGGAATGCGCGGTACAGGTAGGAGGAGCCGTCGACGAGGACGAGCTTGCGCCGCTCGCTCATCGTTCAGTTTCCCGGAGGTGGCGTTTCAGGACGGTCGGGGCCCGACGGTGCGGGAGGTGCTGAGGTGTCGCCAATAGGCGGAACCGTGGTGTTGCGGTCTTTCTTCTGCGACTGAGGCGATGGCGTAGACGGAGTGTGTTTCTCGACGCCCGGCAGCGACCTCACCGCTTGGGGCTTTTCGCCGGGCATGTATAGCGGTCCTTTAAGTCCGCACGCACTACCCAGCAGGCAAAGGACTACAGCGGCGACGCCGGACGCGACGCGAAATGCCGGCAACTGCGAGGAACGGTGCATGGAGGGATTATAGCGAATGCCGCAAGCGCCTAGCCGCTTAGTTGGCGGGCTGCCGGCGGGCTCTCGCAGAGCGCGCCAAGCACGCGAAGGTTGGATGGGATGACGTGTCGAGGGGTCTATCAATGATGATCTTGGCGCGAGAGGCACGCCGCACCGCACCGCCAGGTCACGTCGATCCGCCGGCAGGCTGCCGCTCCATGATGAACATGGTGATGCGCGAAATGCACACGAGCCGGTCCTTCTCATCCACGATCCGGATTTCCCACACGTGACTGCGCCGACCCAGGTGCACCGGTCGCGCCGTGCCGATCACGAAGCCGCTGCTCACGGCCCGAATGTGATTCGCGTTGATCTCCTGCCCGACACATTGGTACTTGCTGCTGTCGACCGCCATGGTGGCGGCCATGCTGCCCAGCGTTTCCGCCAGCGCTACCGAGGCGCCACCATGCAGGATGCCGAACGGCTGGCGCGTGCGGTCATCGACCGGCATCCGCGCGCTCAGGAAGTCGTCGCCGATCTCCGTGAATTCAATCCCGATATGTCCAGCAAGGCCGATGTCGGGCAGCTCGGATTTGTCGATGGTGGGATGGAACCAGAGGGGCATGGGGGAGGAGGGTGATGGAAGTGATGGAGTGGAGTAGAGGGTGGAGTGACAGCTGTAAGAGGGGCTTTAAAACCGCTTTCATCACTTACATCACCTTCATCACTCCCATCACTTGCTCTTCTTCAACCCCTCTCCCACCCTCCGATACGCTTCGCGGAACGGAACGCCTTCCTTGACGACCAGTTCGTTGGCGTCGGCGGCGGCGTGGATGGAGGGGTCGAGACGAATGCGGTCCCGACGGAAGCGGACACCTGCAAGTGCGGAGGGCAGCAGGGTGAGAGTTTCGAGGCACAGGTCGATGCTGCGGAACAGCGGCGCCTTGATCAATTGCAGGTCGCGCTGATAGCCCGATGGCAGTTTCGCTACGATGCTCATTACTTCGAGGAGGCTTGCCTGCGCGGAAGCCGTACGGCCGCGCATCAGCTCGAACACATCGGGGTTGCGTTTCTGCGGCATGATCGACGAGCCGGTGGTGAATTCGTTTGGCAGTTCGACAAACGAGAATTCCTGCGTGTAGAACAGCAGCAGGTCGGCGGCGAGACGGCCCACGTCCTGCATTACCAGGGCAATCTCGAACAGTAGCTGGGCTTCGGCTTTGCCACGAGACAACTGCACGGCAGTAACCGGTTCGTGGACGGCTGAAAAGCCCAGTCGCTTGCGCGTGTCCTCGCGGTCGAGCGGTAAGTTGGGTGTTCCGTAGCCCGCAGCCGAGCCCAGCGGACTCTTCTGCACACGTCGCTGTACCTGTTGCAGCGCTTCGGCATCGTCACGCAATTCGGCGGCAAAGCCACCTGCCCACAGCGCGACCGAACTCGGCATAGCCTGTTGCATGTGCGTGTAGCCTGGCAACTCAGTGCCCGCCTCACGCGCTCCGAGATCGTCGAGTGCTGCCGCTGCTGCCGCGACTCCATCGCGCAATTCCTCGATCGCATCGCGCAAATACAGGCGCAACGCAGTAAGTACTTGGTCGTTGCGGGAACGGCCCAGGTGAACGCGCTTGCCGGCCTCACCGATGCGCGCAGTCAGCAGGCCTTCAAGTGCGGTCTGCCCGTCTTCCTGTTCCAGCGAAACTCGCCATTCACCACGCGCATGCTCCGCTGCTATATCCGTCAGTCCTTTGCGGATGGAGTCCAGATCGGATGCAGTGAGCAGCTTGTTCGCGTGCAGCATCTCCGCGTGCGCAATCGACGCACGCGCGTCATACGCAACCAACCGGTTATCGAGCGCGTGATCTTCGCCGGCGGTGTAACGCAGCACCCGCTCATCGAGCGGAGCGCCTTTGTCCCACAGACGAGTCATGGCGCAAACCGAAGCGGATAGCGGATAGCGGATAGCTGATGGCCTGCTATCGCACCTTCCACATTCCGCATGGCATCGTTCCTGATCTGAGCCATCCGCCATCCGCTATCCGCTATCCGCTTCATTCAGCCACCCGCTTGCTGCTCCGCCTGGCTCAGCGCATTGATATTTTCCACCACCAACGTGCCGGTACCTTCATTGGTGAAGACTTCGGCGAGGATGCTGTCCTCGGATTTGTAGGAGATGACGTGGACGCGGCGCACGCCGCCACGGATGGCATCTTCGATGGCCTTGGCCTTCGGCAGCATGCCGTCCTTGAGGCTGCCTTGGTCCTTCAGGCGCTTCAACCCTGGCAGGTCGGTGTAAGAGATGATCGAGCGCGGGTCTTCGAGCGACTCCAGGATGCCGGGCGCACCGGTGCACAGCATGAGTTTTTCCGCCTTGAGCGCCGCGCCAATGGCGGCGGCGACGGTATCGGCGTTGATGTTGAGCAACTGGCCGCTGTCGTCCGCGGAAACCGGGCTGACGACCGGCATCAGTCCGTCATCGAGCAACTGCTGCAGGACTTTCGCGTCGATGAGATCGATGTCGCCGACGAAACCGTAGTCGACGAGTTCGCCCGCGACGGTCACCGGCGGTCGCTTGTGCGCGCGCACCAGTCCGGCATCGACGCCGCTGACCCCAACGGCCGCAATATCCAGCTCCCGGCACATGCCGAGAATCTGCGTGTTGACCAAGCCGTTGAGCACCATGCTGGTGACTTCGATCGACTTCTCGTCCGTAACACGACGGCCGGCAACCATGCGCGGCACGATGCCGAGCTTTTCCTGGATCTGCGTCAACTGCGGACCGCCGCCATGCACCAGCACCACGCGAATGCCGACCTGGTGCAGGATCGCCACCTGCTCGATCAGCGCCCGCGTCGATTCGGCATCGCCGAATACGCCACCACTCGCCTTGATGACGAACACCTTGCCCTTGTACATGCGAATGTACGGAGCAGCACTGCGCAGCGCGCGGATGGCGATGGAAGGATCGGAGCGGGAAATCACGGCAGTACCTCAGTATTTGCAGCAGAGAGAAGGCGGGCTTACCGGGCAACGGGCCACTGGCAAGTCGGCCAGCAGGGATCGGCATCCTCTGGCCCATTGCTCATGACCGGTTGGCGACTTTGCCATTGTCAGCCTCGCAAGAGGCGATACAACACCGCCATCTGCACGACCATCCTGTTGAAAGCTTCACGGATCACGACACTGCGCGGGCCGTCGAGCACTTCGTCGGCGACGGCGACGTTGCGGCGTACCGGCAGGCAATGCATGAAGTGGCAGTCCGGCGTCGCGTTGCGGAACCAGCTGTCCTTCACGCACCAGTCGCTAAGATACTCGCGTAAGCGTGTTTCCGCTTCCGCATCGCCATAGTGCAGCGGCGAGCCCCACTCCTTGGCGTACAGCACATGCGCCCCCGCCAACGCTTCATTGCGATCGGTGGTTTCGTGTACCGAGCCACCGGAGACCTTGGCAGCCTGGCGGGCTTTCTCCATGATCTGATTGGGCAGCTCGTAGCCCTCCGGTCGCAGCACGACGACTTCCATGCCGCGCATCGCCGCCATCTGGACGGTAGAGGAGGGAACCGCAAGCGGCAGCGCACGCGGATGGTTCGCCCAGGACAGAACGAACTTGCCGCGCTCCGGTACGCGCAGTTCATCCATCGTGTGCCAGTCGGCAAGCGCCTGGCACGGATGGCTGACTGCGGACTCCATGTTGACCAGCGGTTTGTCGCACAGGTCCGCCATCATCCTGAATCCCGTTTCCGCCAGGTCGGCTGCGAGGTTGCGACCGTCGGCGAACATGCGAATGCCCATGGCGTCGCAGTACGAAGCCAGCACCGGGACGGCTTCGCGCACGTGCTCGGCCGCAGCGCCATTCATGATCGCGCCGGTGCGCGTTTCCATCTGCCAGGTGCCTTGCCCGGGGGTGATCACCACCGCCGTGCCGCCCAGTCGCATCATCGCGCTCTGGAACGATGCCAGCGTGCGCAGCGACGGATTGAGAAAGAGCAACCCAAGCACTTTGCCGGCGAGCGCCTGCGGCTGCGGATGCTGCTGCAGGCGCGAGGCCAGGCCCAGCATGTCTTTGATCTGGGCGCGTTCGAAGTCGCCGATATCGAGAAAGCGGTTCATGAGGAAAGGTGATGCAGGTGATGTAAGTGATGAGGTAACGAAGGGCCGGTAGTCGGATGGGCGAGGTGAGCGCGGCCGCTGCTAACGCGGATGGATCCGTCTCTGTTCGGACGCGCCACCTGCATCACTTCATCACCTTTATTACAGCCATCACTTCGGCAAACGCTCCAGCGCCTGCCGAAGCTGCTCCACATGCTCGCTGCCGAGCACGAAGGGCGCCAGTATTCTCAATACGTGCGGATCGCCGCTGGTGCCCGTGAGGATGTCGAGTTTCAGCAGCTCGGCCTGGATTTCCTTGGCCGGACGTGAGGTGCGCAGGCCGAGCAGCAGGCCCGCGCCCTGGGTGCCGGTCACCGGGCCGACGACGCAGGTCTTGCGGATCTGCTCCGAGCGCTGGCGGACATTCTCCAGCAGGTTTTCCGATTCGATGATGTCGATGACGGCTTCGACGATGGCGCAGGCCATCGGGCCGCCGCCGAACGTCGTACCGAGGGAATCCACCTGCAGGTATGCCGCGACGTGATCGGCGACCAGCATGGCCGACACTGGAAACCCGGCGCCCAACGCCTTTGCGGTGGTGATGATGTCCGGGGTAATGCCGTACATGTTGGCGGCAAACGGATAACCGGTGCGCCCGACACCGCATTGCACTTCATCGAAAATTAGGATCGAGCCGTTCTCGCTGCAGCGTGTACGCAAGGCGGCGAGGAATTCCTTCGACAGATCGACCGCACCGGCGACGCCCTGCACGGGCTCGACGATGACTGCCGCCGTATCGTTGTTGATGAGCGAGCTGAGCCGGTCGATGTCGGTGGGCTTGATGAATTTGACGTCGAACGGCTTCTCGGGGAAGCCATACCACTTCTTGTCGGCGCCCCAGGTCACCGCGCCGGCGGCGGCGGTGCGGCCGTGAAAGCTGCCCTCGATCGCGATGATCTCGTTGCCGCCGGTGATCTTGCAGGCCAGCTTCAGCGCGTTCTCGTTGGCTTCGGCACCGGAGTTGATGAAGAAGACCGTGTCGAGACCGAGCCCGCAGAATCTGGCGAGCTTGGTTGCCGCACGCCGACGCACATCCAGCGGCACGGCATTGCTTTGAAAGCACAGCATGTGCGCCTGGCTGGTCAGCGCTTCAGTCCAACGCGGATGTCCGTAGCCCAGTGCGGCTACAGCGTGACCGCCGTACAGATCCAGCACCTTGCGGCCATCCGGCGTATGCAGGTAGACGCCCGCCGCATCGACGACCTCAAGCGGAAACTGCGCGAACACAGGTGCGAGGTGATCGCTGGCGGCCGGTTTGGCTGGCTTGCGATCTCTCAGGGGAATGACGTTGCTCATGGTTTTGGAAGTTAATGGTGACTGGTGACTAGTGACTGGATTGGAATTGACACTGACTCTCTTCAGTCACTGGTCCTTGTCCTTGCCTGTTCAAGTCCAGCCGGGTGCGGGTGCCAGCAGTCCGGTGGTTTCCTCGAAACCGTAGGCGCGATTCAACCACTGGATTGCGCCACCCGCGGCGCCTTTGACCAGGTTGTCGATCGCGCACATGACAGCGATCGAGTTGCCGTTGGCGGCGCCGCTGAGAAATGCGTAGTTGCTGCCCGCGACATGCTTGATGTGCGGCAATTCATCGCCAACCCGCACGAAGGGCCTGCCTTGATAGAAACCGCTCAACGCCGCCAGCAGCTCCGTGGTCTTGATTGGTTTGCGCGCGGTCGCCTGCAGAGTGATGTGGATGCCGCGAGCGAACGGGCCGGAATGCGGAATGAAATTGAGTTCGGTGGCGACGCCAGAAGCGGCTTGGGTCAGCGCAACGATTTCCGGCGTATGCCGATGCGACAGCGGATTGTAGGCATACAGGTCGCTGTGTCGCTGTGGATGGTGCGTTCCGGGTCCCGGCGATCGGCCAGAGCCGGTGCTGCCAGTAACGCCGGCAACGAACAATCGAGGCTCCACAATACCGAGCTTCAGCAGTGGCACGCTCGCGAGCAATACAGCAGTGGCAAAGCATCCCGGATGCGCGACATGCTGCGTGTGCAAGGCGTCGAGATGTTCGGGCACCGCGCATGTGAACTGCGGGATTCGATCCGGCGCGCCGTGCGCATGTTTGTAAACGGCCTCGTAGGCTCCCGGCGTGGGATAGCGATAATCGGCCGAGATGTCGAAGACCCTCGGTTGGGTGCCTTTGGCCGCGGCGGCCAGCAGCAGATCGTCGATCAGTTTCGCCGCGACCCCATGCGGAGCAGCCGACACGATGGCGGACTGTGGCAACGTCGTCACGAGCTGGGTGATTGCTTCCATGCTTGAGAACGTCAGGTCCGGATAGATCGGCGCCAGGTGCGGGAAGGCCTTCGCAACCGATTCGCCAGGCTGGCTGTCGGACAATATCGCCCGCAGCTCCAGCCGCGGATGCCCTGCAATCAGGCGCAGCAGTTCGCCGGCAACGTAGCCGGTGCCGCCCAGAACGATGGTCGGAATCTTCGTTTCGCTCATTTCCTGCTCGTGAATGCTTGACGGGGATGACCGGCCAACAGGCCGGCGTGCCGCTGCTATTCCACTACCGCTTTCGCCAGCAGCGCGGGATTCAGGTTCAACGACTCGATCACGCGATCGCCCAGTGCGGCGCCATCGGTGATCGCATTGAAGGCCGCAACGCCGAACTGATCGCGAATGATATCCACGCCCACCGCGTTGTCGGTGGCCGGGCCGGTGACGACCGATGGCTCGATGCCGAATTTCTCGCGCAGCAGCTTGACGCCGCCCCAGGCCGCAACCGGATCGTTGGCGGACAGCACGACCGAGGTGAGTGACGCACGAATATCCGGAGACGACAGGATGGCCTCGACGCCGTAGGCGCCCAGAATGCCGTCGCCCAGTTCGAACACGATCACGTCAGGCTCGCCCTGCGCCATTTCGGTGAGCAATGCCCGCGTGATCGCCGGACCGGTCTTGGCAGTGGTCGTCACCACTCCGAGATCCGTGAAAATCATGCTGCGACGCGCGCCAGCGTCCTCCATGGCGAGGATGTCGCGACGCAGGGAAACGCCGGTGGCCTTGAAAGCATGCACGTTGAGGCCCCGATGCCGCATGCGCGAAACGATGGCGCACGCCGCTGCTGTCTTGCCCGCTTCCATGCAAGTGCCCGCGAGCGCGACCACCGGAACATTGCGTGTATTCACGGTGATGTTGTAGTCGAGGCGTCGATAGCCCACGCGTGCCGGCACGCCAATGCGTTCGCCAAGATAGGGAAACTGCAGTACCACCCCGATGACGCGGGCGTCGAATGGCCGCCCCTTCTCGGGATTGGCGGAGTCGACGATGCCGAGCACGCCGCCGATATTCAGCACCTGGATGATGTCGCCGGCGTTGACCGACGTCGGCAGGTGCCCGGAATAGCCGAACAGCGCCTGTCGATGACCGAGCGCGCCGACGATGATGTCGCCCTTGGCGACTTTTGCCATGCGTCCGCTGGTCAGCTCCAAGGTGTTGTAGGTGGACTTGTTGGTGAGGATCTCCACCACCAGCACGACGCCCTCATCGCACGGGATATCTGTGGTGTCTACGCGCAGTTCATGACCCAGATTCAGCGCCTGGGTGATGGAAGCAATCTTGTCGACGACGACGGTTTTCATGGCGCTTCGCTGTGATGGTGAGTGATGGGTGAAGAGTGACGGGTCAGGGTATCGGTGCGGCGTTCCTGCCGCTCACTCGCCACCGCTCGCCGTGTCCGCCTTTCCAGCCCGGGCCCAGAACATGCCGGGCAGGCCGACCATCTTCGAGAAGCCCAGCGCATCGGCCGCGGTCCATTCACCGGCGGCCTCGCCATAGACGCCCTTGGAGGCGGCCATGATGGAGTAGGGCGAGGTCACGCCTTCGACGAACGCATTGCCGGGCCGATACATGACGGTCACTTCACCCGTCACACGAGCCTGCGAAGCCACGAACAGGGCTTCGATGTCGCGGCACACGGGATCCAGGTGCTGGCCTTCGTGCACGAGATCGCCGTATGGGCCGGCTACCAGTTCCTTGATGCGCTGCTGGCGTCCAGTCATCACCAGCTTTTCCAGCTCGCGATGTGCATTGATCAGCACTTCGGCGGCCGGCGCTTCGAATGCGACGCGACCCTTGGTGCCGATGATGGTATCGCCCAGGTGGATACCACGGCCGATGCCGAACTTCGCGCCGATTGCCTCGACCTTCTCGATCAGCGTGACCTGGTCGAGCTGTACGCCATCGAGGCTGGACGGAATGCCTTGCTTGAAGCCGATGACGTGAGCCTCGGGTGGTTGCGGTTTGGTGAACGCATCCTTTGAGAGCACCCACGCGTTATCGGGAATGCTGCCGCTGGAAGTCAGCGTTTCCTTGCCGCCGATGGTCACGCCCCACAGGCCGCGATTCACTGAATATGCCGCGCCGTACGGCGGTATGGGCAGCTTGCGGTCTTCGAGGTACTTCAGCTGTTCCGGGCGCTTGAATGCGTTATCGCGCACCGGCGCAAGAATGGTCAGCTCCCGGGCCAGCGTGCGTAGCGCCACTTCGAAGCGAACCTGATCGTTGCCGGCAGCGGTGCAGCCGTGCGCTACGATCTTGGTGCCCAGCTTGCGAGCCCATTCCGCAATGGTCTGCGCCTGCATGACGCGCTCGGCGCCGACGCACAGCGGATACATCTGGCCGCGTTTGATGTTGCCCATGACCAGGAAGCGCAGCACCTGGTCGAAATACGCCTGGCGTGCCTCGACCAGGATGTGCTCTTTCGCACCGAGTGCGCGCGCACGCTGCTCCAGGACCTTGGCCGCTTCGGCGTCGATGCCGCCGGTATCGACACAAACAGTCACGATCGGCCGGCCGTGGGTGGCGCTCAGCCACGGCACCAGGAAGGACGTGTCCAGACCGCCCGAGAAAGCCAGCAGGATGGGTTCGGAACCGGGAGCGAGGGTAACAGTCATGGGATTCGCAGGTCGTGAGTCGATAGGGAATTCGAAGGCGGGCGTACCGAACGCTAGGCGTCGGTGATGTGGAAGATTTCGCGCAGGCGGCCCGTCAGTTTGCGTTGCGCGCGGACATCTTCCGTGGCGATGAAAATGGTGTCGTCACCCGAGATCGTGCCGACGACTTCCGGCCAGGCGGACTTGTCGATGGCCACCGCGACGCTCTGTGCCGTCCCGGTCGTGGTCTTCACGACGGTCAGCGCTTCTCCCGCCGTGCGTATGCCGGTCACGAAGTTGGCGATGGCGGCAAAGTGATCTGCCGCAACGGCGCTGTCGGTCTGCGGCACGATGTACCGATCCCCCGCCTTCGCCACGCCCAGCTCGCGTAAATCCCGGCTGACGCTCGATTGCGTCGCATCGAAGCCTTGCTTGCGCAGGGTTTTCACCAGCTCGTCCTGATTGTGCACGGTCGAATCCCGGATGATCCGGAGAATCGCGGCGCGACGGGACACGGAGTGGTGGATTTCAGCGGCCATCAGGGTGGATTTGCGGTTACGGGTTGGGTGCGACTTGGGGATGCTATGCGGGGCGAAAATACGTCATTGCATAAAAACGCAGCAATCGTGCATAAATATGCAGAGCCTGTCAACACCGATCGCCCGGATTTCACTGGTATTTCACTGGGAATTCACAAAGGCGATTTCACAGAGAGTTCATGTTGAAGCGGCGCCCGAGGCGCTGGCGAGGCGCGGCAAACTTCAGCACACTGGCACCATGGATTCGATACTCGCTCTCGCCCGACGCCTGCTGGCCCTCTCGCAAACCGGGTTGTCCTTCACGCCCCAGGAATACGATCGCGAGCGTTACCGGGAGATCATCCAGATCGCGACCGCGCTGCTACAGATCGATTCCGGCCGGCCGGCCGACCAATTGCAGCAGGCATGGTTTGTCGAGGATGGCTACGCGACCCCCAAGATCGACGTGCGCGGCGCCATATTTCGCGATGACCGGGTGTTGCTGGTACGTGAGACCACCGATGGCAAGTGGGCGCTGCCCGGCGGTTGGGCCGATGTGAACGACGGCCCGGCGCACGCGGTGGAGAAGGAGATCGAACAGGAGTCTGGATTTACCGCCCGCGCGGTGAAGCTGGCGGCCCTATACGACCGCAACATGCATGATCATCTGCCGCACCTGTACCATTCCTGGAAGGCGTTCTTCATCTGCGAGATCGTCAGCGGCGAACCTCGCACCAGTCACGAAACCGACGGCGTCGATTTCTTTGCCCTGAACGCGCTGCCGGAGCTCTCGCTAGGTCGTGTGACCGCCGCGCAGATCCAGCGCATGTACGAACATCATCAGCATCGCGAGTGGCCGACGGAATTCGATTGAGAGCGCCTCGCTCGATCCCCTCCACGAACCGCGGTGGCAATCGGGGCTACTCCTGCCGCGATCCTGCTGCGACACCATGACATCCAATCCATCGATCTCTCCGGGCACGCCCGACTGGTTTCAGAAAGCCATCGGCGCACCTGCCGCCTCGCGCTACGTCGATGTCGAAGGCACGTCGATTCACTATTTGCTCTGGAATGAGCAGGACACGCACAAGCCGGGGCTGCTGTTTGCGCATGGCTTTCGGGCGCATGCGCGCTGGTGGAGTTTCGTCGCACCATTTTTTCTGAGCCGGTTCCGCGTTGCCGCGCTGGATTTCGCAGGAATGGGCGACAGCGGCAATAGGCTGGCCTACAACCCGGCGCTGTTCGCTCTCGATATCGCCAGTGTCATCCAACATGCAGGGCTCAACCAGGCGACCGTGGTAGGACACAGCTTTGGCGGTCGCTGCGTCGTGCGAGCCTGCGCGGACCATCCGCAGCTCGTCCGGCGTGCGGTTATCGTCGACAGCTATCTGCCGGTTCCGCAGATCGAGCGCAGCGGTCCGGCCGCCAGTTTTCAACTGCGGCCCAAGCGGATCTATCCAACGCTCGAAGCGGCCCGCGCGAGATTTCGTTTGGTCCCGGAGCAGAACAATGCCGCGCCCTATGTGCTCGACTACGTTGGCGAACATTCGATCCGACAGGTCGACGGCGGCTGGACCTGGAAATTCGACGACGCATACATTCGACAACCCGGATCGATTGCTGAAGAGGCTGCTCGGGTTGCCGCGGCATTGTCGCAGCTCGAGCTGCCGGTGACCTTCATCTACGGAGATCGCAGTGCCGTCGTCAGCCGCGCGCACGCTTATGCCATCGTTGGTCATCTGCGTCATGGCCATGGCCCGATCGCGATTCCGCAATCGCATCATCATGTGATGCTGGACCAGCCGCTGTCGCTGGTGGCGGCATTGCGGGCGGTGCTGTACTGAGTCAGGTGGCGCAGCAGATGGATTTTTCGTCCATCTGAAATCGATCTCGCCCGGAGGCGCCGCTGGGTCAAAGGGATTCCGAAGTTTCGCGAATATCCGTAGCAGCGCGTCGTTGCGCTCACCGCTGGATCCGGAACTCCGCATCCGCAGCCTGTGCTTCGCCGGCTTCCAGTTTCAGAACCCACCTATCGCTGAGCGTGTAGCGCAGCTTGAGCGTATTGATCGACTCTGTGAGCGAAATGCCGTAGCTGATGAACAGTCGCGGCGAGAGGAATTTACCCAGTACCAGCGCCGTGTTGGTCTGGCCGGAGGTCTGCGTCGTGCTTTCGACTCCCACTTCCTCAAGCCCGAGCCTGTGACCGAGCTGCGATGCCAGCACACCGCCACCCTGCAGGGCGAGCGTATCGCGCGCGGAGTTGACAGTTGCGGTCTCGCCGCTCTGCATGTCGTCGATGCCCTTGCCGACCAGCAGGTACGAAACGATCTGCGTCTGCGGCATTGCCGGGTCGGAAAAGAAAGTGAGGCGCGGTGAGCGCAACGTGCCGCGTACGTTCATGCCCACTTCGACGCTGTCGACCGTGCGGCGCGCTTCGATGTCCAACCCGGGATCGTCGAGGGGAGAAGAGTCGAACAGCAGCCGGCCGCGTGAGATGTCGAGCTTCTGGCCGTAGGCCTCGTAACGGCCTTCGGCGATGCTCAGTTCGCCGCGACCGATTGCCGTATCGCCGGTATGCACCAGGGTCTGCACGCCGCCTTTGACGTGGCCCTGCAGGCCGAACGAGTCGATCTGCACGTCGTCGCCGATGACCACGCGAATGTCGCTGTCAACGACGAAGCGTCCTTCGCGCTCCGCCACGGTCTCACCTACATAGCGGGCATCCTGTGAGGGCTGCACCGCTCCGGACAAGTTCACCGGCTTGATGCTGGCGCTCGGAATATTCAGCTCGCCGCTGGCCTTCATCTGTTGCCCGTCGATCTCGAACTTGAGGTCGGGGGAGGCGACGACGCGATATTCCGGCAGATCCGCCACCAGCAGGTTCTGTCCTTTCAGGGTCAGCTGCCCGCGCGAGACGCCTTCGTGCCAGGAAAGATGACCGCCGACATCGAGCTGTCCGTCGCCGGCGCGGCCGGTTCCTTTGAATTGCAATCCGGTGCTCGCAAGATCCGCGGCGAGGTTCAGTTCGCGCAGCGCGAGATTGACGCGGTAGGAATCGAATTCGCCGTTGTTCAGCTCGATGCGACCGTCGATCTCAGGCGCGGCGAGCATCCCATGCACGTTGATGTTGGCAGTGAGCACGCCGGCTGCGTTGTCCACTTCCGGGAACATGATGGGAAGAATATTGGCATCCGCAGCGCGTGCCTTCACATCGCCTGTCAGCGGCAAATGCAGCAGGTCGTTGCTGCCGTGGCGGTCGATATGCGCATTCGCATACACGAAGGTATCGGCGAACGCTTGCAGGCCGAGTGAGAAATCGACGCTCTGGGAAGTGGCGGTTGCCGCCAGACCGCCGTTGCCCAGATTGAGCGTTTCGGGTTCCGCACCTTGCGGGCGATAGATGATTGCCGCATCGATGATGCGCATGCCGGCCTCGCCTTGCCAGGGTTGCCCGGGCAGGCCTGAGGCCTTCACCCGGCCTTCGATGCGGCCGGAGTATTCGCCCTGGTCGCCGCCCGGCGGCAGCAGTGCCGCCAGTGGAATTTCGTAGCCGGCGACGGTGCCTTCCCATGGGCCGTTGCGCTGCCATTTGCCGTTTACGCAGAAGCGGCCGTTGCCCAGGGAAAGACACAGGTCGTCGAGCGAGGCGTGATCCTGCGCAACGACCAGATTCGCCGGCGCGACGATGGACAATTTCTCAGTCACGCCTGGATCGACGTTGGTGCCGGTAATGACGGCGCTCCACACACCTTGTATGAGGTGTCCGACGACCTGCACGCGGGCTCGCGGAGATGTGTCGCCGGGAGTGGCGGCTGCGTTGCCCCGCATGGCGATGGTGACCCGGTGTTCAGTGGCATTGCCTTCGCCGGTCAAGCGCAGCATATCGATCAGCGGCTGGTCGTTGCCGGCATTGCGCGCCTGAAAGCTCCAGCGCGATGGTGCGGTACCTGCGAGATCGACATCGCCACTGATGTTCAGGACGCCAACTCGCCATTGGTTGTAACCCAGATCCGAGGCTCGCAAGGTGGCGACCACATGTGGCGTTTTCACGGGGCCGTTCGCCGAGCCCGTAAAATCGACTTTCCCACGCGCCTGCGGCAGCAGCGTCTGTAAAGAGTCTGCTTGCAGTGACCAGTGTGCATCGACGCGCTCGCCGAGCGTGCCATCGGCGACAAGTTGCATTTTGCCCAGGCTGACTTTCGCGTTCTGCACGCGCCAGTTGTGTGCGTCGCGCTGGACGATGCCACTACCTTGCAGAGGCTCGTTGCGTAATGTGCCGGCGAGTTGAGCCAGGCGCGCATCGAAGCGGGCATCCTTGCTGAGCCCCTGGCCCTTGGCGGTGACGTTGAAGCGGACACGACCTGGAAACTGTGCGTCGATGGCCGCGGGGTTTATATCGGTTGCCGCTGCGGACAAAGTCCAGGCCTGCGGTTGCTTGAACTGCAATGAACCCGTGCCGCTGGCGGCTCCGCCGAGTGCTTTCACGCTGTAGCTTGCGATCGAGACGGCTTCCTTGGACAGAACACCGCTGGCGCTGCCGCTGCCGTTGCCCACGCGCGGTACCCGGAATTGCGCGTTGATGGTGTAGTCGTAAGGCAAGGGGCCGCGCAAAGTTGCGTCACCGGAAGCGCTGTGAAGATCGGAATCGCCATGCAGCGGCCATTGCAGGTTCTGCCAGCGTGCGGCGATATCGATGGCGGGCGTCGCCGAGCCGAACGTCAGGTCGCCGCTGACATGCATGCGTGCGGGCGAGTCATTGAGAGCGATATCCGCAGTGTCCAGATGCAGAACTTTGGCGGCAAACCTCCCGCGGGCATCGATCGTCAGATCGCGCGTGTCGAATTCAGGAATGCCGACGTTGCCGGCAACGCGAATGCTGTCCGGTTGTGCGTCCACTTTGACCGTGACGTTACGCAGCGACAGCGGCGGGCGATCCATCCATGGCTCCAGAGAGAACTGTTCGGCCGCTACCGTACCGGCGATTCTCCAGTGTCCTTCTGGGCGCGTAAGCACGACGTCCGCTTTCGCGACGTCGGGTTGTTGCAGATTGACCTTGATAGTCAACTCGTCGAGGGTTCCTCCGAGTTGCGCCGCAGCCGCAATCTGCGTGCCCCGTTCCATATGCGCGTTGCCGGTGGCGTTCAATTCCAGCGCCAGCGGCTTCTGCGCACGCAGGCGACCGTTGCCAGCGAGATTGAACTCCGAGGCATCGATGCGAAATTCATCCGCGCGTACCTCCTGCGGGCTGATGCTCACGCGGCCGTGCAGTGAGTTCATATCGACGGTCGTGCCGTCGATGTTCACATAGCGAATTCTGGTGAACTGTGCGCCGTGAGCATCGACACGCATGAAGCCCGGCAGGAAACGCAGCGGCTGGCCGTTGTCCGGCGTGGGCGGAGGATTGCGAATCTCGATGAGGGTGTCGCGGGTGGTCAACGAGCTGAGCGTCACCGTCTGCAGTAACAGCTTGCGAAGCTCGAGCTGAGCAACGATATCGAGCGTAACGATATGGACGTGCGAATTGTCCAGTTCGAATCGCTTGATGTGCAGCGGACCCGCTAATGTGCCGGACAGGCCTTCTATGTGGACGCCGAAGCGTTCCAGGCGATCGAGCTGGCTTGCGATCAACCCAACGCCGGTCTGGGTGTAGAGCAGCACGCCAAGCAGAGCAATCGGCAGCACGAGCAGTGCCGCAACCACGCAGATGATGATCCACTTACGCACGGATCACACTGCTATCGAAGCTGGCAATGCAAGTGGAGGTGAAGTGTGCTGGCACGATGGCAGGTCAGAACAGCGTGGAGATGTAGAGATGCAGGCGCGGATTGCGGCCGGATTCCGACAGCGCCTGGGCGACATCCACTCCCACGCTGGCGACGGCAATGTGCCAGCGCAGGCCGACACCGACCGAGTACTGCAGGTTGGGGTTCTTGATGTCGTCGAAGGCGTTGCCGATGTCATAGAACGTGGCGAGACCGAAATTGCGCGGCAGCCGGCGTTCCGCCTCGATCGTGCCAGTGAACAGGTACTGGCCACCGATGCGGTTGCCGCTTGCGTCGGTGGGCGACAGTTCGTTCAGCCCGAAGCCGCGCACGCTGCGGTCGCCGCCGGCAAAGAAACGCTGCGACGCGGGCAACTGGTCGAAGTCGTCGGTCCAGGTGACGCCGAGCTCGCCGCGCAAGCGCAGTCCCCATAGCTGCGAGAGGGTGAACAGCCGCTCGGCCTGAGCGCGAAACTGCACGAACGAAGCGTCCGAGCCGAAGCTGCTGGGCGAGCCGCGTAGCTCGGTATAGATGTTGTAGGGCCGTGGCTTGCCGCCGACGATGTAGCTCGGCAATGTCGAATAGCTGATACCCGGGATGATCAGGAACTGCGTGCTGCTCGTGCTGGGACCGACGCCAGTCTCCGGCGGCAGGGTAGTGGTTTCGTTCGACAGCGTTACGAACAGCACTCGTTGCCAAGTTCCCTGGACTTGCGTCAGACCGACCCCGCCTTCCACGCGTTGGCTCAGCGTGCTGCCGAGCTCTTCTTTCTTGCCAGCCGTGGTGAATTCCACTTTCTCCAACGCCACGTCCATCACCGGGATCGCATAGCGCGCGGAGATCTCTTTGAGCACCGATGAGCCGACCAGCTCGAATTTGAAGCGGTGGCCGTCACTGTTGACGCGACGATTGTCCCAGGTGAGTTTGCCGCGCGCCCGCGTGTCGGTAGCGTAGCCCACGCTTGCAGCGTAACTGTTGCGGCGGTTGGCTTTGGCGCTGATGGTGACCGGGACAGTCAGAGTTTTTTTATCGGGATCGCCGCTGTCGATGTTGACGATAGAGAAATACAGGCTGTCATCCAGCACGTACTGGGTTCGCAGCAGCGAGTCGAGCGTGTACGGATCGCCTTGCTGCATCCGCAGCAGGCGTCGCATGGCATCCGCGTTGATTACGTCCTGTTCGATCTTGATCTCGCCGTAGCGATAGCGCTGGCCGGTGTCGATCTCGATGGCGACCGTCGCGCGGCGTTCGGTGCGATCGATCACCAGCTCGTTCTTGGTGAGGCGCGCATCGAGATAACCATCGTTCTTTGCAGCGCGCAGCAATTCGCCTTTCAACAATTCGTAGGTGCCGTGATTCAGGCGCAGTCCGGGCTTGAGCTCATGTGCCGCGATGACATCGCGAATAGCGGGCTCGTCGCCGCCCGGACCAACTGCAGTGACATTGACTTCGGAAAGACGCACGGGCCTGCCGGGCTTCACCAGGATGGTGACCTTCCAGCGCTGATTCTCCTGCGTGACGCGATACTCGACCTCGGGCTCGTAGTAGCCGAGAGGTTCGAGCGCCTTGCGCGTTTCGGAAACGATGCGTCGTTGCAGCCGCGACATCGTGTCCGCCGTGACGTCCTTGCGGTCGGCATAGCGCGTCAGGCTGACGAAGGCGCGGATGTTGTCTTCGATGGGCTTGGTGACATCCGGGATATCGATGTCGATTTCCGCCAGTGCCGGCAACGGCGCGCCTAGCAGGAAGCCCGCAGCAACGCATAGCGCCGCAACCGTACCGGCGCGCCTTGCGGGAATCGGGGACGGGCCGGCTGGAAATCTCGGCATCATTGTGCGCGGACCGGCGGACGTAATTGAGATATGTCGTGCGTTTATTCGGGTGAAGAGTCGAAGGCGGTGTTCGGATCGGCGTCGGCCGCCGCGGTGTTGTCGGGATCGCCCGCCTCGAACCACACCTCCGGGACTTCCGCGCTGGCAAATTCGAAACGGGACGTGCCGCTTTGCACGCCAGCCGCATCGAAGCGACGCTCATGCAATGTCGTCGTGCCGTTGCGCTCCACCAGCAAGACGCTCGAGCTGCGGGTGCCGTACCGTTCGTTCAGGATGAAAGGCGAAGAGACCACCCGCTCCCAGTCCGCGGGCAAGCCGGTCGAGGGCAGATTGTCCATTGGCGCCTGCTCGCGATCGGCCAGCATGGCGAACAGATCCTCCGGCTGCAGCTCCGGCTGCGCCAGCAATTGCTTGAAGCGATCGCGCGTGCGTGCGAGTTTCGGCCACGGTGTATCGAGCAAATGATTACTGAGGCCATAGACCCCCGGAGCCAGTGCTACGGGTTCTCGCGCGCCGCGATTGGAATAGTAGTAAAGCGAGCGCGTCCCGCCGACCAGCAGATTGAACCCCGAATAGCGCAGCGCAGCGCCGCGCAGGTCGTCCAGGAATTCCTTCGGCGAGGTGGCGCCGGTCAGGAAGCGGGGGATGAGATTGCCGCGCGACGGTGCACCTTCCACGGGAGCCTGCAGGTCACGGTAGTTGGTGACGATGCCGAATCGGCCCGAACGGGCGACGCCCAGCCAAGTGCCACCGGCCTTGAGATCGCGTCCGCCCAGGATCCGCGGATCGTCCTGCCACCAGTTCAATGCAGTGGTGGCGCGATCGTGGAATTCATCGCGGTTGCCGGCGAGCACCAGGCGGTAGCGGGGATGGGTTTTCCAGGCAATGACGAGCAGGCACATGGGATATGGAAGGGAGTGACGGTATAGGAATGGGAGAATGCTAAACGAAGGCTGAACCGCAGGTGACGCTAACTATCCTCCGGCTATCGATCCGTTACTGCGCTAGCGCGGTGGCGGCGTCCACAGCCGCGCCCCCGGCTCTTCCCGCAGCGGTCGCTTCGCCCCCGCGTCGTACCAGTCTTCGATCAGCCGGAACGAGATGGAATGGATGATGGGCAGGGCGACTTCCCCGGCGGCGATCTGGTCGCGTGTCAGCCAGCGGGCGTCTTCCAGTTCCTGGTCCGCCAGGTCGATGGCCGTCGTGGCTGCAAAGGCGGTGAATCCGAGCATCAACGAGGACGGGAATGGCCAGGGCTGCGAGGAGTGATACTCGACACTGGCCACTTCGACCCCGGTTTCCTCCCGTACCTCGCGGACGACTGCGTCCTCGAGGCTCTCGCCCGGTTCCACGAAGCCGGCGATCGTCGAATAACGACCCTGCGGCCAGGAGGCCTGCCGGCCGAGCAGGGTGCGTTCGCCGTCGGTAATCAGGACGATGACGGCGGGATCGATCCGGGGGAACAACTGCGTAACGCAGGTCGGGTCGGTGCACTCGAGCACGTGGCCGCCCTGGATGGGCATCGTCAGCGAACCACAGCGTCCGCAGTAGCGATTTCGCTCACGCCACAACAGCATGGCGCGCGCGTACGCGAGCAAGCCGGCTTCGTCGCGTGGCAATTCACCGGCAACGGACCGCAGCTCCCGGAACTCGGCGCTATTGCCCAGCGCGGGGGGCGAGTCGGGTGGCAGTTCCACGGCGAAAGCCAACTGGCCGTGAAACTCCCCCAACAGGATCAATTGTGAGAGATCGACATGGCCGAGTTGCTGTGCCCCGGTGATGAAGCCCGCCGTGACGCTGTGCGTCGCATGGATGACCATGCTGTGACTGCGCCACAGCGGCACAAACAGTGTTTGCGGGTTGGCGAACGCCGCGCGCAATCGCGCTTCATCCTTGCGCAGATGCGCCAGGCGCTGCACATACGGGCCGGCGAGATAGTTTGGGGTTGGACGCGACGCCATGGCGATGCCGATTCTATCAGCACGCGCATGGCGTCGGCCCGCTCCTTCAGCCGGTAGGCACCGCGATCGCAGCGGCGACGCCGGCATCTCCGGTGAGATGGCTGACACCGGCCACCTTCAGTTCGCAGATGGGACATGTCCGGCGCGCGACGTTGAATGCATCGCGAAGGTAGCGGCTGTAACAGTGACGGCAGCGAGCTAGCTGCAGCGTCCCGCCGCGTACCAGCAACTGCAACAGAAACCACGCGTGCTCGAACGATATGCGCGTGGTGCGTAACAACTGCAGATGTGTCTCGTAGGCGTCGCAGAACAGTTGGCCGAACTCCAGCGATGAGTCTTCGCCGGCTGCAGTGCGCGGACGCAGTAGTCCGAAGGCGGCGAACACACCGGTTAGGAATGACGATTCGAACTGCACCAGCACATTGCGGGTGAAGAACGCGATCTGGCGCGGCGATTTACCGCGGCGTCGCCGCACTTTCAGATTGGCCTGCTGCCGCGCCTGGTAGCGCGCCAACGTCTTGCAGAGCCTGCGGATGCGGTCATCGGTCAGTGCGGTGCAGGCGCGGATGGTACAGGTGCGGGCTTCGTGCCGAATCATCCGCAACGCCAGGTCATGTCGCTGACGATCTCGAAAGTAACGGTCATTACTGATATGCATGGACTACTCCTTGTCCTCAAAGTGGTTTGCGCCATCGAATCCTTTCGATGGATGCGGACACGCTGGCTTGTTATTCGTTACGCTGACGCAGCGCTGTCCGGACATCATTCTGCGTCGGGGTTGGCGCGCATGCAAAACATTTAAATATCCGCCGTTGCAGCCTGCGTGCAATAGCCCTGAAAAAGACAAGGAATAGTCATGTCAGGACGCATCCCCTATCAGAAAGATTCCAGTCAGCCACCCGGTAGCCATGCACCGGTACTGCACCCCGCACTGCTGGCGCGTGTGCACGAACTCAACCGGGACTATGTCGAACTGTTGCTGCTGGAAACCGTCCATCCGCCGTATCTAAGTCCTATCGAGGTGCTCCCCGAGAAAGTGCGCGATGCGCTAGCGTGCGTTGCGCCTGCGTGGCGCGCGCAGATCGCAGCGTGCCCGTTCGCTCTGTATTCGCTGCGATTCGACGATCAGCAGTTCTGGCATACCGCGCTGGATGATCTCAGCTCAGGATCAGCCGTCGAACCGGCGCACGAGTCGCTCGAGAGTCGTTACGCCGTGCACAGTGCGAGATCGTTGCCGGGTAGATTCAGCGAGGTGGCAGCGTTCTTCGCTTGGCACGCAGCGACAGGAAATCAGGTCGCGGCGCGTGTGCTGTTCGCAATGCCCGATGCGCTAGGAGAGCGGCTGTCGCGCACGCCCTTGTGGCAAGTGCGGCGTGTTGCGCTTGAATATCCAGGGCTGCTTATACCGCGCTGGCCAACGAATCCTGGCTTCTGGCCGGATCTGGTGCGCTTTGCGGGCGCTTGCGATATGCATCGGCTGGAAACCGCTCGTCTGCTGGGCAGTCAATTGAGGCCGCAGAACTGGAGTCCGCGACGACACCCGATGGCAAACTGGCACGCCTGCGCATGCGGCCGGCGAGAATCAGGCCCGGTGTGGTCCAATAGTGGCGCGATTCAGCAATTGCAAAGACCGTTGGCAGCGGCGCGGCGAAATTCGCAGAGCACGCACGGCCCCATCTCGCAGAGGAATTCTGCTTGGCGTGCTTGGCGAGCTCTGCGTGAAACATCCTTGCTGTCGTTAGTTACGCTCCAGTTGTGGCTCTCGATATTCCCGGTCGGGTTGTCTCCGAGTTGAATTCAAGGCTTGTTGGAGCGCAGTGAGCTGGCGCGACCGAGAGCGGTGGAGCCGAACTTGGCACGAATACCGTCGATGGCGGCGTCGAGATTCTTGTTGCGCTCGGATTCCGGAGCGGCGAACAGATCCAGCTGCGGGGCGGTCGTGAGATCGCTTGCGCCCACACCCAGTAAGCGGATCGCCGCACGCGGTTGCTCGTCCAGCCATTCATCCAGCAACTGCGAGGCGGTCGCAGCCAGTGGGCGAGTTTCGTGAGTCGCCGGCCGGATCGGGCACTGTCGCGTATAGGTTTTGAAATCCTTGCGACGGATTTTCACGACCACGCAACCGGCCTGCCAACCGCGGCCGCGCAGTCGGGAACTCATGCGATCCGTCAACTGCGCCAGCGCCGCATGCAACTGCTTGCGATCGCTGATATCGATGTCGAAGGTTTCCTCCGCGCTGATCTGTTTCTCATCCCAGTCTGCGATCACTGGCCGGTCGTCGATGCCTGCGGCGCGCTCTCGCATACGCGCGCAATAACGTCCGAACACCGGTTGCAAGACAGAGTCGGGAGCGAGCCGCAGGTCGCGCAACGTGCGAATGCCCACGGCTTCGAGCTGTGGCGCAGTCTTGTTGCCGATGCCGAACAGTTTCCGGATCGAAAGCGGGTCGAGCACTGCGGTTACTTGCTGCGGTGTCACGACCACCAAGCCGTCGGGTTTGCGCAGGTCGGAGGCGATCTTGGCCACGAGCTTGTTCGGAGCAACACCGACCGAGGCCGTCAACGAGGTCTTCTCATGGATGCGTGCTTTGATGCGTGCCGCGATTTCCGCAGCCGATCCTTGGGCGGCCTGGCTCGCGGTGACGTCGAGAAACGCCTCGTCGAGGGACAGCCCTTCGACCAACGGCGTCACCGCACGGAATACCTCGAATACCAGCCCGGACGCCTGTTTGTAGCGTTCGAATCGCGGCGGTACGCAGATCGCATGCGGGCAGCGACTCAGTGCCTCGCGGGTTGGCATCGCCGAGTGCACGCCGAACTTGCGTACCTCGTAACTCGCTGCGGCAACCACGCCCCGTCCACCGGTCCCGCCGACGATCACCGGCTTGCCGCGTAACTCAGGGTTGTCGAGCTGCTCCACCGATGCGTAGAACGCATCCATGTCGACGTGGAGGATGGAGCGGGGAGGAATACTCACGGAAGTGACACTAGTCACAGTAGTCACACGAGTGACGACGGTGACGGCCTGAAGGCGTGACGAGAGTTCCCACCAGTGCGCCGCTGCCGACTGGCACTTGCAAGTGTCACCCCTGTGACTAGTGTCACTCTCGTCACCCCATGCTTACTTCACGGTAATCGTGATCTTCTTCGATACCACTGCCGGGTCGTGCGGGATGTGCAGCTGGTCGCCGAGCAGTAACTGCAGCGTGTGTTTGCCGGGTTTGAGCTCGATGCTGGATTCGGTCTGGCCCTTGCCGAAGTGGATGTGATTCGCGTCGGCGGGAATGGGTGCGTCGAGCGCGGGTACGTCGGTGTCGATCAACAGGTGATGGTGGCCGGTGTTGTCGACGGCGACGCCGGCCGGGGCGATTCCCATGCCCTTCAGGCCGAATTTGACCGTGACTGGGCTCTTCACTGTTGCACCATCGGCCGGCGAGATGATGTAGACCTCGGCACCCGCAGGGGAGGGGGTGCGTTTCACCTGCGCGACGGCAACGGCGGTCAGCGCGACGGCGAATATGCCAATAACGATCGATTTCACGAGACTTCTCCTGGATGCCTGAGGATGGAACGTTGTAGTTGGTTGCTGTGACGGCTGCGTGTTTGTGCCATCGGGGGTCATCGGCCTGCGTCATTCGCCCCGACGCCGCGAGTACCCGGCTGGCCGGCGCCGGGTCCGGCTACTTCAGCATCATCATCGTATACGAGGCGACGATCGCAAACGCGATGAACATGTTGGCAATGTAGCCACCCAGCAGCAACGTGAATTTCAGGGAGGTCACGAGCCTGCTCTGGCCGTACACGCGCCGCATCGCGAGAAAGAGATACGTCGGTGCGTAGAACACCACGCCTGTCGTCAGCAGGCTGGCCGCGGTTGCCGCCCAGCCGCCGGTGAACCAGCCGAGCATCCAGCCAAGTACGTTGTTGACGGCCATGATGAGAAAGAAGAAGGCGTGGAAGTGCACGAAGAACAGCAGATGCTCCGCGTAGTAGCGGCGCGATCCGATGTACAGCGTCTTGCCGAACAGGGCGATCAGCGGCAGGAAGAAGAACATCATCTGCGGCACGTGTTCCTTCAGTGCCTCCATGAAGTCCTTGCCCTGGTTCTTGGTTGCCTTGCGGCACACATCCAGCAGCTTGTCGCGATTCTCGAAAGTCTCCGGCAGTGCTTTGCCCAGCGCGGTCGGCGAGCAGGGGTTGAACATGTTGGTGACAGCCGTTCGCTGGTCCTGCGGCGGCAGATTCTTCAGCGCGGCCTCCATTCGCTGCCGGATCTCCTCGCGATCGCCCTTGTCGACCCGTTCCAGCAATTCGTCGAGCTGCTCTTTCGCATCCGGATCCAGTTGGCCGGACTGCGCGTGCTCGCCGTGACCCGGCTGAGCGACCACGACATTGACGTCAGTGTGCGAGAGCGAAGCGGTGAAGAAATAAATCAGCGACAGCACGATGTAGAGCCGGAACGGCGGCGTGTAGGTGACACGCCGGCCGCGCAGGTACTCGGCAGTGAGCAGGCCGGGCCGCGTGAGCATCAGCCTGATCGTGCGCCAGACGCGGTGATCGGTATGGAACAGGTCTTCGATGAACTCGCCGATCATTGCCGGCGTCGAGTGCACGTGATGCTTCGAGTGTTGCCCGCAGTGCGCGCAGTATTCGCCTGTTAGCGGGGCTTCGCAGTTGAGGCAGCGCTCCGCTGCCACGGCGAGGGGTGGACTGGGACTCTGCGGAACTGTCGGTAGCTGTTCGCTCACGCGTTACTGGCGCGAGCTACGCGAACATCAGGAGGTACGGCAATCCCAGCCGCAAGTTCTTCGGTGCTGAAGTCGTCGACGTGGATGATGTCCATCACGCGCCGATCGTAGTCGCGCAGCACCGCGGCTTCCGTCTCTGAAAGGATGCCTGCGGCCAACGCTTGCTGTACTTGTCCCGGCATATCCAACGCCGTAATGCGTCCGGTCTTCACGCCTTCGACGCGCACCCGCTTTTCCAGCGGCTCAGCGGTATCGGCGAGCACCAGCGCTTCATGCAGCAGCCCGAGCGCATTACCGGCTTCCACGGTCCGATAGATTCCGTGCGTGGCACGATCGCGGGTCAGTGAGGTGCGCAGGATCGCGTCCACGATTTTCTGGCCGAGCGGATCGCTGGGCGCGTGGTAAGTCTGGCCGCGCGGGAAGATGCACAGGCGCATGAAACCGGCCAGAAAACGGTTCGGGAAGTTACGCAGGAAGCTGTGCAGTTGCTCCTGCGCTTTATAGAGCAGGCTGCGGCAGGCCCACTCGACCAATGGCAGGTCTTCGGGTTGGTTGCCCTGATTGTCGTAGTGCTTGAGCACCATCGAGGCGAGGTACATGCAGGAGAGGACGTCGCCCAGGCGCGCCGAGAGGCTCTCTTTCTTTTTCAGGTAGCCGCCCAGCGACAGCATGGCGACGTCGGTCGCAAAGGCGAAGGAGGCGCTGAAGCGGTTGATGTGCTGAAAATAGCGCTGCGTCGCGCCGGATTCGGGCACATGCGAGAAGCGCGCGAGCGTGAGCGCCATGACGAACGAGCGGACGGCGTTACTGATCATGAAGCCGATGTGGCCGAACAGCGCCGCATCGAATTCACGCACGCCTTTGCGTTTGTCCTTTTCCTTGGCGGCATTCATTTCGCGCAGCACGAACGGATGGCAGCGGATGGCGCCCTGGCCGAAGATGATCAGGCTGCGCGTCAGCATGTTCGCGCCCTCGACCGTGATCGCCACCGGCACCATCTCATAGCCGCGCCCCAGGTAGTTCTTCGGACCCAGGCAGATGCCCTTGCCGCCGTGCACGTCCATCGCGTCGTTGCCGACGCTGCGTGCGAGTTCGGTGAGGTGATACTTGAGCATGGCCGCGGGCACGGAGGGCTTCTCACCGCCATCGATTGCGCCCGCTGTCACGGAACGTGCGGCATCCATGATGTAGGTATGGCCGGCCATGCGCGCCAGCACTTCGGCGACACCTTCGAAGTTACCTACCGACGTGTTGAACTGCTTGCGGATGCGGGCGTAGGCGCCGGAAGCGAACACGGCTGCTTTCGACGCGCCAGTTGCGCTGGACGGCAACGAAATGCAGCGTCCCACGGAGAGCTGCTCTACGAGCATGCGCCATCCCTGTCCCGCCATCTTCAGTCCGCCGATGAGGAAATCGATGGGAACGAAGACGTCCTTGCCCTGGATGGGTCCGTTCTGGAACGGATTGTTGAGCGGGAAATGGCGGCGACCGATGCTGACGCCCGCCGTGTGGCGCGGTATCAAAGCGCAGGTAATGCCGAAGTCGGTGCGTCCGTCGCTCAACAACCGGTCGGGGTCGTACAGCTTGAACGCAAGCCCGATGACGGTCGCGACCGGTGCGAGCGTGATGTAGCGCTTGGAGAAGTTCAGCCTGACGCCGATGATTTCGCGGCCTTCGTACGTGCCTTTGCAGACGATGCCTGTGTCGGGAATCGAAGCGGCATCGGAGCCTGCACGCGGGCCAGTCAGGGCAAAGCAGGGCACCTCTTCGCCACGCGCCAGACGCGGCAGATAGTGCGCGCGCTGTTCCTCGGTGCCGTAGTGGAGCAGCAGCTCCGCCGGTCCGAGGGAGTTGGGAACCGCAACCGTGGAAGCGAGAACGCCGGAGCGGCTGGACAGCTTCACCAGCACGCAGGAGTGCGCGTACGCCGAGAATTCGAGGCCGCCGTATTTTTTGGGAATGATCATCGCGAAGAAGCCCTTCGCCTTGATGTAGTCCCACACTTGCGGGGGCAGGTCGGCGCGACGGTGCGTTACGTCCCAGTCGTCCACCATCCGGCAAAGCTCTTCGCACGGGCCGTCCAGGAACGCCTGTTCTTCCGGCGACAGCTTCGGCACGGCAGCGGACATGAGCTTTTCCCAGTCCGGTCCGCCGCTGAACAATTCCCCGTCCCACCACACCGTACCGGCTTCCAGCGCATCCTTTTCGGTCTGCGACATCGAAGGCAGCATGCGTCGATAGACACGCAGGAACGAGCGGCTGATGAAGCGTATGCGGAACGCGTCCAGGTTCAGCAGCACCAGGCCCGCCAGCACCAGCCAGAGCGCGAAGTTCCAGCCCAGACCGCCGGCCCCGAACCAGGTGTAGGCGAGCAGCGCGGCGGCATACATGAATGTCGCCAGACGCAGCGACACGCGCTGGTAGGCGAGGATCAGCGCGCCGACGATGAACAGCAGAAACCAGAAAATACTGCTCACGGAGAGAAACCTCGGGGTGGCCAACCGGCCACTGGCTGCTGGCCCGCTGGCCAAAAAAATCGGATGAGGCCTGACACTAACTTGCAGCGACGGGCGCAGCAAGTGCGGAAACCGGTCATAAAAAAAGGCGGCGAGGAACAGAATTCCTCGCCGCCTTCCTGATGCTTTCGATTCCAGTGCCGGTTCTGGCTGGTTTACTAGCGGCCAGCCAGCCGATCGGCCTTACCTCAGATCAGGTCTTTCACCCCATCGCGCTCTTCCAGCAGTTCCTTGTGCGTGGCGTCCATGCGCTGCCGGCTGAAGTCGTTGATCGAGAGGCCCTGCACGATCTGGTAGTCGCCGTTCTTGCAGGTGACCGGGTAGCCGTAGATGACGCCAGGCGGGATGCCGTAGCTGCCATCCGAGGGCACGCCCATGCTCAGCCAGTCGCCATCGGCCGAGCCCTTGACCCAGTCATGGATGTGATCGATGGCAGCCGAGGCAGCCGAGGCAGCCGAGGAGGCGCCGCGGGCCTTGATGATCGCCGCGCCGCGCTGCTGCACGACCGGAATGAACGACTCCGCGTACCACTTCTGATCGATCAGCGAGAGTGCCGCCTTGCCGTCCACCAGCGCGTGATGCAGGTCGGGATACTGGGTGGCGGAGTGATTGCCCCAGATCGTTACGCGCTTGATCTTGGTCACGTGACTGCCGGTCTTCTCGGCAAGCTGTGCCTGTGCGCGGTTGTGATCGAGCCGCACCATCGCGGTGAAATTGCGAGGATTGAGCCCCGGAGCATTGCGTTGGGCGATCAGCGCATTGGTGTTCGCGGGATTGCCGACCACGAGGATTTTGACATCGCGTTTGGCAACGGCGTCGAGCGCCTTGCCCTGTGCGGAGAAAATCTGCGCGTTGGCCAGCAGCAGATCCTTGCGTTCCATTCCCGGGCCGCGCGGGCGCGCGCCAACCAACAGGCCGTAGTCCAGGTCCTTGAATGCGACTTTCGCATCGTCCGTCGCGACGATCTTGTTCAGCGTCGGGAATGCGCAGTCGTTGAGCTCCATCATTACACCCTGCAGCGCGCCGAGCGCCGGGGTGATTTCCAGCAGGTGCAGGTTCACCGGTTGATCGGCCCCGAGCATCTGACCCGATGCGACACGGAAAGCGAGTGCATAACCGATCTGGCCGGCGGCGCCGGTGATCGCCACATTGACAGGACTCTTCATGGGACGGTGTTCTCCAGGGGCTCGATGGGGTGCTTGAAGCGAAACAACAATTGCGAAAACGGGCGCGAATTCTAGCAGCCCGACGAAAGCTCCTCCCGTGCAGCTTGCCCCGTGCTGCGCCGAATCCCGTCAGCCGTGTCGCGCAGGTTGCTCGGCGCCAGTGAAATCACCCGCTTAATACGCAGGCAAAAACGGCCCGCACGGCCCGCCTGCCGTCCCGGATGAACTTTTCTTCAGGTTTTTCGCTCGACCCCTTGCATCTGAGATGGTGTTGTAGTTAACTACAACACCATCGAACTACAGCACTCCATGCCGTATTGGCGGGACCTGTCAGGGCGAACTCGAGTTGGTCCAGTTAAAGGAGCAAGTCAATGAATACCTTCAAGAAAATTCGCGTCGAAGTGATGGCTGCGGTGTCTCTGGGGGTTCTCGCGCTGGGTTCGGTCGCTGCGCCGGCACAGGCTGCAACGCCCTTTGCTCTCGCTACCGAACAGCTTTCGCTCGCCACAGCCCAAGCCACAACCCAGGCCACCAGCCAGATTGCCGGGCAGATCGCGGCCGAGCTCAAAGCGACTTTCGCACAGCTCGCCAACGAACCTCGTCCGGCTCGTGGTGCCCGCACCGCCTCGGTCTTCATTACCGAGACCAATGCGATTGTCGTCGAGGCGACCCGGTTGCCGCGCGTGGATTCGTTAGCAGCTACCGAACGCACCGTTCGCACTGCGCTTTGAACCGGGCGTCGCCATGCAGCGCGATGCAGAAGAAGGGGCGGGGCCGTCTGCTAGAGTCGATCAAAGCGACTCCCCCGCCACTTCCTCCACATATATAGGACATCTGGAAGCCAACATGGACCGCGACTGGAACGACAGTCAGCCGATCTACCGGCAACTCCGCGATCGCGTCGTGGCGATGATCCTCGACGGCGTGCTCAGCGAAGGCGATCCGCTGCCTTCGGTGCGCAATGTCGCCGCGGAATATCGCGTCAATCCATTGACCGTCCTGAAGGGCTATCAACAATTGGTCGACGAACAACTCGTCGAAAAGAAGCGAGGCCGGGGCATGTTCATCAACGCAGGCGCACGCGAGTTGCTATTGCGGGGCGAGCGTCAGAAGTTTCTGGTGGAGGAGTGGCCCAAGATCCAGGCGACCATTCAGCGCCTGGGGCTGGAGCCGGCCGCGCTGCTCAATTCCGTACCGCAATCGGGCACCCCGGATGCGGACACCGCAAAGGAGCGCTGAGACATGGCATGCATAGAAGCACGAGGCCTGCGCAAAGTGTTCGGCAGCACGGTGGCGCTCGACAGCGTCGACCTGCGGGTGGAGTCGGGTCGCATCCTGGGCCTGATCGGGCCGAATGGCGCCGGCAAGACCACCGCGCTCAAGGCGATCCTGGGTCTCACTCCTTATCAGGGCGAGCTCAAGGTGCTCGATCGCAATCCCTATCTGGAACGCAACCTGCTGATGCAGGATGTGTGTTTCATCGCCGATGTGGCGGTGCTGCCCGGCTGGCTGCGCGTGTCGCAGGCACTGGACTATGTGGCCGGCGTGCACCCGCGTTTCGATCGCGCCAAGGCGGAGGGCTTTCTCGACCGCACCTCCATCAAGCGCGTCAGCCGGATTCGCGAACTATCCAAAGGCATGGTGACGCAACTGCATCTCGCGCTGGTGATGGCGATCGATGCGCGTCTGCTGGTGCTGGATGAGCCGACGCTCGGCCTGGACATCCTGTATCGCAAGCAGTTCTACGATTCGCTGCTGAACGACTATTTCGACCACAGCCGCACGATCGTGATCACCACGCACCAGGTCGAGGAGATCCAGCACGTGCTGACCGACGTGATGTTCATGAATCGCGGCCGCATCGTGCTCGACTGCAGCATGGAGGATTTCGAGGCACGCTACGTCGAAGTGATGGTGCGTCCCGAGCAGGTCTCTGCGGCGCGGGCATTGAGCCCGTTGCATGAGCGGCAGGTATTCGGTCGCAGCGTGTTCCTGTTCGATCGAGCCGATCGCACGCCGCTCGCCGCACTTGGCGAAATCCGCACCCCCAGCATTGCCGATCTTTTTGTGGCCATCATCGGTGGTCAGCAAGGAGTTGCCGCATGAATGCCGAAGTGAACACCGTTCCGGGAGCCGAGCCCGCCGCAGTTGCCGTCGCACTCAACGCTGCGACGCGCCCCTTCTATTGGTCGGTGCGGCGCGAGCTGTGGGAGCATCGTGCCCTGTACATTGCGCCGCTTGTGCCGGCGGGCATCATGTTGCTGTTCGTGATCCTGGGTGCTCTCAACATTGCAAACGGGATGCACTTCGGCGCACCGGTCTCGCCCGAACAGCAGCGCGGAATGCTCGGCGGAATTCTCAGCATGCTGGCGGGTCTGGTCGCGGTCGTGGCGTGCGTGACGGGATTCTTCTATTGCCTCGACGCCCTGCACGGCGAGCGCCGCGATCGCAGCATCCTGTTCTGGAAATCGCTGCCCGTGTCGGACCTGACCTCCGTGCTGGCCAAGCTGTCCATACCGGCGGTTGCCATTCCGGCCATCGTGTTCAGCATCGTCGTGGCGACCGGACTGGTCATTCTTCTGATCGCGACGCTGCTGGTGTTCGTGAACGGCAGCAACCCGGCTGCAATGTGGTCCTTGCCGCGGCTGTTCCACATGACGATCATGCTGCTTTACATACTGGTTGCGCTCGCCTTGTGGCTGGCGCCGATATACGGATGGCTGCTGCTGGTTTCCGCGTGGGCTCGGCGTTCGACTTTCCTGTGGGCCGTGATGCCGCCGCTGGCAGTGATCCTGGTGGAAAAGCTGGCGTTCGGGACCGGCTATTTCGCCCTGCTGCTGCGTGACCGGCTGGCAGGAGGCTTCGCGCAGGCGCTGGCAATCGATCCCAACCCCGCGGTGGACTACGCGATGAGCTCGCATTTTCCGCGGCAGTTCACGCGGGTTATGGATCCGGGCAATTTTCTGGCGAGCCCTGCACTGTGGATAGGTCTCGCTGTCGCGGCCGCATTCATTGCCGCTGCGGTGTGGATGCGGAGATATCGGGAGCCGCTGTGATGGGCGGCGAGAAGTGACGGGTGACGAGTGATGGGCCGGGCGAGGCAACAGGCAACAGGCTACGGGCTGCGGGCTGCGGGTTGGAGGTGACGACGGAACTAGTCTTTGGATTCAGCAGGTTCCGGTGCGCTGTTCTTAGATTCTCTAATCGACAGTCGTTGTGAGTTACGGCGCTGCGGAACCTTCTACGTCTATCGCGGCTTAGGTCTAACGGCATTCCGATTCCTGGTGCCGGTGGAGGGCCGCTGCATGAGCCGACTGGTGTGTGTTTCCAATCGTATTTCCCTGCCGAGAAAGTCCGCGGCGCCCGGTGGGTTGGCAGTCGGTATTCAGAGCGCGCTGCGCCGTAGCGGCGGTTTGTGGTTCGGCTGGAGCGGGGAGACCATCGAGGAGGATCCGGGCGACCCTGACATCCACATTCGCGACGGCGTTACTTACGCCACCATCGACATCCGCACGCGCGACTTCGACGATTACTACAACGGTTACGCCAATGAAGTGCTGTGGCCGCTGTTTCACTATTTCCTCAAGGGCATGCGTTATCGCAGCGAGCAGCGCGATGCGTACGAGAACGTCAATCGCACCTTCGCGCAGAAGCTCGTGCCGCTGCTGCAGCCCAAGGACCTGATCTGGGTCCACGACTACCACCTGATTCCACTGGGTCGCGAGCTGCGTGAGCTCGGCGTGCAACGCCCGCTCGGGTTCTTCCTGCACATTCCTTTTCCGAACATCGAGATGCTGCGCGTGCTGCCGCCGTATGCCGAGCTGCTGCGCGACCTGACTGCGTACGACGTGATCGGTTTCCAGACCCAGAACGATCTGGATGCTTTCCACTCGGGCATCCAGCATCTGTTCGGCGCGGAGGCCATTCGCGGCGAAGGCAGGATTCGCATCGGCGAGCGGGTGCTGCGTGCGGCGGTCTTTCCCATCGGCGTCGACGTCAATGGCGTGCAGACGGAAGCGACCGAGGCGCAATCGGCTTCTGTCGTCAAGCGTATGTCGGATAGCCTGATGGGCCGCGATCTCATGATGGGCGTCGATCGGCTCGACTACAGCAAGGGGCTGGTCGAACGCTTCTCCGCGTACCAGAGTTTTCTCGAAACCTATCCCGAGAATGTCGGACGCATCACCTACATTCAGATCGCGCCGCTGTCACGCGCCGATGTGAAGGCCTATATCGAAATCCGCCAATCGCTCGAACAGGCCGCCGGCCGTACCAACGGCCGCTTCGCGGATACCGACTGGACGCCGATCCGCTATCTCAATCGCAATTTTCCTCACGCCACGCTCATGGGTTTTCTGCGCGCGGCGGACGTCGGGCTCGTCACTCCGTTGCGCGACGGCATGAACCTGGTGGCAAAGGAATTCGTCGCTGCCCAGGATGCAAACGATCCCGGCGTCCTCGTGCTGTCGAGTCTCGCTGGGGCTGCGCGCGAACTCACATCGGCGTTGTTGGTGAATCCGTATGACACGCGGGCGGTCAGTCACGCGATTCAATCAGCCCTGTCGATGCCGCTACCGGAACGTCGCGAGCGCCACGCAGCGATGCTGCAAGTCATCAAGCGCAATGACATCGCTTCGTGGACCCGCCGTTTCGTGGAGGCGCTGGAGCAAACGCAATCCTCCGATACGCGGATGAGGGCGGTGAGTAATGGAGGGTGAGAGGCCGGAGTGCCGAAGCAGGCTACAGGCAACAGCTAAACAAGCTACCGGCCGCACTCTGGCCCGATTCCTGTCGGGTAAACCTAGTTCGATTTCTGCACTACCGCCGGTACGGGGGCGTTCGAGCCGTCCTGCCATACCTTTTGTACCGGCACCGCGAGGTTCAGCTTTTCGCGCTTCAGCAGTTCGATGATGCGCAGGTTGATGTTCTGCTGGATGTCCATGTAGCGCACATAGTCCGACGTCGTGACGAAGTAGACCGTTTCGAACTCCAGTGCCGAGTTACCGATGCGCGCGAAGTGCGAGCGGTCGAAACGTACGTCCTTCTCGGCTTCGATCAATGCGCGCAACGCAGCGGGGATGTTCTGCAGGCGTTCGGGCGGAGCGTCCAGCGCCAGATTGACGTTGAACAGCACCCGTCGCTCGCGCAGCCTGCCGAAGTTGCGGATGCGGCTGGAGAGCAGGTCCGCATTCGACATGATGATCTGTTCGCCGTTGACGCTGCGAATCCGCACGCTTTTCACACCGATCTGTTCGACGGTGCCGCTGAAGTCGCCGACGGCAACGGCATCGCCCACCACGAACGGCCGGTCGAGCGTGATCGACAAGGACGCCAGCAGATCTCCCAGGACGTTCTGGACCGCTAGAGCGATGGCAACGCCGCCGATGCCCAGGCCGGCGACCAGCGCGGTGATGTTGATGCCAAGGTTGTCGAGCGTCAGCAGCAGCACCAGCGCCCAGATCAGCGCACGCACGATGAAGCCAATGATGCCGAGCGATCCGACTGCCGCGCGATCGGTGGGCAGCGATTGCCTCTGCCTGTGATCCAGCCACGCGACCACGCCTGCGGTTGCCCACATACCCACCTGCCAGAAAGCCGCGATCGTGATCAACGTGAGCAGCACTTTGGCCGGAGATTTGGGCAGCTCCAGCACCTGTGCCCCGGCGAAGAGCGCGAGAACCAGCAGGAATGTCACTGCCGTGCAGCTTGCGACCCGCAGCGGCAGCTCCAGCAATTCCGTCTGTGGCGTCGCGAGCATGCGCGCGTAGCGCGTCCGCACTACCCTGCGAACGATCAGCGTCAGGAACAACACGGCCACTGCGATGCCGGCGGCCAGAAACCAGTGCCACAGCGTGTTGTGGTAGTAGGTCTTTTCGAGAAAATCAGCGAATACCATGCAGCGCGAGGCTCCGTGCGATCAGGGCAGCAAAATAGATAAAGGCAGTGGCGGGGGCAAGGGGAAGGGAGTGATGGAGGTGATGAAAGTGAGGGGCGGGCGGCAGGGGCGCGCCGTCGGATCCGAGCCTTCATCACTTACATCACCTGCATCACCTCTATCACCCTCTTCACCGCCATCACCTTATCTCCTGCTTCCCATCATCAACCTTCCCTCTCCTTGTTCCAGCGCTTCAGGGGTTCCGTAGAGCACAACTACGTCGCCTTCGCGCAGTTCCGTGGCTGCCTCGGGCTGGCGGCCGACGATGCCGTCGCGACGGATGGCGGTGACGGTGACTTCGGAGGATTCCAGGTTCATGTCCGCCAGCGTTTTGCCGACGGCGTAGGCGCGCGGGGGTAACACGACGGCGCGCAGCTCCTCGCGGAAAGCATGAATCTGATCGAGGCGGCGCGGGTCATCTGCTCGAAACACGCGGCGCAGTGTTGCGTAACGAGTGTTACGGATGTCACCGACCGTCTTCACCACTCGCGACACCGGCACATCGAGCAACAACAGCAGATGCGATACGAGCATCAGGCTAGCTTCGAGAGTTTCGGGCACCACTTCGGTGGCGCCAGCGGCCTGCAGCGCATCGAGCCTGGTGTCATCCTGAGTGCGCACCAGGATCGGCAGTTTGGGACGTAGCTCGCGTACCGATTTGATGATGCTGAGCGCCACGTCCGGATCGGCGAATGAAACGACCAGCACGCTGCAATGATCCAGTCCCACCGCCTGCAGAATCTCTGACTGGGCGCCATCGCCGTAAACAACCGGATCGCCCGCCTCGCGCGCGGCCCGCACACGTTGCGGGTCCATGTCGAGTGCGATGTATTCGAATCCCTGCCGCTCCAGCACCCGTGCGACGTTCTGGCCGACGCGGCCGAAACCGCAGACGATCACGTGCTCGCGGCCGGCGGATTCGTGGGTTGCTGCCAGTTCGCGTTCCAGGGCGGTGGGCTGTTCGATACCGCGCCGGGTCAGCACATCGGCGATGCGGCCGTTCTCCCTGATGAGCAGGGGGCTGATCACCATGCCGACCACGGTGGCAGCCAGCAGCGGTTGAATCAGCCCTGCGTCCGCGAGCCGATGGTTGAGCATCAGCGTCAGCAACGCGAAACCGAATTCACCGCCCTGGGCGACCACGATTCCGGCGCGCAATGCCTTGCGCACACTGCTGGCAACGCCACGCGCGATCAGCATGACAAAGGTTGCCTTGACGATCTGCAGTCCCAACACGAGCAGCAGCACCAACCACAATTGCGAGAACAGCAGCCGCAGGTCGAGCAGCGTGCCGATGGTGATGAAGAAAAGTCCCAGCAGCACATCGCGGAACGGGCGGATCACCACCTCGATCTGATGGCGGTATTCGGTTTCCGCCAGCAGCATGCCGGCCAGGAATGCGCCCAGCGCCATCGACAGGCCGATGGCCTGGGTTGCCCAGGCGGCACTGAGGGAGACCAGCAGCGCCGCCAGCGTGAACAGCTCGGTGCTGCGCGAGCGACCGATTTCATGGAACAGGGGGCGCACGATCCAGCGCAGGAAGGTGAGCACCAGCGCCAGGGCAACCGCGCCACGCACCATTGCACCGAAGATCCCGGCGGGCGCAAACGTTCCCGAACCGCCGCTGAGCGTACTTTCCAGGGCCAGCAACGGCACGAAGGCGAGGTCCTGGAACAGCAGGATGCCGATCGCAATGCGGCTGTGGGTCCGGTTCAGCTCGCCTTGCTCGCCGAGCTGGCGGATCACGATGGCGGTGGAGGACATGGCGAGAGCGCCGCCGACCAGGACCGCAACCACCGGCGGCACTTTGAACAGCCATAGCAGCCCCGCGAAGGTACCGGTGGTCAGCAGGACCTGCAGGCCGCCCACGAAGATGGCCTCGCGGCGCATTGCGATCAGTCGCGGCAGCGAGAATTCGAGCCCGAGAATGAACATCAAGAAGACCACACCCAGGTCGGCGAGCACCGGGGCGATTCCATCGCTGGCGAGATGCAGGGCGTGCGGGCCCAGCAGCATTCCCACCGCCAGGTAACCCACGATGGGCGGCAGCCGCAGCCGCCGGAACAGCATCACCACGATTACCGAGAACGTCAGCAGCACCAGCAACTGCGGCAAAGTGGACAGGGCGGGCGTTGTCTCGGTCATGGGTGCAAGGTAGATGTGGGCGGCGCGCGGCGCAACGGGGAGTAAGCAGTTAGCAGTCGACGCTTGCGCGTTGATCCTCGGATGGAGAATGACTGGAGATGAGAAACCCGGTGGGCTGCGGCGCTTGCGTTCGAACCGTCGGCCAACCCGCAACTGTCAACCGGATGCGTTCACCTGCTACGATCCGGCCACCTCCATTTCCAGCCGCCATCACTTGCTGCTCGAATCACAACAAACTGGCGATGGGCTGACGCTGCGATTGAGTGGCGACTGGCGCATCGACAACATCGCCCAGATCGAGGCGGCATTGGCGCAGTTCTCGGCGCAGGGCAGCTCTCGCCTGGTGGTGGATTGCCGGAATCTCGAATCGCTCGACTTGTCGGCGGCGTGGCTGCTGCAGCAGCGCTTGGAGGCGGTCAAGGCCGCCGGCGGCAGCGTCGATTTCGCGGGCCAGCCGCCCGCCCATTTCAAATTCATCGACGAGATTGCGGCCCGCGAGGAGACCCAGGAACCGGTCGCCGCCGCCAGGCCTCGTTCGTTGCGCTCGGGCCTGGCCTGGATCGGCCGCACCTCGGTGCGGCACGTGCGCCAGGGCGAGGAAGCCGTCGGCTTCTTCGGCCGCATCGCCGTTACGCTGGTTCGCGCGTTGCGCAGCGTGCGGCATCTGCGCTTTCCGTCCATCGCACGGCATATCTACGAGACGGGTATCCAGGCCATCCCCATCGTCTCGCTCATTGCCTTTCTCATCAGCGTCATCATCGCGTACCTCAGTGCGCAGCAGTTGCAGCAGTTCGGCGCCGAGATCTACACGGTCGATCTGGTGGCGATCGCCGTGCTGCGTGAAATGGGGGTGCTGCTGACGGCGATCATCGTGGCGGGTCGCTCGGGCAGCGCCTTCGCGGCCGAGATCGGCGTGATGCAGTTGAACGAGGAAGTCGATGCCCTGCAGTCGATGGGCGTGGATTACTTCGAAGTGCTGGTGTTACCGCGGCTGATCGGATTGTTCATCGCGCTGCCGTTGCTGACGATCGTCGCCGATGCGATGGGTCTTGCCGGCGGGGCGCTGCTGTCGAACTGGCTGCTCGGCATCTCGCTCGATCAATTCATCCCGCGAGTCCAGGCGGCGCTGGCGCCGACCACGTTCTGGGCGGGGCTCATCAAGGCGCCGGTGTTCGCGCTACTGATCGCAATGGTCGGCACCTATCGTGGCATGCAGGTGCGCGACTCCTCGCGGGAGCTGGGACGCCTGACGACCACCGCCGTGGTCGAGTCCATCTTCCTGGTGATTTTCGCGGATGCGATCTTCGCCATCGTGTTCGTGCAGCTGGATTTTTGAAGACGGGCGGGGAAAGGTGACGAGTGACGGGTGACGAGTAGAAGAGCAGGCGACACAGAACAGCAAGCAGGTATGAATAGCGCTCTCAACAACGCCAGCAATAACGCCGGTCAGGCGGCGGCCGGGAACACGGCAGCCGACGCCGAGCCCATCCTTTCCGTGCGCAAGGTGGTGAACCGTTTTGGCACGCAGGTAGTGCACGATGGTGTCGATCTCGATGTCTATCCGGGCGAAGTGCTGGGGATTGTGGGCGGATCGGGCAGCGGCAAGTCGGTGCTGTTGCGCACGATGCTGGGATTGCGCCGGCCCAACGAGGGCGAGGTTCGCATCGAAGGCAAGAACCTGGTGGAGATGAGCGAGGCGGAACTGCTCGCTGTCAAGCGCCGTTACGGCGTGACCTTCCAGCAGGGCGCGTTGTTCAGCTCCCTGACCGTGGCGGAAAACGTGCAACTACCCATCCGCGAATACTTCGAGGTGTCGGACGAGGCGCTGCAGTCGCTTGCCGAACTGCGCCTGCGCATGGTGGGTCTGCCGGTCGATGCCGGCGGCAAGCTGCCCTCGCAGCTCTCCGGCGGCATGATCAAGCGGGCCGCGATGGCCCGGGCGCTGGCGCTGGATCCGCGATTGCTGTTTCTCGATGAGCCCACGGCGGGCCTGGATCCGATCTCGGCGGCGGAATTCGATGAGCTGCTGCTCTACCTGCAGCGCTCGCTCAAGCTGACAATCGTGATGATCACGCACGATCTGGATACACTGGTGGCCACGTGCAACCGGGTTGCCGTGCTGGTTGACAAGAAAATCGTGACCGATACCCTCGAGGGCATCATGAAAAACCCCCATCCGTGGATCAAGGAATACTTCCACGGCCCACGCGCCAGGGCGGTGACCGCCGCACAGGAAGCGAAATAGCTTGAACGCGGTAGCTACCGGGGTTCGCGTATTGCCGGGCGTGCCGAACGTGTCCGGCATCTGCCTGCGTATCTCTGGCTCATCGCCAGCGGTCGGCAACCCATAGGCTTTCCATGGAACGCGACGCAAATTACGTTGCCGTCGGGGCATTCATCCTGCTCGTGCTCGCCATGGGAGTGGGGTTCGTGCTGTGGTACACGGACGCCAGGAACCACCGCGACGTGGAGCTCTATGAAATCTACTTCGGCGGTAGCGTCAGTGGGCTGGATCGCGGCGGCCCGGTTCGCTATCTAGGCGTCGATGTGGGCCGCGTACGCAATCTGTCCATCGACCGCGCCAACCCGGGGCGCGTCGACGTGGTGGTCGAAGTCGATCGCAGCGCGCCGATCTCCGCGGCTACGCGGGCGAGCCTCGGCCTGCAAGGCGTCACGGGCCTGCTCTACATCAATCTGAGTGTCGCGCCCGAGGCAGACAAGTCGGCGAAGCTCAAGCAGGGCAAGCAGTACCCCGTCATCGAGTCGGTCGCTTCGGATTTCGACACCTTCCTCGCCAGCCTGCCGGAGCTGATGAGCCGTGCGAATTCGCTGCTGGAGCGGGTCGGACGCGTGCTCTCCGACCAGAACCTGGAAGCGCTGGCCGGCACGATGAACAATCTGCGCGAGGCATCCGCCGGGTTGCCCGCGACTTCGCGCAACGTCGCCCAGTTGGTGGACCAGATGCGTGCCACCGTCGTGGAGATTCACGGTGCCGCCGAGAGCTTGCGCGGTATTGCCACCGATTCCCGCCCCGAGATCCAGGCCGCCATCCAGAAGATCGGCACCGTGGCCGACAATCTCGCGGTGGCGTCGCAGCGCGTGGATCGCATAACGCAGAACAGCGAAGTCCAGATCGGGCATTTCGCTGATCACGGGCTGTTCGAGCTGGAGCGCCTGGTGCGTGAAACGCGCTCGGCCGCGCGTGAATTCCGCGACCTGTCGCGCAGCCTGCAACAGAATCCTTCGCAGATTCTCTATGAGCCCCCGGCCAACGGGGTTGAGATAAAACCATGAGTGAGGCAGCGGCGGGAGTCGACAGGCAACAGGCGGCTCGGGACGAGCGTGCGGTTGCGTCATCCGGCATTCCTCGTGCGGCGCGTGCACTGCGCCGAATGGTTGCGCTAGTGCTGGCTGCTTCGCTGTGCACCGCCTGTGGCGGCTCGTTGTTCGAAAGCAATATTCCGGTCGCAACGCGTTACGTGCTCGCTTCCGTGCCGCCTGCGACGGATCCATCGACTACCGCGGCCACCGGCATCGATCTCGCCATCAGTCGTCCCGATGTGGCGCCCGGCCTGGATACCGAGCGTGTGGCGGTGTTGCGCGGCCGACAGCTCGATTACTTCCGCGGATCGCAGTGGGGCGGAACGGTGACTGAGGTAGTGCAGGCGCTGCTGATCAATTCGTTTCAGGACCAGCATCTGTTTCGCAGCGTGGCCGCCGAGCAGACGCGCATTTCCGGCGACTACATTTTCGATGTCGAGGTGCGGGACTTTCAGGCCGAGTACGCGGCGGGCGATGCGCCGCCGGTTGCCCGCGTCACCATCGTTGGGCGGGTCATCCGCCTGAGCGATCGCCAGATGATCAACACCATGACTGCAACCGCCAGCAAGGCTGCTACGGAGAATCGTATGGGTGCGGTTGCCGCTGCGTTCGAGTCTGCCGCCCAGCAAGTAGCGCTGGAGCTGGCGAACAAGACCGCCGCTGCCTTGGCAAGCGATGTGGAAATCAGGAAGAAGAAATAGAAAGCTCGCCGCGCGCGGCGGCGCTGACTTGCGGCTCCGCATTCCCAGCAACGCGCAGTCGACTAGAACGTACTCATTCCAGTCGCCTCCATGATTCGATAGCGCCAGTAGCGACCCGTATCCGGGTCTTCGTAGGCGCCGAACGCAGCCGTGTACTCCGCCCCCGCGCTACCTTCGTTGTTCCACAGGCGATCGAAGTAATTCAGCATCGCTAGCGCCGGCGCCGCCTGCTGATCGCACTCCAGCGCCAGATTCGCTTCCAGGTTGTAGTTGCCGAGATTACGGCGCGTGAGGTTGGCCGAGCCAAGCGACGCGACCAGGCGCCCGGCACGGGTGATCAATGCCAGCTTGGTGTGGAATTGTTCGCCGTGCGTGCGATACCAGCGCACTGCGATCCTGCCGCCACCGCGCGTTACCAGTTCATTGGCAACCGGTCGGTTCGGTACGCCGTCTTTCTGTCGACCGAAGGCATCGCGGTTCGGATCGAGGATCAGTTGCACGTTGACGTTGCGGCTGGCGGCGTCGAGTAGTGCGCGGACGATCTTGCGATCCGCCAGATAGAAGGTCGCGATTCGCACCGCATCGCCGTTGCGCGTCGAGTCGATCGCGCCGAGCAAATGCCTGCGGATCGCGGCTTCGGTGACGAACTTCAGTTGCACCGCATTCGCGGCGTCGACCGGCGGCGCGGCGGGTGCCGCTGCATAGATATGCCCAGGCCAGCCGGAGAAGCGGGCGATGGCCAATTCGCTTTCGACGAGCTGCAGCGCCGCCGCGCCGGAAATCCGTAACGCAACGTTCGAATGTCCGCTGCTGGCGTCATGCGGATTGGCCGAGGTAACCAGCGCAGCGAGCGTGGCATCCGCGCGGTCGGCGACGATCAGTTTGCGATGATTGGCTTTGAAGTTGAGCAGCGCGAGCCAGCTGCGCAGAGTGATACGCGAGGGGCCGTCGTCGAACGGATTGTCCAGCGAGCCACCGCTGGCGGAATTTCCCCACCACTGAAACAGCGAGCGCCACAGCGCGGAGTAAACCGGATTGGAGTCGCGTAGCTGCGCGAGGTCCGTAACCACTACATCGATCCCGGCACGGCGCAGTTCGTCCAGCAGCGCCGAGTGGGCACCGCCATAGACCTCGTTGATCGGATCCGTAACTATGAGGACAGCGAGCTTCGGTCGCGCGGCCTTGCGTGCGATGAGGTGGTCGGCCAATTCGCGACTGAGCTGCCGATGCGCGGCGCTCTGCGCACCCATCAGGTCGTTGAACAGGAAGAAGTCGGCAACCACGAAGGACTCCGACTCATCGACGATGCGCAGGACCTGGTCGAAAATCCGTTGCTCGTACACCGCGTTGCCCCGCGGGTCGGTGTACGTCAGGTCGGCGAGGAACTGCACATCCGCAGCGTTGACGGCGATCGCAGGGGTGTCCACGTCGGTGCCCGGTGCCATGGGCCTGGTCGTGTTCCACATACCGATGGCGACCCATGAGATCAGTAGCGTCCACAGGATCCAGCGTTTGCGAAAGCGGCGTCGCGGCGGCACATCGTCCATGAAGGGGGTATTCATAGGCAGATTGTAGGGGAACGGGTAGGTAAGTGACGGCACGATGACGGCCGCAACACGGCCACGAAAGCCTGCCTTGAATTCCAGTTGCCCCAGCATTCCTCGGCCCGTCGGCCGCATTTACGTTGCTCGCGCCCGCCACAGATCACGGAAACGTGCCGTCATTTATGTGACACTCCGGCTCAAACAACGATGCTGCTCTGAGGGAGCCATGGCCGAGACCGTAATCTGTGTCGCCACCGTCGTAAAAAACGGTGAGCGCATCCTGCTGGCGCGCCAGGCGAAAGGGCATCGGAAGGCCGGTACCTGGACGGTGCCCTGGGGTCGGCTGGAATCCGGGGAATCCCCCATGGCCGCCGCGGTACGGGAGACGCGGGAAGAGGGTGGCATCACCGCCGCGGTCGAAGGGTTGCTAGGCGTGCAGGAACTGCCTGCGCCCTGGGATGGTTGGCTCGCGCTGGCCTATCTGTGCAAGCACGTCGATGGCGAGCCCGCGCCGGATGGGCATGAAACGGATGCCGCACGCTACTTCTCGCTGGCGGACCTGGATGCGCTGCGCGAGCCGATAGATCCGTGGAGCAATTGGCTACTGCGTCGCGTGTTCGCAGGCGACGTTACCGTCGTCCACAGCAGCGCAGCCAACCCACGTCAGCAACGCGGAAGCTTCATCTAGCCTGGTCGGGGCGACTGCTCGATAACTTCCGCATGGCGTAGCGCTGTACAACCGCTGCCTTTGGTTCTAGATTTTCACTCGACCTGCCAACGTTGAGGAGCGCGCCATGAGCATTGAGAAAGTTCTGTACAAGGCCCATGCCAAATCGACCGGAGGTCGCGATGGGCGCACCACGCTGCTGGATGGCGTCCTCGACATCAAGCTCACGACGCCGAAGGAACTCGGCGGTCCCGGCACGAATGGAGCAAATCCCGAACAGTTGTTCGCCGCGGGCTATTCCGCGTGCTTCATCGGTGCCATGAAGTTCGTTGCCGGACAACGACGCATCAACCTGCCCGCCGATACGTCGATCAATGCCACCGTCGGCATCGGCCAGATCCCCGGCGGCTTCGGCATCGAGGTCGATCTGCAGGTCATCGTGCCCGGCATGGACAAGGCACAAGCAGAAGCCATCGTCGCCGCAGCCCACAAGGTCTGCCCGTACTCGAATGCGACGCGCGGGAATATCGATGTGAGGTTGAGTGTGGGGTGAGAGAAATTAAGTGATGGAAGTGATGGAAGTGATGCGAGTCAGCTGCCGACGCGCGTTCTTGCCTGCATCACCGTCATCACTTACGTCACCTCCATCACCTCACCTCTTCCTGCCAAACACCTGCGACCAGTAAATCCCCGCTTTCGTTTTCGGGTCCGCGACATACGCGATGCCCATTTCCGTGTAAGCGGCGCCCATGATGTTGGCGCAGTGGCTGGGGCTGTTCAGCCAGCCGGCGATGACCTCATCGACAGTGGCTGCGCCGGCGGCGATGTTTTCACCGACGTTCAACCATTGATAGCCGGTGCGCGATACGCGCTGCGCAGGGGTGCTGCCGTCGGTTCCTTCGTGTTCGAAATTCTCATGTGCGGACATGTCCTGGGCCTGGATCAGTGCGGCCTGCGTCAGCATCGCGGAAAGCTGCAGCGACGCAACGGGGGGAAATAGACGGGATCCGCATTTGCGCGGCTTGGAGCGGGCGGCATTGACGAGCGCAAGGGCGCGATTGCCGATCTCGCGAGCGTCCTTGATCGTCGGTGTCGTGAAAGGGCTGGCGAGGACGATCCAGACATCGCCTTTGTGTCGGTAAATGCCCTGTTCGGTGAGTGCCGTGTTAGTCACCGTTGCGCAGTAGCTCTGCCCCAGCACTTTGAGTATAGAACTGTCGTTCGGTGCACCGGTAATGCGCATGGATGCCGAATTGACGGCACGGTAACTCGTTCGTGCCAACGCTTCGCTGAGGCGGCCACCGCGGGACCATTGTTGAGCGACCTGATCGAGAGCCCGGTTCGGACGCAGCGGCGCGCTCACACCCGCGTGTCCGGTGCAGCCGCGACTACGCAACGTGTTGAGGTCGGTAGCGAGATTGGCAAATGCGGCCAGGGGCGTGCAAAGGCACAGAATCATCGCGAGGCAAATCGCACGAGGCTTGGATGTGGGCAACGCGAAGCAGTCCTTGCGGGGATTTCGCTCTTGCCTTCGCTACGAGGGAAGGAGAACGGTTGGAATCCGGTATGCAGGATTATGAACTAAGGACTATGGGCGTGTGCCGCTGCACGTTTGCGCGGCCGTGACGTTGCACTGGCGCGCTTGCGCCGGCCCGCCGGCTGCGGCTTCGATTCGCCGAGAAGTGTGCGCATCGCAGGTTCGAGCGGCCGTGCGCCCGCATCGTAGTCTGCCCACGCATCGCTCTTCGCGATGAGCGCGGGTACGGTTCGCAATGTATAGCGGGCCGGATTCAGGCCGCTTCTGACCTGCTGCCAGCTTATCGGCATCGATACCGGTGCACCGTCGCGCGCACGGGCAGACAGGGGTGCGACAGCGGTCGCCATACGATCGTTGCGCAGGTAGTCGAGGAAGATCTTACCTTCGCGCAACTTCTTCGACATGTTGATGAGGTAGCGCTCGGGACTATCGCTTGCCATCTGTCCGCACACGGCTTGCGCAAAGGCTTTCGCCTGCGGCCAGGTGACTGAGTGCCTGCCCGGCTGTGTGAACGGGGTGACGACGTGCAATCCCTTGCCGCCTGTGGTCTTGCAGAAAGCTACCAATCCAAGGGCTGTGAGTCGCTCACGCATTTCTATGGCTGCCGCAATGACTTTCTCGAATGCAACGTCCGGCGCCGGATCCAGATCGAACACCAGTCTCCCCGGCAGTTCAGGCGAGCCCGCAACGCAGTTCCAGGGATGCAGTTCGATCGCTGCTGTCTGCGCAACCGCGATCAAGCCTTCGACGCGATCGATCTGCAGGTACGGCTTGTGATCGCCCGACACCTTTGTCAGTGTCAGCAGGTTCGAGGTGCCAGGCATCGCATGACGCTGGAAGAACTTCTGCCCCTGGATGCCGTCAGGTGCACGAATGATCGAGCATGGGCGGCCGGCGATGTGCGGCAGGAGCCACTCGCCTATCGTTGCGAAATAGTGCGCGAGATCGAGCTTGGTGATCGCGTCGTCTTTGCCGGTGCCGGGCCACAGCGGTTTGTCGGGACTGGAGATCGGTACGCCCATCACCACCGATGAATCTGCCACTGCCATCTTCGCGGCGCGCGCGGTTGCCGATCGCGATTTCCCAGCGGATTTGCGGCGCGAGGATTTGCCGGTGCTCGGTGCCGCCGACTTTGCAACGGCAACGGACTTTGCCGATACCAGCTTTTCATCTGCCACTTCCGCAGCCGGCTTGTCTTCCCGTAGGCCCTTGAACGCTGCTTGTCGCACGTTGCCCGAACCGGTCCAGCCGGCGAATTCGATCTCGGCTACCAGCTTCGGCTCGACCCAACGGATATCCGATTCGTTGCGCGGTACGTTGTCGCCGCCGAAAGGATTGATCTTGCTATCGACAGCTTTCAGTCGTGGCATCAGCCGGCGGACCTTCTCGCTGCTGAAGCCGGTACCGACACGGCCCACGTACGCCAGATGCCGCCCGCGATGTACCCCTACCAGTAACGAGCGCAATTGCCCCGACTGCTGCGTCCAGCCTCCGATCACGACCTCCTGGCCAGCGCGACATTTCGCCTTGACCCAGTCGCCGTTGCGCCCGGACCGATAGGCGGAGTCCAGGCGCTTGGAGATGATGCCCTCCAGATTCATGCGACATGCCGACTGCAGCACCGCATCGCCGGCGGTCTCGAAATGATCGACGTAACGGATCAACGTCTTCGCCGCCGCTTGCGTGCTGAGCAATTTCTGTAACAGCGCCTTACGTTCGCGTAACGGTCTGCGACGCAGGTTTTCGCCGCCGGCATACAGCAGATCGAAAGCAAAAAAGATCAGGTCGTCATCGTTGCCATCGGACAGAGCTGCCTGTAATGCCGAGAAGTCCGGCGAACCATTTGCATCCAGCGTTGCGACCTCACCATCGACGATGCAGTCGGGTAGCTCGCCACCTGCGCTGGCAATGGCGGAAAACTTCTGTGTCCAGTCGAGGCCTTTGCGTGTCCACAGCGTGCATTCGCCAGCGTGCACATGCATCTGCAGACGATAACCGTCGAATTTCACCTCGTGCCCCCAGCCGGCACCGCTCGGAGGACGTTCGACCAATTTGCACAACTCCGGCTCGATGAAGCGCGGAAGCGGTGCGCTGCGGCCCCTCGATGCCGATTTCGCCGCATGCTTCGAACGGGGCTTATCGATGGTAACTCTGGAGCCTGACTGCTTTTGTGGCGGTGCGACAGGTTGTTCGCCGCCGTCTTTGTTCGAGTTCCACACGGCATTCCCCTTTGCTGCGATCCTGGTGTCGAGCATGAACGGCTTAGGACCGCTGCCCTTGCCTTCTGTAATCTGCGACATGCTGCGCAACGAGGCGACGGATTCATCCGCGTTGATCAACGCCTGGGTTGCGGCACTGTCGCCCGCGAACTCGTCGCGATGCTTGATCAACAGCCAATTGGTGCGCTTGCCGCCGTAGCGATCGGATTTCATGCGTACCAGTACCCAGCTCCCGTGCAGGCGTGTGCCATCGAGTGTGAATTTCAGATCGCCTTTGCGCAATTGCGCTGCGGGCGAGCTCTCACCTTCCGGGGTCCAGTAACCTCGGTCCCACAATTGCACGCTGCCGCCTCCATACTGGCCTTTGGGGATCGTGCCCTCGAAGTCGCCGTAGTCCAGCGGATGGTCTTCGACTTCCACTGCCAGGCGTTTGTCGTCGGGATTTACCGACGGGCCGCGTGTCACCGCCCACGATTTGAAAACACCGTCCAGCTCCAGTCGCAGGTCGTAGTGCAAGCGCGTGGCCGCGTGTTTCTGGATCACAAAACGCTGGCGTCGCGATGGTTTCACCGCGAGCCTGCCGCTGGGTTCGGCGGTCTTGCTGAAGTCGCGTTTGCGTCGATAGGTCGTGAGCTTTCGCGTCGCCATGGCAGTTCCGGCTGGGTGAGGGCGTAGAGAAGCAACGCGGCGGCCGGGGAGGGCGTTCCGTTAGGGGCTGCGCTAGCAAACGCTAGTGGCGCGTGAAATCTTCGCGAGCCGGCTCCGCGACCATTGTTCCGCTGCGCCCCTCACAGCGCCATCCGGAACTCGTCACCGGCATACGGATGGCGCAAAATTGCCGCATTCACTCTATGGAATCGGAGCCCGTCATGACTCACCGAGCCCTCCTTCTGGCCAGCCTGGCGCTGCTGCCGCTGGCTGCTTCGGCGGCAGACAAACTGAACGTCAAACTTGGGCTGTGGGAGATTACCTCCACCACGAAGATGACCGGCATGCCGCAGTTGTCGCCGGAGCTGCTGGCCAAGATGAGCCCGCAGCAGCGGGCGCGAATGGAAGAGGCATTCAAGGCCGAGGCCAGCAAGGGACCGAAGCAGGATGTGAGCAAGGAATGCCTGACGCAAAAGGATCTCGATCAGCCCTTCTCCGCTTCGGATCGCAAGGATTGCACGCAGACCAAGGTGACGACCACGCGCACCAGCCAGGAGGTGCAGCTGGTTTGTACAGGTCAGAACAAGGGCACCGGCACCTTCCACGTCGATGCGCCCAATCCCGAGACGGTGACCGGAAATTTCACCCTCACTTCCGGCGACGGTAGCGATGGGTTGGTCATAAAGGCCCAGCTGAAGGGGCGTTGGCTGAGCTCGGACTGTGGCGATGAAGACGACGAGGAAGATTCGGATGAGGGCGAGGATACGGATCAGTGAGCTGGGAGAAGTGACAGGAGTGACAGGGGTGACAAGCAAGGGAGGGGTGGTCTTTCGGTAACTGATCCGGCTGGCCGATTTCGGCTAAGCGTTTGAGTTGCGGCCTTTTCCCGCCGTGGTTGTTGCGGTTCAGCGCCTGCGCTTGGCATGAGTCGGACATCGCCTGCTCCCTTTCCGTCCAGCGCCACGTATACTCCGCCGCTTTGCGCGCATCCCCATGTGGTTCAAGAATCTCGTCATCTATCGCCTGCCGGCTGAATGGTCCATTCCCGCGGCGCAACTCGAAGAACAACTCTCGCAGCGTACGCTGCAACCCTGTGGCAGCTTCGATATGGAAAGCCGCGGCTGGGTTGCTTCCAGCGTTGCACAGCGTCTGGTGCACACGACCAATGGCCATCATCTGATCGCACTGGGTGTCGAGCAGAAGCTGTTGCCGGGATCGATCATCAAGCAGGTAGCTGGCGAGCGCGCCAAGCTGCTTGAAGAGCAACAGGGTTATCCAGTCGGGCGCCGGCAGATGCGTGAACTCAGGGAACGAGTGACCGAGGAGCTGCGTGCCCGCGCTCTCACGCGACGGCGAGTTACCCGCGCTTGGATCGATCCGACCAACGGCTGGTTCGTGGTCGATGCGGCGGGTGCCTCCCGCGCGGAAGAGCTCGTTGAGACGCTGCGCGATACGCTCGGCAGCCTGCCAGTTCAGTTCCTCGAAACCGATCGTTCGCCCGCGGTGGCAATGGCTGCGTGGCTGGTGCTTGGCGATGCGCCGCTGCGGTTCGTGATCGATCAGGACCTGGAATTGCAGTCATCGGATCAGACCAAAGCCACCGTGCGCTACGTGCGGCATCCGCTGGAAGGCAAGGAAATCCAGCAGCACATCTCCGGCGGCAAATATGCAACGCGCCTCGGCCTGACCTGGAACGACCGCATCTCCTTCGTGCTCACCGATAAGCTGCAGGTCAAGCGCCTGGAGTTCCTGGAGATGAGCAAGGACAACACCGAAGGCGAATCGCAGTCCGAGGAAGAGCAGTTCGAGGTCGATTTCATGCTGATGAGCGGTGAGCTGACTCAGCTATTGGCGGATCTGAGCGAGGCCCTAGGCGGCGACATTTCCGCGCGCGCTCAACAGGCGGCGTGAGAGGAAGAGGTGACGGAGTCACGGAGGTGACAGGAGTGACACTAGTCACAGGAATGACAAGATCGCGGAAATTACTGCGGAGCTAGAACGTCGCCTAGCCTCGTCACCTCATCATCTTCGCCTCTTTGTCACCCCTGTGACCCTTGTCACTACTGTGACTCCTTACTGTGACTTCTTATCCGACGGCCTCAGCGAGGATCCCGACCATCGCAGCACCGTGAGGAACACATCTTGTTCTCGCGGTAGCTTCTTCATCAGCTCGACCATTTGCTGCGAGAATTTCTGGCGTTCGACCTGCGCCTCAATGACATTGGTGGCGGTCTCGCGCTGATAGCGCGACACGGTGATCTGCTGCTCGACCTGGACGGCCGCGGGCGTGGAGGGCTGGGTCAGTCGCTGTGCGATTCCCAAGCCGAGCCCCTCGACGATGTAGGTATCGCTGCGGCGCATGGCATCGCTGATGCGCGTGCAGTCGGTACGAAGCGACGGACCTGAAGTACCTGCGCCGCTACAAGCTTCCCTGAGGGGTTGAAAGGCCGGCAGTGCGATGGATGACAGCCAGCCCACGCTCTCATTGAGCCCGCTGGTCAGCGGATCCATCAATGCATTGGGCGTCAGGGCGGACTGGCTCTGGCTGATCGCGATCCCCAATCGCCACAGCAGCGAGTTCCAATACAGGTTGAAATTCTGGCTGCGGCTCATCGCTTCGAGAATCTGATATTCCGCAGGAACGTCCGCGCGTGCGCGTGCTCGGCCGAGCGCTCCCAGCCAGGCGATTCCGTTGCCCGGATCGAGTTTGCGCAGACGGGCTTCCGCTGGCTCCGGTTCGCAACCTGGCGAAAGCGCGCACAGTTGTGAATACAACCACGCGATATCGGGTCTGTCCTGGGCTTTGCCCAGCGCTACTTTGAGGACCTGCAGTGCTTGTTCCGTGTCGTGCTGTGCAAAGTGTCGCTGCATGGCGTCGGCCACCAGCGCATCCACCGATGTCGGGCGCAGATTGTCCGAACGCGCAGCTTGCTGCGTAATGGCTTGTTCAGGTTTAGTAGTGCCGCAGCCTGCAATCCCGAGGAGCAGTGTCAGCAACGCGACCACGCCATAACGGCGGCGATGGAGGAAAAGTACGTTCATTATGGCTAATGGATCTTGCAGAGCGCGTAGCTTACGGAACATTTCTTGAAGCGCCGGCCACGAAATTCCGCGCGTTGTTCACCCGCGTCGTTCACTCTGAGTTCACGCTGGGAAACTCATCATGCTCCCGACCGTTATGAATATTACTGCCATCCCTGCTGTTCCATGATATCCCGTAGCGGTGAAGATAATGAGCGGTGAAAGAAATGCGTAGCGTTTTACTGAGCTGCTTGCTGACTCTGGCCGCCATTCAGGTGGCTGGCGCCCAGCAAGCTGGCCCTCCCAATGCATCTGATGCGCCCGATCCATCCGATCCTCCCGGCCGTGTCGCGCGCCTGGGGTATATCGATGGCAACGTTTCGATGGCCCCGGCAGGCACCGATGAATGGGCCGATGCGGTCGTGAACCGGCCGCTCACCAGCGGCGATCGCCTGTGGGTGGACAACGGTGGCCATGCCGAGTTGCAGGTCGGATCCGCGGCGGTCTATCTCGATCAGGACAGCGGCTTTTCATTCGTCGACCTGGACGACGATCAGATGCACATGAGCCTGACCGACGGTGCGATCGTCGTGCGGGTCCGCCGCCAGCGCGACGATGAACATATCCAGGTCGATACGCCCAACACCACCGTGTCGCTGCTGCGCCCGGGCGAGTACCACATCCAGGTCGCCGAGGGCGGCGCTACCACGGTGGTCCAGACGCGCACGGGCGAGAGCGAAGTTGCCGGGCCGCACAACACCTATCACATTCCCGCCAACGAAGAAGGCGTCTTCAAAGGCACCGACGAGTTGACTGCGGATGTCAATGCGATCGGGCCGCGCAACGGCTTCGAGGTCTGGGCCAACGAGCGTGAAAGCCGCGGCGAACAATCCGAATCGGCGCGCTATGTTTCGCGCGATGTCGTCGGTTATGAGGATCTCGACAGCAGCGGGGATTGGGTCAGCGAACCCGAGTACGGCTATGTATGGCAGCCGAGATACGTCGCGGCGGGCTGGGCTCCGTATCGCTTCGGACGCTGGGCCTGGGTCGCGCCGTGGGGCTGGAGCTGGATCGACGATTCGCCGTGGGGCTTCGCGCCTTTCCACTACGGACGCTGGGCTTATGCGCGCAGTCGCTGGTGCTGGGTTCCGGGTCCTATTCATGCACGGCCGGTGTATGCGCCAGCACTCGTAGCGTGGGTGGGAAGTCCGGGTGTCGGTGTGTCGGTCTCGATCGGCAGCGGCGTCGGCTGGTTCCCGCTTGGCCCACGCGAGGTTTACGTTCCCGGCTATCGGTATTCACCGCGCTACATACGCAACGTGAACGTGTCGAACACCGTCATCGTCAACAACACTTACGTCACGAACATCTACAACGGACGTGGTAGCCCGCGTGACTATCGTTACGGCCGGATGCGGGGCGCCGTCACGGTGGTGCAACGCGATCAGTTCATCGGCGGTCGACCCATCGGCGATCACTTCACCAGCGTCAATCGCAACGATCTGCGTAACTTTCACGCCAATGCACGTCCTCCGGCGATAGTGCCGGATCGCAGCAGCGTCCTGGCATCACGCGTGGCGGCGCGCCAGCCCGCATTCCGTGATGTGCACATGAACCAGGAGCGGCTGCCGGGTCGTGTGCAGCCCACGCGCATGTCGTTCGATGCCGAGCGCCGTGCCATCGAGGCGAACAACGGCCAACCGATCGGTCGCTCGCAGCTATTCAGGTCAAGTCCGCGGGAACGGGGCGATCTCGGTGTCGGCCGTCCGCAGCTTGAGCCGGCTGGCGATAAACGTTCCGGACCCGCCGCCGGGAATCGCAGCGGCCCGATGAAAGCTCCTGCGACGCAACAGGCAGGAAGCGCTCCGGCAAACGTCGGTGCCGAGCGCAGTGAGTCGGGTGTGGTTGGCTTGCGCAATCGTGCCACTCAAACCAATCAAGGCCAGGCGAATCAGAACGATCGCGATGAGTCGCACGGTGTGCAGCTGCACGATCGGCCCGACTGGGCACGCTCGCGTCGCGACGATGCGGTTCAGCGTGGCGATCAGCGCGACGATGCGAACCGGGCCGAACACGTTCGTCCGAATCGCATCGAGACCTCTCCGGCTGCTGCCGCGGGCAGTGCTGTGCCATTGCGTCCGCCAGTGAGTTCCTCGCGGCCGGAGACGCCACTGCGCAGTAATGACACGTCGCCACGCACTGAGCGCAACGAGGTTCGTCCTGCAAATCGGCCGGCGTTTACGCAGCGTAGTTATCAGCCGCCGAATCAATCACAAGTGCGGCCGGCCGAACGCGCTCCAACGCCACCGGTACCTCGTGCGCAGCCTCAGCAACGCCTCGAACCGCGCCCGGCAGCAGCGCCCCCGCGGCCGCAACCGCAGCGCCAGGAACAACCGCGTATAGAGAACTCGCATCCGCAGAACAATTCGCCAAAGGCAGAGCCGCCGCGTCCTGCAGGTAACAAGTTCAATGCGCGCGAGCAGAAGCAGTGAGGTCACGCTGTCGAAAGGATGAATGACAGCTCGATTTGACGGCGGCGTAGCTTTCTCCCGCTACGCCGCCATCCCACTTCGCCTTCCTCTGTGATCCTTTGTCACCCCTGTGACTCCCGTCACTCCTATCACTTCTGTGACTCTTGTGATTCCTGTCACCTCGCGTGGCACTCTCAATTCAATACCCCGTCCGCGATCTCCCGACTTCACCGGCTCGCGCCCGCCGTTCACCGGTGGGTGCTGGCAACGCTGACAGACGCCCCTTAAGGTGACTCCATGGCAAGTACCCTGCATTGGCCGGATCCATGAAAGACCTTACGCCGTATCGACGGCGCCGCTCGCCGCTGATCGCGGGCCTGATATTGATTGCAATCGGAGTGGTGCTGCTGTGCATGAACCTCGGCTACCGCATCCCACTGGCGATGTGGCAGTTCTATCCGGGGGTGCTGATCGCCCTTGGGCTGCTCGGTATCGTCGCGCCAAGCCGTCACCTGAGTCGCTCCGGCGGAATCTGGCTGCTGGCAGCGGGTATGTATTGCGCGATTGGTGAATTCAGCCTGTTCGATCTTGGCTGGGGCAGTGCCTGGCCGATCTTCATCATCGCTTACGGCATCGAAGTCGTTTTTGGCGCACGGGGTACGCGGGGTCCATGGCGCCGCGATCGCGCTGACGGTGACGACAGCGAACGGGGAAAGCATGAAGCCTGAGGATCCCCGCTTCGATCGGCTGTTCTCGGCACGCTTGCTGGTCGGGTTGTGGATCATCGTCATCGGTGCGATCTTTCTCGCCGGCAATCTCGGCTGGATCGATGCACGGCATGTCTTCCGGCATTTCTGGCCGCTGTTCTTCGTCTTCATCGGCACCCGCATGCTGGTGCAGCCGCAGAATCGACGCAGCCGCGCCTGGGGCTGGGTCTTTGTCGGCGTCGGCACCTGGATGTTCCTGGACCGGATTGGCTGGGTAGACATCAGCCTGTGGCAGATGATTTTCCCGCTGGCGCTGCTGACGCTCGGCACCATACTGGTGTGGCGCGCTCTGGCTGGGCCCAGGAACGACGCCGACATCGTGAATGACGAGCACTCGGAGTTCGTGCGTACTTTCGCGGTGATGTCCGGTAACGAGCTGCGGCCGGTCTCGCGCCCGTTTCGCGGCGCCGACCTGAGCGCCGTCATGGCAGGTATCAAGCTCGACCTGACCGACGCGCGCATGGAAGGCGACACCGCTACCATCGAAATATTCGCCTTCTGGGGCGGTATCGAAATCTACGTTCCCCCCGACTGGACCGTGAGCAGCAGGGTGGCGACTTTCATGGGCGGCTTCATCGACAAACGCCGGCCCACCAGCACCATCGCTACCAAGACCCTGATCATCACCGGCCTCGTCGTGATGAGTGGAATTGAGGTAAAGAACTAGGCGGGTCGAGCGCCCGGCAGCGGGCGGTAGAGCAGGCAGTCGCAGCACGATGGGGATCCCGTTAGTGATCAGCCGCAAGTTTGCAATGCAATCCGCCAGTCATCCGGCCCGCGCCTAGTCGCTGGCGCTTCCCATGCATCCCATTCTCAAGCGTCGCAGCCGGCTGTTGCTCTATCTTGGAGTCTGGATAGCGTTCGGTCTGTTGCTGGCGCTGGTGTTCTTCTTCGGTGGCCGAGCGCCCGCGCAATGGTCGTTCACGTTCGCCGTGCCGCTGGCGGTGCTGCTGGGTTTGCAGTCGCTGTCGTTCTGGTACCTGGTGCAGGCGATGCCGCCGGGCGATACGCCGATGATGCGCATGGCAACGACGTGGTTCGGTGCCGGCGTGATTTCGCTGGTGGTCTGGCTTGCCGCTGCGTACGGCTGGTCGCAGGTGTTGCTGCCGCCCGGTGCGACCTATCCCGTTGAAGCTTGGGGCACGCTGCCTTTATTGATTTTCGCTGGCGCCATCGGCATTTCGCTGGCGGTACTGGGGCACTACCTGGCCGGCGCTTTTCAGCGTTCGCGTAGCGCAGAGCGGCGCGCTTTGGAGTTGCAGGTCATGGCCAGAGAGGCGGAACTCAAGTCCCTGCGTGCGCAGCTCGATCCGCATTTCCTGTTCAACAGCCTGAATTCGGTGGCGGCGCTGATCGGCAACGACACCGCGGCCGCCAGGCAGATGTGTTTTCTGATGGCGCAGTTCTTTCGCAAGAGCCTGTCGCTGGGCCGAGAGCAATCCATACCGCTATCCGAAGAAATCGCGCTGGTGGAAACTTTTCTTGCCATCGAACGGGTGCGCTTCGGGGAGCGGCTGCGTGCGACCTTCGACGTCGCCGACGATGTTCGCGCCGTCGCCGTACCGCCGCTGATGCTGCAGCCGCTGGTGGAAAATGCGGTTCATCATGGAGTGGCGCACCTGCTGGAGGGCGGAGAGGTCAGCGTACGGGCGCGGCGGCGCGAAGGTTTCCTGGAGCTGGTGGTCGAAAATCCCTGCGATCCGGATCGGCCTGCATCGCGTAGCACCGGTGTCGGCCTTGCGAATGTGCGTTCGCGTGTCGAGACCCTGTGCGGTAACCGGGCCAGCGTCGATGTCGATGCCGGCGAATCGAATTTCCGCGTTTCGATCCTGCTGCCCGCGGTGGGTGCGGTGCCGGCGGACGTAAGGAAGCGCTGATTTACCTCATGCCGCGACCCAGCAAGAATATCGGTGTGCCAATGGACCAGTCAGTACGCATGTATCGAATGACGGTATCGTTGACCCACGCCAACCCGGAGGTTGCCAGCCCGTGCGTGTACTAGTTGTGGATGATGAAACCCTGGCGCGCGCCATCCTCATCGAGCATCTGGCGAAGGTGCCCGATGTCGAAGTGATCGGGCAGGCGGCCAATGGCTTCGAGGCCGTCAAGCTGACCGAGGAGTTGAATCCGGAGTTGATTTTCCTGGATATCCAGATGCCCAAGCTGTCGGGCTTCGAAGTCCTGGAGCTGCTGGCCGAGCGTGCCCCGGCAGTGATCTTCACCACGGCATTCGATGAATATGCGCTGCGTGCTTTCGAAGTGCATGCGGTCGACTATCTGCTCAAACCTGTCGAGCCCGCGCGTCTTGCCGCTGCTGTCGAACGTGCCGCTGAGCGCGTTCGCAACCATGCCCCGCAGCCCGTACCAGAGGATCTGTCTGCTTCCGCGCGACCTCCGGGCCGAACCCTGGAGCGCGTGTTGATACGTCACGAAGGGCGCGTGCATGTGCTGCCGCTGGAGCGAATCGACTTCGTCGAAGCGCAGGACGATTACCTGTCGTTCGCATCGGGTGGCAAGCGCCTGCGCAAGCAACAAACCATGAGCGATCTCGAAGCGCAGCTCGATCCCGCGCGTTTCGTCCGCATCCATCGTTCCTTCATCCTGAATATCGAACGCCTGGCGCGCATCGACCTGTACGGCAAAGATAGCTGGCTGGCGATCCTCTCGGACGGCAGCAAACTGCCGATGTCGCGGACCGGGCATGCGAAGTTGAAGGAGTTGATTGGATGAGGGAGTGACAGGAGTGACAGGAGTCACAGGGGTGACAAGGAGGGGTCAGGAGAGACTAGGAGAGGCGCCTCAGTTTGTTGCCTCGTTGCTTACATCTTTCGTCGCACAGGAGACCCTGATGTCCGAGCCCAATACTCATTCCGAGGAATTCCAGTTCAGCGGCGATACGCTGCTGGCGAAGATCAAGCAGATCATTCATGCCGGCAACATTCGCCGCGTGATCATCAAGAACGAGGAAGGTCGTACGCTGGTCGATATTCCGCTGACGTTCGGGGTTGTCGGCACCCTGCTGGCGCCGCAGCTCGCCGCGATTGGAGCGATTGCCGCGCTGGTCATGCGCGGCTCGATCGTGGTCGAGAAGGACGTTGCGGATACGCCGCAGGATGAAGTGACGCAGTAGCGCAGCGAAGGTGGTGAGGGCTTAGCCCTGCACCACCGGCTTGAGAATCGCATCGGCCTGCGCAAACAACGCGGGATCGATTTTCAGGCCGGACGCCTGCGCGTTCTCTTCAAGTTGTTCGGGCCGGCTGGCGCCGACGATGGCGCTGGCCACGTTCGATTCCCTCAACACCCAGGCAAGCGCGAATTGTGAGAGCGTTGCGCCGGCCTGCTCGGCCAGAGGTTTGAGCTGGCGTACCGCTCGCAGGATGGCAGGCTGCAGCCATTTGCCCATGTAGCCGTTCATGCGTTCGCTGCTGGCGCGTGAATCCGCCGGTGGGGTGCCACTCTCCGTGTATTTGCCGCTGAGCACGCCTTGCGCGAGCGGCGACCAGACAATCTGCGACACGCCGAGCTTGCGGCATAGCGGGATCACTTCGGCTTCCGGCTGACGCCACAGCATCGAATACTGCGGTTGGCTGGAAACGAACTGCTCCACGCCCGGCAACGCGAAGGCATCGGCAATGTTGCGTGACGACCATTCGCTGAAACCCAGGTAGCGCACTTTGCCTTGCCGGACCGCCTCGGTGAGCGCCTGCATGGTTTCCTCCAGTGGAGTGTCGCTGTCATAGCGATGGCACTGATAGAGGTCGACGTAGTCGACCCGCAAGCGCCGCAGCGAGGCGTCGAGCTGCTTGACGATCTGGGCGCGCGACAGCCCCTTGTCGGACTCGCTCATCGGAAAATACAGCTTGGTCGCCAGCACGTAGCTCTTGCGTGGCACGCGCGCGAGCGCTTCGCCGAGAAGCTCTTCGGCCGCGCCGCTGCCGTACACATTTGCCGTGTCGATCAGGTTGATGCCCAGTTCCAGGGCCCGATGCACGCACTGGATGGCGCGCTCGCGTTCGACTCCGCCACCGTAAGTCAGCCAGGAGCCCAACGAGATTTCCGATACCAGCAGGTCGCTGGAGCCGAGTTTGCGATATTTCATGGAAACAACCTCCGTTCGCCGCCGGGGAGGTCCGCCGCGGCCGCCGCGCACCATAATGCCGGGTAAATCCTCAGGATCGGAGCCGTACAATGCCTTTTTGGGGCTCAAAAGCGAGTTTTGTCGGGTGCGGCAGCCGCCGAACCTATAGAATCGCGCGCCTTCCATGCCCAGGAGGAGGCATGCCCGCAAGGGATCGGTCCCGCGGGACCCACGCCTGCGGGATCAACGTCCGACCCGGTTGGTGGTCGGTGCAGATGCCACCGGGCTCGCTGTAGTCCACTCTACGTCCCCACCAGCCCCGATTCCCCCTGACCTGTTTCTCCTGAATTGCCTGCCGAGGTTTGCCGTGCATTCCAGTTCTCCAGCGCCTGAGGGCGATGTTTCCCCCAGCGATACGATTTCCTTCAACGACCTGGGTCTGAGCGAAGGCGTCCTCGCCGCGCTCAGCGACGTCGGTTACGAGTCGCCATCCCCCATCCAGGCGGCGACGATACCCCACATCCTGGCAGGCACCGACATCGTAGGTCAGGCCCAGACCGGCACGGGCAAGACGGCGGCCTTCGCCTTGCCGCTGTTGTCGAAGATCGACGTCAGCAAGATGGAACCGCAGGCGCTGGTGCTGGTGCCCACCCGGGAGCTCGCGATCCAGGTTGCCGAGGCATTCCAGCGTTATGCAACGCACCTGAGAGGTTTTCACGTACTGCCCATTTACGGCGGGCAGAGCTACACGCCGCAGTTGCAGAGCCTGAAGCGCGGCGTTCATGTGGTGGTCGGAACACCCGGTCGCGTAATGGATCACCTGAAGCGCGCCACGCTCAAGCTGAACACGCTGCGCTATTTCGTGCTCGATGAAGCCGACGAGATGCTGCAGATGGGATTTGTCGACGACGTCGAGTGGATCCTGAGCAAGGCACCCGCCGAACGTCAGATCGCGCTGTTCTCGGCGACCATGCCGGCCGCGGTCAGGCGGATCGCGCAGACTCACCTGCGCACGCCCGCGGAAATCACCATCCGCAACAAGACCACGACGTCCATCAAGACGCGCCAGCGGTTCTTCATGGTCGGCGGCCTGGGCAACAAGCTGGATGCCCTGACCCGGATTCTCGAGGCGGAAACATTCGACGCGATGATCGTTTTCGCGCGCACCAAGCAGGCTACGACCGAACTGGCGGAACGTCTGGAAGCGCGCGGCTTCGCCGTCGAAGCGCTCAACGGCGATATTCCCCAGCCGTTGCGTGAACGTACGATTGCACGCCTCAAGGGCGGCCAGATCGATATCGTCGTCGCAACCGATGTGGCGGCACGCGGGCTGGATGTCGAGCGCATCAGCCACGTCGTGAACTTCGACGTGCCGTACGATCCTGAATCGTACGTACATCGTATCGGGCGCACCGGTCGTGCCGGCCGCAGCGGCGAGGCGATTCTGTTCATCTCGCCGCGCGAACGCAACATGCTGCGGGTGATCGAACGCGCGACCCGTCAGCCGATCGAGCAGATGCAGTTGCCCACGGTTGAAGACGTCAACGAACAGCGTATCAATCGCTTCAATCAGCGCATCACGGCAGTCCGCGAGTCCGGCGAGGCCGACGCGTATATGTCGCTGATCGAACAGTACGAGCGCGATCACAACGTACCGGCGGTGCAGATCGCAGCAGCGCTGGCGAGCATTGCACAAGGCAAGACGCCCTTGTTGCTCGATGCCGGTCAGCAACGCGGCGAGCGAAATGAGCGCAGTGAACGTAGTGAAGCGCCTTACCGGGCGCCGCACAAAGAGCGGCCGCGCCACGACGGCCCTGCACAGGAACGAGAGCCGGTGCGCGATGTGAAACCGCACGCGCACAAAGCCCAGGCGCGCAAAGTCCAGGTCGAAGACTCTGAGATCGCTCCGGCCCCCCGTAAAGCTCCGCACCGTGCAGAAGCCCCTCGGTTCGAAAGCCAGCGTCCCGATGATGAAACGTCCGCGCCGCAGCGCGCCGAGAATCGGCTTGCGCGCGACACGCGTCGCGCGTTCGATTCGCCAGAAGAATCGGCACCGGCTGAAGCGCCCAAGCATGCCGGCAAGCGGGTCGATGCTCCGATGCTGACCTACCGGGTCGAAGTCGGCGACATCCATGGCATCAAGGCCAGCAACATCGTCGGCGCCATCGCGAACGAGGCGAACCTGGATGGCAAGCGCATCGGTCGCGTCGTGATCCGCTCCGATCACAGCTTCGTCGATCTGCCCGAAGGGATGCCGAAGGAAATCTTCCGCACCCTGCAGAAGGTCCGCGTAGGCGGCCAGCAACTGCAGATCAGCCTGGCGCTGCGCACGCAGGCCGAGAAATTACGTCTCGATCGGCGTACGCCCCCAAGTCGGGAGCGCGCACCGGCGGGGCGCGAGCGTGCTCCTCACGCTCGTGCGCGCACGCCGGACGCCAAGCACCACAAGAAGCGCCCGCCGCCGCGAAAGTAATAGCCAAGCTGATCGCGCTTGTGATCCGAAGCTGAACATTCGCAGGTGAACAGTCACGGCCCATGCATCCGGGCCGCTGCCTGTTCAGGTGCGATCGATCTGGTGCAGCCAGAGGAAACCAGCTGCACTCAGTCGGCGTTAATATTGGCAGCCGCAAAATTCGTAGAATTCGCAGAACTCAAGGAGATTTCCATGCGCGCGCCGATTGCCACAACCGTTCTTTGTGCCGCGAGCCTGCTCATGGTTGCCTGCGCTGCGCAAACTTCCGCGGTTCGCGTCGACAAGGCCGAGACCGGTTTGCCGAACTGCCAGAGCTTTGCCTGGAATCCCAGCAGCGGCGATGCGATGTCGCTCGGCGAACAGCGCGTGCGCGGCCAGGTCATGCAGGTCCTGCAGAGCAAGGGTTACACGGAATCGGCGGATAAGCCGGACTGCCGCATCAGCTATCGCCTTGCCAGTTCCACGCTTCAGCGCAGCTCCGGACCCAGTGTCGGTGTGGGAGCCGTTGGCGGTTCCGGCGGCGTTGGCGGCGGAATCGGTATCAGCCTGCCGATCGGCAAGAAGGGTCAGCCCGGCACCTTCACGCTGGATGTGATCGACGCAGCCAAGAACCAGCAGGTGTGGAGCGGATCGATCGACAGCTCCTTCCAGAGCGGCGATGCGGACGAAGCGGAAACGCAGCGCGTCGTGGAGAAGGTGTTGAAGGAGTATCCGGACAGGAAATGAATGTTGGGTGAGCAGGACGCTGCTCGACAACATCCTCGCAACAATGTTCTTGCAGCAGGGCCCTCAGCGCCCGTCGTTTCGCGCCATCAGAACTTCAGTCCGCGGGCGATGATCCAAGCCGTGAAGGCGGCAATGGCGATGCCGATCAGCAGTCTCGGCCACGAGGCGAAGCGTAGCTGCGGCGAATTGTGGGGATGGAACGCGCGTCGGCCATGGATCATTGCAGCGATCAGGTTGTCGCGCTTGAAGATCAGATAGAACAGCACAGCCACGACGTGCAGCACGATGAATCCCAGCAGGAAGTTGAATACCTGCTCGTGCAATTCCGCACAGGTGCGCGTGGTCTCGAAGCTGACGTACGACGATAACGGACCGGACTCGATGCCATCGACATCGCCGGCGAACAGGCCCAGCCCCACCTGTGCCAGCAACAATACCAACAGCACGATGACGCTCAATGCGCCCAGCGGATTGTGTCCCGGTACGGAAAAATGCGATGTGCCCGCGCGCTGCGGCAACTGGCGCAGGTAGGCAAGGATGGCCTTCGGCCCCTTGATGAAATTGACAAAGCGCGCCGTGTCGCCGCCGGCGAATCCCCAATACAGGCGAAAGACCAGCAGTCCGAGCAGCACGTAGCCGCTGTAGCGGTGATATTCCAGCTCGCCGATCTTCGAGGTCCACCACGAAATGGCGACACACAACACGATGAGCCAGTGGACGAGACGCAGCGGTGCATCCCAGATACGGACGTGGACTGAGGGTGGCGAGGGCGTGTCTGGATTCATTAACTAGATAAGGTAGCGACTGTGAGCGAAGCGCGCGAGTGCGCAGGGCGGATGCTCAATCCGAGCATCCGCTCCCGCGTCATTCTCAGTGCTTCTCTTCAGGCGCGCGGAATGTGTCGTGGCAGTTCTTGCAGGCTTTGGCAGTTTCCTCGAACTGGGCCTTCACCGCGTTGGCATCGCCGGAGTTGGCGGCCGCGAGCAACTTCGGCCCCTGCGCGCCAAAGCGCTTCTGCGCTGCTTCGAAATCCTGCGGCTTGGCCCAGATGTCGGCCTTGGCGCGGGTCTTGTGACCGGATTCCGGGCCGCTGCCGGCGGGGAACCATTTGAACTGGTTGATCGACGCGTCGTTGACTACCTGCGCGGCGGTCTTGATCTTGGCCATATCGGGGGTGCTCGACTGGCTTTGGTCGCGGACGGTTTTGAAGGCATCGCCGAGCTTGTGATACTCGTCGTGGCGCACCTTGAAGATACCCGTCGCGTTGTCGTCATGCGCGAGAAGGATGCCGGCCGGTGCGGCGATTGCGACGCCCACCGCAATTAAAAGAAGTGTGGATTTTTTTCCCGCGAACTTGGCCATGAGTAATCCCGATGAGAGTGATTAGGAGTCGCTATCTAGACGCATTCCGGCGACTCACGCAAGTACTGGCAGGTTACGGCGCATTTACGAACCGCGGCGCCATGGGGACCGAGACCTGGGATAAAACCCGGGGAAAAATCACCAGACCGCCAAGGTAGGTGCGGATTTACGCAGGAACAATGCAGTCGACCCGGCGCAAGCTGCCGAGTTCCGCATTGTTCTTGCGCAATCGTGGTGTCAATTCGGTTATTTGGAATCGGCCGGTTATTTCGAATCCGGGCAATTGCAGCCCTTGTCGAATACGACCTTCCAGTCGCCGTTGCGTTCCCGTCGCCAGATCGAATTGAACGTTCCCGGGTGCGGCGACCCTGGCGGTCGAATACCGGTCCGCTGCTGTGGGCGAGCGTGCCGGTGGCGAGTACTTCGACACTGGCGGATTTCCAGGAGAACGGCGCCTGTTCGCCTGCATAGAGGGCTTTCCAGCCGGCAACCACGGCCTGCTTGCCGCGCAGGGCGCCGTCACCGAAGAACACCGCGTCGTCCGCGATGAACGTCGCAAACGCCTGCAGATCGCGATTCGCCATGGTGGCGGCGAATGCATTCTCGCTAGCGCGCACCTGGCTCGCCAGGGTTTCGATGCTCTCCTCGCCAGCCTGGTTATTAGCCTGGTCATCGGCCTGACTAGTTGCCTGACTGTTGGCCAGGCCGCAGAACAGTGTGGTCGCGAGCAGCGCACTGAAGAATTGTGGGAACCGCATGAGAGTCTCCTGTTTCCACCCTGGTTCAATCCCGGTCCGTGTTCGAGCCGCCTCCATCATCGCCCTTTCATTGCCGGCGTCGCGCCAGTCCCATTGATTGCCTATTTGCATCGCCAGCGGTGCTCAACCGAAGTTGCACGATGAGCGTACCGACGATTCGATTCGATGCAATCTTCGGTAAGCTAACCCTGGAGGTAGTCGATAGGGGGCATCGTCGTGGCGGACCTCCCGAATTGTCTGCAACGGGCTGGCGGCAGTCCTGGGGAACACCGGATGAACAAGGTGCGTGTAACGGTTCTGCTCGCGATGGCGGTCGTGCTTGCTGCCTGCGTGTCCACACCCCCGGCGCCGGTGAGGCCGAAAGCCCCGGACCTTACGGGCGACTGGATCGTGACCACGACCAGCCAGGTGGGGGAACAGGATTCCAGCATGTCGGTCCGGCAAACGGGCGATGCGATTGCCGGTACGCTGAGCGGCCAGATGGGCAATGTCGATTACACCGGCAGCGTCACCGCAGATGCGGTTGCATTCAGTTTCGTGATCGACGCACAAGGTAGCGATCTGAGAATCGAATACAGCGGCACGGTCGCAGGCGACACCATGAAAGGTAAAGCCGTGTTCGGTTCGTTCGGTGAAGGCACATTCACAGCCAGGAGAAGGTGACGGCGCCGGTACCCGCCGTCATTCCAGGATGTCGCCGCGAGGCGGTAACCATGGCGGTACATGCCGTGGACATTGTGTCGATCCAGCCGCCGATTCGAATTCGGCAAAACCCAGTCCGGGTTCCCGGTCGTAACGCAGATCGCCAACCAGCCAGCCATCGGGCCTTCGCAGCGAGAACGGTGCTCGCGCGAAGCGCATGAATGCGCTGACCTCGCAACTTGAAGCGGCGAGCTGTGCCAGTTGGTCGCGCGGCATGTCTATTTCACCAAGCCAGTGTGTAGATGCGGTGTCCGCCACCTGGACTGCAACCATCGGCGCTGTCAACTGCATGTCTTGCAGGCGGGTCGGACACGTCTGCGCTGCTATCACCGCTGGCGTTATCGACAACGTTGCGTGCCGTATCAAGTAACGATCGCCTTGCGTCATCACGAGCATTGCGTCCCAGCACACCGGATTGACCGGCATTGGTGTCAACACATCGTCCAGTACTCGCCCGCCCTGGAATTTCTCGGCAGCCAAAGCGGTTATCTCGCGAGTAGCGGCGCTACGGGCTACGACGAACGTCCCGGTGACGGCGATCCACAATCCCACGCCGGCAAGCAGTGCTGTCTTGGGCGGCGTGAGATAACTGATCAGCAGCATCGCTGCGCAAAGCACGGTGAACACGATGGCGAACATCGTCGGCACGAGGCCGCTGCCGAAACTGACGGCGATGCCGGCGACGATCACGAGTGCGACAAGCACGCGCGCTGCCACGGTTCGCAGCAACACGACGAGCGGGACTGCGGCTGCCCACAGCAGAGGTTCCACGATGAAAATGGAGTCTCCGTACAGCCAGCCGTTGTAGAACGGCCAGAATGGGTGCACTCCGTACGAGTTGGTGAAGTCCATTGCAATGTGCAGCAGCAATGCAAGGAGTCCGACACCGCCGAGCTGCAGTCGATCGTGCGGCGACAACTTCCAGTGTCGCCATCGGCACCAGGCCTCGCACGCCAGTAGCATTACTACCGCCCCAAGCAATGCGCCGATCACTGTGTGCGTGTAGCCGCGGTGCTCGAGCAGGTAGCCGAGCTTGTCACCGGTGACTGCCGAATAAATAAAATCGAGATCCGGCAGATTGCTGCCGGCTGCGGCGACGGCAACCGTGAGGTTGCGCCGTTGCACTGGCGCCAGACCATTGCCGCAGGGCGGGGCAATTCGCGCGCAGGTTTCGCCGACCAGCGTGCCGATGAGCGTGTGAGTGAAATTGTCCAAGCGGAAGCGATGCGGACGGGATCAGCGCGCGGGATTGCCGCAGCCGCGGAAATCCTTCCGGCCCCGCCGGACTCGCGTCGCTTGCATCGTTTTTATTGTCTGCACTACGTCATCCTATCCAATACGCCAGCACAAAGATGCCAAGCATCGCGAACGCAATCGCGATCTTTGCCAGTGTGCCGAAAATCAGGCCGAGCCAGGTGGCGACGCCGACCCGACCCGCCTGATCCAGGCGGCCGTGAACCCTGAGTTCGCCGACGACGGCGCCGATGAAGGGGCCGAATATCAGGCCCGGCAAACCGAAGAATAGCCCAACAACGGTTCCGAGCAACGCGCCCCACACGGCGCTCTTGCTGGCACCGACACGTTTCGCGCCAAGAGCGGAGGCGGCGAATTCGATGACCACGGCTATCAGTGTCAGAAAGCCCAGCACCGAGAGCGTGACCCAGCCGATGCGGTGGAAATCGTCGATGGCTGCGGCGACCACCATGCCGGCGAACATCAGCGGCACTCCTGGCAATGCCGGTAACACAATGCCGAGCATGCCGACGAGAATCAGCAGGATGGCAAGGGTCCACAGGGCGGCGGAGGTCATTGCACAGTCAGGTAAATGCGGATGGCCGATGCGGCGAGATGTTGTTTCGATTCTGGCATCATCATTGTCCTAGCGCACACTCGGACGCGGTGTTTTCCGCGAATGTCGCAGCGCAGTCGATTACCCTTTCGTTTCAGGAGATGGCCATGGTCAAAACCGCACTATTCGTTCGTCTGGAGGCCAAGCCTGGCAAGGAGCGGGAGGTGGAGGATTTTTTACGCAGCGGGTTGCCGTTGGTGGAAGCGGAGCCGGCGACCGTTGCGTGGTTCGGCATTCGACTCGGGCCGTCCACCTTCGGAATCTTCGATGCGTTCCCGGACGAAGCCGGACGTCAGGCCCACTTGTCCGGCAAGGTGGCGGCAGCGCTGATGGCCAAGGCAGCGGAGTTGTTCTCGCAACCGCCGGCGATTGAAAAGGTCGAGGTGCTTGCCGCCAAACTGCCAGCTTGAAATTCTGTCTGCCTGAACTCAGGCCCGGTCCCCCGGCCGCTCGCGAGACCGCAACTGGTGGGGTCCGGCGGCCCGGGGGACTGCGACATGTACATAGGCCGCGCTGTCGGTCGCTGGCGTCGCGGATGCGGCGGGTTGCTCGACAGCCTGTTGCCGCGGTGCGAATTCCGCATGGATCGCCTGGCCCGCGCCGCTGAAGACGCCCAAGCGGCTCAATTCCATCAGCAGCAGAAATGAGACGCCGGCGACGACCGTGATGAGGCTGGTTCCATCGTGCATGGCGGCAACTCCGGATCGCGATAGCTGAACAACGCGGTAGTTGGGGTCCGGTTCCGTGCCACTGCACCCGAGGGTTTGCTCCTTCGCGATGCCCCCAGGCCCGTCTTGACGAACCCGTCGCACCACCGCGGGCCGTGACCGAAAGAGAGTGGCCGATACGATAAGATCAGCCCGCGGGCACGGGCTTGCCGGTCGCCGTGTTTCGCCGTATCACCAACTCACGCTCCACTCCTAATGATTCACAGCCCGCAGATCGGTGTCGATTTCGGCGGTACCAAGATCGAGGTGGCGGCCCTCGGTAGCGATGGCGAATTCCTTGCACGATTGCGTGCCCCCAATCCGGGCAGCTATGACGCAGCGATCCGCACGGTCTGCGAACTGGTTGCGGCGGTTGAATCGCAACTGCGTGCAACCGGCACAGTGGGTATCGGCACACCGGGTTCCGTTTCGCCGCGCACCGGTGTCATGCGCAACGCAAACTCCACGTGGCTCAACGGGCGACACTTCGCGCAGGACATGAGGGCGGCGCTAGGTCGGGAGATCCGTCTTGCGAACGACGCCAATTGCCTGGCGCTTTCCGAGGCCGTCGACGGTGCGGCGGCGGGTGCGAACGTCGTTTTCGCGGTCATCATTGGCACCGGCTGTGGCGGTGGAATCGTCGTCAATGGCCGCTTGATCGACGGCGCCCATGGAATTGGCGGTGAGTGGGGCCACATCCCCCTGCCGTGGCCCACGAGCGCTGAGTTCGATGCAACTCAGTGCTGGTGCGGACAACGAGGCTGCGTGGAGACATGGGTGTCCGGCAGCGGCTTGCAACGTGACTTTGCTACGGTCACCGGCCGCTCACTAAGCGCAGAAGAAATTGTCAACGAGGCGCGTAGCGGCGATACCGGGGCCGTGGCCACGCTGGATCGGTACGTGCATCGACTTGGCCGTGCGCTCGCTATCATCGGCAACATAGTCGATCCAGACACCATCGTGCTCGGCGGCGGTATGTCGAATGTGGCGGAACTCTATGAGCGGTTGCCGCAAACGATCCGGGCGTTCGTGTTCTCCGATGTGTGGGACGCGCGGATTGTGCCGGCGCGCTGGGGCGACTCATCCGGCGTACGCGGCGCAGCCAGGTTGTGGTTGGCCTGACGCCGCGTTTTCTGGAAGAACCCACCCGCGAAAAATCCGGGCCGATGCCATGGGCAGAGGCCATGGCCGACGTCCGCCTGGCCGACTATCATGCCTTGGCCCGTGATCTGCGTGGTTCGCCGCTGCCTCACTGCACGACCCTCACTGCACGATAAAGGATGCCCGTGAAAAAGAATTCCGTGCTCTGGCTGATTCCCCTGCTGCTGCTGCCGCTGCTGGCTTCCGCTGCAGGTACTGCAACGCTGACGATGTCCGATGTGCTGGCGGCGTCGAAACCGTCGGACTGGCGACCGCTCGATCCTGCGAACACTTTATACGTGGACCTTGCAGCAGGCCGTGTCGTCATCGAGCTCGCACCGCAGTTCGCTCCCAAGCACGCAGCGAACATTCGTGCGCTAACGCGCGAGCACTATTTCGATGGCCTGGTCATCAATCGCGTGCAGGATAATTTCGTCGTGCAGTGGGGCGACCCACAGAACAGCAAAAAACTGCAGGGCGCCAGCAAGACACTGAAGGCCGAATTCACGCGTCCCGCAACGGGGCTGTCGTTCACAGTATTGCCTGATCCGGATACCTACGCGCCGCAGACCGGCTGGGTGGACGGATTTCCTGCGGCGAGAGAATCGGCGACCGGGACTGCCTGGCCGGTGCATTGTTACGGTGTAGTGGGTGCCGGTCGCGATAACGATGCCGATAGTGGTGGTGGCACTGAGCTTTACGTCGTGACGGGCCAGGCGCCGCGTCAGCTCGATCGCAATATCACCGTGGTCGGGCGTGTGATGCAAGGCATGGAATTGCTCTCGGCATTGCCTCGCGGCGCGGCGCCCATGGGAATGTACGAGAAGCCTGAGCAGTATGTCGCAATACGACAGGTGCTGTTGGCTGCCGACGTGCCGGTTGCTCAGCGGATGCCGCTTGAAGTCCTGCGCACGGATACGCCGACGTTTACTGCGTTGATCGAGTCACGTCGCAATCGACGCGACGAATGGTACAAAGTCCCGGCCGGCCATATCGATGTTTGCAATGTGCCGCTGCCGGTGCGGATGCCACCTGGCTGACGGGCTTTCCGGTGCGCGCCACGCAATGAGTACAGAAACCGATGTCCCTGCTGGCAGTAGTCGTTGAAGCCTCGCAGCGCGTCGCTGCCACTGCGAGCCGTACCGCCAAGCTGCGCGAGCTGGCTGCCTGCCTGCGTCTGGTAGATGCCAATGACGTTGAGATTGCGGTGCTGTATCTATCTGGGGAAATCAGGCAGCGCAAGATCGGGCTCGGCTATGCAGTGTTGCGGCAAGTTAGCGCGGTTGGACCGGCGGACGAGGCAACGCTCAGACTCGCGGAGGTGGATAGTCAGCTGACTGCGATTCAGAACACACGCGGTTCGGGTTCCGCAGCATCGCGCGTGGTTTTGCTGGAGCAGCTATTCGGGCGCGCCACGGCCGATGAGCAGAGATTTCTGGCGCGACTGTTGATCGGAGAGCTGCGCCAAGGTGCGCTGGGCGGCCTGATGGTCGATGCAATCGCCCAGGCAGCCCAACTTCCAATTGAAGTGGTTCGTCGTGCCTCGATGTACGCGGAACAACTGGGCGCACTCGCGCGCATCGCGCTGACCGAAGGCGTCGTGGGGTTGGAGAAGTTTCAGCTTATGGCGCTGTCGCCGATCGCGCCCATGCTCGCACAGACAGCAGCCGACGTGAGCGAGGCACTCGGCCAGCTGGGCGGTGAAGCAGCCTTCGAATGGAAAGTGGATGGGGCCCGTGTGCAGGTCCATAAGGCGCAGGACGTGGTGCGCGTCTACACGCGCAATCTGAATGACGTCACTGCGGCGGTGCCGGAGGTGGTTGCCGCCGTTCAATCGCTGCCAGCCCGGGAGATCGTTCTCGACGGCGAAACCGTGGCATTGGGGGCGGACGGTCGGCCGTTGCCGTTTCAGGTCACGATGCGTCGCTTCGGACGCAAGCTCGACGTCGATACGCTGCGAGTGCAGCTTCCGCTGCACGCCTACTTCTTCGATTGCCTGCGCCTGGACGGAAGGAATCTTGCGGACCGGCCGGCGCGTGAACGTTTTGTCGCACTGGCCGGCGCAATACCGGCGTCGTTGAGTGTGCCCCGCCTGATTACTTCGAGCGAAGCTGCAGCCAAGGCGTTCTATGCCGATGCGCTGGAGCACGGCCACGAAGGTGTGATGGCGAAAGCGCTGGACGCGCCTTATGAGGCAGGCAGCCGTGGAGCGAGCTGGCTGAAAATCAAACGCGTCCATACGCTGGATCTCGTCGTGCTCGCCGCGGAATGGGGCAGCGGTCGGCGCATTGGCAAGCTGTCGAACCTGCACCTCGGTGCTCGTGATCCGGCCAGCGGCGATTTCGTCATGCTGGGAAAGACCTTCAAGGGTCTGACGGACGCGATACTTGCCTGGCAAACACAGGAATTCCTGGCACGCGAAACGAGTCGGGACCGCTACACCGTCTTCGTACGCCCGGAGCTGGTGGTGGAGATTGCCTTCAACGACATCCAGTCGAGTTCGCAGTATCCGGGCGGATTCGCATTGCGCTTCGCGCGCGTGAAGGCTTATCGCCCCGACAAGCGCGCCGAGGATGCCGACACCATCGAAACTATTCGCGCGCTGTACGCGGCACAGAGCGGCGTTACCGCCGCAGGCGGCTAGTCGTAGGAATGTTGCCAGCCCGGTACCGCGGCAACGTGGCGGGTCCAGGCGTCGATATTGGGGAATGCGCTGCGATCGATGCCGGTGGCTTCGTTGTAGTAGTGGTAACCGACCATCGAGAAATCCGCGATGGTGGGTTCCTCGCCTAGCATGAACGCTCTGTCGCGCAGGTGTGTGTGCAAAAGGGGTGGCAGGACTGTAAGGGCAATGTCCTGCCGGGGAAATCGCCGCCCAGGGATTTCAATGGGGTTCTCAAAGGAGACTCTGCGGGGATTCTGCAAGGGTTTTTGCCGGGGTGGCGAGGTATGATCCGGGCCACTGCGTTGCAAGGAATTCAACAATGGTCGAAGACTCATTCAGACGCCGCGGTCGTGCCGGGCGCATCGTCCTCATGCTGCTCGCTGCGGTGGTGCTGGCAGCGGGACTCTGGCTGTGGTTCGCGCTGTCGTGGGCGTATTCCGAAGGCGAGCACGCCGGCACGCTGCAGAAATTCTCCAGGCAAGGCTGGGTCTGCAAGACTTATGAGGGTGAGCTGGCCCTGTATGTCGTCGCTGGCGTCGCACCGCAGATCTGGAAGTTCAGCACCCGCGACCCGGCGGTTGCAGAGAAGCTGTCCAAGGTCGTCGGCCAGCGAATCCAATTGCACTATTCCGAACATCGCGGCATCCCGACATCGTGCTTCGCCGAAACCGCGTACTTCGCCGACGGGTTTACGGTGGTGAAGGAGTAGTCGAGGGTGGGTGACAGTAGCTGTGACGGGTGACGGGTGAGAGACAGACGCCGGAGAACTGCTGTGACGAGTGACGTGTGACGAGCAAGAAAGGTATGAGGGTGGTTGACAGCCGTCGGCCGGCAGTCTGACCTTGCCCGTCACCCGTCACCCGTCACCCGTCACCCGTCACCCGTCACCCGTCACCCGTCACCCGTCACCCGTCACCCGTCACCCGTCACCCGTCACCTCCTCAGCTGATTGACATCCCTGCGCCCCGCAGTGCAAGCTGCCATTAAAATCATCAACTGATGAATATTGGGGGCAGCGACCGTATCGACACTTGAGCGATGCGGGCCTGAGGGTGCGGCGATGACGTTCGCAATCGTTCTGGGTGCGCTGATTCTGCTGATGCTGGCGGCTTATCGCGGCTACAGCGTTATTCTTTTTGCCCCACTGACCGCGCTGCTTGCGGTGCTCCTCACCGATCCCGGCGCGGTGCCCGCGGTGTTTACCGGGCTGTTCATGGAACGGATGGTCGGGTTCCTCAAGCTCTATTTTCCGGTCTTTCTGCTCGGCGCCGTATTCGGCAAGCTCATCGAGATCTCCGGATTCTCCCAGTCGATTGCGGCCGCCATCATTCGCCTGCTTGGCCAGCAGCGGGCAATGCTTTCGATCGTGATGGTATGCGCGCTGCTTACCTACGGCGGTGTTTCGCTGTTCGTCGTGGTGTTCGCGGCCTATCCGTTCGCCGCCGAGATGTTTCGTCGCGCCGACATCCCCAAGCGGTTGATACCGGGAACCATCGCATTGGGCGCGTTCACGTTCACGATGGATTCGCTGCCGGGCACGCCGCAGATCCAGAACATCATTCCCACCACGTTCTTCGGCACCGACACCTGGGCCGGCCCGTATCTCGGGCTCAGCGGCGGACTATTCATCCTGGTGACCGGCCTGGCCTACCTGGACTGGCGTCGTCGCGTGGCATTGCGCGACGGGGAAGGTTACGGCGTCGGGCACAGCAACGAGCCGGAGCAATCCGCGAGCACCAACGGAATTCATCCGCTCATTGCGATCCTGCCGCTGCTGGTCGTGGGTCTTGTCAATCTGGCTCTCACGCGCTCGATGCCGAAGCTATATCCAGCTGTGGTCGAGACTCATCTCGCTGGCCTGCCGCAACCACTCACTACGCAACTCACGTCAGTTGCTGCCATCTGGGCGGTGTTAGGTGCACTGCTTGCCGGAATCGTTACCGTTCTGGTGTTTGCATACCGACCGGTCATCCGCAGATTCGCCGATGGGACTCGCGCAGCGGTCGGCGGGGCGCTGCTTGCCGCCATGAATACGGCATCGGAGTACGGATTCGGCGCCGTGATCGCCGCACTGCCGGGATTTCTGTTCGTCAAGAACGCGTTGATGACCATCCCCAATCCACTCGTGAACGAGGCCGTGACCGTCACAACGCTCGCGGCCATCACCGGGTCCGCTTCGGGTGGGCTGAGTATTGCGCTTGCGGCGATGGCGGAGCAGTTCCTGTCAGCGGCACATAGCGCGGGAATCTCGCCTGAGGTCCTGCACCGGGTCGCGGCGATGGCCAGCGGTGGCATGGATACATTACCGCACAACGGCGCCGTGATCACGTTGCTGGCAGTAACGGGTCTGACGCACAGGCAGTCGTATCGCGACATCTTCGCGATCACCTGCATCAAGACGCTCGCGGTATTCGTGGTGATCGGCCTGTACTACCTCACCGGCATGGTGTGAAAGAGACCATCGGCGCTGCGCCGCTGGCGTTTCCGAGAATGGGGTTCGTAATAACCAGGACGGAATTCGCAATGACAAGAGCCTTCATGTTCGTGCTTGTGACAATGATGCTCGGCTCCGCTGGGGTGGCGGCAGCAGAAGGGTTGCCGCGAATCGTATCGCCGGAGTCCGCCGGATTGTCGTCGCTGCGGTTACAGCGACTGACGGATGCCTTCAACGACGACGTAAAGAGCGGCGCCATTCCGGGCGCCGTGGTCACTATCGTTCGCGACGGTAAGGTTGCGTACTTCCACAGCTTCGGATTTCAGGATCGCGCCGCCGCCATCGCGATGCAGCCCGATTCCATCTTCCGCATTGCGTCGTTGAGCAAGCCGGTGACGGTGGTTGCCGCACTGATGCTCATCGAGGAAGGCAAGCTGCAGTTGATGGATCCGGTCTCGCGCTATCTGCCGCAGCTCAAAGCGTTGCAGGTCGGCGTCGAGAAGCTGGATGCCGCCGGCAACCGCTCGCTGGTCCTCGAACCTGCGCGTCGCGAGATCACGGTGCAGGATCTGATGCGCCACACCTCCGGCATGACCTACGGTCCCTTCGGAGACTCCCTGGTGCAGCGTGCCTATCGCGCGGCCAACGCGATGGACGACCAGCAGACCAACGCGCAGATGATCGACAAGCTGGCGACGCTGCCGCTCGCCTATCAGCCCGGCACGATGTTCGAATACGGCATGTCGACCGATGTGGTCGGACGGATCGTGGAAGTGGTCGCCGGCATGGATCTGGATCGATTCGTTGCCGAACGCATCGCGCGGCCGCTGCGGCTGGCGAATTTCGGCTTCCTGCTGGATGAGCGGCAGACCTCGAAGCTGGCGCAGCCACAAGCACAAGGTGGCGGCACGCCAGCGATCGTTATCGGTTACAACCCTGCGAAACTACCGAAATGGTTCTCCGGCGGCGGGGGCATGTTGTCCAGTGCGGAAGACTATGCGCGCTTCGCACAGATGCTACTGAATGGCGGCGAACTGGATGGTGTGCGTTTGCTTTCGCGCAAGTCCGTGGAGCTGATGACGAACAACCATTTGCCGCCAGGTGTGGGCTACGGTGCATTTACGATGGAGCTCGGTCTGACGGCGCCGCTGCCGCAACTCGGCCAGGGTTACGGGCTGGGCGTCGGTGTACGCGAGGAGAATGGCAGAAGCACGGTACCCGGTTCCGTCGGAGATTTTTTCTGGGGCGGTGCAACCGGCCCCTACTTCTGGGTCGACCCGCAGGAGAAGCTGGTCGCCGTGATGATGCTTCAGGAATCGGATATCCAGCGGCGTACTCACTATCGTTCGGTGATGCGCAATCTGGTGTACCAGGCGCTGCAGTAAGCGGCTCGCCTGTTTCAGGGTCGCTGTTTCAGGCGACTGACGCGCGACCGACAAACAAGCGCCGCAACGAGCCGGCGAGACGCCGCCACGATCCCGCGGGCGCAATCTCCGGGAGCTGCAGCTTCTCGCGCATGGCGGCGAAGATTGCGTCCGGTACGCTGATGCCGCAGGCCTTTTCCAGGCCTTGGAAGCCTGGTGAGGAGTTGGCCTCGCAGATGCGATAGCCGTCGGTGTCATAGAGAATGTCGACGCCGGCAACATCGAGATTGAGAGCTGAGGTCACACGGATCGCCAGCTCCGCCATGGCGGCGGGCGGCTCGAGGCGGGAGCCGACACCGCCCAGCGAGATGTTCGATTTGAAGCTGCCGTCGGCAGAGCGGCGCTCCATGGCAGCGATCGCCCTGCCGTTCACGACCAGCACGCGCACGTCGCGGCCGTGGCTGGCCTTGATGTATTGCTGAAAGATGAAATCGGCGCCGGGGCTGGCGCCATCCAACAGGTTCGCGAGATCGTTGAATTGTTCGCGATTCGCACACAGCAGCACGCCGTTGCCGCGCGTGCCCTTCAGTGTTTTGACGACGACCGGAAAGCCGAGCTCCTTCTCCACCACATTCACGTCCACCGGGAATTTGCCGAGGATGGTTTTTGGGATCGGCAGGCCGGCACGCGACAGAATCTGCAGCGTCTGCAGCTTGTCGGCCACCGCCTCGATTGCAGCCGGACCATTCACCATGGCGACTCCTTGGCGCTCGAAATGGCGCAGCACGGCGAGCGTGAAATAACTGGTCTCGCTGCCGGTGCGTGGAATGATGAGGTCGGGACGGGGCAGCCGGCGGCCCTGGTAGATCGCCGACCAGCCGTCGTTCGAATCGACGATCAGCTCGAAATCGCGCGGCTGCAGCACGCTCAGTTCGATGCCGGCTTTAACAGCCGCTTCCTTGAAGCGGTAAACCTCTGCCGCCTCCGGCACTTCCGGACCCAGCTCGCGATGAAACAGTAGCCAGCAGCGCATGCGTATTCCTCGTGTCAGCGGACTCTTGAAGGACTCTGGAGACTTTGCGGACTGCTGCGGCAACCCGCGATCGCAGGACTCTGGGGACCGGATCGCGAAGCCGCGTTAGCAGATGTCGGTGCGAGGGGGAGCGCGGCTGTTCGGTGAGAACGAATCCACTCGAGGTGGAGTTCCGGAAACCGCGGGCAGGTTGCCACTGTTACCGATTTGTGATGTCGTGCGCCGAGCTGATTCGACCGCAGCGTGGATTCAGCCCCGCCATTGATTGTCGCCACTTCAGGGAACCTACGTACCTATGAATGAGCAACGCAACCCGCAGGCGCAGCAGATGGCGGACGAATCCATGGTGCGCAATCTCGCCGCCCAGGCAAGCGCCATCTGGCCGCAGGAAGAGCATTTTTTCCAGCGCTATACGCTACCGCCGCAGGCGCGAATTGCGGACATCGGTTGCGGTAGCGGTGAGATTACTGCGCGTCTTGCCAATCGTTACCCAGACGCGACGCTCGTCGGCGTAGACATCCTTGAGTCGTCCGTCCAATACGCGCGACGCCTGCATGCGACGCTGGCACCGCGTGTGCATTTCGAGCGGGGCGATGCGTTCGAGCTGAATCTTCCGACGGATCGATTCGATCTGGTGATATGTCGGCACATGACACAGGCCATTCCGGAGCCGCAGCGGGTGCTCGCGGAGTTGTGCCGCATCTGCCGGCCCGGCGGCTGGATCCATGTGTTGAGCGAAGACTACGCCATGATCCATATACCGGCCGGTGCATTCGATCCGGACCGCCTATGGCATGAGGCCGTAATTCCTTATACCCGTAGTACCGGTACCGATGCGCGAGTCGGTCGACGCACCTGGGCGCTCATGCACGAGCTGGGCGTCGATGAATTGCGTGTCGACTACATTGTCGTCGACACGGTGCGCGTGCCGCGTGAGATTTTCGCCGCCATCATCCAGGCCTGGCGCGACGGCTATTCGCAGGCGCTGGCAGCACACAGCAAGCTCGGAATCGACGAAGTACGCGCACTCTTCGACTACTCGGTAGCCACGATTCTCGACCCGCTGCAATACGCCGTCTGGCATATCCCGATCGTGAGCGGCAGGAAGCGGGCATAAGCCGTTCGCCAGCAGTTCCCAGCTGTTCACTGGGCCACTGCGCCGTTCCTGGTGGATTTTTCTTCGCCTCCACGCAACCCTTTGCAGCCAGCCTGCATCTCAATGCGCACACGCCCGATAAAGGAAGCTTCTATGCGCATTCGTTCTGCTGCACCCCTGCTTGCCACACTGTTGACATTCGCCGCACCTGCCGTCATGGCCGCCGAGAAGGTTCTCGACCGAAGTTTTCCGGTCACGCCGGGCGGACTGCTGACGGTGAATGCCGATGGCGCCGATGTGGTCGTGGCTGGGGGCGATGCCGAACAGGTGGTCGTGCACATTGCCGTGACGGGTTCGCAGAAGAACGTCGACGCGCTGAAGTTGTCGGCGCAGCCGAGCGCCGATGGTGTCAAGGTGGAAGCTTTGCGACCGAGCTCCAACTGGTTGGGGATGTCGTGGTCCATGGGAAATATGAATGCCCGCATCAAGGTGACTGTGCCGAAGCGTTACCGGGTTGAGTTGAAGACCTCGGGCGGCAATCTATCGGTGAACGATCTGCAGGGCGATGCCAGCGGCAAGACTTCCGGCGGTGACGTGGAATTGCAGAACGTGACTGGCAAAGTGCAGATGAGTACCTCCGGCGGGAACATGAAAGTCGCGCATATCACGGGCGACGTGAAGCTGAATACGTCCGGCGGCGACATCGTTGCCAGCACCGTGCAGGGCGCCATCGATGCGGAAACCTCCGGCGGCAGCGTGCACTTCGATTCCATCGACGGACCGACGCGAGCCAGGTCATCCAGCGGCGATATCGTTGCCAATACGATTCACGGCGACACCGACGTGGATACTTCCGGTGGCGACGTACGACTGTTGGGTGTCGATGGCAAGATTCACGCGAGCACTTCAGGTGGCAACGTGCATTGTGTCCTGGTCGGCGCGAACCGCGGCATCTCTGCCAGCACCTCCGGCGGGAATATTTCCTTGCAGGTAGCCAAGGACATTACTGCCACGCTCGACGCTTCCTCCAGCGGCGGCAAGGTCAGTAGCGAGCTTCCAGTGAGCGTCAGCACGGCAAGCGGCAAACGCCTGAGCGGTCCGATCAACGGCGGCGGTGAGCCGATCTATGCCCGTACCTCGGGCGGGGATATCGAGATACGCGTGAGCCGCTAATACGCCGGGAAGCGAAGCGCCGGCAAAACGATCGTCTTGCCGGCTGCCCATGGCTTGCTGCGTTGGTGGTGAGCCTCGCGGCAGATTCTGAAATGGCAGACGAGGGCGTCTGCCAACCGCCCGCAATCACTCAGAAGCTGTGCTGCAATCTCAGGCCCACGCTCACGTCCTGGAAATTCAGCAGCTGAAAGCCTTCCAGGCGTTGATACTCGACGTAACCTGAAATGCCGTACTTGAACTGGGCCGAGAAGCCGGCTGCCAGTCGCCAGTACGAGTCATCCGGATTGTCCGTCTGCACCAGGATGGGCGGAGTGCTGTTGGCGTTGGGGTCAGCGGCGAAACGCACGCCGAATACATCGGTGCCATTCTCGAATTCGCGTACGTAGTCGGCCCGGATCTGCGGCAACAGCGCGCCCCACGAGAGATTCCAGGCATAGGTCATCCGGATGCCGAGATTGCCGGTCAGCGACTTGAACTTCTGCTTGTCGTAGATCAGGTCCAGGCCAGCTGCGCCCTGCTCGGTAAAGCCATCGATCGTGGAATCGATGTAGAAGAAGCCCACGTTCGGCGACAGGGTCACGCCGCCCAGCGGGAAGTCGTAGCCCGCGGACAGTCCGCCGCTCAGCGTTATGCCATCCGTTTTGCCGGTGGCATCGGCCTGCACCAGCCCGCTGCCATCCACGTAAGTGATGTTGCGGCTGGCGTCGTAGTCGGAGTTGGCGGCATTGACGATACCGTCCAGGTAGAAGTTCTTCGCGGCGTACATCGAGCCATATAGCGATAGCGCCCAGGAGGTGGTGTCGAGCGCGCCTTCGCCGCTCGGATCGAACTTCACCTTGGCGTCGCCGTAGGCCAGCGAGGCGCCGATGACCGACTTGTCGGTCAGCCGATAGTCGATACCGCCGACCAGCGCCCATTGATCCGCATCGAAGGACGGGGCTGAGCCATCGGCGCGCTTATTGCCAAAACTGTAGTTGCCACGCGCCCACAGGCCCCACTTGTCGCTGAGCAGGCCGCCGGGCTCGTCGTCCGCGCTGGCGCCGCCGCCGAGCACTTGCTCGGCCATTTTCTGCAGCTGTGCGACCGATACCAGCTTGCCGTCGACGACGATGTTCAAGCCCGCGAGGCTCAGGCCCTTGGCGCCGCCACGCAATGCGATCAGGCGGTCCATGACACCGGCGTACTGGGTGTTGGCGAACAGCAGGGTCTGCGTGCGTGCCACGGCGAAGTCGTCCGGAGCGAGCGCATCGAGTGCTTCGACCTGGTTGGCCTCCGTGTTTCCGACCAGCAGCCCGTTGCAGCGTGCGAGCAGATCCTGCTGATTGGTGGACAGTGGGTTCTCGCTGTCGGCACGCGCGTAGATCCTGCTGCATGCGCCATCGATACCGACCGCCATCGCGTGCTGCTTCTCGGTGAGATTGGGCAGGTCGGCGAGCTTGTCTGGCACCGGCTTGCCGCCGACGACTATTTGCACGGAATCCGTCGCCGAACGGCCGGCCGAATCCGTGACTGTGAGCTGGACGACCGTGGTGCCATCGGGGAGGCGGGTTACAAGTGTCGGGCCCGTACCCAGTTGGTTTTCACCAGCCCGCCACGTGTACTGGCTGATGGGGATTTGCGGATTGGTGGTGGCCGACGCGGATCCGTTCAGCGTGACGGACTCTCCGGGTTGGCCGTCGGTATCCTTGACGTTCTGATCGGGGCCGGCATTTGCCGTCAGTGTCGCCGGAATGGCTGCCGCGACTGTGATCGTCACGTCTCGCGACGCGACGCCGGTCTCCGTGTCGCCGGAGTCGTCGGTCACCGTCAGCCTGACCACGTTGGCGCCATCGGGCAGTGCAGTGACCAGGGTGGGGCTGGTGCCGGTTCCCAGGACCCGGCCAGTATCAACCAGCGTCCACTGATAGTTGGCGATGGCGCCGTCCCCATCCGTGGAGCCCGAGCCATCCAGCGTGACGTTTTCGCCGGGCTTGCCATCGCTATCGGCCACGCTGCGCGACGGGCCTGCGTTCGCGACCGGTGTCTGGTTGGCGTCGAGACAGGCAGCGGTGGCTGCGCTGTCTTCGGGATTGACGACCGGGCCGGTTTGCGAGGCGATCGTGACCAGCGCAGTGACCGGTGCGACGTCGGCGCCGTTGCTGACCGTAAGCTGCACCTGGATGCTGGAAGGGGTAATCGCCGAGGCGCTGAAGACAGCTGTCTGCGTATTGATCGCGATGCAGGTACCAGAATTGTCGTTCGGATAGCCGGAGGCGAAAACAGACTGCTGGCTGGGGCTGCCATCGACCAGCACCTGGCCGACGCTGACACGCAAGGGCGCGGTGCCTCTGATGACCCCTTGCTGGCGCAGGTTGATGATCGCCTCGGAGGTGGTGGAGAAGTTGAAACTGATCGGTGCGCCGGTGAATGCCGGGGGCACCACGGCATGGGCCGGGGCCGATAAGCAAAACAGCAACGCTGCCGTCCGCACCACAAATGATCGCGACAACGACAACCGCTGTAACCGTGCTCGCATAGCCGACTCCACCCTTTCGTATTCTGCCTCCGGGACCGGCCGGAGAATTCTGGGGCGAGTATGTCTGACTTTGCTTGCGTTGCAACATCGCCCGAAAGGGTCAGGCGGAGAGGGGTGCAGGGAGCGTCAGTAGACTTCCGGAACGATCATGTCCGTCGGCACCGGATGGCGCAGATATTCTTCATTGCGGATGCGTTCGGGCAGAACGACCGCGGGGCGCTGGATTTCGGTGTACGGGAACTGCTGCAACAGGTGATGAATGCAATTGAGCCGCGCCTTCTTCTTGTCGACGGCCTGCACCACCCACCACGGCGCTTCGGGAATGTGGCTGCGCGCCAGCATGACTTCCTTGGCCTTGGTGTAATCCTCCCAGCGACGCCGGGATTCCAGGTCCATGGGGCTGAGCTTCCATTGCTTGAGCGGATCGTGGATACGGCCGAGGAAGCGCAGATGCTGCTCGGCGTCGGTGATCGAGAACCAGTATTTGAGCAGGTGAATGCCCGAACGCGTCAGCATGCGTTCGAACTCGGGCACTGAACGAAAGAACTCTTCGTATTCGTCGTCGTTACAGAAGCCCATCACGCGCTCGACACCGGCGCGGTTGTACCAGCTGCGGTCGAACAGCACGATCTCGCCCGCTGCGGGGAGGTGAGCTGTGTAGCGCTGGAAGTACCACTGGGTGCGCTCGCGATCGTTGGGGGCGGGTAGCGCCACGACGCGTGCAACGCGCGGATTCAGTCTCTGTGTAATCCTTTTTATGACACTGCCCTTGCCGGCAGCATCGCGTCCTTCAAACAGGATGATGACTTTGCGACCGGTGTGCGCCACCCAGTCCTGCAGCTTCACCAGTTCGCCCTGCATCCGAAACAGTTCGCGAAAATACTGCGCCCGTTCGGCGCGCTCGGCATCGGTCTGCTGCGAATGGTCCGTCCCGAGCACATCGTCCGTGGTGCGATCCTCGATCTCCATCTCCAGCTCTTCGTCGTAACCATCGACGAGGTCGCGTTCGATGCGTTTGAGCAGCGCCTGGTGGTCGGTCATGGGAGTGCGGAGTGATGGAGGTGATGAGGGTGATGAAGGTGATGGAGGGTCCGAGATGGGGTGACTAGAGGGTGATCGAGTCGTTCCGACTCGGGACCTACATCACTTCCATCACCTGCTTCACCCCCATCACTCAATTCTTCAGAACATCTTCGTAAACAACCAATACAACCCGCCCGACAGCAGCATCGCGGCCGGCATCGTCAGTATCCATGCCATGGCAAGATTACGGATCGTCGCCATCTGCAGGCCGGAGCGATTCGCGGCCATCGTGCCCGCGATCCCGGAGGACAATACGTGGGTCGTGGAGACCGGCAGTCCGAACATATCAGCGGCGCCGATGGTCACCATCGCCACCAGTTCGGCCGAAGCTCCCTGCGCGTAGGTCAGATGAGTCTTGCCGATCTTCTCCCCGACGGTCATCACGATGCGTTTCCACCCCACCATGGTGCCCAGGCCGAGCGCCAGCGCCACGACTACCTTGACCCACAGCGGGATGAACTTGGTGGCGGCATCGATCTGGTTCTTGAACGCATGCAAGTTCGTGCGTGCATCGCCTTCGGGCACCACCTCGGTGTTGTCCAGGAAGCGAATGGTTTCGGACGTGAGATACATGTCGTTACGCACGTTGGTGACCGCGGCGGCCGGAACCTTCGCGAGCGAGCCGTGATCCTTGACCTGCTTGCCGATGTCGCCGGTCACGGAAGCCAGTGCCGGGAGCAGATCTGGTGTCACTGTGCGGGTGCGAACGTATTCCGACAAAGTCACGCGTGCATCCGCGGCCGCCGGAACCGGCGCCCGCACCGATTCGAGCAGCGATTGCTGCGTCACCTGTGCAACGGCGACGAAACGCGTCATTTCCTCCGCCGGCATCGCACGATTCAAGGCGTAGGAGATCGGCACCGTCCCCACCAGGATGAGCATGATCAGGCCCATGCCTTTCTGGCCGTCGTTCGAACCGTGTGCAAAGGACACGCCGGTGCAGGTCAGGATGAGCAGGCCGCGGATCCACCACGGTGGCGGAGCGCCGTTCTTCGGTGCTTCGTACAGCTCCTTGTTCTTGACCAAGGCGCGCAGTGCGACGAGCAACAGTGCGGCCGCAAGGAATCCGACCAGCGGTGACAACAGCAGCGAATAGCCAACCTTGGTGGCCTGTCCCCAGTCCACGCCGCTGGTGCCGGTACGGCCGTGCATCAGCGCATTGGCAACGCCGACGCCGATGATCGAACCGATCAATGTGTGCGATGAAGAAGCCGGCAGCCCGAGCCACCACGTGCCGAGATTCCAGATGATCGCCGCGATCAGCAGTGCGAACACCATTGCAAATCCGGCGCTGGATCCGACTTGCAGTATCAGCTCGACCGGCAGCAGCGCGATGATTCCGAAGGCCACCGCGCCGCTGGAGACCAGCACGCCGGCGAAGTTGAAGATGCCCGACCACACCACGGCGAAAGTGGCAGGCAGCGAATTCGTATAGATGACGGTGGCGACCGCATTGGCGGTGTCGTGAAACCCGTTGACGAACTCGAAGCCGAGCGCAATCAATAGTGCGATGCCCAGCAGGATGAACGGCGTATAAGTTGTGGTCTGGCTCTCGGCAACCGCGACGTCCGTGAACAGGCTGTAGCCGGTGAAGAGCAATCCCGCGGCAACCAGCACCACGAAGACCAGGGCAGTGAGCGGGCTGTGCTTGCTGTCGAATGCCGGGCGTGAGGATGCAGATGACAGCAGCGGCGAAGGCGCCGTGGCAGTATTCGTGTTCATAGGTTCACGCTCCGAGGGTCGGCGGCTGGATGGATTTCGAACTGTCATACTGCGAGGCGAATGTTGCAGTCCGATTACCATCGCGGAGTCGTAACCTTGCGTGTTACAGGCCGGAAGCGCCGGCTTCTTTGGAAAAGCGGAGGTCCAGCATGTTGTCGCAATTACAGAAGGCCGAAAGATTTCGGGCGTTGCATCGGCGCGATACGGCGTTCGTCATCCCCAATCCGTGGGACGTGGGTTCGGCGCGGCTGCTGGCCGGGCTGGGTTTCGAAGCGCTCGCCACCACCAGTGTCGGGTTCGCGAACGCGATCGGACGCATGGATGGGGAGATCGCGCGCGATCTGGTTCTCGGGCATTGCCGTGAGCTGAGCGCGGCCACCGACCTGCCGGTGAGCGCCGATCTTGAGAACTGTTTCGCGGACGATCCTGCGGAAGCGGCCAAAACCATCCTGCTTGCTGCCCAGGCCGGCATTGTCGGCGGGTCGATCGAGGATTACGGCGGTGAGAATTCACCGAAGATCTACGACTTCTCTCTCGCAGTGGAACGGGTCCACGCTGCCGTGGAAGCGGCCAGGTCGCTGCCATTTCCTTTCACGCTGACGGCGCGAGCGGAGAACTTGCTGCGCGGCATCGATGACCTGGACGACACAATTCGACGGCTGCAGGCCTTCGAGGCCGCTGGCGCGGACGTTCTCTATGCGCCGGCACTCACGACGCTCGACCAGGTTCGCGCCGTCACCAGCGCGGTGAGTAAGCCGGTCAACGTTCTTGGCGTCATGCTGCCGAACGTGACCGTCACTGAGTTGCAGGAGGCAGGTGCGAAACGCATCAGTGTCGGCGGTGCGCTGGCGCGGGTTGCCGTGACGGCGTTGCTGAATGCCAGCAAGCAATTGCGGGACGGCGGGAAGTTCGACTGGTCAGCGGACCTCGTGTCCTCGAAGGAGCTGCAACGGTTGTTTGGGAGTTGAGCAAGCTGGATCTTGCTGCACGCAGCCATTCATGGCGGCGCTCTCAGTATTGCTCGCGTGGGGGTATTGCTCACTGGGGCTCAAGAGCGCCGCAGTCCTATCGTAAGCAAGGCGCTGATCTCGCGCGCGATGTGATCGATCCGATCCGGCGCGTGAGCACCCGTGTCCTTGACCAGCCAGCTGAACGCTCCAGGTAGCAACAGCACGCGCGCCTCCATGTCATCGACAGTCAGGCTGCGTTCGCTGCGGCCGAGATTCATGGCGCCGAAGTAACCGGCGATCAGGGCATCCGAATACGGTGTCATCTCGGTCTGCGCCTGCGCTGGCAGCGCCTCATGCCCGACCATCGGCGCGATCGGCGCCAGGTCGTCACGCAGGTAGACGCTGGAAATCGCGTGGAATGCCGCTGCCAGGGCTTCCAGTCGCGAGCCCTCGTACGCCTTCATACCCTCCATGATGAACACGAAGATCCGATAGGCGCGCGTATAGCAGCCCACCAGCAGAGTCTGCTTGTCACCAAGATGGTGATAGAGCGTGCGTTTGGTGGCGCCGACATGGCTGGCAATCTCCTCCAGCGAAGTCGAATCGATGCCCTTGCTGTTGAACAACCGCGAGGCAATGGCGAGCAGCGTCTCGCGTTTGGCATCCGCCATCGCGTCGCGATCGAACGCACTGCTGACGCGGGTAAGCAGCGGTGAGAGATCGATGGGACGGTACTGTGGCGGTTCACGCCTGTCGGTCGCGAGGCCGTCCAGCAAAGTGGTCTTCAGTGCCGCGACGAAACGATCGCATTCGTAGGTCTTCGCGACAGCGGCCCAGTATCGAGCCAGCGGTACCCAGGTCACCAGGCTAAGGATGGCATTGGCGTTGACGTTGCTGTCGCAGGCTCGCAGTACACCCGCCTGGGCGCCGGCTTCGAGCACGTGGGCCAGGCGTGTGGTGATCGCGTCGTAGAGCCCTTGAATCGTCTCGTGTCGCGCCGCGCCCAGGAAGGCGATCTCCGCTCGCGCGGCGATCTCCGGTTGCGCCGGATCGAGCATGCGATCGATGAAAATGGCGATCACGTCGGCGGCATCCGTGCCCAGTCGTACGGCCTCGCCCAGGTGGCGCGCCATCGCTTCGCAGGCACGCCGATAGCACTGGAAAACCAGGTCCTCCCTGTCTTCCACATATTGATAGAGCGCTGCGCGCGAAACGCCCAGGCTCTCGGCAATGTCGCCCAAGGATGTGAGCGAGACGCCGCTGGCATTCAGATGCCTGGCGGCCGCATCCAGCATTTGTTCGCGTCGCGTGGTGGCCGCTGCCGACGATTCCCGTCCTGCCAGTAAAGCGCGACGTTTTTTCATGCCGCTGCCATGGATTGAACACACCCTCGCTGTCGATGATGACTAGAATACCTTGTACATCGGCGTTGGGAATGCTGTCGGCAGCGAATCTGTAGAGTGACGTGGATCTATTTGGAGAATCTATCAACAGACAGCGCTGTCGATCGCTCAACAACTCGCATCGGGCCCGCTGTAATGAGAATCGACAGGTGCCGATGGGCTCACCAGATGCATTCACCCGATAGCGGATACGCAGGCTGATGCCTGATGGATGCAGCCAGGAACAGAAATAGTTTTGCTCCCATGCTCACCGCGCCCGCTATGTTCTTTTGTTTGGTCCTGTTGTCCTCGATCCAGCGGAGTACGTCGATGAATCGCACTCACGGCAACTATGGTTCCGTCATCGTGCTAAGCGTAGCGCTGACCATGCTGGCCGGCTGCATGACATCGGTTCCGCGGCCACAGGCTGATAAAGCCGAATTTCTCAACTCGCCGCAGGTTCAGGCGTTGGACCGGCCGTTCTCGGAGGCCGTGCGCGCGGGCGATCTGTTGATCCTGTCGGGACAGGTGGGCAGCGACGATACGACGGGCAAGGTGGTGCCAGGCGGTATCGGTCCCGAATCGCGCCAGGCGCTGCGTCACGTGAAGAGCGTGCTGGAAAGTAACGGTGCGACGCTCGCGGATGTCGTCAAGTGCAGCGTGTTCCTGGCGGACATCGCCGAGTGGGGCGACTTCAACACCATCTACCGGGAATTTTTCAAGAAGCCTTATCCGGCGCGCAGTGCGCTCGGTGCCAGCGGCCTGGCGCTCGGGGCGCGAGTCGAGATCGAGTGCATCGCGTATGTGCCGCAGGCAAAGCGTCGATGATGGATAGATCGCTTTACTGATCGAGGCCGTGTCATGCAGGAGCGTAAGGCACTCTCGGTCGCTTCTTGCGTAGCGGGACTAATTGCCTATGCGAGCTGGTGCTGCGTGATGACGCCCGTCAGGGTCGTGTCGCCTAGTGACAGATACAGATTGCGTTCGGTCACGGCCAGATCGAAATCCATCCTGCGTCCCAGCAGCGGTACCAGCGCATTCAGTAAGGTTCTGTCGAGCGCATAAATTTCGAGATCGGCGGCACGATGGATGCGTTCGCTGCCAAGCTGAGTCAATAGCGCACTTACATCCTTATGTGCATACACAGCCACCCGACGTGTGGTCTTGCTGGCCTTGTGCAACCGCGCCGCGTCGGGTGTGCCGATCTCGATCCACGCGCGTAGTGCGCCGGTCAGGTCGCGCACCGTAATGGCGGGCTCATCGGGGGAGGAGAGTCCTTTGGAGAAGGCGATGCCTTCGGTGAATTCCAGGCAATAGGCCAGCACGCGCGCCAGCAGGTACTCCGCGCTCTCGGAAGGGTGCCGGGCGACGCGCAGTTCCAGGGTTTCGAAAACCCCGCGGTCGGTATCGGCCAACCGGATGGTGAATACATGAACCGTCGCGTCTAAGGCCAAAGGTATCTCCCGACAAACAGCAACCCAGCTTGGTAATCGTTCCGGCACATATCCCTGCCGGCACGTTGCGTATTGTCACCGATCCGAATCCCCTTCGTGATGCTACTGATCGTGGCGAACGCCTCCAGCGCGGCGCGGCGGTGAGGTAAGACTCCGTACGGACGGAACCACTGCTTTGTGCGATTCTTGGCATTGCCGACCGTCGACCAGCAACGCATTACGCCAGAAGCCGTCGCCATGAACGCCGCAACCGATACCCCTTACGTCCTGAAAACCTCCGTGGTCGGCCTGGTCACGCTGACGCTCAACCGTGGCGAACGCTTCAACCCGCTGTCGCTGGCGATGATCGGAGCACTCGAGCGCGAGCTGGATCTTGTGCAGCAGGACGATACGGTGCGGGTGGTCGTGCTCGCGGCAACCGGCCGTGGATTTTCTGCGGGGCATGATCTTCGTGAGTTGCGCGATCACGTCGATGACGTCGCTTGGCAACGGGAGCTGTTTACGTCGTGTGCGCGCATGATGTTGAAGTTGACGCGGCTTCGTGTTCCGGTGGTCGCGCGCGTACACGGGATTGCAACGGCCGCGGGCTGTCAGCTCGTTTCCATGTGCGATCTGGCGATTGCCAATTCGCAGGCTCGCTTTGCCCTGCCGGGTGTCAGCATCGGTTTGTTCTGTTCGACGCCGGCGGTCGGGGTCGTGCGCAACGTTGGACGCAAGCGCGCCATGGAGATGCTGCTGACGGGCGACATGATCGACGCCGCTGTGGCGGCACAATGGGGTTTGATCAATCGCGTGGTGACGCCGGAGCAGCTGGATGCTGAAGTGGCTTCGCTGGCGGCGCAGATCATGAAGCGTAGTGCGCGAGTCATCGAGCTGGGGAAGAGGGCGTTCTACAGCCAGGCCGAGCTGGATGTCGCCGCGGCCTACGACCTGGCCAGCGAAGCGATGGTTACGAACCTGCAGCTGGACGATGCGCAGGCCGGCATCGAGGCGTTCTTCAAGAAATGAGAGCGGCGTAACCGCCAGCGCAACAGACGGCTTTATCGCCGCCGCCCCGGGTTGCGGAGCCCGGCAGATTCAATCAGTTAGCACTTTCCTCTTGCCTGGCGGCCAGTGGCTGGATAAATATACAGCCCTGTATATACTCACAAATGGGCTCACCCACCGCCCGCAATCCATCGCACCGTCGGAGTCCGCTGCCATGTTTACCGATCCCGTGACCCTGATCGACCAGACCATCGAGAATCTGTATACGCTGTCCGCGTTGTTCGCGGACGAGACGGATGAGCGTACGCATCCAGCGCCGCAATTCTCAACCGAACTGTCGCTTGATGCGCGCCAGTGGCGCGACGCGCAGCGAGCGATCGCCTGGGTAATTCCGAAATTGCAGGCAGCACGCGCGGCGCAACAGCAGACAGCCATGGCTGGGCAGATGCCGATGTGCCTGAACTGCGATTGATTCGCCGCTTACGGACGGCTCAGGCTGCTGCCGAGCCGTCCGGTTGTCGCGTGGTTATCTCGTTGCCTGTGCTTTGGCGGCGCGAATGTAGCGGTCGACTTCGCTCTCGAGAATCGTCAGTGGCGCAGTGCCGGTGTTCAGTACGACGCTGTGAAAATCACGTAACGAGAATTTCTCGCCGAGCTGTTCGCGCGCATGGTCGCGCAACTGCAGAATGCGCAGCTGGCCGATCATGTAGGCGCAGGCCTGTCCCGGGTTGACGACGTAGCGATCGATCTCGCTGGGCTCCAGGCCGTAGTCGATGGCTTGCTGGCGTGTCCAGTGCTTGGCGTGCAGCCCGGTATCCACTACCAGCCTGCGTGCGCGAAACAATTCGGCACTCAATTGGCCGAGCAATCCTTCCGGATCGCCCTCGTACCAGCCGGATTCCGCCGCCAGACGTTCCGCGTACAGCGCCCATCCTTCCGACAGCGCGGAGATGCCGCCTAAAGCGCGTGCCTGACGAAACCGCGGCAGGGCTGTGTTCTCCTGTTCAAGTCCGATCTGAAAGTGATGGCCGGGCACGGTCTCGTGATAGACGAGCGTACGTAGTCCCATGCGCGTCATGCGCTGCGGTCGCAGCGGCATTTGAAAGATGGCAGGGCGCGAGCCGTCCAGCGGTGCCCGATTGTAATTCGCTGCGGCACCGGCTTCGCGGAACTGCGGAAAGGGTTGTGCGATCACCGCCGTCTTTGGAGTGCGCTCGAACATCGGTGCGCTGCGGGCAATCGCATCTTCGATGAAGCCGTTGACGTCACTCATGATCCGGTTGCGACTGTCCGTCGAGGTCGGATCGGGATACGCGAGGTCGGTTTCGAGTTTGCTCATTCTTTCGCGCACCGAGCCCTGCGTCCGGCCGAGGCTTTTCAGAATGCCGTCCATCTGCGCTTCGATGCGCGTGACCTGCTGCAGGCCGATCTGGTGAATCTGCTCGGGCGTAAGATTGGTGGTCGTGTAGCGATTCAGCGCATTCGCGTAGACAGCGGCTCCCTGCGGATAGCGCCACAGGCCGGCATCGTCGGTCGCTGTGGGCAGCAGCGATTCCAGCAGCTTGATCGCGTGTTGCCAGGCCGGATACACCTTGGTCGATACCAGTACGGTGGCCCGCTTCTGCAGGTCGGCGCGCTGCTCGGGCGCAATCGAGTCCAGGGTTGCGAGCTTCTGCGTCAGCACCACGACCAGCGGATTGTTCTGCGCTGGTGCGTCGCTGAACTTGCGCATCGATTCAAGCGTCGCTTGCAGAATGAAGCGGGGTGGGATCAGTTTCCTGCCGGCCAGCGTCGTCGCATCCGCGATAACCTCGTCCATGCGCGTCGCCATCAGTCCCAGTCGCGTGAGGTAGTTCTCAGCATCCTGCCGCGTTGCCAGCGGATGGCGCAGCGTCAGGGTCTCGACCAACCGGACGTTGGCGCCACCGAACTGTTCGAGCGGAAAGTAGTAGTCGAGAAAGGGCTCCTGCCCGATCACGGCATTCAGCTGCCATTGCATGATCTGGGCGGAAAGCCGCTGTGTGTCGTTGAGCTTCGCGGCATCGAACTTACGCAGCTCGTTGAGTCCCTGGCGTGCGAGCTGAATTCTCTCTACCTGCCACGCGCGTGTTTCCGGTGTCAGCTGCGCTTCCAGGCGTTCCTGCTCAGGGCCGCTGAAGTACCGGGTCGCGGTTGCCAGATCGGGATCGGCGCGCACCCATCGGGCGGTGAAGTCGGTGAAGAATGCATCGATACCTGAAGTCTGGTTGCTCGCATTGCCTTGTGCGTTTGCCTGCGAAGCAGCGGTCAGCATGAGGGCTGCGCCGACACAAACCAGAAAGCGGGATACGCAACGGTTCATAGTCACTCCTTGATAGTTCTGAAGACGCCGCAAAGAGGATCGGCAAAAGCAGGCGATTGAATCGTGGCCGATGAGTGGCGAGGCCCGCTATAGCCACTCAGTGTTGACTGGTTTTCAAATATCGACGGGTTGTTATTTTACCGATGCGTTCAATGCCGTCAGCAACAGTGGTGTAGTGATCGATGCGAGGGCGGTAGAAAGTACCAAGCTGCTCGCGACGGCACTCTGCAGTGTCCGGAATTGCTCGGACATCAGGTATACATTGACTCCGACGGACATGGAGGCCAGCAGCACCACGACCTTCAGTTCCATTGCCGGCAAACCAATCGCGGCTCCCAGCATCCATACCACCAACGGTTGCACTACCAGTTTCAACGCCGAGATGGCGACACTCTGTTGCCAGGCACTGCGGATACCGTATTCCGCCAGACCCATTCCCAGCACCAGCAGCGCGACCGGCGCGGCGAGTTGGCTCAGCACCGACAGCAAAATTTCAATAAGGCCGGGAAGCGACAGGCCGGTCAGGCCAAACGCCGTGCCGGACAGGATTGCGAGGATGATTGGGTTCTTGAGCACACTCAATGCGGTCTTGCCGAAACCGGCGATGGTGAACGACCCGTGCAAAGCCCATTCGATGGATACCGAGACCAGCGTCCATAGCGTCAGCGAGTTGAATGCCAGCACCAGCACTACGGAGGGCAGCGCGCCATTGCCCAGCGTCAGCTTGGCAAGCGGCAGACCGAGCAGCACGTTGTTGGAGAATATGCCGCCCAGGCTGAAGATCGACTGCGACACCCCGTCCATGCGGAATACTTTGGCGGCAACGACGCGGCCGATGGCGAAGACGATCAGGCAGCCGCCGAAGAATGCGATCAGCAGGCGCGTGTCCACTGGCGGCAAGGCCGACAGGTCGCTCAACAGATGAAACAGCAGCGCGGGCAACAGCAGCCTGAACACAGCCTTGGAGGCTAGGGAGGTCCAGTTGCGCTGCCAACGTGGCCACAATCCAATCCCGTAACCGGCCAGGACGATGGCAAACAACGGCGCCGAGAGAACGAAGAATTGGAGCATGGAGGAGCGTGGGAGGCGGAGGCGGCCAGTTGGCTGAAGGGTCCCGCAGGATAGCAGCACGCACCGCTCTCCCTCCTGCTCTTGCCATACGCTATCCTTCGATTCCGCGAACCCCCGGAGCGTCCCATGGCAAGCGTCTACGATTTCGAAGCCAGGACACTTGACGGCAACCCGGTGCGACTCAGCGGCTATGCCGGCCAGCCGCTGCTCATCGTGAACACCGCCAGCAAATGCGGCTTTACTCCTCAGTACGCGGGCCTCGAAGCGCTGTTCAAGCGTTTTGGCGAGCGCGGCTTGCTGGTGCTCGGCTTTCCCTGCAATCAGTTCGGCAACCAGGAGCCGGCCGGCGCCATGCAGATCGGGGAGTTCTGCCGCGCGAATTATGGCGTGAGCTTTCCGATGTTCGAAAAGATCGAAGTCAATGGCGCGAATGCCCATCCGCTGTATGGCTACCTCAAGCATGAGGCGCGCGGAATTCTCGGCACCGAATGGATCAAATGGAATTTCACCAAGTTCCTGGTCGATCGCGACGGCCAGGTTGCCGCCCGCTATGCGTCCTTTACCAAGCCCGAAGCGCTGGCGCCGGCGATTGAACGGCTGCTTGCATAACTATCGTCCCGCTACGCCAATGTCCGCTCTTGCCTGTGCGTAAATATTTCGCCGCTCTGGTTCTCGTCGCTGTATTGCCGGCATTCTCAGCCAGGGCAGAGCAGAAGCCCCTTTGGGAAGCAGGCTTGGGTATCGGTGCACTCAGCTTTCCGGATTATCGCGGTTCGAACGAGTCGCAGATCTACCCGGTGCCGGTACCGTATTTCATTTACCGCGGCAAGATACTCAAGGCGGATCGAGACGGCGTGCGCGGCGAGCTGTTCAACAAGAAGTACGCCGAGCTGAACATGAGTGTCGGCGCGACGATTCCGGTAAAGAGCGACAACAATGCCGCCCGCACCGGCATGCCGGATCTGCAACCCACCATCGAGCTGGGTCCGTCGCTGGATCTGCACCTGTGGCGTTCGGCGAACGCAGGCATCAAGCTCGATGTCGTGATGCCGCTGCGTGTGCCGCTGACCATCGAATCCTCTCCGCAATCCATCGGCTGGGTATTTTCACCGCGCCTCAACCTCGATCTGAACGATGTGGCCGGCCATCCGGGCTGGAATTTCGGTTTCGGCGTGGGCCCGATCTACGCCGATCGCAAGTTCCACGACTATTTCTACTCGGTGGCTCCGCAATTCGCGACCGCGGACCGGCCGGCGTTCAGCGCACATGGAGGCTATTCGGGCGTTCACTTCCTGACGGCGTTGTCGAAGCGATTCCCGAAGTACTGGGTCGGTGCGTACATGCGCTACGACAACCTCAGCGGTGCGGCATTCGAAGACAGCGCGCTGGTAAAAAGTAAAAGCTATTGGGCTGGCGGCTTCGGTATTGCCTGGATGATCGGTGAGTCCAAGCAGATGGTGGAGACTGAGGACTGACAGATTGTCTGCGGCAATGCGGCGGTTGCCGGGAGGGCACGACAGGCGTGTAATGCCGGTCCGTGTTGCTGACGGGCAGGCGAAATGCCGTTACCTTCCCCATGGATGCTGGAAGCTGCGTTCGGGTTGTCCGAACTGGGCCTGTCGCTGTTGCGTCGCTCCAAGAGCAACGTCGACGTCAAGGACGATCGGGGGTCGTTACGCCTGATCTGGGGCGTGATCCTCGCCGCCATGCTGGGCGCTACCCTGCTGTGGCAGTTCTTTCCCCAGGCACAATGGCCCATGTCCGGGTCGTCATACATTGCAGGCCTGACGGTCTTCGGCGTCGGTTTGCTGCTGCGCTGGTATTCCATCTTCTACCTGGGCCGGTACTTCACCGTCGATGTCGCTGTCGCCACGGACCACAAGGTCATCGATACCGGCCCGTACAAATATATCCGCCATCCTTCCTACGCAGGCGTACTGCTGGAATTCCTCGGCTTCGCTCTGTGCATGGGTAATGTCGCCGCGTTGCTGCTGCTGATGATTGCGGTGTCCTGCGTATTTCTGCGTCGTATCAGGATCGAGGAAGCAGTGCTGCAAGGCGCTCTGGGCGAAAGGTACGCCAGCTACATGCGACGCACCTGGCGGCTGGTGCCGTTTTTGTATTGAGCGGAGAAGCGCGATAGCCGGAACTATGCCGCGACTACTGTGCGTGCCTCTACGGCGACGCACTGATTACGTCCTTGTCGCTTGGCCGCATAAAGTGCGCCGTCAGCCAGCCGCACAACCGAATCGTACGAAGAAGTAATCGGCGGCAACTGGGTTGCGGCGCCCACGCTGACACTGACTTGTGGATGATCTTGCGCACTTGCGTGCGCAATTGCCAGCGCGCTGACCTCGTTCACGATGCGTTGAGCGATCTCCTGCGCATCGCGATCGGTACGATCGACGAGCACGGCAATGATTTCTTCGCCGCCATAGCGCGCTACGAAATCCCCCGACCGCATGGTGACTGCTGAGCGCACGGCGGCAGCAACGCGCCGCAGGCAGTCATCGCCGGCCTGATGTCCGTAGTGGTCGTTGTAGAGCTTGAAATGATCGACGTCGACCATCACCACGGTCACCGCACGCCTTTCAGCAGTTGCCCGGCGCCATGAATCGCGCACGCGCGACTCGAAAGTCTGCCGGTTGAGCAAACGTGTCAGGCCATCCAGTTCGGCAATCTCCACCAGCAGCTTGCGTTCGAGGAAGGAAGTCCGATTGGCGTGCTCCAGTGCATACGATCCTGCCGCACCAATGACATTGGCGCAGACCAGCGCAAAGGACAGATAGGCCGCAACTTCCATTGCGATTGCGCCCACCACGCCGGCCACGATAAGCGCCGCCAGCATGATTACGTTGCCGCGCAACGCTTGAGTCATGCGTAGCCCGCACATGAAGAAAAAGAAAAACGCGACCAGCAGGATGCGGGCACCGACCAACGCGGTGTGTTGCGGTTGGGCGTAGCAAGCCAGCAGCACCGTGCCAATGCCGAACAGCGGGCCACCGATCTGGATCGCAAGCTGATACCAGTGCACGTAAAAGGGCATCAACGTGATCAGCAGGCAGATGAACAATACCGGCAACTGCAGGCCGAAGCGCACGATGTCGGGCATCGCGTTGTTTGCGTGAATCACCCAGTGATCGATGATGCCGAAGCCGGCGCTGGTGCCGATCGCGACGAACAGGCACATGCGTACCCAGCGCAGCGAGGCGAGTGCGTGCTCAGCGCGAAATTCACTTTCCAGGGGTTCCGGGAAACGCAGCCGCGGGTATCCCTGCGCCAGGACGCGTGCGACCAGGGATTCTTCGTTGGCGGCTGGTTCTTGCGACGGCATGCAGTGCTACGCATTCACCGGACAGGCTGAGATTCTGCGGGGTGCACCGGTACCGGGGCAAGTTCAAATCGCGATTTCGGCGCTCAAACGAGCATCTGTTCGCGAACTTTCCTCACGGTGTCTGCATCCAGTCGTACCGAGGTCTTAAGGTAGGTATCGATGTCGCCGTGGTCGGCGGCGATCCGATCCACGGCCGCCTGCAGGTAGTCGGCGTTTGCATTGAACAGAACCTGGCGCATCTCCGCGGGCATCGACAGCAGCGGGTGGCGTTCATCGGCCAACCCCAGGTGCGTGTCCTTGCGGGTGCGGATGAACTCCTCGAAGTCGAAACGATTGGTCAGCAGGTAATCCTCGACGATCGTATCCGCAGCAACGCCCAGCGCGCTCAGCAACACCGCGATCGCGACGCCAGTGCGGTCCTTGCCTGCCGCGCAATGCACGATGAGCGGCGTGTCGCCGGCGGCGATGCATTCGAACATGCCGCGAATACGCGGTGCCATCCACTGCGGCAGGGCGCGATACAGATCGAGCATGGACTCGTGCAGCCCCACAGCCGTACCCGCACGTTGCGCAGCGAAGCCGCGAATCGTGGGCATGTTCGCGTCGTCGCGCCATGACAGCGGGCGCACCGAGGCGTCCGGCCATCGCGTCGGTTCGCGTTGACGCTCTTCTGCCCTGCGCAGGTCGCAGATCGCCCGCACTCCAAGGTCGAGCAAAGTCGGGTGATCTTTGTCGGTGAAGTAGCTGAGCACGGCGGTGCGATAAACACGGCCCCAACGGACGGTTTGCCCATCGCCGGTCGCGTAGCCGCCGATGTCGCGGAAATTGCAGCCGCCTTCCAGCTCAAGCACGCGGGTACGATCTCTGGAAGGCAGGCTGAGGGTTGCAATGTTCATATCAAGTGAGGCGCGACCAAGTGGGAAAGTCTTGTAGGCCGCCGATGAAGGAGTTTCTGTGCGGCGTGCTGGCGGGATAAGTCTACATCCCGCAACGATCCGCAATGTTACCGCGGGATCGGGACCGCACGGCTCGGATCGGTTGCATCCGGCGCTGCGTTGCCGACGCGACTGGCCTGGTCCGGCGGCATGGGTGCGACGATCCGCCAGCTTTGAGTCGGGTGCATCACTGCCCAGAAGGGTGCTGCAATAGCAGGCCAGACGGTGGGCGATGAGGGCGGCACTGGCTGCCCGGAGCGCCGACCTTCCACTTCGACTTCCTCGATACGCGGATCCAGTGCCTTGCTGAGCACTTCATTGAGTTGCGCCGGGGAGAAGACTTTGGTGATATCCGGTGCCCGCAGGTCCAGTCGCTTGGGTGCTGCTGCGATCTGCTTCGGCGGGTCCACCTTGGGGCGATCGCCGGCGTTGGCGATATCGCCAAGCATCAGCAGCGATGCTGCGAGGATGATGGTGGCTGCGGTCGCGACGGAAATCATTGCGCTGGAACTCGCGGGACGCCGGTCGCCGGCAGGATTGTCAGAGTCGTAAGCAAAGAATTCGTTCCACGCGCAGAACTGTGCGCGCAGGTCATGAAGGATTGCGTCACGAGGACAGTGAATATCGAGTATGGGATCATCTGTCGACCCTCACTCATGACCAATAGGTATTCATGACAAGCCAGCAACCCGCCGCGACACCCGGAGCCCTGTCTCACCTGCGTGTTCTTGATATGAGTCGCGTGCTGGCCGGTCCCTGGGCCGGACAGATTCTTGCGGATCTTGGCGCCGAGGTCATCAAGATCGAGCGGCCAGGCAGCGGCGATGACACCCGTAGCTGGGGTCCGCCATACCTGAAGGACGAGCAGGGGCGCGATACGCAGGAATCCGCCTATTTCCTCTCGGCGAATCGCGGCAAGAAATCCGTGGCCATCGACATTTCCCGTCCCGAGGGCCAGGCCGTCGTGCGCCGGCTGGCAGCGCAATGCGATGTCCTGCTCGAGAACTACAAGGCTGGCGATCTGCAGCGCTACGGACTGGGCTACGAAGCGCTCAAGGCCCTCAATCCGGGGCTGATCTATTGCTCTATCACCGGCTTTGGGCAGACCGGACCCATGCGCGCGGTCGCCGGTTACGATTTCATCATCCAGGGCATCGGCGGGCTCATGAGCATCACCGGTGAGCGCGATGATCTGCCGGGCGGCGGTCCGCAGAAGGTGGGCGTTGCTGTCGCGGACATCACCACCGGCATGTACGCAACGGTTGCGATACTCGCCGCGCTAGCGCATCGCACCCAGACCGGCGTAGGTCAGTACATCGACATGGCACTGCTCGATGTGCAGGTGGCGATGATCGCCAACATGAACATGAACTACCTGGTGTCGGGCAATGTGCCCAAGCGGCAGGGCAACGCGCACGCGAACATCGTGCCATACCAGGTATTCGATGCTGCCGATGGCCAGTTGGTGCTTGCTGTGGGCAACGATAGTCAGTTCGCGAAGTTCTGTGTCGCGGCGGGTTGCGATCTGGCACAGGACGTTCGTTTTGCCAAGAACGCGGATCGCGTTCGCAATCGAGTGGTGCTGGTGCCCTTGCTGGATGCAGTGCTGCGGACGCGGACGGTTGCGCAATGGGTGACGTTATTGGAACCGCTCGGCATTCCGGTCGGGCCGATCAACAATATTGAGCAGGCGCTCGATCATCCGCAGGTACGCAGCAGAGGAATGCGTGTCAGCTTGCCGCATCCGGTCGCCGGCTCGGTCCCGCTGGTGGCGAGCCCGATCAAGATGTCGGCGTCCCCGGTGAGACACGAACAGGCGCCGCCGACCCTTGGCCAGCACACGCTTGAGGTGCTGCAAGGGCAGCTCGGGCTCAGCGAAAAAGAACTCGAACAGTTACGTGCCAGCGGAGCGATCTAGAAGAGGCGATAGGAGTTGCACCACCCGAGTCGATGGCAGGTTTGCATCCGCCATCGACGGGACGGCTGCGACCCCAGTCGCGGGTCTTTTAGAACTCGTCGTTGTGATACTCGACAGCGTACCGATACGTCGCAGGCAGGTCCTTGCGAGCGCAATCGGACACGTCGAACAACCAGTTATGGCGAATGCTTTCGGTTGCAGCTCGATTGAGCGTGTAATAGCCGCTGGAGCGACGCACTTCGGCGCGCGTGGCGTGCCCCTGCTCATCGACAGTGACATCGACGTAGACCGTTCCCTTCTGTCCGCGTAACTGGGCCTGCAGGGGGAATTTGGTGGGACTTTCGACAACCCGCGGCGTACAGGAGTCCGCAGCGAAAGCAAATGCAGGGGCGAGCATGGCAAGGGAAGCGGCGGCCAGAAGCGTGAGTGCGGATGCAGTGCTCATTGCGGTTTCCTCGGGGCGGAAAAAGAAAACCGTCGCAAGAGGCGGTGGGATCGACTCTTGCGACGGGTCGGACAGTTGCTGCGACGCGATAACGACAATCCTTGAACTGGCCGGGTTCAGGAGATAGATTATCTAAGCGCTACAGACCTGTCTGTTTGTATGCTACGTACAGGTCTGTAGCGTTGTCAAGAATTCAAATTGGAGCAGGCATGGTCAAGGCGGCTGGTGCGAAATCGGGTAAAGCGGTGGACGCCGCTCCAGCGGAGAGCGTGCGCGATCGCATTCTCGCCACGGCGCGCGAGCTGTTCTATCGCGAGGGTGCGCGCGCCGTCGGTGTCGACACCGTGGTGGCGCAATCCGGAGTCGCCAAGACCAGTTTGTATCGCTGGTTTCCCTCCAAGGATGCGTTGATTGCGGCTGTGCTCGAGCAGGAAGCAGCCGATCGTTGGGCCGGCTGGGACGCGGTCGCGCAACGTGCGGAACCCGATGCACGCTCGCAATTGCGCGCACAACTCATCGGGATCGTGAAATTCATCAGCCATCCGCGCTACCGGGGCTGTCCGTTCATGAATGCGTGCGCGGAGTTTCCGGACCAGACTCATCCCGGACGTGTCGTTGCCAAGGAATTGACCGAAGAGCTGCGTCGCCGCCTGCGCCATCTGGTCGACCAGCTTGGCGTACCGAATCCCGAAGAGCTGTCGGAACAGCTCGTGCTCCTGATCGAAGGCGCTTTCTCCATCGCCCAATTGCTGGGCAAGGATGGCCCGCAGCAATACCTGGTCGCGACCGCGAATGCGTTGATCGAGGGGCAGTTGGCGAAGGCAAAGTGACGTAAGTGACGCTAGTCACACGAGTGACAAAGTAGCGAGTTGGAGTCTCCACTTCACCGGGCTCAGGTTGTCACTCATGTCACTCCTGTGACTATGTCACCCTGCTTCCCTCGCTTCCGCTCCATTCGTTTCTCTCAGGAAGAACGTTCCGACGATGACGGTCATCAGGCAGATGAGCACCGGATACCACAGTCCTGAGTAGATGTTGCCGGTGTAAGCGATGATGGCAAACGCGATGCTGGGCAGGAAGCCGCCGAACCAGCCGTTGCCAAGGTGATAGGGCAGCGACATGGATGTATAGCGGATGCTCGGCGGGAACAGTTCGACCAGCCATGCTGCGATCGGTCCGTAGGTCATGACGCCGAGCACGGCAATGATCAGTAGCAACACGAATAACATCGGGTAGTTGATGCGCGCTGGATCGGCTGTCGACGGATAGCCTGCCGCGGTGACCATCCGCGTCAGTTCGCCTTTAAACGCGGCGCTGCGCTGCTTGAATTCCGCGATTGGCAGCTTGGAGCCGTCGAACGCGGTGAGGGTTTGCCTGCCGATTCGCACCAGTGCGTTCGTGCCCGCCGGTGCAGCCTCATTCGAGTAAGCAACGCGCATTCCTGCCAGCGCACTCTTCGCAACGTCGCAGGACGTCGTGAAGTGCGCGCCACCTATCGGATCGAACTGGAAGCTGCATTCGCGCGGATCGGCGACGACAACGATGGGGTTGTTCTCCTGTGCTGCTTCGACGGCGGGATTGGCGTAGTGGGTGAGCCCCTTGAAGAGGGGGAAAAAGCACAGCGCCGCGATCAGGCATCCCAGCATCACGGGCGGCTTGCGTCCGAAGCGATCGATGGCCCTGCCACATACCATGTAGAGCGGGCACACGAGGATCAGCGAGCCTGCGACCAACAGGTTCGACATGGCCGCATCCATCTTCAATGTCTGCGTCAGGAACAGGTTGATATACACCAGTGACACGTAGCCGATCACGGCCTGGCCCGTCATCGCACCGAACAATGCCAGCAACACCAGCTTCACGTTGGCCCAACGGCCCATCGAATCCCGCAGCGGATGGCGCGACAGTTTTCCGGTTGCTTGCATCTCGTGGAATACCGGTGACTCCTCCAGTTGCAGGCGGATGTAGACCGAGATGCATAGCAAGACGATCGACAGCAGGAACGGTACGCGCCAACCCCATGCGTCGAACTGCTCGCCGAATAGCCAGCGACAACCCAGGATGATGCACAAGGACACGGCCATTCCCGAGGTGGCCGTGATCTGGATCCAGCTCGTGTAATAACCGCACTGGCCCGGTGGCGAGTGTTCCGCAATATAGGTAGCCGCGCCGCCATATTCGCCGCCGACCGCGAGTCCCTGTGCGAGCCGCAGCGAAATCAGGATGATGGGCGCGGCTACGCCGATGGTTTCATAACCGGGCAGCATGCCGACCAGCGCGGTGGCGACACCCATGATGACGATGGTAATCAGGAACGTATGCTTGCGGCCGGCTGTGTCACCCAAGCGGCCGAAGATCACCGCGCCGAATGGCCGCACTGCGAAACCCGCGGCGAAAGCCAGCAGCGCGAAGATGAACGAGGTGGTCTCGTTGACGCCCGAGAAGAAATGCTTGCCGATGACCACGGCGAGCGAACCGTACAAGTAGAAGTCGTACCACTCGAACAGCGTCCCCAGCGAAGAAGCAAAAATGATCTTGCGGTGCGCTTTGCTGATACCGGTGGTTGGCGTTGTCATCGTTATCGTTATGGCGAGCGAGCAGGTCGCTGCTGTGTCCGGATGAAGGATGAATCGCGCGGTCGAGGCGAGTAGATCACAAACGGTTCAAAATGGGATGCACGCTGAGCAATCTGGACAATTCCTGCGGCAACGCTCGTCAGCGGCCTTCCGCATTTCACGAGGTGAACGTCTATGGTCAGGAGCTACGGACTGAGTCATCTGAATCTCGCGGTGCGAGATCTCGATCGTGCTGCCCGGTTTTACGAACAGGCATTCGGCGCGCGCGAATACTATCGCGATGCGCAATCCGTCCAGGTGCTGGGCCCCGGTCCCCATGACGTGATTGCCTTCGAACTCGATCCGGCCCAGGCCGGGAAGACCTCCGGCATCGGTCATTTCGGTATCAGGCTCATCGATCCAGCGGATATCGATGCGGCGATTGCAGAGGTGCAGCGCGCGGGCGGCAGGCTGCTGCGGCGTGGTGAATTCGGCCCCGGATTGCCCTTCGCTTATATCGCCGATCCGGACGGCTACGAAATCGAGATCTGGTTCGAGTGACCGTCCGAGTCATCGGAAGAGTCGAGGCGTCGTCGGCTTGTCGTAGGCCCCGCCCGGTTCGCAGTCCCGGCTATATGCCCATCAGCCGAGCTTCGAGACGGATTCGGCCTCGAGGCGTTCGCTGCTCTCCAGCCACGCGGTCTCGGCAGCTTCGAGGGCGCGTTTGTTGACGGTCTGCGCTTCAAGCAGTTCCAGCAACTTCGCCTTGGAAGACTCCAGATAGATCGTGTCGGAGGAGAGCGCGGCGTCGATGGTGGCGCGCTGAGCTTCGAGTCGGGCTACTTCCTTCTCCAATCGCGCAATTTCATTGCGCAATGGCGTCAGGCGGTTGCGCTGTGCGGCCTCTTCACGTTTGCGCTGTTTCTTGTCTTCAGCGCTCTTGGTCGCCGTAACGGCGGACGCGCCATCGTTCGAACTCGCTTCCTGTTCACGAGTCGTGAACCAGCGCGCGTAGTCGTCGAGATCGCCATCGAAAGGTTTCGCCTGCCCGCCATCGACGATGATGAGTTCGTCGGCCACCGCGCGCAGCATGTGCCGGTCATGCGACACGAGCACGACAGCAGACGCATAGTCCTGCAGCGCGACCGCGAGTGCCTGGCGCATTTCTAGATCCAGGTGATTGGTGGGCTCATCGAGCAGCAACAGGTTGGGGCGTTGGTAACTCACCAGCGCCAGCACCAGCCGTGCTTTTTCGCCGCCGGACAGCGGCCCCACCGGTTCGAAGGCCCGATCGCCGCCGAAACCGAATCCACCGAGAAAATTCCGTAGTTCGAGTTCGGTGGCGCGCGCGGCCGCCTCGCCGCCAAGTCGCTTCAGGTGCCCGATGGGAGAGTCCGTTGCGGTCAACTGTTCGAGCTGATGCTGCGCGAAATAGCCGATGCGCAGATCGCGTGCTTCGGTGCGCTTGCCCGCAAGTGCCGTCAGTTCGCCTGCCAGTAACTTCATCAGCGTGGATTTGCCCGCGCCGTTGCGGCCGAGCAGTGCGATGCGGCTGCCGGGCACGATCGTCATGCTAAGCGACTGTAGGATGATTCGTTCGCCGTAGCCGGCAGACTGCTTCTCGATGGTCAGCAACGGCCGCGGCAACTTGTGCGGTTGCAGGAACGAGAACTGGAATTCGGAGTCGACGTGCGCCGGCGCGATACGCTGCATCCGCTCCAACGCCTTGAGTCGGCTTTGGGCCTGACGTGCTTTGGTGGCCTGGGCACGAAAGCGCTCGACGAAGCTCATCATGTGCTTGATCTCGCGCTGCTGCCGGTCGTACATCACCGACTGCTGCGCCAGGTGTTCGGCGCGCTGGTCTTCGAACTCGGAGTAGTTGCCGGTGTAGATGCGCGCCTCGCCATGTTCGATGTGCACGATGCGATTCACCGTGCGATCGAGAAATTCGCGATCGTGCGCAATCATCACCAGCGTACCGGGATAGTTGCGCAGCCATTCTTCGAGCCAGATCACTGCGTCCAGGTCCAGGTGGTTGGTCGGTTCGTCCAGCAGCAACAGGTCGGAGCGGCACATCAATGCCTTCGCGACATTCAGCCGGACGCGCCAGCCGCCGGAGAACGCATTCACGGCGCGCATTTCGTCGGTCGATTCGAAGCCCAGGCCATGCATCAGCCGACCAGCGCGACTGCGGGCGTCGTAGCCACCGAGCGCCGCATAGCGGGCGTGCAGCTCTCCCAGCGCGACACCGTTATCAGTGGCCTCCGCCTTCGCGATCGCTGCCTCGGTGGCGCGTAATTCCTCATCGCCATCCATGACAAATTCGATGGCTGGCCGGTCGGTCGCGTCGAGTTCCTGCGCGACATGAGCCACCACCAGCTGCGAGGGCATGTCGAAACTGCCGGCGTCCGGTTGCAACTCGCCGAGGATCAACGACAGCAGGCTGGACTTACCGCAGCCGTTGGCGCCGACGATCCCGACCTTCTCGCCGCGATAGATGGAGAACGAGGCCTCCTTGATCAGCAGTCGGACGCCGCGGCGTAGTGAGAGAGAAGTGAAGGAAAGCATGGAGATGAAGGCTCAACGACGGCCGGCTTGGTGGGGAGTGGGCGACCGCCCCACGGGATTTTCCTCGGTCACGCACAGGCTGCGCAGGCACAGCGGGTCGGTCGTCAAAGCGTGGCAGGTCGGATCGGAGGGGGATTCTAGCGGCGGCCGCGAGGAGTGCAATCGGGACCGCCAGAGATTGAGCGGGAGGGCCCCGACTCAGGGTGCCGTCTAAGGATCCGAGGCTCACGGCCTTGGGTCGCGGCTGGCTGTCTTGCCCGCCGCCCCGTGCCCCTCACCCCGGCCGGACTACCCGAACAGCTTGCTGACGTTACGTTGCCCGTTCGCCTGGGAAAGCAGCAGCGCCAGGAAAGCATCCGAACTCATGGCGTCGCCGAACAGGCGGCCCTGGGCGAAATGGCAGCCGCGACTGCGCAGGAAGCTGAGTTGCTCTTCGGTTTCGACGCCTTCCGCAATGACTTCCACTTCCAGCGCTTTGCCCATGTCGATGATGGTGCGCACGATGGTTGCGTCGTCGGAGTCGATAGCGGCGTCGCGCACGAACGACTGGTCGATCTTGAGTGTGCCGATGGGGAACTGCTGCAGGGCGCTAAGCGAGGAGTAGCCGGTGCCGAAATCGTCGATCGACAGGTGCAGTCCCATTTCGTGCAGCTCGTTCAGCAGCTTGATGGTGCGCTTCGGATCGGCCATCAGCGTCGTTTCGGTGATCTCCAGCTCGAAGCACTTCGGGGAGACGTCGTGGCGACGGAATACCGACTTGCAGCGGGTGATGAAACTTGCCTGCCGCAGCTGCTTCAGCGACAGGTTGATGGAAACGCGACCCGGAATCGGGATGTGCTCGGTCCAGCGCCGGTAGTCGGCGCAAACGCGGTTGAGCACCCACTCGCCGATGCCCAGGATGAGATTGGTTTCCTCGGCCAGCGGGATGAACTGCGAGGGCGGAATATCGCCATGGCCCGGCAGGCGCCAGCGCAGCAGGGCCTCCGAGCCGATGATGCGGCCGTCCTGCAGGTCCACCTTGGGCTGGTAGAACATGACCAGCTCGTCGCGTTCCAGCGCGCGCCGCAGCTTGCTCTTGAGCATCAGCCGCTCGACGGCCGCGGCATTCATTTCCGGAGAGTAGAAGGCGAAGCTGTTACCGCCGTTCTGCTTGGAGTGATACATCGCCGCGTCGGCGTTGCGGATCAGGTCGATGACGTTCTCGGCATCCTTGGGCGAGAGCGCGATGCCCACGCTTGCGGACAGGAAGACCTCCTGCTTGTCGACATAGAACGCCTTGCTGACTTCCGCCAGCACCATGCGCGCGAGGTTCGCAGCCTGTGTGCGCTCGTGCTCCGGTTCGGCAAAGCCTTCGATGAACAGCGCGAACTCATCGCCTGCCAGCCGGCCTACCACCGCCTCGCGCGGCAGGATGCGGGTCAGTCGCTCGCTCAGTACTTCCAGGGTGCGATCGCCGGCCGCGTGGCCGAAGGTATCGTTGATCTCCTTGAAGCGATCCATGTCGAGATACAGCATCACGATGCCGCGGTCGGCACGTCGCGCGCGTGCAATCGCCTGCTGCAGCATGTGCTGGAACTGCATGCGATTGGGAATCTTGGTCAGTGCGTCGTAGCGCGCGAGGTAACGGATGCGGCGCTCGGCACGTTTGCGATCCGTGATGTTGCGCACCACGAAGATGGTGCCTTGGAACTGCGGATCATCTGCGGCGATGGGCGCGCCCGACAGCGACACTGGAATCGTCTGGCCACTGCGGGTGGCGATGACCGTCTCGCGCGTCTCGACACCGGAGGCTTCCAGGGAGAACGCCTCGCGTTCATTTTCCGCGATCAGCGTGACGAACGGCTTGCCGGTGATCTCCGTTTCCGGGTAACCGAACAGACGCACCGTCGCATCGTTGACGCGCTTGATGATGCCCGACGGCGAGGTCACCAGCACCGCATCGTTCATGCTGTTCAGGACGGTGTTGAGATAGTCCTTGGTGATGGTCGTCTGGCGCAGGTTCTGCCGCATGCGGTCCAGCGCCAGTTCCAGGTCGGCGATCTCATCGTTACTGGTGACTTTGTGGGGGCGCGTGTAATCGCCTTCGCCGATGCGTTCGGCGGAACGGATCAACTCGACGATGGGGCGTTCCAGCCGCCGCGCCAGCACCCATGCGACCAATGCCAGCACGATGGTGATGAGCGTTCCGGCGCCGGCAATGAGCCATAGCTGCGGCGTCAGGCTATGTTCTTCGACGCCCTGCAGCTGCGCCCGCAATGCATGTGCCGAAGCGAGCAGGCCGGGACGGCCGACCACGATTTCGATCGTGCCGACGGCCTCGGCGCCGCCGAGCTCGTGACTGACGATGCGCCGTTCTTCCGGGGCGAGATTGGCAACCCAGTTTTCGCTGCGGGTCGCACTGTATACGGGGTGTGCCGCGACGTCGTTGACCGTCACCGAGGCGACCAGGCGGTTGGCCAGGATCGACTCGCCGATGCGCCGGAGGCTTGCGATGTCGTTGCGACGCAGTGCCGCTTCCAGTTCGCCGGCATGCGCGGCCGCGAGATCGTCCGCCTGCGAATCCAGACGCTGCGACTCCGCGGCGAGCAGCGAACGTTCGCCCTGTAAGCCGATAGCCTCGCTGGACTTCCTGAAATCCATGTACTGGAGTCCAAAAAGCACGGCGGTGATACACAGCCCGGCGGCGATCGCGATGGTGAGTAATCTGACTTTGAGGCCGTGCGTTTTCAACCTGCTGCTCCAGCAACTTCCTGCGCCGACGTTTGCCGAGATGCCCCCGGACTTCGACAACGCGACGATACCTTGCAGATCGCCAAGGTTTGTCTGCTTTATGGCTCTAAACTTACTCCATCGGTATGGTCCAGGCATAGCGGGCTTTCACTTGATCGAGTGCGGTGCTCCACACACGTCGACGCGCTGTCGGTATTCTTGACATACTGTAGTGGCACATTGCTGAAAAGCCTTAGAAAACCGCGCTGAAACCGCGCGAGACGAATCGATGCCCGCGCACGAGTGCCTGCACAATCACCCCGAACAATTACTGATGAACAGCCTGAAGAAGCGTTTGATGAACAGCCCGATGAGAACACCGCTGACAATCCCGACCGAAACCTCGCTGCGCGCATTGGCGGCGAGCGTATCGACACCGGAGAGTCACACATGAACGAGCTTGAACTGACTGGCCGGGCACGCACCCATGTGGTCGAGTTGCAGGAACCGCGCTGCACCCTGCATTACGAGGCAGTTGCTTCGTTCCTCGCGATGCGTGACGCAGCCGCGCGCGACGGCATCGACCTTGCGGTGCGCTCCAGCTTCCGCGACTTCGATACGCAGCTGGCGATCTGGAATCGCAAGTGGGCCGGGGAAAAGCCGCTGTATGACCGCAATGGGGAAGTGCTCGACCGCAGCCGTATTGCCGATGGCGATGCGGTGGATGCCATCCTGTGCTGGTCCGCCGTTCCCGGCGGCAGTCGCCATCACTGGGGCAGTGACATCGATGTGATCGACGCCGCGGCCATTCCGGCGGACTATGTCGTGGAACTGACGCCACGGGAGTACGCGCCGGACGGTATTTTCTCGCGCTTGAGCCTGTGGCTCGACGCCAACATGGCGAATTTCGGATTCTTCCGCCCATATCGCACCGATCGCGGTGGCGTCAGTCCTGAGCCCTGGCATCTCAGTTATGCACCGGTCTCCCTGCCGGCACTGGAATCGCTCAGTCTCTCCGCCCTGCGCCAGGTTCTCGACGCCAGCAGCATTGCCGGCAAGCCACATGTCCTGGCGCGGCTACCGGAGATCTATACGCGGTTCCTGCTGACGGTGGATAGGCCGAAGTAAGAGTGGTGATGGAGGTGATGAGAGTGATGCAGGTTCGGCATCTGGACCTACATCGTGTGCAGCGCTTTCATCTGCCGGAGGGCTGGGGCGTGGTTCCGGCTGATTGGTGATGAAGGTGATGGAGGTGATGCAGGTCCAGATGCAGAACCCTACATCACGTCCATCACTTTTCATCACCCCATCACGCCCTCTTCTCCCTCATCCTCTCCCTCATCGCAACGACACGGCGCAGGAAGACGCCGGGCATCCAGCGTTTCAGGCGCCACAGGGATTGGGCGGATTTCGGCAGGACGATGTACATCTTGCCGCGGCCTGCAAGCTGCAGGATGTCGTGGGCGACATCGGGGGCTTGGCAGGTGGCGCTGTCCATCAGCTCGCGTGCGATGGCACGGGACGATTCTGGTCCGCGGAACGATTCCAGCAGGTTGGTCTTGAAGTAGGTGGGCATCACGACGGACACCTGCGTGCCTGAGCTGCGCAGTTCGCCGGCCAGCGTCTCACTCAACGACACGACGGCGGCCTTGGTCGCGTTATAGGAGCCCATGCCGGGCGCCGATGCGAAAGCTGCGGCACTCGCGATGTTGATCAGCAGACCGGTGGCGTTGCGCTGCAGGTGCGGAACGGCGGCGCGACAGCCGTGCACGACGCCCATCAGGTTGATGTCGACGATCCAGCGCCAGTCCTCCAGCGATATCTCCATCAACGCACCGGAGGCGGCGACTCCCGCGTTGTTGATCATCACATCCAGGCCGTCCACCATCGCAGCGAACGAGTTGACGGCTACCGTCAGTTCATCGCTGTGCGTGACATCGCCGGGATAGGCGAACACCGTCGCACCTTGGGCGGACAGCTCCCCCTCGACGGCGGTGAGGTTTTCGAGATTGCGGTCGAACAGCCCCAGCGACCAGCCGTCGCGATTCAATGCACGCGCGAGCTCGAGCCCCAGCCCGCTGCTGGCACCGGTAATGAACGCGCGTTTGTAGGGAAAGCGTGCTGCGAGCCGCGGATATTGCAGGGGCATGGGGGAGGCTACCGGCAACAGGCCACAGGCGAGAGGTGAATGGCTGGCAGCGTGATCGGCAGATCTCGGTGGGCACTTGAATGAACGGCAGCATTCGATGAGCACTGCAATCGCGTAGCAGTCATGCTGCTGCTCCTATCAAGTCGACGCGAGCAGTCCGGCCCAGCCGGCAACCACACTCAGCGCAATGCCAGGTCCGAGCGCCAGCGCGTAGCGGCGGTCGCCAACGGTGCTCGCGACGACGATCTTGCTGATGGCATTGGTAGTGAAAGCGGCGAGTACGGCGACACCGGCCGGCTTCAAATCAACGCCTCCTTGAGCCGCGAGGGTGGCAGCGGAGATCGCCGGTGCATGTGCATCGCCGAAACCGCCAACGGCACTGGCTATCAACAATCCACGACTGCCGAGCCATTGCGTCAGCAGCGCGGAAACCATCAGGGCGACTCCCACGACGACCACGAAAATAACGGCTGTCTTCGGGTCGAATGGCCGGCCGGCGGTCGCTTCGCGGTCGCCCGTTTCGCGTGCGCTGCGAATGGTGAATGCGGCTGCATAGATCGTGGCCATCACGCCTGCAGCCAGCAGTGGGAGTGACAGCTCACGCAGCAACTGCATGCTGACGAGTCCAATGACAACGGCAAGCTGGATGACGGTTGCGACCGATGAAACCGCAGCACCTGCTACAGCGCCGCGACGCAGTTCAGGTTGTGCTTTGGCGCGTGCGCCCATCGCGCCGATGGTCGCGGTGCTCGAGACGAAACCGGAAAAGAGTCCTGCCAGCGCCAGGCCGGTCTTCGGCCCGAGTGCTCGCAATGCGATGTAACCCAACGCGTTGATTGCCATCACCGTGACTGCCAGCGTCCACAATTGACGCGGCTTGATGACGCCCCACGGATCCACCGCATCCGTCGGCGTCAGCGGCAAAATGATCAGCGCGGCGGCGGCCAGCAACAAGCCATCGCGAATCTCCGCATCGGTGAGTACATCGCGCACCCATGAATGCAGCGTGTTGCGAGCGGCCAGCAGGATGGCAACGACCACGCCGAGCGCCGCCGCGAGTTGCGGTTCGCGGATGGCCAGGCCGCCGAGCAGAAAGGTGATGAGCTGTGCGACTTCCGATGTCAGTCCCGGATCGCGATTGCGCGTGCGCCGATAACCGATGCCGACCAGCAGGCCGACGAGCAGTGCGAAGCAGATGAAAGTGGGGATATCGCCAACCAGCAGGCTGATGGCGCCGGTCAATGCGGTCAGCGTGAACGTCCGCACGCCGGCCACTTCCCGGTTCAGCCCGTTGCCCTTGCTGCGCTCACGCTCGATGCCGATCAACAGGCCGATGCCGATGGCAACGGCGAGCCGCAGGGCGATGGGGGGAGGGACGGGCATTGGATGGCGGACCGGTCGACTGGCTATGGGTCAAAGGGCCTGCTGGCCAGCATCGGAACAGGAAGCTTCGCATTCAAGCACGGCTGCATACCACGACATCATTGCAGCGCCGGGAGTGATACGCGAAGCGGGTTTGCTTGAAAGCCGTTAGCCCGCTCTATGCGGGCCGATTGCCGACAGCCGGTTGGCCGGTTGGCCGGCCCATCATGTCTTCCACACCTGTTTCAAATGCCCCAGCACCAGCGAACGGATGTTCTGCACCGGATTTTTTTCCCAGGTGAAGCACGGCGGGTCACGGCGCAGCATGGGCCACCGGCCGGTGCGCAGGACTTCGGCGAGGTATTCCAGGTTGCGCTGGATGGCTTCCATGTAGGGGTTGCGGCCGTTGAACAGCGATTCCAGGTGGCGATAGGTGCCGCCGAATTCGCCGTCGAGGCGGGTGCGACGCACGTCTTCCATGAATTCCGGGGTCTGGCGCAACACGTCGAGACCGGAGCGGTAACGTACGGAGGTGTTGCCTTGCGCGTCGTTCGGCATCGCGATGCCGCCAAGGACGAATTCCGGATACAGGCGGTCGCGACATTTTTCCAGGTAGCAGCGATCCGACATCTGTGCGATCAGGTCGCCGGTGCCCACGATGTGGCCGACGATGCGATCGCGCGGATCGTCCAGGCGGATCTGGTCGAACTGCACTTCATAGCCGGTGAAGTGCACGATCTTGGTGGCCACCGGCACCCACTGCGCCATGCCGATGGTGGGCAGGTAGCGCCCGATGAACTGCGCGCTGCGGCTGACGTGGCTGAGGGTGAATTCGGCGCCGTTGCGATGGGTCTGATCGTCTGTCTGACGAATGTAACCGGCATCGTGGAACAGTGCGGTGACCACCGCCAGGATCGCCCGCTCCGGGCCGAGGCGTTCTTCGGCGAGATGCGTGCGTTCATAGCTGACGATCAGCCGTGAGGTGGCAAGGGTGCCGTCGAGCGAATGCTGGAGGTCGTGATAAACCGTATCGCAGCCGTAGTAGCCGGGGAACTGCCCATTGAAGAGCCGCTCGAAATCGCGAAACGCGGTGTCGATCCGGTCGAACGGATAGTTGGGCCACGTCTGGCGAAACAGATCGCTGACCGCGCGACGCACGGCATCTGGCGAACTGACCTGTACGGTGTTGGTAACGTCGAAATCGCTGCGCCGGTATTGCATGTTGGGAACGTCTGATTTGCTGTCATCCGACCGCGCTGAAGCATTTCGACCCGATACTCAGAACCGCGCTCGGGCCAGCGCTCGAAACGATAGTTCGAAGCCGGGTATCGAGGCGGGTAGTAGACGCGGGCGATCGGCGCTGGCAGTCGGTAAATCTGAACTTCCGTGGTAGCAGCCTGCGTGCGAGCTGTGGAGCTGCGCGCCGCAAAGAGTCTAGCCACTCCCCGACATTTGTCCATGTCGGTAAAGTTGCCAACGTTAAGCGGGCTGACGCTGCAAAAGAAGGAATTCACGCAAGGATTTCGCAATCGGCGAGCACCGCGGCGAAAGTGGCCGAAGCCTCCGCCGGCACGGTTTTTTATCAATGTGACGCACGTCACATTTTAGGCAGTGACTAGCGGATAGCGGATGGGCCAGCGAGAGATGCGGCGATCAGGGCTTCAGCCGGCCTTTACCTGCCTACCATCGCCGCCATCCGCCATCCGCCATCCGCTATCCGCTAGTCACTTCCTTTCCTAGAACCACCCATCCGACAATCTCATTTCCGTCACCGGACCGTACTTGCGCAGGCCATCGCGGATTGCGCTCGCCTTGCCGATCACCACCAGGGTGAGGTGGTCGCTGGTAGGGAATTGTTCGTCGATGATGCTGCGGACGTTCTGCTCGGTGACGCCGGCGAGCGCGGCCCCGTAGCCGTCGATATAGCTGCGATCCAGGCCGTAGAACTCCAGATCCGCGAGAGTTCCGGCCCATTGCCCGGAGGTTTCGAGCGCGAGCGGGAACTGGCCCTGTACATACGCCTTGCCCGAGGCGAGCATCGTCGGGTCAATGCCCTTGCGATGCAATCCATCGAGGACCGCGAACGCCAGGTCGATGGCTTCGATGGTTTTCTCGGTGCGCGTGAAGGAACTCATCTGCCACGCGCCCGGTTGTGTCAGCCGTTCGAAGCGTGAACGCGCGCCGTAAGTCAGTCCGGTACGAATCCGCAGCTCGCTGTTGAGCATCGAAGTGAAGCGGCCGCCGAACAGCGTGTTCACCACATCCAGCGCCGCTCGCGCGGGAAAACTGCGGGCGACGCCAAGATTGCCAGCCCAGAAATACGATTGCACCGAGTCCGGTGCGTCGACCAGCACGACGCGACGGGCGCTGACGCCCGTGGGCGCAGCAACCTTCGGAAGCGCGGCGTCGGCCTGGTGCCAGCCGGCGAACGCCGCATTCAGCGCCTGCTTCATTTTCGCGACGCTGAAGTCGCCGACCACCGTCAGCACCAGCCGGTCGGAACCGAACTGCTCTTTGTAGTATCGCTGCAGGTCCTCGTACGTGATGACACCCAGGGTTGCTTCGCTACCGCGCGACGGTCTGCCATAGGGATGATCGCGGAACAGGGCGGCTCTCCCATAAATGGGCGCCAGCGACTCCAGGTCCGAATCCTTTGCTGAACGGATGAACTCGATGTAGCGGGCCTGCAAGGCAGAGAATTGTGCTCGATCCAAACGAGGTCGCTGCAGGATGTCGGCCAGCAACTCGATCATCAGCGACTGATCGCGCGCCAGGAAAGAGCCGTCGACGCTGATGCGTTCAGCTTCGCTATCCGTAGCGATCATGCCGCCAACCGACGCGAGCGTGTCGGCGAATGCGCCCGCATCGCGCTTGCCAGCACCCTTCTCCAGCAGTCCCGCCAGCAGGCTGGCCATTCCTGATTCTCTGGCCGGATCGGTCAACGCGCCGCCGCGCATGACGGCGGCGAAGGAGATCAAGGGAACGTCATGGCGCTCCATCAGCAGCAATACCGCTCCATTGGGCATTTGCACGCGTTCGAATGCCGGCACCGTGACGCCACTTTCTGCCGCGTACGAAACTCCAACCGGTAACAACAGCAACGCGAGTAGTACCACGCAGTTCTTTGCTGTCACGATGAGTCTGGTGAGTTTCGGCACAAAGCGAATTGCTGCGTTGCGAGTCACGGCGGGGAAGCGCTTGCCGGTCGTGTTATTCATTTTTCCTCCTTGTCCGCCGGAGCCGGCAGCATTCCGACAGTCCGGTTCGAGGGGCGCAGGATCTCCGCGGCGAGCTTCTTCACATCCTCCGGCGTCACCTGTTCGTAGCTGCGCGGAGCGTCGAATAGTTTCTGATAGCCACCGCGCAATACTGCATAGGACCCCAATGCTTCGGCCTTGCCGTCGATGGTTGCCAATCCGCGCCAGAAGTCGGCAAGCGCCTGGTTGCGTGCCCTGGAAAGTTCGGCAGAGGTCACGCCCTGCGTCCTGATGAGTTCGATCTGCGCATCGAAAGCCGTTTCCGCCTGCTGCAAATTGCCCCCGGAGGGCAAGGTGAAGAACAGCCACAACAGGCCGGGGTCGAAGCCGATATCCAGATGCGCATCCGCGGAGATGGCAACTTTCTGTTCTTCGACCAGCGCGCGATGCAGGCGCGATGCATCGCCATCCGTCAGTATCCGCACCAGCAGTTCGAGTGCCGGGATGCGTGGATCGGATCCCGCAATGCTGTGATAAGCGAACTGCAGTAGCGGTGTCTGCGCATCGCCAGCGACAAAAATGCGCCGTTCGCCTTGCTGTTCAGGCTCCTTGGTGCGAATGGCCGGCGGCGGATCGTGCGCGGGGATCGACTCGAAATACTGGCGCGCCAGTGCGATCGTGCGTTTTACGTCCAGGTCTCCGACCAGGATCAACGTGCAGTTGTTCGGCGCGTAGTAGGTCGAGAAAAATTTCTTCAGGTCTTCAGGCTGCCAGGCCTCGATGTCGGAAGGCCAGCCAATAGTGGGAATGCCGTAGGGATGCGCCAGGAAGGCGGTGGCCTGAACCTGCTCCTGCAGGCGAGCGGAATGATTGTCGTCGACGCTCAGCCGGCGCTCCGAATAGACGACTTCGCGCTCGCTCTTGATGACTGCAGGATCGAAAGACAGGTTGCGCAGCCGGTCCGCTTCCAGCTCGAAGATCAGCGGCAGCGCAGCGCGTGGAAGCCAGTCTTGGTAAACGGTGACGTCGCTAGATGTCGACGCGTTGTTACGCGCGCCGTTGGCTTCGAGCAGCCGGTCGAACTCGCCCGGAGCGTGCGTGCTCGTGCCGTTGAATATCATGTGCTCGAAAAAGTGCGCCAGCCCGGTGATGCCCGGCACCTCGTTGCGGCTGCCTACGCGTACCCAGTTGTAGAGCGTCACATTGGGGATGTCGTGGTCCGGCCAGATGATGATCTGCATGCCGTTGGCGAGCGTCACAGCCTCGATACGATCGGCACCTGCCACCTGGGCGTTGGCCTGGATGGCGAAGAGTCCGGAAATCGACACGGCAGCCAGGGCGGCAATCAGCGGAGTGAAACGGCGGGTCATGGACAGCCTTCCGTAGTGCGATGCCGGCATCATAGAGGAAGCCGGTAGCGATGAGGGTCGGCAGCGAGCTGTCCGGTGCGCCCAAAAAAACGCCGCCAGCGGGGAAGAGCGCGTGGCGGCGGGAATGCGAACTCGCTGGCAGGGTGCTGCAGGAAGCTCAGCGCGTCGAAATTGGGAGTCGCTGCATCGTTACGGGATCGCGGAACCAGCCGTTCATGAAGTTGAAGATACGGGCAGTGTCGGCCACCGACCTGCGGTTTTGTTCAGCCTACGGCGGCGAGCGGGCTGCCCATCATTTCCATCTCGTAGCCCATGACCTCGCGCGAGACCGGATCGAAGATCGGTTTGCCGCGGCGAAAGCAGCCGGTTGCCATTGCGTACTGTGCCAGCGGCGTATCCATGTTTACGGATTCGAGCGACATCTCGCCGGCCGCGTTACGAACCAGCATCTGCGCGGCGCGCGGCATCCGTCCGGGTTGGCCGGCTTCGCTGTCAGGCATCACCAGCGCAATCACTTCTGATTCGTTCTGCATGATCGATGCGGTCTCGCTGCAACTATTACAAACAGCGTTGCAAGCGATGTGCCAGGGCTGCGGCGGGTGGCGATTCCTGGCTGTCGGCCGCATTTGTGAACCCGTCGTGGTGACGCGCAGTGTCAACTTCGGACAATGCGGCCATGTGCGGTCTGCGGGCGACGCTATTTGGCGACGAATTCGCCGCAGGAATCGTCATGCACCTGGTCGATAATCTGTGTTCCTTTGCCGGAGACTCTGTATGGCCGATAGCCCCCGCCGCCGACTCGCCGACCGCGTGTCGAGCAGCCCCACTTTCGTCGGTGTGGGTACCACGCTGACCGGTAATCTTGTCTGCGAGGGCGATCTCGTGGTCGGTGGCGTCGTGATTGGCGACGGCACGGTGCGTGGCGCGTTTACGCTTTCCGAAGGCGGGCGTTGGGAGGGCCGGATCGAGGCCAGGGCGGCAGTCATCGCGGGTGAATGGCAGGGCGAGATCGCGGTCGGTGAGAAGCTCGAGATTCGCAAAACCGCCCGCATTCGTGGCAGCGTCGCCGCCCGCAGCATTGCGGTTGCGCAAGGCGCCGTGATCGATGGCGACATGTCCGTCACCAGCGGCGCGCCGATCGTGACATACGAAGAGAAGCGAGCCGGATAACACTCGCTGCAATAGTCGGTTGCCAGCGTGTCGAGGCGCTTCAGCAGCCGCTCATCGCGTTGATCCACTGCGTGATCAGCGCAACCCCACTCGCATCCACCACCTTCGATCCCAGTCGCGGCATGCCGTTGGCATCGCGACGATTCATCCGATTGACCAGGATGGAGCTGGCGGCATTGCCGGGGACGATCAGCCTGGCGTTGGCGCCCAGGTCGAGATCGCCGGATTGCGGGCTCACGTTGCAAGTCTTGGTCTCGGCGATCGCCAGCGCTGCGGTGTACCGCAGGTCCATGTTGCTTGGTGTCGGCCCGCCGGGGCGGTGACACTGCGAGCAGTTCGTATGCAGGTAAGCACGTGCCCGCTGGTTGAGCGGTGCGGTGGTGTCGACAGGATCAGGCATCGCCGGTTGGGCGGCCGGATCCGGAATCGCCGGCGTCAACGCTGCGATATGGTTCAAGGTGAACAGTTCGTTCGCCGTGCGATTGGTTTGCGGATACAGCAGGTCGCGATTGAGTTGTCGCGTCTCCAGTCCCAGCGACCGGCCGGCTGCGTCGGTGTGGCACTCGAGGCATTGCGACTCGCTCGGGAAAATCCATTGCTGGCCGCCGCCGATGTCGCGGACCGCACCGCCTTGCAGCAGGGTCGCATCGGTCTGCTGTGCATTCCATTCGTAGCTGAAGCCGCCCCAGTTGCCGTCGGGGTGGCGCATGAACAGCCGCGTTTCGATGAGGCGGTTGCCCAAGCGGAAATTCTTCACCAGCACGGTGCGATTGGGGAAATCCCAGTCGGTGTCCGGCTTCACGGTGATATTTGCGCCATCAGGCAAACCGATCCAGCGTTCCTTGGTCGCACCATCCGACCAGAACGGTGCATTGACTGCATAGGGAATCAGTCCCGCGGCCGGTTGGGTGGGATCGGCCGGGTTCACGCACCCGGTGGCGCTGAGTTTGGTTGGAGCGGTTCCGCCGCCGCTGGCCGGCTGAAACACAATGTGATGCAGCGAGTCCGGAGCGACGACATAAAGCTCGCCGTCGTTACCCTGGCCGAAGGAATAGATGTTCAGTCCGGTATTGCCCAACAGCAGTGTCGGCTTGCGGGGTTGCGTGGCGTTTTCGGCAATCCACGCCCAGATATTTCCCGAACCGTAGTCCCCGAAAATGAAGCGCCCGCGTAGCGGCGTGTTCTGGGTGCCGCGATAAACGTAGCCGCCGGTGATGGCGATGCCCTGGTCGTGATCGTACTCGGCCACCGGATCGATCAACGTGGCCCCGGCGCAGATCGGCGTACTTGCGGATGCATAGTCGTGCGCGCCTTCGCGGCAACGCCAACCGTAGTTCCCACCGCGTGCAACCTGGTCGACCTCTTCCCACAGGCCCTGTCCCACATCGCCCACCCACAGCTCGCCGGTATCGCGATCGAAGCTCCAGCGCCATGGATTGCGGAAGCCCCACGCGTAGATCTCCGGGCATTCCCCGCTGGTGCGGCTGGCGGGGCCGCACTTGGCATTGTTCGCAAAGGGATTTGAGGCAGGAATCGCGTAGCCGGTTGCGCCGCTTACGTCGATGCGCAGCATCTTGCCGAGGAGCGTCGTGAGTCGCTGGCCGTTACCGGCATTCTCGTGATTGTCGCCGCCACCACCGCCGTCGCCGAAGCCGATGTACAGCAAGCCGTCCGGACCGAAGACGAGGTTGCCGCCTTTGTGATTGCTTTCGGGTTGATTGAAAGTCAGCAGCGCCTGTTCCGAGGCGGGATCGACGCTGGCGCCATCGCCGCTGGCAGTAAAAGAGGAGATGCGCGATAGCCGCTGGCTGCCGACGACCGTGGTGTATGAAAGGAATACACGGCGATCGGTGGGGAATTGCGGATGGAACGCCATGCCGAGCAGGCCCATCTCATCGTGGTCCGCGCCATCGGCCGGGCTGATGACCTTGGCCGACAGGTCGATGACGGTATCTGCGGCGGCGGGATTCGGGGTGCTGAAGCGTTTGACGACGCCATCCTGCTGCACGACATACCAGTGCGAGTTATCCGCCGGTGCCTGCAGCATCGCGACCGCCCTGCTGAACGTCAGGCCCGTATAGGGTTCCAGGGAAATGGTGCCGCTCGGCGTCGGCCTGTCCCAGGCCAGGCAGGTGGTATTCGACGGGCGCGCGTCCAGTCCGGACGTGCCGCTGACTGGGTTCGTTTGAGTCATCGCGGTAACGGCGTTCGGTGCGGTCGATTCGTTACCCGCTCCATCGAATGCGCGTACGACGTAACTGTATTGCGTGCTTGCAGTGAGTCCCGTGTCCGCGTAGGTCGTTGCGGGCGCGTTGACAGTGGCCAATGCCGTGCCTGCACCATCGCGATAGAGACGATATCCCGATAATTCCGAACCGCCTGTGTCCGTGGAAGCCGACCAGCTCACGTCGATGCGCGTATTGCTGGCGGCAGTTGCGGTGACGTTGGTGGGAGCAGTGGGTGCGGTGGTATCGGCCGACGGCGGCGGCTGCTGCTCAGGTTGTTGCTCGGTGTTTGCGCCGCTATTGCATGCCTGCAGTATTACGCAAGTCGCAAATGTGCCGATGACAGCCAGCCCGAGCGGCAACGTCCGCAAGCGAGTTGCATCCCGGACGACGATGCGATTCTTCTTCATGGTTAGCGGCGATCCTGCTTGCCTATGGATACCAGATAGCACGGTCCACGCGTAGTGTCGGTGAACGCATACGGGTGCGGGGAGGATCCGTTCAACTCGATGGGAGATTCCGCAATCGAACAGGCAATAGCCGATCGTCGACGCGCTCCAGCGAGGCCGTCATCACGCGTTGCGGCATGCTGCTAAGATCAGGGCCGGCCTGTTAGAAAAATTTCGCAAGGATGTCGCTACCCTTTCGCCCACTGCCGGACCTGATTGCCCATCGCGGGAATGCCGCAGAGTATCCGGAGAACACCCTGCCGGCGCTGCGTTCCGCGCTCGACCTGGGCGTGCGCTATGTCGAATTCGATGTGCAGCTCTGCGCGGACCGCCAGCCCGTGCTGCTGAATGATTCCAACCTGAGTCGCACCGCCGGCCTGGATCGCGATGCGTTGCAGATGAGCTGGCAGGAACTCAGCGAGGTCGCAGTCAATGAGGCCGCGCGTTTCGGCAATCGCTATACGGACGTGGGAATTCCGACCCTCGCACAGGCCGTCGACCTGATCGAATCGCACCCGACGGTAACCGCCTTCGTGCAGCTCAAGCGTGCCAGCCTGCGCGGCTTCGGGCACGAGCTGGTGGTTCGCAAGGTATGCGAGACTCTCAAACCCATCGCGCGGCAGTGCGTGATCATTTCGCACGACCTCGCTGCTGTGCATCACGTGCGCCAGGTATCGGCATACCGGATCGGCTGGGTGTTGCCCGAGTACACCACGCTCGCGGCGCTCAAATGCGAAGCGCTGGCGCCTGACTATGTCTTCTGCGATCACAACCTGCTGACCGACAACACCGCAAAACTGTGGCGCGGGCCGTGGCGCTGGGCCTGCTACGAAGTGGCTTCACGCAAGCTCGCGCTCGACCTCGCCGCTCGCGGTGCGAAGTTGATCGAGACGGTCGAAGTTCGCAGCATGCTGCGGGAGTTCAGGGGGATGAGAGAGAAGGGATAGATAGGGAGTGACAGAAGTGACAGGAGTCACAGGGGTGACACGGAGTGAGAAGAGACCAAGTGTCACTCACTCGCTGCACCCATCACCCGTCACCCCTATGTCGTTGTCGCTCGTGTAACTCCGGTCACTTCCTCAACCCCATCAACGCCGCCACCTGGCGATCCGCCCAGCTTGGGCTGTTCAGCCGGTCCATGAAGCCGCAGTGCCCGCCGTGGGCGACGGCGGTGATGTGCAGATGGCTATTGCGCGCCAGGTCCTTCAGGTCGGCGGCGGGGATGATCGGGTCATCGAGCGCGGTCAGGATGTGGCTGGGTACTTCCAGCGCGGCAAGGGCGTCGCCGGTGATGGCATAGCCATTCAGGTAAGCATCGAGATCCGCAAACTCGCTGTAGCGTTCCACCAGCACTTCCGTCATTGCCTTGATGCTGCGCTGGGTGAGGATGGACGTGAAGTCATAGGTCTCGGGGAACAGCTGCTGCTTGAGGCGTAGCGAGCGTTTCCATTTGCCGAGGAAATATTGCTGGTACACGAACCAGCTGCGTTCCAGCGCCTGCATCGCGCTGTGGGGTTTGAGCACCGGGCTGATGGCCACGGCGCGTTCGAGCCGCAGGTTCGCGGCCGGTGCACGGGCGGCGATGCGTAGCGCGAAGTTGCCGCCGAGCGAGAATCCACCCACGCTGAGGCGTTTATCGGGCAGCATCTTCTGGATGCAGCGCATGGCGCCGACGACTTCATCGAGACGGCACGAATGGAAGATTTCGCGATTCAGGTGATGCGTGGGGCCGTGGTCGCGGAAGTTGAGCCGGAACACGTCGCAACCCCGGCTGAAGAGATGATGGCCGAGGGAGAGCACGTACGGGGAATCGGCGTTGCCTTCCCACCCGTGTAGCAGCACCACGAGTTCCCGGGCAGCCGGTCCGCCCGCTGCCTGCTGGCTGGAGTAGTGCCCGAGCAAGCGCACGCCGTCCCCGCAGTCGAGGATGTGCTCTTCCGCGCAGGCCAGCAGGCGACGCGCCCGGCGCGCAACCAGCGGCCGCCGCAGCCGCAAGCTTGGCAGGATGGATTGCAGGTGGGGGTTGGCGAGCCAGCCGGGGGGTGCAAAAGTATCGGACGGCGAAGTGTCGACCGCATCCAATGCGGCGGTTAGGGATTCATTCATGCGTCGAAACGGATCTCCGAGGAGCCGGGCAAGGAGCTGACGAAGTCGGCGCCGACCAGCATGCTCGGTGTCGCATAGCCGCCCTGGCGTGGCTGATTGAGGACTGTCGCCATCATACCGAGCGATGAGGCGATCGTCAGGGCATATCCGCTGGCGGTGCGCACCCTGGCCGTAATGATTTTGCCGGCGGCATTGCTCGCCTCGCCCCAAACGAACGTGGGGTTGTTTTCGCGCTGGGCGGTCGAAGGCGCCTGCAAACGCCGTTCGATGCCGAATTTGAGCAGCGATTGGACCCATCCCCTGCGCAGCAACGGGCGCAGCGCATTCATGCGCCGCATGCGCTTGAACGCCTTTTGCGAGGTCGCCACGTAGACCTCGATATTGCCGATACCGGTGCTGTAGTAGGCCGTGCTGACGTCGCCCCAGCCGATGCCCACCGCGAGCTTCTCGCCGTTGCCGAAATCGATGCGCCGGGATTGCGACGCCAGCGGTACGCTGACGATCCTGCCATCGCGCCGCAGCCGCGAGCCGCCGCCCAGGGATTCGACCGTCGTCTTGGCGGTCCCCTTGCTCAGGCCGGAGCGGGCATCGAAGCCGAGCGCGAGATGGGTTGCGTCAGGCAGCGCTTGCTTGAGTTTGAGCGCGAGGCAGTCCGTCGGAACCACGTCGAAGCCGACTCCGGGGCACAACACGCTGCCGGCGCGCTGTGCCTTTTCGTGCACGCTTTGGGCTAGTTCGAAGACGTCGATTTCGCCGGTGATGTCGAGGTAGTGGATGTGCGAGGCAAGACAGGCCTGCATCATCGGGCGCGCAGTTGCCGAGAATGGTCCGGCGCAGTGGAGGACCGCTGCGACATTCTCCAGCGCCGACAGCATCGCGGTGTGATCCTCCAATGCGAACACCGCACTGGGGCAATTCAATTCGGCAGCGAGCTTCGCGAGCTTTTCCCTTGATCGCCCCGCGAGGACCGGACGCATACCACGCCGCACCGCTTCACGCGCGATCAATTCGCCTGTGTAACCGGTTGCGCCGTAGAGGAGCCAGGGGGAAGAGGGCATGGAGGGGAGTGATACAGGTGATGAAGGTGATGGAAGTGATACGCAGTAGCGTGTGATGGCGACCCTACATCACTTCCATCACCTTCATCACCCCCCCATCACTTACTCTCTTCTCTTAGCTCCCCGCCAAGCTCACCGCAGTGGCCGGCTCCGTGACGAACTCCACGCGATTATTCTGCATGGCGATGCGATTCCAGTCGCCGGCGGTTGCCCTGGAGAGCTGGTCGCCTTCGGGATACGGCACTGCAGGATGACGGCCGGAGTAGTCGATCTCGATCTTCAGGCCGTCACCGATTTGCTGGCGAGCGCTCGCCACCAGGTTGGCGAATGGCACGGACTGTCGCTGGGTGGTGGGCAGGCCGTCGTCGAAGGGATTGCCGACCAGGTCGCAGCGTCTCACTGGCAGGTCGTCGGATGCGACCGAATAGCCTTCGATGCCGTTGCCGGTGAGGCAGAACTCACCAACGTAGGCGGCAATCTTGAGCTTGCCGTGGAAGTTGCTGGCCTTGAGGGATTCGATCAGTCCTCGCAACCGCTCCAATCGCGAACCCGATAGTGGCGCCTCGCCGTAGGGGACGACTTCGCTCATCCCCGTGCCGGAAGTCGTCGACGCCAGGACCGCTGCGTGTTGCTCGGCGGAAGCAGTGCGTGCGGCCTCTCGCAACAGGGCCAATTGCGATGCCTGTTCCTGGACCACCGCGGCCTGCAGTGCATTGCTCTGCTTCAACTCATCGATGGAACTCAGCGTGCGGGTGTAAAGCACGGCCAGCACGATAGTCGGCAACAACGCGATCGACGCCACCGTGGCAAGCAGCGGCCAGCGCGTCCGAGGCGGTTCCGGCGGCGCCAGCTCGACAATCTCCTGCTGTTCCGTGGTTACCGCAACAGGTTTGCCGTCGGGAGCGATTCGGCGCGCGAACGCTTCGAAATTCGCAAGCATGAACCGCCGCAGCTCAGCGTGATGTTCTTTCAGCGCCTCGGTCACCGCATGGCGCACGGCGGATTCGATTTCTCCAGGGACTGCCACAGGTGGGCGCTCGGCATGAACGCGTGCCGGCTCCTCCCGCATCTCTTCCACTATCTCACCCAGCGGCGTGAAGACCGGCGCCCGGCCTTCGCGACGCTCCGGCAGCAGGCGCAATTGATACAGGATGCGCGACACATCGCCCTGCTTGACGGTTTTCGGTAGCACACCGACAGCACCGAGCGCGCGCGCCTGGCTGACATACAGCTCGCCTTCCTGGGAGGTGTACATCATGACCGGAATCATCGCCGTGTCCGGATTGCTCTTGATGGCCTGGATCGCCTGGAAGCCATCCATCCCCGGCATCAAGTGATCCATGAAGATCACGTCGGGGCGCGCCTGCTTGAGATGTTCCAGAGCCTGCTCGGCGGATTCCGCCGCGTCGACCTCCAGGTCGTAGGCTTCCAGCATGCGACTGAGGATCACGCGGGCGGACCGCGAGTCATCCACGATGAGGGCGCGCTTATGAGTCATGGAGGAAGCGGTTAGCGGTTAGCGGTTGGCGGTTAGCGGTTAGTCCGGCGATAGAGTACGTGCAGCGCGGCCCGGGCACCACTGGGTCGCGTCAAAACAGCCGTCTGGGATTCGATCCCCCGTTGGCGCTCGGTATTTACTAACCGCCAACCGCTAACCGCCAGCCGCTGCTTCGGGAGTATCCTCGGGATGCAGGATCTCCAGGGGGGCGGCTGCATGGCTTACTCGACCACGGACATTCGCAATATCGCCCTGGTGGGACAGGCGGGCGGCGGCAAGACGTTGCTGGCCGAGCGCTTGCTCGCGCAAGCCGGCGCGATCCGTGCCCCCGGGAGCCTGGAGCGCGGTACCACGGTGTGCGATTTCGATCCCCAGGAGCGGCAACTGGGTCACTCGCTGGACGCCGCCATCATCGGTTTCGACAGCCTGGGTTGCCACATCAACCTGATCGACACCCCCGGTTATCCGGACTTTATCGGCCGCTCGCTTACCGTGCTGGATGCGGTGGAGACTGCGGCAGTCGTAGTGAACGCGGTCAACGGCATCGAACCGATGACCCAGCGGATGATGGATTTCGCGCACGACCGCGAGCTGTGCCGCTTGCTGATCGTCAACAAGATCGACAATCGCGATGCTCACCCGCAACGCGTGCTGGACGAACTGCGCGAGGCGTTCGGCCGCGAGTGCCTGCCGTTGAACCTGCCCTGCGAACAAGGACGCGGCGTGGTCGACTGTTTTTTTCAACCCGGCGCGGCGCAACCGGATTTTTCCAGCGTTGCCGCTGCGCACACGGAGATCATCGACCAGGTGGTCGAGCTCGACGAAAAGCTCATGGCCTTGTACCTGGAGCAGGGTGAGGAGCTGTCGCCCGAGCAACTGCACGATCCGTTCGAGCGCGCGCTGCGCGAAGGGCATCTGGTGCCCGTGTGCTTCGTCTCGGCCGAGACTGGCGCAGGCGTGAAGGAGCTGCTGACCATCCTGGCTCGGCTGATGCCGAATCCGCTGGAAGCCAATCCACCACCGTTCCTCAAGTATGACGGTGCGCGGGAGGGAGCGGTCGAGCGCGTGCAGGTCACGCCCGATGCCAGCAAGCATGTCATCGCGCACGTATTCAAGATCGCCATCGATCCATTTGTCGGCAAGCTGGGTGTGTTACGCGTACACCAGGGAACAGTGCGCAACGGCTCGCAACTGTTCGTCGGTAACGCGCGCAAGCCATTCAAGGTAACGCACCTGTATCGCCTGCAGGGCAAGGATCACCTCGAGATTCCCCACGCGGTCCCCGGGGATATCTGTGCGATCTCGAAAGTCGAGGAGCTGCACTTCGATGCCGTGCTGCACGATTCGCACGATGAGGATCACTATCACCTGCAGTCCATCGCTTTTCCGCCGGCCATGGCCGGGTTGGCAATCGAGCCGGAACGGCGCGGCGAAGAGCAGAAGCTGTCGGACGTGCTGCATCGACTGACGGCCGAAGATCCCTGCGTGCGACTCGAGCATCACCCCGCGCTCAATGAAACCGTGCTCTATGGGATGGGTGAATTGCATCTGCGGGTGATGCTTGAACGCATGCGCGATCGCTACGGCGTGCATTGCAAGACTCACTTGCCAAGCATTCCCTATCGGGAAACGATCACGCGTCCGGCGGATGGCCATCATCGGCACAAGAAGCAGACCGGTGGCGCGGGCCAATTCGGCGAAGTGCATCTGCGCGTGGAGCCGCTGGATCGCGGCCAGGGATTCGAGTTCGTCGATGAAGTCGTGGGCGGCGCGATCCCCTCGCAGTTCATTCCCGCAGTGGAGAAAGGGGTGCGACAGGTTCTGGCGGAAGGAGCTATCGCCGGATTCCCGCTGCAGGATCTGCGTGTAATCGTCTACGACGGCAAGTATCACCCGGTGGATTCGAAGGAAGTCGCCTTCCTCAGCGCCGCCCGGCGCGCCTTCCAGAACGCTTTTCGTGAAGCCGGGCCCATCGTGCTGGAGCCGGTGGTGCGCATGGAAGTGACCACACCGAGCAATGCCACTGGCGATATCACCGGCGATCTCGCCACCCGCCGCGGCCGCGTGAGCGGCAACAGCGCCCTCGGCCATCAACGCACGCGCATCAGTGCGCTCGTGCCACTGGCCGAGATCAGCGACTACCAGTCACGCCTGAAATCGCTCACCGGCGGCGAAGGCAGCTTCACCATGGACCTCAGTCACTACGATCCGGTGCCGCCGAGAAAACAACAGGAACTGATGAAGTCGTTCAAGGTGATGGATGAGGAGTGAGAGAGGAGGGTGATGGAAGTGATGCAGGTGATGCAGGTGATGAAGGTGAGGGAGGATCAGGTGCCTTCATCACTTCCATCACCCTCATCACCTCATCCGCCTTACACCGTCCCCTTCCTGAACTTATAAATAAACCGATCCGTCCGATGCTGTATCGAGGGATCGAAGACCGGCTTGGTGTGATCGTCCGCGGGATTGCGCAGCGCTTGGCTTTCGCCGACGAATTGCAGTCCAGCGGCTTCGAATTCGCGCTTCACTATCTCCGGGTCGATGCGATGCAGTGCGTCGACTGTTTTGTCCGTGTCGTCGTTGGGGGCTGCGACGTGGTCCACGACGACGACGACTGCACCAGGCTTGAGGGCGGGAACGAGTCGGGTCAGTGCGAGCGCCGGATCGACCTTCGGCCACGAGCCATCCTTCGCCGGCGGCCAGTGCATATCGTGATAAGAGAGCACGAACAGCGCGGCGTCGAGGCTTGCGGGATCCAGCGGTACTTCTTCGGGCGGAGCCGTGAGCTGCGCGACGTTCGGTAAACGGTTTGCTGCGTAGCGCTCCGCGGCTTTGTCCTTTGCATAAGCCAGATAGGGAGCATTGTTGTACGCGATCACCTGGCCCTGCGGGCCGACGATGTAGGAAAGTAATTCGGTGTTGTAGCCGCCGGCGGAGAAGTAATCGATGACACGGATGCCGGGCCGTGCATCGAGCAAGGTCAACACGTCGCTCGATTTACGCCAGTCGTCCTCATTGGCGTCGCCGCTAAGGCGATTCGGGTTGGCCAGTGCTGCCCGGATAGCAGCAGTGTCGGCTGCCGGCTGCGTTGCGGCGGCGCTCATAGGCGAGCTGCCAGTCGCATTATCCGCCGGCGTGGCGGCGGGTGTTTGCGCCTTCTGACAACCTGCCAATCCGAATGCCAGTACTGCACATGCCGCGATCAGTGTGACGTTCATGTTCTGTCCTCGGCGATCTTTGCCAGTTGTTGGGCCAGTTTGAGCAATTCTGCGCGTAATCGTTCGCGCTGTTGCGACGAAAGGGAGGCATCCAGCGACGCTGCGAGTTCCAGGTAGCGCTTGCGGTTGCGTTGGCGCAGCTCGGTATAGTCTGCCGTCCATTGGCTGTAGGGATGAGCCAGTAGTTGCTGGATATTTGCCGCCGCGGCAGCACGCGAACTCGAATCGACGAGTGCACGTTGCACGGCGTCGCGCCAGGCTTGCTGACTCGCCGGCCACGCCGCATTGGTCGGTTCCAGATGTGCAACGGCTGCTTCGATCAGCGATTCCTGCGCGTCGCTGACGCTGCCTGTCCAGCGCTTCAGTTGCTTGGTCAAGTCCTTCACCTCGTCCTGGCGCCACTGCGCCGTGGTGGGATGCTTCTCGGCGCGCTCGCGTGTCTTGGTGGCGAGATTCGAAAACAGCTCATCCACCTGGGTCGGCGACAGGCTCATCAGCAATCGAGCAGCGTCCGGCGTGGTCTTGGCGGCCAGGTCCTCCAGGAAACCGCGAAACCGTTGCTCGATGCGCTGGTAGGTGTCCGCAGTGCCGGGTTGTGCCAGCTCGGAAGAGACATCGCGCAGAAATCCAGCGTACCGATTCAACTCCGAGCGCCGCAGCCACGCGAGCGTTTCCGACAGCCAGTCATGCAGTTCTTCGCGCTGCGCGGGATCCAGCGAGACGAGCGACTGCAGATACCAGCCGGCAAGGGTGTCGAGTCGGTTGTATACGGCTGTGGTGCAGCCCGTCAAAGATATTGGCGCCAGCGCGGCCATCAGGATCAGCAAGCCGATGCGCAGGCGGTGTGCGGCCCATCGAGCCTGATGCACGGCAGAGGAGGCTATTCGCACCATTGACGGAGATTGCCGGCACAGGCGGGTGCTCGGCAAGCACGGCAGCGGAGATTTACACCTAATCAGTTGGGATAGTCAGCCGGGCGCCGGTCGCAAGCCCGCAGCGACGTGAATGCGAAAATCATGCGCGCGCAGTCATGATTCCGGTCGATGCGCGGCATATCAAGCGATGAGTCAACCGCACCGATTCCGGAACCACGCCGGATTGCAAAAATTGCAACAGCAGGTCGGTGGCCGTGTAAGCAAGATCGTAACTGGGCTGGTGCACTGTGGTGAGCCGGGGCCACACGGTGCGTGCGATGTAGGTGTCGTCGAAACCGGCGACGGACAGGCGTTCGGGTACCGCGATTCCCATTTCGTGCGCCGCCATCAGTACACCCGCGGCCATGTCGTCATTGCTCGCAAAAATAGCTGTCGGGGGTTGCGGCATGGTGAGCAATTGCCGGGCGGCCGCTGCACCGGAGTCGAATACGAAGTAACCCTGTCGCACCAGTTCGGCAACGTAAGTAATGCGGTGTGTTTTCAGGGCGGCCTTGTAGCCGGCGAGACGCTGGCTGCTGGCGAAGTGATCCGGATGGCCGACGATGAAGCCGATGCGCCGATGGCCGAGACCGATCAGGTAGTCCGTCATCTCCTGCGCCGCGCCGGCGTCGTCCATGTCCGCGAACGGCGTGCGATGCTGCATGTCGTTGGGCGCGATGCGCACGAACGGCAGCGCACGTCGATCCAGTGCCTTGATGAGATCCATGGACTCACTCAGCGGCGCAGTGACGATCAGGCCATCGAGGTGTGTCTGGTCCATCAGTCCGAGCACATCGCGTTCGAGATCGTCGCCGCGTCCGATCACCTGATGCATGAGGAGCTGGAACTTACCTTCGCGGCAGCGCGCCATGGCGCCGTGCTGTACGTCGACTATGTAGTTGGCGCTCGGATTCTCGTAGACCAGGCCGATGAGGTACGAGCGCCGACCGGCAAGGCTGCGCGCAGACAGGCTGGGGTGATAGTTGAGTCGTTTGACGACATCCAGTACCCGCTCACGGGTTTCAGCGCGAACATTCCGTTCGTTATTCAGGACGCGCGAGACCGTCTTGATGGCGACGCCTGCCGCATCGGCGACGTCGTGGATCTTGGCCCGGCGAAGGGGGGCTTTGAGCATGGGAGAAGGTGATGGGTGACGGGTGACGAGTGATGGGGAAGAAGTACGGTGATGAGGGATGGGTGACGGGTGACGGGAAAGAACAAGAGAGGACGGGGAGCTGTGGCTCGGCACGGTCTTGCCCGTCACCGGTCACTCGTCACCCGTCACTCCTATCTGCCTCCCTCACGCACCACAGCTCAGGGTGTCCGTCGTTCCCGTATCCAGCCGTACATTCGCGATGCCCAGCTTGAGCGAGCCGGCGGTGGAGATCGCAAACGGTACGGCGACGTTGCGCATGTCTGTGCCATTCTTTTCGAAGCAGCGCAGCGGTGCACGGAACTGTTGCCATTCCCCGCGTGGCGCAGTGCGCAGGCGCGCGTCGATTGGAATCGCGCCGCGACACTTGCTGTCACCGCATTCCATCCCAAGCTCGACTGCGGCGCTCGGTGCAGCATCTACCCGATAGTCGAATGCCAGCGAGAGTTGCCCATTCGCTTCGCGTTGCAAGTCGACTGCGTTGTCGCCTGCAATGGCCAGCGCCGCGTTACCCTTGCCCGACCACATCGCCAGCCGCGCGTCTTCCTGTGCGCCATGATCGATCGCGGTGACGGCGAGGTCGTTGCCCGCCGTGCCGCCAACCGACCCCTTGAGTTCTTCGCGCTTGCCGCTCGCATCGGCGGCGAACAATTTCCAACCCGCGCCCGGCCGCCCACCCGAGAAATAGTTGCGGGTCGACGTATCGACTGCGCGCCGTAGCGGTGCAGTTTCGGATAACGCAGCCAGTTCACCGTCGTCGGCGTAAGTCAGCCCGTAGTTCAGCGGGAACAACGCTGGCTGGGCGCCTGCATTCGCCGTAACCGGATCGGGCGTGCGCGGCCATGAGAACGACAGCCTGCCTTTGAAATCGTGGTTGATCGCGCCATCCGCTTTAGCGAATAGCACATCGGCAATTGCACCGCCTTCGGAGCCGGGCAGCCACGCGACAACGAATGCATCCGACGCATTCAGCTCTGAGTTCACCCATAACGGCCGGCCGGTCAGGAATACCGCGACAACGGGAATCCGTTCGCCATGCAGCTTGCGCAACAGCTGCAGATCGCGCTTGTCGGTGGGTCGATATTCCAATGTCTGAATATCACCCTGGAATTCGGCGTAGGGATCTTCGCCGAACACCACGATGGCGAGGTCGGGTTTGTTGGTATAGCTGCCGTCCACGCTTAGCGTTGCCTTGCCACCGCCTGCGGTCACGGCAGTACGGATGCCGCTGAAGATCGACTCCGCATGCGGGAACTGGCTGTTAGTGGTGCCCGTGCCTTGCCAGCTCAGTGTCCAGCCGCCGTTCTGTTTAGCGATACTGTCCGCACCGTCGCCGGCGACCAGCACCGTGGATGCAGGCTTGAGGGGCAGGAGGTGCCGGGAATTTTTCAGCAGCACCAGCGATTCGCGAGCGGCTTGTCGCGCCACTGCCCGATGTTCGGGCGCGCCGAGAAGATTGAACTGACCTGCCAGCGGCCGGCTTGATGGCTTACCCGCTTCGAACAATCCGGCGCGTAGCTTGACTCGAAGAATGCGACGCACCGCGTCGTCGAGGCGCGCCAGCGGAATTTCGCCGGAACGAACCTGCGCGAGCGTATTGGTGTAGAGACCCTTCCAGCTGTCCGGCGCCATGTACATGTCGAGGCCGGCGTTGATTGCAGCGGCGCAGTTCGTGATGCTGCAGCCTTCGACCTGGCCGTGTGCGTTCCAGTCCCCGACCAGAATGCCGTCGAAACCCATCCGACCTTTCAGAACGTCCGTGAGCAAGCCCTTGTGACCGGTCACCTTGCGGCCTTGCCAGCCGGAGAACGACGCCATCACCGATTGGGCACCCGCGGCGATGGCTGCCGTATAGCCTGCTGCGTGGATATCGCGCAGTTCGGCTTCGCTGGCGCGATTGTCGCCCTGGTCCCGGCCTTCGAAAGTGCCGCCGTCGCCGACGAAGTGCTTCGCGGTCGTCACCACATGAGCGCCCCGCAGGAAGTCTGCGGAGCCGACTTCGCCTTGCAGGCCCTTGACCATTTCGCCCGCGTACTCGCGCACGATCTGTGGATTCTCGGAATACGATTCGTAGGCCCGACCCCAGCGTACGTCCTGGACGACCGCCAGAGTCGGAGCGAATGTCCATTCCTGCCCGGTCACGCGTACTTCACGCGCGGTGATTTCGCCGATGCGGCGGATAAGTTCGGGGTCGCGTGCCGCACCGAGACCGACGTTATGCGGAAACAGCGTGGCGCCGATGATGTTGCTATTGCCGTGGATCGCATCCACACCCCAGATGATCGGTATCGCGTGCTTGCCGCCGCTCGTATCCATCGACGCAAGATAGAACTCGTCTGCGAGTGCCAGCCAGGCCGGCGCCGGTGCGAAGTCATCGCCGTGCGGTCCTGAGTTGCCGCCGTTGAGGATCGAGCCGAGCCGGTACTCACGGACATCCTGCGGCGTAACACTGACGATGTCGGCCTGGATGATCTGGCCGACCTTCTCTTCGACGGACAATGAGCCGAGGATCTCTTCCAGCCGGGCGGTGAGTCCCGAGTCGTCGATGACCGGTGAGGTTATCAGCGGCCACACTTCGGGATGCACGGTGGAGGCAGGAATCGGTGTAGTGCTGTCCGCATGCGCTTGCTCAGTAAGCGCATGTTCCCGGTCGCAGGCCGTGAGGCAGCCAAGTGTTGCGAGCAGGGCCACTGAAGTTACCGCTGTGGCACCGCGGCGCCGCCGGTCGAACCACCTATCGATAGTCATTCCCGCCCCCAGGTTGCCTGCTCGTTCTTACAAATTAGCTTCCCACGGCCATGACAACGTTGTCAATTTGAATCCGGGAGGCTGAATAGGGCCCTGTTGGGTCGTCCGCGCCCGTCAGGCAAGTCAGTGCCGGGCAAGACCTGCGGCTTCCTATCCCCGCCGCCGGCCGTCATCATTTGGCCGATGAGGAAGGGCATCCGGGGGCAATCAAGGCAGCTGCCAGTACCAGTCAGTCGCGGCGCGACCGGTCGACGAATCGCGTTGCTTGGCGTGGGACTCGCGGGCGTTGTTGCCAGCGTCGGTTACGCCCTGGATGACATTTCATTCGCGGTCGACAGCGTTGCTGGCAGCGGCTGGAGCGCCAGCGGCATCTCCGTGCAGTTGAAAATCCCAGAGAGCGCGAGCGCAGCGTCGGCAACGATCGAACGACTCCGGCTGGCCTCGCCGGCCGCTGAGCTCAGGAACGTGCGCATCGACTGTCCGGCGGTCGAAATCTCAACGACTGTCATTGCATGCCGCAATGCGCACATCGTGGGCACGCTGCCGACGCTTGGGGCGCAGACACTCACCGGGCGTGTGGTATTCGGTCGTCGAACGGGAGATCTCGAGGTCGACCTGGATGGACTACGGATCGGTGCCGGCCAGGTGCGCATCAGCGGTGCGATGCGTGATTCCGGCTGGAACGTACAGCTTGGCGCCAGGGGTATCGCGCTGGAGCCGCTGGTAAAACTCGCGCACGAATTCAAATTGCCGCTGCCGCAGCTGACGGCGAGTGGCACCACGACCTTTTCGTTGAGCGCACGCGGTTCCGGCTCAGTGCTTGCGGCAGGGAAAATCGATGCGAAATTCACCGAACTGACCGCCAGCAATAGCGAAGGCAGCCTCGCGGCGGAGAAGCTCTCCTTCGATCTACAGGCAAATCTCACGCAGGCTGGCGCGGACTGGGGTTTTACGGCGGCAGTCCGCTCCGCTTCGGGGCAGGCTTACGCCCAACCTGTCTTTCTCGATCTCGGCGCGCATGCGCTGGCGCTGCAAGCCCGTGGTAAATGGACTGCGGACGGCATTCTTCATGTCGATCGCTTCAGCCTGAACCACACCGATGTGGCGCAGGGCGAGGGTAGTGCGACGATTCAGTTCGATCACGTGCAGCCGCTACGAGCGCTCGCGCTGGATCTGAAGTCATTGCAGTTTCCCGGCGCGTACACGAGCTATCTCCAACCGCTGTTACTGGATACGAGTTTCAAATCGTTGAGCACCGCGGGCGCCATCTCCGGCGTGCTCGCTATTGCAGACGGCGTTCCGCGCAGTATCGATCTCGCCTTCGCCGCTGTTACGGTCGACGACGGCGTCGGCAACTTGATGCTCAAGGGGCTCAACGGCGATTGGCATTGGCGTGACAAGCCAGGCAACGCAGCAGGCGGAACATCGGGCACGCCGCCCCCGGCATCCGTGCGTAACGCATCCAAGACGCCGGACTCGCAATTGCGCTGGAGCTCGGGGGCGCTTTTCCATCTTCCGCTGGGCGCGGCCGAGCTGGCGTTCAATTCGCAGGGTCGGGATTTCCGACTGCTGCAGGCCGCGCACATCCCGCTTCTCGACGGAAGCATCGATCTGGAAAGCCTCCGCATCCGCAATGTCGGTGAGCCGGGTGTCGCCTATCTGGTCGACGCGACGCTGCAGCCGGTCAGCGTGCAGCAGTTGTGCAAGGCATTCGGCTGGCCCGAATTCGGTGGTCGCGTCGGTGGAGTTATTTCCAAGCTGCGAATGCGCGATGGCGTCGTGACTCTCGGTACGAAACTACAGGCGCAGGTATTCGATGGCAGCGTGGCGATAAGCGACCTGCGCCTTGAGCAGCCATTCGGCCAATGGCCACGGCTGCATTCCAGCATCGAGCTGAACAATCTCGATCTGCAGTTGGTGACCGGTGCATTCTCGTTCGGGCTCATCACCGGGCGACTCTCCGGAACCATCCAGGGGCTCGAGTTGTTCAACTGGACCCCGATCGCCTTCGATGCGCGCCTGCAGACGCCGACGGACGATCGCTCACGCCATCGAATCAGTCAGCGAGCCGTTGAGAACATCGGCAGCATCGGCGGTGGCGGGGCCGGCGTGACCGCGGCCTTGTCGAGCGGCTTTCTGCGATTTTTCGAGAATTTCAATTACGACCGACTCGGGGTGTCGTGTCGCCTGCAGAACGATGTCTGCGTCATGGATGGTGTCGCGCCTGCTGCGAATGGTGGCTACTACCTGGTCAAAGGCAAAGGCATTCCGCGCATCGATGTGATCGGCGGTGCGCACCGCGTCGACTGGCCGCGCCTGGTCCAGCAGTTGATCGCGGTGACGCAGTCGGAGGGACCGGTTGTGAAGTAGGCGAGCCCGCTGTAGTACAGTTCGGCCGTACGTTCGAGGAGGTCTCACGATGTCACGCTATCTACCGCTCAAGCTGGCCGCGCTGGGATTGGCGCTGTCTGCCTGCGTCACCATCAATGTCTATTTCCCGGCAGCCGCGGCCGAGAAGGCAGCGGACAAGATCATCGAAGATGTGTGGGGTCCGGGCCAGGGTACTTCCTCGACCAAACCCGCGAAGCCGGGTGATAAGCAATCCTCGGTGCTTGACGGCGGCGCGCAGCGAGTTCTGCTGGCCGTCGCTGGATCGGTGCTCAACCTGATCATTCCGGCAGCGAACGCGCAGGCGGATCTGAACGTGTCGACGCCCGCAGTCCGGCAGCTCACGCAATCCATGGAAGCGCGGCATGCCCAGTTGAAGAAATACTACGACTCCGGCGCCGTCGGCCTGACCAAGGACGGTTTGATCGAGGTGCGCGATCAGAATCTGGTGCCGCTGCCCGAGCGCAATACCGCACGCAAGCTGGTGGCGGATGAGAATGCCGATCGCAGCAATCTCTACCGCGAAATCGCCACCGCCAACGGTCATCCGGAATGGGAGAGCGATATCCGCTCCACCTTCGCCGAGCGTTGGAGCACCAAGGCGTCCGCGGGATGGTATTACCAGGACAAGAACGGTGCGTGGAAGCAGAAATAAGCCAGCGGGCGGGGCGGATTCGGCATAAAAAAAAGCCCCGTACGTACGGGGCTTTTCGTTTCTGGGCAGGCGTCTCTTCTAGTTGTTGGATCGCGCCGGCTAAATCAAGAAACGCTGCTGTCGCTGTAAGTCTCGTATCCCGTCACCGACTGGTTTCAACGAACCGTGGTCGGTTGCATCGTCCTGATGCTTATCGCTCTTAGTCCTCTCTCCCCTGCGGTGCCATCCCCGCTTCTCTGCCTTCGTACCGTCTGCGTTGCCGCAGCGGCTGGCGTATTAGTGAGCAAGTGGTGTGCCACACAACGAAGTGTGCTCCCGCAAACAGAGAGTTAGCAAGTGCCGTGTGTATTATGCAACGTGCTGGTGGCGGGGCTGGCTCAAGCGCATGTAAAAAAGGCCGACGCCGTTGTGGTCGCCACTGTTGAAGAATCCCGCCCTGGAACCGGGCATGGGACGTAAGCAATGCGCGGTTTGCCTAGATTGCGGGGACGCGGGCCAGATCGACTGTGACGATTACGCCACTGCTGTCGGGGAGGTTGCGAGCCGTGGCCTGGCCGCGATGGAAGTCCGCAATCAGTCGCACGATGTACAGGCCCAGCCCCAGGTGCGGACGCTGATCGGCCGCGGTGCGGCTCGAAACCAGGGATTCGAACAGATGCCCGTCGAGATTCGGCGGCAGCAGCGGCCCTTCGTTGCTCACGCTCAACTGGCAGGTGCGCGCTTCGGCTGTGAGCGTCATGGTGATGGTGCTGCCGGGCGGACTGAAGCCCGTTGCGTTATCCATGAGCTTGTCCAGCATTTGCGCGATCAACTCGGGTGAGCCGTCCACGGTGATCGGTCCTTCGGGGGTGGCCGCAATGACTTGGTGATCCGCAAAGGTGGCGCTATAGGCCAATCCTATATTGCGTACCAGCGCCGCCAGGTCGAACTGCACCCGCTCGGTATGTTCGATGCTTTGCTCGACCCTGGTTGCTTCGGTCATGGCCGTCAGGATCGCATGCATGCGGCCGGCGCCGCGGCGGGCGCGATCCAGGTAGCTCTGCGAGGTTTCCGGCAACTCCGTCTCGGAGGAGAGGTTCTCGAGCGATGAGCTGACGATGGTCAGCGGTGTGCGCAATTCGTGGGACAGCTTGGTGCCGAGCGTTTGCAGATAGTTCGTATATTCCTGGAGCCGTCCGAGCACGGTGCTGTAGTTGCGGGCCAGGGCGCCCAGCTCGTCTTTGGCCGTGGTGTCGGGAATCGCCGGCTCGATGCGACCTTCGGGGGTCAATGCGTTCGATACCGCCCGGCTCAGGCGCCGGATGCGTTGCGACAGACGCGCCGCGAACACCAGCGTGACCGCGACGGTAAATAGCGTCGCCAGCAAAGTCAGGTTCAGCAATCGCGTGAGGGCTTCTTCACGCACCAGCACGAGCTGTTCGCCAGGTTGCTCGACGATCAGGGCCCCCAGCGTTTCATCGGCGTACTTGATCGGCACCGCGGCACGTACCAGCGAAGGTTCGCCGCCAGCCTGTTCGAACCAGATCGCAGTGCTGCGTCCCTTGCGAGCCTGGTCGACGGGTTCGCCCCACATGCCATATGGCAATCCGTAAGGATGCACGACGGCTTCCGTGCGTCCGAGCAGCACTCGATAGATCGAACGCAGGAAGCCGTCTTCATCCGCGCGCAGCCCCGCGTAGTTCGACTGGACGTCTACGGCGACCGAGCCGGCCCGGGCTAGCAACCAGCCACGGGAGTCCACGACCGAGACACGCAGACCTCGCGGCGCGTACTGTTCGAGTCGTTGTTTGAGAGATTCGGAGCCGGTATGCAGCGTTCCCAATACGGGCGTCTGCGACAGCACCGTCCCCGCGGCATTCAGGGCAAACACGCCGAGCCGCGTGCCGAATATCGCCAGCGGTGCACGCAATTCAACAGCGTACCCCGATTCCGTCGCGCGCCAGACACCGCTGATGTGCGGCATCTCATCGGTAAGGGGCCGCCACGGCGCGCCGACTTCGCACGGCCTCACTATGATCGGCCCCGGCGCTATTGCGCTGACTGACCATGCGCGCTCGCGGCCGGTCTCATCGCGGGTGAGAAAGATGACGCGATCCACATCGGTGTCGGCCGTGACGTCCTGCGCGGCGGGATTCTCGTAGCGCACGTTCGCGTCCGCGACTTCGACGTAGGCGTGCATGAAGCGGCCGAAAATGCCGAGCCGCAGCTTGGGAGATGAACTGTCGAATCCGGGAACGGGGCGTGACGGAGCCGGCCATTCGTCGGCGAACCCGTCGATCAGAGGTTGCGTCGCGAGCAACGGCGCGAAGATGTCGCCGTGGCGCGGATCGAAGTCCTGTCGCAGCTCATCCGGAAACCGATACAGCAACTCGGGTTGCGAGGCGACGACGCGTCCGAGCACATCCGCCGTCGTCAACAGCGAGTCCTCCTGGCCGCGGCGCAACGTGGTCTCCATGCGTTCCGCGTACTGCCAGCCGGCCCACGGCAGAATCAACGTCAACAGGCTCAGCAGCAGGAGTTTGGCGCGCAGGGACATAGGAGCGGGCGCGAACCGTCAACAGGCTGCCGGTTGCTGGCCGCGATCCGGCTGTCCGCTGATCATCCTTCCTGCCATCGATAACCCATTCCGTACATGGTCTCGATGCCGTCGAAGGAGGGATCGATGGCCTGGAACTTGCGACGGATGCGCTTGATGTGGGAGGTGATGGTGTTGTCGTCGAGGACCACGTTGGCGGCATCCATCAGCTGTTGCCGGTTCTTCACATGCCCGGGATTCTTGGCCAGCGCATGCACGATCCAGAATTCCGTCAGCGTGAGTCCCAGCGGGTGGTCCTGCCAGGCCGCATGCAGTCGCGCCGTATCGATCGACAGGGCGCCACGAGTCACCTGCTGGTCGCGATTGGATGGTTCGGTTAGCGAGTCTATGCGGCGAAACAGCGCGGTCACACGTGCCATCAGGTGCGTCAGGCTCAGGTCCTTGGTGAGGTAGTCATCGGCGCCGAGGCGCAGGCCCGATACGGCGTCGAGCTCGCTGTCACGGGCCGTCAGAAAGATGATCGGCAACTGCGCCGACATCGAGCGCAACTCGCGGCACAGGTCGAAGCCGCCCTCGGGCTCGTCTTGCAGGCCCACGTCAATGATTGCGAGGTCGGGCAGGCGGGCACGGAAGCCCTCCAGCGCTTCCCGGCGCGTGCCGAAAGTGCGCACCGCGTAGCCGTTGCGCTGAAACGCGGCGGCGTAGTTATCGCGAATGGCGGGCTCGTCCTCGACGATGGCGATGAGTTTTTTCATGGGAACGATGTGGCGTCAGGTCCGTTGGCGCGGACAGTTTAGCGCTGCGTCGGCCGCAAAACGCCAGCGCCACGATTGATCACAATCCGCCAGCGCCGCGCCAGTGAGTCGCGTTCGTTGGGCCCGGGCTGCGGGTTGCAATAGCTCCCAGGCAGTAACCGCGGGAGTAACCGATGAATACATGTACGGCGTTCGACCAGAACGGCTGCTCGTCTGGTTCCATGGCTGGCTCCGTGTTTGGGCGTACCGCTATCGTCACTGCGAAGCCATCGAATCGCCGCCTCGAACTCCTCTGGGCATGGGCGTCGGTGCTGGTCCTGATTCTTTGTTGGGACGTTGCCTTGCGCCTGGATCAAAGCACGCCGCTGCCGGGCATGCACATGCACGAGTCGGCCGGACTCGAACACCCGGCGCAAATGGTGCGCCTGGGAAAATATCAATAGCGATGGAATCGGGACGTCGACTGCGCCATCCAACGATGCAGTGCGCAGGGAATGAAATTCCGCTGCGCACTGCGTAGACCGATTGCTGCCCGGTGACCAATCCCGGCGCGCGGGTCGCTTTTCTTAGAAAGCGTTGATGCCCGTGAGCGCGCGGCCGACCGTGAGCTGATGGACGGTTTCCGTGCCTTCGTAGGTGATCACGCTTTCGAGGTTCAGTGCGTGCCGGATCGGCACGTACTCGACGCTGATGCCGGCGCCGCCCAGGATATCGCGTGCATCGCGTGCCACTTCGATTGCAGCGCGCGTGTTATGCCACTTGGCCATCGAGACCTGCGTCGGCACCATCTTCCCCTCGTCCTTGAGCCGCCCGAGCTGCAGCGACAACAGTTGCGAGGTGGTGATCTTGCGCGCCATTTCGGCCAGGCGGATCTGGATTGCCTGGGTTGCCGCCAGCGGTTTGCCGAACATGTTGCGCGACTTGGTGTAATCGATCACCTGCAAGAGGCAGGCTTGCGCCGCACCCGTTACGCCCCAGGCAATGCCGTAGCGTGCCTGCGTCAGGCACGAGAGCGGTCCCTTCAGGCCAATGACGCCCGGCAACACGTTTTCTTCCGGTACTACTACATTGTCGAAGAACAGGCTGGAGGTGACCGAGGCCCGCAGGCTCATCTTGTGGTGGATGGTCTCGCTGCTGAAACCTTTGAAATTCTTCTCCACCAGGAAGCCGCGAATGCCTTCGTCGGTACGCGCCCACACTACGGCGATATCGGCGATGGAACCGTTGGTGATCCACATCTTGGCGCCGTTGAGCACCCAGTCTTTGCCTTGCTTACGCGCATGGGTCTTCATGTTCGCAGGATCGGAGCCGCCATGCGGCTCGGTCAATCCGAAGCAGCCGATCACTTCGCCCTTCGCCATGCCGGGCAGCCAGCGCTGCTTCTGCTCCTCGCTGCCGTACGCATAGATGGGGTACATGCACAGGCTGGACTGCACGGAAACGAAACTGCGCAATCCCGAATCGCCGCGCTCCAGCTCCTGGCAGATCAAGCCGTAGGAGACTCCATTCAGCCCGGCGCAGCCGTAACCGTGAATGGAGCTGCCAAGCAGGCCGAGTTCAGCGACAGCGGTAACCAGCTCGCGTGGGAAGCGTTCATGCTCGAAACAGTCGCCCATGATCGGTATCACTGCGTCGTCGACGAATTTGCCGACGGAGTCCTGCACCAGCCGCTCCTCATCGCTCAGCATGGAGCGCACCGAGTACAGGTCGACCGGATCGAGTTCGGCGGAAGCCGATGAAGTGCTGGCTGAATGGGGCATGGCTGACATCGTGATTTATCCTCGCGCGATCATAGCGCAACTGCGCTGCAGGTTAGCGGTCCTGTAATCATGTTGCACGGCAAAGCCGCAACTACCGCCACATGCCACGCAGGTCGTGTGGCGCAGCCAGGTTGTCGCCATAGCTTCGCTGGCGTAGCGTAGCCAGAAGTATTTCCAACGGAAATGGCAATGCGAACCGTCGAACAGTGGCTCGATGAGTACGGCGAGAGTCACCAGAATGCCGCCAACAAGACGCTGCACTGGATCTGCGTGCCGGTCATCGTCGTCAGCCTGGTCGGATTGCTGTGGTCATTGCCCGTACCCCGGCTGTTCCGCGAGGTGTCGGCGCTGCTGAACTGGGGAACGCTGCTGCTGTTTGCGGGGTTGATCTACTATTTCCGCATGTCGCGTTCGCTCGCGCTCGGCATGGCATTGTTCGTCATGGCAGTTGGCGTGGCGATTCTGTGGCTCCAAAAGCTGCCGTGGGCGCTATGGGCGATATGCGCGGTATTGTTTGCGATCGCGTGGATCGGTCAGTTCATCGGGCATCATTACGAGGGCCGGCGTCCGTCCTTTCTGCAGGATTTGCAGTTTCTGCTGATCGGACCGTTATGGTTGCTCAGCTTCATCTATCGCAAGCTGCGCATTCCTTACTGACCGGCGCCACTACTGCGCCGATCTCATGCGGATGCCCCCCGTGCGGATGACCTGTGTGGAGGCAACAATTCAGCGGCGCGCAGGATTCGCGCCTCCAATACGACGTGAAGGAGAGCTTATGGAGAATTCATTGGTAAAAATTCGAACCCGCCGATCGCCCCGCCGATCAATGGGCAGCACGGTCGTCGTGCTGGCAACGCTTGCGGTATTCGTAAGCGGCTGCACCACCATCAATCCGTACACCAAAGAGACTCAGACCAGTAAGGCAGCCAAAGGCGCGGGCATCGGGGCCGCCGCCGGCGCAGTCGTGGGCTTGCTGTCCAAAGGCGACAAGCTGAAGGGCGCATTGATTGGCGCCGGCGTGGGTGCGCTTGCCGGCGGCGGAGCGGGTTATTACATGGACGTCCAGGAAGCCAAGTTGCGACAGCAACTCGAAGGCACGGGTGTCAGCGTTACTCGCATGGGCGACAACATCACGCTGAACATGCCCAGCAGTATTACTTTCGCGCTCAATAGCGCGGACCTCAATGCACAGTTCTACACCGCGCTGGACGGGGTCGACATGGTGTTGAAGGAATACGAGAAGACCGTCATCGAAGTCGCCGGTCATACCGACAGCACCGGCAGCGACCAGTACAACCAGACATTGTCGGAGCGGCGCGCGCAGTCGGTCGCCAGCTATCTGTCGAGTCACGGCGTGAAGCAGCAGAGACTCATTACGATCGGCGCCGGCAAAGCGCACCCGGTCGCTTCCAACGATACCGAGGCCGGCCGCGCACAGAATCGGCGGGTGGAGATGACGATCGTGCCGGTGACCAAGTAAGACGGTTGCCGCTACTACTGGCCGACAGCCAGGAATCGTGTCAATGAAGGCCAAACAAAGAGGCGCATAAAAAAGGCCGGCTCATTCGAGCCGGCCTTTTCATTGCAGTCTGGTTCATTGCAGTCTGGCGCTTCGTTGCCGTTGCGCCGGCAAGGCTTACGCTTCAGCGACCTCGCCGATCAGGCCGCGCAGTTTCTTGATTGCATTCGCTTCGATCTGGCGGATGCGCTCGGCTGAGACGCCATACTTGTCCGCAAGCTCGTGCAGCGTGGCCTTTTCCTCGGTCATCCAGCGGCTGCGCAGGATGTGCTGGCTGCGCTCATCCAGTGTCTGCATTGCGGTCGAAAGCCGATCCGCGGTGTCGTCGTCCCACTGTTCGCGCTCCACGGCAACCGAAGGATCCGCTTCGGGGTGCTGCAGATAGGCGGAAGGCGAATACGAGCCGTCCTCGTCATCGGCATCCGGGGCCGGATCGAACGACAGGTCGCGCGAACTCAGGCGCTGCTCCATGTCGGTGACTTCTCGCGCTGTCACACCCAGATCCGCCGCAATCGCGTGCGTCTCGCTTTCCGTCAGCCAGCCCAGGTTCTTCTTGAACTTGCGCAGGTTGAAGAACAGCTTGCGCTGCGATTTGGTAGTGGCGATCTTGACCAGGCGCCAGTTGCGCAGCACGTACTCGTGAATCTCGGCCCGGATCCAGTGGACCGCGAAGGAAACCAACCGGACGCCCACACCCGGATCGAAGCGTTTCACCGCTTTCATCAATCCGACGTTTCCTTCCTGGATCAGGTCTCCGACCGGCAGGCCGTAGCCGCTATAGCCGCGGGCAATGTGAACGACGAAACGCAGGTGCGAGAGCACGAGCTCGCGCGCGGCGTCCAGGTCCTGGTGCTGGTGATAACGCTCGGCAAGGGCCGACTCCGCCTCACGGCTGAGCACAGGAACACGCGAGACACGGTCGACGTAGGCGTCGAGCGTCCCGATCGGACCGGCAAGGGCCAGGTCGGTATTCGATCGAACCAGGGCGGTGGCAGTAGTCATTGAGATAATTCCCCTCCGGAACGATGGTGAGTTTAGCAGTCAGGTAGTTCGAGTGCTAAAGCCGGAAAAGGTTCACTAACTGGAGTCGCAAACGGCGAATGCAAGGGCGCGCGTAAGCTATTGATACGCATGGGGCGATACAGAGTTCCGAGCGGCTCCAGCGGCGCTGCTCGATCAGCTCGGTTCGATGTCCCGCAGGTGCCTCGAAGCCGAGATATAGGACCCGAGCCACCCCAGGATGACGGCGCCGGCGAACAGGATCGAGGTCGCCCGCCAATCCAATCCATTGATTTCAAAGCTGCTTCCGTAGAGTCCGGCGAGGCGGTTGACGGGCGCCCGGAGCACGCCGACGACAATGGCACACAGCAGCCAGGCGACGATGGCGCCACCCACGCCGTACCAGACCCCGCTATAGAGGAACGGTCGGCGCACGAAAGCATTACTGCCGCCCACCAGTTTCGTCACTTCGATCTCCTGGCGGCGGTTCTGGATGTCCAGGCGAATGGTGTTACCGACAATAGCCATCACGCCCAGAGCCAGCAGAGCGGCGGTCAGCAGGATCCCGCGGCGGATGGCCTCCAGGATCGCATTCAGGCGGTTGACCCAGGCGATATCGAGCTGCACCAGCTCGACGCTGGGCAGCGCCCGGATGTCGTCGGCCAGCTCTTCGAGATGCGCAGCCGTGGCGTAGTCGCCCTTTGGACGAACGACCAGGGCATGGGGCAGCGGGTTGTCGGTCAGCGCATCGATGGCGGCGCCGAAGCCCGAGTCATGGCGGAATTCCTTGAGTGCGTCTTCCGCCGTGATGAGCTGCACAGTGGCGACATCCCGGCGCTGGCGCACGCGATCGGCAAGCCGCCTTGCCTCATCGACCGAGGTCGGCATTTTCATGTAGACCGAAATATCGATGGACTGATTCCAGTTGCCGGTCGCGGTCTGCGCATTCGCGATGAACAGGTGCAGGCAGGCCGGCAATGCCAGTGCAATCCCTATCACCAGGATTGTCAGCACGGTGGCGACTTTCTGCTGCGACAACCGGCCGAGCGCACCTATCAGTGTCTGCAGGTGGCGTGCGATCCAGGCGCTCAAGCGGAGGCCCCATCGCCGAGGCCGATCAGCTTGCCGGGATCCAGCAGCTTGGGCTCCTGTGGGAGTCGTTCCCCTGGCATGCCTGCCGCGCTCTCCACGATGCGGCCACCCTCCAGTCGTACCCGGCGAACCGCGAAACGTTCGAGCAGGTAAACGTCGTGGCTCGCGATCAGCACCGTCACGCCGACTTCGTTGAAGCGGCGAAAGATATTCATCACTTCCACTGACAGGTCCGGATCGAGATTGCCGGTCGGCTCATCGGCAATGAGGATGGCTGGCTTGCTGACGACGGCGCGTGCGATGCCGACCCGCTGCTGCTCGCCGGTGGAGAGTTCCAGCGGCAGGCTCTGTTCACGTCCGAGCAGCCCCACCTGATCCAGTGCCGCACGCACGCGTTTGCCGATTTCCTTGGCGCCGATGCCGGCAATGATCAGCGGCAGCGCCACGTTGTCGAAAATCGTGCGGTCATGCAGCAGCTTGTGGTCCTGAAACACCATGCCGATCTGGCGCCGAAACGCCGGCACCTTGGAGCGCGACACGCTCGCCACGTTCAGTCCGTTTACGACGAGCTGGCCGCGGCTGGGTCGCTCGATCAGCGCAATCAGTTTCAGCAGGCTCGACTTGCCGGCGCCGGAGTGGCCGGTGAGAAAAACGATTTCACCCGCGCCGATGTCGAGCGTGAGATCGCTCAGCGCTTCGCGCCCGTTCGGATAGCGTTTGAAGATGTGTTCGAAGCGAATCATTGTTGAGCGCAAGGCTACAGGCGATGGAGTGCCGGCGACAGCCCGCAATCAGGCATCGCGCTTGAGCAGGGCGTCGACGAAGGCCGTAGCGTCGAATTCGTCGAAGTCCTCGGCGGACTCGCCGGTGCCGATGAAGCGGATCGGCAGTTTCAGCTCGCTGGCGATCGCCAGCACGATCCCGCCCTTGGCGGTCCCATCCAGTTTCGTCAGCACCACGCCGGTAACCCCGAGTGCTTCGTTGAAAAGGCGCGCCTGCTGCAAGGCGTTCTGTCCCTGGCTGGCATCGAGCACCAGCAGCACCTCGTGCGGCGCCTGCGGATCCACGCGGCCCATGACGCGCTTCACCTTCTTCAATTCATCCATCAGGTTCAATTGCGTATGCAGCCGGCCTGCAGTGTCGACCAGCAGGACATCGATGCGGCGCGCCCTGGCGGCTTGCATGCCATCGAAAGCGACCGCCGCCGGATCCCCGCCAGCGGCCTGCGCGATCACGGGTACGTCGTTGCGCGTGCCCCAGATCTGCAGCTGCTCCACCGCGGCTGCGCGAAACGTGTCGCCGGCAGCGAGCATCACCTTCATGTTCTCGTCTTTCAGCAATCGCGCCAGCTTGCCGATCGTCGTGGTTTTGCCCGCGCCGTTTACCCCTACCACCAGGATCGCGAACGGTGGGGCGGTGCGATCTACGATCAGCGGCAGCTGCGTCGGCTGCAATATGTCCAGCAGCGATCGGCGCAGGGCGCCAAGCAGTGCATTCAGATCGCCCAGCTCTTGGCGTGCGACCTGCTTGCGCAAGCCACTGAGGATGCGTTCGCTGGTTTCCACTCCCACATCGGCGGTGATCAGCCGCGTCTCCAGCTCATCCAGCACGGCTTCGTCGATACGGCCGCCGGGCAACAGATTCGCGAGGTCGTAGGTCAGCCAGGAATCGCCGCGATTGAGCTTGGCGCGCAGCCGCTGCAGCAGCCCCGGCTTTGCAGCGGAGTCGGTGGAATTCGTGGCCTTCGATTTGAAGCCGAACATCGGCAAGTCACAGGGTAGCTGGGAAGCGCGCAATTCTAACAGCATGCCTGCGTCGCGCCGGACTCTGCGGCGTCGAAGAGGTGCAAGCGCGGTATGCTTGTCGAGTAATGACACGCAATTCCGGAACCGGCAAATCTCGCCCTGGCGCGGTCAGACGTGCTGCGGCCAATGCTTCGATGTCTGGCCCGATACCGGGCCCAACATCTGGCTCAATGTCTGGCCCCAGGTCCAATCCGCCCAGTCCGCTGCCCAACAAGTTACGGGTCATCGGTGGGCGCTGGCGTGGCGCTCGCATCGATTTTCCACCGCTCGCCGCGTTGCGCCCGACGCCCGATCGAGTTCGGGAGACGCTGTTCAACTGGCTGCAACCGGTTATCTCAGGCGCGCGCTGTCTCGACCTGTTCGCAGGCAGCGGAGCGTTAGGAATCGAAGCACTCTCACGCGGCGCGCAGCACGTTGAACTGGTGGATAGCGAACCGGCCGTAGGCCGTCACCTGCAACAGACGCTTACGCGCCTGGGTGCCACGCAGGGCGTAGTGCAGGTAAGCGACGCACTGAAGTATCTCGACGGCCCGCCGCGACCGTTCGATGTGGTGTTTCTCGATCCGCCCTTCGCGTCGAGCCTGCTGCAGCGAGCTTGCGACAAGCTTGGCGGCGCTGGCTGGCTGGCGGCGGATGCGTTCGTTTATGTCGAATCCCCGGCGAACGAACCATTGCCGCAGCTGCCTTCGGGGTGGGTCATGCATAGGGCAAAGCGTGCCGGGCAAGTCGGCTATCATTTGCTGCGCGCATCGCGCTTCTGAAGAGGACTTCGCCATGACTGGCGCCATGTACCCCGGCACGTTCGATCCCATCACCAACGGTCATCATGACCTGGTGCGGCGTGCCGCCGATATCTTCGATCGGGTGGTCGTGGCGGTTGCCGCCAATCCCGGCAAGGCGCCGCTGTTCTCGCTGGAAGAGCGTGTCGATCTGGCGCGCAACATTCTGGCCAATATCCGCAACGTCGAGGTGACCGGTTACACCGGCCTGACAGTAGACTTCGCGCGTCAGCATGGACTGCGTGTCGTCGTCCGTGGGCTACGTGCCGTCTCCGATTTCGAATTCGAGTTCCAGCTCGCCACCATGAGCCGGCATCTGTCCGATCAGGTGGACTACGTGTTCCTCACGCCCACCGAGAAATTCAACTTCATTTCTTCTTCGCTGGTGCGTGAAATCGCGGGACTGGGCGGCAACGTCAGCGAGTTCGTGCATCCCGCCGTGGAATCGGCCATGCGGCAGGCATGGGCGAGGCGGAAAGAAGAAGCCAAACCGACCGGGTCAGTCTGATACCGGGTCAGGTTGATATTTGGCTAAGAGGTCAGTCGCATTCCGCTGCTGGCCACCTTACCGGTTGGCCAGTCAGCCCGATGGCCGTCAGCGCTGGCAGCGCTGACAAAAATACGTCGACCGTTGTCCCTGGACGAATTGCCTGATCGGTGTCTTGCAGACCCGGCAAGGGTCGCCGGCGCGCTCGTACACGAACAGCTTCTGCCGGAAGTATCCCGGCATTCCATCCGGGTTCACGTAGTCACGCAGCGTCGTGCCGCCCACGCGGATCGCCTCGCGCAGCACCTGCTTGATGGACGCTGCCAATGCATTGCATTCGTCCCTGGTGAGGCGGCCCGCCATGCGCTTCGGGCGAATGCCCGCGCGGAACAGAGCCTCGCTTGCGTAGATGTTGCCGACACCGACAACGATCTGGCTGTTCATGATCAACTGCTTGATTGCCACTTTGCGGCCGCGTGCCTTCCCCGCCAGGAATGCACCGTCGAACTGGTCCGACAAAGGTTCGGGCCCCAGAGATTTCAATAGCGGGTGAGCCAGCGGATCCTCGGTGGTCCACAACAGGCTGCCGAAGCGGCGAGGGTCGTTGAAACGCAGGCAGGCGCCTGAATCGAGCACGATATCGACGTGGTCGTGCGGCAGCGGTAGAGGAATATCGGTAAGCAGGCGCAGGCTACCTGACATCCCCAGGTGCAGGATCATCGTGCCGCCTTCCAGCGCGAACAGCAGGTACTTGGCGCGTCGTTGCAGGTCGCGAATATGCTGGCCTTGTGCGGCCGTCGCCAGTTCTGCGGGCACGCGCCAGCGCAGCCGCGGCTCCCGTATCACGAGGCGTTCAATCACTCTCCCCACCACTGCAGGTGCAATACCCCGGCGGGTGGTTTCCACTTCAGGTAATTCAGGCATGTCCGATCAGGGGCGGCGGTAAATGGGGAATCTGGCCGCCGACGTGGTGTGGCGGGGCTGAGAGTCGTTGCAAATCGCTAAGGTCGTCCCGCAAGAGATGGGATGAGGCGGCAGCCATAACAAGCGTCTTACTCGTTGTTGCATTGTGGCAGGGGTCGGATTGCGGCTAGGGGCCGTGATGGATTGAATCCAATGAGATCGCCATCACAATTCGTCGCGCGGACGCCCTACAGCAGGCATCTTCCTCCCGGTGCAGGGATTGGCTCATTTGTACCCCCGCGGGGCGTCCGTTATAGTCCGCCGTCCTTGAATTTCTTATTCCATAATTCCATCAGGGCCCACCCGTGAACGTAGACTTTCTTTATGGGATTCTGAATCTTAGCTTCTGGGAATACGTCGCCGTAACGTTCCTGATGGTGCAGTTCACCTTCATGGGCGTGACCTTGTATCTGCATCGGGACGCCACGCATCGCAGTCTCGACCTGCATCCCGCCCTGCGCCACATTTTCCGCTTCTGGCTGTGGATGAGCTCGGGCATCGTGACCAAGGAATGGGTCGCCGTGCACCGCAAGCATCACGCCCGCTGCGAGACCGAAGACGATCCGCACAGCCCGGTGATCTACGGGCTCAAGAAGGTCCTGCTGGAAGGTGCCGAGCTGTACCAGGTCCAGGCGCGTAATCCGGAGACCTGCGAGAAGTTTGGCCGCGGCACGCCCGATGACTGGATGGAGCACAACGTCTATCTGCGTCATCGCAACTGGGGCATCGCGCTGATGGTCCTGGTCGACCTGCTGCTGTTCGGCGTTCCGGGCATCATTGTTGTTGCCATCCAGATGCTCGCCAATCCGCTCATGGCCGCAGGCGTGATCAACGGTTTGGGGCATCACAGCGGCTATCGCAATTTCGAATGCCCGGATGCTGCGCGTAACGTCATGCCGTGGGGATTCCTCGTCGCTGGCGAAGAGCTGCACAACAATCACCATGCTTTTCCGAGCTCGGCGAAGTTCTCGATACATCGCTGGGAGTTCGATATCGGCTGGCTCTATATCCGCATTTTCCAGACCTTTGGCCTGGCGAGAGTCATCCGTGTCGCGCCTGAGCCAGCGCGCAATGCCGCACGCAGCCACGTGGATCTGGAGACAGTCCGTGCAGTGATCGTGAATCGGATGCATGTGCTGCGCGATTACGCTCGTCACGTAACGATTCCTGTGTTCCGCGAACAGCTGCGAGTCGCAGGTGGCAACCTGAGCAGTCGCGTCAAGAAACTGCTGGTGCGCGAGCCGGTCCTGCTCGACAACCAGGCCCAGTCGAAGCTGCGCGAGGTACTCGCCAATAATCATGCGCTACAGACGGTTCACGATTTCCGCGAGCGTCTGCGGGTGTTGTGGAATGGCTCGAACATGAGCAACGAGAACCTGTTGCAGCACCTCAAAGACTGGATTGCCCAGGCTGAGGCCAGCGGTATCAAGTCGCTGCAGGATTTCGCCGCCAGTCTGCGCGGCTACGCAATGCAGCCGGCCTGAGGCCGAATGCGGGCAGAGACAATGGTGTCTGCCGGAAGTTGATGTTCAGAAATGAAGAGCCCGCCAATCGGCGGGCTTTTTTTTTGGCTGGGCTGCCGGCACGCAGACCAGCCCCTGCCATACCGAACCCCATAAACGAAAAACCCGCCATAAGGCGGGTCTTTCACGATCGTCAGCAGCCAGTGGCTACTTGATCTTCGTTTCCTTGTAGGCGACGTGCTTGCGTACCTTGGGGTCGAATTTCTTGACCTCCATCTTGTCCGGATGCAGGCGCTTGTTCTTGGTGGTCGTGTAGAAATGACCGGTCCCGGCAGTGGACAGCAGCTTTACTTTTTCGCGCATGGTTCAGGTGCTCCAGGCTTCAGACAGCAACGCCCTGGGCACGCAGTTCGGCAACGACGATGTCGATGCCGCGCTTCTCGATCGTGCGCAGGCCCTTGGTGGAAATGCGCAGGCTGACGAAGCGGCGCTCGGTCTCCAGCCAGAAGCGCTGGGTGTGCAGGTTGGGCAGGAAGCGACGACGACGCCTGTTATTGGCGTGCGACACGCGGTTTCCGGACATCGGCTTCTTGCCGGTGATCTGACAGACTCGGGACATGACGTTTTCCTCTGGGCCAACGGCTTCCGCCATGGGGATGCCGGGCCGAAAAATGAGTCGCGCTTTATACCAGCCGGGCGCGAGCCGGGCAAGGACACAACGTCAAGAGATCCGGGGCCGACCGGCGAACCCGGTCAATCGGGCTGCGGGCGGCGGGTTTGAACAGCCCTTCCGGCCACTCATCGGCGGGTATTGACCGGTGAGCCATCGACCTCGAATCAGAGCAATCCCCGCTCCGCGAGGGACTCGCAAACGCCGTCGCCGATGATCAGGTGGTCCAGCACGCGGATATCGACCAGCCCCAGGGCTTCTTTCAGGCGACGGGTGACCAGTTCGTCGGCCTGGCTGGGTTCGGCCACCCCTGAGGGGTGATTGTGGGCCAGGATCACGGCAGAAGCATTGCGGGATAACGCCTCTTTCACCACTTCCCTGGGGTGCACGTTGGCGCCGTCGATAGTGCCTCTGAACAGCTCCTTGAACGCGATGACCCGATGTCGGTTGTCCAGATACAGGCAACAGAACACCTCGTGGGGCAGATCGCGCAGCTGCATTCGGATGAACTCCCGGGCCGCGCGCGGATCGGAGAGGGCGGATCCGCTCATCATCTGCTCCTGGTAGTGGCGCCTGGTCAGCTCCAGGGCGGCCTGCAGCGCTGCGTAGCGACCTCGTCCGAGGCCGCGAGTAGCGCAGACCAGCTCCTGTTTTGCGGTCAGCAGGCCCCGCAGGGAACCGAATTCGCTTAACAGGCCGCGGGCGATATCCACGGCGCTGCGGCCATGGGTTCCGGTGCGGATCAGGATCGCCAACAATTCCGCCTCGCTCAGCGCCTGGGAGCCCATCTCGAGCAGCTTCTCCCGCGGTCGCTCGTTCGGGGCCAATCACGGATCGACATTGCCGGCTCCTGTGGACGCGGATTGCGATCATGCGGGTCGCGGATCAGCCAGGAGCACGAGAAAAGGATTTTTTTGCCCAGTTATTCAGAACTTTGCATCCTTGCGACCATTCCCGGGCGGAATGCAGGTATGCGTCGTAAGTCGTTTGCCGCCCCGGCACCTCGCGGCCATAATCCCTCGCCATGAGCTCGCAACAACCACGCAGAATCCTGCTCGGTGTTACCGGGGGTATCGCCGCGTACAAAAGCCCCGACCTGGTCCGGCGCCTCATCGAACGGGGTGCCGAAGTTCAGGTGGTCATGTCCCGGGGCGCCCAGCAGTTTGTTACCGCGCTGACCTTCCAGGCGGTGTCCGGTCGCAGTGTGCGCACCGAGCTGTGGGACGAGTCGGCCGAGGCCGCAATGGGCCACATCGAACTCGCTCGCTGGGCCGAGGAAATTGTCATCGCGCCCGCAACCGCGGAGTTCTTGGCCAAGCTTGCGCACGGTTTTGCCGACGATCTGCTTACCACTCTGTGCCTTGCGAGCAGCGCGCGCGTCAGCGTCGCCCCCGCCATGAATCAACAGATGTGGGCCAATGCGGCGACCCAGGCGAACGTGCGCACGTTGCGGGAGCGCGGCGTTCGCTTCTTCGGTCCTGCCACCGGCGAGCAGGCATGTGGCGACGTTGGGGCCGGTCGCATGCTCGAGCCACTGCAAATCGTCGACGAGGTTTTCGCCGTGCAGCCGGCCTCGGGAGTGCTGGCGGGTCTGAATGTCCTGATCACTGCCGGACCGACGCGCGAACGCATCGATCCAGTGCGCTTCATAACCAACCGCAGTTCGGGAAAGATGGGTTATGCCGTGGCCGAGGCGGCGCGCGACGCCGGTGCCAATGTCGTGTTGGTGAGCGGTCCGGTGCAGCTTGCGGCGCCGCGTGGCATTGAACGCATCGACGTGGAAAGCGCCGAGCAGATGCTGAGCGCCGTACAACGCAACATTGCCGGTACCCATGTTTTTATTGCGGCTGCCGCAGTATCCGACTATCGCTGTGGCGAAGTCGCCTGCCAGAAGATCAAGAAGACCGGCGACACCATGACGCTCGCCCTGTCGCGCGCACCGGATGTGCTGGCCACCATCGGTAAGAGTGCGTCGCCACCCTTCCTCGTGGGGTTCGCCGCCGAGACGGAGAATGTCGAGCGCAATGCATTGAGCAAGCTCGTTGCCAAGAACCTCGATATGATCGCGGCCAATCAGGTCGGCGACGGCCTGGGGTTCGACAAGGACGACAACGCTCTCACGATCTACTGGACGGGCGGCAAACAGGAACTGGCGCTGACCAGCAAGGCCGCTCTGGCGCGCCAGTTGGTCGAAACGATCGCGCGCCGCTATCGCGAACGCATTCAGGCTCAATCTCCATCCCAGACGACGCCAACGGTATCCCCCCTACATGCCTCCCGCTGACGGTTCATTGTCCTCACCCGCCACGAACAAGCGACGCCTTGAAGTGCGGATCCTCGATCCGCGGATCGGTCGCGAGCTGCCGTTGCCGCAGTACGCCACCGAAGGTTCCGCCGGCGTGGATCTGCGGGCCTGCCTGGATGCGGCGCTGGAGTTAAAGCCCGGCGATACGCAGCTGATCCCCTCGGGAATCGCCATTCACCTCAACGATCCGGGTTATGCAGCGATTGTTCTGCCGCGCTCCGGCCTTGGCCACAAGCACGGCATCGTGCTGGGTAACCTGGTCGGATTGATCGATTCGGACTACCAGGGGCAGATCTTCGTTTCCTGCTGGAATCGGGGGCAGACGACTTTCACGATCCAACCCGGCGAGCGCATTGCGCAACTCGTGGTAGTGCCCGTTGTGCAGGTGGAGTTCGAGGTCGTGAATGAATTCGCCGCTTCGCAGCGCGGCGCCGGCGGATTCGGCAGTTCCGGACGCAGTTGAGCGATAGTGATGAATGTGATGTAGGCGATGAGCATCGGACCTGCATCACTTCCATCACCGGCATCACCTACTTCACTTGATTCCTTTCAGCTCCTTGAACCGCCTGATATCGGCCTCGAATGAGCTCTTGATCTGCTCCTCTTCGGCGTGGGTTTTCGTCAGCGTTTCCTGATAGACGTTCATGCCATTGACGGTCAGGACCATTTCCTCCGCCAGATGATCCGGCAGCGGGGGCGCATTGGGCTTGTCGTTGTAGGGCTTGAACCGCCCGATCTGCGTTTGCAGCGCATTTTGCCGCTCGCGCAAGTTGCGAATATTCAACTCGGTCACACGGTATTGCGAGTCCAGTTGCTCGAGGCGCTGGTCGCGTAGCCGCTCGATGTCCTCGACCGACAGGTACGTTTCGATCAGCATCCGGTCGTGCTGCAATTTCTGATCGCGCTCCTGGCGAACGCGATTATCCACGACCTCGCGTTGCTCACGCGCAGTGCGGGCGGCGGTACCTTCGATCACGCGCATCACCATGCCGTGGTCGTTCAGCACTTCGGTATCCAGTCCTTCGCACTGCGGCGGTTTGCTGTCGCCGTAGTGGGTCTCGCCCGATGCATCCTTGCAGCGATAAAACGCCTCGCGCGAAGCCGGTCCTTTTTGCGCTGCCAACGCAGCCGCGCTCAGGCACGAGAGTGCTGTAAACAGGATAACGGTCCGTGGAATTCGCAAGATCTTGTGCGTCTCTGCTGTTACCAGATGAGGGCTGCTACCAGATGAGGGGACCAGGGCCGGACCAACGGGCCTATTCTGCCGCAGCACCGGGCCCGGTCAACTTTCCGGGCGTGCGATGTCATCACATCGCGACGCCGTACTCACTTCGATAGCGCTCCACGGCGGCCAGCTGGCTGGCATCTCCGGTCGCTCGTAAATGCTCGATCAGGTCGGCCAGCTTCAGGATGCTGGTCACCGGCACCCCCAGTACCTGTTCGACCTCCTGGACCGTTGAACGCTCGGTTTGCCCCCGTTCCTGGCGGTCCAGGGCAATCACCACTCCAACCGGGGTGGCGCCGGCAGCTTTGATCAGTTCCACCGACTCGCGAATGGCGGTTCCGGCGGTCATCACGTCGTCGATGATTAGAACGCGGCCGCGCAACGGGCTGCCGACGATATTGCCGCCCTCACCGTGAGCCTTGGCTTCCTTGCGATTGAATGCCCACGGCAGATTCCGTCCGTGCTGGTCCGCCAGCGCCACGGCGGTGGTCGTCACCAGCGGGATGCCTTTGTACGCCGGCCCGAACAGGACATCGCATTCGATGGCGGCCTGCTGAATGCTTGCCGCGTAGAAGCGGCTGAGCTGTGCGAGCGCCTGCCCCGAGTTGAACAGTCCCGAATTGAAGAAATACGGACTGATCCGTCCCGACTTCAGTTTGAACTCACCGAAGCGCAGGACGCCGAGTTGCAGGCACAGGTCGATGAAGGCGGATGGGGACATGGATGCGGCGAGTGGGCGGCGGATAGATGTAGATAGAGTAGCGAACACGAGCGATAGCGGATACCGCTTTGTGCTGCTCGCACCGATCTGCCGATCAGCGGCTATCCGCGATTTGCCGTCCGCTTCTATACTTCCCCTATGCTCATCATCGCCAACGGTCCCATCAGCATCGCTTCCACAATCGATTCGTGCGCGTTCGGGGAACGAGCCGACGTCTTCGCCAGGGGAGGTTGTCGCGAACACGCAGTCTTCCTCGTCAACCGGGCCAACGAAGACGACCTGCGGTCGTCATGAGTTCCAGCGTGGCCACCGGGCCTAAAAACGGCGGGTGGCGGCAAGCGATCCTCGTCTATCGGCAGCCACGCATGCTGTCGATGCTGTTGCTGGGATTTTCCTCCGGCCTGCCGTTCTATCTCGTATTCCAGTCGTTATCGGCGTGGCTGCGGCAGGAAGGCATCGAGCGATCTTCGATCGGCATGCTCGCCTGGGTCAGCATCGCGTATTCGTTCAAGTTCGTGTGGTCGCCGATCGTCGATCGGATGCCATTGCCGGTCCTGACGCGCATGCTTGGTCGTCGGCGCAGTTGGATGGTTGCGGCGCAGGCGGGCATCGCGCTGGGCGTGTTCAACCTGTCGCTGAGCAATCCAGCGGGCGGCCTGATGCCGATCGCGCTGTGGGCCATGTTCGTGGCTTTCTGGGCTGCGACCCAGGACATCGCCGTGGATGCTTGGCGTATCGAGTCCAGCAGCTCCGGTACGCAAGGTGCGATGGCGGCCGCTTACCAGATCGGCTACCGCATGGCTCTGATCACTGGCAGCGCCGGCACGTTCGCACTTGCGGACCGGATCGGCTGGAAGACCACTTATACGATCATGGCCATGCTGGTGGGAATCGGATTCCTGACCACCCTGCTGTCGAAAGAGCCACAGGTACCCGCGCAGCGTCAGTCGCTTGATAGCGAAGCGCGCGTGATCTCCTGGCTGCAACAGAAAGCTCATTGGCCCAGTTCGCTGCAGGCCGCCGGCTCATGGTTCATCGGCGCCGTGATCTGTCCGCTCAGCGATTTCTTCTCGCGCTATCGGCTGCTCGCGGTGGTGCTGCTGCTGTTCATGGGCACGTACCGGTTGACCGAATTCACCATGGGCGGCATGGCGAACACGTTTTACATCGATCACGGCTACACGCTCACGCAGATCGCAACCGTCGTGAAATTCTATGGACTGATGATGTCGCTGCTCGGAGTGGTGCTGGCCGGCATCGTCATTACCAAGCTCGGCATATTGCGTTCGCTCATCATCGGCAGCGTGATGATCATGATGTCGAACATCGGCTTTGCGCTGCTGGCGACGACACACGGCCCCACACTGGTCGGATTGGGATTCGTGAATGCATTCGACAATCTCGCGCAGGCGATGCACGGCACGTCGCTGATCACGTTTCTTTCGAGCCTCACCAGCCCGAAGTACACCGCGACTCAGTACGCACTGTTCTCGTCGCTGTATGCGCTGCCGGGCAAGATCATGGAGGGGCTGTCGGGATTCGTCGTGGACGCGATCGGTTATCCCGCGTTCTTCGTCTACACTGCCAGCCTGAGTATTCCTGCGTTGATCCTGCTGTACTTCATTGCGAAGCGCGGAATAACCAATGGGGCCGCAACCGATGCGGCTGCGCAGGCGCCGGGCAAGTGACGCACGACGAAGGATGGCGATAGCTTGCCGCCTCCGTCATTGATTTCTTGCTCGTTGGATCAGATCAGATTGCGCGGGGCTGGCCATTCCGAATAGCCGGAGGCCTCTGATCGATCAAGGCTGGTGAGCGGATCTGTCCACACCGCGGTGGCCGTGAGATCGCGATCGGACTCCAGATCTTCGGGCTCCACGTCCACCGAACCGCTCCAGTCCTCGGGGGGCTTGGCGTCTTCGACTTCCTGTTCGTCCCAGGATTCCAGGTCGAACTCCTCCACCGTGCCGTCGAAGTGCTGCACTTCCACCGTGCCGTCGTCGCGATCGATCGCAACCACCTCGAACAGTGCCCCATTCACGCGGCGATACCACTCGCCAACGATCGGACTCGGTGACGTCATGAGCTCTCCTTCACCACAAGAGTGCTTCCAGCGAAGCGACCCTCATTACACACGCTCTCTCGCGCGACATTCATCGGCAGTAAGCATTGGCAGCAAGGCTGTCGAATTATGTTTTAGTCCTGTGAGCGTACGGATTCAAGTGGTAATTATTCTGCAGAGCATCATCCGATCAACGGGGAGTTAGTTACAGAGGTGACAGTAGTCACAGTAGTGACGATGAGCTGGGCATGTCACTTCCTCAGATACTCCAGGTCCCACACGGCGTGGCCGAGCCGCTGGCCGCGACGTTCGAATCGAGTGAGCGGTCGCGTATCCGTGCGTGCGACGAAGCCCGTGTCCGTGGAGACGTTTTGAAAATTCGGTGAAGCATCGAGCACCGAATGCATGTGATGTGCGTAGTGCTCCCAATCCGTTGCGAGTCGCAACACACCCTGCTGCTGCATGACTCGCGCGAGAATCTCGACGAACGCGGGTTGAATGAGACGACGTTTGTGATGTCGCTTCTTCGGCCACGGGTCCGCGAAAAAGATGTGCGCTGCCGACATCGACGCAGCAGGCAGCTGGTGCTGCAATACCTCGACTGCGTCATGGCAGATGATGCGTACATTGCTTAGTCCTGCAGTGTGCGTTTCGAGCAGCAGATGGCCGACTCCGGGTGGATGTACCTCGATACCGAGGCAATCGATTTCGGGATGCGCCTTCGCGAATGCGAGCAGCGCCTCTCCGGCGCCAAAGCCGATTTCAACCAGGCGCGGTGCACTGCGCCCGAAGATACGATCCAGGTCCAGCGGCTCGGTCGAATACTCGATGCCGTACACGGGCCACAGCTCCACGAGTGCTCGTTGCTGAGCGGCCGTGGCGCGGCCAGCCCGGATGACGAAGCTGCGTACCGCGCGATGAACTGGTTCAGGTTGCGGGGAGGGTTGTTCCGGAAGATCTTCTGCGGGCATGGGATGATGGTGAGTGACGAGTGACGAGTGACGAGTGACGTGGAGGAGGCAGTGCGTGTGTTGCATCACACCCGACACTTTACACGTCGCGCGTCACGGTCTCATCCCGCCTTACGCAGGTGGTCCAGCAGCAGGCGCGCTGCCGAATGCAGATCGCCATTCGATCTTGAGCACAAGAAGAGCTGACGCTTCGCCCACACATCGGTGAGCGGGACAGCCGCGAGCGACAATGATCGGGTGTAAGGCGTCGTTGCCGCGCGCGGCACGATGCTGACGCCCAGCCCGGCGGCCACCATCGCACATGCTGCATCGAAACTGGTGACGTGCATGCGCCAGTTCAACGCCGCACCGGCTTCCACCGCTGCTCGCATCAGCAAATGGTGCAAAGAGCTGTCCGCTTGCATGCCGATGAACGGCAAGGCTGCGATTTCACCGAATGCAACCGATTCACGCTTACCCATCGGATGATCGGGCCGTAGTACCAGCACCAACTCGTCCTTGCGAAACGGTGCCGTCACCAGCCCATCGATCAGCGGCAGCTCACTCACGATGCCGAAGTCCGCCGAGTTGTCGGCTACCGCCACAGCTATCGCCGAGCTGACATGCTCCTCGAGGTGGACATGGATATCGGGGTGCCTGACGGCAAAGCAGGCAAGCGCGCCGGGCAGGAATTCGACGATGGCGGAGATGTTCGCAAACACCCGGACATATCCGCGCGCGCCGGCGGCGTGCCGCCGCATCTCATCGTCAAGTTGCGTTGCCTGATGCAGCAATACCCGCGCGCGCACAAGCAAGGCATGGCCGGAGGCAGTCAGTTCGACGCCTTTTGCGCCCCGCACCAGTAATGCGGCGCCAAAATTCTCTTCCAGGTCGGAAATCCGCTTGCTGACCGCGGAAGCAACGGTATGGGAGCGCTCCGCGGCCCGGGCAATGCTGCCGGCGTCGGCCACGGCCACGAATAGTTCCAGATCGCGCAGGTCGAATCGCACTGGTACCTATCCTGTCCTATGGGTGGAGATGGGCAAGGTTAACGCCGGCACTGCTGCAAACCTGTTGCGATCAGGCAGAAGCCTGGGCGACGATCGTGCTGAAGGCGTCGGCGATGATGCCACCGTCGTAGCCGACCGAAACGAGGTGATATCCCTCGCGCGCCAGTCTGCGAGCGCCTTCGGCGGACCCGGCAAAGCCACAGGCAAACTTACCAGCTGAACGCGTTCGATTGGCGATGTGCTTCATCGCCGATTGGACAGCCTCGCCGGTTGGATCGAAGGCCTGCCCGTCGCACAGTGCGACCGACAAATCCCCGGGGCCTGCCAGAACGCCGTCCACACCGGGTACGGCGAGGATGTCATCCAGCGCGGCGAGCGCCCCCCGCGTTTCACACATGACGATCGCCAGGGACGCGGCATTCGCGGTGGCGAGATAGTCGTTCTCAGCGCCGATTCCCCGCAATTGCATGTCGCGTCCCGGTCCAAAACTTCTCTGTCCCAGGGGCGGATATTTGACGAACGAGACAAATGCGCGCGCATCATCTGCGCTGTTGATCATGGGCGCCACGATGCCGGCGGCGCCGAAGTCCAACATGCGCGCGGCCTGCGCAAAATCTCCGACCGGAACGCGTACCAGGACCGGCGTGTGAGCCAGCGCGGCTTCCGAAATGCCGGCAATGCAAGATGTGCCATCGTGAAAGCCATGCTGCTGATCGAGCAGGACGGCGTCATACCCGGATCGCGCCATGACGCCCACCAGCATGGGGTCGCGAAATTCAGACCAGCCAAGGAAGCTGGTCGGTTTCGACCGCAATCTTTCAGGCAGGGATGTAGTGGATGAGGGCATGAAATCGACCTTCTCGGAAGTACGTTCGTGGCTTGCCCTGAAGAGATCGCAATGGTCGCGCCGGCAGCACCCAACTGTGCATCCGATCGTGCATCCGGCGACGTGCACCCGACCATGGCATTCCTGTCTGGAAAGCTCTCTACATTATAGATGGATAAACCGAACCGCTTCGGGGCGACAGTGCGATGCGGTCGCGCGAGGCATCGAGCAAAAGACGCTCTTCATCAGAAGCCTCGCTAGGGGTAGACTCACGTCGGTTAGCGGGTGTCGTATAGTGGTAATACCTCAGCTTCCCAAGCTGAAGCCGACAGTTCGATTCTGTTCACCCGCTCCATTCTCCATCCTCGCTCGGCTGAAACTGGGATGGTTCGTCCGGTGCGGTATCCGGATTCTCGTAACCGTCTGACCAGAGTGGTTTTTGGTTTTGGGTATGGTTTTCTGCAGAAAGCCCTGATTGGTCCTGCAGAAATATCGCTGATATGAGAATTCCCAAGCCACTAGCGTGAGTTCGATTCCCGTCACACCTCTCGGCCAAGAGTCGATAGCGACGCGAGCAAGGCCCTGAGCGCGCACGTTTTAATACAATTTTGCCTTTTGCTGATTCTGATGAATTGGCTACCGAAGGTCTCCCAGGCTTTCGATTCACATGTGGCCTCACACGCAGCGGTGATTTTGCTTGCGTGTTGAATTGATGAGCCGGTCTGTCGACAGCGAATCCTTCGCTCTTCTATCCTGCGCGCGACGGCGGAGCTGATGTCCTAGTAGAAGTAGAACGAGAACAGACGAGCCATGTTTGAACAGACCTTCAAGAACATCGACGCCGTCCTGCGCGAGGAGGCTGGCTGTACCACAGAGCTCGACTGTACCGAGCAGACATCGTGCTTGCCAATTCAACCTTTGTCGGCCACGAGCGCAAGGAGGTGCAGCAGAACTTCACATCCGCACCGGCGAAACCGCCTTCCTGTTCCTGCAGCACCTCATCCGCGTGCTGAAAAGTCGGTGGCCGGGCTTAGAGGGACATGAAGTAGCAACGTATGAACCAGGATCGAGATATCGCCCTGATCGACGAGATGCGTGCGCAACCCGCGGAAACGTCGTGGCTGGAATTCAAGGGAAACAATGCCGATCCGGAGATGATCGGCAAGCGCTGTTCTGCTTTGTCAAATGCAGCGCGCGTCGAAGGGCGAGACTGCGCCTACATGCTCTGGGGTGTTGATGACGATAGTCATGATGTGATCGGTGCGAACTTCGATCCCAATGCGACAAGGTGCGTGGTCAGGTGCTGCCGCTCTGGCTCGCGAATAACTTGCAGCCAAGCATTGCCTTCAGCTTTCGGGTTGTGAATCACCCGCAGGGAAGGGTCGTAATACTGGAGATTCCTGCGGCGACAGGAGCGCCTGTCGCATTCAATAACATTCCTTACATTCGTATCGGTAGTGCCACGCCCAAGCTGACGGACTATCCGGATCGCTACCAGCAGTTGCTGGAACGCATGCGGCCGTATCGTTGGGAACAGGATGTTGCGCGTCAATTCTCTAGCGGCGATGACGTGCTGGCCTTGCTCGACTACAGTCAGTACTTCCGTTTGACGAGGCAGCCGCTGCCCGACAATCGTGCCGGAATCTTCGAGAAGCTGGAAGCGGATCGGCTCGTGGTTAGTGATGTCGGTGATCGCTGGAACATCACCAATCTTGGCGCGATCCTGTTTGCTGCCAGGCTAAGTGACTTCGAGGCGAGCCTTGCGCGTAAGGCAGTGCGCGTCGTGGTTTATGACGGAAGCAATCGTGCGGCCACGGTGACTCACCGACTGGATGGGCAGAAGGGATATGCGGTAGGTTTCGAAGGGCTCGTCGAGTATTTGAATGGTCTGCTACCCAAGAACGAGCACATCGGGGCGGCGCTGCGTGAAGCGCATCCGTTATTTCCGCAGCTCGCCATTCGCGAACTTGTGGCGAATGCGCTTATCCATCAGGACATGACCATTACGGGCTCCGGTCCTCAGATCGAGTTGTTCAACGATCGCATCGAAATCAGCAATCCGGGGCGATCGCTGGTGAAGCCAGATCGCATGATCGATCTGCCGCCCCGCTCTCGCAATGAGGCGTTAGCCTCGTTGATGCGTCGTATGGGGATGTGCGAGGAACAGGGTAGCGGTCTCGACAAGGTGATCCAGCTCGTGGAGGTGTTCCAGCTTCCTGCACCACTTCTCAGAACCGAAGACAATTCAATGCAGGTCATTCTGTATGGTCCTCGCAGTTTCGCAGAAATGACGCAGGATGAACGCGTTCGCGCTTGCTACTTTCATGCAGTGCTACGATTTCTCAGTGGCGACAAGATGAAGAACGCTACGCTCTGCACTCGTCTTGGGATAGACCCAAAGAATGCGGCGCAAGCGTCAGGCGTCATCAACAGAACGCTCAAGGCCGGTCTGATCCGCCATGCCGACGTCGACCATCCCCGTGCTGGTTACGTTCCTCACTGGGCGTGAGTTTCTTGATCGGGTTTTGATTGGGGAGGAGCATGGAGAGGGGAGGAGGGGGAGTCAGAGAGCGTAACTATTTGATTTCACAAATATGAATTCGGGTGGCCGAGGATGAGATTTCTTGATTGGGTTTTGACGTGCTCATTACGAAAATCCGGCCATCGCGTTGTGAGGAACGCCTGGAGGAAGCTTGTAAACAATGACTTACAGTCGGCTCCCTCGTCATTCTTCATTCTCGAATTGAGAATGTAGTCGGATCAACGAAGCCGAACCCCGCGCCGACCACATCGACCCTGCACTCCTGGCAGCGGGTTGGGCTGAGGTCAGCCGAAACTTGTCCGAATGTCCGACCACTCTCGGCCGACTCGAAGGCCAAGGCCTGGAGCGAACCGCTGACTGCCAGTGCAGCAGACAAAGAATTACGCACTCAAACTCTCGATCCGGCATGCGTACACGACCATCGGACAGGCGTGTACGACATCGACATGCAGACCGGACGTGAGGCGATGAACCGCGCTTTCCGTCATGGGATGAACTTGGACGCTGACGTTCGCAAGAGGAATGCCTGGCGTGATCGCTTCGCCGCCATGCCGTTCGAAGACAATGTCGGCTTTTTTTCAGGGCCGCTACCACCATCAGTCGGGTGCCGGAGGCAATCGCCGATGGACGCGAGGCATCCTGCTGACGCTAGCGACCGGCACCGACAAGCCTTTCATTGCTTCCCAGATCGCGTGGATTTCATGGTCGCTGAATTTTGCCGACTGGATATCGGGCGTCGAACCGACTGTCGACGGCGATGACGTGCAATCGAACGGCAACCAGCCGTGCAGTGACGGCAAGGCCTGCACCAGCCACGGACCGGCGAGGGTGAGTGTGGCGCTCAGGACGAGAATCGCTGCAGCGATATGCCTGTAGGACGCCGCGCTCGCGAATTTCCGCAATCGTTGCGCCCCCAGTGCCACCAGCAGCAGTGACGGCGCGGTCCCCAGCCCGAAGGCGGCCATCGTTGTGGCGCCGCGCAAAGCACCGAGTTGCAGCGTGGCGATAAGCAGCACGGTGTAGACAAAGCCGCATGGCATCCAGCCCCACACCATGCCGAAGGCGAAAGCACGGGGAAATGTGGTGACAGGCAGCAGTCGCCGGCCGAGCTTTGCGATTCGCGGCCACAGGCGGTAACCGATTCCGGCGCCAGGATCGCGGACGCGGCCGAATGCCACCAGCGCCCCGAGTAGCAACGCGAGCGCAGAGAGTGCACGCAGGGTTCGACGCACGACCTCGACATCGAGCAGGGCAACAACGCCGCCGAGAAGGCCGGCGAGCAGCAGGCCGGCGAGTGAATACGATGCAATGCGTCCCAGTTGATAGCCCGCGAGCAGCATCGGTCGCGGGCGCCCCGCGGCATCTTTTGCTGTCGCCAGCCCCAGTGCGGTGGAGAGCCCGCCGCACATCACGAGACAGTGGCCGCTCGCGGCGAGGCCGAGCACAAAGGCGGCGCCTAAAGTGAGCGGGTCGCTCATTCGTGCTCCAGCCCGCGCTCGGGCGAATCGTCGAGCGGCAGCAGTCCGGGGGTTTCCAGGTCCTCGAACTGATCGTGATCGACTGCCCAGAAGAATGCCGCTACTGCGGCGGCGAGGAAGAGCAGCGACAGAGGAATCATGAACACAAGGACGCTCATGCGGACCTCATGCGCTGCGGGAGGGCACTGGACACAGGCGGTGCCGCCCGATCTTCCGGGGCTCGTCCGATGCGCATCGTATTCAGGATCACACCCAGCGAGCTGACCGACATCCCGATCGCTGCAAGCCAGGGAGGCACGAGGCCGAGTGCTGCCAGCGGCATGGCTGTGAGGTTGTAGAACAGCGCCCATTGCTGGTTCTGTTGCACGATCGCCAATGTCTGGCGCGCAATCGTGCGGGCAGGTGCAATGGCATCGAGGCGTGTGTTGCTGAGCACGATGTCGCTGCTGACCTGCGCCAGTTCGGCACCCTCGGCCATCGCGATTGCGACGTCTGCGCCTGCGAGCACGGGCGCGTCGTTGATGCCGTCGCCGACGGCAAGGACATGTGCGCCGCCGCTGCGCAGATCGTTCAACCACGCCAGCTTCTGAGCCGGTGACATGCGAGCACGCCAATCTGTGATGCGTAGTCGCGCCGCAATCGCGCCAACGTGGGACGGCGAGTCGCCGCTGGCAATGAGCAGCGCCATTCCCTGAGTGCGCAGTGCGTCGCATGCAGTCAGAGCACTGGATCGCAACTGCTCGCGCAGATGAAACGCGGCGATGGGTCCGCCATTGTCGGCGAGCACAAGAGCGTCGTCGTCAGGCGGCGGTACGCAATCGCTCGGGAGTGCAAAGTCACGGCGGCCGAGCCGCAGCTCGCGTCCTGCGACAAGTCCACTGATGCCGAGCCCCGCGTGCACTGTGACGTTACGCGCACTACTGCCATCTGCAAGGGGTTCTGAGGCTGCAATCACACGGGCGATCGGATGTCGGCTGTGGCGCGCCAGTGAAGCTGCAAGCTGCAAAGCTTCGGATATCGATACCCCGCGGAAGGTGTCGACGTCAGCGAGTGTCAAAGAGGATTGCGTCAGGGTGCCGGTCTTGTCGAAGACCACATGAGTAGCCTGAGCCAGTGATTCGATTGCATTCGCCCTGACTACAAGGACGCCGCGCTGCGCCAGCGTTGCGAGTGCGCGGGTGATGGCGGCTGAAACGGCCAGAGCAAATGCGCAGGGGCATGAAACCACGAGGACGGCGACGGCGGCCGGGAATGCGCGCGACGGATCGACCAGACACCAGGCGACGACGGTGAAAGCCGTCAGTGTGAGCACTCGCGCTACGAACCGGGACGTGGCGCGTTCACCTGCCCGTTGCAGCTGCGGACGCTGCGCCTGTGCATGGTCCACGAGCGCAACGATTCCACCAAGCGCCGTATCAGCACCGATGTGCTCGAGCTCTAGCTGCACCGGTCCGTCCTCCAGGACACTGCCGGCGACCAGTCGATCGCCCCGTCGTTTGATGACGGGCGCAGACTCGCCGCTGAACAACGATTCATCGACGCGACAGCGTTCGCTCAACAGGATGCCGTCGGCCGGCACAATGGCGCCTTCCCCGACATGCACGCAATTGCCGGAACGCAGTTCATGCAACGCTACGCGCTCGAGCCTGCCATCCTCGAGGCACCGATCCGCATATGGCGGCGTGAGTCGCGCGAGCGCGTCCGTCAGTTCGCCGGCGTGATGGCGGGCTCGCATTTCCAGGTAGCGGCTTGCGAGCAGGATGAATATGAACATGGTGATCGAATCGAAATACACCTCGCCACTGTTGCGCAGGGTTTCGATCAGACTGGCGATGCAGACGGCGGCGATCGCAAAGGCAATCGGCACATCCATGCCGAGCTGCCGCGAGCGCAGCGAACGGGCGGCGCCCGCGAAGAAGGGCCGCGCCGAATAGAACACGACGGGAATCGCAACCAGGAACTGCAGCCAGCGAAGCAGTTCGCGCGTGGACGCGTCCAGTGAATCGACACTGCCCAAATAGACCGCTGTCGCATACATCATCGCCTGCATTGTGCCGAAGCCGGCAACGAGCAGGCGCTTGAGCGCATCGCGCGACTCGCTGCGGCGTGCATCGTCGAGTCCTCGTGCATCCAGCGGCCATGCGTGATACCCGGTTCGCGCGAGCATCTGCAGTAGTTGTGGCAGTGTAGTGTCCGCGTCGCGCCAGACAATGCGGCCGCGACGGGAGGAGGCGTTCACTTGCACGCTGACTACGCCTGGGATGGCACCGAGCGCGCGCTCGATCAGCCACACACAGGCCGAGCAACGCACGCCGGCAATCAGCACCAGGACTTCACGACGGCCCGCACCCAGGTCGCGGACGACATGACGCGAACTTTCGGGACGACTCCACAGACCATCATCGAGGCAGCCGGAGTCCTGGGTTGCGAGCGGCTTCAGGCCGGGCTGTGTTCGCAGCCGGTAGTAGTCGGCGAGGCCGAGCTGCTCTATCCATTCGGCAGCGGCCTGGCAGCCATGGCAGCACAGGTCGCGCGAGTGACCGGCGATTCGCGCATGCACTACGTAGCCCGCCTGCAGCGGTTCGCCGCAATGCCAGCAGCCGGGATGCTGCTTAGTCATGGCTGCGCTTCTGGTCCGCGCGCTTCGGGTACCTTCAGCACAGACTGCTGATGCACGGACGACGGTTCGTTCGGGTAGCGCGATGCCAGCACGACCATGCCAATGCAACCAGCAATCGAAGCGAACAGGATCGCGGCACCGAGCCATACCACCGGCACTCGCGACCAGCGTTCACTGCGACTTATCATTTCGCCGCCGCACCCGAACGCTGCGAGACCACCCACGCAGCGACCAGTCGTGCCTGGTCAGTGCCGAGGCGCTGTCGCCACGCAGGCATGACGCCGTTGCGACCCTCACGAATGGTTGTCGCTACCGAGCGGAAGTCGCCGCCGTAAAGCCAGACCGAGTCCGTCAGATTGGGCGCACCCACCGCTGGATTGCCGCGGCCATCGGCGCCATGACAGGCAACGCAGACTGCTTCGAACCGTGTCTTGCCCGCCTCCGCCCAGCCCGTTGGCGATTTTGCGCCGCTGAAAGTCAGCACATAGGCTGCCGCCTCATTGATCCCTTCGTGGCCCAGGACCGAGCTCAACGCGGGCATCGCGCCGCTGCGGCCGTCGAGAATGCTGGTCAGGATCGTTTCGTTGTCACCGCCATAGAGCCAGTCGGCGTCGGTGAGATCCGGAGCGCCCACGACCTGGTTGCCGTGAGCGGTCGTGCCGTGACAGGCGGCGCAGTTGTCCAGGTAGAGGCGGTGACCCACTCGCATCGCATCCGCTTCCGTCGCGAGTTGCTCGAGACTCAGCGGTCGCCAGCGCTCGAGCAGGGCTACCTGTTTCGCGTTGCGGACAGCGACATCGCGTTCCAGTTGCCCCTCAGAGGTCCAGCCGAGCACGCCCTTGAAGCCGCCGAACCCGGGGTAGAGCGCGAGGTAGCCGAAGCCGGCCAGCAGCATGCACGCGGAAAAAATGATCCACCAGAGCGGCAGGTTGCGCACACCTTCGCGTAGGACGCCGTGAGCCCAGACGTGACCGGAGGTGCCATCAGGCTGCGTAGGAATTTTTACGCGCGGGCCCCAGAGGAACAGGAAGACCGTGATGGCGAGGTTGAGCACCATCAGGACAATTACCCAGCCGGACCAGAAGCCGCTCATTGCTGCGCTCGCTCCGGCGTCGTCCCAAGCTCGCTGTCATCAGGATCGCTGTCATCGGACATCGGCAGACGCGATAGCGCGTCGAAGTCTTGCTTGTGATGTGGCAGCCATGCCCAGAGCCAGATGGCGATGAAAGTCAGCATGATCAGCAGCGTCAGCGCGCCGATCAGATTTCCCCAGGCGCTGCTCATGGTGTGGCGCTCTTTGCAGCAGCGGCCCCTGCAGTATCGACCCCTGTGGTATCGATGTTGAGCACGCCGAGTCCCTGCAGATACGCCACCAGCGCATCGAGCTCCGTCTTGTTACGCACGGCTTGCGGCGCCGCGGCGATCTCGGTATCCGTATAGGGATCGCCGAGCAGCTTCAATACATGCATGCGTGCCTGGGTATCGCTTTCGCTGATCTCGCGCTTCGCCAGCCAGGGGTAGTTGGGCATGTTGGACTCGGGGACGAGCGAGCGCGGCGCGATCAGGTGCCGGCGTTGCCATTCATCGGAAAACTTTCCGCCGACGCGCGCCAGGTCCGGCCCCGTACGCTTGGAGCCCCATTGAAACGGCCGGTCGTAGACCGACTCGCTCGCCACCGAATAGGCGCCGTAGCGCTGCGTCTCGAAGCCTAGTGTGCGAATCATCTGCGAGTGGCAGAGGTAGCAACCCTCGCGCACATAGATATCCTTGCCGATGAGGCGCAGCGGATCGTAGGGCTTGTATCCGGGCGTGGGCTGAACGGTGTGCGCCTTGACGAACACCGGCGTGATTTCCGCCAGGCCACCGAGCGCCACCATGACTGCGATCAGCACGCCCAGCAGCACAGCGTTCTTTTCAATGGCTTCGAGATGCTTGTACTGCAGAGCCATGGCGGTTCAGGTGCGGGCGGGCAGTGGCGGCGGCACTTGTTCATCGACGGGTTCGGGAATCGGTTCCGGCGGCGGCAGGATGAGCGGAATGATGATGGGCGTGATCTTGCGCGCCCGCGCCAGCTCGGCCGTGTGCCAGAGGTTCCACGCCATCACGACCATGCCGGACAGGACGAGCAGTCCGCCGAGTGTGCGTACGACGTAGTACGGCCAGATTGCGACCAGGCTGGCGAGAAAACTGTAGGTCAGCGAGCCGTCGGGATTGGTGGCGCGCCACATCATTCCTTCGGTGATGCCGGCCGCCCACATCGAGATCGCGTACAGGATCACGCCGCTCGTGTGCAGCCAGAAATGCAGCTCCATCGCGCGGTGTGAATGCATTGCGGGACGATCCAATGCGCGCGGCGCCATCGCGTACAGCGAACCGATCGTGATCATCGCAACCCAGCCGAGCGCGCCGGAGTGCACGTGGGCAACCGTCCAGTCCGTGTAGTGCGACAGCGAATTGACCGACTTGATCGCCAGCATCGAGCCTTCGATCGTGGATGCGGCATAGAACACCAGCGCCACGACCATGAACTTGGCGGCGGGATCCGTGCGCAGCTTGTCCCAGGATCCGTTGAACGTCAGCAGGCCGTTGGCCGCCGATCCCAGGCTGGGCATCAGCAGGATCAGCGAGAAGGCCATGCCCACCGACTGCACCCAGTCCGGCATCGCGCTGTAGAGCAGGTGATGCGGTCCCGCCCACATATAAATGGAGATCAGGGCCCAGAAGTTGACGATGGAGAAGCGATAACTCCACAGCGGCTGCTGTGCCTGGCGTGGCACGAAGTAGTACATCATCCCGAGGAAACCGGCCGTCAGAAAGAACGCCACCGCGTTATGGCCGTACCACCATTGCACCATCGCATCGACCACGCCGGAGTAGATCGTGTAGGACTTGAACAGCGACACGGGCACGGCGAGGTTGTTGACGACGTGCAGCAGGGCAACGGCGATGATGAAGGCGCCGTAGTACCAGTTCGCCACGTAGATGTGCCGGATGCGACGCTGCGCGAGGGTCGCGAAGAACACCACTGCGAAGGAAATCCAGACGACGGCGATCAACAGGTCGATGAACCATTCTGGTTCGGCGTATTCCTTCGCCTGGGTGATGCCGAACGGCATCGTCAGCATTGCCAGGAAGCACGCGCTCTGCCATCCCCAGAAAGTGAACGTTGCGAGCTTCGGCAGCGCCAGGCGTGTGTGTCCCGTGCGCTGGACAACGTAGTAGCACGTGCCGATCAGCGCCGATCCGCCGAACGCGAAGATCACTCCGAACGTGTGGTTGGCGCGGATGCGACTGAAGGTCAGCCAGGGCACATCGAAGTTGAGCGCCGGCCAGGCGAGCTGTGCAGACGCGAGCACACCCAGTGACATGCCGACGATGCCCCACAGGGCTGCCGCCAGCAGGAACAAGCGGATGACGCGATCGTCGTAGGTTTCGTGCGTCGGCATTTCGCCGGCATGTTCGTTGGGAGCTTCCGGGCCACCAACAGCCTAGCCGCGTGGGTTGGACGCAGGCCATCCGTAGCCTGGGCACTATGTGCGCCCCGAGGAGAGGCCCAAATCGGCGAGCGAAACCGCTCACTGCCGCTTATCTGCGATGTGCAGCAGGACTCACTTCGCGAACCCTGGCGCTATGCGTGACCGGCCTCAGGTGGCCGGCCGAGTGATGTGCTTGACCTCCAGGTAGGCGCTGAGCCCCCAGGGTCCGAGTTCGCGACCGATGCCGCTGCGCTTGAAACCGCCCCAGGATGTTTCGGCGAACACCACCTGCAGGCTGTTGATCCAAATGTGGCCGGCTTCCAGGGCCTGCGCGACGCGCTCGGCGCGTGCTGTGTCGCCGCTGATGATGCCGGCGGCGAGGCCGAAGTCGCTTTCGTTGGCGAGGCGGATTGCCTCCTCCTCGGTCGCGAACGTGCGTACGCACAGCACCGGTCCGAAGATCTCCTCACGCCACAGGGCGCTGCTAGTGGGCACATTCACGAAAATGGTCGGCTCGAAGAAGTAGCCGTGCTCGAAGCCGCTGGCGCGTTTGCCGCCGGTCAGCAACGTCAGGCCTTCGGCGATGCCGCGTTCGACGTAGCGCTGAACTGTCTTGAGCTGCGTTGCGCTGGTGATCGGACCCATCGTTACGCCATCAGTGAAAGCGTCACCCAGCTTGAGTGCCTCTGTCGCTGTCTTGAGGCGTTGCAACAGTTCCGGTGCGATGCGTTCCTGAACCAGCAGTCGCGAAGTGGCCGAGCACATCTGCCCGGCGTTGAAGAAGATGCCGCCGAGAATCCACTCGACTGCGTGCTCGATATCGGCATCGTCGAAGACCACCATCGGGGACTTGCCGCCCAGCTCGAGGCTGACGCTCTTGACCTGTTTGGCCGCGCTTTGCATCACCAGCTCGCCGACGCGATTGCTGCCGGTAAAAGAAATCTTGGCGATGCCCGGGTGATCCGACAGCGCGCTGCCGACGTCAGGTCCGGTACCGTTGACGATGTTCAACACGCCAGGGGGAAGTCCGATAGCTGCGGCGATTCCGCCCAGCTCCAGCTCCACCAGCGGCGTGATCTCAGAAGGTTTCAGGATAACCGTGCAACCGGCTGCGAGGGCGGGCGCGACCTTCCATGCGGTGGTTACGAACGGAAAATTCCACGGCACGATCAGCGCGACGACCCCGGCGGGTTCCAGGCGCGTGGTGGACGTGAAGCCTGCGGCTGCGAGCGCCACCGGTTTGTCCTGCCGCGCGTCGAGTTGTTCGGCCAGCGTGGCGTAATAATCGTAGGTGGCGATCGCATCGCCAATGTCGATGCGGGCCTCGAACAGCGGCTTGCCGTTGTTGCGCGAGGAAAGTGCTGCCAGTTCCTCAGCGCGCGATTCGATATTTCGTGCGATGGCGCGCAGATAACCCGCGCGTTCGGTCCCGGAGGTCTTGCGCCATTGCGCGAAAGCTCTGGAAGCCGCTTTCACCGCGAGGTCCACATCCTGCCGGCTGCCGGCCGCGACCTCGGCAATACGTTCTTCGGTGGCCGGATTGATGACCGGCAAGGTGGCTGGCACCACTGGAGCAACCCATTGCCCGTCGATGAAAAGCTTGTCGTACATGGAGCTCGCCTCGTCGAATAACAAAAAGCGCGCAGCGTTGCTGCCGTCGTTCAATAGCGATAACGTCGTTCTGGATTCCCGGCGCTGTCGTTGCGCCGAACCTGTCAGCCGTCTACCACGAAATCCGCATTCTCAAGTACTTCAATCACCGTCGGACGCTCGGCGCGTGCCGCGGTTTGCAGCAGTTCGCGCAGGTGCTCGAAACTGGATGCCCGCTCGGCGTTGCAACCGAAGCCTTTGGCCAGCGTGAGGAAGTCCGGCGTGTAGATGTCGACTCCGATGATCGGAATATTGCCGTTCTGCATGTAGCGTTTGATCTCGCCGTAACCGAGGTTGTTCCACAGCAGGACGATGATCGGTGCGTTGGCTTCGACCGCTGAAGCCAGTTCGGGCAAAGTGAACTGGATGCCGCCATCGCCGATCAGCGCCACTACCGGGCGCTCGGGAGCGGCGATCTTTGCGCCGATGGCTGCGGGCAGGCCGTAACCCAGCGTGCCGTACCCGGTAGAGGAGTTGAACCAGGAACGCGGACGGGTTGCCTCGAACAAATGATTGCCGGAGTACACCGGTTGAGTGGAGTCGCCCGCAACGATCAATTCGGGAAGCGTGGCTTGCAGAATTTCAAGCGTGCGTCGCTGACCGCGCCAAGCAGCAGGCCACTGTGCGTCGAGCAGTTTGCGTACATCGGAGGCGCGCCGTGTGCCGGCACTCTGCGGCGAATAAGCGTTGCGTTTGCCAAGCCCGGCCAGCAATGCACGCATCGCCATTCCGGCATCGCTCAGGATCGCGATGTCGGCTGGATGGTTGCTGTTGAGCTGGGCAGCGTCGATATCGATGCGGATCAACTGGCTGCCGATGCGGAAATTGCCATCGAACACCACGTCGTAATCCGTCTCGCCCAATTCGGTGCCGATGGCAAGGATCACGTCGGACTGCAATACCAGCTCGCGAACCGGCACGAGCGACTGATTGGAGCCCAGTGATAGCGGATGACCTTTGGGCAGAACGCCTTTGGCATTGATGGTGCTGGTGGCGGGTGCGTCCAGCGCTTCCACCAGGGCGACAGCCTCGGCACCCGCGTCGGATGTGCCGCCGCCAAGTAATACCAGCGGGCGCTGTGCTGCCTTCAGCGCTGTAACAGCACGAGCGATCGCATCCGGGCACGGTGCTGCGTGGCTTGGTAACGCGCCCAGCTTGCGGACCACATGATCGGCCGGCGCTGTGATGACATTGATTGGAATCTCGATGTGCACGGGACGCGGACGCGCACCGTTGAAGATCGCAAAGGCGCGGGTCAGCACGGCCGGAAGTTCGTCCGGACGCATCAGCGTGTGAGTGAACGCGGTCACACCGGATGTCACATTGCGTTGCGACGGTAGCTCGTGCAGGCGCCCGCCGGCCATGCCCAACTGTTCGGTCTTGTTGACGCTGGAGATGACCAGCATCGGAACGGAGTCGGCATAAGCCTGCCCCATGGCGGTCATGATGTTGGTCATGCCGGGGCCGGTAATGATGAAGCACACGCCGGGTTTGCCGCTGACGCGCGCGTAGCCGTCGGCCATGAAGCCTGCGCCCTGCTCGTGGCGCGGGGTAATGTGCCTGATGCGCGTTGCCGGCAGGCCGCGATAGAGCTCTACCGTGTGTACGCCCGGAATACCGAACACGGTATCCACGCCAAGATCTTCCAACAGCTGAACCAGCAGCTCTCCGCAGGTCAACATGATTCAACCCTCAATAGGAAATCGACTAAGGAACCCGTGATTTGCCGCACCGTGGGTTGGGCACGCTCGATGCGGCTGGCTCAGGTTCGGGATGTTCGATGAGCACGCCGCGCGCGACCGGCGCGGGCGCTGCCGCGGACGGCGCGCTCACTAGTAGAGTATGGGCTCAACTATCGACAGGCCCGTGCCGCGCTGAGCGGCACGGGCCATGAGGAACTAACGCTGCTTTGCGACCTGTGCAGCCGTGACCGCACCGGCCTTGTTACCCCAGCTGCTGCGCATGAAGCTCGCGAGCGCGGCGACGTCGTCGTCGCTCAGCTTGTCGCCGTAGGCTTCCATGATCTTCCAGTGCGTGGGCAAGGTGGGCTTAGGCAGTTCCGGGCCGTACAGAATGACGTTGATCAGCGATGCAGGATTGCTCGCCTGCAGCACCGGGTTGCCGGCCAGGCGCGGGCCGGTGTCTTCGCCGCCCAGTCCCGTTGGCAGATGGCAGGTGCCGCAATGAACGTCGTACAACAACGATCCCGCGGACATGACATCCGCACTCGGTGCCGAACCCACGTCGCCGGCGTTGGGAGTGAGGTCCTTCAGGTAGACAGCCATCGCTTTCACGTCGGCGTCGTTCAGATGGCTGGTGCTGTTCAGGATCACTTCATTCATCGGCCCGAAGGTCGACACGAAGGTGTTCTTACCCGTCTTGAGATAGGCGGCGATTTCCTCGACGGGCCATCCGCCCAGGCCATTGGGCACCGGCGTCAGATTCGGGCTCGACCAGGCACGCAGCTCGTCGGTGGGCACACGGGCCGTGTATTCGCCACCGGTCATGGCCATGCTTGAGCGCTCGGCACCCATGAAGTTTCTCGGCGAGTGGCATGCCGAGCAATGCGCCAGGCCTTCGATGAGATAGGCGCCACGATTCCATTCGGCCGACTTCGCCGCATTCGGCTTATAGGCGCCTTCATCGAAGAACAGCGCTTTCCAGACGAACATCAGCGAACGCTGATTGAACGGGAACGACATCTCGTTCGCCGGCGCCTGGTTGCTGACCGCGGGCACGCTCTTGAGGTATGCGAACAGTGCCGCGGCATCCTCATCGGTGACTTTCGTGAACGCCGTGTATGGAAACACGGGATACAGATGATCGCCGTTGGGACGCACGCCTTTGCGCAGCGACTGCAGGAACTGTTCGGCGGTCCAGTTGCCGATGCCGGTCTCCGCGTCGGGTGTGATGTTTGGCGAGTAGATCTTGCCGAACGGTGTGGTGAACGCGACTCCGCCAGCGAGCAACTGGCCGTCCCCGGCGGTATGGCAGGAAGCGCAGTTGCCTGCGATAGCCAGGTACTTGCCGCGAGCGACGATCGGGTCGACCGGTGCTGCGGGTTCAGCGGCTACAGGTTCGGCGCTGACCGCACCCTCTGCCGCTGACGCAGCTTCCTCGGCGGCGCCGGCACCCAATGCGTGTAACAACATGAGTGCGGCAGCCGCCAGCGGCAGGCGCGCACGCAGAAGACCAGATTGCTTGCCGCTCATATCGCTCGATGATTTCGCTCGCATTCGCACGTTTCCTTAGATTTTTCGTTTCCCGATGGACGGACTGAAAACCATCAGGCTCAGGATCTCGAACAGCATCTGCGCTCCAGCCTGCGCAGTATTGGTAGTCGTGTCGTACTGCGGCGCTACCTCAACGACATCGCCGCCGATCACGTTCAGGCCCTTCAGGCCGCGCAGGATATGCAGCGCTTCGCGAGTGCTCAGGCCACCGATTTCCGGCGTGCCGGTACCCGGAGCAAACACCGGATCCAGCCCGTCGACATCGAAGGTGACATAAACCGGCCCATCGCCCACCACTTCACGTGCCTTGGCGATCACCCCTTCGCAACCCATGCGAGTGAAGTCCTCGATATGGATCACCGTCATGCCGGCGTCGCGCGAAAACTCCCACAGGTATTCCGAAGCGCCACGGATGCCGATCTGGACAGTACGTTGCGGATCGAGCACCCCATCCAGAACAGCGTTGCGAAACGGACCGCCGTGGTGGAATTTCGTTCCATCGTATTCGCCGCCGGTGTCGCAATGTGCATCGATGTGCACGAGGCCAACGGGTTGCTTGGCGCCGATGGCGCGCAGGATGGGATGCGTGATCGAGTGATCCCCGCCCACGGCAAGTGGTGCTACACCTGCCTTCACGATGCGGGAGAAGAACTGCTCGATGTCCTCGTGGCAGCCATCCAGGGAGTAACGGCTGCGAAACGGCACGTCGCCGATGTCGCCGACCTTCAGGTCGCCCACTGGCATGCAGTCGAGATCGTGATTGTAGGGACCGATACGCTCGATGGTGCGCAACGCGCGCGGTCCGAAGCGGGCGCCGGTGCGGTTGCTGACACCCAGGTCCATCGGAACGCCGGCAATCGCGACCTGCAAGCCGCCGATATCGGCGCTCTCTGCGGCGTTCGGCATCGACGGTGCGGACAGGAACGTTGTCATGCCCGCATACGGCGCGGTACGTGTGCCTTCAGCGTTGATGAGGCGATCCGTTACGCGCCGAAATCTCGGGTCGTAAGTCGTGCTGTCCTGTGCGCCAGTGTACTTGGCGCGCAGCCGCTCCAGATTTTCGCGGTCCATTATGCTTCACCTCTGCTCAAACTAATCTTCAGTGCAAACGGCGCACCGTTTGCAAAACTTTCACGGATTGATCGATTCCAGGCTCGCCGCGGCGTCCTTTGCTTCTGCGGCCGGCCGCTGCGAAAACAAGCTGATGAGCACGAAGCTCAGCAGGCCCGCCGCCAGGCTGTAGTAGATCGGGGTATTGGCGTCGATGCCGTCCTTGATCATGAAGGTCGCTGCGGTAACGCAGCCCACGATCATGGTGGTCATGGCCGCCGCCGGCGTGGCGCGCTTCCAGAAAATGGCGCCGATCAGCGGGATCAGCATGCCGCCTACCAGCAGGTTGTACGCCAGGGTCAAGGCGCTGAGCACGTCGTCGACGGCGAGCGCCACGATGAGCACGAGAATGCCGGTGAGGAACGTGCACAAACGGTTGATCCCAAGACCGGAGGTCTTGCCGCCGCGCAATTTCGGCAACAGGTCTTCAGTCAGCGTGCTGGATGCGGCGAGCAGGCCGGCGCTGGCGGTGGACATCATCGCGGCCATTGCAGCGGTAATCACCAGGCTGCGGATGCCGTCTGGCAGAGCCACCTGGATGACCGCGGCGAACGCGTTGTTGACGTTGTCCAGATTAGGCAGCAAGACCTTGGCACACATGCCGATCAGCGCAGTTGCCAGCCCGTAGATCACGCAATACACGCCAGCGGCAGTGCCTGCGTACTTGGCTACTCCCGAACTGCGTGCGGTGAATACACGTTGCCAGATGTCCTGACCGATCAAGACACCGAAGGTGTAGATCAGCACATAAGTTATGATGGTGTCGTAACCGATGCTGGTGAAGCTGAAGGCACTGGCCGGCAGCTTGGCCACCAGTTCATCCCAGCCACCCGCACGGTGCAGGGCAATCGGTAACAGCAAAAACAGCAGGCCGATGGTCTTGATGATGAACTGCACCATGTCGGTGAAGGTCAGCGCCCACATGCCGCCGATGGTGGAATAGGCAACGATCAGGCCGCCGCTGAGCACGATGGAGGCCCAGAAAGGCAGGTGCAGGAACACTTGCATGACGGTGCTGATGCCGAGCGTGGACACCACGCCGATCATCAGTGCGTATGCAAACATGATGACGGCGCTGACCTGTCGCGTGATCGGGTTGTAACGGCGCTCCAGTACTTGAGTAACCGTGAAGATGCGCAGTTTGAGCAGTGGTTTGGCGAGGAACAGGTTCAGGATGATGATGCCCGCACCGATCGTCGCGCACAGCCAGAAGCCGGAGATGCCGTGAACGTAGCCTAGTCGCACCGAGCCGATGGTGGATGCACCGCCAAGGACAGTCGCAGCCATCGTGCTGGTGTACATGGCCGGGCCGAGGTTGCGGCCGGCGACTAGAAAATCTTCGTGGGTCTTGGAACGCCGCATGCCGATCCAGCCGAGGGTCAGCATGCCCAGGCCGTACAGCACCAGAACCAATATATCCAGCGACATTAACGATCTCCCATGCTCAATGCTTGCGTCTAACTTGCGGCGATATTTCAGCGAATACGTGCGCGGCAATGGTGCGCTTTATATGACCGGCGCCGCCCCCGTGTCCCGGGCTACCCGCCTCAGCACCGATCAGGCGGCGTCAGGCTGCGTTCTTTGGCGTCGACCCGGCGGCTCAATCTTGCTTTCTCGATTCAATACCCTGCGCTTGGAGCTTCAACTTCGTTCAATCGACTCCGCGTCGTAAACGAGTGAAATGGCGCACAGCACAAGAGTCTCGTATTGCTCAAAATTGGGGCAGAACGTCTAAGAATTGCAGCAAAACAGTGCCGATTAATAACTTGCAATTTGTTTAGCGTTGCCTAGTATATCCGCATATCCGCAGCTTATTTGTTTTTTTTAGCTGGAATTGACGGCTCCGGCGCCGTTTTGATGGCATTTTTATACAACACGCGTGGGGACACGATGATTGCGAAAACTGGCGATATTTACGCTCTGCGAAAGAATCTAAGTGCATCCGCCGGGGGCGCCAGAAAGCGCGTCGGTGCTGGTGCGCTCACCCTGTTGACGGCCATGGGCATGCAGTTCGCACACGCGGCTGAGCCTGAAACCGAAGCCGCAGCAAACACGCCCGCCGCCGCTCAGGGCGGATTGGACGAGGTCGTGGTCACCGGCAGCCGCATCATCCGCGACGGCTACGAAGCTCCTACTCCTCTGACTGTCGTCGGCGCCGAGCAGATGCAGCAGCAGGCAGCACCAAACGTCATCGACTACCTGACGAGCTTGCCGGCCTTCTCCGGTAACTACACCCCCCAGGGCAGCACGCAGAACGTCAGCACGGGTACCGCCGGCACGTCTTCCGTCAACCTGAGAAACCTTGGCACCAATCGTACCCTGGTGCTCATCGACGGTCAGCGCTCGGTCCCCTCGACGGTGACGGGCCTGGTCGACATCAACACGATCCCGCAGCAATTGATCGAGCGTGTGGAAGTCGTCACGGGCGGCGCCTCCGCGGCCTACGGCTCGGACGCGGTCAGCGGCGTGGTGAACTTCATCCTCGACAAGAAGTTCACCGGCTTCAAGAGCGAAGTCTCCGGCGGTGGCACCGATTACGGCGACAACGGCAACTACAAGGTTGCCATGACGTTCGGCACCGGCTTTGCCAGCGACCGCGGCCACCTCATCGTCAGCGGCCAGGTCTCCGGTCAGGACGGCGTGCTCACGGGCGATCGCCCCTGGAATACGCAGGGCTGGCAGATCATCACCAACCCCGCGTATGCGGCCGATCACACGCAGCCGCAGCGCATCTTGGCGTCGCAGATCGCCCCGGGCAATGCAACTCCGGGCGGCATCTTCGTCTCTGGCTACAAGTTCAATCCCGCCCTCACCAAGCAGGTTCAGGTGCCCGTCCCTGGCATTGCATTCGGTCAAGGCGGCACGCCCTACCTGTTCAACTACGGCCCGGGCTATACCCCGCTGGGCAGTGGTACTCCAATGCAGGGCGGCGCTTGGCAGGACTCCTCGCTGCACGTGGTCGGCCAGTCGATCGAGCCGAAGATGGACGCGAAGAACGTGTTCGCCCGTCTTAGCTACGACGTTACCGACAACATTCAGGCCTACGTGCAGTCGAACTGGTACGAGAACAGCGACATCTCGCACGCGTACCCGAACGAATTCTTCGGTGGCCTCAGCGTCAGCGTCGATAACCCGTTCCTGCCGGCGGACGTTGCCAACCAGATCCGCGCGCAGGGCCTGGACCACATCGTCATGGGCACCACGAACGGAGACATTGGCACCGTCACCATCGACACCTCACGCAAGGTCGTCCGCAACGTGGTCGGTCTGACCGGCAAGCTGGATATGTTCAACACCGACTGGAGCTGGGATGCCTATTTCCAGGGCGGCGTCGCGCAGAGCTCCGAGAACGCGTACAACTCCGTGAATATCAACAAATTCACGGCCGCGACGGACGCGATCGTCGATCCGAACTCGGGTGCGATTGTGTGCCGCAACGGTGATCCGACGTGCGTGCCGTACAACCTGTTCGGCATCGGCGTGAACTCGGCGGCTGCCGTGGATTACGTGACCGGTCGTCCGCATCGCGAGCAGACGTTCCGCGAGAACGTGTGGGCGGCTTCGTTGAACGGCAGTCCGTTCGCGAGCTGGGCTGGTCCGGTCTCCATGGCAACCGGCATCGAGCATCGCACTGAATCCGTGCGTGGCTCGTCCACCGCGGAAGATCAGGCTGGCGTCTACTTCGCCGGTAACTACCTGCCGACGTTCGGTCACTACGACGTAACGGAAGGCTTCTTCGAGACGGTCGTGCCGTTGGCCGCCAAACTCCCGTTCGCCGAGTCCCTCGACCTGAACGCTGCCGTGCGCTACACCGACTACAGTATTTCGGGCGACGTGACCACCTGGAAGATCGGTGCCACGTGGCGTCCGATCGACGATGTCATGGTGCGTGTGACCCGTTCGCGCGATATCCGTGCTCCGAACCTCAACGAGTTGTTCAATGCCGGTTCGAAGGTCCAGAACCTGGTCGTCGACAACGTCAGCGGCCAGACGGTGGCTTACGAAGGAACGACCAGCGGCAACCTCGCGCTGACGCCGGAGAAGGCCGATTCGACCGGCTTTGGTATCGTCTACCAGCCGTCGTTCGTGCCGGGCCTGAGCGCTTCGGTCGACTACTGGAACATCGACCTCAAGGATGCGATCAACACGATCAGCGCGCAGCAGATCGTCGATGCGTGCCAATCGGGCAACCAGGATCTGTGCCAGGCGATCAATGGCGGTGCTCCGTTGGACCTCACCAAGACGGGTGGTTCGGCTGGTCGCAATGCCATCGCCATCAAGCCGTTCAACCTGGCGCAGCAGTTGGTGCGCGGCATCGACTACGAAGCCAGCTACCGTTCGCCGATGTCGATCTTCAGCAACAGCCTGAGCGGAGACTTCATGATCCGTCTGCTGGCGACGAACTTCCTGAAGAACTACACCGACAACACTGTCAGCCTGCCTCTGGACGTTGCTGGTCAGAACACCGCTGGCACGGGCAGCACGCCTGACTGGCGCTGGACGGCTTCGTTCACGTACAACCTCGAGCCGTTCTCTGCGACGCTGGCGGCTCGTGGCGTGAGCGCCGGTACGTACGGCAACAACTTCATCGAGTGCAGCAGCGGTTGCCCGGTGTCGACGATCGATCATCCGACGATCAACGACAACCACATTCCGGGTGCGACGTACCTCGATCTGTCGTTGTCGTACACGATGCTGTTGGGCAAGGACGAGAGCACGCAGATGCAGACGTTCTTCAACATCCGCAACATCACCAACAAGGATCCGGTGATCGTGGCGGGTGGTCCGAGCGGCCTGCCGTACGACACCGTGACCACGAATCCGGCGAACTACGATTCGCTGGGCCGCGTGTACATGGCGGGCGTGCGTATCAAGATGTGATTTAGCGATGCAAGCGATGCAGGGAGGGGTAACCCTCCCTGCATCTTTCTCTGGGTCGCCGCAGCGTCGATGCAATGTCGCAATTGCTGCTACCCGGATCGGTGCTAACGGATGGCGCCACCTGGTTGGTGTTACTGGATTAGTGCTACTTGATTAGTGCTACTTGGAATTGGTGGATCAAGCCGCTATCTGACGGATATCGGTCGCGTCGCCCCGGCGGCTGTCGGGTAGCAGGGCGTTTGACCGAGAAGAAGATCAAGCAACTGCCGATTGATGAGTCGGTTGAACTCCTGGCTAATACCAAGCGTCCCATACTTACCCCGTGCTGCAGTGCGCTGGGGCGGCAGATGCCGAAGCTGGAACGGGTCGCCGTGGCCGGGCTCGACAGCCGGTAGGCGTTGCCCGGATCGAGTCGGGTAGGTGCGGTAATCCGGGGTGACGCGGGTCGCCGTGAAGGCTGTTACGTTTCGCCGTTTCTGTTGCAATTTGTTTGATGAAGCCTAGTATATCTGCAACATTTCCGTGTAGCCTGCTATATGTGAAGCATTTTTTTTGTTTTGGCGGGGAATTTTAGACCTCGTACGGGTCTAAAGAGATGGCGTTTCTGGGGGCTCACGGGATAAAGATCATGATGAATTGCAGCATCAATCCGGTTTCAAAAAGAGATACGCCGCGTCTCAACGCACGCTTTGCGTCACTACGCGGTGGCGCAGCGATCGCCATGCTTGCAACGGCCCTCGTCGTAGCGGGTTGCTCCAAAGGCACCGGTGAACCCGAAAACAGCAGCTCGCCCTTGCGGGTGCGGCTGATGACGGGCAAGCAGTATTCCCAGACCATCGCATACCTTTTCGGCTCGGACATCAGCGAAGCCGTACCGGCACCATTGCCGCCGCTGACCCGCACCGACGGATTGCTCGCCTCGGGTTCCGCCACCATCGGCGTGACCTCGGACCAGCTGCAGCAGATCCAGCAGGCGGCCTCTTCGGTGGCGGCCAAGGTGGTCGATGAGTCGCACCGCGACTTC
>DASYEW010000036.1:0-326187 GCA_036498785.1 Steroidobacteraceae bacterium | reverse complement strand
CGAACAGGATGTGCAGGCCGCCATCAATGCCTCCTTCACCTACCTGCCGAAGGATCTGCCCAACCCGCCCATCTATAGCAAGGTGAACCCCGCCGACGCGCCGATCATGACGCTCGCGCTCACCTCGCCCACGCTGCCGCTGGAGCAGGTGGAAGATCTTGCCGATACCGTGCTCGCGCAGAAGATATCGCAGGTCACCGGCGTCGGTCTCGTCTCCATCAACGGCGGCCAGAAGCCGGCCGTGCGCGTGCAGGCGAATCCCACCGCACTCGCTTCCTACGGCATGAGCCTGGAGACGCTGCGCTCTGCGCTCGGCGCCGCCAACGTCGACCAGGCCAAGGGTTCGTTGAACGGCCAGCGCCAGTCCTACATCATCGGCGCGAACGACCAGCTCACCTCCAGCACGGATTACAAGAGCATCATCGTCGCCTATCGCAACGGCAACCCCGTGCGCCTGACCGACGTAGCCGACGTCATCGACGGCGCGGAGAATACCACCGAAGCCGCGTGGATGAACAAGACGCCCGCCGTCATCTTGAACATCCAGCGCCAACCCGGCGCGAACATCATCGGCGTCGTGGACTCCGTACAAAAGCTTCTGCCGCAGCTACAGCAGACGCTGCCGGGCTCCGTGCAGCTCGTCGTCCTCACCGACCGCACCGTCACCATCCGGGCTTCCGTGAAGGATGTCCAGTTCGAGCTCCTGCTCACCATCGCTCTCGTCGTGATGGTCATCTTCCTCTTCCTGCGTACCATCGCAGCCACCATCATCCCTGCCGTCGCGGTACCACTTTCCATCGTGGGCACCTTCGGCGTGATGTATCTGCTCGGCTATTCGCTGAACAACCTCTCGCTGATGGCGCTCACCATCTCGACCGGCTTCGTCGTCGACGACGCCATCGTCATGGTCGAAAACATCGATCGCTACATTGAGATGGGTGACTCGCCTCTCGATGCCGCGCTCAAGGGCTCCGAACAGATCGGCTTCACCATCGTCTCGCTCACCATCTCGCTCATCGCCGTCCTGATCCCGCTACTCTTCATGGGCGATATCGTCGGCCGTCTCTTCCGCGAGTTCGCCGTCACGCTCGCCGTCACCATCCTGGTCTCCGCCTTCGTCTCGCTCACGCTGACGCCGATGATGGCTTCCAAACTGCTCAAGCACAAGTCGCCGGAGCAGCAGGGCTGGTTCTACAAGAAGACGGAAGACATCTTCGAATACGTCATCGCCAAGTACGGGCTCGGCGTGAAGTGGGTGCTGCGCCATCAGCAGACCACGCTCCTGGTCACGCTCGGCACACTCGTCTTCACCGCGATCCTCTTCTGGATCATCCCCAAGGGCTTCTTCCCGGTGCAGGACACCGGCGTTCTGCTCGGTATCACGGAAGCGCCGCAGAGCATCTCCTTCTCCGCCATGTCCGCGCGCCAGCAGCAGCTGGCCGGCATCATCCTGCAGGACAAGGACGTCGAAAGCCTCTCCTCGTTCATCGGTGTCGACGGAACCAACACCACCCTCAACAGCGGCCGCATCCAGATCAACCTGAAGGACCGCGACCACCGCAAGGACGACGCCGAAGCCATCATCGCCCGCCTGCAGCCGCAGGTCGCGCAGGTCGACGGCATCCAGTGCTTCCTGCAGCCGCTGCAGGATCTGACCGTGGAAGATCGCGTCAGCCGCACGCAGTATCAGTACAGCGTGGAAGATGCGGACTCCGCCGAACTCGCCGACTGGTCCAACCGCATGCTGACCGAGTTCAAGAAGCTGCCGCAGCTGCGCGACGTGGCCACCGACCAGCAGAACCAGGGACTGGACGTGCATCTCGTCATCGATCGCGACACCGCATCGCGGCTGGGCATCACGCCACAGAACGTGGACGACGCGCTGGATGATGCCTACGGCCAGCGGCAGATCTCCACCATCTTCACGCAGCTCAACCAGTACCACGTCGTGCTCGAGGTGCAACCGCAGTTCGCGCGCAATCCAGACTCACTGAGCAGCATCTACGTGGCCAGTTCACTCGGCACCGAGGTTCCGCTCTCCGCCTTCACCCACGTGGAGACCAGCCCGACCGCGCTCTCCATCAACCATCAGGGACAGTTCCCCGCCGTCACGCTCTCCTTCAATCTCGCGCCCGGCGCCTCCATCGGCGACGCCGTCAAGGCCGTGAACAACAAGGTGAAAGAGATGAACCCGCCTGGCAGCGTGAACTCCAGCTTCCAGGGCTCCGCCGCATCGTTTGAAGCATCGCTGGCGAACGAGCCTCTGCTGATCCTCGCCGCGCTCATCACCGTGTACATCGTGCTGGGCGTGCTCTACGAGAGCTACATCCACCCGATCACGATCCTGTCCACACTCCCATCCGCGGGCGTGGGCGCGTTGCTTGCGCTCATCGTGACGAAGACGGATTTCTCCGTCATTGCGCTCATAGGCATCATCCTTTTAATCGGTATCGTTAAAAAGAACGCCATCATGATGATCGACTTCGCGCTCGAAGCGCAGCGCATACAGAAGCTCGACGCCAAGAGTGCGATCCTGCAGGCCTGCGTGCTGCGTTTCCGCCCCATCATGATGACTTCCTGCGCCGCGTTGTTCGGCACGTTGCCGATTGCGCTGGGCTGGGGCTCCAGCGGCGCGTCGCGTCAGCCGCTCGGCATGGCGGTGGTCGGCGGCTTGCTGGTCTCGCAATTGCTGACGCTGTACATCACGCCTGTGATCTTCCTCAGCCTGGAAAGAATCATGCGGCGCTGGCACGAGCGCCATGCGCCACCGGGACCTCGCGGTCTGGCGCGAGCGGCGTAAGACAGGAACGATGCAGGTGATGCGAGCGATGTAGGTCAGCGCTGGGATTCCCACCTCTTACCTACAGCCGCATCACCCTCAGCTACCTGCATCGCAATCCGCGGCAGGTTGCCCCCATCAAGGGGGGGGCGGCTTTCGCCGGGCACTACTCGCCTGTAGCCTTCCAGGTCATGAAGCGTACCCAACGCAACCTGTTCGTCATCATGACCGTGATGGCGCTCATCTACGTGGTGGTCATCCGACTGCCGCTGCAGTTGCAGCTGTGGCTCGCGCTCGGTGCCGTCGGCGTCGCTACGATACTCATCGTGTGGGGCCGCGATTTCTTCATCGGTCGTTTTCTAAGTGCCCGCCGGCGTTGGCCCCAGGCGATAAAGCGCTTCGAGCGCTTCGAGAAGTGCCTGCTGGTATCGCGCTGGTCGCGGCTGGCCGTCGTCTTCTATCTGAGTATCTATAGCTTCGATGGCGTCGCCGTCATGCGCAACAACATCGCTCACTGCCTGATGAATCTGCGCGATTTCGACAACGCACAACGCTGGCTGCGCGAAGCGTTGCGACGCGATCCGCAATACGCATTGGCCTACGTCAACCTGGGCACGATCGCTGCGCTGCAGGGCAAGCGAGATCAGGCAGAGCGCGAAATGCGCAAAGCCGTCCAGCTGGGTTTCAATCCCCTCGGCGCACAGCGCATTCTGCGTAAGGCGCTGGAGCAGGCGAACGCGTCGGGCGAGCATCTGCAGTAACAACATTCGAGTCGGGGTCGCCCGCTGCGTTGCGTGACCGGTGTTCACGCAAATGGCCGAACACCGTAACTCCCGTCGAAATCCCCGTCGCTTGCAGCATCTGTAGACCAACGAATGGGCTGATCGGTATGACTTGAACGGAGTTCCCGTTGAGCTGTGTGCGCCTGCCGCTGGTGCCGGGGGTGGGGAAGTAGGGGAGGCCAGTCGGTCAACTGGTAAATTCGCTAGACAAAGAGGACGCTCGATGCCGAGCCAAGCAGATAGAGCCTCTGGCGACGGTGCCGTGGCCGGCTTGTGATCAACCGCAAATTGGCCAGATAAATGGCCCAGGGAAATCGCGTCGCGTGGTCCTCCGATTTCTGGCCGGCTTGCCGATAGCCACTGGCCGGTTGACCTCCTATCCTGTCAGCCTCTTTTTCCGAAACGTGCACCATGCCGACTCTCGAGTGCGGCACCGTAGGAGTTAATATGCGCACGCTAATGATCATCGTCGGCGGATTCTTGCTGCTCAGCCTCTGTCTGCTCGGCGCTCGTGCACTCGGCGGTGCGCTGCCGTCGCTGGCGACCGGTGCAAAAGCATTCCTGCCGATCTGGTTAGTCGTCGCCGCTGCGAACATGTGGCTCGGCGTCAGCCGTGCGGGCTATTCGGTGGCCGAAGAGCTGCCCATCTTCCTGCTGATCTTTGCGCTGCCTGCGCTGGCGGCGGCCTTCACTTGGTGGAAGTTCTCGCACTAACTTGCAATCTGTGCGGCCGTCCGGCCGGCAACGTAGCGGTCTTGCGTGCACCGCATCTCCATGACGATATAACATGAGCCTTTTCTGGCCAGAGACTCCTTAATGACTACGAATGCAGCCCAGCGCCTCGTCGAGACCCTGATCGCCAACGATGTCACCCACGTTTTCTGCGTACCCGGTGAAAGTTATCTCGCGGTGCTCGATGCGTTCGTCGATGTGGCCGACAAGATCAAGGTCATTGCCTGCCGACACGAAGCGGGCGCCGTCAACATGGCAGTGGCCCATGGCAAGCTGACCGGACGCCCTGGCATCTGTTTCGTTACGCGCGGTCCGGGAGCAACTCACGCAAGCATCGGGGTGCACACGGCAGCGCAGGATTCCGTGCCGATGATTCTGTTCGTCGGCCAGATCGCCAGGGGCGATCGCGGTCGTGAAGCGTTCCAGGAGCTGGACTACCCGGCGGTGTTCGGCTCGATGGCGAAATTCTCTGTCGAGATCGACGACCCCAGGCGCATGGTCGAGCTCACCACTCGTGCGTTCGCTACCGCAATGCAGGGTCGAATGGGGCCAGTAGTCGTCGCGTTGCCCGAGGACATGCTGGTGGAAGCAGCCGGACCGCGGATGCCGATGCGAGTGGTGCCGGCAATCGCGGGCCTGGATCCATCGCTGTTGCCGACGATTGCTGAGCGCCTCGAGAAGAGCGAACGGCCGCTGCTGATCCTGGGCGGGACCGGCTGGACAGACGACGCGCTGCGGCGATTCGCTACCTGGGCCCAGGCCAGCGAATTGCCGGTCGTGCTGTCGTGGCGGCGCAAGGACCTGATGGACAACGACCATCCCTGCTACGTCGGCGACCTGAACATCCGTCCGAACCCCAGCCTGAGCGAGCGCATCAAGTCCGCCGACCTGATCATTGCGTTGGGCGCCCGACTGGGCGATGTGCCGATGGTCGGCTACACCCTGTTGTCCACCGATGACGTTGCCAAGAAGTTGATCCACATTCACGCCGCCGCGGAGGAACCGAATCGCGTCTGGCAACCCTCGCTCGCTGCAATCGCCAATCCGGCCGCCGCGGCGCTCGCATTGAGCGGACTGAAGCTGCAGCGCAAGTGGAGCGCGTGGCGTGCAGCAGCTCGTGCGGACTATGAGAAGACCTTGACGCCGATTGCCACGGTCAGCAGCGTGAACCTCTCGCAAGTGGCCAAGCATCTCGACGAAGTGTTGCCGCACGATGCCATCCTGTGCAGCGGAGCAGGTAACTACACGACGTGGACCAACCGCTTCTATCGCTATCGCGCATTCCACACGCAACTTGCGCCCACCAGCGGCGCAATGGGCTTTGGTTTTCCCGCCGCAATTGCCGCGAAGATCGTCTGGCCCGAAAAGGAAGTCATCTGTCTGGCGGGCGATGGCTGCTTCCTGATGACGGCGCAGGAGCTTGCCACCGCCGTCCAATACGACGTGCGCCTGATCACTCTCGTCATCGATAACGGTTCCTACGGAACGATCCGCATGCACCAGGAGCGCGACTACCCCGGCCGTGTATCGGCAACCGACATCCGCAATCCCGACTTCGTGGCCTATGCAAAGGCCTTTGGTGCCTGGGGTGCAAAGGTAGAGCGTACCGAAGACTTTGCAGCCGCATTTGCAGCGGCTCGTGCAGCCCAGGGGCCAGCGTTGCTACACCTCAAGGTCAGTGTCGAGGATATTCTGCCGGGCCAGAGGCTGACGCAGAGTTGAGCCGGAGGATGCGAGGCGGTCACTGCCTCGCATCGCCGCCGAACAGCGCTTTATATTTCTCAGCGGACTGGGGGAATTTGCCGGTGGTGAGCTTGCCGGTGTAACCGGCGTTGGAATTCCAGTAGACGTGGTAGAGGACGTTGTTGCTGCGGATCCACTGGTGGAACTGTTCGACGAAGTACGGATCGTCGCCGCCATCGCCCACGCCCCATTCCGGGTATGCCATCGGCTTGTTGTGTTTCGCGGCAAACGCGCGATGCCAATTGAGCCCGTGGCCGCGCTTCAGGTAGAACTGCCAGCGTTTCACGGGGTCGTCGATCTTGGTGTATTTCTTTTCGTCGTAGACGTCGAGCCCGATCACATCGACGTATTCGTCGCCCGGATAGAAGTCGCCGAGCGGGCGCGCTTTGCCTTTCTCCCATAGCTGGTCGCCCCATACCGGGCACCAGTCGAAACGGAATCGCGGCGACACCGAGCGGAAGGTCGTCACGAACTGGCGGAAGGCGGCGATGAAGTCGTCTCCTTTGCCGCCATGCACTGTCCAGGGAAACCAGCCGCCGTTGAATTCCCAGCCGGTGCGCACGTAAATCACGGGATCGTTCGGACGAAACTTCGCCAGTTTCTCCGCCACCTTTTTGTAGTGCGCGTTGTAGAGACCCTTGCCGGCATCCGCGAGCGTGATCTTTTCCTTGCCGTTGCCCTTGCCCGGAATCAGCGGGATGGACCATAACGCCGGCCGATCGGCTTTGCCCCAGATGCCCATCTGCCAGCCAACGGAGCCTTCGTAGTCGGTCCAGTTGGCAACGCCCGTATACGCCAGCACGCCCTGCACCGGACGTCCCAGCCACTTCTCGAACTCTGCCAGTCCGCGCAGGAAGTCCTGTTCGTTCCTCCCATCCACCTTGACTGCGAGCAGCGGTGGTTTCTGGGTCGTGGGAGGAGTTGTCGATGGCGCTGCTGCCAGCACCGAGAAGGGTAGTGCGAGCCAGGCGAGTATCGTGATGAGCAGCTTGGTACCGATGCGTCGGTGGGCATCGCGCAGAACGACCGATGGAGCACTGGCATTCACGGCTCAGTTAGACCACACGGCCTGGAGGCACGCAATCGGCAATTCACGGGTAGCGGCCGGATGCCTGCCGAGCCTCACGCCGCAGGTTTTCCCATAAGATTAAGTACGGTGACGCCAAAAGCTGACAGACTCGGCACCAGAATCAAAAAGCGCATCCGGTATCTGTACGCCTACATGGAGATAAAAATAATGTTCCGCCTCCTTTTTGCTGTGGTCGGTGTTGCGCTGTTTGCCCTGCCCGCAGCGGCGCAAGTGGAGCCGTTTCCATCCAGCTTCCACACGCAGCAAGTTGCTACCGACGGCGCAACCATCTACGTCCGCGTTGGCGGTAAGGGTCCTGCGGTTGTATTGCTGCACGGCTACGGTGAGACCGGCGACATGTGGGCACCGCTTGCCGCCACGCTTGTCGCCAATCACACCGTCGTAGTGCCCGACCTGCGTGGTTTGGGATTGTCCTCGCACCCGGCCGGCGGCTACGACAAGAAAACCCAGGCGGGCGATCTGGAGCGAGTGCTCGACGTGCTCAAGATCGATCATATCGATCTGGTCACTCACGACATCGGCAACATGGTCGGCTACGCGTTCGTCGCACAGCATCCGCAGCGCGTCGAGCACTTCGCGCTGCTCGATGCGCCGCTGCCGGGCATCGGTCCCTGGGATGAAATCACCCGCAGTCCGCTGTTGTGGCATTTCTCATTCGGCGGACCCGACGCGGAACGACTGGTCGCCGGACGTGAGCGTATCTATTTGGATCGTTTCTGGAATGAGTTCTCCGCCGATCCGAAGCGATTCGACGAAGCCTCCCGTGTTCACTACGCCAAGCTCTATGCACTACCCGGCGCCATGCATTCCGGCTTTGCCCAGTTTGCGGCCTTCAGTCAGGACGTACGCGACAATCAGGCGTTGCTGGCCCGAGGCAAGCTGACGATGCCGGTGCTGGCGATCGGCGGCGAAAAGTCGTTCGGTCCGATGATGGCCGTCGTCATGCGTGCGGCTGCAACCAATGTTCAGGAAGTTGTGATTCCCAATTCGGGACATTGGCTGATGGAAGAGCAGCCGCAGGCGACGATCATCGCGGTGCGGGCCTTTCTTGAGCATTGATTGGATTCAGTCGGACCGGATTTCGGGAATGCCTGCTGCTTGGCGGGGCTGATTCCCTAACCGCCATGCTTGAAATACTGAACGGCCCGCTCGTGCTTCTGGGCAGCGGCACGCGTCTTGAATGTGCCGAGGTTGCGACGCTTGCCGGTCTTCGGGTTCGGCTTGCGCGAATACAGGCGGTACTGGCCGTCTTTGAGTTTGCGGATCATGGGTAGTGAAGGTGATGGGGTGATGAGGTGATGGAGGTGACGTGGGCATCGAGTCAGTTCCCACCCTCCATCACTTTCATCACGTCATCACCTACATCACTTATTTCCCGTCATATTTTTCGAACTCCGCCTTGCTCAGCGTGCCGCTCTTGTCCATGTCCAGCCGCTTGAACGCGACGAACAGTTTGTCGTCGGCGCTGGCTTCGTCGAGGCTGATCTTGCCGTCCGAGTTTTTGTCGAGAGCCTCGAAACCGGCGCCCTGGGCTGCCGCGGCAGCGCAGGTGAATACCGTCGCGGGCAGTCCGACCGTGACCAGCAGAGCCAGGTGGCAGGCAAGACGGCGGGAAGTGTGGCGCGACATACTGAAGTCTCCTGATTTAGGTAGCCGCCAGGTGACAAGACACCAATGACGGTGTGTGAGCGATTGTTCCGGCGGCATCCCCTCTAGGTGTCCCCACGCAGTCACGATTGCATCCGTTGTAAACGGCAGGACACCGCGATCGTACCCCAGCGCTTGCCAGTGGTGTCTACCAGAGGTGTTCCCCAGAGGTGTTCCCAAGAGACCGGAACCGTTCCATCATGAGCCCGGAACCGATGCGACGGGGAATTCAACCGATGTACTTGCAACAACTTCTGGGCGTGGATTTGCCGATCATTCAGGCGCCCATGGCCGGAGTGCAGGGCACCGCTCTCGCCGTTGCAGTGGCGGCTGCTGGAGGGCTGGGTTCCCTGCCGTGCGCCATGCTCAGCCCCCAGGCAATGCGCGACGAGCTGATGGCGCTCAAAGTGCAGATCCGCGGACCGTTCAATCTGAACTTCTTCTCTCATATTGTTCCGGCCGCCTCTGCGGAACGAGAGGCGCGGTGGCGAGCCTTACTGGCGCCTTACTACCAGGAGTACGGGATCGACGCGAGCGCGATTCCATCCGGGCCCGGACGGTCGCCATTCGATGCTGCCGCCGCTGACGTGTTGGGTGAGATCAGGCCCGCGGTCGTCAGCTTTCATTTTGGTCTGCCCGCAGAGGAACTGATGGCTCGTGTCAGAGCGAGCGGGGCGAAGGTCCTGGCGTCCGCAACCAATCTTGCCGAGGCCCTGTGGCTGGAAGCGCGCGGTGTCGATGCCATCATCGCTCAAGGGGTCGAGGCCGGCGGCCATCGCGGCAATTTCCTCAGCGAGGATCTGACGACCCAGGTCGGAACGTTCGCACTACTGCCGCAGATCGTTCGCAAGGTGCGGGTGCCGGTGATCGCAGCCGGAGGTATTGCAGATGCGAAGGGAGTTGCTGCGGCGATGACGCTGGGCGCGTCGGGTGTGCAGGTCGGAACCGCTTATCTGCTTTGTCCAGAGGCTACGACCGTTGCCGTCCATCGCACTGCCCTGAAAAGCGAGGCCGCGATCCATACTGCGCTCACGAATGTATTCAGTGGACGCCCGGCGCGCGGTATCGTGAATCGCCTCGTCAGAGAACTCGGCCCGATCAGCGCTGCGGCACCGGACTTCCCATTCGCGACCAGCGCGCTGGCACCGCTGCGTGCAAAAGCCGAAAGCACAGGCAGCGGCGACTTCTCGCCCTTGTGGGCCGGTCAGAATGTCACTGGCTGCAAGGAAATACCGGCAGCACAACTAACACGTGAATTGGCGTACGCACCATGACTACACCCAAACTGTCCCGCTACCTGACCGGTGTCCGCTGCTTTGCCTGCGAGACACCGCACGATCCCCGCACGTTGCTCAGCGTGTGTACGAAATGCGGAATGCCGCTGCGTGTCGACTACGATCTCGCTTCGATCCGCCTGAAGCGCACAGATGTTGTCGGGCGCGAGCCCAGTCTGTGGCGGTATCGCGAAGTGCTGCCATTGGAGCAGGGCGATGAAACCTCGCTGACGGAAGGATTCACTCCGCTGCTGCAAGTGGAACGCAACGTCTGGGTGAAGGACGAAGCGCGTAATCCGACAGGCTCCTTCAAGGCTCGCGGTATGACAGCGGCCGTGTCGATGGCGAAGCATCTGGGTGCTCTCGGATTCTCGGCGCCTTCCGCAGGCAATGCAGCCGGCGCACTCGCGGCTTACGGTGCACGCGCGGGTCTGCCGGTCACCGTGGCCATGCCTGAGGACACACCGAAGCCCTTCTTCGATGAATGCGAGCTCTATGGCGCAACGATTCATCGCGTCGCCGGCACGATCGCCGATGCCGGAAAATTCCTGCGCGAGCACGGGCCGAAAAATACTTTCGACGTGTCGACACTGCGTGAGCCGTATCGCATCGAAGGCAAGAAGACGATGGCCTACGAACTGGTCGAGCAATTCGAGGGCGAGGTTCCCGATGTCGTGCTGTATCCGACCGGCGGCGGCACCGGCCTGATCGGCATGTGGAAGGCCTTCGATGAAATGGAACAGTTGGGATGGATTCCCAGCGGCCGTCGCCCGCGCTTTGTATCCGTACAAGCCGCTGGCTGTGCGCCAGTTGCCAAAGCCTTCCTTGAGGGCAGCGATCGCACCGAGCCCTGGCCCAATCCGCAGACACGAGCCTACGGTCTACGAGTGCCATCCCCGCTCGGTGGATTCCTGTGTGTGCGTGCACTGAGGCAGACGCATGGCACGGCCGTTACGCTGGAAGAGGGCGAGACTGCGAAAGGTACGTATAGCCTCGCTGCCAAGTCGGGAATCGATGTGTGTCCCGAAGGCGGAGCCGCGTGGGCCGGCCTGCAAAAACTCCGCAACAGCGGCTTCATTCGTCCTGAGGACACGGTGGTCGTGTTCAATACCGGCACTGGATTGAAGTACCGTTGAGGCGGTGGACTTCTTCGTGTAGCGCAGCGTCCGATCGCGCGTTGCTCGCGAGCCACGGAAATTCGTGACGCGGAGAGCATTGATAAATTCTTAGATGAGTCCGTTTGGCGCTCATATCCAGGACTTAATTCTAGTCGACTGGCCTGTCATGCAAAACTTCCGTGGTCTCAACGGAGGTGCATCATGCCAATCAATTCAAGATCATCGGTTCCGGCCGCGGCATTCATGGGGCTCGTATCGGTAACAATGGGGTCACCGGCGGCATGGTCGCAGGAACAAACCGACACGGCCACGATCTCTGAGGTTGTTGTAACCGGCACACGCGTTGCCGATCGTTCGCGACTCGATACGCTGTCGGCTGTCGATGTCCTTCCCGAAACAAAACTGACCAGCCAGGGCACGACCGAACTGGCGCAAGCGCTGTCCAATGTCGCGCCGTCGCTGAATTTCCCGCGCCCCGCCGTCACTGACGGTACTGATTCGATCCGGCCCGCCACGTTGCGCGGCTTGTCGCCCGATCAGACACTGGTGCTGGTCGATTCCAAGCGGCGTCACGCAAGCGCGCTCGTCAATCTCAACGGCTCGGTGGGACGCGGCTCGGCTGCTGTCGATCTCAACGCGATTCCGCTTGTCGCTATCGACCGCATCGAAGTGCTGCGCGACGGTGCGTCCGCGCAATATGGATCGGATGCAATTGCCGGCGTGCTCAACCTGCACTTGCGTGAAGCACGTGAAGGTGGCGAAGCGTCGTTGACTTACGGAGCGAACGATACGACGGTCGATACACCGCTCGGATCGCGTCACGCCAGCGACGGCCAGTCGTTCACCGCATCTGCGTGGAACGGATTCAGCCTGGGCTCGGACGGCTTCCTGACTTTGTCAGCCGAATATCGCAATGACGATCCGACCAGTCGCGGCGACTACGATGTGCGCCCACCGCTGACCTCGCCGACGATTACTTCGCGCTACGGCGATCCGGATAGCCGTAACGTTTCGTTCTACGCCAACGCCGGTTTGCCGCTGGCGTCCGGGTGGGACATCTACGGTTGGGCCGGATACCAGGATCGCGATAGCGAATCGGCGACGCTGCCGCGCCTGGCAAACAACGCCAACAACGTTGCGACGCTCTTTCCCAATGGATTCCTGCCGCTGATCACCACGAGTGTGAAGGACGCGACTGCAGCGATAGGCACACGTGGCTCGCTCGCTGATTGGGATACCGACATCAGCCTCGTCTATGGCCGCAACAATATCGACTACGGCGCGATTCACACGCTCAACGCGACGTATGGCGCCGCTTCGCCGACGCGATTCGATGCGGGCTCGCTCACCTACGACGAATTTGTTTTCAACCTGGGACTGGTGCGTGGCTTCGATTGGGGTCTGGCGCAACCGGTCAATGTGGCCTGGGGCGCAGAGGCGCGTCGCGAAAGCTACCAGATCGGTGCGGGCGAGCCATCCTCGTACGATCGCGGCACGGTTGCCCCGACCTTGACGCCAGGCGCGCAGGGATTTCCCGGTCTGCAGCCATCTAATGAAGTCGACGAAGACCGCACCGCGTATGGCGTGTACGTCGACATCGAATCGCAGATCACCGAGAAATTCCTTGCCTCCATCGCCGGTCGCGGCGAGCACTATTCCGACTTCGGCTCCGAAGCCACCGGCAAGTTCTCGGCGCGGTACGACTTCACGCGCTCATTTGCCTTGCGTGGCACGGTATCGACCGGCTTTCGTGCGCCAAGCCTGCAACAGGAGTTCTTCACTTCGACAGCAACTGTGTTCACCGACGGAGTTCCCTTCGATACCGGCACGTTCCCCGCGACTTCAGCCGTGGCGCGTACGCTTGGCGCAAAGGACCTGAATCCGGAGAAATCCAAAAACTATTCCCTCGGCGCGGTGTTTCGCTTCGACAAGTTCGATGCCACCGTCGATGCCTATCGCATCGACATTCGCGATCGCATCGTGCTGTCGGAAAACCTGAGTGGCGGCGATGTAACGACCTTGCTGGCGCCATTCAGCGTTACCGCGGCACGCTTCTTCATCAACGGCGTGCAGACGCGGACTGACGGTGTGGATGCCGTATTGCACTATCCGTTGACTACTGAGCGGGCAGGCCGCTTCGATTTCACGCTGGCGGGTAACTACAACGAGACGGATGTCACCGAAGTGCAGACCGGCACCAGCGCATTGCCCGGTGTCGTGCTGTTCGCGCGGCAGAACCAGCTGCGTTTCGAAGACGGTACGCCGCGAACCAAGGTGTCCCTCGATACCGACTGGAGTTACCGCACTGCGTTCGGAACCGTGGGCACGACGTTACGGGCGACTCGCTATGGCAAGGTACTTGCGGCGGGTACCCAGGCTGACGGCAGCGCGGACGTGCCGATCGATTCGGCTTGGGTAGTTGACCTGGAGCTGACTGCAGATCTCAACGATCACGTGGGAGTCGGCGTCGGTGCGGACAATCTGTTCGATGAGTATCCGACCGAGGTACCGCTGGCGCTCAACACGACTGCGGCGGCGGCGTTCTCACCGTTTTCGCCATTCGGCTTCAACGGTCGGTTCATCCATGCGCGCGCGTCGTACAAATGGTAGTGGCGGGTGGTAGCAGTCAGTTAAAGCGGGTGCGTGAGGTGCAACGGTGCATTTCACGCTCACGCTTCGCCCCGCGCTGCGCGATTTGGAGCTGCGGTGCCAGGGGCGGCCCGGCTGCGGATTAACAAATTGTAATGCGGAGAAATGACGCGACTGACCCGGTTCCCCCTCAGTTGAGAGGGAACCGGGAAAGCGCTGCGATTACGGCTTGAGTTGCGCGCGGATCTCGCCGCCTTTGTGCTCGGCGCTGTGAACGTTCACATACAGGTCGCCGGCCTTGTAGCTGGCGTACTGTTCATCGGTCAGCTTGGAGCCTGCCGGGATCGACCAGACGGTATCGGACGTCTTGGTCAGGGTGATGACCGGTGGGCCGTTCTTGCCAGGCGCTCCGAGGTGCACATGGGCAGCCGTTCCGGTAATGCCCTTGGTGGTGACGCTGCCGGTAACCGACTTGTCCGCGTTGACGGTAATGGTTCCGTTGCCGGTGGCGGCGGTCGTTACTGCCGGTACTTCGTCGGCGCCCACCAGTGAAACCTTGCTGTCCCCCGCGAACGCCAGCCCTGCGCTCAGTACCAACGCGCCAGCCACTGCGGCAGTGAATGGCAGGTTGAATCGTGATCTGGAAATCGTCGCACTCATGTCATTAGTCTCCATCAGGTTTGGATAGGCTGCGATCAACGCGCGTCGATGCTATCACTGCGACTGCTCGCTATGCCCATTGGGAGCGGGCCACTGCGGATAACACTGATGTAAGAAACTGTAATCTTGGTGAACGCGTCGATCAGAACATTGCTTAGTTATGGGTTGAGTTACGGGTCGATCGGCATCTGTCATCGCAATCCACGCTACTGAATGGGGCGGCTGACTTGAAAGTTCCGTTGCCTCGGGCGTGCACCGTGTCCGCGCCATGTTCAGGCGCCTTTGACCAGTTCCACGATCTCGCTCACGTTGATGGTGCGCGCTTTCTGCTGAATCTGCGCCAGGTTCTGCCCCTGCAACTGACGCGCCTCGCCTAGCAGGGACTGGTAGGTGCTGCGCAGTACCTCCGTGTTCATCTGTCTGCCACCGGCGTAGTAACGCTTCGCCAGTTGGCCCAGTGCGTAAGTAGTAGAGAAGGAGAGGGCGATACCGGTGGCAGCGCTACCCAGTCCACGGCCGAGACCGCCCGCGATGGTGCCGAGCAGGCCACCCAGCAGCTTGCGACCGACCTGCTCCAGATATTGCGAAGTGAGGCTGACGCCGACAGTGGCGATGAATTCCTTGATGTGGCCTTTGTCGAGATCGTGACCGAAGGCCTGCCCGATGCGATAAACCATCTTGATCTGCAACGGGATGATGGCCATCGATGCGAACGACTGCGGCAGCAGTTCCAGTGCGCCGGTCAGAATCGCGTGATTGAGAATGTATTTGTCGAGATCGGAATCGGAACGGGTCGACGCTGTGGCTGAAGTGGAAGTCGTGCTCGTAGCCGTTGCGGGTGACAGAGGTAGTGCTGCCAGCGTCGCGGCATCGCGTTCGACCGTCGCAGTCTGCGTAGCGTCGAGGCGTAATGCAGTGCGCAAGGATTGCAGGAATTGCTGCTCCGTCGCATTCGATGTGCCGTCCGCATCGCATACGCATACAGCCATCTCATAAGCCAATCGCCGGTGTTCGGGATCGGTCAACACGGCTGCCGCGGCGGTGACGTCGGTGCGCTTCAGCAGCACGTCCTGACAAATCTGCGCGAGCTGTTGCACACCATGTTCGCTGTCGAGCGACTGTGCAATGCGTTTGATCTCTTCGCGCTCGCGCTCGTCGGTGGCGTCATCTGCAACCGCCGCCAGCAGGGCAATGGTGAGAACGGCTTGCTGTTCCTGGGGTTGCATGGGGAGCACTCGCTATGGGCTCAATGAGTGGGGGATGCGGAGCGGTACGAAGCATGCGCTCCGCCACGATTCGTCACAATCGGTCAGTCGTCGGCCGTAAAAGCGCGCTGTTGTGCAATCCCAGGGGAGTGCAATCCACCTCAGGCCAGGCATCGTCCTCCTGGCACGGAGAGCTCGAATGGGAAACAGCAATCATGGCGCCGAGACCCGCCGTTGCGTGGGTTCGCTGATTCGCAAAGCCCGCACCTGGCCGCCTCTGGTCCAGGTATCCCCGTCGGCCGCACCGGCACTGTCCGCAAGCGCTACATGGCAGCCGCGCTCATGGCGCAGCTCGCGAGTGATCTCACCGAATGGCGGATAGCGGCGCCACTACGCTTGCACGTTACAGTCCGCAGCATTCGGAACTTTCCATGCCATGAAAATCTCGCGCATTGACCTCGATTCCGCTACGCGTCAGGCTCGCGTCTTACCCTTGGACCTGTCTGGAAGCGGGGAGCGCTGGTGTCGAAATTCCGTGGGAACGTGTCTTGACCGAAAGCCCCCCAGTCATCCCTGCGGTCATCTCGACGGCCGTCGTTCCCTGCCCGGATTTTCTCAGCGGCGGTGGACAGATGGGCACGCTCATCCGGGCGCACGATTGGTCGCGCACTGTCCTGGGTCCGCCGCAGGGCTGGCCGCAGCCGCTACGCACTGCACTGCGCATCCTGCTGACAACCAATCATCCGATCTTCCTTTTGTGGGGACCGGATCTCATCTGTTTCTACAACGACGCTTATCGGCAGTCGCTCGGTCCGGAGAAACATCCGGCAATGCTGGGTGGCAGGGGGCGCGAGTGGTGGGATGAGATCTGGCACATCATCGGTCCGCAGATCGAGCTGGTGATCGCCGGCCTGGGCGCTACCCGGAACGAAGATCACCTGGTGCCGATTACCCGCTACGGGCGGCGCGAAGAGGTCTACTGGACCTACAGCTACGGACCGATCGACGATGAGACCGCGCCCAACAATATTGGCGGCGTGCTGGTCATCGTCACCGAAACCACCAAGAAGGTTCTGACGGAGCGTCGACTTGCGTTTCAGCTCGCGCTGAGCGATCGGCTGCGCAAACTTAGTGATACCAGTGAGATTGCGCTCGCAGCGGCTGAGATGCTCGGGCGGCAACTGGGTGCGGCGCGCGCCGGCTACGGCGAAGTTGACGATTCGAAGGGGTATGGCACCGTCGAGCGTGATTGGGCGATGGCCGGTGCAGCCAGTCTCGCCGGGCGTCACCGGCTCGATGATTTCGGTCCGCTGCTGATGCGGGAGTTGCGCAACGGCCGCACCGTGCGCCTCGAGGATGCGCTCGCCGATCCGCTGACTGCCGGCGAAGTCTATGCGAACACCTATCAGCGCATCGGCGCGCGTGCCGGCATCACCGTGCCGCTTATCAAGAATGAGCGCTTCGTGGCCGTGTTCTACGTGCATAGCGTAGAGCCGCGCTACTGGACCGACTACGAGGAATCGCTGGCGCGGGAGACGGCCGAGCGCACCTGGGACGCAATCGAACGTGCCCGCGCAGAAATGAAACTGCGCGAGAGCGAAGCGCGCTGGCGCGGACTGTTCGAGCAGGCGCCGAGTTTCATGGCGATGCTGAGCGGTCCGGAACATGTCTTCGTCTACACCAACCCGGGTTACCGGGCGCTGGTCGGCCAGCGCGATGTCATCGGCAAAACGCTGCACGATGCGTTGCCGGAGATCGCCGGCCAGGGTTATCTGCAGTTGCTCGATGAAGTATTCGCGAGCGGCCAGGCGTACATCGGCCGATCCTCGTCCGTGATGCTCACCAGTCCCGCTGGCAATAACGAAGAGCACTTCCTGGATTTCGTCTATCAACCTATCAGTGACGATTCCGGCGCGATCACCGGCATCTTCGTCGAAGGTTATGACGTCAGCTATCGCGTGCAGGGCGAGATCGCGCTGCGCCGTAGTGAAGAAGAACTGCGTAGCCTCAATGCCACCCTCGAACAGCGCGTCGCCGACGCAGTGGCGGAACGCAAACTCTGGGCGGATATCTTCGAGAATTCCGACACGCTGATCGCCGCGCTGGACCTGGACTTCCGCTACCTGGCCGTAAACAAAGCCTACGCCGATGAGTTCGAGCGCAACTACGATGTTCGGCCACGGGCCGGCGATGCGCTGGCCACTCTGCTCAAGGCGCATCCGGCAAATCTGGCCGCAGCGAAATCGCGCTGGAGCAAGGCGCTGGCAGGCGAAGAATTCACGCTGGTCGAAAACCTCGGCGCACCGGATCGCCTGAAACCCTACGAGCTCAGATACACGCTGCTGCGCGCGCGCGATGCAACTGCAATCGGTGCGCTGCAGTTTGCGCACGACGTAACCGAACGGGTCCGCGATCAGATGCGGCTTGCCGAGGCCGAAGAGTCGTTGCGGCAATCGCAGAAGATGGAAGCGGTGGGGCAGCTTACCGGCGGCATAGCCCACGACTTCAACAATCTGCTGACCGGCATCATCGGGTCTTTGGATATGATGCAGCGTCGCGCTGCGCAGGGGCGTCCGGTGGACGTCGAGAGCTACGCCACCGCCGCCATGACGGCAGCGAATCGTGCAGCGGCGCTCACGCATCGGCTGCTTGCGTTCTCGCGCCGCCAATCGCTCGATCCGAAGCCAGTGAATGCGAACCGGCTGGTGACCGGCATGGAGGACCTGCTGCGCCGTTCTATCGGCGAGGCGATCCAATTGGAAATCGTCACTGCGGGCGGCCTGTGGCTGACGCGTTGCGATCCCAATCAATTGGAGAATGCGCTACTCAACCTGGCCATCAACGCACGCGACGCAATGCCGGAAGGCGGCAAGCTCATCATTGAGACGGCGAATGCACACCTGGATAGCGCCTATGCGATACGTAGTCGCGAGGTTACGCCCGGTCACTACGTCTGCATCTGTGTAACCGATACCGGTGTTGGTATGTCGCCTGAAGTCGTGGCCAAGGCTTTCGATCCGTTTTTCACCACCAAGCCTATCGGCCAGGGCACCGGCCTCGGCCTGTCCATGATCTACGGCTTCGCGCGCCAGTCGGAGGGGTACGCCAAGATCTACTCCGAGGTCGGCAAGGGTACGACGATGAAGCTGTATCTGCCGCGCTTCTATGGCGACGGCGAAAGCGGCAGCGAATCCGACGGTGCCCTCGACGATGGTCATCGCGCCCAGCACGGCGAAGTGGTGCTGGTCGTCGAAGACGAACTGGTGGTGCGCAACCTGGTGATCGATGTGCTGACGGAGCTGGATTATCGCGCGCTGGAAGCCGTTGACGGACCTTCCGGGCTGCGCATTCTGCAATCCGACGCACGCATCGATTTACTGATCACCGATGTCGGCCTGCCGGGACTAAACGGGCGGCAGCTGGCCGATGCCGCGCGCGCCAGGCGCCCGGACCTGAAAGTGCTGTTCATCACCGGTTACGCTCACAACGCCGCAGTGGGGCATGGACTCCTCGAACCGGGCATGCAGATGATCACCAAGCCCTTCGCTATCGAAACGCTCGCGAGCCGTATCAGGCAGATGATCGGCAGCTGAGTTCGGATCCTCAGCCTGCGTCGGGTCGGGAACGGCATCACTTCTTGGTGCAGTTCGCCGGCCAATCCTCCTGGCCCTCGATGTGCCATACCATGAACTCGCCCGACAGCGCGTTCTTCATGTCCCGTGCAAACAGCAGCGACTTTCCGCTCGGTGAAAACAACGCGCCGATTTCGGTGCCATTCGCGTTGATGGATGCCGGCATTCTTACGCGCGGGCTCCAGCCGGCCGCAGTACGCCGCGATTCGTACAGGCCGTCGTCTCCCGCCACGATCATTTTCGACTCATCAGGTGACAACAGCGGCTCGTACTCATTACCCACCGAGTTGATCGACGGCCCCAGGTTCTCGACCTTCCAACGTCCCCGCTCATCGGTGCGGGCGCGCCAGATGTCCGTTTTGCCGACGCCCCCGGCGCGGTCGGAACCGAAGTACAGCCAGCCGTCGCGCGCCAAGCGAGGAAACCATTCATTGCCTTTCGAGTTGATCGGTTCCGGCAAGCGCGACGGCGTGCCCCATTGACCGTCGGTTGCGCGATCAACCCGCCACAGATCGAGATCCTTGCGCTTGATACCGTCCGTCGAGCGCGTGGAGATGAAATATAAAGACTGGCCATCGCGGGTAAACCACGGATCGGCCTCGACACCGTCACCCGCGAAGGACGGCGATTGCGGCTGCGACCAGCCGTGCGGTGTGCAGGTGCTGACCAGGATGCGCCAGCCTTCGAACTTCGGTGAGCTGCGTACGAAGTAGAAATCGCTGCTCAGCGGATCGAAAGCCGGGTGCGATTCGAACTGGGGACTGGAGATGCCCACCGGTGTCCACGATACGACGTCCGATGTGTCCGGCGCGGCAGCTACGGCCAGCGCGGGCAGAATTACAGCAAGTGCGGCGGTTCGCATCGCGACTCCGGTATTATCGGTAAGCAAGAAAAACAGGCGCACTGGCTGAGATCGGCTGGTGGCCGCTTGGTTCCGGGGTTCGTTCCAGCTTTCAATTCCAAGACGGAGGCCGACAGGTGAGAATTTCTCTGTATCCCCTTCTCTGCGTGGCAACGGCAGTTACTGCGCTGGCCGGTTGCAGCACCACCGGACAGTCGGTTGCGGCTGCAGGTCCGAACGGTCCCATCATCGACCGCTCCATTCTGGAGATGCGGCACGAACTGGACACCGGCCAGACTTCCTCGGTGGCGCTGGTGAAAGCTTACCTCGCACGCATCGACGCTGTAGATCGGCATGGACCGCAACTGCGCTCGGTGCTCGCAACCAACCCGGATGCGCTACGCCAGGCGCAGCAGCTCGATGAAGAGTTGAAGCAACGCGGGCCGCGCGGGCCGTTGCACGGCATTCCGATCCTGTTGAAGGACAACATCGAGTCCGCCGATCCGCTGCCGACCACGGCGGGGTCGCTGGCATTGGCTCACAACCTCACGCAGCGCGACGCGCCGATCGTGGCGAATCTGCGGGCGGCCGGCGCGATCATCCTCGGCAAGACCAACCTGAGCGAATGGGCCAATTTCCGCTCCACTCACTCCATCAGTGGCTGGAGCGGGATGGGCGGACTGACGAAGAACCCGCATGTGCTCGATCGCAGTGCTTGCGGCTCAAGTGCCGGCAGCGGTTCGGCCACCGCGGCCGGGCTCGCGGCGGCGTCGGTCGGTACCGAAACGGATGGATCGATTACCTGTCCCTCCGCGCTCAATGGTGTGGTCGGCCTGAAGCCGACAGCGGGATTGTTGTCTGGCCAGTACATCGTGCCGATTGCCCACAGCCAGGATACCGCCGGTCCGATGACGCGATCCGTCAGCGATGCCGCAGTGATGCTTGCTGCAATGGTCGGCGATCCGGCCGCCTGCAGGCAGCGCGCTGCGGATTGCAAAATCACCGACTACGCGGCGGGCTTGTCGACGCAATCCCTGCGTAACAAGCGCATCGGTGTGCTGCATTTTGCGGCGGGACAATGGCCGGCGATCGAGCCGATCTATGCACAGGCACTGGAGAAGTTGCGCGCCGCCGGCGCAACCCTCATCGACGTAACGCTGCCAGACACCAGCCGTGTCGGCGCCGCGGAGCGAATCGTCCTTGATACGGAGTTCAAGGCGGATCTGAACGCCTATCTCGCAACCACACCTGCAACGGTTACCACACGAACTCTCGCGCAGCTCATTGAGTTCAATGCCGGCAGCGCACGGGAGACTGTGTTGTTCGGCCAGGAGATCTTCACGCGCGCAAACGCTACCGCGGGTGTCGACGACCCGGCCTACAAGACTGCGCTTGCCGATTCGAAGCGGCTCGCCGGGCCCGAGGGATTGTTGGCGTTGCTGAAGGGACAGCAACTGGATTTCCTCGTAGCGCCGACTACCGGCACCGCGTGGCGCATCGACAGCGTCAACGGCGATCAGTCTTCGGGTTCGTTCAGTTCGCTGCCTGCTGTCTCGGGTTATCCGCACCTGACGGTGCCGATGGGGTCGCTGCATGACTTGCCGCTGGGAATGTCATTCATCGGTGCGCCCTGGTCGGAGGGATTGCTGCTCTCGGCCGGATACGCATTCGAGCAACTGGGTAAGGGGCGCGTGATCCCCGCATTCCGGGAATCCGTCGAAACTCATGTACCGGGCTTTGACCGGCCGCAATGAGCTGCAGAAGGATTGCCTCTCGCAGAAAAAGATAAAAAAGAATATCGCAGCGCAGTGGCTCATCGGATCGATGGGCCACTGCAGCTGCGACGATTGCGTTACCCGCACCGCTGACGAATATCCGGTCGCAGCAGATGTGCTGACGGAGGCGCGCAACCTGGCGACATTTTTTGCGCGAGTTTCGCGAGGATTACACCTTCAGTCCAATTCCTCCCGGCCGAACATCCGGGTACGGTTCCGGCTTGCGCTGACAGTCATCAGCGACCCATCGTCCACGAGTCGATGCGCCATCAACGCCGAGGTGATCCCATGGATATCACCGCACCGGAGCTCAGATCGTCGGCGGAGCGCGTTCGCGAAGCCGCTCGAATTCCCGACGACGCGACCGCGCCGGGATTCATCCAGACGCTGAATCAACGTTATGCGACGCAGCACGCCACGCGGCTTCGCGATGGTGAGGCAAAGCCGACCAGCTCTCCGAGGCCGCGCGCAGGACGTTCGCACGCTGAGGGCGATGTGTCTGGCGTATCTGGCGGTAAGTCCGGTCGTGTGTCGCGTCGTATTTCTGGCAACGCATCGAAGCCGAAGCGTCTCAGCCACGCCGAACGAATCGGCACTACGATGCCGGTGAGCTGCAGATCCTCCACAGAGCAGTCGGGCAAGCCCGTGCAGCTCCAAGAAGCATCAGCTACCGTTCTTCGCGAGCCGGTTGCGCCTCCACCGATATCGCACGAGACGCCGCGGCAATCTGACGTCGCGTCCGATGAAGCCATCTTCGCGATTCAACCGGCGGTTGTTGCCGGAATGTCCGAAACCGCAGGCCGGCCGCCGACTGCGGCAGGCCATAAATCGCAAGGCATTCCGCGGCCTTCTTGGATCATGGTGCTTGCCGCGGCGGCAATTGTTGGCGGCGCGGTGTGGTGGGCAATGTTCCAGCGACTGCCGGACATCGATCCGCGGCAGCTGATCGCGACCAATCTTGTTGCTGCGAAGCATGCGCTAGCCGCCGGTCATGCAATCGATCCACCGGAAGGCAGTGCTTTGCACTACTACAGCACGGTGCTGGCATTGGACCCGGCGAATGCGTCCGCGAAGGCTGGAATACAGAAACTCGCCAATGGGTTTGTGCAGCAGGCGCAGGCGGGTCTTGCCGCGGGAAACTTTGCTGCGACGATCGCTGCTCTGCAAGGCGCACGCCGAGTGTTGCCGGATGATGGTCGCTTGCCATCGATGGACGCCCAACTACGGCAGCAACTCGAACGACAGATGCAGCTATCCCGTGAGTCGCAAGCTGCCAGCGAAGCGGAAGTTGTCACACAGATCAAGCCGGCGAAGCCCATTGTCGCTGCGCGTCCGATGTCCCGTCCCGTGCAGGCGCAACGCGATCCGGCTGTTAAAGCCCTTGCCGACGTCAACCAGGCGATCGAGCGCGGCGAGCTGGATGTCGCGCGGATTCTGCTCGATGACGCAAAGGATCTCGGCGTGGCATCCGCGGACCTGGCCGCACTCGATGTGGCGCTCGCCGGTGCCGAACAGGCACGGATGAAGAGCGATCTGTTGCAGCTCGTGCTGCAGCGGACTGCCGAGAACCGATTGCTCGAACCGGCACAGGACAGCGCGAAGCACTATCTCGATCAACTGGTGCGGACGGACAAGGCGTTTCCAGGTATCGGGCAAGGTGTGAAGGTGCTGGGCGAACGATTGGTGGCGAGTGCTCAGGTAGCGGCGTACAGCAAAGACTTCGATGGAGCTGCGCGCTTGCTCTCGCAAGCGAGGGAAATAGGATTCGCCGGGGTTGAAGTCGATGCTGCAGAAGCCGCGTTGAGCGCGGCGCGCAATGCGGCAGCATCGCTGGCTGCCGCGGCACGTGCGGAGTCGACAACCGCCCCGCGCAAGCTGGTCAGATTCGTCGAACCAGCCTATCCGCAGGAAGGCCGCATGCGAGGCATCGAGGGATGGGTCGACTTGAGTCTGCTCGTTACTGCTGCCGGTGATGTGGTCGACTCACGCATTGAGGGTGGCAATGTCAGCCAGGTATTCGGCCGAGCTGCTCAAGTAGCGTCGCGAAAATGGAAGTACGAGCCGCGCAAGCTCGCTGACGCGAGCACCACGCAGGTCGTGCAGGCCCGCGTGACGTTCCGTTTCGACGACGGCAAGGCGCATCAACGTACGGGAGTCGATGAGTTGTCGATGAATGGGAAGTGAGGGGAAGAAGTGAGAAGAGGGTGACGAGTGACGGGTGACGGGCAAGAGGCTTGACATGATGAAGGTCGGGGTCCGATCTCTGCATCACCTGCATCATTTTCATCACGCCCGCATGCGTGTCGTGAGGAGTGCTTCGACGGGCTCAGCACGAACGGATAAGGACGGTTGACGGTCCGGATTACGGCTCGGATCGTGACGAGCGACGGGCAAGAGACTTGACCGCGAAAGTTAGCCGCTCGAGCATCGTGCCCGTCACCCGTCACCCGTCACCCGTCACCCGTCACCCGTCACCCGTCACCCGTCACCCGTCACCCGTCACCCGTCACCCGTCACCCGTCACCTATCTCACCGATAACCCTTCGCCTGCAGCGAGAACAGATGCGCGTAGTGCCCGTCCACCTGCATGAGCTCATCATGGCTGCCGCGCTCGATGATGCTGCCGTTCTGCAGGACCACGATCTGGTCGGCCATGCGAACGGTGGAGAAGCGGTGCGATATCAGGATCGCGATGCGGCCCTTGGTCAGCGAGCGGAAGTGCTCGTAAATGGTTGCCTCGGCACCAGCATCCATGGCGGCCGTCGGCTCGTCGAGCACCAGGATGTCGGCGCGTGAGCGCATGAACGCACGCGACAACGCGACTTTCTGCCACTGGCCACCCGACAGCTCCCGGCCATCGTTGAACCATTTGCCAAGCGGCGTGCGGTAGCCCTGCGGCAAGCCAGCCACGATCGGTGTTGCCATGCCTTTCTCGCCGGCTTCTTCCCAACGTGCTTCGTTTTCGAAATGGCGCACGTCGCCGGCGCCGATGTTTTCGCCGAGCATGAGTTGGTACCGGGTGAAATCCTGGAAGATCACGCCGACACGATCACGCAGCGCCGCGTCGTCCCACTCGCGCAGGTCCTGGCCGTCGAGCAGGATGCGTCCCGAGGTGGGGTTGTAGAGCCGCGTCAGCAACTTGATCAAAGTCGTTTTGCCGGAACCGTTTTCGCCCACCAGCGCGAGTGATTCGCCGGGGCGGATATGCAGATTCACATCGACGAGCGTCGCGGTCTCCGAATCCGGATACGTGAAGCCGACGTGCTCGAATCGAATGCCATCCTCTGGATGCGGGCCGTGGAGGATGGCTCCGCTATTAGGGGCAACCGGCGTTTCCAGATACTCATACAACGTCGACAAGTAGAGATTGTCTTCGTACATGCCGCTCACAGAGGACAGGATGGCTGACACCGCCGACTGGCCCTGCCGGAACAGCATCAGGTACATCGTCATCTGGCCGAGCGTGATGCGGGTTGCGATCGCCGACAGCGCGATCCAGGCGTAGGCGCCGTATAGCGTCGTGGTGGCGACCAGCCCCAGGAAAAATCCCCAGGTGTCGCGCCGTACCGTGAGGTCGCGATCTTCTTTGTATAGCTTGCGGAAGATGTTCCGATAGCGCTCCAGGAATAGCGGACCGAGCCCGAACAGTTTCACTTCCTTGGCGTGATCTTCGCGCGCCAGCATGGTTTCCAGGTAGAGCTGCATGCGCGTTTCCGGCGAACGCCACAGGAATAACCGGAACGCATCTCCGGAGAACTTCGCTTCGGCGAGAAATGCCGGCAGTCCCGCGAAGATCAGCACCACTACCGCCCACGGCGAAAATTTCAGTAACAGCGTTGCATAACTGATCAGCGACACGGCGTTCTGCGCCAGTCCGAAAGTCCGCAACACCAGCGACAGTGGCCGGCTCGATGCTTCGCGTCGCGCGCGCGTGAGCTTGTCGTAGAAATCCGAATTCTCGAAATGCGCCAGGTCCAGGGTCAGCGCCTTCTCGAGAATCATCACGTTGACGCGTTGGCCGAGCTGAGCTCGCAACAAAGACTGGCATAACGAGAGGCCGCGTTGTGCTCCTGCCATCAGGGCGACCAACAGGCCTTCTCCCACCACCAGCTCGATTGCATGACGCGTCAGCAACGCACGAGCGGCCGGATCCTGCGCGGGGATCGCGGCAACCACGGCATCGACAATCAGCGAACCGACATAAGCGATACCGGCCGGCAGGCTTCCCGCGATCACGGTTAGCAGGGCGAATGCGATGCTCAGCTGCGGGCTGGTAGTCCACACAAGCTCTAGTGCGCGCCGGCTATACCTGAAAACTCCGAGGAATCCTCGCGTGAGATCGGTACTGCTGGGAGCTGGCCGGCGTCGGGGGTTCATGGACGAAGCGATAGGCAATTCAGTGAAGGTCGAACCGATGAGGAGAACTTAATGCGCTCGGATGTGATTAGTTCAACCTCTTTGCCCCCAAAGCGCTGCGCCGTGCCGGGGCTTGCCGCCGGCTGCTAACCGTTTCCGTCTCATTGCTTTGTCGGCACGGCGGGCCGAGAATCCCGGCCCTGTGCGGGAATATTACCGTGACAGTCGTGTGCCATGAGCGATCCCAAAGACAAAGACCCTCCCAAGAAGCCTGATTCGCCGCCCGCGGCGGAAACGCCCGCAGCGACCAAAAGCTCGGGGCGGGTGGCATTCGATGCGCGTGGCAATCCTATCTGGGAATGGCAGCTTGAGACCGGCGTCTATAGCCGCGACGTCAGCACCCAGAAACTGAAGAAACTGGACCTTGGCGATCTGTCGATCGCCGAGACCGCCAGCCACAAGCGGCCTCCCGGCCTGGGCGAGCCTGAGAAGAGCCGCAAGCCGGCGTTACCGGGCGGCGGTTTCAATCCGTATGACAGCGGCGGAAAGGATGTTGCGCAGGAGGGCTCCAATCCTTATGACAACGCCCGCTCGCTCGGCGGTAAATTCGGTGCCAAGCCAGTCGCCCCACCTGCCGAACCGCAACGCAAACCCACCGACCTGCGCAAGCTCGACGAGTGGATCAAGCTGAAGAAGAATCTGGACAAGAAGCAAGGCGAGTGATGCTGGCCGGATTGGCATATCCGATCGCTATTGAGGTGACGAGTGACGGGCAAGAACCGTCTCTGAGTTCTTACTCGTCACCCGTCACCCGTCACGTCTCTCACCCGCTCTGCAGCTCCGACATCACTCCGCGTAGATCTGATCGAAGATCCCGCCATCGGCGAAGTGGTCCTTCTGCGTTTTGGCCCAGCCACCGAAATCCTTGATCGTGACCAGGTTCACTTGCGGAAACTGCTTCGCGTACTTGGCGGCGACCTGAGGGTCGATCGGCCGATAGTAGTTGCGCGCGATGATCTCCTGCGCTTCGGGGCTGTAGAGGTGCTTGAGATATTCGGTGGCGATCTCGCGCGTACCGCGTCGGAGTGCGACCTTGTCCACGACCGTGACCGGCGGCTCCGCTAGGATGCTCAGCGAGGGCACCACGATATCCACTTTGTCCGGACCGAGTTCCTTGATCGACAGGAACGCCTCGTTCTCCCACGCCAGCAGCACATCGCCGATTCCGCGCTGCACGAACGTCGTCGTCGAACCGCGTGCACCCGTATCCAGTACCGGGACATTCTTGAACAGTTTGCGGACGTATTCCTTTGCGGTTGCTTCGTTGCCGCCGGGTTGCTTGAGCGCCCACGCCCAGGCGGCGAGGTAGTTCCAGCGCGCGCCGCCCGAGGTCTTCGGGTTCGGTGTGATGATGGACACGCCGGGTTTGATCAAATCGCCCCAATCCTTGATGCCCTTGGGATTGCCCTTGCGTACCAGGAACACGATGGTCGAAGTGTAGGGGGCGCTGTTGTGCGGCAGCCGCGACTCCCAGTTCACCGGCAGCAGCTTGCCGTTGGTGGCGATGGCGTCGATATCGCCGGCCAGCGCCAGCGTCACGACATCTGCCGGCAACCCGTCGATGACTGTGCGCGCCTGTTTACCCGAGCCGCCGTGCGACTGCTTGATCTCCACGTCGTTGCCGGTTTTCTCCTTCCAGTAACGGACGAACTCCTTGTTGTAGTCGACGTAAAGCTCACGCGTGGGATCGTAGGAAACGTTGAGCAACGTGGTGGTGGCGGCGTAGGCCGGTGCGAACGCGAGTGTCAGGCCCAGCGCGCCGGCGGCAATGCGTCCGAGAATGCGGGGGAATCTCATGAGGGGTACTCCGGAAAAATCATCTTTAGAGAATCGATTCGCAAGACAGTGGCGCCGATCAGAATCCGACCGCGAAGCGCGTGAACAGCGCCTTCTCGTCCGCACGATCAGCACCGCCGGCGGCGCCGCCGTCGAAACGGGTCACGTCGTAGTTCAGCGACCATTTGTAGTTCTGGTTGAGATACCAGTTGACGCCCACGCCCCAGGCGCTTGCCTTGCTGGCGGCCGTGGCCGGATTCGCGAATGAATTGGCGCCGCCGGTGAACGCATCGTCGTCCACGGCCAGCTCGTGGTAGCGCGCAACCAGTTCCCACGCGCCCCAGGTGTGATTGTCGAGCGAGAACACCGTGTTCGGAGTGAAGCCCTTGAAAGTCTCGTCTTCACCCGTCACGAACCACGCGAGCTGCACCTGCCAGGCGCTGTTGTCGAGCGCTGCGGAGCGTGTGCCTGCGGTCGGTGTCAGGCGACTTACATCCTGCGACAACTGCACGTATTCGCCGAGCACGCCGAAGTTGGCGAGATAGTAGTAAGCCTGCGGAGAGACGCGAACGCGCTTGCCGTCCGCGAACGTGCCGTTGACCGCGGGAGTCGCTCCGCTCGCCGCTGCGAACGAGCGGAAAGAGAAGAAATTCTGCTGGCCCGGTGTCTTGTAGGTGGGCAACAAGGTCGAGGTCGGGTTGCCGGTGGAGTTCACATACGTGCCGGCGATACCGAAGCCGAGGCCACGCAACGCAAAGTTGTCGGAATTCAGGAACGGCTGCAGGAAGACGCGCGCCGCGAGGTCGCCCTTGCCGTCATTGTCAGCGTCCGGAGTCGGCACATTGGCATCGGAGCTGGTGCCGTCGCTCACGCCGTTGAAATAACCAATCGAATAATTGATCGCGCCGCCGGCGAAATCGCCGCCGAGCTGCACGCCCAGATCGCGATTCGGCACCAGGCTGGTGGGGAAGCCGCGTTCGATGAAACGCAGGTCGTTAGCGGAGACGTAACGTTCGAGTCCCACCGGAACCTTGAATTTGCCGACCGTGATGGTTACCCACGGCCTGAGGCGCGCGGCGAGAAATGCATCGAGAATGATGGTCTTGCCGCCGGCGAAGTCCGGTGTGAAACGGAAATCGTAGATGCCGTTCAGCGTGCCTTCGAGCGTCGGACGAATACGGCGGAACAGCCAGGTGTCGGCGGTCGCGGGCGCACTGTCGTCCAGGAACTTGTGGCCGTCGAAGTGCAGCGTGCCCTTCAGCCGGATCACATTGGCGCCATCCGCAGACTGGAAGCTGAAGCCTTTCGGGCCAGCCTTCACCACCGGTGCCGGTGCGACTGCCTTGGTGGCTTCGTCATTCAGTTCGAGCTTGCGCTCAAGGACTTTGATCTGTTGCTGCTGTGAGTCCAGCTGCGCGCTGCTGCCTGCGCCACTGCTTTGGTCCAGCTTCTGCTGCAGCTCCTTGATCTGCTGTTCCTGTGCGTCGAGCCGCTTGCGCAAATCCGACAAATCGTCGGCGTGTGCCACAGTCGTGCCGAGCGCCAGTAGTCCGGCCACACTGATTGCCAGCCGCAACGATCGGCGCGGCGCCTGTTCTGATGAACGCATACATCTCCCTTTATAGGTACTGTCCGGTCACGCGAGCGCTATGCGCGCCAGCGTCGTGCAGCCAGATTAGGGAGATGTCAGTGAGGGATCAGTCGAGCAGCGGTAACAAAGGGGTTAGCGTTGGTGACGCGAAGGTAGCAGTTGAGGACTCGCAAGTCGAATCCGGGCAGCTGGTCAACCGGCCACTGGTAGGCTGGCCAGAGAAAAGTCCGTGCGAGCGCACAGCCACTGAGTGCTGTCTTACTCGAGCCACCTTACCCGTGGCCAGCTGGCCGGCCTCTCTTACCTCTTCGCCAGCTTTACTTCCTTGAACAGCTCGGCGATTTCATCGCTGGTTTCCGCGGCCATGGCGCGGTCCACCAGGCGGCGGGTGAGATGCGGGGCGAACAGCTGCATGAATTCGTACATGTAGCGACGCAGCAGGCCGCCGCGTGAAAAGCCGATCCACGTGGTGTGAATCGGGAACAGGTGCGAGGCATCGATGGCGACCAGGTCGCGATCTTCGCGCGGGTCCACTGCCACGTCCGCCAGGATGCCGACGCCAAGACCGAGGCGCACGTAAGTCTTGATGACATCCGCGTCGCGCGCAGTGAGAGCGACATTCAGTGGCAGGCCGGCGCGCGCGAACAGTTGCTGCAGCGAAGACGGACCGGTGAAGCTGAAAACATAGGTCACGATCGGATAGGCGGAAAGTTGCTTGAGCGTCGGCTTCTTCACCGCCGCGAGCGGATGATCAAGCGGCACCATGATCTGGCGATGCCACTGGTAGCCTGGCAGCAATACCAGGTTGGTGAAGAGTTCTTCCGACCCGGTGGCAATGGCGAAATCGATGCGGTCGAGCGCCGCCATTTCCGCGATCTGTTCGGAAGTGCCCTGGTGCAGGTGCAACCGCACATTCGGATATTTGGCGCGAAACTGCTGGATCACCTGCGGCAGCACGTAGCGTGCCTGCGTGTGGGTGGTGCCGATGGACAGCGTGCCGCGATCCTCATCGCGGTGCTCGTCCGAAATCCCTTTGATGTTCTGCACCTCCCGCAGCACGCGAATGGCGCGTTCCACGACTTGTTGTCCGGCCGCGGTGACCTTGGTCAGCGTCCGGCCGCTGCGTACGAAAATGCGAAAGCCCAGCTCGTCCTCCAGCAGCTTGATCTGTTTGCTCACCGCCGGTTGCGAGGTGTGCAGTTTTTCCGCCGCCGCGGTGATGTTGAGGCCGTTCTGCACGACTGCGGCGAGATAACGTAGTTGCTGGAGTTTCATGGGGGTAGCGCGAGATGAAGTGACTCATTCTGCCACGATGGCGGTTATGGGTGACGAGCGAGCGGTGAGGAGTCAGAATCGAAGCGCGCTGGTTCTCTTGCCGTCATCCGTCACCACGCAGGGTTTCACCATGACCGACACCGCTACCAGCCCGTCCGCCTCCGAACGCAATTGGGCTGTCGCCGCGCACCTCAGTGGACTGCTGGGCCTCGCCGTGTGGGCGGTGGGAATCGTACTGGGGCCGCTGATCGTCTGGCTGATCAAGAAGGACGAGATGCCGTTCCTCAACGACCAGGGACGCGAAGCGCTCAACTTCCAGATCACCATCTTCCTCGCCGGCGTCGTGTGCTCGGCACTGATCTTCCTGCTGATCGGCGTCCCGCTGCTGTTCGCGCTCGCCATCTTCGACCTGGTCTTCATGATCATCGGCGCGGTCAAGGCCAGCGACGGCGTGGCGTATCGGTACCCGGTGAATTTGCGGTTGGTGAAGTGAAGGAAGAATGACAAGAAGGGTGACGAGTGACGCGTGACGGGCACCGGAGCGTGCATTGCGCCGCCTTGTATGAAACCACGGGGTTCCCCCGTACCTACCGATCGACTGCGCTCCACGTCACCCGTCACCCGTCACCGTTCTTCCCTCCTTGACTCCCCCTCCGCCCCCCAGTAATACTCCCGTGCAATGAATACGCTCATGACCACAATGTCACACGGTTGGTGGCGCCTCTCATAAGGAGAGGGCCGCTGGATGATGCTGAGCGCGTAACACCGAAACTGCTGACGAATCCAGAAAACCCATCTCCGACCACGGCCGGGGGTGGGTTTTTTTGTGTCTTGAGTAAACGCAGACGAGGCGGGAGAGGTAGGCGATGAAAACGAGGCGAGTAACGCATGCAACAGTGGTCAATCAACCACTTGCGTCGCTGACCGCGCCCTATTCACTGCCTGCGTCACTGCCATTGCTGCCATCACTTGCATCGACTTCTTCGCCATGAAACCTCCTTTCGACATTGCCGCCGACCTCGACACGCCGGTGTCGGCCTATCTCAAGCTCAAGCCGTTCCGGCCACGATTCCTGCTGGAAAGCGTCGAGGGCGGGGAACGCCTGGCGCGCTATTCCTTCATCGGGTTCGGCGACTGCCTGGAAGTGCGCCTGGATGAGCGCGGGCTGACGGTCGATGGGGTCACCACCCCGGCACCGGCGACCCAGGAGGGATTGCTGGACGCCCTGCGGGCCGCATTGGCCAAGGCGCCGCAGCCCAGTCCGACAATCCCGGGCGTACCGCTGCTGGGCGGGCTGGTTGGCGTGGCTGGGTACGACCTGGTGCGCCGTTTCGAGCGGCTGCCTAACAAGGCCAGCATCGTCGATCCCACACCCGAAGCACACTACCTGGCGCCACGCTCGCTGCTGGTTTTCGACCACCTGACCCGGGGTGTTGCCCTGCTGCATGCGGGCAGCGAGGCGGAGCGATTGGCGTTGCGCCAGGAAGTCATCAAGGCATTGCGCGGTGCTATTCCGCCCAGTGACAAGCGCATTCGCTATTCGCCTCCCATCGGCAGCCTCAGCGAAGCCGAATTCATGCAGGGCGTGGACCGCACCAAGCAGTACATCGCAGCCGGCGACGTCTACCAACTCGTGCTGTCGGTGCGCTTTTCCGGCCAGTGCCAGCTTGAACCGTTCGAAACCTATCGCGCGTTGCGGCTGCTGAATCCTTCACCTTATATGTACTACTGCGACCTCGGCGATTACGTCGTGGTCGGCTCGTCCCCCGAAGCCCTGGTCAAGCTGGGCAACGGTCGCGCGCAGATGCGGCCGATCGCCGGCACGCGGCCGCGCGGTGACGATGCGGCACACGATGTCTTGTTGGAAAAGGAGCTGCTGGCAGATCCGAAAGAGAATGCCGAGCACGTGATGCTGGTCGACCTGGCCCGCAACGACCTCGGGCGCGTCGCCAAGGCCGGATCCGTGGGAGTGCATCCGTTCCGGCATATCGAACGCTACAGCCATGTCATGCACATCGTCAGCGGCGTCAACGGCGAATTGGCTGCCGGCAAGGACGCGTTCGATCTGTTCGCAGCGGCGTTTCCGGCCGGCACGCTGGTAGGCGCACCCAAGGTACGCGCGATGCAGATCATCGATGAGCTCGAGCCGGTACGACGCGGCTTCTACGGCGGCACGGTGGGTTATTTCGGTCACGGCGGCCCGGGATTGCAGGCCATTACGATGGACCAGGCGATCACCATTCGCACCATGGTGTTCCGCGGCGACACCTACAGCTTCCAGGCCGGCGCCGGCATCGTCGCCGACAGCATTCCCACTTCGGAGTACCAGGAAGTACTCGCCAAGAGCGCCATCGTGAGACGTGCGCTAGCCCTCGCTGAGGAAGGTTTATGAGTTCCCACATTCCCCAGCGTAGTGCGGCGGACGGCGTTCGCCTGTTGCTGATCGATAACTACGACTCTTTCACCTACAACCTGGTGCAGGCTTTCATGGTGCAGGGCGCCGATGTGCTCGTGCATCGCAACGATCAGATCACGGTCGAGGCCGCGCGTGCGCTACAGCCAACGCATCTGTGCATTTCGCCCGGACCGGGTACTCCCTACGACGCCGGTGTATCGATGCAGATGATCGAAGCGTTCGCCGGCAAAATTCCGGTGCTGGGCGTGTGCCTCGGACACCAGTCGCTGGTCGAAGTGTTCGGCGGCAAAGTGGTGCGGGCAGGGCGGCTCATGCACGGCAAGACTTCGCTGGTGCATCACGATCAACGCAGCATTCTTGAAAACATGCCGGAGCCGTTCCAGGCCGGCCGCTATCACTCGCTGATTGCACAGCCCGAGTCGCTGCCCGACGTGCTGGAAATCACTGCCCGCACGGACGAAGGCGAGATCATGGGTGTGCGCCATCGGCAATACATGGTCGAAGGGGTGCAGTTTCACCCCGAGAGCGTGCTGACTCCGCAAGGCCCGACCTTGATGGGCGATTTCCTGAAGCAGCGAGGCGGGCTGCGCGAGTCCGCAGCATGATGACTGCGCGCGCCTCACTCGACCGGCTGCTCGAGCGGAGCAATTTCTCGCAGGCCGAAGCTGGGGAACTGCTGTCGATATTGGCGGATGCGAACACCGCGCCGGCGATGGCGGGTGCACTGCTCGCCGCGCTGCGTGCCAAAGGTGTGACGGCGGATGAACTGCGTGGTTTGGCTATCGGCATGCGCGCCATTGCTCGCCGGCCGAATCTTCCTGCCGGATCGCCGCTAGTGGACATGGTCGGCACCGGCGGCGATGGTTCAGGGAGTTTCAATCTCTCCACCGGTGCGGCGCTGCTGGCGGCTGCGATGGGTGTTCGCATCGCGAAGCACGGCACCAGCTCAATCTCCAGCCGCAGCGGCAGCGCGGATGTCATCCGGGCATTGGGGCTGAATCTGCCACTGGATGAAGTCGCGGCGGGGGAATGTCTTGCGGCAACAGGCTTCACGTTCCTGTTCGCACCGCACTATCACCCGGCGATGAAATCGATCATGCCCATTCGCCAGGCGCTCGGCGTGCGCACTGTCTTCAATATTCTCGGGCCGCTGTTGAATCCTGCCGCACCGCCGTTCCATCTTATCGGCGCCTATCACATCGATGTCGCGGCGCTGATGGCGGAGACGCTCGCCGGCATGCCGATGGAGCGCACCTACGTGGTTCACGGCGATCCGGGCTGGGATGAGGCGACACCGGTAGGTTCCTTCACGCTTTTCGATGTCCGCCCGGGCCAGGTGATCCGTACTGTCCGCAGTGCCGAGGAGTTCGGCCTGCCTCGCTGCACCGCAGAAGAATTGCGTGGCGGCGACGCGACTTACAATGCCGAGCACCTGCGCGCAGTCCTGGAAGGCCGCGACCGCAGCGCGCATCGCAACGCCATCGTGCTGCAAGCCGCACTTGTCCTGGAATTACTCGGCAAGGCAGAGTCGCCACGAGCCGCCGCCCGCATGGCCGAGGATGCAATCGAAGCTGGTGCGGGGCGGATCCTGCTGGAGAAGCTGGCGGCGTTCGGAGCGACGGCGAACGGAGGGCCGAAATGAGATGTGTAACAATCGTGCCGCTGCCGATTGCCGCGCTTGCCTTGCTGAATCCGGCCGGCGATTCTTCTCATTCCCATTCACCGTCCGCCATCCGCTAATCACAGCCATCCTATGAGCGGTCTACTCACTGCCATGACGCAATCGAGCCTTGCCCGGCTCGAGCAAGCGCGTGCGAAGGAATCGGAGCGGGCGCTGTGGTCGCGCGTCACCGACGCGCCGCCGGCGCCGCGCCTGAAATTGTGCCCCGAGGGTTTCGACATTCTCGCGGAGTGCAAGCTGCAATCGCCTTCGGCGGGCGATCTGTCGGCGCACACCAGCGGCATCGAGAGTCGTGTGCAGTCGTACGCGCATGGGGGAGCTTGTGCAGTTTCGGTATTGACCGAGCCGACACGATTCGGCGGCACGCTTGAGCACCTGGCGCAGGCGGCTGCGGTTCTGTCGCCGCTCAAAGTTCCGGTCATGCGCAAGGACTTCCTCGTCGATCCCTACCAGGTGATGGAGGCGCGTGCTGCCGGCGCTGGCGGCGTGCTGGTGATCGTGCGCATGCTGGATCGCAGCCGCATCGTCGAACTGCTGGACTGTGCCGCGATGCTCAAGATGTTCGTACTGCTCGAAGCATTCGATTCCACGGACCTGACGGTCGCGCGCGAAGTGATGGCGGCGCGCAAGGCGCATGACGAGCAGGTGCTGGTCGGGCTGAACTGCCGCGATCTGGACAAGCTGACGATTGACCTGCCGCGGCTCGAAGAGCTCGCCGACCAGTTGCCGCCGGGATACGCCCATGTGGCCGAGAGCGGCGTCAACTCGCTGGCCGACGTCAAAACCATCGTCGATATCGGTTACCGGCTCGCGCTCATCGGCACGACGTTGATGAGTTCTTCCGATCCGCGACGCCTGCTCGGCGACATGCTGGCTGCCGGGCGCGAGCGTGTCATGGCGACACGGACGCGCAAGATCCGGCTGGCATCCGGTGAGAGTGAGGATGAGTGAGCGTCATACCAGCGACGCCGGCGATGAAGTCACGAGGGTAACGACCGCAGCAAACCCCGTGAGTCGAGATCGTGTGCGCCGCTCATGACGGTGTGGGTAAAAATTTGTGGGTTGACGACGGATGTCGGTGTCGCCGCCGCGGTTGACTCGGGCGCCGATGCGATCGGCTTCGTATTTGCACCTTCGAAACGCAAGGTAACCGCACAGCGCGCCGCGGAACTCGTCCGCAATGTGCGCGGTGGTGTTACTCGCATAGCCGTGATGCTGCATCCATCGCAATCGGAAGTGGATGAAGTGCTCTCGGTATTCCGGCCTGACGCGCTGCAGACCGATGCGGAAGATTTTTCGGGACTGCGGTTACCGGCATGGCTGCACCTGATTCCGGTGTTGCGTGCGGGCGGCGTGGTGCCGCAGGTCGTTCCCGCGCGAGTCCTGTTTGAAGGTCCGTCGAGTGGTACCGGTCAGCTCGCGGACTGGTCAGCGGCGCAGCAGCTCGCTGGTCGTACGCAACTGATTCTTGCCGGCGGTCTGAATCCGGGCAATGTTGCCGACGCGGTTCGCGCGGTCAGGCCGTTCGGCGTCGATGTGAGCAGCGGCGTCGAAAGCGCGCCCGGCCTGAAGGATCCCGACAAGATCCGCGATTTCATTGCGGCCGCCCGCGCGGCACAGCGCTGATCGTGCGCCGCTACGTGCTGCGCAAGAGACTATTTTTCGACCGACGCTACAGCCGAACACTGCTGGAGATATGAGATGAGAGTGGATGTATCCGCACCGGAAGTGACGGCGCTGTTTGAAAACGCGATGCACGACGCGTATCCCGATGCACGCGGTCGCTTCGGCCCATTCGGCGGACGGTACGTGCCGGAGACTTTGGTGCCGGCGCTGAACCGGTTGCAGGTCGGCGTCGATCGCTACCTGCACGATCCCGAATTCCTCAACGAATTCCACGCGGAGCTGCGTAGCTGGGTGGGTCGGCCGACGCCGCTTACGCACGCTCGCGGTCTGTCGAGCAGATGGGGCGCGGAAGTGTGGCTCAAGCGCGAAGATCTGGCGCACACCGGGGCTCACAAGATCAACAATTCGATCGGCCAGGTGCTGCTGGCAAAGAAGCTGGGCGCAAAGCGCGTCATCGCCGAAACAGGGGCGGGCCAGCACGGCGTTGCATCCGCCGCGGCGTGCGCGCGTCTTGGCATGCCGTGCACTGTGTACATGGGTGCGGTCGATATGGAACGCCAGGCACCCAATGTCGGCCGCATGAAACTGCTTGGGGCAACGGTCATGCCGGTGACAAGCGGCGACAAGACTCTACGCGCTGCGGTGGACGAAGCGTTGCGCGATTGGGTTTCGGATCCCGACGGCACGTACTACTGCCTGGGTTCGGCCATCGGTCCGCATCCCTATCCGTACATCGTGCGCGAACTGCAGTCGGTCATCGGTCGCGAGGCGCGCGAACAGATGCTGGCCATCGCCGGCACATTGCCGGACATCGCCATCGCGTGTGTCGGTGGCGGATCCAATGCGATCGGCATGTTCCATCCCTTCATAAAGGACCGCACGGTGCAACTGCTCGGGCTCGAAGCGGGCGGCAGCGGTAACGGGCTAGGGCAGAATGCCGCCTCGCTCGCGTTCGGCACGCCGGGAGTCCTGCAGGGCACGTATTCGCTGCTGTTGCAGGATGAGAATGGCCAGATTCAGGAGACTCAGTCGGTCTCCGCGGGCCTCGACTATCCCGGAGTCGGGCCGGAGCACGCGCTGCTGCAGACGATTGGCCGCGTACAGTACGAAGCGGTGCAGGATGACGACGCCCTGGATGCGCTTGCGGAGTGTTGTGCGGCGGAGGGGATCCTTCCCGCAATCGAGTCCTCGCATGCGCTGGCCGGCGCAAAGCGTTATGCGCTGCGCAATCCCGGCAAGCGCATTCTGATCTGCCTGTCCGGTCGCGGTGACAAGGACATGCCCACATTGCAACGTACTTTGCTGAAGGATCTGATTTGATGGCCGCGCACGACACGATCAGTACCGCGATTCGCAACGCCCGGGCCAAGGGCGATCCTGCCATCGTCGCGTACATCACCGCCGGTTTCCCCAGTCGTGACGGTTTTCGTGCGCAACTCGCTGCTGTTGCCGCTGCAGCCGACGTCGTCGAGATCGGCGTGCCTTTCACCGACCCGATGGCCGATGGCACTACGATTCAACGCTCCAGCCGTGCCGCACTCGACCAGGGTGTTTCGTTGCGCTGGATTCTTGACGAGCTATCGGCGCCGGGCCCGAAGCCGCAAGCACCGTTACTGCTGATGAGTTATCTCAATCCGCTGCTTGCTTACGGCCTCGACAAGCTGCCCAAAGCGGCCGCAGAGGCAGGCATCAGTGGATTCATCGTCCCCGATCTGCCTTATGAAGAAAGCGCAGAGATGCACGATGCACTGCTTGCCTACGGCATCGCGCTGGTGCAATTCGTCACGCCGGTTACTCCGGCGGATCGCATGGAGATGCTGTGCAAGGCCAGCCGCGGTTTCATCTACGGAGTCACGATGACGGGTACCACCGGCAAGAATGTCGCAGTACCGCAGCAGGTCCTGGATTACTTCAAGCGCGTGAAGACGGTTTCGCCGGTGCCGGTGTGCGCAGGTTTCGGAATCCGCAGTCGCGAGCAGGTCGAGCGTATCGCCCCGTATGTCGATGGAGTCATCGTCGGATCCGCGCTGGTCGAAGTCATCGAGAGAGGCGAGGATGCGGCTGCCTTCTTGCATTCGCTACGCGCGCAGAAAAACTGATTTGTTCGCGCGGGCCTGCAAACGAGCGGGTCCCTGGTAGATGACGAGACAAGGTCGATGGCGAGATAGTCGATGACGAGATGAGCGACCTCGCGCGCTCGTCTGTTCTTTGAGACATCGACAATTCACTACACGCCCCGCTAGCACCATCGGCCAATGGCCGAAATGCCTCTTGCCAGGAACAATATCGACGCACGTTCTCTTATGAGATCGGCAGCGGGTCGCTTCGATCTGCTAATCCCGAAGCAGAAGCGAACGGTGAATAGATGGCGTCGAAGTCTCCGCGGTGGTCCTTCATCAACTTGTTTACGGGCAGGCCGAAGCCACCCGCGAAATCTGCGCACACAGCCAAGGCCAGTCCGTATCACGCTGTCTCAGTCATTCCTGGTGTCAACGCCTGCGCAGCGGCGCATCGCTTCACCGGGCAACGCTTTCTATCCAGCCAGGCACCCAAGCTGCCATTGCCTTCGTGCGATGCGGAGCGCTGCAGTTGCCGTTTCAAGCATCACAGGGATCGTCGCGCCGGCCCGCGGCGCCGCAGCGAGGTGGGCATGATGCAGGCGCATTGGAATGGCGCGGAGCGACGCCGTACAGGTGGGCGCAGATCCACCGATCACTGAAGCCGCACACTGCGTTATGTCAGCTCGACGACCGCCCTCCCTGTAATAATTTCAATCCACTCTCCCTTTGACGGTTCTTTCCCATCTCGCGATTGCCCGTGTGTAGGGCCGTGTGATACGAACTGACGGCATAAATACCGCACGCGATGCGTGAGCCGTCGATGGCAATCAGGAAGCAGCCCGGATAATCCGGACCGGATAGGCGGGCGCTGCTTCCTGATTACCGATCGCCGATCACCCATCGCCAGCCAATGGGGATCGATCGATGTTTGCGCACAGCAGTGAGGGCCACGCCCGTGGCCCGCTTTTACGTGGTCTTTTCATTCGTCTAGTCATTCGTCTAGGCATTGCGCTGTGCGCATTGGCAGCAATGCCCGCGCTGGCGGAAGCGCCTTCGTTCACCGGCAGCGCGGTGCTGGCCACAGGTTCATCGACCCTCGTCAATCTGCGCGGTCAGGGTGCGGTCACCGGTACCGCGCCGATGAACGTTCAGGTCAATGCCGTGCGTGTCGGCGGCATTCTTTCACCGCTTATCTCCGTGCTGCGAGCAGTCCTGCAGCCGGGCGTCAATACTTCGGTCTGCGTGCAGGTGCAGAACCTGCTCGGCCTCGACCTGACCTTTCTCGGTGTCGAGATGGATGTCACCGCGTTCAATGCAGATTCGCCGACGGGAGTGTCGGGTCGGGTCGTCGTACAAACCGGATTGGGCGGCGAGGACACTTCGCCGCTCGCCTGTGCTGACGCCGTGGTGCTCGCACCGACTGCAAATGCCGGCGTGGACCAGAGTGTCGCGGATACCGACCGGCAGCCGGGTGAAATGGTGACGCTCAACGGCAGTGCTTCAAGCGATCCGGACGGCACCATCGCTTCCTATGACTGGCGCAACGCGGCCAATCAGCAGATCGCGACGGGCCCGACGCCCAGCGTGCGATTGCCCGATGGCCGGCAGACGCTGACTTTGATCGTCACCGACAACTCCGGCGCCACTGCCTCGGATACCGTCAACGTCAATGTGACCGCGCCCGCTGCGAATCGATTGCCGAATGCCGTCGCCGGCGCGGATCGAATCGTTGCCGATACCGACTCGCAGGCCGGCGAGAACGTCGTGCTTGACGCGACGCAGTCCTCGGATCCGGACGGCACGATCGCGAGCTACCAATGGCTGCTCGGACAATCGACCGTCATCGCGACCGGAGCGACCGCTCAGGTGCGACTACCCGATGGGCCACAGGTCATTACGCTGCGAGTTACGGACAACTCGGGCGGCGTTGCGACGGACACGGTGAACATCACTGTAGCGGCCGCGAATCCTGCAGTTGCTCCTCGCGCCAGCGCGGGCGCGGACCGAACCGTTGCGGACAGCGACAAGCTGGCTGGCGAGAATGTCGTTCTCGACGGCACTGCATCGACGGACGCCGACGGGACGATTGTCAGCTATCAATGGCTGTTGGGCGGACAGGTTCTCGCGACCAGCGCCACGGCCACTGTGCGCCTGCCCGATGGCGAGAGCTTCCTGACCCTGGTGGTCACCGACAACAGCGGCAATACCGCTTCCGATGGTCTACTCATTACCGTCTCATCCGCCGCGGGGCTGCCGCCTGTGGCCGATGCGGGTGCCGATCAATCCATTGCGGACAGTGACGCCTTACCTGGCGAGAACGTTGCGCTGAACGCCAGTGCGTCGACCGACGCCGACGGCGTAATCGTAAGTTATCAATGGACATTCGCAGGACGGTCGCTGGCAACCGGCGTAACTGCGAATGTCCGCTTGCCCGATGGCAACAACCTCGTCACCCTAAAGGTCGTCGACAACAGTGGCAACTCCACCACCGACACGGTGCAAGTCGCCGTCGCCGCAGCCGTCAACGTTCCGATCCTGTCAGTGCTGCCGGGCCTCACACCCAACCAGATGTCGGTCGCAGTTGCTATGGACTCGCTATGCCCGCGCCTGGATGGGCTCGCGAAACAGCAGACGCTGGCGGGAGACCAGGCGAACCTGCAGGCACATTGCGATGCAATCAGGTTCGGTAGCAATGCGACCGAGCAGGTTACGGCGCTGGATGAAATCAGCCCGCAGGACCTCAATGCCACGCGCACGCAGACGCTCAATCTCTCGCGCACACAACTTGCGAATGTGGCGGATCGACTGATCGCGCTGCGCAGCGGTGCTCGCGGACTGAGCCTGGTTGGGCTCAACCTGCAGATCGATGGGCAGCCCGTGCCACTGCAACAGTTAGGGTCCCTGGCCGATGACGTGATGGGCGGAGGCGCCAGTGCCGATGAACGTCAGGACCGGCGCGCTGCGCGCAAGACCGATGCGGACAAGTCCAGTGTCGACGATCTGCTCGGCAAGAACGTCGGAGTGTGGCTGCGCGGCAATTACAGCTTCGGCAACAAGGACGGCAGCAGCGCGGATCACGGCTTCGATGCCGATCAATGGGGCGTGGTCGCGGGAATGGACTATCGCTTCGCGCCGGGCAACGTTGCCGGTGTCGCGCTGGGCTATGGACAGTCGAACGTGTCGTTCAATCCGGTGGGCGCTGGTCGCCTGGATACGCGCGCAATAACGGCGGCCATCTACGCCACGATGTACTCGAGCAATGGCTTTTACGTCGATGCCATCGCGAACTATCTGCGCTCAGATTACGACTCGCAGCGTCATATCGTATTCACCGAAGGCGGTTCGCCCCTGGATGTCACCGCGGATGGCGGCACGCAAGGTGCAACAGTGGGTTTCGCGTTTACGTTCGGCTACGACCTGAATTTCGGTGCCTTCACCATCGCGCCGAGCCTAGGTTACAACTACCTTGGCTCACGGGTGAACGATTTCCGCGAGCACGGCGCTGCCGGGCTCGACCTTGCCTACAAGCAGCAGAACTATTCCTCCGGGACGGCGAATGCCGGATTGCGGTTGATGTACGCGTGGAAGACGGCGGTTGCCGTCATCGTGCCGCAGATTCGCGGCGAGTACCTGCGCGAATTCATCGACGATACGGAAGCATTCGGCGTGCGCTTCGCCAACGATCCCTTCGATGACACACCGGTGATCGTGGTGCACACCGACGCCACCGACCAATCGTACTGGCGCCTCGCCGCCGGCTTCTCGGCGCAATTCCGCTACGGCATTTCCGGTTTCGTGGAGTATCAGAAGCTGCAGAGCCTGCAGTATTTCGAATATTCCGACGTAGCTTTAGGAGTGCGGTTTGAGACGGGGTTTCGCTGAAATGGCCACAGACCACAATCCGACTCTGGCTGTAGCCCGTCGCCTGTAGCCCGTCCACCGCCTTGCAACTCCAGTCCGTCCGGCCGCTACCTTACCGGTTCCGGCGTAAAGGCCGACAGCCTGCTCTGCGTCCTCAACATGTCCGCTTCGGTGAGCTCGGTCCTTTCCGCGCGCAAGCGGGTCACCAGGGCGGCGAAGTCTGCAGCGGGCACTGCGGGACTGCAGTAGAAACCTTGATATTGATCGCAGCCCACTTCGCGCAGGAAGTCGAGCTGCTCCACCGTCTCGACTCCTTCGGCCACGACGCGCAGGCGCAAGCTGTGTGCGAGAGAGATGATGGCTTTGACGATCGACACGTCGTCGGGATCGTTCATCACGTCGCGAATGAAGCTGCGATCGATCTTGAGTTTGTCTAGCGGGAAGCGTCGCAGATAGCTCAGGCTCGAATAGCCGGTACCGAAGTCGTCGATGGAGATGTGAACCCCCATGGAACTCAGCGCCGCGAGGGTGGCGGCGGACTGCTCGGGATCGTGCATGACCGCGCTTTCCGTCAGCTCCAGTTCGATGTAGCCCGGCTCCAGCCCGGCATCGTCGAGGGCGGACTTTACCACTGCCACGAGGTCGGCGTGACGGAATTGCTTGGCGGACAGGTTGACTGCGACGCGCAGCGGCGACATGCCTGAGTCCAACCAGCTCCTTACCTGCATGCACGAGCGCCGTAGCACCCATTCCCCAAGAGGCACGATCAAACCCGTCTCTTCGGCCAACGGAATGAACGCGTTGGGTGGCACCAGCCCCTGTGTCGGATGGCGCCAGCGAACCAGCGCTTCGGCGCTGCGTACGCGATTGGTCGCGATGTCGACTTTGGGCTGGTAGTGCAGTTCCAGCTCGCCGAGCTCGAGCGCACGCCGCAGCTCGCTTTCCATTGCCAGGCGGTCGTCGTTGAAGCTGTTCATCTCGGTGGCGTAGAAACGATAGCTGCCGCGTGCCGATTCCTTGGTGTAGCGCATCGCGGCGCTGGCACGCCGCAGCAGGGTTTCGAAATTCTCGCCATCGAGCGGAAACACGCTGATGCCGATGCTCACCGAAGGATGAATGCTGACATTGTGGGCGGTAAACGGACGCTGCATTGCTTCGAGAACTTTGCCGGCAATGGCTTCTGCATCGCGCGCGCTGCGTAGCTCGGTGGCCAGGATGGTGAATTCATCGCCAGCAAGGCGGGCCAGCGAATCCTTGTGGCGCAATACAGCCTGCAGGCGGCGCGCCAGCTCCAGCAACAGCTCATCGCCAACCTGGTGGCCAAGCGAGTCGTTGATCGATTTGAGCCGGTCGACGTCAAGCACCATCACCGCGAGCTGGGTGTCCTTGCGCCGCGATTCGGCAATGGCGTGTCCGGCGGCTTCGAGGAATACCATGCGATTGGGCAACCCCGTCAAAGCATCGCTGCGGCTGGCGTTGTGCTCGCGTGCGGTGGCTTTGGCGATGGCGTCGTTACGATCACGTAAATGCCGGCGCAGATAGGCGTCGTAGACGACGGTGAGCATGCTCACTGCCATGATGCCGAAAGCGAGAATGCCAAGCGCGAACGCGAACCAGCCATTGTTCAGTTGTACGCCGGGCAGACAATAGGATCCCGGTGAGAATTCCGCCGCGGCCATCCCCGCGTAGTGCATGCCGCTGATCGTACCTCCGATGAAGATCGCTGCTGCGACGCGGGCAGCGACGATGGCGCCGGAACGGCCGCGCCGCAATCTGAATGCAAACCACAACACCGCGTAGGACGCGGCGATGGCGAGAACGATCGAAGCGGCGAACAAGACGGGTTCGTAGCTGAAGGTCGGCGTGATGCGAATACTTGCCATGCCGCAGTAGTGCATGCCCGCGATGCCAACCCCCATCGTGACGGCACTGGCTGCGAGACGTGCGTGGCCGAGGATGGGTCCCCCGACGATGATCAGGGCGAATCCGGAAGTCACTACAGCCAGTGCGAGGCAGAGCAGGCTGGCCGGCAAGCTATAGGTAAGCTGAATCGGCAACGACAATGCCAACAGGCCGATGCACTGGGCGCACCATAGCCCGACGCCTATCGCACACGCTCCCCCGACCAGCCAGCTGGTGCGGGAATGCGAATGCACCAGTCGCGAGGCTACGTTGAGCGCCGTATACGAAACGACTACTGCAACGGCGATCGACAGGTAAATCAGCCAGTTTGTGTAGGTGCCTTGCATGTCCGCGGCGCAATACTTCCGTGCATCCGATAGCCATATCGGGTCGCCACAGGGCGCCTTGAGGAAAGAAACGCAAAGTCGGGCATCGCCGCGCCGGCAGCGCTGCGAAATGTGCAGTCAGTCACAATCGGAACGGACGCCGGGAGTCGTGCTGGATCGATCCGCTAACGGGCGGGCCGACGACTATCCAAGGGTTCGATCACCCACGCGTCTTGACATAAGTCACCGTGCCGACCCCGCCCCTGCGACAGGCTCGGCCATGAGCCCTGCAATAGGGCGACAGGTAGAATGCCGGGCATGCAGTCTGTGTGTGTGTTTTGTGGATCGAACGCCGGCGATGACCCCGGGTACCTGGCGCTCGCCCGCGATCTGGGTGCCCTTCTGGCGAACCGCGGGTTGACGCTGGTTTATGGGGGCGGTCGCGTGGGCCTGATGGGCGCATTGGCCGATGCCGCGCTGGCCGCCGGCGGCCGCGTTGTAGGGGTTATCCCACAGATTTTGCTCGACAAGGAAGTCGGTCATCGCGGCCTGACGCAGCTACACGTCGTCAACACCATGGCTGCGCGCAAGCAGTTGATGGCCGATCTGTCCGATGCCTTCATTACGCTGCCTGGCGGCATTGGCACCATGGATGAGCTATTCGAGGCCTGGACCTGGACGCAGCTCGAACTACATCACAAGCCCTGCGGTCTGCTGAACTACAACGGTTATTACGACGCGCTGATCCGGTTCGCCGATCACGCGGTCGACAGCGGATTCCTGCGGCCCCGCCACCGCGCGGCTCTCATCGTCGACACGGACATGGCGAGCCTGCTGGAGCGGCTGACAAGCCGCTGAGAGGCGGCTACAGTCGCCCCGGCGTTGGGCCAGGCCTTCGTCGGCCACGATGGCTCCGCGCGATCTGCGCCAACGAGACTGCCCGTCGAGGCCTGCGCCTGACCCGGATGCGCCTGACTGGGATGCGCATGAGTCTTGCTTTTGACCGGCGCCGGTTGGTTGTAGCCTTCCGCACCCCTTAACTACCTGTCACTTCGTTACCTCCATGCTCATCACCCTGCTCCAAGCCAAACTGCATCGCGTACGCGTGACCCAGGCCGATCTGGATTACGAAGGTTCCTGCGGCATCGATCAGAACCTGCTCGACGCGTCCGGTCTGCGCGTCAATCAGTACATCGAGCTCTACAACGTGTCCAACGGCGAGCGCTTCGCCACGTACATCATCGCGGCACCCCGCGGTTCAGGCGCCATCTCGCTCAACGGGGCGGCGGCGCGCCGGGCGATGGTGGGCGACCCGTTGATCATCTGCGCCTATTCGCAGTACACCGAGGCCGAGGTCGAGCGTCATCAGCCGGTCGTAGTGCTGGTGGACGATAAGAATCAGCCGCGCCGGGCTAAATAATCCTCTGGACGATCATGCCGCTCATCACCTGGTTCATCGATTTCATCCTGCACCTGGATCGGCATCTCACCGAACTGGTCGCGCAGTATCACTACTGGGTGTACGCGATCCTGTTCCTGATCGTCTTCTGCGAAACCGGGTTGGTGGTGACGCCGTTTCTGCCGGGGGATTCGCTGTTGTTCGCCGTTGGCGCACTGGCCGCGGTCGACACGAGCGGCAGCCTCAGAGCCGTACCTATCTGGCTGATGCTGATGGTCGCGGCGATTCTCGGCAACGAGGTGAATTTCCGGGTGGGTCGCGCCATCGGTCCGCGCGCCTTCAGCGGCGGTATTCGCTGGCTGAAGCAGGATTATCTGCTGAAGACCCAGGCCTTTTACGATCGGCACGGCGGCAAGACCATCGTCATGTCGCGCTTCATTCCGATCATCCGCACGTTCGCGCCATTCGTGGCGGGCGTAGGAACGATGCGTCGCAGCCGCTTCGCCGCGTACAACTTCGTCGGCGGCGCTGCCTGGGTGACGATCTTCATCTGGGGTGGCTATGCGTTCGGCAACGTGCCCCTCATCAAGAACAATTTCGGGATCGTCACCATCCTGATCATCGTCGTGTCGGTGCTGCCGGTCATCTGGGGCTTGCTCAAGCCCACGCCCAAGGCTGCGTGAAGCGGGGGAGTTGTGCGAGCGCAGGGTCGTAACAGGTCCGCAAGCGGCAGAGCTGTAAGGTCCTGATGTTAACGGGTAACGCGCTGAAGCTTATTTACGCGCGTACCACAGAGACAGCAGGCTGGCCGCAATCAGTGCAAAGCCCGGCCACGCTGGATCGCGGTTCACAGCGAGCCAGAATATTCCGCCGAGAATTCCGATGGCGCACACCAGCGTCACATCGCGGCGGCGTGCATCCTCACGGATTTCCTGGCGCAAGATTTCCAGATCCTTGGTCACCACAGGCACGCTCAACCGCCCGTCCGCTGCTCGCTGGATAGTTTGCTGCGCGAGCTGCGGCAATGTCCGCAGCGAATCGAGAAAGCCCGGCAGTTGTGTACGCGCTTCCTTGAACATCGAACGCAAGCTGTAGCGCTCTCGCATCCATTGGCGCAGCAGCGGCTGTGCGGTTTCCCACAGATCCAGGTCCGGATACAGCTGGCGTCCGACGCCTTCGATCTGCAGCAGTGTTTTCTGGATCAACATCAATTGCGGTTGCATCTGCGCATCGAAGCGCTGTGCCGCTTCGAACAGGCTGATCAGCACCTGGCCGAAGGAAATCTCTCGCAGAGGCTTGTTGGCAATCGGCTCGCAGACCGTGCGCACTGCGGATTCAAGTTCGTCGACGCGTACGTGCGCCGGAATCCAGCCCGCATCGATATGCAGCTGCGCGATACGCCGATAGTCGTGATCGAAGAAGGCCATGAAATTCTCGGCCAGGTAGTGCTGGTCGCGCGGATCGAGCGTGCCGACGATGCCGAAATCCACGGCGGCGTAGCGGGGCTGTTCGGGGTTGTCCAGCAACACGAAGATGTTGCCGGGGTGCATGTCGGCATGAAAGAAATTGTGGCGGAACGCCTGCGTGAAGAAGATCTCCACGCCGTTCTCCGCCAGCCGCTTGATGTTGGCGCCGCGGCGCTTGAGCTCCGCCACGTCGTTGATCAATACGCCGTGCAGCCGCTCCATCACCATCACGTTCTTGCGGCAATAGTCCCAATGGACTTCCGGTACGTACAGCAGGCTCGACTCCGCGAAATTGCGTTTGAGCTGCGCCGCATTGCCGGCTTCCCGCATCAGATCCAGCTCATCGAGAATCGTGTTGCGATATTCGCGCACTAGCTCCACGGGGCGTAGCCGGTGCGCTTGCGGGGAGTAACGGTGGGCGAGCTGCGCCAATGCGAACATCACTTCAATGTCGCGATCGATGAGTGCGCGAATCCCCGGCCGCACGATCTTGACGACGACTTCCTTGCCGTCCTGGAGCTGCGCACCGTGCACTTGTGCAATCGTCGCCGCCGCCAGCGGTTCGGCATCGAAGCGCGCGAACACTTCCGTGAGCGGCCGGCCGTAAGCTGCGGTGACGATCTGCTGTGCCTGCACGCTCGTGAACGGCGGCACGCGATCTTGCAGCTTCTCCAGCTCATCGGCGATATCGCGCGGCAGCAGATCGCGCCGTGTCGACAGCGTCTGGCCGAACTTCATGAAGATCGGGCCTAGCTCCTCCAGCGCCAGGCGCAGTCGCTCCGCGCGCGTGCCGCCGCGCTCGCGATGAAACCAGGTGGCTGGAGAAAGATAGAACGCGAAGCGGATCGGCCGGAACAGGTGCGTCGCTAGGATGATCTCATCGAGCCCGTGCCTGACAAGGACGCGCTGGATCTGCAGCAGTCGGGAGATGACGCGGAGTTTCATGAGGGGCGTCGACGCATTGCCAGTTTTGCTTCGAGCCGATCCACGTCTTCACGCAGTTTGTCGACGCCTGCGACGAACTCGTCGGCTTCGGTGCGTGTCGGCAGGTCGCGGCCTTCCTCCTGCAGATACTCGGCGACGTTTTGCGCGAACGTATTGGAGGCACGGCGGCCGAAAGCCAGCGCGGTGCGCGCTACGTTGCCGATTTGATGAGCGGCGACATCGCCCACTACGCGCGACAACTCTTCCTCGAAATCGGGTCGTGCGTGTTTCAGCAGTTCACTGAACGTCTGTGCGACTTCGGCATCGCCTTCGATGTGGACGGCGCCGCTGCGCAATGCCATTTCCGGTTTCGGTCCTGCCAGTCGCAGGAAGGAAAACGGGCTGCCCGACAGCTTTGCATTCGGTGTGCCCGGCTTTGTATCCAGCCGCATACGTTCGCCATCCGAGCGGAAACTGATACTCACCGGCAAACCGCTGAGCTGCACGTTGAGTACTTTGCCTTCCAGTTGCTTGCACAATCGGCGCGCCGTGGCCGAGGCGGCGATGTTGCGGTTCAGTATCGATTCGAGCGGTGCGAGGAGCATGAAGGGCTGTGCAATGTGGGCGTCGGGCTGAAGTCGGGAAATCAAGTGAGGTGGCAGGGTCGCGTAGTGGAGATTCCGGGAGAAGACGGCCGGCTCCTAGAATTTATAGCCCCGGTGCAGCGCCACGATGCCGCCGCTGAGGTTGTGATAGCGGCAATTCTCCAGGCCGGCTGTCTGCATCATGCTTTGCAGCGTCGGCTGGTCGGGAAAGCGGCGGATGGATTCGGCAAGGTAGCGATAGCTCGCTTCATCCTTGGCGACGACCTTGCCCAGCCACGGCAATATCGAGAAGGAGTAGGCGTCGTAGATCGGTTTGAGGCCGGGTGCGACGGGATGCGAAAACTCCAGGACCAGTAGCTGGCCACCTGGCTTGAGCACGCGGGCCATCGAGTGCAACGCCGCCTGCTTGTCGGTCACATTGCGCAGGCCGAAACCGATCGTGACGCAGTCGAAGCTCGCGTCCGGGAATGGCAGGCATTCGGCGTTCGCAATCGAAAAACGCACGTTGGCAACGATGCCGCGATCCATCATGGCATCGCGACCTGCCGCGAGCATCGCCGAGTTGATATCGCTGAGAACCACCATCCCCGTGGGGCCGACCTGCGCCGCCATGCCGGCGGCGATGTCGCCCGTGCCGCCAGCCACGTCCAGCGCTCGCTGCCCGGGTCGCAAGCCGGTCTGGGACAAGGTAAAGCGCTTCCAGATCCGATGGGCACCGGCCGACATCAAGTCGTTCATCAGGTCGTAGTTGCCGGCGACCGACTCGAACACTTCGCGCACGCGCGCGGCTTTTTCGCCCACGGGAACTTCCCGATAGCCGAAATCGGTGGTGGCGCCGGAACCGGCCGGTTGATGGGCTTCAGGCTTACTCATTTTGAGCGGGCATTGTAGCCATGAGGCGGGGAGCCGGCCTATGGATTTATGCCGGAGCAATGCTGCGAGCGGTGGTCACGAGAATGACGGGCAAGTCCGCCACGCGCTTTACGTGGGCCACGCGGGGCCGCTTTGGATGATCTCGAGGCCTGCGGGACGGTCGTCCTGCGGGTGCGCGTTACTTCTTCGCGATTCCCGGATGCAATGCTGCTGGGTTCGCTGCCGGTGGTTTCGTCAGCTCCGGTTTCTTGATTCCCGGGGTCGGATACGCGATGCCGAGCTCCTGCAAGCGCCCGAGATAATTCGCCCACTTCTGCTCGCGTTCCCGCCCCAACTCCTGCAGGTAGGCCCAGGTGTAGAGACCGGTATCGTGGCCATCGTCGAACACCAGTCGCAGCGCGTAGTTGCCCACCGGCTCCACCGCCTTGATGCCGACTTCATGCTTGCCGAGCTGCAGCGTCTCCTGCCCCGGCCCGTGCCCCCGCACTTCCGCCGAAGGCGAATACACCCGCAGATATTCGAACGGCAGCTCGAAGCGCGTGCCGTCGTCGAATCCGACTTCGAGCAGCCGCGACTTGGTGCGCAACTTGATGAGGTTAGGGAGCATGGGGGATTGGTCAACCGGTCAACCGGCAAGCTGGCCAGGTGGCCAGAAGAGAGGTCCGCCCACCGACGCCGGATGCGCACGGCTGAGCTGATATCGTTCGTCGAGCGCGGCGCATTCTTGCGTTCACTCTCTGGCCGGTAAGCCGTTGGCCGGTTGGCCCGCTGGCCGGCCTCACAAGATATACCTCGTCAGATCCTCATCCTTGACCAGCTCACCGAGGTACTTCTCCACGTAGGCTGCGTCGATGGTGACGTTGGCGCCGTTGCGGTCGGCGGCGTCGAAGGACAATGTTTCGAGCATTCGTTCCAGCACCGTGTGCAGGCGACGCGCGCCGATGTTCTCGGTGCGTTCGTTTACCTGGAATGCGACTTCGGCGATGCGGCGCACACCGCTTTCGGCAAACTCGAGCTGCACGCCTTCGGTTTGCAGCAGTGCCGAATACTGAGTGCACAACGAGGCATCGGGTTCGGTGAGGATGCGGATGAAGTCTTCCACTTTCAGGGCATCGAGCTCGACGCGGATCGGAAAGCGGCCCTGCAGTTCCGGAATCAGGTCCGAGGGCTTGGACATGTGGAACGCTCCGGAGGCGATGAAGAGGATGTGATCCGTCTTCACTACGCCGTGCTTGGTGCTGACCGTGCTACCTTCCACGAGCGGCAACAGATCGCGTTGCACGCCTTCGCGTGACACGTCCGCACCGTGCGTTTCCTGACGACGCGCGATCTTGTCGATCTCATCGATGAATACGATGCCGTTCTGTTCGGCGTTCTGCAGCGCCTGCAGCTTCAGCTCTTCCTCGTTGACCATCTTGGCTGCTTCTTCATCCGTCAGCAGCTTGAAAGCTTCGCTCACCTTGACCTTGCGGGTTTTGGTACGCGAGCCGCCGAGGTTCGAGAACATGCCCTGCAGCTGCTGGGTAAGATCCTCCATGCCTGCCGGCGCCATGATCTCCACGCCTACCGGCAGCGCGCGCACTTCGACTTCGATCTCGCGCTCATCGAGCTGGCCTTCGCGCAGCATCTTGCGGAATTTCTGGCGCGTTTCCTGGTCGCGCGGCGGCGCTTCGCTTTCGGTAAAGCCGATCGACTTGGGTCGTGGCAGCAGCGCGTCGAGCACGCGCTCTTCCGCCGCATCCATGGCGCGATGACGCACCTTTTCGATTTCCTGGTCGCGCGTCATCTTGACGGCCACGTCCATCAGATCCTTGATGATCGAGTCGACTTCGCGGCCGACATAGCCGACCTCGGTGAATTTGGTGGCCTCGACCTTGATGAACGGCGCGCGTGCGAGCTTGGCCAGCCGCCGCGCGATCTCGGTCTTGCCGACGCCGGTGGGCCCGATCATCAGGATGTTCTTCGGCGTGATTTCGGTGCGCAGGTCGCCAGCGACCTGCATACGGCGCCAGCGATTGCGAAGCGCTATCGCCACCGCACGCTTCGCCTGCGCCTGCCCGACAATATGCTTGTCGAGCTCCTGAACGATCTCTCGAGGGGTCATTGAAGACATAAGGATGGACTACCAGCCGGGTAACACTGGCGGCTGGCCAGAGTCAGAGTGAAGAGGGTCTTTTCCTGCCGGCAGCGCGTTTGCCGGTGGGCCGTTGACCGGCAATCTCAGGATCCCAGTTCTTCGATGGTGAGATTGCGATTGGTATAGATACATATATCCGCCGCGATGTTCAATGCTTTCTCGACCACCGCATGTGCGCTGAGTTCAGTGTTCTGGACCAGGGCACGCGCGGCTGCCTGCGCAAAGGGACCGCCGGAGCCGATTGCCATGATGTCGTCTTCGGGTTCGATCACATCGCCGTTGCCGGAGATGATGAACGACGAGCGGACGTCGGCAACGCACAACAGTGCTTCGAGGCGGCGCAGGCTGCGATCGCTGCGCCAGTCCTTGGCGAGTTCGATTGCAGCGCGCGTCAGGTTGCCGAACTGCTGCAGTTTGGCTTCGAAACGTTCGAACAGGGTAAAGGCGTCGGCGGTGCCGCCGGCAAATCCTGCCAGCACTTTATCGTCGTAGAGGCGCCGCACCTTGCGCGCGTTGGACTTCATGACGGTATTGCCGAGCGAAACCTGCCCGTCCCCGCCGATGGCTACGACGCCGTTGCGTCGCACTGAAAGTATCGTGGTGGCGTGAAAGTCAGTCATGGGATCTTAGTGAGCAGAAGATTTCCCTGGTACACGGGATGGGTGCGGGTTGCAGCGCGGGATCGGGAAGGGCAGAGCTACGGATCATAGAGGATAGCGGCGGAGGCATAAACCCGCGCGTCGCAGCAGGTTTAGTAGGCCGAGTCCCAATAAGTCCCGAGGGTCCCCAATCAGTTCCTAGTCCTGCCCGGGACCGCGTGGGGGGTTGTCCGATTCGCTAGACCTTGCGCCGCGCGCGTGGGTGAGCCCGGTCGTAGATCTTGGCGAGGTGCTGGAAATCAAGGTGCGTGTACACCTGCGTGGTCGAGATATTCGAATGACCCAGCAGCTCCTGCACGCCACGCAGGTCCTGGCTCGATTCCAGCAGGTGGCTGGCGAACGAGTGCCGGAACATATGCGGATGGACGTGCATGCCCAGGCCCTGCCGTTTTGCCCAGCCGCCGACGCGAGCCTGCACGGCTCGAGTGCTGAGCCGTCGCCCTGCTTGTGCGACGAACACGGCCTGTTCATCGATAGCGGCCATCGTGGCGCGTTCCTTCAGCCAGGCGGACAGGGCATCGACCGCGAAGCGCCCGACCGGGAGCACCCGTGTCTTGCTGCCCTTACCGGTAACCCGCACGGTGCGATCGCGCAGGTCCAGATCCGGCAGGTCCAGGTCCGTGAGTTCCGACAATCGCAGGCCCGAGGAATAGAACAATTCCATGATCGCCTTGTCGCGCACACTGAGTTGTTCGTCGCTGCGAAAACTCAGCAATCTTCCCATCAGGTCGGCATCGATGGTGGCCGGCAGGCGTTTCTTGGCCTTCGGCGCTTGCACTTCGTTGGCGGGATTGGAGCGCAGCACGGCCTCGCGCAACAGGAAGTTGAAGAAGCTGCGCAGCGCCGACAAGCGTCGCTGAATGGTGCGTGGCGACTGGCCACGGCGAAATTCAGCCGCCGCAAAACTGCGCACATGCTGGCTATCCACTCGTGCCCACTCCGGCACCTCGTTGCGAGAGCAGTAATCGACGAACAACAGCAGGTCGCGCCGGTAGTTCGAATCGGTATGCGCGGAGAGCCGACGCTCGGTAGAAAGGTGCGTCAGGAAACGTGGAATGAGCGCGAGCGCTGAATCAATCATGACGAGTGCGCACGCAGCAGCGCGAGACCCAACGGGCCACAGTCAGCCCCGATAAAAAAGCGGCTGCTGTCTGGATGGGTGGCATGAGGCAGCGGCGAAATGGATGCTCGGTATCCGTCGGTAGCTCGCCGCCAGTTGCAGCGACTACCTGACGGCGATTGCTTCGCTCACCAGGTCGCCGATGCGCGCCAGGAAGTCGGTGCTCATCGTCGGATGGAAGCGCTCGGTGTCCGGGCTGCTGATGGCGAGCAGGCCGAACGATGGCTGCGAACCCAGCGGGACCAGCGCGGCGGAACCGATCTCGACACTGTCGGCGCCGAACAGGAAGTTGCGCTGGCTGTCGCGAATCTGGCCGCAGCGCGGCCGCGCCGATTCGAACAGGGTTTCGAACATCTTCAATTCAGCCGCAGCGGGATCGATCACGCGCAGGTGCCGGCTCGAAATCTTGCTGAACTCCGACTCACCCGCCACGGCCAGCAGGATCAGCCATTCGGAGGCGCCGAAGTCTTCGCGCAGCGACGTCTCGAGGCTATCGATCAATGTCGTGGCGTTGTCTCCGCGAATCAGCCGACCGGCGAGACGATGGATCTTGGTGGCCAGCACATCGTTGGCGCGTGCCACTTCGATCAGTTCGCGCAGGCGGCTTTCGAGTTTTTCATTCTTCTCGCGCAGTACCAGTACTTGCCGCTCGACCAGCGATACCGTTGCGGCGCCGCGCGCGTGCGGTAGTTGCAGTTTGGTCAACAACGAGGAGTGGCGCTCGAAGAAATCCGGATTGGATTGCAGGTAATCGGCAATGGAGGTTTCGGTGGCAGCTTCGACTTCGGCGCCGCGGGCGGGTTGCTTATTCATGAAACCTCTCGAATTTATATTTCAGTCGCTGGCAATCAGTCACCCAGCGCCAGATCCACAGTGCCTTCGAACACGGTTACCGCCGGACCGGTGAGCCACAAATGCTCACCGGGTCCGCTCCAGCGCACGCTCATCCTGCCACCGGGCGCATCGACCGCAACTTCTTCATCCAGCAAGCCGAGCTTGCGGCCGACGGCAACTGCGGCGCAGGCACCGGTACCGCATGCGAGAGTTTCGCCGGCGCCGCGTTCGAACACCCGCAGGCGGATGTGGTTGCGGCTGACGACTTCCATGAAGCCCACATTGGTGCGATTCGGAAACCGGACGTGATTCTCTACGGCGGGGCCGATAGTGTCTACGGCTGCGTCGCGCACGCTGCGCACCTGGATGACCGCATGCGGATTGCCCATCGATACGGCGCCGATCTGCAATTCGGATTCGCCGACCCGCAACGGGTAAGTGTCCGCTTCGCGCGATGCTTCGAACGGCAGTGCCGCCGGATTGAAATTCGGCTCGCCCATATCGAGCGACACCAGTCCATCCTCGCTCACCAGCGCATCGATGCGGCCGCCGAGGCTGTCCATATGCACTTGCCGGCGTGCCAGCCGGCCTGCGATCAGTTTGCCGACGCAACGCGCGCCGTTGCCGCATTGCTCCACTTCCGAGCCGTCGCTGTTGAAAATGCGGTAGTACACGTCGGAGTCCGCGCCGCGTCCCGGCAGCAGCACGAGTGCCTGGTCGAAGCCGATACCGGTGCGACGATCCCCGAGCCGGCGCATGGCCTCGGGACCCGGGACCTCGGCGTCGGAGGCGGCTTCGAACACGATGAAGTCGTTGCCGAGGCCCTGCATTTTGGTGAACTTGAGCAACATGCAGTGAGGATACATCACCGCATCTTCATCCTCTCGATCTTCATGCAACGGTCCATGACGACAGTGATGCCGGCATCGACCGCGAGCTGCGCAGCCGCTTCGTCCACGACACCCAATTGCAGCCAGACGACGGGAAGTTTCAGACGGATGCAGTCTGCGACGATCGGACCGACGTACTGGGGATGGCGGAATACATCGACGATGTCGACGTGCTCGCCGGGGCCGAGTACGTCGCCGAGGTGGTCGAGATCGGGAACGGCGCGAATGCCCTGCCAGGCCGTCAGCGCGGGATTGACCGGAATGACGCGATAACCGTGCGCTATCAGCGCCGTCGCGACTTCATGGCTGGGCCGCTGCGGGTTATCGGACAGGCCGACGACGGCAACGATGCGGGCCCGGCGCAACAGCGACTGAATAGTTTCGGTGGAAGGATTGACGAATGCCACAAGCGAATCTCCTGCGTTTACATTTTCACGGCATCACCTTAAGTTAGGGATACCCAAAAATAATAGTCCCATCCGGATCAGTCCCGGCCACCACGGCTCCAGCCGATCGATCGCTCGCGAAGTGAGGATTGCATGCGCCATGTCATGGTTATGAACTCGAAGGGTGGCTGCGGTAAAAGCACGCTGGCGACGAATATCGCCACGTACTTTGCGACCGAGGGATACAGGGTCGCGCTTGCCGACTACGATCCACAGCGCACCAGCCTCGACTGGCTGGCGATGCGCTCCGCGGACCTGCCGGTGATCACCGGTATTGCGGCTGCCGACGAAGGTTTACGGGGTGCGCCACGCGATACCGAGATTCTCGTGATCGATGCACCGGCCCGTACCCATGGTTCGGAAATGAATGAGCTGGTGCGCCGTGCCGAGACCATCCTGATCCCGGTCATGCCTTCCCCCATCGACATCAAGGCATCGGGTCACTTCATGGCCGAGCTATTGGAGCTCGGCAAGGTGCAGCGCGAACAGGCGCGGCTGGCGGTGGTCGCCAATCGCGTCCGTGAGAACACCCTGATGTTCGATGAGCTGGACCAGTACCTGTCCAAGTTCAAGATCCCGTATCTCGCCGCCCTGCGCCAGTCGACCAACTATTTGCGGGCGTTCCAGCGCGGCATGGGCATCTTCGAACTGCCCGAATACCTGGCGGGCCCCGATTTAGAGCAATGGAAGCCCATCACGAAGTGGCTGGGGAGCAAGAAGAGTCGACCGGCGTAGGGGCGATGACGGCCGGCGGGAGACAGCCAACAGGCTACAGCCAGAGGGAAGGGCAACGTTCTTGTTTCTGGCTGTAGCCAGTAGCCCGTGGGCAGTAGCCGGACTCTCAGCTGCAAGCAGGCTACCGGCTACAGCCAGCGAGGAGGCAACGCTGCGCGTTCCTATTCTGGCCAGCTGCCCTCCTCTCTCAGGCTGCTTCTTATCCCTTCCTCCATATCTCCGAAGCGCAGCTTGACCCCCAGGTGCTTCAGCATGCGGTGATTACTCACGCGGCGAGATTCGTGCAGGAACGACAGCCGCTCCGGGCTGAAAGTGAGTTGCGCTTCGTCCATGGAGACCCGTGGTGACGGCGGCAACCGCGTCAGCGACGCGATGCGGTCCAGGAATTCGGTGGAGCTGCAGGAGTTGCCGTCGGTTACGTTGTAAACGCCGCGCGCTTCCGGATTCAGCGCCGCGGCGACACATGCCTCCACCAGGTCGTCCACGTGAATGCGATTGCTGATGCCGGCATCTTCGGTGCGTAACATCGGCTCGCGACGGCGCAAACGTTCCAGAGGCAGGCGCCCCGGTCCATAGATGCCGGGAACACGCAGCACCACACGTCGCACCCGTCGTTCGGTACACCACACACGCGTCATCTCTTCAGCGCTGACCCGGCGGCGGGCGCGATCGGTCAGAGGGCGTACCGGAGTGCTTTCGTCGACGAGGTTGCCGCCGGCGTCGCCGTAAACCCCCGTGGTGCTCATGTACACGAACACGCTCGGAGGCACGGTCGCAAGTTGCAGAAAGCGGTCGAGCCGCAGGTCGCTCTCGCCGGTGGCCGGAGGTGGCGCCAGGTAGAAGATAGCGGCCTGCTCCAGTTTTTCCGGCACGATCGAACCCAGGCGAACTCGGTCCAGATCGAGCGCGACCGCGTGGATGCCTGCCTGCGTCAGGGTGGCGACCCGATCGGCGGAACGAACGATTCCGGTGAGGTCGTACACGTCGCGCAACCGGGTGGCCAGTCGACTGCCGACATAGCCGCAACCGACGATCAACGCATGGCCGGAAGTGATGCCCGGAGCCGTCATGCTGCGGCCGCCTGCCACCGGGAATAGGGACAAATCGAATTGACAGGCATAGGCGCGTTCCTTAGATTTCAGTCTTTCCTGAAATTAACGATCTACCAGATAGATCTGGCAGATGGATCTGGCAGATAGATCTACCCAACAGATCAACCCGACAGCCCAGGTTTCCGACCGGCCAGGTTCCGCATGACCACTCCCCTGAAAATGACCCCGACCATCCAGCGTTGCGTCCTGCACTGGGGCGAAATGGCGGGACGCTGGGGCATCAGCCGCTCGGTAGCCCAGATTCATGCGGTGCTGTTCCTCTCGCCCGAGCCACTGATCGCCGACGACATCGCCGGCTTGCTCGGCATCGCGCGGTCCAACGTCAGCGTGAGTTTAAAAGAACTGCAGACCTGGGATCTGGTCAGCATCACCCACGTGCTGGGGGACCGTCGCGACTATTTTCAGGCCCGCAAGGATATCTGGGATGTGCTCACCACCATCATGGATCAGCGCAAGCGCCGCGAGATCGACCCGACGCTGCAACTGCTGCGCGACTGTGCCGTCGATGCCAAGCGCGATCACGAGACTCCGGAGCAGATCAAGGAGCGCCTGGCGACGATGCTCGAGTTCCTGGAGGAAATGACGGGCTGGTACGACCAGGTGCGCAACATGCCGCGACCGACGCTCCTCAAGCTCATGCGCATGGGAAATCGCGTCGCGAAGGTGGTGAGCTGAGGGTTTTCTTACCTCGACCCTTCGCCCGCACTGGATGCTGCACTGCGATTGGTCGTTGCCGCGCCATGCTAGCTGCGCGATTGGCGCAACTTTTCCAGGGCGTCTGGCGCGTAGTCGAACGAATCGAAGAACAGCTGTTCCGGCGGCAGACCGCGTGCGATGAACTCCTGCCGTATGGCTTCCACCATGAGAGGTGGGCCGCTGGCATAGACATCCAGGTTGCGAAGATCGCTGTAATCCGCCAACGCGGCGGCGTGCACCCAGCCCTGGCGGCCCGGCCAAGCATCGGTGGCCGGCGCGTCGGAAAGGACCGGTGTATAGATCAGGTTCGGGTGTGTCGCGGTGAGTTGCCGTATGAACTCGTCTTCGTAGAGATCTGCTCGCGTTTGCCCGCCCCAGTACAAATGCAGCGGCCTGCGATCGCCGCGAATCAACAGTTGTTTGAGCATTGCGCGCAAGGGTGCGTAACCGGTGCCGCCGCCGATCAGGATGGCAGGCCGGGGTGATTCCTCGCGAAACCAGAACTGTCCGAGCGGGCCCTCGATACGCAGCAGCGTTTTCTCCTTCATGCCAGTGAAGAGCTGCTGCGTGAACTCGCCACCGGCAACGCGGCGGATATGCAGTTCGATCAGTCCCGCTTCATGCGGCGGATTGGCGATGGAGAAGCTGCGTCGCCGATTCTGCGGCAACATGATGTCGAGATACTGGCCTGCCATGAAATCGAATGGCTCGGCGGCCGGGAGCCGCAGAAATACGGCCATGACGTCCGGTGCGAGCGGATGCATCTTCTCGACACGGCACGGCAGGCTGCGTAGCTGCGTTTCGATCGGTGCGGGCTGCAGATGACGTACCTCAACCGTCAGGTCCGTACTTGCGGCATGGGCCTGGCACAGCAGTGCGAAACCCGAAAGCTCATCCTCCTCGGATAAACCCAGCGGCCGGCCGGTGGGATAGATCACGCCGCCCTCGACCAGCCGTGCCCGGCACGATGCGCAGTGTCCACCTTTGCAGCTATGCGGCAGATTCAATCCCGCGCGCAGGGCTGCATCGAGAATGGTTTCGCCATCTTCGACAGACAGAACCTGCTGCGACGGAAGCAAGGTGACGCGGGCGTAGGGCATACAGTGGTGGTGATGAACGCCCGCAGCCTAGCTTTTTCTTCTCTCGTTCTGCCGCCGTTCCAGCCAGCGACGGGCACGGATTTTCGGCAGTGCCGGCTTGCGTCCCAGGGCGTGTACCAGACCATCGTTGAGCGCCTTGGTGGCACGGTCACGATCGCCGAGCTGCTCCATCAGGACCGCCAACAGATGATAGGCCTCCAGTCGGGGGCGAATGGCGAGACTTGTTTCCAGGTAGCTGCGGGCCTTGCCGTACAGCTCCGCTCGTAAAGACAATCTGGCGCACGCCAGCAGCAGCGCTGCGTCCTCGACATGCGCCGGCAGCCATTTCTCCGCGCTCTCCAGCGTTTCCAGCGGTTGCTCGGGATCCAGCTCGCCGTAGGCCAGCACTGCAGATTCATCCCATTGCTTGTCGAGTAAGCGGCGCAATTCCGCTTCGGCAGCGCGGTCCTCATCGCAGGCCACGGCGGCCCGGGCGTAAGCAACTACGACCTCAGGGCGTTGCGCCAGCGATTTGGGCACTTCCTTCCACGCTGCACGCAGCTCATCGGCGTCCGTTGCCGTGCCGGCGGCTTTCAAGCGATCCAGGTAGACCTGTGCCACCGCTTCGTCCGCAACGGAAGCATGGATGCCTCGCGCACCGCGCAAGCGCGGCTCCAGTGCTCGCAGATTCTTCCAGTCACCTAGCTGACGATAGACCCGTGCCAGCAGCAGCAGGCCTCGCGAATTCTGCTCGCCGCTCGCGTCGAGCTGATCGAGAGTAGCGAGTGCGGCCTGTAACTGTTTGTGCTTCAGGTGCATCTCGGCTTGCATCACCGCAGCCGCGACGCGTTTGTCACCCGATGTGTCCAGCGCCTTGGCCAGCCACTCATCGCGACGCTGCGTTGCGCCCTGAAGCTCGGCCGCACGCGCCGCAACCAGATAGTGGGCAGACGGAATTTCCGCGTCACGTGCCGAGCGGGTGAGTGTGTCCTCGGCGGCCGTCCATTCCCCGGCCGACAGTTCCAGTACGCCTCGCGCGAGGCTGCGGCGCGCACGATCCTGGCGACGCTGCAGTTGGCCTTCGCGCCACAAGCGGCGAGCATTCAGCGCCCTGGCGATCAAGCGGACCAGCGCATAGGCACCCACCAGCAACAGGGCGAAAGTTACTGCCGACAATTCGATGAGGTATCCGGCGAAACGAATCGCGACATAGCCTGGGTCGGCAAGCACGAAGTGCGCTAGCAACGCTCCGGCGACCAGTGCTATTGCGATGTAGAGCGCGCCCTTCATGGCGCGTCACGTCGCGCCGGAACCGCGCGTTGCAGGATGCGGGAGGAGCCCGATACATCCGGCAATTGCGGATCGATGTCGATTGGTTCCAGCGCCTGGATTTCGTTGAGCAGGCCGCTGGTCGCGGCAGAGCTGGTGTCGAAGAACTCGCCCAGCCACTGACGCGCGCCCGCAAGCGCGCTGCGATAACTCGCGTCGTCGTGGCGTACGACGGCTGTCCGAGCGGAGAACAGCAGCAACTGCAGATGCTGTCGGCGCAGCGCCTGCTCTTCCAGGGTCACCACGCTGCCGGCGCGATCGTCGATCTTCCGCACGCTGAGCAACCCACTGATGGCATTGCGGGCGACGGTCCACGCGCGCGAGAGCATGCCCTCAGGCAAAGCTTCCGTTGGCGAGCTGCGTTCGACCGCGACGATGCCACGCACCGGCAAGCTGGCTGCCTGTTCCTCGGCATTGGCAAGGCGCACCAGAATTCCAGTAGTGTCGACGCGGCGTACCGAACGCAGCGCCTGGATTTCCTTGGCGAGTTGCTGGCGGACCGCTGTAACGCCGGGATCGCGCAACGCTGCAAGCCGTGAGTCCGCTGATTCCAGTGCGACGACGGCTGTGTCCACATCGCGATCCAGCGTCAGCCGGCTCTGTGCAAGCTCCATGAGAAAGGCGGCTTCGGCGCGCGACCAAGCGCGTTCCGGACCTTCGGCGCGCCCGCGCAGTTCCTCTATCTGCGTGTTCAGCTCCTGCACCTGCTTCGGAACTTCCTCCATCGTCTCCAGGCGCCGCTCCAGCTCACGTCGCGCCGAGCTCTCGCGCTCGGTGAGGTCCTTGATATCGTTGTGGAGCAACTCGCGATCCGCGGCGAGCTTGGTAGCCAGTTCGTTGACGTGGTCGAGACGATCGCGTGTCGAGTCCAGCCGCCACACCGAGTACGCAGCCGTTGCCAGCGCGAGCACCGCAATGGCGGTCGTCAGTCGGCTGTAGGAATGGGTGCGTCGGGGCGCGAGGTGGCCGACGGGAAGTCCGGATGCGGAGAGATTTTCGGGAACGCTGTCGGCCATGAGAATGGGAGGAAGCGGTTAACGATGGATGTCGGCGCCTTGAGCGGTCACCCGCGGCAGAGCAAGAAATGAAGGCTGCGGTAATCGGAAAATCACGATCTTATGGTAGCACGGTGCTACCGCGGCTTCGGTGAGGAGCTGGCTTGCGCGGCACACGAAACGCGGACGATCCGTATCGATGACTGACGGATATGACTCCGCATGTTCAGCCAGAGTCATCGCTGCGGTTCAGCTACGCGCTCGCGAATGCCATTGCGAGATGGCTCCGAGAATGGAATCGTCATCCGCACCGGCGGCCACGAGGATTTCTCCGCGCAGGCCGCGATCGATCGCCGCTTGCATGATTCTGCGACTCGCCACGACCAGCGGTGTTACCGCGAGCAGCGCGCGACCTTGTTCGCTCAGCAATGCAAGAAGACTATCCAGCGTCTCCACGCTGGTTGCGGTGACGATGTCTACGCCGTGCGCGGACCAGACTGCCTCGATTTCGCTGCGCCGCTGCTCGTCAAGCGCCGGCGTTGTGCGTTCGTACACATCGAGCGTCTCAACGTGACAACCCAGCGAGCTGAAGGTTTCCTGCAGCAGCTCGCGCCCACCTCGGCCCCGCACGATCAGAACCCTGGAGTTCGCATCAAACTTGAGTTGTGGGTGGGCAAGCAATGCTTCGCTGTTGAATCCTGCTTCCGGAACGACATTGGGGGGCAGTCCCGCCGCGGTCAACGCCGCAGCGGTGGCTCTGCCGATTGCGGCGATCAATGTTGTGGTATTCGCATCGATCAGCCGCGCGCCATGTTCGACGGCGTTGACGCTCACGAAGACGACCAGATCGTGGCTGCCACCGTGACTGGTGCCGACGATCTCGAGGCGCTTGATGTCGATAGCGGGCAACAGCACGGACTCGCCGCCGAGCAAGGCAATTTTCTGTGCGAGCACGGTTGCCTGCGGCAGCGGCCGGGTCACCAGCACAGACAAGCCGCTCAACGGCGGCATGACCTTCGGAATCATGGTTGGCTCGCCCATTGGGCAGCCAGCAGTTCCGCGGCTCCGGCGACGAGCAATCGATCCGCGAGTTCAACGCCGATTTGCCGCGCATCCGCCGCCGCGCCCTGCGTAGTGCCGCGATAGATCGTCGTGCCATCTTCCGCGCCGACCACGCCTCGCAATGTGAGCTTGCCGCCTTCCAGTTCCGCGTAACCAGCGATTGGGGACTGACAACTTCCCTGCAGGCGCAGTGCGAAAGAGCGCTCGGCTTCACAGCAATAGCGCGAGGTCGGATCATCCAGCACTTGAACCAGGGCGATGCTCTGCTGGTCATCCGCGCGACACTCGACACCGACGATGCCCTGTCCCACGGCGGGCAACGACTGTTCGAAGTCGATGTATTGGGTGATACGTTGGGCAAGTCCCAGGCGGATCAGGCCGGCAGCCGCCAGGATGATTGCGTCATAGTGGCCCTCATCGAGTTTGCGCAGCCGCGTTTCCACGTTGCCGCGCAGAGGAATCACATTGAGATCCGGGCGCGCCGACTTGAGCTGGCACTGCCGTCGCAGGCTGGAAGTTCCGACGCGTGCGCCTTGCGGCAGCGCTTCAATGTTCGTGTAGCGCTGCGACACAAACGCGTCCCGGGGGTTCTCGCGCGCCAGCATGGCAATCAGCGTCATGCCCGGCGGCAATTCGCTGGGCACATCCTTCATGGAATGCACGGCGATATCGGCGCGATTCTCCGCAATCGCCACTTCCAGTTCCTTGATGAAGAGTCCCTTGCCGCCGACTTCCGACAAGGCGCGATCCGTGACGCGATCGCCCTGGGTGGTCATCGGCACCAGCACGACCTCAAGTTGGGGATGACGCTCGCGCAGGCGGGCAGCAACGTGTTCGGCCTGCCACAAGGCGAGACGGCTCTGTCGGGTAGCGATGCGGATAGTGGTCATAAAAAAATCAAGAGACGACTAGTGACTTAACCAGCGGAGCGTCAGCAGGCACCGGCTGCTCAGAGCGGGGGCGCCGCCGGCGATTTTTCGGTCGCGACCGGCTGCTGTGCGCTCTTCGCGTTCGCCACTTCGAGCCTGCGAATCTCCAGCATGAACTGCAGCAGGGCGATGATCAGTGCGAGCACCACCGGACCGAGGAACAGGCCAATGGCGCCGAAGGCGGAGATACCGCCGAGCACGCCGATGAAAACCGTGAGTGTGCCGACCTGCGCCCGACCGGAGACAAGCATCGGCCGCACCACGTTGTCCACCAGGGAGACCAGCAACGCGCCCCACAGCACCATGAAGATCGTCGCACCCCAGCGGTCCTGGCTGCCGAGCACAATGGCCGCCGGAACCCAGATGAGCGCCGTGCCGCCGAAGGGAAGCAGGGATGCGAGCGCGGCGATTACGCCGAAGACGAGCGGCGAGGGCAGGCCGACGATCAGAAAGGCGATACCCACCAGCGTTCCCTGGATCAGCGCCGTTACTCCAGTGCCCATCACCATGGCGCGAGTCACTGCGGCGAGGTGCGTGAAAAGCCTGGCCTTGTACGTGCCGGACATGGGGATCAGCTCGCGCGTGGCGGCGAACATCTGCGCGCCGTCGCGAATGAAGAAGAACAGCATGAACAGCGTCAGCACGAAGCCCACGACGCCGCCGATCGCGCCGAGGAATACCTTGCCGCCGAAGGAAGCCATCGACTGCAGCAGCTCGCGCGAGCCTTGCTCGAACCAGCCGCGCACTTGTGCTTCGTTGATGCCGAAGAACTTGTCGAGCCAACCGAGCCCCTGCTGGATCCACGGAACATTGCTCAGGTCCAGCACGTTGCCTTTTGCCTGATCGGCAAGCGTGCCTTGTACGTAGTGCAGCAGATCGCCAAGCTGGGCCGCGAAGGCCGCACTCAATGCCGTCAACGGGCCGATGAACAGGATCAGGACGAGCATGGTCAGGGCGAATGCCGACCACTGCGGACGATCGCGCAGGTACCGTGTCAGACGTACATGCAATGGATGCAGCAGGAACGCGAGGAAGATGGCCCATACCAGCGGTCCGAAGAACGGGCCGACGATACGGTAGGCGGCAACTCCCAGCGCGACGACGGTAAAGAGCGTGAACGCGCGCGCATAGAATCGATCGCGGGGCTGGGTAACACGCGGCAACTGCATTTATGTTTTCTCCTGCCCTTGAGGTCGCCATGCTATCACTTGCACTGACAGTCGAGATAACCTCGCCGCCGCCTGCTGCAGTCCGTCGCTGTGTCGATGCAGCCCAATGTGTCGATTCAGTCGGGCTCCGCGCGGCCAGGCCGGATAGCTCGCGATATCGGGGCGATATCGGGCACGAGCGCTGCGCCGCGGTTGCCGCTGATCGAGCGCCGGGAATACCATCATGCCAGTAGCAAAACGCCGCAGTCCCGCAGCCACTGCGCGACGTACCAGACGAACCGTGAAGAAACGCCGAGGAACAGCCATGACCGATGTAACTACCGAACAGCTGGTCGACGATCTCAAAGTGGTCATGCGCGACGCCGAGGCGCTGATCAAGGCCACTTCCTCGCAGACCGGCGAGAAGATCCAGGAAGTTCGCGCCCGGGCGGAAGAATCGCTGCGTCAGGCCAAAGACCGCCTGATCGAAGTAGAGGAAGAAGCGCTGCGCCGTGCTCGCGAAGTGGCGGAAGCTACCGAGGAATACGTGCGCGACAATCCCTGGCAGTCGCTCGGCATTGCCGCCGGCGTCGGCCTGGTGCTGGGGATTCTGATCGCCCGTCGCTGAGCGGCGGCCGGACAGTGTGGTTGGGCGGTGTTACTGTGAGGTATCCGCTCCAGCTCGCAGCGGGTTGCGGCAATGATTGCCGTCGCACCGCACCGGCCAGGGAACAATAGTATGGACTCAAGCTCCGCAGCACCTAAATCAGCCCCGGCGACGGGACTTCTGCAGTCGCTGAACAATTTCGTCGGCACGCTGGTCGCCATCGGGCACACGCGGCTGCAGTTGCTCACCACCGAACTCCAGGAAGAAGTCCGGCAGGTCGGACAGATCCTCGTGTATTCGTTCGTGTCGCTGTTTGCGGCCATGATGGCGCTGTTTCTGGGGGCGCTGACGGTGATTTTCGTGTTCTGGGATACGCACCGGATTCTCGCGGCGGTGCTCATGACCGGCATGTTCCTGCTGATCGCGGCGATTTCCGGCACCTTCCTGGCGAAGCTGATGCGGGAGAAGCCGCCGATGTTGGACGCCACGCTGGCGGAACTGGCCAAGGATCGCGATCAGCTCAAGGCGCGCCTATGAGCAGCGAGCGTTCACATTTTCTGGCCATACGCCGCGAAGCGCTGCAGGCGCGCTGTGCGGTGCAGCGCATCCATCTAAGGGATGAGACCCGGCAGCTCGAGGCAAAGCTTGCGGGTGTGGATCGTGCCATCGATGTCGTGCGCCGCATCGCCAAGCAACCCTTGCTGATCGCCGCTGGGGTTGCGCTGCTGGCCATCGTGGGTCCGCGGCGCATCGTGCGTTGGGCCGGTCGTGGCGCCATCTTCGTTACTACGGGAAAGCGTGTTCTGCGCTTGATGCGGCAGTAACGGATCCCGTCGCAGACTTCAGGATTCGCCGCGGATACGTCGCAGCAACTCGCCGGCGTGACGGCGACTGACTTCCAGAACTTCGGTGCAATCCCTTACCCGCACCGCGTACCTGCCGTCCTCGGTGCGTTCGACCGCCGAAATATGCTTTTCCGCGACCAGTGCATTGCGATGGATGCGCACGAAGTCCTGCGCGAATTCCTCCGCGAGCGCCTTGAGCGATTCATCGATGAGATTCTCGCCGCCGCGGTGACGCACGGTGACGTATTTCTGATCGGCAAGAAAATAATAGACGTCCGCTATCGGGATCAGCCGCAGCTGTTCGCCCAAGCGGGCGCAGATCTGTTCGCGCCGATGCTCCATGCGTGCCGATTGCGCCACTTTGACCAGGCGCGACGGCGATATTCGTGCGGCGTGGCGCAACGCATGCGCGAGCTTTTCCTTGCGCACCGGCTTGAGCAGATAGCCCACCGCTTCGGTCTCGAAAGCGTCGACCGCGTATTGATCGTAGGCGGTAGTGAAGATCACCGCTGGCGGATCTTCGAGCGAGTCGATATGACGCGCCAGTTCGATGCCGGAGATTCCCGGCATGCGCACGTCCAGTAACACGACGTCCGGTTGCAGCTGGGCGCAGTGAGCGAGAGCTTCCTCGCCATTGCCGGCCTCACCGATGACTTCGTTGTCGCCGATTTCCGCCAGCAATCGTCGCAGGCGATCTCGCGCCGGCGCTTCGTCGTCGACAATGAGGAGCTTCATGGGAAGGAGAGGGGATAGCGGATGGTGAATGGCGGATGGGCTGCACGGATCGGACGGCAGAGTGGAGCCGTCGCAGGAACGTGGCGTGCGCGCTGCCTTGTCCGTCTATCCGCTTTCAGTATCCGCTTCATGGGAAGGAGAGGGGATAGCGGATAGTGAATGGCGGATGGGCGGCGAGGTTGGAGAGGCGGAGTGAAGTCATCGCAGTAGTGCGGCGTGCGCGCTGCCTTGTCTGTCTATCCACCATTCACTATCCGCTATCCACTTCGTTCCGATCAGCATACGGGAAGATCAGGCGTGCGCAAAACTCCGGACCTTCCTGGCGCGCTTCCACGCGGGCGCGTCCCGGCCATGCCAGCTCGAGTCGCTGGCGGATATTTTCCAGCGCCATGCGATTGCCTTCGCGTTCGCCGTAGCCGCTCTGCGTCGGAATGGGATTGCGGACTTCGATTTCGATCTGGTTGCCGATCACGCGCCCGCGAATATGGACCGCGCCGCCTGCCGGCAACATCTCGATGCCGTGAAACACGGCGTTTTCCAGCAGTGGCTGCACGATCAGGCAGGGCACATCGGCGCGCAGCGGCAGCTCATCGATGTCCCAATGTACCTGCAGTCGCTCGCCCAGCCGCAGCTGCTCGATGCGCTGATGAGTGCGCGCAATGTCGAGTTCCTCTCGCAGCGGAATCATCGTGTGCGCGTCGCTCAGGCTCGCACGGAACAAGTCAGCCAGGTCTTCCACCGCTTCCTCGGCACGCTGCGGATTCGAGCGTGTGAGTGCGGCGATGGTGTTCATGCTGTTGAAAAGAAAGTGTGGGCGGATGCGTGCTTGCAAGGCGCGGATGCGCGCCAGCGCTTCCATCTCGACACTGCGTTGCCATTCGGCGCTTACATAGAAATAGCGCAATGCGACCGCGCTGACGATGAAGCCGACTGCCAGGTTGCTGAGCAGGAACTGCCAGTGGCCGACCGGAAAGACGCTGTTGATGCTGCCCAGCGAGCCGTTCCAGAATTTGCCGAACTGAAATACCAGTTCCGAAACCACTCCGACTGTTGTGACCAGCAGTGCGATCGCGACGAATGCCGCGCGCGCTGCAGGCATTCGTTGCAACCACGGCCGGCTGCGGCACAGCACAGCGGCGCATCCCAGGCCGATCCACAGCAGGAACAGCGAACAGATCGCCAGATCGATCCAGAAATTATCCTGGGCCGCCTGGCGCGCGATGGCGAACAGGATTGCGACCAGTTCGCTGATCAGCACCACGGCGAGAACTGCACCCGGCGCACAGAAATCGGGAAGGAAGAATCTGGCGGCCGGGCTGCGTATGTCGGAATCGATCGCGGCCATTGTCAGTGCTGCGTCACGTGTCTTGCAGAGCGCGCCTGGCGTCCTGTTGGGCAGCACTGAAGAGTGCATCCTTGAGGTGGAACAACGTCGAGATGTCCTCGTCGCCGTGCCCTTGTTCTATGAGGCGCCGATAGTGGACCAGCGTCATCTCGATCAGCGGTAGCTGTACGCCGTGGCGCGCGGCCATGGCGCGGCAGATCTTGAGGTCTTTTTCATGCAGGCGGACGCGAAAGCCCGCCGGGTAACTGTCGCGCACGATGTTCGGCGCCCGGTTCACGAAATACCAGCTCGAGCCCGCGCCCTTACCGAGCGTTTCAATCAAGCGGTCCAGCGGCAGGTCCTCGGACTTCGCGAAGGCCATCGCCTCGGCGACGGCCTGGATGACGCCCGCGCACATGATCTGATTGGTTGCCTTCGCTGCCTGCCCTGCGCCACTGTCGCCGAAGTGGGTGACGATGCGGCCGAGCTTTGCCAGTACCGGCTGGGCTCGCTCAAAAGCATCCAGATCGCCGCCGGCCATGATCGCCAGTGTCGCATCGCGCGCGCCTTCGACGCCGCCGCTCACCGGAGCATCGAGAAATGCGGCCCCTCGCTCGCGCAGCCGGTGTGCGGCCGAGCGCGCCGTGTCGGCGCTGACGGTGGAGCAGTCCACGACAATCGTATTCGGCTGGATCTGCGGCAGTATCGCTTCGACGACCGCAAGCACGTCAGCATCGGCTGAAACGCAGATGACGATGATGTCGCAAACGCGCGCCAGATCTGCCGGCGTTGCAGCTGCGATGCAGCCGGTTTCCTGTGCGATGGCCTGCGCCTTCGCCTGGGTGCGATTCCAGACGGCTGCTAGCAACTGGTGTTTGTGGAGATTGCGCGCCATGTGGGCGCCCATGGCACCTAGGCCAATAAATCCTGCGCGGTGAGGAGTCGGCAAAGAAGTGGCAGTCATCGGCGCTGAGAGTCCGCAATCCGCCGTATCGGCAGATGCGCAGCCTGCCCGAACGCGGCCCGCTGCCGCAAGCCTTGCTTACTTGCAGAGTTCTTCCATCGACGCCTTGGCGGAATCGCGTGCGGCGGTGAGCTCGGCATCGCTCAGGTAGCGCCGTTCGCCGTCCGCGCCCGGTTCATACAGGCGTCGCGAATTTGCGTAGGTGTCGTAGCGTTCGCGCGCTTTCACGCAGCGCTCCGCTTTGTCCTTGGCGGTCAATTCCGTCGCCGCCTTCTGCTCCGACTGCTGCTCGCTGGCTTTCTGTTGAGTCTGGCTGGCGTTCTGCATCCGCTTCAGGTCCTGCGATTGGCGCTCCTGCGCGGCGACTACGTCGGTCTTTTGCGTCTGCACATTCAAACGCTCGGCTGGCAGCGTCGCGGGCTTGTCCGTGTACTGGATGTTGCCTTTCTCGTCGACGTACTTGTAGACATCGGCGCTGGCGGTCGCGGTCGCAAGGACCAGAGCGGCCAATGACAGCGTGATCGAGTATCGCAACATGGTCTTCTCCAGGGCGTGCTCAGCAGGTCTCAATTGATGACTGGGCGATAACTTGGGCAGTAACTCAGGCGGTAATCGACAGCAAATGGGTAACCATTGAGCGCATGGTGCAAAACGTTCGCGGCTTAAAACAGTGCGTGCCTCGCAGGTCCTCAGATCGCCTCGGAATCGGTCTCGCCGGTGCGGATGCGGATCGCGCGCCCCAGGCTCGAGACGAAAATCTTGCCGTCGCCGATACGCCCGGTATTCGCCACCGTGGCGATCGCTTCCAGTATCCGGTCGAGCTGGTCATCGTCCACAGCGACTTCCACTTTGCACTTCGGCAGGAAATCCACCGCGTATTCGGCCCCTCGATACAGCTCGGTGTGACCGCGCTGCCGGCCGAAGCCTTTGACCTCGGTCACGGTGACTCCCGCGACACCTGCCTCGGAGAGCGCTTCACGCACCTCGTCGACTTTGAAGGGTTTGACGATCGCGGTAACGAGCTTCATCCGGGGCAACTCTGCATGGTGGTGGAGCGAGGGTGGTGACCCCTCGAAGATACAACCGAACCGCACGCGGTTGCAGCCTATCGGGCTGAGGCGCCGAAAAAATGCCCACCGATTCGAAAATATCCGTATCCGTCAGTAACTTGCGCGAGATTTTGCGGCACTGCGCGAGTTCGTGGGCAGTGTAGCAGGAAGGTTTGTGAACCTGATTGAGACACGTCGGAGCATGACTGCAGATTGAGCAGTGCGTCACGCTCTCGCTTTACGCCGTAAAAGAAAACGGGCGCCGCAGCGCCCGTTTCCCGTAAAGGTCACCGGTCGCGATCGACCGACGTTACGTGCCAGCTCAGAGGCTGTATGCCCGCTCGCCGTGCTCCACCGTGTCCAGACCTTCGGTCTCGGCTTCCTCGGAGACCCGCAAGCCGATCGTCATGTCGACGATCTTGTAGGCGACGAAGGCCACCACCGCGGACCACACCAGCGTGATGCCGACGCCCCACATCTGGGACAGGACCTGTGCGCCCATGCCGCGGTAATTGCCGGACGTGTTCGCCACGTAGTCGACAATGCCCGTGCCGCCCAGCGCGGGATCGTTGAATACGCCGGTCAGCAGCGCACCCAGGATGCCGCCGACGCAGTGCACACCGAACACGTCGAGCGAGTCGTCATAGCCGAGCGCGCTCTTCAGTTTGGTGACCGCGAACAGGCAAACCACACCGGCCAGGGCGCCGATGACGAGACTACCCATCGGTCCCACCCAGCCGCAGGCCGGAGTGATGCCTACCAGGCCGGCGATTGCGCCGGATGCAGCGCCCAGCATGGTTGGCGTGCCGCGCAGGATCCACTCGCCGAAGGTCCACGCAACCGCGGCGACCGCCGTGGCCAGGAAGGTATTGATGAATACCTGCGCTGCAAACCCATTCGCTTCGAGGTTGGAACCGACATTGAAGCCGAACCAGCCCACCCACAGCAGCGCTGCGCCGATCATGATGAAGGGCACGTTGTGAGGTGCCATTGCCGTCGTGCCGTAACCTTTGCGTTTACCCAGCACCAGGGCGCCCACCAGACCGGCGATACCCGCGTTGATGTGCACGACGGTGCCGCCGGCGAAGTCCAGGGCAACTTTCTGGAAGATGAATCCAGCCGACGCATCGGCAGCTGCGCCGTGTGCGGCATCCGTGTAGGCGTCCGGACCGGCCCAGAACCACACCATGTGCGCAATCGGCAGGTAGGAGAAGGTGAACCACAGAACCATGAACGCCAGCATCGCCGAGAACTTCATGCGTTCGGCGAAGGCGCCGATGATCAGGCACGGCGTGATCGCCGCGAACGTCATCTGGAAGGCGCAGTACAGGTACTCAGGAATGTACACGCCCTTGCTGAACGTGGCGGCCGGCGCGAGATTGCCGGCGGAGTCCAGCATGCCCTTGAGGAACAGGCGGTCGAATCCGCCGATGAAGGCATTGCCGCTGGTGAAGGCGAGACTGTATCCGTAGATCGCCCAGAGCACCGACAGCAGGCTGAAAGTCACGAACACCTGCATGGAGATGGACAGCATGTTCTTCGAGCGCACCATGCCGCCGTAGAACAAGGCGAGGCCAGGCACCGCCATCATCAGCACGAGCAGTGTGCTCACCAGCATCCAGGACACATCGCCCTTGTCGAATGTCGGTGCGGGTGCGGTCGCCGCAGGAGCTGCCGCGGCCGGAGCAACAGCGGCTGTGTCCGCTGCCGGCGCCGCTTCGGCCGTCGTCGCCGTGGTTGCCGGTATGTCTTGAGCCAGTGCCAGGTCGGACCCGCATAGCGACAGCGCGATCAGCGCGGCGCTCCACAGGGTAGTGAGCACGCGGCTCATTGCCAAAGGTCTTTTCACTGTCGTTCTCCTACTGCAAAGAGAGAGCTGTTATTGATTGCCAGGACGGAACCTTGCCGCGCGCTAGACCGCCTCAAGGCCGGTTTCTCCGGTACGAATGCGAATCGCCTGCTGCAGGTCGATCACGAAAATCTTGCCGTCGCCGATCTTGCCGGTGCGGGCAACATTGGTGATGGCCTCGACCACCTGTTCGGCGATGGAGTCATCGACCGCCAGCTCGATCTTGGTCTTCGGCAGGAAATCGACGCGATACTCCGCGCCGCGGTACAGCTCCGTGTGACCGCGTTGCCGGCCGAAGCCCTGCACCTCGGTGACCGTGATGCCCTGAACGCCGATATCCGCGACGGCCTGACGGACGTCATCGAGCTTGAAAGGCTTGATGATTGCGGTAATCAACTTCATCGCATTCAGGCTCCGGAGGTTCATGGCGCGGCTGGTACGTTGGCGTATGAATCGATTGGCACTCGTTGCGCCGCATCGGAAATGCACTTTCTGTGCCACGGTTTTTCGGACGAAGCGGGTGCCGTGAATCGCTGGCCAGTGCGCGTGCGCATCCAATCCGCGCACCGAATTGGCGCGAGATTTTTGTGACGTCGCCTCATAGAAGCGCATTTGCTGGCAGCGACTGGATTGCGCGGGGCGCTCGGTGCGCAGCGACGATCGGTCCGGGCCTGCAAACGGTGCAGGCCTCGCCAGCGTCCGCGCTTGCCATGAGAGCGACAGGCACCTACAGTCCGGCCGACCCGACTACCGGACTAGCCCCAAACGCCATGGACCCAAGATTCATCGACGACCTCGCCCGCCGCCTCTCCGCAGCGGTGCCCGAAGGCCTTACCGCCATGCGTCGCGACCTGCACGAGAACTTCAAAGCCGTGCTGCAATCGACACTGGCGAAGCTGGATCTGGTGACCCGTCAGGAGTTCGATGTACAGGCCGGGGTGCTGCGTCGCACCCGCGAAAAGCTGGAGGCATTGGAAGCGCGGCTCGCCGCTCTGGATGGCGGCGGCAAGCCGGAGACTCAGCAAAACTCGCACTGAGCGCGCCGCTCACAGGAATTCTGCAACCGATCAAGGATGGATCGGTCCGTACCCTAAGGTGAAATTCCGGGTTTGAAATGCAAGGAGGCCAGGGATGGCTATGGCGACGGTTTTGAGTCGTGCACAGCACGGCATGGACGCACCGCTGGTGCGCGTGGAAGCGGATATCGGCAGCGGATTGCCTGCGTTCACCATCGTCGGGTTGCCCGAAGCGGTGGTGAAGGAGAGCAAGGACCGCGTTCGTGCCGCCCTCAGCAACAGCAATTTCACCTGGCCTTCGGCCGGGCGCATTACGGTCAACCTGTCGCCGGCGGACCTGCCTAAAGAAGGTGGCCGTTTCGATCTGCCGATCGCGTTGGCCGTTCTGCTTGCCACCGGTCAGCTACCCAAGGCCAACCTGGATCGTTGCGAGCTGTATGGCGAGCTATCGCTGAGCGGTGAGTTGCGACCTGTCAAAGGGGCGTTGCTGGCTGCGCTCGCAGCTGCGCGTGTCGGCCACATGCTCATCGTGCCGCCCGCGAATGCAATGGAAACCCGGCTGGTTACGGCCGCGCCGGTGGCGACGGCAAATCATCTGCTGGAAGTTGCCGCGCATGCGACCGGTGCACCGCTGCTGCCGTTTTCGCACGCGGATACAACCGTCGCTGAGCGCGCGGATGTCGCCGATCTAAGCGAAGTCCGCGGACAAGAGCACGCCAAGCGCGCACTCGAAATCGCCGCCGCGGGCCAACATTCCCTGTTGATGATCGGTGCGCCGGGAACGGGCAAAAGCATGCTTGCGCAGCGTTTGCCAGGACTACTGCCGCTGATGATCGAAGCCGAGGCGCTGGAGGCGGCTGCAGTCCGCAGCGTTATAGGAGCACCGATCAGGTGGAATGAATGGCGGGTGCGACCGTTCAGGAATCCCCACCACACAGCCTCTGCGATAGCGCTCGTAGGTGGCGGAGCGTGGCCGCGTCCGGGTGAGATATCCCTGGCGCACAACGGAGTTCTGTTCCTCGACGAAAGTCGCCGAGTTCGATCGCAAGGTGCTCGAAGTGTTACGCGAGCCGCTGGAGAGCGGGCTAATCACCATCTCGCGCGCGGCACGGCAGGCGGAATTCCCCGCGAGCTTCCAGTTCATCGCGGCCATGAACCCCTGTCCGTGCGGCTACCTGGGCGATTCCAACGGACGTTGCAGGTGCAGTCCTGAACGGGTGCTGCGCTATCGCTCGCGCATCTCCGGCCCGTTGCTCGACCGGCTGGACATGCATATCGAGCTGGCGCGAGTCCCGATAGAAGCGTTGCGCGCTCCAGTGACCGATATCGAGCCCAGTTCCGCTGTTGCCAGTCGTGTAACGGCCGCCCGTGAAATACAGATGGCGCGGCAGGGGACGACCAACGGCAAGTTGCTCAACCGGCAGATCGAGAAGGTCTGTCGGGTGACACGAGCCGCCGCGTCCGTGCTGGAGAAAGCCACGGTGGCGCTCGGCCTGTCAGCGCGGGCGCATCACCGTATTCTGAAAGTCGCTCGAACGATTGCCGACCTGGCGGGAATGGCGCAGATCGAGACCGCGCACATCGGTGAAGCGGTAGCGCTACGCCGTCTGGATCGGGTGCGGGTGAATGCCGCCGTCGTGGCGGCGCCTGCGGCGAATGAGTGAGCGGCCGGGCAGTTTGCTGGCCCGGCCGCCCGAATCGATTCAGGTGGGGGTTATTTGCCGGCCGCGGCCATGAAGTCCACGGCATTCATGACCGACTTGTCGGAAAGATCGAGCCGACCGCCCTTGGGAGGCATGATGCCGGTCTGGCCCTGGAAGCCTTCCAGTGCGTGCTTATGCAGGGTCTCCAGACCCTTTGCGATGCGCGGGCCCCAGGCGGCCTTGTCGCCAAACTTGGGCGCACCGGCAACGCCGGCGCCATGGCAGGCAATACAAGTCGTGTTGAAAACCTGCTCGCCGGCCAGATCCGCGACCGGAGCGGCGGCGGCCTTCTGTACAGGTGCCAGGGCCGAGTTGTCCTTGCCCGCGACTGCCAGCCGTGCGACCGGCTCAATCCGCTCGGCAACCGCTGCCCGCATCGCCGGATCACTCAGCACGTGGCGCTCCTGCGTATTGGCGGCGATGACGGTCGCCAGAAAGTAGAGCCCGGCCGCAATACCGATCAGGATGCCGAGAACCAGCATGAAAGTGTCGAAAAACTTCTTGTCTTGCTCTGCGCTCACGGCGGCTCCAGCACTAGCTCAAAAATTCAGGCGCGCAAGTATAGCGGCCCGAGCGGAAGGAATCTCATCAACTGCGGGGACCGGGTGGGGAAACGCAGTGACCGCCTCCCCAATTCCTGCGGTTGGGGCCGGTTGGCGCCCTCGACATGTTTGTCGAACTGGCTGATTCGCCAGTTCTCATCTGACCGGCGCGCCAGGGAATGGACATCAAGATTGGTGCGCCCGGCCAGATTGTTACGCCCATCCGTGGGCTTCACCCCGCGCGGCCTGTAGACCCGCGGGGCCACCGATGACGCGTGCGTCATCGATGTCCAAATATGCTCCTGGCATATTTGTCGGAACTGGCTGGTTCGCCAGTTCTCAATCTGGCCGACGCGCCAGGAATGGACTTCAAGATTGGTGCGCCCGGCCAGATTCGAACTGGCGACCCTCGGCTTCGGAGGCCGATACTCTATCCAGCTGAGCTACGGGCGCGTGGATTTTGGGGCGAGGATGATAGCCGCGCGGGATCGGGTGAGTCCAACTGCGTAATGCCGCGCCGAGCGGCGCTGGCGGCCCAGGTGGGCTTTCCCGGGTCGGCATTTTCCGCGCAACGGCGCGCTGCCGCTTGCGGCTTTGCCGGTCGCGACATACGTTGCCAGTCCTCGTCCCCGAGATTTGGCTGGCTGGTTTCGCAAATACCATGACGATCGAAGATTCTTCGCCGCAGATCCCGGAACCGGCCGGCAAGTCGCCCGGTCTCGAGGGTCGCACCATAGCGGTACCCGAAAGCCGGGAACTGGATGTGTTCGCTGCAATGCTGGAGCGCCGGGGAGCGATAGTGCTGCGCTGTCCGCTGGTGGCGATTCTCGATGCGCCGGACCCGACTCCCGTCATCGCGTGGGTGCGCCAGTTCAACGACCGCCAGTTCGACGATCTCATCCTGCTGACCGGAGAAGGGTTGCGCCGGCTGTTGAGCTGCATCGAGCGCAATGCTGCGCCGCTGCGCCCGGATTTCGTCACGCGACTGGCTGAGGTCCGCAAGATCACCCGCGGTCCGAAACCCGCCCGCGTGCTGCGCGAGTTGGGACTGAAGGCGGATGTCGCCGCTGAAACTCCCACCACGGCCGGCGTGATCGCCGCGCTGCAGTCGCAGCCCCAGTCGCTCGCTGGCCGCCGCGTTGCTGTTCAGCTCTACGGCAGCGAGCCCAATTTGCCGCTCATGGATTTTCTTTCCGCGTCCGGCGCGCAGGTGACCACGGTTGCTCCGTACGTTTATGCGGATCAGGCCGACGATGCGTCCGTGCGCGCACTGCTGACGCGAATGGCGGCCGGCGAGGTAGACGTGATCGCATTCACCAGCACGCCGCAGGTGGAACGCCTGTTCGCTGTCGGTCCGCAGGATCTCGTAGAGGCAGCGCTACAGCGCACGCAAATTGCGGCGGTGGGACCGGTGGTAGCCGAGTCACTTGCCAGGCATGGAGTAGCCGCGCGCCTGATGCCGCAGGAATCGTTCTTCATGAAGCCGCTGACGAGCGCGATGGAAGCCGCGCTGGGAGAGAAGAAGTGACACGCCGACAGCGCGGCGGGAGTGACGAAGGTGATGCGGGTGATGAAGGTGATGTAGGTGATGAAGGTCAGGAGTTCCGAGTCCCTCATCACCAGCATCACTTACATCACTTCATCACGCCTTCAGCGGGTGCTTCGACGGGCTCAGCACGAACGGGCTAAATGAGGAGTTGGGCTCCGGATCGTGACGGGTGACGGGTGACGTGCAAGAAGCCGAGAAGCCCGGTCGGGAGTTTCCGATGCTCCCATCACTTACATCACTTCATCACGCCTTCAGCGGGGTGCTTCGACGGGCTAAGCACGAACGGACTAAGTGAGGAGTGGGGTTCGGATCGTGACGGGTGACGTGCAAGAAGCCGAGAAGCCAAGAGGCCGAGAAGCTTGACGGCGAAGTCTGCGGTTCGAGCATATTGCCCGTCACCCGTCACCCGTCACCCGTCACCCGTCACCCGTCACCCGTCACCCGTCACCTATCTATCTCTGGATTCCCGATCAGCTCATCAGCGTGATGAAGGTGATGCGAGTGATGTAAGTGACGAAGGCCAGAGCGACGAAGCCAGGAGTTCCGATCCTCCATCACCTACGTCACTTGCATCACCTCATCACGCTTCCCGCGTCACCCGTCACGGAATAAACCCCAAGTCCTCCGGCAGCGGCAGCGGAATCGGCGTCTCGAATAGCGGGCCTGCGCCGTCAGGATCGATGGTCACTGCGCCGTCGCTGGCTAAGAACAGAGCTATCTGCGTCTGTGCGGCCACCGCGATGGCCGCAGTGGCGGGCGAGCCCAGGCCGGTGAGGAAGCTGTGCGGATTTTTCGGTACCGCCGGATTGGCGGCGAATGCCAGGTCATTGCGATAGAACGTGCTGCGATCGGCCAGATCGCCGGCCCGCACCAGCGCCGAGTTGGTTGGATTGGGCACTACGCCATCGCCTTTCGCGAACTGCACGATGACCGGCTTTGCATCCTGGCCATGCAATGGATCCTTGCGAATGAGCGGCGCATAAGCGACGGGATTACCGGATTGCGATGCCCATTCCGACCAGTCGAAATAATTCTGGATGGCGATGGCTCCAGCTACGTTGTTGACGACTGCCGGCTGGTCGCGCAATGGCAGGTTCTCATTGAATCCCCATTGCGGCGGCGCGAGCGGAGGAGCATTCAGCAGCGATGGCTGGCGTACCGCGAGTGCCTGGCCCACCAGCGCGCGGAACGCTCCGAGTCGCGCGACTTCGATGATCGAGCCGCCGGCGACGTTGATGGCGCCGGCGCGGATCGATGGCTCGACGCCCAGCAGCATCGTGCCGTAGATGCCGCCAAACGATTGGCCGAAGTAGTAGATGCGCTGGCGATCGAGGTCGGCGATGCCGTCGTTGTCGGTGTCGATGCCGCCAGTTTCGATGAGTCGTACCAGTTGCATGAGATCGATGACGGTTTGCCGCAGGCCATCGCGACTGCTGACGATGGTTTGCGGTGGCAGTGCGTTGACGCCTTCGGTGCTGTCGATCGTCCCGTTGCCGTCCTGATCGATGCCGCGGCCGCCTGCCGGTATCGATACGGGCGCCACACCGAGCCGATTTACCAGTAGCGTTCCGAGCGAGCCGCCGCCGTGACCGACGACGTTGATGGCAATAGTCGCGATGCCGCGCGATGCCATCACCGACGCAACCGCCAGCGGCGCGCCTTCCTTGCTGTCGGTGAAGCCGTGACCGAAGAGTGCAACCGGCCAGCCGCCGGCGGGTTTGGGACCGGCAGGCAGATACAGATCGAAATAAACCTGATTCATCCCCTGCACGCGGGGGCTGCCGGTGCGCGTAGCTGATGCAGGAATGTAGCCCTGCGCCGTTTCGTACAGCGGCGAGGCGTAGCGGCCGTACGCGATGCTCGCAACGACACCGGGGATTGCGTTCAGTGCAGGAGTAGGCACTGCACTGACCTGAAAACTTGGAGCCGTGCCTACCTGTCTTGAGAACAGCACTCCCGTCAGCGATGCCAACGGATAGGTCGCGCGGCTGCCGTCGCTGGCGATGGCAAAGTCAGCGGAGCGCGGCGTGGTGTGCTTGATCTGGTTGCGGATCTTCTCCAGGTCGGTGCTGGCGCTTTGTGTCGTGAAAACGCTGGCCGCAACAATGTGCTGCGGAGGGACCGGTGCTGCCGAGACTCCCGCCAGCAGCGCTATGCGATACAACAACGCCCCGGGATCTCTGCTTCTGAGGAAGCTCAGGTCCCACCAGTAGTTGCGGAAGTTGTTGCCGCTGATGGCGCGGCCGCGCGTGTCGCGAATACCGTCGGTCACGATCAGTGCGTAGAGCGTATGTTCGTCGAGCAAAGCGTCGGACTCGGCGAACAAGGTGTTGCTGGTGGGATCCCAGACGACCTGGTTGATGCCGGCGAACTCACGTGGACTGGAATTGAAGCGCGTCGTGTCGCCGAGCTTCACCAGGAAAACATTCGAGCTGTTCACGCTGGCCGGGTCGATCGCGCCGCTGAACGGAATGCTCAATCTCGGCTGCAGGTTGAAACCGTCGAGCGTGTTGAGCACCTCGATGTCCTGGCAATCGCTCGGCCGTTGCGTGCAGTCCGGCTTTGGCAGATTGATTCGCAGGTTGGTCAGGTTGCGCAGGTCGATCGCGGTGAAGCGATTGCTGGGAGCAGGCGCCGTGTGCGGTTGCGATAAGTTGAAAAGCGGCTCGACCGGGGCCGCTTGAACTGCCAGACAGCACAACAACGGCAAAACGCAGGCGAAAACTCGCTTGCGCTGATGGATACAGCCCATGACGAATCCCCCCCCCAAGTCGGTAGCATTTTATCGCGTCGCGTGAACAGCGCGCGGCGTGCAGACAACTCAGTGCAGACTTTCACGAGTGTTACGGAATGTCGATCCGCAACCACCGCAGCAGCAAGCGCAGTGACAGCCCTCTACTTGGCGCCTACTTGGGTTCCAGTCGTTCGCCCTCAGGAGGAGCGAACTGTCCGCAGACTTCCCGCAGCCAATCGTGGAAGCGCACGACTTTCGGCAGATCGAAATTGTTGGGAGGCGCGACGAAGTAGTACGCATAGTGTTGGCGCACACTTTGTTCGAGCGGCCGCACCAGTCGACCGGCAGCGAGATCGCCGGCCACCAGCGACCAACGCGCCAGTGCCAGTCCATGACCTTGTTCTGCCGCAGTCAGCACCGAGGCGGAGTCGTCGATCACCGGGCCGCGTTCCAGCCGCATGGTGTCGCCGCCCACCGTTCTCAGCCAATCCATCCACGGCTCCATGGCGCTGTGCAGAAGGGGATATTTGTGCAGATCGCCCATGGTGTTGATGGGTCCGAGCTTCGCCCGCAATGCCGGGCTTGCGACCGGAAATACCCAGTCGTCGAGCACTTTTTCGGCGCGCAGTTGCGACCATTCGCCGCTGCCGTAGCGTACGGCGGCGTGGAAATCCGTCTGCACGAAGTCGACCAGCTCGCGGCTGGCATTGAAGCGCAGGTCGATCTGCGGATGTTTCTGGTAAAAATCGCCGAGGCGCGGCAGCAGCCATTTTTGCAGGAACGAACCGAGCAGGCTGATGTTGAGCAGGCCGCTGCTGCGGTTCTGGCGCAATTGATCCACTGCACGAGTGAGTTCGCCCATGCCGCGCTGGACTCCGGGCAGCAGGCGGGCACCTTGCGGCGTCAACCGTACTGAACGGCTGTGCCGGATGAACACCGGCGTTTCGAGAAATTCTTCCAGCGATTTGATATGCGAGCTGACCGCGGCCGTGGTGACATTCAACGCCTTGGCGGCATCGGTGAAACTCAGATGGGCCGCGACGGCTTCGAAGGCCCGAAGCGCATTCAGAGGCAGTTTCGCGTGCTCGGTCATTATTCAGATTATCTTGATACGACCACCAACAGCGTTGCGCGCAACCCAGAAAGTATATGGAATCAGTTAACGATGCAAGGTGGAGGCCGGCGCGGTCTGAGTTCGGCCGGTCTGCGGTCGCTGGCCCTGCAGCATGGCCGACGCCCGCGAAGGGAGTCTGTGCGGCTCTCTTGAACCAGGTTGCAACGAATCGACGTGAGCGTTCCGCGATCTCAATCCCAACAGCTATTCTCTCGCCATGAATCCCACACCCGTTGAAATCTCATCCGCCGTCGTAACGGACGTGCCCGTCATCCTTGAGCTCATTCGCGAGCTCGCGCAGTTCGAGCGTCTGCTCGACCAGGTCGTCGCGACCGAGGACTCCCTGCGCGCAGAGCTCTTCTGCGCGCGGCCGGGAGCCGAGGTAATCGTGGCGCGCGTGGGCACGGAGGTCGTGGGGTTTGCCCTGTATTTCCAGAATTTCTCCACGTTCCTGGGCAAGCGCGGCATCTACCTGGAAGACCTGTACGTGCGCCAGCAGTATCGCGGCCAGGGCCACGGCGAGGGGTTATTGCGTTACCTCGCGCGCATCTGTGTCGAGCGCAACTACGGGCGGCTGGAGTGGTCCGTGCTCGACTGGAACCAGCGCGCAGTGGACTTCTACAAGAGCCTCGGCGCCGTGCCGATGAACGAGTGGACGACGTTCCGGGTGACTGGGGAGGCGTTGGGGAGGTTGGGGAAGGGGTGATGGAGGTGATGAAAGTGATGTAAGTAATGAAGGTCGGGAGTCTCCGCTGCCTCCATCACCGGCATCACTTGCATCACCTCCATCACGCCGTCTGAAGAGTGCTTCGACGGGCTCAGCACGAACGGACTAAATGAGGAGGCGGGTTCGGATCGTGACGGGTGACGGGTGACGTGCAAGAGGCCGAGAAGCCCGGTCGGGAGTTTCCGATGCCACCATCACCGGCATCACTTACATCACCTTCATCACGCCTTCTGAAGAGTGCTTCGACGGGCTCAGCACGAACGGACTAAGTGAGGAGGTGGGTTCGGATCGTGACGGGTGACGTGCAAGAGGCCGAGAAGCCAAGAGGCCGAGAAGCTTGACAGCGAGGTCTGCGGTTCGAGCATCGTGCCCGTCACCCGTCACCCGTCACCCGTCACCCGTCACCCGTCACCCGTCACCCGTCACCCGTCACCCGTCACCCGTCACCCGGAAGTGATGTCAGTGATGTAAGTGACGAAGGTGATGACGGATCCGATCCGACCCCCCCATCACTTACATCACCCTCATCACCCGCATCACCTCATCCGAGCGCCTGATCCAAATCCCCAATCAGGTCATCGACGTTTTCCAGGCCTACCGACACTCGCAGCAGGTTCTGCGGGGTGACGGTGTGCGGGCCTTCTACCGAGGCGCGATGCTCGATCAGCGATTCGACGCCGCCGAGGCTGGTGGCGCGGGTGAACAGGTGGGTCCGGGCGGCAACGGCAAAAGCTTCATCGCGTCCGCCGCGCACGCAGAACGACAGCATTGCGCCGAAACCGCCGTTCATCTGTTTGCGCGCGAGGGCGTGCCCCGGGTGCGATTCGAGTCCCGGATAGAACACGCGTTCGACCTTTTTGTGCTTACTGAGGACGTGGGCGATGCGGTTCGCGCTGTCGGACTGTGCGCGTACACGGCACGCCAAAGTCGTCAGGCTGCGTCGGATCAGCCAGCAGTCGAACGGGGAAGGAATGCCGCCAGCTGTGCCCTGGTAGTCCCGCAGATGTTCGGAGAGGCCGCCGCGATCGCGGGTAACTACCGCTCCGCCCATCACGTCGCTATGGCCGCCAAAGTATTTGGTGCTTGAGTGCATGACCAGGTCCGCGCCGAGTTCCAGCGGTCGCTGCCACACCGGCGTGGCGAACGTGTTGTCGCAACAAACCATCGCGCCGCGGCCGTGCGCCAGCTCGGCGAGCGTCTCGATGTCGCTGAGATTGAGCATGGGATTGGACGGGGTTTCGATCCACACCAGTCGCGTGGTATCAGTCAGCGCATCGTGCAATGCAGCCGCGCTGGTCAGGTCAGCGAACGTGTAACGCACACCCATCGGACCGACGATGTCGCGCAATTGCTTGGCGGTGCCGTGATAGCACTCGATCGGTGCGACTACGTGATCACCCGGCCGCAGCAGGCTGAATACCGCCAGCGACGCCGCCGACCCCGATGCGTAGGCGGTAGCGTCCTCGCCACCTTCGAGCGCCGCGATGCATTGTTCCAGCGAACGTCGCCCGGGATTGTCGGCCCGTGCATAGGAATAACCGCGCGAGAATTCGCCGTCGACATCACGCTCGAAAGTCGTGGTCATGCGGATCGCGGGTGCTACATCCCCCGCGGCCGGCTCTACATCGCGCCCCACCCGAACCGAAAGCGTTTCAAATTTCACGGTTGCCTGCCACGTTGCCTGGTCGAAGATCGACAGTGTACCGCCGCGGTAAGAAAATCACCTTGGCGTCGCGGTCGCTGCGGCCAGTCAGGTGGTAACGGGATCCGTCGTAGTGTCCGGGGCGCTGGGCTGGGATTGCGGTCGTTCGGTGGCGATTGCCGGCGGAATCAGTTTGTACATGACCGGCGTCACCAGTCGCGCCAACAAGGTCGATGAGATCAGTCCACCGATAATGACCCACGCCATCGGTGAGTACAGCCCGATGTTCTGTAACGCCAACGGCAGCAGCCCGCCGATGGCGGTGGCTGAAGTGAGCAGGATGGGCAGGAAACGTATCTCACCCGCTTGCTCGATCGCAGCGTCCAGCGGCACGCCGCTCTCACGCAGCTGGTTGGTGAAGTCCACCATCAGTATCGAGTTCTTGATCTCGATGCCGATCAGCGCGATGAAGCCGATGCTGGCGGTGAAGGAAATGGAGTTACCGGTCGCCAGCAGCGCCATGAATCCGCCGAACATTCCCAGCGGCACCACGGTCAGCACGATCAGCGTCGATTTGAAATTGCCGAACTCCAGCACCAGCACTGCGAAGATGCCGAACAGGGCCACGATGATGGCCGTGCCGATGCCGCTGAAGGATTCCGCACCGGATTCGGCTTCGCCGCCCAGCTTGTAGTGATAGCCGCGCGGCCATTGCATGGCGTTCAGTCGCTTGACGACCTCTGCCGTCAGCTTCGCAGTGTTGTAGCCGAGTTGCGCATCGGAGTTGACGGTCGCGGAGCGTTCGCGGTCGTAACGCTGGATTTGTGTCGGCGCTTTCTCGAACTGCAGCGTGGCCAGCTGTGAAAGCGGCAAGGTCGCGCCCGATAGCGACGGCACGCGTACCTCACCCAGCGTGTCCAGATCGGCGCGCGTGCCGACCGGAGTGCGTACGACGATGTCGTACTGCTCGCCGCTGGGATCCTTGAATGTGCCGGCCGGTATTCCCGCCACTGAGAGGCGTACTGCGCGATCGAATTCCACGGTGGGTACGCCGAGCATGCTGGCCTTCTGCGAGTCCATCGCCAGCTTCAGATTGGTGCGCGACACCTTCAGCGGATTCAGAGTATCGCGGGTGCCGGGAATCTCCTTGATCAGCTTTTCCACTTGCGCGGCCAGTCGCTCGATGGTCCCAAGATCGGAGCCGATGATGCGTACTGCAATGGGTGCGGTAATGGGCGGTCCGTTAACGAATTCCTTCACGTAGATGCGCGCGGTCGGGTAGCCGCTGAGTGAGGTGCGCAACTGTTCGAGCAATGCCGGCGTGTGCCGCGTGTTGTACTCATGCAGCTGCACGAACACCTCGGCGTAGTTCGGCGAGTCGTTGCGGACGATGTGGTTGTAATAGATCTGTGGGTTGCCATGGCCGAGGTTGGCGAACCAGCTCTTGACCTGCGGCATCTGCGCAAGCTTGGCTTCGACGAAGCGCAGCCCCGTGTCGGTTTCGCGCAGGCTTGAACCATTCGGCCCCTCGATAGATATCAGGAATTGCGGTGTATCGGCCTTGGGAAAGAGGCTGCTGCCGATCACGGGAATCAGCGCCGCCGACAGTACGATGGATCCGCAGATGGCGGCGAGGACTGTGGTTTTAGGTCGCGCCAGGCAGTAGTGGAGGGCAGGGCGATAGTAGCGATGAATGATGCCCATCACGCGCTGCAGGAATCTATTGCCGTGCGCCGCCTCGTGCTCCTTCAGGACGCGGCTGGCGAGAAAGGGAATGATGAACAGGGCGATCAGCAGCGAACCAGTGATGGTTACCACCACCGTCATGGGTAGCACGCGAATGAATTTGCCTGCAGTACCAGGCAGCGCAAGCAGTGGCAGGAACGCAAAAATCAGCGTCGCTGTGCAGCCGAGAATGGCGACGAAAATCTGCCGTGTTCCGGCCAGCGCCGCCTCGGTCCGTGACTTGCCTTCGCGCATGTGCCGCGCGATGTTCTCGGTTACGACGATCGAGTCGTCCACCAGCAGGCCGAGCGCTACGACGAAGCCCGCTATCGAAAGCTGGTTCAACGAGTAGTCCATCGAGAACAGCACCGCCAGGCCGAACGCCAGCGAGAGTGGTATCGAGATCATGACGATGCTGGCCGCCCGCCAACCAAGCGGCAGCAGCGTTAGCAACACCAGCGCGATGGCGATGCCGAAGTCGGTGTACAGCCGCGACAAACGGTGGCCGACGTTCTGCGATTGATCGAAGCCTCGCGCCAGTTGGATACGCTTGGGCAATCCCGATTCGAAGCGCTCAAGCGCGGCATCGATGCGTTTGTGGACTTGCAGGATGTTGTAGCCATCCTTCTGGTTCGCCGTCACAAACACGGCGCGCTTGCCGTTGAACCGCCCGACGTAGCTGTACGGTTGTGCGTCCCAGTCCACGCTGGCGATGTCGCGCACACGCACGGTGCGGCCGTCGACGGAAGCAACTACGGTGTCGCGCACTTGGTCGAGCGAGCTGTAACTGCCGGAGGTTTTCAGGCTGAAGCTGCGCGTACCGATGTCGATCACCCCCGCCGGGATGTTGGCATTCTCGCCCTCGATCGCCTGGATGACCCGAGCCGGCGCCAGCCGCAGCTCCGACATGCGTTTCAGATCGACCTGCACTCGCAGCTCACGCGCGGGGAACGCCCAACTCTCCGACGTGCGCACACCGTCGACCGTTTTGAGCGTGTCCTTGAGCTCGCGGGCATAGTCCTCCAGCTCGCGATAGGTCGCGTCCTCTGACACCAGCGCCAGTTGCACGATGTTGACCAGCCCGGGGCTGATCTTGCGAATCTCGAGCTTGGCGATGTCGGCGGGCAGCTCGGGCCGCAGCGAATTCACTTCGCGCGTCACTTCATCGAATTTCTTTTCCGCATCGACGCTGGCTTGGAATTCGATGGTCACTGTCGCCACGCCGTCGAAGATCGAGGTTTCGATCTTTTTCACATCGTCGAGCTCGGCCAGCCGATCCTCGATGGGTTTCGCGACCAGCCGCTCCAGGTCGGTCGGATCGGCGCCGGGATAGATGGCGGTGATGAAGAATCCGGGAATCTTGAAGGAGGGATCTTCTTCGCGCGGTACGCTGGCAAAGGCGAACCAGCCCATGACGATGAGGCATAGGAACGCCACCAGCGTGAACTGGTAGCGTTTGATGGGGAATTCGAGGAAGGACATGACGGGTCTCTAGGGGCGTTGCTGGCGGACCAACTAGGCGCTGGGCTGGACCTGGGTAGCTTGTGCCGGGGAGGCGTCGGCATCGGCGGCTGCAGGTGGTTGCACCGCGACTTGTTCGCCGTCCTCCAGATAAAGCGCACCGTCGGTGATGATCTGTTCGCCCGAACGGATGCCGCTGTCGAGGGCAACCGAGTCCTTCTCGATGAAGGCGACTTCTATCTCGCGCCGCCGCACGCGATCGTTGTCGAGCACGAACACGCTTGCCTTGCGTCCGTCGCCTTCTACGATCGAAGCGATGGGAATGTAAACCCGTCGGCCGGCGCCTGCGGTGGCCGGAATCACGCTGAGCTTGGCAACCAGGCCGCTCTTCAGCGGCAGCTCGGTGGGATCCAGCGCGACTTCGATATTGAACATGCCGCTGGCGCTATCGGACGCACTGGCGATCTCACTGACTTTGCCGGTCAGCGTGGTCAGCGGCAGCGCATCCAGCCGGATCTGCGCGGCATCGCCGAGCTTGATCTGGACGATTTCGCGATCCGCGACGCCGGCGCGAATCACGAACCCTTTGTCCTGCGCGCCGACGACGAGAACGGGCGTGCCTGCAGAGACCAGCTCCCGTTCCTCGGCAAGGCGGCGCAGGACGGTGCCATCGCGAGAGGCAACAATGGTCGAATAGCTAGAATTGAACTGTGCGGATTTGAATCCGGCTTCGCTTACAGCGGCCTGCGTATGGAAATCCTGCAGCTGCTCCAGGCTGATCACCTTGTCGGCGTAGAGCCGCTCGCCGCGCTCCAGATCGCGCTTCGATTTCTCGTGTGCCTGCCGAGCCTGTTCGACCTGTGCATTCACTTCGGTCTGTTCGATCTCGGCCAGCTTCTGTCCCTGCTGGACGTGTTCGCCTTCCTGCACCGCGATGTGCCGGATCACCCCGCCGACTTTGAAAGACAGGCGGATCTCATCCTTGTTCACGAGCATGCCGTTGGTGCGGATCGTGGGAGCCGCCGGACCGTCGCTGGCCGTGGCAATACGCACTGGTGTCGGCGCTGCCGGCGTGTCGGTCGCGGCCTTGTCGCAGCCAGCAATGGCGAGCGCGAGAGTCAATAGAAGTATCGGCTGGCAGATACGCATGTTGCAGTTCTTCCGTTGAGTTACGCGCCCGGATCGAGGGGCAGCTCGCCCGTCGACGTTGCGTATTCGAGGTCGGCGTGGCGCGCCAATACGTTGAAGCGGGTCAGGCTGTGATTCAGCTCGGCGCTGGTCAGCGTGCTGCGCGCATCGATGAATTCAACCTGGCTGATAACGCCTTCGTCGCGCTTGCGACTGGCGATGCGAAAGGCTGCCTGCGCAGCCTCGGCCCGTGCCGCAGCCGTCGCAAGCGAATCACGTGCCGTCTGCAAGCGGTCGAACGACTGCTGCACTTCCAGGCGGATCTGCTGCGCGATTTCTTCCTGTCGCAATACGAGTTGTCGCTCCGCGGCCTTGGCCTGGCGCACCCGCGCCGCATCGCCGCCGCCGTCGAACAGCTTCCAGGTAAAGATCAGTGAGGCCGTGCCGAAGTTGTAGCCTCTGCCAAAGTCATACTCTTCGCCCTGGGTGCCGGCATCCAGGCCGAAGGAGAGGGACGGCCAACGCTCGCTGCGCGAAGCCGAAACCTGCTCGCCGCTGGCGCGCTTGAGTTGTTCGACCTGGCCGATTTCCGGACGACGTTGCAATGCCTGTGACCAAAGCAGCTCGAGAGCCGCGTCGTGCTGGGTCGGGGTGTTCGGTGGCGAGGTTGGTTCGATGTCGCTGCGCAGGTCGCGGTTCAGTAGAAAATTGAAATAGCTCTGCGCCTGAGTGGTCAGGTTCGCCGCGTCACGCTGTTGCTGATCGACGTCGAGCAATTCGGCTTTGGCGCGCAGCACCAGGTCTTCAGTGATCTTGCCGTTGCGGTACAGCGATTCATTCACGCGCAGGTTCTCGCTCAACAGCGCTTCGCTGGCGGCGACGATCTGCGTGGAGCTGCGTGCTTTCAGCCAATCCACGTAAGCGAGAGTGATATCCCGACGCAGGGTTCTCGCGAATGCCATGCGCTGATAGTTGCTGGCGTCGAGCAACGCCCGCTGAGCACGCACGGCAGCCGAAATCGCCGGCGCATACAACGGTTGCCGGACGACGATGCGCGTGTCCTGCTCGCGTTCGCGTGCGAATAGGATCGTTTCATTCGAAACCCGTGGGAACTGCGCCGGCTGGCCCTGTGCTGCCAGCAGATCGTTGAGAGTTGAATAGACCGGATTGAGCGCGGTGCCCAGCGGAAGGTCGATTTCGCGGCCGCCCTGCGAGCGCGTGTAGCGCGCCTGAAACAATAGCTCCGGGAAGAAACGTGCGCGCGCTTCCTCAAGTGCCTGCGCGGCCTTCTCTACTTCGAGCGTTGCGCTTTGCAACGAGAGGTTGCTACGCAACCCTTCCGCGACGTAGCGCTCCGCCACCGTATCGAAATCCGTCGTTTGCGCCTGCGCGCTGTCAGCCACGAGGCTCGCTAGTACGAGACAGCCAGCACCAAGCAATGAAGTAGCCAGACGGTCCAGCAGGCGCATCGGTGAATTGTCCAGGACGTTGGGGTTGTCAGTTGTCGAGCGGTTAGACAGGTGTTGAATCAGGGGCAAATAAAAAAGGCCTGTTACGAGCTTCAGCCCGCGCCGCGACCGGTCAGCGAGTACATGATCAGGTTGATCGCCTGCTGGGTCAGTTGCTGCACGCTGATGCCGCTTTGCGCCAGCGCATCGGCCTTGGTCATCGCGATCTGGATCAGCCCGTGATTGAAGCCCCAAAGCACGCGAGCGGTAACGTCCAGGTCGCCCAGGTCCTTGCGGATCGTGCCGTCTTGCTGGCCTGCGCGCAGCGCCGCAACAACCACCTCATGCGGCAATCTGCCGGCTTGCAGGCACAGCTGCTCCTGGGGTGTGGGTTGCTCGCCGCTCGGGGTGTGCAGTTCCAAACGCGCGCAGGCATCGAAATAGTGGGGAAATTCCTGCGCGTACGCGATGTAGGTGCGTCCCAGCGCCTGGATCTTGTCGGCCCCGGTGCGGGCGCGTTCGTTGGACTCGACGAAGCGCCGGTGCAGCACCTCCAGCGCGCGGATCGCGATCGCGAAGTGCAGATCGGTCTTGTCTTTGAAGTACACATAGACCAGCGCCCGGCTCAAACGCGCGCGCTTGGCGACGCTGTCCATCGTCACTGCGTCCCAACCCAGCTCCCGATACAGCTCTTCCGCGGCATCGACGATTTCGGTGCGACGTCGGTCTTTCTCTTCCTGGCGGCGTTCGGCGATATACGACATGGCGCTAAGTTATTCAGTCATTGACACAGTGTCAACAACTAAATAGCTGTCCATGGCGGTTCCCGTCTCGAGTTTTTTGCGGCCGTTTTGAGAGATCGCGACCGGTAGCCCTGACATAAGCCGGCATACAGTGGCTGGTACATGAGCCCGGAAAGCGAACCACGCCCCGACGCAGATAACGAATCGCACGATGTGCGTGGATTTGTCGAATCGCTGCCGCTGTTCGCCGGACTGGACGCGGTGCTGCTCGATGCCATCACGATGGAGATCGAATGGTTCGCCGTTCCGGGCGGCATGACGCTGTTCGAGGCGGGTGAAACTCCCGACGCCTTGTATGTCGTCGTCAGCGGCAGCCTGGGCGCGTATGCGCCGTCGCCGGAAGGTCATCGTCGCCTCGTGGGGCGCATCATGACGGGCGAAACGGTCGGCGAGATGGCGTTGATCTCCGGCAAGCCACGCAACGCGACGGTGATCGCGCTGCGAGACACCGAGCTGGGGCGATTGCCACGCGCCGCGTTCGAGAGATTGATGTTGTCGCATCCGCAAGGATTGTTGCGGATATCGCAACTCATGGCGCAACGGTTGGATTCCGCCCAGCGCCAGGTTCGCGGTCGGCGCGCGATTCCTCGCACGTTTGCGGTGGTGCCAAACGAAGCAGCTGCAGGCGCTGCAACGTTCGCCGCGCAACTCGCCACTCATCTCGAAAAACTGGGACGCACCGAACTGGTCTGGAGCCAGCGCGGCGCGGACCACACCAGTCAATGGTTCCACAGCATCGAGCGGGCGAACGAATTCGTCGTCTATGTGTGCGATGCCGCGGCGACCAGTTGGAGCAAGCTGTGTCTGCGACAAGCCGACGCTGTGTTGCTGCTGACCCAGGTCGAGTCGAAATCGATGCAGTGGCCAGTCGTCAATGCCAATTCAGAGAACGGCGCACTCCAGCAGCGCACCGAGCTGGTGTTGCTACATGATGACAAGATCGCCAGTGGCAGCAGCGCGCGTTGGCTCGATCTCAAACCCGGTTTGCCTCATCACCATGTTCGCAACACAGCCGATATCGCGCGCATCGCGCGTCTGCTGACTGGTAACGCATTGGGAATCGTGTTGTCGGGCGGCGGTGCTCGAGGCTTTGCGCACATTGGGGTGCTGCGTGCGATTCGCGAAGCGGGCCTGACAATCGATACGGTCGGCGGTACCAGCATCGGTGCGATCATTGCGGCAGGATTTGCGCTTGAATGGACCGATGCCGAACTCGAAGCACGTGTGCGTCGTAGTTTCGTCGATACGAATCCGCTCAACGACTACACCCTGCCATTCGTGTCGCTGGTGTCGGGTCGCAAGGTGACAGGACTGCTGCAGCGAGAGTTCGCCAGCATCGCGATCGAGGACATTCCGCTGCCGTTTTTCTGCGTGTCTTCCAATCTCAGCACCGGTCATCTCGCGGTGCATCGTCGCGGCGAGCTGTGGCGATGGCTGCGGGCCTCGGTTGCAATCCCGGGGGTTCTGCCGCCGGTGATCTACAACCACGAGCTGTTCGTCGACGGTGCAACCATCAACAATCTGCCCGTGGATGTCATGCGTGACACCGGCGTCGGCTACGTCATCGGTGTGGATGTCGGTGCCGATCGCGCCTTCACCACCGACACCGTCGACTCAGACATGCCGCCGTTGTGGAAACTGTTCGACTGGTTTCGTGGCCGCAAGCAGCGCGTCAGCATCCTGCAGATCCTGTGGCGTGCCGGAATGATCAACAGCGCGGGCAATCGCGCTGCGCGCCACGAGCTTTCCGATCTGTTACTGCAACCGCCGCTGGAACAGATCGACATGCTCAACTGGAAAGCCTTCGACCGCGCCATCGAGGCGGGATATGCCTATGCGACTCGCAGAGTCGAGCAGTGGATAGAGACGCGCAAAGAGCGGGAACAGAAGGATACGAAGGCGGAGCCACTGGCGGAAATGAAGAGCTGAGGCGAGCGCGGCGCGTTGAGCTCTGAGCTTAAGCTCTCCGTTCTGTGCTCTGTGCGTTACATTTCCGTTCGCCCTGAGCCAGCCGAAGCACGCTGCTGAAGGCGTGATGGAGGTGATGTAAGTGATGCCGGTGATGGAGGCATCGGAAACTCCCGACCTTCATCACTTTCATCACCCGTATCACCTCCATCACCTTGCCAACCGCAACCCGCCAACTATCTTCTATTCCGTTCGCCCTGAGCCAGTCGAAGGGTCTCTCGACAATCTCAGGGCGAACGGGAGGGAAGGAAACGGGATGGGAGAAACAAAGAGACTCCCATGAACGCAGGGAGACGCCCGCGGAGTGAGGCGAGTGGCAACGAGTCGACGAGGTTCGATCCTTACTGCCGTGGCAGCAGGAACCGCAATCCCTGCTGGTTGAGGATCACGCCATCAGGGGTGATGCGCTCTACCGACGGGCCTTCGCTCAAGGTCTGGCCTTCGACGTACTTCTTCATGTTCACGAACACGAAGCGCTCCGGCGGCTTGTCGGAGTAGACGTGTATGTCCAGGTGCAGATCCGGCAGGCTGGTGCCACCGGCGGCCAGCGAATTGAGCGTGGGCAGAATTTCATTGCTTGCGGAGCTGGCGGCGGCGCGCGAAGGCGGCGTCGAGCGTGAATCCAAGGGCGCAACCGCCGGTGCATCGATGGGACGCACGATGGGTGGACCCTGCGGCACGTTCGATGCCCCTGCCAGCCCCGAACTGGCAGCCGTCTCTGGCGGATTCACTTCCGCATCCTCAACCGGATCTCGATACGGCTCGTTATACGAACCGGCTTCCTCGGCGAGCGAACGCACCGCTGGATTCGTGGGCGGTTGTTCCTGCTGCGGTCGTTGCGTCGACGACTGCATGGCTTGCGTAGGAGGAGCAGTTGCGGGAGCAGCTGCTTGTGCCGGCGCGCTGGCCACTGGCGCAGGTGCTTCAGTTGGTACGGCTGTGCTGTGATTGCGGACCAGCACTACGATCAGCACTCCAAGGTTGATGACCAGCAGCGCGGCTACGGCCACTGCCCACCACGGGCGTTCACTTTGCGGGATTCGCGCTGGCGCATCGGCCAGCGATGGTCCGATCGTGCGCTGGCGCTCGTTCTCGGATTTCTTCAGGGCATCGAGGATGAAGCTCATTACTCTCCCCTAGCTGCCGGAGGTCTGCGCCATCAGGCGTGGTGCGCCCGCAGAATTGTTGAGCGTGTCCAGCACGATCTGCGTCTGCACGCCGGCGATGCCATCGACGTTCAGCCGGTGCTGGCGCTGGAAGTCTTCCACCATATGCACCAGCTCCTGATCGTAGAGATCGCTCGTCTTGCCCTGCGTGTTGCGGCCCTGCGCGCTATTGAGGCTCTGGCGCAGCCACCGGACACCATCGCCTTGCATGCCTGCCGACAGCGCACGTGGCGAGGCTACCTGCGGCCGCCACAGCACCAGGTAATCGCCGTACCAGAAGCGCGAGATGGACGCGATCGACACCTGCAGCTGGGCGCTCTTCAGATCGACACTGGCATTGCCGTCGCTCAGTCCCGCGATCACCACCTGGTGCGCGTTACCCGAGTCGTCGATCAAAGTCAGGATCGCCGGCCGGTTGAGCGTGCGCAGCTGGCCCCACGATCCCTGCTGGTAGACGCACTCCAGGCCTTGCTGCAGCGCCTGATCGCACGGACGCCCTTGAGCGGGATCGAACTTGCCGCCCCACAGTGAAAACAGCTGGGTGAAGGCAACTTCGGTGTTCGTCTCAGCCGCATTCTGCTTCAGCAGGTCAGCCATGTCGGCCGCGGTCGGTGCCGGGGCAGGCGTTGGGGCTGGCGGAAGAGAGACCGGTAGGGGAGCGGCCTCGACAGGCTTTGGTGACGGAGTAACTACCGCTGCCGTAGTTGCGGCAACGGACTTGGATTCGTTCGTTCGGACCAGCAGCCAGATGCCGAGGGCGAGTACCGCGACAGCTGCGGCTGCGGATGCGCCTGCCAGTGCTTTCATCCAGGGTGGACCGAATGAACGGCCATAAACTTCGCCGGCCGCGCTGCGCACCAGCGCGGGCCCGACTCGTTGCGACTCCTGGGTGAAGGCGCCGAGCAGTGCGCGATCGCTGATTACATTGATGATGCGCGGAATGCCGTTGCTGAGACGGTGCATTTCGCGCAGCGCGTACGGAGTGAAGATCTCGCGGATGACGCCGGCCACCTTGAGGCGGTGCCTGACGTAGGCCGCCGTTTCGTTTCGCGACAACGGATCCAGGTGATAACGCCCGGTAACGCGCTGCGCCAACTGCCGTAGCTCCACCCGACCCAGCACCTCGCGCAACTCCGGCTGGCCGATCAGGATGATCTGCAGCAGCTTTTGCGAGGGTGTTTCGAGGTTTGTCAGCAGTCGCACCTGTTCCAGCGTCTCGGTCGTCAGGTTCTGCGCCTCATCGACGATCACCACGATTCGCCGCCCCTTGGCGTGCGCGTCCAGCAGGCGCTTGTTGAGGATATCGATCAGGTCCTTGAGGCTCTCCGCATCCTCATCGCGCACGAACATGCCGAGTTCTTCGCAGATCGTCAGCACGAACTGCAGCGGCGTGAGCTGCGGATTAAGAATCACGGCCACGTCGGCGTGCCCCGGCATGCGTTCCAGCAGGGAGCGCACCACGGTGGTCTTGCCGGTGCCAACCTCACCGGTGAGCTGGATGAAGCCGCCCGATTCGGTGATGCCGTACAACAGATGGGCAAGCGCCTCCGCATGCCGCTCGCTCATGAAGAGATAGCGGGGGTCGGGGGTGATTGCGAAAGGCTTTTCGCTGAGACCGAAAAAGCTCGTGTACATATCGACTTACGGGCGAAACGCGGAACGCTCGGCGGCTGCATCATGCCACCGTGCGATGACGCTTTAAACAAGCGCCGGGCGGCTTCCGCCGCCGCGGCCGGCGCAGGTCGGAAAACCGGGGTGAGGGATCGGGCGAATCGCGACGCGGGTGTCGGGGGACTTTGCAGCTCCAGCCCTGGCCTCGAACGGGCCCGGTACGCGGGCCCCATGTCGGCAATTCAGTTCAGTCGTGACTGTACGCGCCTTGCCGGCCCGCGGCTGGCTCGATAGGCTGCGCAGCCACTTGTGGGTTACCTGCCGACAGCAGTCGGTTGGCGGCCCGCAGCCTGCGGCGCGATCCTGCGCCCAAGCGCCAACCTCTTGACCGCCATGACCGCCAAGCTATGCATGCCCTTTCCTTCCGACAGCTGACCAAAACCTACAAGAACGGCGTCCAGGCGCTCAAGGGCATCGACCTTGAGGTAGAGGAGGGCGACTTCTTCGCGCTGCTGGGTCCTAACGGCGCCGGCAAGACCACCGCCATCGGCATCGTCACCTCGTTGGTGAACAAGACCAGCGGCAAGGTCGAGGTCTTCGGCCACGATATCGACACGCAACTGGCGGTCGCCAAATCCTGCATCGGCCTGGTGCCGCAGGAGATCAACTTCAATCAGTTCGAGGCCGTTACGACCATCCTGCTCAACCAGGCCGGCTTCTACGGCATCCCGCGCCACGTGGCGCACGGCCGGCTCGAGAAGTACCTCAATGCCTTGCAGCTATGGGACAAGCGCAATGCCGTGTCGCGCAGCCTTTCCGGCGGCATGAAGCGCCGGCTGATGATTGCCCGTGCGCTGATGCACGAGCCGCGGCTGCTGGTCCTCGATGAGCCGACCGCCGGCGTGGACATCGAAGTGCGTCGCTCCATGTGGACCTTCATGCGCGACATCAACATTGCCGGCACGACCATCATCCTGACCACGCACTACCTGGAAGAGGCCGAGAGCCTGTGCCGCAATGTCGCGATCATCGACAAGGGCCGCATCATCGAAAACGATCGCATGAGCCGTGTGCTGCGCAAGCTGCAGACTGAAACCTTCGTCTTCAACCTGCGCAACCCGATCGCGGCGGTGCCCGAGCTGCCCGGCTATCGCGTGACCATGTCCGACGATCACACCCTGGAGATCGAGGTCTCCAAGGAACAGAACCTGAACGACATCTTCTCGCGGCTGAGCACGGCCGGCATCGAGGTGCTGTCGATGCGCAACAAATCCAACCGTCTTGAAGAGATGTTCATGCGACTGGTCGAGCAGAAGAATGGCGCGCCGGTAGCGGGCGCAGCGGCGGTGTCCGCATGAGTGCCAACGTTCCTTCCCTGGCGCGGATCAATGCGGTCGGTTTCAAGACGATCGTCGCGCGCGAGTTCAGCCGTATCGTGCGCATCTGGGCGCAGACCATCGTGCCCCCGGCGATCACCGCCGCGCTGTACTTCATCATCTTCGGCAGCCTGATCGGTCGCCGGCTCGGCGACATGGGCGGCTACAGCTACATCCAGTACATCGCGCCCGGCCTGATCATGATGTCGGTGATCACGAATTCCTACGGCAACGTGGTGTCCTCGTTCTTCGGCGCGAAGTTCGGCAAGCACATCGAGGAATTGCTGGTGGCGCCGCTGCCGAACTGGCTGATCGTCCTGGGTTACGTTGCCGGCGGCGTGGTACGCGGCATGGTGGTCGGCGCGGTGGTGACGATCATCACGCTGCTGTTCACCAACTTGCACATCGCCAACCCGTGGGTGGTGATCTCCGCGGTGTTGCTCAGCTCGATCGTGTTCGCGCTGGCGGGCATGATCAACGCCATCTTCGCGAAGAACTTCGATCAGATCACCTTCATCCCCACCTTCGTGCTCACTCCGCTGACCTACCTGGGCGGCGTGTTTTACACGGTGAAAATGCTACCGCCGTGGGCGCAGAGCATCTCCCATGCGAATCCCATCCTGTACATGGTGAATGCGTTCCGCCAGGGATTTCTCGGCGTCTCCGACGTCAACGTCGGCCTTGCCTACGCGATCATGATCACTGCCGCCGTGGTGCTGTACGTCAGCTGCGTGTACCTGCTGCACCGGGGCGTCGGCACGAGGGAGTGAAGGAAAGGGGTTGGCGGTTAGCGGTTAGTTAAGAGTGAGACTGCAGCCGACGTACATGCGGTCTGCTCTCTCGTTGAATGACGAGAGCGTTGGGCAGGCACTTCCGCATCTACCCAACCGCTAACCGCCAACCCCTAACCGCTATTCCTTCCCCTTACGGCAATTCCGTCGCACCCATCAGGTACCGGTCGCACTCCCTTGCGGCGCCGCGACCTTCGTTGATGGCCCACACGATGAGGCTCTGGCCGCGCCGGCAATCGCCAGCAGCGAACACGCCTTTGACGCTGGTGGTGAACTGGCCGTGATCGGCCTTCACGTTGCTGCGTGGATCCGCTTCCACGGCGAGATCCTTCAGCAGCATCTGCTCTGGTCCCAGGAAGCCCATCGCGAGCAACACCAGTTGCGCGGGATGAGTCTTTTCCGTTCCCGGCACTTCCGTCGGGATGAACTGACCTTTGTCGTTCTTCTGCCAGCGCACCTGCACCGTGACCAGTTCCTTCACCGCTCCGTTGGCGTCGCCATTGAAGCGTTTGACGGTGGTTTGGTAGGTGCGCGGATCGTCGCCGAATTTCGCCGCGGCCTCTTCCTGGCCGTAGTCCATCTTGTAGACCTTCGGCCATTCCGGCCACGGATTGTCGTCGCTGCGATCCAGCGGCGGTTGCTGCATGATTTCGAGCTGCGTAAGGCTCTTGCAGCCCTGGCGCATCGCGGTGCCGACGCAATCGGTGCCGGTATCGCCGCCGCCGATCACGATCACATCCTTGCCGCGCGCATGGATGGGTGTTGAGTCCGGTCCGCCGTTCAGCAACGCCTGGGTGCTCGCGGTGAGATAGTCCATCGCGAACTGCACGCCGTTCAGGGCGCGGCCATCAACCGGCAAATCGCGCGGCTGCGTTGCGCCACTGCAGATCACGATGGCGTCGAAATCCTTGCGCAACAACTGGCCTTCGACGTTGTCGCCGACATTGGCGTTGCAGATGAACTTGATGCCTTCCTGCTCCATCAGCTTCAGGCGGCGCTCGACGACTTCGCGCTTGTCGAGCTTCATGTTGGGGATGCCATACATCAGCAGACCGCCGGGACGGTCGGCACGCTCCAGCACCGTTACCAGGTGGCCGGCACGATTGAGCTGTGCAGCAGCGGCAAGCCCGGCAGGACCGGAGCCGATCACGGCAACTTTCTTGCCGGTGCGCGTCTTCGGCACCTCGGGTACCACCCAGCCTTCTTCCCAGCCGCGATCGACAATGGAGTTTTCGATCGTCTTGATGGTCACCGGCGGACCAGAAATGCCGAGCACGCAGGAGCCTTCGCACGGCGCCGGGCACACACGGCCGGTGAACTCCGGGAAGTTGTTGGTCATGTGCAGGCGATCGAGCGCTTCGCGCCACAAACCGCGATAGACCAGGTCGTTCCATTCCGGGATCACGTTGTTCACCGGACAGCCCGAAGCCATGCCGCTGATCAGTTTGCCGGTGTGGCAGAAGGGCACGCCGCAATCCATGCAGCGCGCGGCCTGGTTGCGCAGGCGTTTGTCTTCCATGTGGTGATGGAATTCTTTCCAGTCGCGCACGCGCTCGGTGGGCGTGCGATCGACGGGCAGCTCGCGCAGGTACTCGATAAATCCGGTCGGTTTGCCCATGTGAGTAGAGAAGCGGTTGGCGGTTAGCGGTTGGCGGTTAGTGAGGAACAGGAACAGAAGAGGCGCGGTGCCGGGCTGAATACCAGCTCTGGTCTTCGCGCTAGCGGTCGTGAGTGCGCAATGGAGACGGCAATGGCAGAGGTGTGGCTGCGTACCAAGCGCCCGCTCTGGTCCTTCACCAACCGCCAACCGCCAACCGCCAACCGCTTCTTCATCAATTGCCCCCCACGCGCGACAGATCACGAGCGTTTTCTTCGAACGCTTCCATGATGGCGTCGTCGCCGGTAAGGCCTTGCTCGTGGGCGCGGGCAATGCAGGCAAGCATGCGCTTGTAGTCGCGTGGCATCACGCGTACGAAGCGGCCGACTGTCGTATCCCAGTCATCCAGGAGCTGGCGGGCGCGCTTGCTGTTCGTGTATTGCAGATGACGCTCGATCATCGCACGCACCGCGGCGATCTCTTCGGGCTCATCGAGCGGGCCGATGTCGACCATGTCGCCATTCACGCGCTTGCGCATGTCGCCGTTTTCATCGAACACGTAAGCGACGCCGCCGGACATGCCGGCACCGAAGTTACGGCCCACAGCACCCAGCACGATCACGCGGCCGCCCGTCATGTATTCGCATCCGTGATCGCCAACTGCTTCGACGACCGCGTGCACGCCGCTGTTGCGTACGCAGAAGCGCTCGCCAGCCATGCCTGCAATATAGGCTTCGCCGCTGGTTGCGCCGTACAGCGCGACGTTGCCGACGATGATGTTTTCCCACGATGCGAACTTCGAGGCCGCGTGCGGAAACAGGATCAGCTTGCCGCCCGAGAGTCCCTTGCCGACGTAGTCGTTGGCGTCGCCTTCCAGGTGGAAGGTCATGCCGCGCGGCACGAAGGCGCCGAAGCTCTGGCCCGCCGAACCCTTGAAGCTGATGTCGATCGTGTCTTCAGGCAGTCCGGTCGCGCCGTACTTACGCGTGACTTCGCTGCCAGTGATCGTGCCGACCACGCGATTGATGTTACGGATCGGCAGCGATGCCTGGACCTTCTCGCCGCGCTCGATGGCGGGCTTGCAGATGTCCAGCAGCTGCGTGAGATCCATGGACTTCTCCAGCCCGTGATCCTGCTTGATCTGGCAGAAGCGGCCGACCTCGTTGCCCGCATCCGGCTGGTAGAGCAGGTTGCTGAAATCGAGCCCTTTCGCTTTCCAGTGCGCCACGGCTTTACGCGGCTCGAGGCGGTCCACGCGACCGACCATTTCCTCGATGGTGCGGAAACCGAGCTGCGCCATCAGCTCGCGCATTTCCATGGCGATGAAGCGCATGAAATTGACGACGTGCTCGGGCTTGCCAGCGAACTTCTCGCGCAGACGCGGATCCTGCGTCGCGACACCGACCGGGCACGTGTTGAGGTGGCACACACGCATCAGGATGCAGCCAGTGGCAACCAGCGGCGCGGTCGCGAAGCCGAATTCCTCGGCGCCCAATAGCGCTGCGACGATGACGTCACGGCCCGTCTTGAGCTGGCCATCCGTTTCGACGGCGATGCGGCTGCGCAGGTTGTTCATCACCAGCGTCTGGTGCGTTTCCGCGAGTCCCAGTTCCCACGGCAATCCTGCATGGGTAATGGACGTTTGCGGAGAAGCGCCGGTGCCGCCGTCGTGGCCACTCACCAACACCACGTCGGCATGCGCTTTGGCAACGCCTGCGGCGATCGTGCCCACGCCCACTTCCGCCACCAGCTTCACGCTGATGCGCGCGTGGCGGTTGGCGTTCTTCAGGTCGTGGATCAGTTCGGCCAAGTCTTCGATCGAATAGATGTCGTGATGCGGGGGTGGCGAGATCAGGCCGACGCCCGCGGTGGTGTGCCGCGTCTTCGCGATTGGCGGGTAGACCTTGCCGCCGGGCAGCTGGCCGCCTTCGCCGGGCTTCGCGCCCTGCGCCATCTTGATCTGGATTTCCTGTGCGCTGACCAGGTACTCGCTGGTCACGCCGAAGCGGCCCGATGCCACCTGCTTGATGGCCGAGCTCTTCGAGTCGCCGTTGGGCATCCGCACGAAACGCTCAGGATCCTCACCGCCTTCGCCGGTGTTGCTCTTGCCGCCGATGCGATTCATCGCAATGGCCACTGTTTCGTGGGCTTCCTTACTGATGGAGCCGTACGACATGGCGCCCGTCTTGAAGCGCTTCATGATGTTCTCGATGGGCTCGACTTCCTCCAACGGAATCGACTCGCCGATCTTGAAGTCCAGCAGGCCGCGCAACGTGCACAGGCTCGTGGCCTGCGAATTCACCAGCCGCGAATATTCGTTGAAGGCCGAAAAGCTGTTGTTGCGGACCGCCTTCTGCAGGCGATGGATGGATTCGGGGTTGAACAGGTGATATTCGCCCTCCGAACGCCACTGGTACTGGCCGCCGACCGGCAGCGTGTGGCCGTCGACACGGCGTTCCGGGAAGGCTGCGCGATGGCGCACGAGCACTTCCTGCGCAATCACGTCCATGCCGATGCCACCGACGCGCGACGGCGTCCAGGTGAAGTATTCGTCGATGACGTCCTGGCGCAGGCCGACCGCTTCGAACACCTGCGCGCCGCGATAGCTCTGGATTGCGGAGATGCCCATCTTGGCCATCACCTTGATGACGCCCTTGGTCGCCGCCTTGACCATGTTCTTGCAGGCGGTCTTGTGATCGATATTGGTCAGGCGATCGTCCTGGATCATGCCGTCGATGGTCTCGAAGGCCACGTACGGGTTGATCGCGCTCACGCCATAGCCGATCAGCAATGCGAAGTGGTGAACCTCGCGTGCTTCACCGGTTTCAAGGACGAGACTGACACGCGTGCGCAGGCCTTCGCGGATCAGGTAATGGTGCAGTCCGGCCACCGCGAGCAGTGCGGGGATCGGGGCGAATTCCCGGTTCACGCCGCGATCGCTGAGGATGAGGACGTTGATTTCCTCTTCCTCGATCAGGCGCCGCGCCATCAGGCGGATCTCTTCCATGGACTTGACCAGGCCCTTCTCGCCGCGCGTCACGCGGAACAGGCTCGGCAGGATGCCGACCCGCAGGCCCGGCAGCTCCATGCGACGAACCTTGGCGAAGTCCTCATTGGTGAGGATCGGCCACTTCACTTCCAGGCGGCGGCAATCCGCCGGCTGCGGGTTGAGCAGGTTGCCTTCGGAGCCCAGGCGGGTCTCGGCCGAAGTGATGATCTCCTCGCGGATGCAGTCGATCGGCGGATTGGTGACCTGCGCGAACAGCTGCTTGAAGTAGTCGTAGAGCAGGCGCGGCTTGTTGGACAACACCGCCAGCGGCGAGTCGTTGCCCATCGAGCCAACCGCCTCGACGCCGTTCGACGCCATCGGCGCCAACAGCAGCCGTTCGTCTTCGAAGGTGTAGCCGAAGGCGATCTGACGCTGTAGCAAAGTTTCATGATCCGGCTGCGGAACCTCAGGCGCCGCAGGCAGATCACTTAGATTAATTTGATGTTCGTCAATCCACTGCCGGTACGGGCGCTCGTTCGAGACGGCTTCCTTGATCTCGGCATCGTCGACGATTCGTCCCTGCACGGTATCGACCAGGAACATGCGGCCGGGCTGGATGCGACCCTTGAGCACGACGTCCTCGGGCGGCACGTCGAGCACTCCGGCTTCCGAACCCATGATGACCAGGTCGTCCTTGGTCACGTAGTAGCGCGAGGGGCGCAGGCCGTTGCGATCGAGCATCGCGCCGATCTGCCGACCATCGGTGAAGGCGATCGCAGCCGGTCCGTCCCAGGGTTCCATCAGGCACGAGTGGTACTGATAGAAGGCGCGCTTCGAATCGTCCATCGTCTGGTGACCCGACCAGGGCTCGGGAATCATCATCATCATGGCGTGCGGCAGTGAGCGGCCGGCCAGCACCAGCAGTTCCAGCGTGTTGTCGAACATCGCCGAGTCGCTGCCGTTGGGGTTGATGATGGGCAGGATCTTCGGCATGTCTGCGCCGAAGGCTTCGGCCTGGAACAGCGCCTCGCGTGCACGCATCCAGTTGGCGTTGCCGCGAACCGTATTGATCTCGCCGTTATGCGCGATGTAGCGATACGGATGGGCCCGGTCCCAGCTCGGGAACGTGTTGGTGCTGAAGCGCGAATGGACCAGCGCGATCGCGGTTTCCATCGCCGGATCGGTGAGATCCGGGAAGTACGGGCCAAGCTGCTGCGTCAGCAGCATGCCTTTGTAGACCATCGTGTTCTGCGACAGGCTCGCGATGTACCAGGAGGCGGCGCCTTCCATCGTGGACGTGCGAATGTCGGTATAGGCGCGCTTGCGGATCACATAGAGCTTGCGCTCGAACGCCAGCTCCTCGGTCACGCCCTCGCCGCGGCCGATGAACACCTGCCGCATGAACGGTTCGCATGACTTGGCCGTCTCGCCCAGCATCGAATTGTTGGTGGGCACAGTGCGCCAGCCCAGCACGGTCTGGCCTTCAGACTGAACGAGCTGCTCGAAACGCTCTTCGATCCGGCGCCGCAGGGTCGCATTGCGTGGCAGGAAGACGATGCCGCAGCCGTATTCACCGGCCTTGGGAAGGTCGATGCGGGCCTTTTTGGCGGCCTCGACCAGGAAGCGGTGCGGCATCTGCAGCAGGACGCCGGCGCCGTCGCCGGTATTGACCTCGGCCCCGCAAGCGCCGCGATGGTCCAGGTTGGTCAGGATCTGCAGGCCCTGCTGCAGGATGCGGTGCGATTTGCGGCCCTTGATGTCGACTACGAAACCGACCCCGCAGGCGTCGTGTTCGAACGCCGGGTCGTACAAGCCCTGCTTTTCCGGTCGCACTGTCCGATGCGGACGCTGACCCGCGTGATCGCTGCTGTTCATCTAAGGATTACCGCATTGCCATCATCTGTGATCGAGATTTCCGCCGATGGCCGCCGCAGCACGCCATCCGCGCAAAATGTATTCCGGATCGGGGGACCTGTCGCCCGCCGGAGCGTCACCGCCTGCCTGTTTGCGGTGCTTGCCAAGCGCCCGCCGACATGCCGATCGGAGGGCCCAAGTTATTGATGCAGCAGGCTTTATTCGCGCAGACGATCCGTGCGCACGCGGCCTGCGCTGGCTGCGACGCTGGGACAGTCGTTGAATACAACCCGATGGATTGAAATACATATTCAATGCGACCGGCCGACTGGTCAAGCCGCCGCCCGCCGGCCGGCCCCGCTCAGTGCCGTTGCCACTTCGCATAAGTGACCTTCCAATCGCCGTCTTCAAGCCGCAGCGTGACGTCGAACTCGTACAGGTCCGCCGCCAGGTCCCATTTGCCGGCGGCCTCGGCTTCGCGGCCCAGCATCCCGACCGAGACCTGCAGGCGGGCCTCTTCGGGGATCGGGAATTCGATGCGGGTCACCCGGGTCAGCAGGTGGATCGATTGATTGGCGATGAAGTAGCCGTGCAGATAGCGGGATACGTCCTGCCGGCTCTGCCCGTACTCGTCCCGATATTGATCGGAGACGAACTGCAGGACATCGCTGGTATCGCGCGCTTCGACTCCGGTCTCCATTTGCGAGATCACCTTGCGCACTTGAGCTTCGGGTGAGTCCGGTGTGCTGCATCCGGCAAGCGTCACCATCGTTGCCGCTGCAACCAGTGCCCTGGTGGCTGAAGCGAGAGGCGCAGCGATCGACGCAAAAGAAAGGTGAGCGACGCTGCGCATGGTGTCGTGTTTCTTTACGAAAATAGTGTCGAGGCACTATGCGCGAGCGCACCGTCGCAACACAAATAGCCTGAGGTGCGCCAACGCCATTCGACTTCCGGACAATGGCATTGCGTGGGGTGGAGATTAGGCTGGGCGCAGGCCCGATCCGCGGGATTTGCCGCCTTGACCGCTAAGCTCGACGCATGCTCAGATCGTGCGCGTCGGCATCCAAGACGCAGCGGTGAAAGAATCGCCGCAGATAATCGGGCCCAGATCTGGCCCACGATGGCCAAGAACCGGCCCGGCCAAGAATCGGCATTTCCTGGTGCAGCGTGCGCCATGTCAGTTACGGGGAGAACGAAGCTCATGAAGTCCATCACCGCATTGCCTGCAGGTGCGATCGCCGCGTTGTCGCTGCTGAGCGTGTCGCTCGCTCACGCCGACAATCCCCTGTCGATGAAGAAGGGCGCCGGCGGCACCGAAGTGCAGGGGTCGGCAGGACCTTCGGGTTCGCAAGGCGATGCCGGCCAGGAACATTGCGATAAACCGATGGGCGCCATGGCAGTGGTTGAACCGCAGGACTACGTGTCGCAATCGTTGTCGCACTACGGACTGCAGTCGCCGACCGGTTTGATCCGCATGATGATCCAGCAATCGAATTGCTTCATCGTCGTGGAGCGCGGCATCGGCATGCAGAACATGATGCAGGAACGCGCGCTCGCTGAATCCGGTGAACTGCGTAAGAACTCCAACGTGGGTGCCGGACAGATGGTCAGCGCGGACTTCCTGTTGACGCCCGCCGTCGTATTTTCGGAAAACGATTCCGGCGGCATGGGTGGCGCGCTCGGCGGATTGATCGGCGGCAACAAGGGACGCCTGCTCGGTGCAGTTGCCGGCGGCGTGAAGTTCAAGGAAGCACAGACCAGCATGCTGGTTGCCGATGCTCGCTCCGGCGTGCAGGTTGCCGCCGCGGAAGGCAGTGCCAAGAAAGCTGATCTGCGGCTCGGTGCGGCGCTCTTGGGTGGCAGCGGTGCCGGTGCATTGGGCGGCTATTCGAATACCAACGAAGGCAAGATGCTCGCCGCCAGCCTCATGGACAACTACAACAACGTCGTGCGCTCGGTGCGCGGCAATCCAAGCCTGCAACGCGACGTCGGCACGCTCGCCGATGAAGCCGGCAAGAAAACCAAAGCCGGCGCGGTGTTCAACGAAGGCGACACCGTGGTGCCGAAGATCGGCAACCTGAAGATCTACTCACAAGCTTCCGACATCTCCAAGACCGTCTCGACGCTCGCCAAAGGCGACGAAATGATCGTCATGGGCGAAGAGAAGGACGGCTTCGTCAAAATCGAATCCGGTAATGGCGCGGGTTGGGTGAAGAAGGTGTTGATTACGAAGTGAGGGGGAGGCCGGCTGGCCAGTGGGCTGGTGGCCGGGTGGCCGGGTGGCCGGAGGCGGAAGGCAGTTGACGACGCATCAGATGCTTTACCGTCACTCACGGACAGGACGAACGCAGAGATCGATCGCTAAGAATTTGATTACTTAGTCGAATCGTCATACGCGGCTCAGACGCCTACTTCGCATCTGCGACTTTCGCCTTTTATGTTGCTTTGAGCGTCGGCAACGACGGCAGTGACACCCGCCCATGCGTGCATTTCATTCATCGAGAATCCTCACTGCACGAGCAATCGAACTGCGGTCGCGGTCATTATGAGCGCGACGGTATTGGCGGCGCGAAAGGGACTCACCGCATCACTCGCGCCGCCGCCTCTGCCTTCAGATGCCGCCAAACGCGAGACATCGCGCTTCGCGCTGCGTGGCCTTTGCCATCCCTGACTACCACGCAAATCGGAAGTTGAAGCTGGCCTCATGCTGGCCGTAGTCATCGGCCACTTCGCCCCCATAGCCCAATGACAGGGTCGCATTCCCAAGCACCACGTCGATTGCGGCGTTGCCGGCGAAGGCGGTTCGATCGAGCGCCGAGCCGTAGGTGCGGAACGAGTCTGCGTCGCCAGCGGGTCGCAGGTCGATCGTTGAACGATTGTCTCCAAACTGATGCGTTACCCCGATTTCGAGTGTCGGACGAAAGATCGTGCCATGTGTTTCGAAATCCTGCGCCAGCTGCAGTCCCAGCGTTCCACGCAGTCCGTCGCGATAGTGCACATTCGCAGTCAGGTTGCCGGCGCCGCCATCTCGCTCCGAGAATCGCGTACCTTCCAGGTGATCGTAGAAGGCCTCGATGAAGGGGCGCACCAACGGACTCGACGCAGACGTTAGGCGGTAGCCGAGACGAGCGCCTACTCCGTAGCTGTCGGAACCGAACTCGGCGCGAGCCTGCCTCATGTCTGTGCCGGTTTGTACGCTACGAACAGTTTCATTTTTATTGTCGCTGTAGAAGCCGATAGTGCTGAGATCAAATCGTCCCATGGAATAGTTCGCATAGAGTCCGCCCAGCTTGGTGCGCAACTCATTGCTACCCCCGTTGCCATCGCGGATGTCGCCGTCCGCGTACGCGAACGTAGCGCCTACCGACCATTCAGATGAGAGCGTTCTATCGACGCCGATCTGCCCGCCGTCGGTCGTCCAGTCGTAGCTGGACCCGAATGAATCGCCATCCGCGTCGCCCCATTGACGCAACCCATGTGCCCAAAAGCAATTGCTCGCATCGATTGCGCTTTGTACGCAGCTCGCGCTTTCCCCAACCGAGAAGCGATCGAAGACCGTGCGAGCAACGCCTGCGCCGAGAATCGAAACGCTATTCTGAGTGACGGTCGCCACCGGCTCGGCCTGCTGACGCAGCAGTCTCACAACCTCTTCGGGGGTCGCCTGCTCGAACAGCATGTCGACGTAGGCCGTCAGTTCCGGATTAAGGTTGCCGGCATCGATCTGCTCGTCAAGCCATGCGGCATATCTGCCCTGCCCGGAGTTCGGCGTCGTGAGCGTAGTGACAGGCGCGCGCGTGAAGGTCACGGTTTCGGCATTGGCGCCCAGTTCTCTGTTTGCCTGGATCAGCGCGCTTGAGTTCATTTCTACGCTGTCGAATTTGCCGCTGATGCCGCCGTCGGCGGAAATCAATGTGTGGGTCGTGCCATCGAGATACAAACCGTATTCCACCGCGATCTGATGCGTGCCCGCGAGCGTCGCGCTACCGGCGATCGCGAGATGATCCGTCCCTTCCCGGGTGATCTCCGAAAGCAGGACGCCGCCAGCTTCTTGCACATAGTTGCCGCCAACTTGAATCGTGCCGGGGCTATTGCCGGGCGCGAGTCGGCCAGCGTTGTGCAACGTGCCGCTCAGCGAGCCTGTACCGGTGACAATTGCGCCGGGATCGATTTGCAGCTCATTGGTTTGGACCGACGCGTTATCGAGATGCAGCTCACCGGCCGCCACGGTCATCATGTCGCTGAATCCATCGACGGTGCCGGCGAGCGTGACCACGCCGTCGCCGCGTTTGGTGAAACGCTCAAAGTTGACGCCGAATGCTTGTGGCAGCGTGACTGCGCCAGAGGATGTGAGCTCCAGGGTATCGATACCCGCACCACCGTCGAAACGTGCCTCGGCGATTGTGGCTCCGTCGGCAATCTGCACTTGATCGTTGCCGTCGAGCAGCTCGGCTGCGCCCGCGAATGTGCCCGCAATGGTGAATGTATTGTCAGCCGCAGTGCCCGTGAGCGTGCCACCGTTGCGTAACGTGCTGCCGGCCGCGACGTTGATGGTTGCTGCTTCAAGGCTCGCACCGCTCGCAAGCTCAAGCGTGCCACGCTGAACATCCAGCATGCTTGTGTGCGATCCAGCCCCGGTCATCATGGTGCTACCGGCGCCGATCTGATGGATCGATCCGGTGCCGGTCACGACACCATCGTAGGTCAGCGCATCGCTGCGATTGAATACGAACACGCCGTTGTTGAGCACATCTCCGAGGATACTGCCGCTCGTGCCGCCATCACCGAGCTGCAGCGTGCCTTCCTGAATCTGCCAAGCCGACGGGGCCGCGCTGGCTCCAGTCAGTGTCCATGTGCTGCTGCCAGTCTTTTCGATCGTGTCGAAGTTCTGGTACTGCGCGACATTGAGAGTGCCGTTCGTCGTTCCGCTCACTCGCAGAACATCGTCCAGCGTGCTGCCAGCGACCACATCACCCTCGATAATCGAGGTTCCCTGGAGTTCGAGGCTCAAACTGAAGGTGGGCGACGATACGGCAATCGCAGCTGCCCGCTCACCGGTGGCACTGATCATTCCGCCGCGAATGGTGCCGGTATTGAGGATCTCCGCGCCGACCTGTTCCACGCTGATACCGACCGCGCTGCTCCCACCCTCGATGGTGCCGCCGTTGCTAACGAGACCTGCGGTGACCATTTGAACGCCGGCAGCGGCAGTGACTGAAGCACCGGCACCCTGTCCGCCCCGGATGATGCCGTTGTTGGTCAACGTGCTGACGGAGCCCACGGGACCGCTGTTGCGCAGCGAAACGCCCACGCCGCCATCGCCGAGTGCACTGTCACCACCCTCGATGAGGCCGTTGTTCGTGACACTCGAGGTGCGCTGAGCCGATATTCCCGCGCCTCCGCCCGCTGCAGCCGGGTCAGCTCCTCCTTTCACCGTGCCGTTGTTGAGGAACGCGGTGAAGTTGACGTTTGCGCCGGTACTGGAAAAGGCACCGCCTCCCTCTGCTGCGGTGATCGAACCATTATTGACGATAGACGAAGGAGTCGTCGCGGGTGGGGTGGTGAGCGGGATCCATAGACCAAAGTGGTTGCCAGCACCGACGATCGTTCCCGCGAGAGTCACCGTCTGGGCATTCGTGGTCGTCCACCTCGCATCTTTCAGGGTGAAGCCCTGCGTATCGATCGTCATCGGGACGGCAGGAACCGGTAATGCCCCGTTGTAATCGATGTCGGCGGTCAGCTTGATTACGGCTGCAGAATCCGAATTCGCATTCGCCGTATTGACTGCCGCCGTCAGAGCCGCCGGAGTGTCCACAAGATACTCGGCACCCCTCGCTTGCGGCATCAATGCAGCGGCAGACAGCGCGATGAACGCGATGGAGCTCGCGCCCCGTCTCGGTGATACGCGCTGCGCGGTTCGCAAGGCCGTCTTGATAGCGGCGCCAATTGGCTGCGCCTGAGTGAGGGTGGTTTCGCTAAGCTTCATAGATACTCCGTGGTCACAGGCGATCAACGCCTGCCAAATGACGCGGAGGAAGCAAATAGCCGCTGCGCGCATGCTTCGTGGCACGCGCGTATCCATAGGGACGCTCTTGGGAGGTGCGATCGCAATTCCGTGAGCGATCTTGGGATCAGCAGCCTGTCTAACCTCGCAACGCGTCGTCTTGAACGCGCGCAGTCTGCAATACGAAAACCGCCCGAGGTTGTGAGCTGAGTCACATTGGTTGAAACTACAGCGGGTAGTAGCTTGACGGCGTCGTCGCCGTCTCGATCGGACAGTCTGCCTTCTTCCCCTTGGTATCGGTGATACCGCGATGCTGCAAACTGTACAGCGTGAACCGCTGCTCGCGAGCGATCACCTCGGCGTTCATCGGGGCGTGCAGCAAATCTTGCCACGCGCGTGCTGTCCAAGAAGTCAGCCCAAAAGCTTCTGCAGTTATGCAGCTTCTCGATGGTAGAAGTTAAGTATTCCGCCGAGCCTCTCTCGGCGCCTTACTCGACCACCTTTGCTGCTACGGGGAGCCAGAACACTTCAGCAGCCGATTCTGCAGCCCCTGATGATTTCGCTCTTCGTGATAGTGAGCCGCGCAATGGGTAAGCTCGCGTTCCAGCGACGATCTGCCGAGAAAGATCGTGCGTCCGGTACACTCCTCCTTTACCGAGCGCACGAATCTCTCCGCGTATACATTCAAATGACTACGTGCGCCGTGTATATAGACGGGCCGATGATGATCGCGCCGGCCGCACTCCCCTTGATCTGCCTTTCTACAATCTCCCCATAGGTTTCTGGCCGAGGATGAGCGGTCCACTTTCGGCTGCAATTCGCCGCAGTCTTCACGGCGACATAGTTCGTTACGAAAGATCACAATTGCGATAGGGGGCTTGGCGACAATGCGGCTGATGGTCGGCCTGCAGGCGTCTAGTGGTAGTGACGACGCGTTGCAAGGCTGCTCGGAAGGTCACGGGTGCGCCGTGAGTCGCCGTAACGGTGGAAGGGCATTTCATGAATCTCGCGTCGATTGGGATGTTCCCGAGCCGGTACGATCGATGGGCAAATCGCTGGATGATTGCGGGTCTGACGCTCGGCTTGCTCGCCATCTCAGGCTGCAGTGGCTTGAGGGCTCGGCCAGCCAACGGCGTGCAATTGTCGGGTGCGTGGCAGCTGAATGAATCCTTGAGCGACGATCCCGCCGCGATGTCGAATTCACGGTCTCGCTCCTCATACGGCGGCGGCATGCGTCGGATGGGGGGAGGTATGGGTGGCGGCATGGGTCACGGCGGCGGTCGGATGGCTGGCGGTGCAGGACGCAGCACGAGCTCCATCGCTCGCGAGCGGCCACAGACACTCTCGATCGACCAGAGCGCCACTCAGCTCAAGCTCGTTGCCGACGGCTCATCGACGGACTTCGTCTACGGCGAGAAAGTGGTCACCTCCTTCGGGGGCACCGTTGCGGACGGCACGTCAGGTTGGAAGGACGATCGCTTCGTCGTGACGCTGAAAGTCGAAAACGGACCGACGATCACTCGGAACTACGAAGCGGTCGACAACGGTCATCAGCTGATCGTCGAAACCATCATGAGCGGCCGAGGCCCCAAGCGAACATTCCGCTCGGTGTATGAGCCGGCGAAGGGATCGTCGCCGATCCCACCTGCTGCTCACTAGGCCTGCTGCTCACCAGGAATGCGGAGCGCCGCTCATATCCGGCAGGGACACGATGCGCGAACACCACCCTGCGACCTGCGCTTGGGCTCCAAGCGGCAGATGGGTAGTTGATGAGTGCCACGAATAGTTCGCGAAGGTGATGTGAGGAACGCAATATCAATTATCCGTCAGCTGGCGGATTTCGCGGACGGCATTCGCGAGTCTTGCCTCGCTGCAGCTGGGGCAGGTCTGGATCGCTTCCATCGCATCGCCTTGCCTGTCGGACTCGCGGCGGTTGCCATGATGACTATCGAATCAGCGCGCGCTGACCCGGCGGCGCCCGCTCAGAATGCCACGTCTACTCAATATGACGAGACGCTGGAGGAAGTCACTGTCGTCGGCCAAGCGCTGCCTGGTGCCGTGATCGGCGATATACCTCCAGAAAACAGCCTCAGCCCCCGCGACATCCGTGGATACGGAGTGGGTTCGATCGCCGAACTGCTGGATGAGCTCTCGCTCCAGACCGCAAGCGGCCAGGGTCGCGGCGACGAAGCGCCAGTCATTCTCGTGAACGGGCGGCGCATATCGGGCGTGAACGAAGTCAGCGACCTGCCGACCGAATCGATCCTGCGGCTCGACATCCTGCCAGAGGAAGTGGGGCTCAAATACGGCTACTCGGCCGGACAGAAAGTGGTGAACGTCATCCTGCGGCGCCGCTTTGCCGCCGTGACCGCTGACGCCGCCAGTGGTGGCTCGACCGAAGGGGAGGGCGAGCGGACCAAGGGCGATGTGACACTGACGCGTATTCAAGGTAACAAACGCCTGAATATCGCACTGAGCGCACAGTCGCAGCAGGCCATCACTGAGGCGGACCGCGGAATTGTCGCGGCTGCAGACAGCCCGGCGAGCGATCCCGCCTATCGCACGTTGCGGCCCAGCGCTCAAACCTACGCGGCGAACGTCACGTTCGCCGTGCCGATCAATGACAAGGTATCGGCGTCGACCAACTTTACTGCGACGCGTGCGCTCTCGCAGTCTCTGACCGGTCTGGCACAACTGGGATCGGATGGCGAGGATTCCGAACACACGCCGCTCGAGCCACTCGATCAAAGCACGCAGGCCACGACGATTCATTTTGGAACGGCCCTCAATGCGGACCTGCCCCAATCATGGCGACTCTCGTGGATCGGCGGTTATGACCACGCGAGCTTGGCCACCGATACAGAACGCGTCCGCGTCCCCTTGCTAAGTGGAGTGGGCGTCGACGAGGCACGCAGCGTCAGCGACGGAGTCAACGGATCGGTGCTCGCCACGCACAAGCTACTGAGGCTACCCGCGGGCGATGCCCTGATGAGCGTCTCTTTCGGCGCCCAGGTGAGCGACAACAAATCGGAGACCATGGGAACTCGCGCCATGCCGGAGCGAAAGTTGGCGCGGTCGAGTGAAAATGCCCAGGTGAGCCTGGACTTGCCGATTACCCGGAAGAACGGTTTCGGAGGCGCCGTGGGTTCGACGACTGCCAACGTCAATGCGTCCGCGACGCACGTTTCGGACTTCGACATGCTGACGACCGTTGGCTACGGTCTCAACTGGTCGCCCGTACCTGCCGCGAGCTTGATCGTCGCGATGAATGAGGACCGGCGCGCGCCGACAGTACAGCAACTCAACAACCCCGTCGTGACGAACGTCAACACGCGCGTGTACGACTATGCGACCGGACAGAGCGTCCTGGTCACTTCGACGACCGGCGGCAACCCGCTTCTTGGTGCCGACGACCGACGTACATTCAAATTGGGCGGAACAGTCAAGCCATTCGAAGACTACGACCTCACGCTGACGGGCAACTACTCCGACAGTCGCACTCGCAACGCCGTGCTCTCACTGACAGGAGTGAGCCCACAGATCGAATCCGCCTTCCCGGAGCGGTTCCTGCGAGATGACGACAACCAACTCGTGTCGCTCGACGCTCGTCCTGTGAATGTAACGTCGCAGCGTAGGTCGAATCTGCGCTGGGGAATTAATTTTACTCAGACTCTGCGAGCGCCGGCTCGCCCTATGGCCTTCGGTCGCCGAAGACCTGGACGCACGCAGGCCGCCCCCGTTGAAGGCACCCGCGCCGCGGCGCCGCCGACGCAGCACGCTCCTGCTGCGGCACCTGCGGACGGCCGTTCGGGCCTCCCACCCACCGGTTCGGACGAGTCTGTAGACGAAGTCGTGGTTACGGGAGAGCGGCCGCAAGATACCGATGCACCGACGTTTCCGAATCCCTACGGAGAACATCGACGCGGCCGATTCGGCGAGCGCCGCGACGGGGCGTTTGAGGGCGGGGCTGGCCGCGCGGGCGGCCCGGGTGGAGGAAGATCCGGCTTCGGCGTTTTTAATCGCGGATTCGGCATGCCCGGTATCGACGACGGAGCGCAACTGCAGTTCTCCATCTATCACACCTGGCTCTTGCGCGACGAGGTCACGCTCCGAAACGGACTAGCGCCGGTCGATCTGCTCGAAGGTGCGACGCTTGGCGGGCCGCCTCCGTCGCGTCATCAAGTGCAGATGAACGGCGGCGTCATCGATAACGGTATCGGTATCAGGCTCACCGCGCAGTGGCGCAGCTCCGCTCAGATCACCGACATGAGCTCAGGGACTGGCGCTCTGAGCTTTGGAGCGCTTGCTACCCTCGACTTACGGCTCTTTGCCGACTTGCAACAGCGGCTCCGCAATAAGACGTGGGCGCGCGGAATGCGCCTGACCCTGGCCGCCCAGAATATTTTCGACGCCAAGCAACGAGTCGTCGACGCTAACGGCGTCGTGCCGCTAACCTATCAGCCTGGCTATATAGATCCCGTCGGACGAGCTGTCTTTTTCACGGTTCGCAAGATGTTCTGATTGGCGCCGGCCAGCTGACCTCCTTTTGCTACGCCGCCAACCCCAACTGCTTCAGCAGCGGTTCGATCTGCGGTTTGCGGCCGCGGAATTCGACGAAGGCTTCCATGGCGTCGCGGCTGCCGCCTTGCTCGAGAATGGAAGACAGGAAGCGGTGTGAAACTGCTGCGTTGAAGATTCCCTGTTCTTCGAATGCGCTGAAGGCGTCGGCCGCAAGCACTTCAGCCCATTTGTAACTGTAGTAACCGGCGGCGTATCCACCGGAGAAGATGTGCTGGAAGCCGTGTGCGAAGCGGTTGAATGCTGGCGGCTTGATGACAGCCACCTGCGCGCGTACTTCATCCAGGATCTGCATCACGCGATCGCTGCCCTCCGAGGAATGCTCGCTGTGGATTCGCAGATCGAACAACGCGAACTCAAGCTGCCGTACTGTCTGCAGCCCGGCCTGAAAAGTTCGCGACCCGAGCAGTCGTTCGAGTGCCGGCTTTGGCAGCGGCTCGCCGGTTTCGACGTGCGCCGAGATCAGCGGCAACACTTCCGGTTGCCATGCGAAGTTCTCCATGAATTGGCTGGGCAGCTCGACCGCATCCCAGGCGACGCCGTTGATGCCGGCGATGCTTGGATAATCCACACGCGTGAGCATGTGATGCAGGCCGTGGCCGAACTCGTGGAATAGCGTGACGACTTCGGAATGCGTGAGCAATGAAGGCTGCGAGCCGCCGGGCGGCATGAAATTGCAGACCAGGTAGGCCACCGGCAACGTTGTGCCAGCATCCAGATGTTTGCGACCGACGCATTCATCCATCCACGCACCGCCGCGCTTCTTCGGGCGTGCGTACAGATCGATGAAGAAACTGCCGCGGCGCGAACCGTCCGGATTCAGGATGTCGTAGAAATGCGCGTCGGGATGGTAGACCTCGACTCCCTTGCGCTCTTGAATGCGAACGCCGTAGAGGCGTTCGGCAACGCCGAACATTCCAGCAAGTACGCGCGGTAGCGGGAAATAAGGTCGCAGCGCTTCCTCCGACAGCGAGAAACGCTCGCGCTTGAGTCGTTCGCTGTAGAAGCCAACATCCCACGCGTTCAGTTCGCGGCCGGCGAACTTTACGACTTCGTCATACTCGTGCTGCGCGACCGGCTTGCTGCGCGTAGCCAGTTGTTCGAGGAACTGCCGTACTTCTCCGACGGAGGAGGCCATCTTGGTGGCCAGAGAATAGTCGGCGTAGCTCGCGAATCCGACGACCGCGGCAAGCTCGTTACGCACAGCGAGAATCTGTGACATGAGGTCGCTGTTGTTCCAGCGATTGGCGAGCGGCCCCTGATCCGACGCGCGCGTCACCCACGCTTCGTAGAACTCGCGTCGCAGCGACTGATTCTCGGCGTGGGTCATGACGGCCATATAGTTCGGCGCGTCCAGCGTGAACAACCAGCCTTCCGTATCGCGAGCCTGCGCGGCCGCGCGTGCACGTTCAATGATCGCAGTAGGCAGGCCCTTGAGTTCGTCCTCGGTGGTGATATGCCGCGACCAGGCATTCGTGGCGTCGAGGACGTTCTCGTCGAACTTGGATTGCAGAGTCGCGAGCTGTTCCATCAGCGTCTTGAAGCGCTGTTTGTCGGCTTCAGGCAGCGCCACGCCAGCGAGACGGAAATCGCGCAGCGCATTCTCGAGCAGCTTGCGCTGGCCTGCGCTAAGCGACGCACCTTCGTTCGCGTGAATCGATTCGTAGGCGCGATACAGCTGCTCGTTCTGCGCCAGGTCGGTATTCCATGAAGTCAGTAGCGGCAGGCAGGCGTTGTACGCGGCGCGCAATTCATCGCTGTTGACCACGCCATTCATGTGCCCGACCGGCGACCACGTGCGCGACAACCGGTGCTGCATTTCCTCCAGCGGCACCACCAGTGAATTCCAGGTATTCGCTCCGGATTCGAGCAGGGCCGCAAGGCGGGTCCGGTTCTCTTCCAGTAACTGCCGGATCGCGGGTTCGATGTGCTCGGGGCGAATCGCGGTGAACGGGGGCAACTCGTGGGACTGGAGCAGTGGATTGGTCATGGCTGGCAATGAATAGAATCAGTTGGTTGAGGCGGTAGCGGCAGCGCCGGGACGCCCGTGAGCAAGGGTATCGGGACAGGTATTTGGATACTGGGGACGAAGCGGCCCGGAGGCAAGTCGAAGTACGCAGACTATGCACAGGGTCATGCGGCGCAAATGCGCCAGATGGAGGACTTGACGGGTCGAGTTTGTTGCCATCAGTCTGCCGCTGGTTTCGAACTCCATCACATCACCCACCAACGCGGTTACCCATGAACCTCCGTCCTTATCGCAATGTGTTTCCCACCCTCGGCGCACGCGTGTACGTAGATCCGGCTGCGGTCGTCATTGGCAAAGTGACGATTGGCGACGACAGCTCGGTCTGGCCGACCGCCGTTGTCAGGGGCGACGTGAATTCAATCACCATCGGCGCACGTACCAGTATTCAGGACGGCAGCGTGCTGCACGTAACTCACGACGGTCCGTACGCGCCCGGCGGACGCGCGCTGATCATCGGATCGGATGTCACCGTGGGTCATCGAGTGATGCTGCATGCCTGCACCATCGGCAATGCCTGCCTCATCGGCATGGGAGCGATCCTGCTCGACAACGTCGAAGTCGAGGACTTCGTGATGATCGGCGCCGGCAGCATCGTCGCGCCGGGCAAACGCCTGGAAAAACATGGCCTATATGTCGGCAGCCCCGCGCGCCGCGTGCGCGACCTCAAGCCGGAGGAGATCGAGTTCCTGACGTATTCGGCGGGGCACTATGTGAGGGTGAAGGATGGATATATGGCGGACAAGTGACGTGTGATGGGTGACGAGCAAGAATTCGTGACAGGATCTTGCCCGTCACCCGTCACCCGTCACATCTCACGGTACTGCCTGCCCTCTCACCGCCTCCAACACCGCCTTCGTCTCCGGCTTCACCCCGCGCCACAGGTGGAACGACTCAGCGGCCTGTTCCACCAGCATTCCCCAGCCGGTTTCAGCGCGGCCGGCGCCGGCGGATTTGGCCCATCGGGTGAAGACGGTGTCGCCTTTGCCGTAGGCCATGTCGTAGCAAAGCGTGGTCGGGCCGATAGCTGCGGGCGGAATGGGAGGAATCGTTTCCTGCAGGCTGGCGGAAGTTGCGTTGAGGATGAGATCGAACGTGGTGCTGGCGTCGATGCCATCGAAGCCGCAGCCGCGCACCTCTCCTAGCGTGGCGAATTCCTTCGCCAGTTCCGTTGCACGTCCGCCGTCGCGATTGGCGATTTCGAGATACTCCGGTCCCTGAGCCAACAGCGGACCCAGCACGCCGCGGGCAGCTCCGCCAGCGCCGAGCAGCAGTATGCGAGTGTTCTCCAGCGCCAATCCGAGATTGCGGGTCAGGTCGGTGACCAATCCGTCGCCATCGGTGTTGTCGCCGAGCAGGCCGTCGCTGCGCGCGATGATGGTGTTGACTGCGCCGGCTATCTCCGCGCGCGGGGTGCGAAAGCGTGTCAGCAGGCAGACCGCTTGTTTGTGCGGCACCGTGACGTTCATTCCCTTGCCGCCGCCCTCGAAAAAGTTTTCAAGCTCGGCGGCAAGATCGGCGGGTGCTACTTCCATTCGCACGTACGTCATGTGTTGCCCGGTTTGCCGCGCGAACATGCCGTGAATGAAGGGTGACCAGCTATGTCCGATGGGCTGGCCGATAACCGCGTAGCGGTCGGCGGATGAGGAGGGGGGCATCTGTGATGAGAGCGACAATGGGGAGTTGGTGAGTGGGGAGTTGAGGAGTGGTGAGTCGTGATTGGTGAGTCGTGAGTCGTGAGTCGTAAGAGGCGAGTGTGCGGCAGTCTTCCGAGCGACTCACCCACTCACGACTCACCACTCACTGTGCCTCTTACTCCTTCAACCAGCGCGCCGCCTGCTTCGCGAAATAAGTTAGGATGCCGTCGGCACCGGCACGGCGGATCGACATCAACGACTCCATGATCGCGCCGCGCTCATCCAGCCAGCCATTGCGGATTGCCGCTGCGAGCATCGCGTATTCGCCGCTGACCTGGTAGGCGAAAGTCGGTACGCCGAAGGTTTCCTTGACGCGTTTCACGATGTCGAGATACGGCATCGCCGGTTTGATCATCACCATGTCGGCGCCTTCCTGCAGGTCCAGCGCGACTTCGCGCAAGGCCTCATCCGAGTTCGCAGGATCCATCTGGTAGGTGTATTTGTTGCCCTTGCCGAGATTGCCGGCCGAGCCCACGGCGTCGCGGAACGGTCCGTAGAAGCTCGATGCGTACTTGGCGGAGTACGCGAGGATGCGCGTGTTGGTGTGTTCTTCCAGTTCCAGCGCTTCGCGCAGGGCGCCGATGCGGCCGTCCATCATGTCGCTTGGAGCGACGATGTCTGCACCCGCTGCGGCATGCGACAGAGCCTGCTTTACCAACGCTTGAATGGTTATGTCGTTGAGCACGTAGCCATTCGCGTCGATGATGCCGTCCTGGCCGTGCGTCGTGAACGGATCCAGGGCGACGTCCGTGATGACGCCAAGCTCGGGCACTGCTTTCTTCACGGCGCGTACGGCACGCTGCGCAAGGCCATCGGGATTCCAGGCTTCTTCCGCCTTGAGGCTCTTGGCCTGTGGCGGCGTAACTGGGAACAGTGCCAGCGCCGGAATTCTGAGCTGCGCCAGCTCCTCCGCTTCACGCACCAATTCGTCGATAGTGACGCGCTCCACGCCGGGCATGCTGGCGACCGGCTCGCGGCGGTTGCTGCCATCGATGACGAACATCGGATAGATCAGGTTGTCCGGGCTCAGCGTATGCTCACGCATCAGGCGGCGCGAAAAGTCATTGAATCGCATGCGCCGCAGGCGGGTACGGGGAAATTCGCCGGTTTCTCGTTCGCTCATGGGGTAAACGCTCTCATCAGGCCCTAGGCGTAGGGCCCCAGGCTGTAGGAAAATACCAAGGAACCGCAGCCTTTGGTGGCTGCGAGGCCCATAATCTTCGAGGCGCGGGCCGAACGTGGTGCGGCTGCTCACGTGCGGCGCTCAGGGGCAACTCGCTCAAGGGACAACAGATAGTGACTTCCGATCGGTCTTCCTGTTCGCTGCATTCCGGGTATGGGTTCTTCCTACCCGCCGAAGCCTGCCGCCCGGATTCCGCCGCCGCGTCGCCTGCCTCGTAATCCTTGCGCCTTTTCGCCGGTCTTTATACATGAATCGCGGGACACCCGGAAACGACCGGCAGCGCCGTTTTACCCTGACGTGCGAGCCGTTGCGCGCGGACCTGTTCCGATTCGCGCTGTGGCTCAGCCGCAGTCGCCAGGTGGCCGAGGATGTCGTCCAGGAGACGATGTTGCGTGCATGGAAATCGCTTGATTCGCTGAAAGACGATGCGGCCGCCAAACATTGGCTGCTGACGATCGCCCGTCGCGAGCACGCCCGCCTGTACGAGCGCAAACGGCACGAAACGGTGAACATCGATGACCTGGTCAGCGCCGAGCTTCCGGCGCTGGCGGCCAAGCCGGAGAACGACGCCGACGCCGACCAGTTGCGGGATGTGCGCCGCGCGATATTCGCGCTGGAACAGGAATATCGGGAGCCATTGGTGCTGCAGGTTCTGCTGGGCTATTCCACCGAAGAGATTGCGCAGCATATGAACCTGAACCAGGGCGCGGTACTGACCCGCCTTTTCCGGGCACGCAACAAGTTGCGTGAGCGGCTGGGGTTGGGTCCGGATGAATCCGCCCCAAGAGAGGCGGCAGCTTCGGCTAAATCGGTCGGGGCGGTGATTCGTGAGTAACAGCAAACAGACCGTGGTCATGCAGTGCAGTGAATTTCGTGAGGCGGCGGGTGCGGACCCGCAACATCTGAACGTCGATGCTCAAGCGCATCGCGAGCAGTGTCACGCCTGCGCCACTTACCTGCGGCAGATGGAACAGCTCGATGTCCTGCTGGTGCGGGCGATGAAGATTCCAGTCGCCGATCTGTCGGCACGGCCGCTTGCTAGTCGACCGGTTGCGGGCCGATGGCTCGCGCTTGCCGCAAGCGTGCTGGTGGCGGTGGTCGTGGGCATGGGAGCTTGGTTGGCGGCGCCGCGTGAGAGTCTGGCGGCCGACGTCGTTGAGCATGCCCGCAATGAAGCCGACATCATGGTCACAACCGATCAGCGTATCGACCCGGCCGCGCTCGACAATGCGCTGCGCACGGCAGGTGTGCGGCTGAAGTCCGGCGCACAGATGGTGTCCGTTGCCCGGACCTGCATGTTTCATGGGCGCGTCGTTCCGCATCTCATCGTGCAGACGCGGCAGGGGCCGGTCACCGTGATGGTGTTGGCTAAGGAAAAAGTACCGGCGGTGCAGTCGTTCACCGAAGCCGGCTATCGCGGGACGATAGAGCCTTCCGGTCCCGGATCGATCGCCATCGTTGCGGTGTCTGCCGATGCCGTTGCAGAAGCCAAGACGACGTTCGCCTCGGAAGTGGAGTGGGTTGGGAACTGATCGGTGCTCGCGGTGGCATCGACGCCGCTTTCCGTCTGTCCCTCGGATCGAGATAAGCGGCATCGCTCTTGCAATGCAGGGCATCCGGCGTCAGCCTTCGGATCGCGCCAGCGCATCACTCACGCGATATCACCACCGCCCGACCTCGCCACTGCTAGTCCACTCACCATGCTCAAACGCTGCACCTGGTCCGACAACGGCAACGAGCTCTATCTCAAGTATCACGACACCGAGTGGGGCGTCCCCGCCTGGGACGATCGCACCCAGTTCGAGTTCCTGATCCTGGAAGGCGCGCAGGCCGGATTGTCGTGGTCGACCATACTCAACAAGCGCGCCGGCTATCGCGAAGCGTTTGCCGACTTCGATCCCGAGCGCATTGCGAGCTTCGGCAAGCGCGACGTGACGCGGCTGATGAACAATCCCGGCATCGTGCGCAATCGCCTCAAAATCGAATCGGCCATCAGCAACGCTCGCGCGTATCTTGAATTCCAGGGCAAGCGCGGGGCCTTCGCGCGGCACCTATGGAGTTTTGTGGGCGGCAAACCACTGCAGAACGCGATTGCGCTGCATGAGAAAGTGCCCGCGACCAGTCCTGAGTCGGACGCCATGAGCAAAGATCTCAAGAAGCGCGGCTTCCGCTTTGTCGGCAGCACCATTCTCTATGCGCACATGCAGGCGACCGGAATGGTGAACGATCACCTGACGACGTGCTTCAGGTACAAAGAGTGCAAGGCGCTGGCGAAGTCGTAGGGCAGAAGGCCGCTGGGCAACGGGCTACTGGCCGCATGGCATTTCTGCTTATCGCTGGCCCTACGCCCAGCTGACCCGTGGCCAGTTTGCCGCTCATCACTCCTTCACTAGCCAATCCACCGTCGCTCTACCCGACTCGTCCGCCGACAGTAGTCGCTGTAGCTCGTCGGTTGTTGCGCGCATCTCCACGTCCCACTGCCAGGGTGGATTGGCGACGATCAGTCCCGAGCCGTTGAGGCCGAGCGGCGAATCCGCCGGCCGGATCAGCAGTTCCAATCGCAGCAGTTTGCGTAGTCCGGAATTCTGCAGCGCCGTCAGGAAGCGCTGCGATTCCGCGCTGGCCTTGATCGGATACCACACCGCAAACATTCCGTTCGGCCAGCGTCCCAGGCCGAATCGCAAAGCGCGTTCCACCGCGGCGAACTCATTCTCCGACTCGTACGGCGGATCGATCAGCACCAGTCCGCGATTCTCCTTTGGCGGCAGATAACCTTTGAGCGCGGCATAGCCGTCGCCACAGACGACAGAGACGTTGCGGCGTCGCGGCAGCTCCTGCTCCAGGGCGCGCATTTCGGGTTCCTGCTGTTCGATGAACACGGCTCGGTCGCCATCGCGCAGCGCTTGCAGCGCCAGCAACGGAGAGCCCGGATAGTGTTGCAGCGGATGAGTCGCAGGGACGCCGGCAATGCCGGTCGCCTGCCAATACCAACGCAAATCCTCGGCGACGGGGTTAACGCCGCGCAACCGGCCAATTCCTGTCACCCATTCACTTGCACGCGTGGAATCGGCAGACTGCAGGTCGTAGGCGCCTCGCCCGGCGTGAGTATCGAGAAAGAACAGCGGCGTTGGTTTACGCTTGAGCCGCTCGATCAGGGCAAGCAGCGCGACGTGCTTGTGTACATCGGCGAAGTTGCCGGCATGGAAAGCGTGACGATAATTCATGGAGCACAATTCATGGAAGGTGGGTCGGTCCTGTCAATCCGATGCGACAGATGAGGCACGCCACAGCGCGCGCAAGGATGATGAAACATGTTCAAGATAGTTGCCATGTCGATACTGGTGCTAGCCGTCGCGCCCATGGGCAATTCGATGGCAAGTGAGCCCACCGATGCCCCTCAGGCCGCCAACACGCCGCAGGCGCAGGAGGCGGTCAGGCGCGCCCGACAATTGGTTGCGGAGCAATCCAAGGCGGGCGAAGACGCGATCGAAGTAAAGCACGTCGAGCCGAAAACCTGGAACGATTCGAGCATGGGCTGCGGCAAGCCGGGAACGATGGCGCTGCAGGTCATCACCGACGGTTATGTCGTTTCCCTGATGGCGCAAGGCCGCGAGTATCGCGTACATGTTTCGGGAAATAACGCGCTCGTTTGCGACAAGCCTGTGTTGATGCGCTCGGATCCGCGACGCGCTACCAATGCGCGCGGGTTGGATGTGGCTATTACGCAGGCACGCGCCGACCTGGTCCAACGACTCGGCATCGATGCGGCGAAGGTGCGTGTGCTTGGAACGGAGCCGCATCGATGGCCGGACACCGGCATGGATTGCCCGCTGCCCGATCAACCTGTTCAGCCGGGCCCGGTCGATGGGTACAAGATCCAGGTTCAGCATGCCGGGCGCATTTACATCTATCACACCGACCTGAACGTCGTGCGCGCGTGTCCGGCGATCGAGGCGCAGTGAGGTTGATGGGTGGAGCAAGGTCGCGGCTGTTCTGGGATGCTGTTGGCGGTGACGGGTGACAGGTGACGGTGTTGGTTCATGGTTCGACGAGCTCACCACGAACGGAACTGACAAGCATGAGCGGAACTGACAGGCCCACCACGAACGGAATAAGACCAGGGTCACTACGAACGGAATAGAGAGATCCGCCTCGAAGGGAACAAGACAGGCGCACCATGAACGGAAGTGGGAGTGGCTTCGCCACGAGCGGGACAAGAAAGGCCGATCACGAACGGATCTGGGCAAGCTCACCACGAACGGAAGTAGGAAAGGACTCCGCTTCGACAGAACAAGGCTGACTCTCCGCGGACGGATTTAAAGCAGGCTCGGGCCTGCGTTTGGTTTGCCGAGCTTGGTCGCCTGTTCGGAGTCACCATTCCGGCTGAGCAAAAAAGAAGGGCCGCCTTGCGGCGGCCCTTCGAGTTGCTGCCACGGGGCAGCTATTGCAGTGAGGTCGTTACTTCTTTCTAGCGACATAGACCGAGAAGGCCGGTTGCGCCAGCGGGATGTTGTTTTGCAACAGCCACAGCGACGTTCCGGTCGGACCCGAGAAGTTCACGTGCACCGTGCCACCCGGTTCGATACCGAAGGTGTTCACGTCAGGCACGATTTCCTTGCTCATATCCACAGTGCCGTGCTGCACGTCGACCAGGCCGAGGCTCGACCGCACGGTCATCGTGTAGCTGAACTTCTCCGGCAGGAAGCCGCCACCGCTCGTGAGCGTGAATGGCAGTATCAAGGTCCTGTCGTTGTAGTCCCAGCTGTTGACCAGCCAGTCGATGAAGCCTTGACCGGCTGCATTGAACTGCAGAGTGCTGAACTGGCCCGGATCGACGTCCTGGTAGTCCGACAGGTCGGTCCCTTCCAGGTTCACATCCGTTACGCCGTCACCGTTCGTATCGATAGCCACCCTGAAGTTCAGGTTGGAGAGATGCTCGAACGGTTTCTCCATGACGATGCCGAATTCCAGGACATTCAGCCCGCCGAAGAAGGCCGGATCGGCGCGCCGGAAGCCGGTTGCCGCAATCGAGCTGTAGGTCCCGTTCTGCTGTTCGCCACCGAGCTTCGCCAGCGTGAAGGCTTCAGCCCAGCCCAGCGCCGGACCGATATTGGTCACCTTCGCTGCACGCAAGCCATCGTCCGGCAACACCACCACGGCTGAAGCTGCGTCGACTACCGCCAGGTAACCGACTCGCAGCGAGTCTTTGCCGTCGCTGAACACGCACCAGCCATCCACTTCGGTCTGGCTCGTGATCGCGTCGTCATAGACGCCGGCCTTCCATGCCGCTTTCGGATCGAACTTCAGCGTGATCAGGAATTTGCCCTGACCGTTGCCGACGGTGCGCGCCTGGGCGGGGCAGGATACCGACACGCCGGGGTACGTCTTGTGCGGCACATGCTTGCCGGTGAAGTTGCGGCTCTTACCGCTGAGATCCTTCACGACGATCGCCTCGGTCTGCGTAGTCGCGATCAGCGGATTCAGACGACCGAACGACACGCCACCCGGAGAGGCGTAGCTGGTCAGTGCTACTGCACGATCGATACGCAGCGCACCTGTGCCCTGGCGAGCCAGGTCCGTGTCACCCGAGGCGTTCGAATCCACAGTGGAGTTCTGCAGAATCGCCTTGATCGCGGATTGATCGAGCTTCGGACGCGCCGCATGCAACAGAGCCGCAGCACCCGCCGTATGCGGCGATGCCATCGAAGTGCCCTGCAGATTCGACGAGCCTGTGCCCGAACCCACACCCGCCGACACGATGGACACGCCAGGTGCCGACAGATCAGGCTTGAAGGTCGAACCACCGTGTCCAGGACCGCGCGAGGAGAAGGTGGCAATCTGGTCCGCGAGTTTCGGATCGATAGCAAGATCGAGCGTCGCGGTGACGCCCGAGGCCGCCAGGATTTTCTGCCCGGCGGTGGAGGAGATCATCAGGCCGGGTATCGTGATGGTGGCGTCCAGTCCGCCCATGACGATGGGATCGACGCGAGTCGGATCCGCACCGTCGTTGTAGACCACGATGGCCTTCGCGCCGGCAGCCTGCGCGTTCTTGTATTTATCGATGAAGCCGCAGACGCCACGTACCGTGAAGGCAAGCTTGCCCGCGACAGCCGCGGCGTTGGTCAGCGGTCCGCAACCATCAGCAGGAATGGTCGGTACCAGCGAGCTGCTGATCGGGCCGGTTTGCGCAAACGTTACCGGACCTGCACCTTCCAGCGAGTCGTACACACCGGCAACCGACGCAGGGCCGTTCACCGTGAAGCGCGACGTCAATCTGCCGCCCGGGGTGTTCGCCGCCGTGGCGATTGCCGAACTGGCGATGCCGGGAGCGCCCGCGATGTACGGATGATTGCCTTCGTTACCGGCGGATGTCGCGACGATGATGCCGACCGCAGCGGCATTGTTGGTCGAAATAGCCGACGGATCGTCAGGCTCGCCCAGCGGTGAGCCCAGGCTCATGTTGATCACATCGAGGTGATCGCTCATGTCGCCGTCGCCGTTGGGGTCCATGGCCCATTCGATCGCCAGCGAAGTCAGGTCGGTGCTGCCCGAGGTATCGTTGAACACCTTCAACGCATACAGCTCGGCTGCCGGCGCTACGCCCTGGCCAACGCTGCCCGGGACGCCGATGCCCGCTGCCGTTCCGGACACGTGCGAGCCGTGGCCGTTGCCGTCCAGCGGATCGGGGTCGGGTGAGGGCATCGAACCGGCAATGTTGGCGTCGTAGGTGGGACCGGCGAAGTCCCAGCCGCCCTTCACCTTGGCGGTCGGGAAGGTGCCTGGCTCGATCACGTTCTTATTGTTGGCAGCGTAGACAGCAGGATTGCCGCTACCGCCGAAGTCCGCGTGCGTGTAGTCGATACCGGTATCGATGATGCCGATCTTCACGCCCTGGCCACGGTTGCCGCTGGCCCAGACGGCGGGGGCACCGATCCAGGGAACGCTTTCGATGTTGTCGACCTTGTGGAATGCGACCCGTCCAACGGAGAGCACGCCGGGAATCGCCTGCAAGTTCGCGATCTCGGTGGGGCTGACTTTGATACGTAGGCCGTTCGCACCGACACGTTGTGCCGACAGGATCTCGGCGCCGACGCCGCTGAGCGCACCGCGCATACGCGCCTGTTGTGCAGTGACTTTCGCCGCCTGCGCACGCTGTGCAGCCGAGGAGGCGAAGTTACCGGTCTTGCTGATGCTGTCCGCATTCAGCTCGGCAACTGCCGGCTCATCGAAGCGGACGAAAACCTCGACCTGGCCGTTGGCGTCGACGACCGGGGTGCCGTGAAATTTGAGGGAGCTGGGAGTTTTGCGCGGAGCACTCTCTGCCCCGGACGATAACGCTGGCACTGCGACAATTGTCGCGGTCAGCAACATTGTCGCGATCCTGGATCGCGACCTGAAGGCATCTTGGTCCATTGGAAATTCCCCGAAGTGTTGTTTTGCGTTGACGCCCGGCTTCCTGCGGGGGAATGTCTGCCACTCGAGCGCAGCACATAGCCCCGCATCGAAACCCTGGCGCCTCCAAGACGCCGCGACCTTGGGGGTCGGTAGCGCCCAAGCACGAGTCGGCAACGGACTTACCGCAGGGGAACTGGATGGGCGCGACGACGCACGACAGGGAATCATCGCCCTTCGCAATGATTTTCCGACAGCGCGGCGCGGTTCGAGCAGTGCGAAAACTCTTCGCCGCTGCATCGATATCGAGTAACCATGCGTAAGCCGATCGCGCGGCTTGCGCAATCGTCGCAACTGACGCTACTCCTGCGGTTGTATGAATTCAATCGCGCAAAAATACAAAGCGATTGTCATGTCAACAATCGAGATGACGGCGCGCGCTGTATACACGCGTAGTGTCGAAGGTTTTTACGTATGCGCGTTGCGGATCGAACGCGCGAGACTTACGCGAGTTCGTTCAACCAGTCGCGCGGCCGCAGATAATCCGCGTAAAGAACCGCTTCAGGCGAGCCCGGTTCGGGTTGCCAGGCGTATTGCCAGCGCACCAGCGGCGGTAGCGACATCAGGATGGATTCGGTGCGTCCGCCGGACTGCAAACCGAAGGAAGTACCGCGGTCGTATACCAGGTTGAATTCGACATAACGTCCGCGACGATAGAGCTGGAACTGGCGCTCGCGTTCGCCCCACGGCATGTGCTGCCGGCGCGCAACAATCGGCAGGTAGGCATCGAGAAAATGATCGCCGACGCTGCGCTGATAGGCGAAGCAGCGGTCGAATCCCCACTGGTTCAGGTCGTCGAAAAACAGTCCACCGACGCCGCGTGTTTCGTTGCGATGTTTGAGAAAGAAATACCGGTCGCACCATTGCTTGTGCTGCGAATAGACGTCGTCGCCGAAAGGTGCACACGCCTGCTGTGCTGTTCGATGCCAGTGCAGTACGTCCTCCGCAAACGGGTAGTACGGCGTCAGGTCGAAGCCACCGCCGAACCACCAGGCCGATACATCCTTGTTCTGTGCCGCAAAGAATCTGATGTTGGCGTGCGTCGTGGGCACGTAAGGATTGAGCGGATGAATGACCAGCGAGACGCCCATCGCCTCCCAGCTCGAGCCCGCGAGTTCCGGGCGCTGCGCCGTTGCTGCCGGTGGCAGCGTGGTTCCCATCACATGAGAGAAGTTGACGCCCGCTTGTTCGAAATGGGTTCCCTCACGCAGGACGCGGCTTTCACCGCCACCGCCCTCGGGCCGGTCCCATCGATCGCGCTGGAATGTGGCGCCGCCGTCGACTGTTTCGATCGCCGTCGAGATACGGTCCTGCAGGTCGCGCAGGTAACGTAGAACGGCCGAGGAATCGCGAGCGGGAGCAGTCATGGGCGTGAACTCAATGCGAACGTCGTCGGCGGAACAACGCGCAAAATACTGCATTCGGAGGCCTGCCCCAAGCGCATCTGCGTATTGGTCGCGAGACTCGAGATGTCCTCGCAGAGCCGGCACAGATCGGCAGGCATCGCTGGCGCCGACAAATCACTTCAGCGAGCTTGGCACGTTCCGCGAGGAATTCCGGGCGGACGACACGCCTCAGGCAACAACCAAGTAAACAGACGTTCTACTTGGCCGAAGTCTTTGCGCGCTTGGCCTTCTTTGCTGCCGCTTTCGGTGCTGCAGCAGTTTTGGCCGGTGCCGTGGTCTTCGCGGGAGCGGTCTTCTTCGCGACCGGAGCCTGCTTCGCAGTCTTGGCCGCGGCCTTCAGCTTGGGCTCTGCGACCTTGGCCGCCGGCGTCGCAGCGGTCTTGGCAGTCTTCGCGGTTTTCTTGGCGCCAAAGCGTCCGCGCCGTACCGGCGCTGCGGCAATTAGCTCCTTGCATTCATCCAGCGTGAGCGACTTCGGGTCGCGATCCTTGGGGATCTTGGCGTTCTTGACGCGATCGGTGATGTACGGACCGTAACGGCCGTTCAGCACCTGGATGCCGGCTTCCGGGAAATCGAGGATGGTGCGATTGGCGTCGAGCTCTTCCTTGGCGCGAATCAGTTCCAGCGCGCGCGGCAGTTCGACGGTGTACGGGTCGTCATCCTTGATCGAGACGAATTTCTTGTCGCCGTACTGCACGTAGGGACCGAAACGCCCGATCGCCACTTTGATGGGCTTGCCGTCGGGCATGTTACCCACGGTGCGCGGCAACTTGAACAGCTCGAACGCTTCTTCCAGCGTGAGCGCGTCCATCCGCTGATGCGGACGCAAGCTCGCGAACTTGGGTTTCTCTTCATCGTGCTTGGTGCCGAGCTGCACGAATGGGCCGTACTTGCCGTAACGCACCGAGATCGGTTTACCGGTCTTCGGGTCAGTGCCGAGCTCACGCGCTTCCGAGACGTCGTCGCGCGTAACGGATTTGTCGACGAAATCGACCTGGTGCTTGAACTCCTTCCAGAAACGATCGAGCACCGGCACCCATTGTTCCTTGCCGTCGGCGATCTCATCCAGGTCGTCTTCCATCTTGGCGGTGAAGCCGTAGTCGACGTAGTGCTCGAAGTTGCGCGTCAGGAACTTGTTGACGAGCTTGCCAAGGTCGGTGGGGAAGAAGCGGCGCGTCACCAGCTCCGCATATTTCTTGCCGATCAGCGTCTGAATGATGCTGGCGTAGGTCGAAGGCCGGCCGATGCCGTGCTCTTCCAGTGCCTTCACCAGGCTCGCCTCGGAATAACGCGGTGGCGGCTCGGTGAAGTGCTGCTCGGGGCGCAGGGCCAGCAGTTTGAGCTGATCGCCCACTTCCATGGCCGGCAGGATGCGATCGTTGTCGTCGTCGCTCGCGTCGTCGAGGCCTTCCTTATAGACAGCGATGTAACCCGGCTTCACCAGCGTCGAGCCGTTGGCGCGCAATGCCGCCACTGCGCCTTCGCGCTTGGCGACTTTGCCGGGCACCAGGTCGACAGCGACGGTGTCGTACACGGCCGGCTCCATCTGGCTGGCAACGGCGCGTTTCCAGATCAGGCTGTAGAGCTTGAGCTGTTCAGCATCGATCTTGCCCTCCAGTTGCTCCGGCGCGATCGACGCGGAGGTAGGGCGAATGGCTTCGTGGGCTTCCTGCGCGTTCTTCGACTTCGTCTTGAACACGCGCGGCGCTTCGGGAAGGGAATCCTTGCCGTAGGTGCGCTCGATGACCTGGCGGATCTCCTGCAGCGCTTCGTTGGCCATGTTCACCGAGTCGGTGCGCATGTAGGTGATGAGACCGACTGCGCCATCCCCGAAGTCGACGCCTTCATACAGCTGCTGCGCGGTACGCATCGTGCGCTGCGCGCCAAAGCCGAGCTTGCGAGCGGATTCCTGCTGCAGGGTCGACGTGGTGAAGGGCGGAGCGGGGTTGCGCTTGCGCTGCTTGCGATCGATCGCAGTGACGCTCAGCGTGCCGCCGGCGGCGCTTTCGATGGAGCTGCGGACTTCGTTTGCCTGCGCTTCGTTCGTGACGGTGAACTGTTCCACCTTCTCGCCGCGATACTCGTTCAGGCGTGCCGGGAAACCCTGCCCGGATTTATCCGCATCGGCGTCGATCGTCCAGTATTCGCGCGCGACGAATTTGGAGATCTCATCCTCGCGCTCGCAGATCATGCGTAGCGCGGGGCTTTGCACGCGACCTGCGGACGCGCCTGGCAATCCGGCTTTCTTCCACAGCAGCGGCGAGATGTTGAAGCCCACCAGGTAATCCAGTGCACGGCGCGCTTGCTGCGCGTTCACCAGGTCCTGGGAAATGCTGCGAGGCTGTTGGATGGCTTCCTGAACTGCGTTACGTGTGATCTCGTAGAAGACCACCCGGTGCACCTGCTTGCCATCGAGCGCCTTGAGATCCTTGAGCAGCTCGGTGAGGTGCCAGGAGATCGCTTCCCCTTCGCGGTCCGGGTCGGTCGCGAGGTACAGGGCGTCGGATTTCTTCAGCGCGCGGGCGATGGCCTGCACGTGTTTTTCGTTCTTCTCGAGAATCTGGTAGCGCATCGCGAACATGTGCTGCGGATCCACGGCGCCTTCCTTGGGCACCAGATCGCGGACATGACCGTACGACGCCAGTACCTCGAAGTTTTTTCCGAGGTACTTCTTGATGCTTTTCACCTTACCAGGTGATTCGACGATGACGAGATTCTTCGGGTCCATAAAAAAAGAAACCGCGGTGGTCCGCGGTACATCGACTTTCGGGTACGAACTTCCGCGTCAGTGCACGGCATCCAGCCGGTTATCGAATACCAGGTCTTCCATGCGCAGGTAGGCGCTTTCCTGCCCCGGCTGGCTGAAGAGCACCATCAGCACCACCCATTTCACCTGCTCGATATCGATCTGGCGGCTGTCCAGAGCCAGCAGCCGGTCGATGATCAGCTCGCGCTGCGCACCGTTCAGGATGCCGATGTTCTCCAGATACAGGATGTACCCGCGACAGTCGGTATCGAGCCGCGCCAATTCTCTGGGATCGAAGACCCGGATGGCCCGTGGGGTGGGTGCTGCACCGGCGCGCTGCGGATCAGCGGACAGTTGCTCCAGCCACTCGAGCGCCCGTTCTACTTCGCGCTCCGAGAATCCAGCTCGCTCCAGTTCGTCCTTGAGCGTATCGCGGTCGGGTTCGGGGGCGGACTCGATATCGGCATCAAAGTAATTCTCGAAGAGATAAATGAGAATATCGAGAACACTTTCCTTCATTTCACTGCCTTGGGACGTGCCCGGACGTAGAGACCGCCAGGGTAGGATTCGACGCGCCCCTCGAGTTCGAGAATCAGCAGCATCGAAGCCACCTCGTCGGCTCTGAGCCCGGTACGCACGACCAGAAGGTCCACGCCGGTCGGCTCGAAGCCGAGCGCATCTAACAGGATTTCGTACTCTTTGTCCAATACGCACAGGGGATTGCCTGACAGGTTCGGCGCTTCAGCGGGGCTGGCCGCGGCCAGTAAGGCGCCGGCCAGCGGCTGCAGCTCCCTGAATATGTCGTCTGCCGTTTCGACCAGCCGGGCGCCCTGGCGGATCAGCTCGTGGCAGCCGCGCGCCAGCGGATTGCGGATCGAGCCGGGGATCGCAAAGACCTCGCGGCCTTGCTCGGCGGCCAGCCGGGCAGTGATCAGCGAACCGCTGCGCAGCGCCGCTTCAACCACCAGCGTGCCTAGCGACATCCCGCTGATGATGCGGTTGCGGCGGGGAAAGTTCCCTTTGAAGGCCGGCGTCCCGAGCGGGAATTCACTGACGAGTGCCCCATTTGCGGCGATCTCCTGGGCTAGCGCTGCGTTACCGCGCGGATAGTCGATATCCAGGCCGGTGCCACAGACCGCAATCGTCGTGGCTTCGCCGTCTACCTGAACGTCGAGCGCGCCGCGATGGCTGGCGGTGTCGATTCCCATGGCGAGCCCGCTCGTGATGACCAATCCGCACCGCGCCAGGTGCGAGGCGAAGCTTTGTGCGGTCTCGTGACCCGTGTAGCTGGGGGTTACGCGAACCCACCATCGCAAGTTGCGGCAGGAGCAGTGCTCCCGGGTCACCTCGCAGATACAGCCCGATGGGCGCATCTGAGAGTGTGGCCAGAAGCGCCGGGTAGTGGGGCGACCCCCAGGCTACGAAATGATGGCGATCGTGCTCCAGCCAGCGTAGGTCGTTGGCAATGACGTTGTCGCTTACCTGTCGCGATGCTGCGCCCAACCAATCGACAAGCGCAGTACCAGCCCCTGCCGCACGCAGCGACGCGGGTGCAGCTGACACGAGTGCCATGACATCTGGAAATTGTCGAAGCAGGGGAGCGAGCGTCCCTGCGTGAAGCCCTGGTGCACGCGCCAGGGTCAGCCATGCGGCAAACTCATCCATGAGTTTCCTGAAGTAGCGACCGGTTGGCCGGTCAGCGTTGTTAGGTCAGTAGTAACTGCAGGGCAGGCGCCGGACTTCGGTTGTTCGTCCCTGCCAGGTCGTCAATCGTCTTTATCCGTTACGGATTCTTCGCGCGGTCGCCTTCGAGGATCTCGTGAGTGGATTCCATGACCAGCGCATAGCTCATGCGCGGGAACGCTCTGAAGACCATGACGGTGCCGACGCGCTCGGCCGGCATCTGTACCTTGCGGCCACCCGATATGACGCCGACGCCTTCTGCCCCCAGGCCGCCGCGCGAATATTTGTCGCGCACCACGTCGCCGTGTTGTTCGATGGCGAGCACGTGGCCGGGCTCCAGGCCGTTCTGCGTACCGCGATTCAACGCCACGATCTGATACTGACCGATGTATTTGGCGGTGCCTGCGGCGATGACCGTTGCGTCCACATCGGAGGCAGGAACGTGCGGTACGAAATCGGTGCCGACTTCCACGGTCTCGGGGAATACCTTGTCACCCTGCAGTGCCTCGCGGCTGCTGTCGGTGAGCACCAGCTTGGCTGGATCGCCAGTAGCGATGACCGGTCCTGAGCCCACATAGATGCCGGTGTAGCCCAGCAGGTCGCGCGTCTCCGGATCGTACAGTTTGCGTTCGACGTGAATGATGTTGTAGCGGCTGTCGGCGGTAGCGCCTTCGATGCCGTGCGCATAAATCTCGTTGCCGGAGGCGGCGATCATGTGGCGGTCGCGCATGCCGATCACGTACGGAGCGGTCTTGACCTGATCGAGGTCGAGCAGCGTCGGACGGCCGGCAAACCCGGCAATGACGTCATAGGGAATGGCGGTGATCGCGCGGCTCAGCGGTTCGCGCCGGACTTCCGGGGAAAGGCGCTTGCCGTCGCCGCTGCGTTCCGCGCCGCGCTCGGCAATGGTCAGCCGCGGCTGGCCGTCGACGTAGACCAGCTTGAGCACGTCGCCGGGATAAATCAGGTGCGGATTCTGCACCTGCGGATTGACGTACCAGATCTCAGGCCAGTACCAGGGATCGCGCAGGTACACCTTGGAGATGTCCCAGAGCGTATCGCCCTTCTTGACCACGTATTGGTCCGGAGCATCCGCGGTCAGCGGGATCTTGCTGCCGGTGGCGATGGTGCGGGTGGTTTCCTGGCCGATCGAGGTGATCGGTGCCATGGCCGCGGTAACGGTCAGGCCGGCGATGAGGCAGAGCACCATCGCGGGACGAATTTGCTGAGTCGCAGTCTTCATGCGCCGAACACGCTCCATTCAGGACCACCATATCCCGTGCCGCGCTCGCAACCCGGGTGCGTATAATCCGGCTATCCGGAAAGTACACCGAGCGGCGGGTCGTCGGGGGCCTTCGCAGCGCATCGCCCGGTGCTCGCCGGCAGTTCGCCGGGCAGCTCTGGCAAGCACTGTCTGGCACCTTCGGGGCCGACATTAAGTTCAACGATGACCTAACTTTAGCAGCATCTTTGCAGCGATTGCACAAATAGGGTTCAGCCACGAGACGTGGTTCTCAATTCTGTTGATTTCGCCGCATAGCGGGCCCATTGAAGGTCGATCAGGCACGGGTAAAACCCATTCAGGAGCAGCAGCGAACGTGCGATTCTTAGCATCGCAACGGTGATCATCATGGCACTACTACCCATTCTCGAATTTCCCGATCCGCGGCTGCGCACCCGAGCCCAGCCGGTCACCAACGTCGATGCCGCGCTGCGTGAACTCATCGACAGCATGTTCGCCACCATGTACGCGGCGCCCGGCATCGGGCTCGCCGCGACGCAGGTGAACGTGCACAAGCGTCTGCTGGTCGTGGACGTCAGCGATGCGCACAACCGGCCGCTCGCACTGATCAATCCGGAGCTCATCGAGCGTGCCGGAGTGGAGGAGAGCGAGGAAGGTTGCCTGTCGGTGCCCGGCATTTACGAGAAAGTGTCGCGCGCCGAGAAAATCCGCGTACGCGCGCTGGATCGCAACGGCAAACAGATCGAATTCGACGCTGAGGGGTTGCTCGCGGTGTGTATTCAGCACGAGATGGATCATCTCGACGGCAAGCTGTTCGTCGACTATCTCTCGGAGCTCAAGCGCACGCGCATCCGCAAGAAGCTCGAGAAGGAAAGAAAGGACAGTCCGCCCGCCCAGCATTCCCGATCGAAGGCGCCGGCAATCTGAGGCGGCGACAGGACCTTGCCGGCAGTAGCGACGATGCGGTCGGCAACCCAGGACAGTGCGCGAGCTCCGCGGCGGACGGGGTAAGAACGTACGGCCAGACGTACGGCCAGACGTACGGTTAGAGCGGTCCTGGTAATTTCTGTCGTCGCGGGCAGCAGCTCGCGGCCATCGTTCCGCAATTCATCGCATCCGATTCCGCCCTCCGCCAGCCAGCCGTCAAGCACCATTCATGTCCGCATCTCTCTCGATCGTCTTTGCCGGTACCCCGCAGTTCTCGGTACCAGCGCTTGCCGCCCTGGCTGCCTCGGAACATCGCGTCGTTGCCGTTTACACGCAACCCGATCGGCCGGCGGGGCGTGGGCAACAGCTTGCGACCAGCGCAGTCAAACAATATGCCGTCCAACACGGGCTGCCGGTGGAGCAGCCCGCCACATTGCGGGACGCAGCAGCCGTCGAGCGCTTGGCGCAGTGGCAAGCGGATGTGATGGTCGTGGTGGCCTACGGCCTGATCCTCCCGCCATCCGTCCTGAAGGTCCCCGCGATGGGTTGCATCAATATTCACGCCTCGCTATTACCGCGCTGGCGTGGAGCGGCGCCGATTCACCGCGCCATCCTGGCGGGCGACCGGCAAACCGGAATCACCATCATGCAGATGGATGCGGGACTGGACACCGGCCCGATGCTGCTGGAGCGAATAACACAGATTTCACCCCAGGATACCGCTGCCGTCCTGCATGATCGGTTGGCGTCGCTGGGTGCCGAGGCGATAGTGGCAGCGCTCGCGGGTCTCGCGAGCGGCTCGATTACGGCGCATCCCCAACCCCCCGAAGGTGCCACTTATGCGGCCAAGCTCCGCAAGGAGGAAGCGCTGATCGACTGGTCGAAAAGTTCGTTTGAGCTTGATCGCCAGGTGCGCGCGTTCAATCCATGGCCGGTCGCAGAAACGCGACTGCACGGACAGCAACTGCGAATCTGGGAGGCGACTGCCGCCGACACGGCCACGACAGCCGTGCCGGGCACCGTGGTGGCCGCGAACGCGGGCGGAATTGCAGTGGCGACCGGCTCCGGGCTGTTGCATCTGACCCGCGTCCAGCTAGCCGGGCGCAAGGCCGTCCCGGCGGCTGAATTTCTCCACGCCCAACGGCTCGATGGGACAGTGCTCGGGTGAGTACTTCTGCCGCCGTGCGGGCGCGCGCCGCGAAAATAGTGGCGCAGGTCGCCACCCATGGTCGATCGCTCGACGCGTTGTTGGCTGCGTCGAACAGCGAGACCGCGCAGGAGCGTGGGCTGCTACGGGCGTTGTGCTACGACACGGTGCGCTGGTATTTGCGGCTCGATGCGTTACTGACGCGGCTGCTGGCCCGGCCGAATCAATCCATGACGCCCGAAGTGCATGCCCTGGCGCTCGTGGGACTGTGCCAGTTGCTCTACACGGATATTCCCGCCCATGCGGCAGTGGACGAAACCGTCAACGCCGCGCGCGTGCTCAAACAACCTCGTGCCGCCGGTTTACTGAACGCAGTGCTACGCCGCTGTCAGCGCGATGGCTCAAGTCTGGCTGCAGCGATCGATGGCGATCTGGCCCTGCGCCACGCACATCCACGCTGGTTCGTGGACATGCTGGCGGCGGACTGGCCCGAAACATTCGAACCGGGCACATTCGAACAGATCCTGCTCGCAAACAATCGACGACCACCGTTCTGGCTGCGGGTCAACCGCTTGCGCATCGACGGCGCTGCTTATCGACGCCAACTCGAAGACGCCGGCCTGCGCGTCGCGAACAGCCTGTTCGAGGATCAAGCCCTGCAGCTGGAGGAAGCGGTAGATGTCCACGAATTGCCGGGATTCGACGCCGGGCTGGTGTCGGTCCAGGACGCGGCAGCACAGCTGGCCTCGCATCTGCTCGCGCCGCGGGCGGGAGACCGTCTGCTCGACGCCTGCGCCGCACCGGGTGGCAAGACCTGTCATTTGCTCGAATTGCAGCCGCAGCTGACGGAACTCGTCGCGGTCGACGTGTCCAAAGATCGGCTTGAACGCGTCAACGAAAATCTGCAGCGACTTGAGTTACAGGCCACGCTGGTCGTTGCGGACGCCGCCGAGCCGGGTTGGTGGGATGGTCGGCCATTCCAGCGGATCCTGCTCGACGTGCCGTGTTCTGCTACTGGCGTGATTCGCCGACACCCCGACATCAAGTTGCTGCGACGCGCGGGCGACATCCCTGCGCTGGCGGCTCGTCAGCGGGCTTTGTTGGCAAGCGCCTGGAAGATGCTGGCACCCGGCGGTCGTCTGCTCTATGCGAGCTGCTCGGCCTTGCGCGCCGAAAACGCCGCGGTGGTCGATGCGTTTGTGTCCGGCGACAACGACGCACGGGACGTGACTGCCGAGGCCCTGGCTGCTGTGGGTATCTCTGCCGTACAGGGAACGCCACCCAATGCGGGGTATGCAATTGCCGCGGGGACACGCGGGATGGACGGCTTCTATTATGCTTGCCTGGAAAAAATGAAAGGATGACGCTCAGTTGCGAGCGAACTGCCCATATTCTTCCGTGCTTGCACCGCGTCGCCCTGCCACAGCCATCAAGCTGCTGTTGCTGGCAGTGGCGCTCGCATTGTGCTGCGCCGCCTGGGGGCAGGCGTTGCAGCGTTTTGAATTCCGCTCGGCGTACGTAGAGCCTGCCGACAGCGTCTACCAGCTCAACGCCACCCTGGTGCTGGATTTGCCGGAGGGCGCCCGCGACGTGGTGCGCGAAGGCGTGCCGCTGACCATGAGTGTCGAGATCGTCGTGCGCCGTTCACGGCGTTATTGGCTGGATGAAACCGTGGCTTCGCTGGAACAACGCTACGAGCTCGTGCATCACGCATTGAGCGAGCGCTATCTGGTGCGCAATCTGAACAGCGGCGAACAGTCCTCGTTCCCGACCCTGGATGCGGCGCTGGATTCCATGCGCGTCATTTCCAACCTGCCGATCCTCGACAAGGCGCTGGTCATGCCGGGCAGCCGCCACGAGATCAGCCTGCGGGCTCACCTGGACGTGCACACGATGCCGGACGCATTGCGACTCATCGTGTTCTGGGCCGACGACTGGCGCCAGAACACCGAGTGGTACACATGGTCGCCGCAACTGTAAAACGCGTCATCGTCTCGACCCTGATCCTGATCGGTTCGGGATTGTGGGTCGCAGCGTTGCTGATGATGGCGCAGACGGTGGAGCAATCGGCGCATTTCAGCGATCTGCATCCCTTCATCGTCGGCGTCAACGTCGCCGGCTTGCTGGTGCTGCTGATCCTGATCGGCGGGCGCTTGACGCAACTGATGCGGGACTGGCGCCGCCGCGTCGTCGGCTCGCGCCTGGAAGCGCGGATGGTGTGGATGTCCGCGACGCTGGCGATGGTGCCGCTGTTGCTGGTGTTCTACTTTTCGGTGGTATTTCTCAACCGCGGCATCGACAGCTGGTTTCACGTCGAGATCCGTGCCGGGCTCGAAGACGCGCTGACGCTGTCGCGAGCGGCGCTGGATCTGCGCATGCGCGAATACCTGGAGCGTACCCAGACGATCGCGAGCGAGCTGTCGCGCGATGACGCCGATCCGGTCCGCATGCTCGATGAGCTGCGTCAATCCAAGGAAGCGCTCGAGGTCACCCTGCTCGGCGCCAACAGCCGGATCCTTGCCGCCAGTTCCGAGCGTGTCGGTGCGATCGTGCCGGCTGCCGCCAGCGATGAGCTGATCATGCAGGTCCGGCAGGGCCGCAAGTACGTGACGCTGGATCCGTTAGCCGGTGGCGGCTACCTGGTGCGCACCGCCGTTCAGGTGCCGCGTGTGCGGCCGGGCGAAGAAGTACGGATGGTGATTGCGACCTATGCCATCGAGAGGCGCCTGGGCGAATTAGCCGATACCGTCGAAACCGCGTATCAACGCTACGGCGAAAAAGCGCGCCTGCGCGAGCCATTGAAGGACAGCTTCACGCTGACCCTGACGCTGGTCTTGCTGCTGTCCTTGTTTGCAGCCCTGTACGGAGCTTTCTGGTCGGCACGCCGGCTGGTCCGGCCCATTCAGGATCTGGTCGCCGGCACGCGCGCCGTTGCCAAAGGCGATCTGGACACGCGCCTGCCGCTCACCTCGCACGACGAAATGGGTGTGCTGGTGCATTCCTTCAATGACATGACCAAGCGCCTGGCGCGCACCCGGGAAGAGGCGAAGCGCAGCCAGCAGGCGGTCGAGGCGGAACGCACCAACCTGGCGGTCATCCTGGCGCGGCTTTCCACCGGCGTCATTTCCGTAGCCCCGGATCGCACCATTCGTACCGTGAACCAGGCGGCGGCGGCCATCCTGGCGGTCGACGCCGACGCTTGCGTGGGCAAGACGCTGGCGGAAGCGCATACAGGCAGCAGATTGTTCCAGCAGTTCGAGGCAGCCTGCAGCGCGCATCTGGACGATGGCCGTACCGAATGGCGCGAGCAATTCGTGCTACAGGGAGAGTCCACGCGCCGCGTGCTGATATGTGCCTGCACCGCCTTGTCGGGCGAAGATCTGTCACCGGCCGGCTTTGTCATCGTGTTCGACGACATTACCGCACTGCTCCAGGCGCAACGCGATGCCGCATGGGGCGAGGTGGCACGCCGGCTGGCGCACGAAATCAAGAACCCGCTGACGCCGATCCAGCTGTCGGCCGAGCGCATTCGCCGCAAGTTGCTCGGGTCGATGAACGAGGAGCAGGCGCAGGTGCTCGACCGCGCCACCCATACCATCGTGCAGCAGGTCGAGGCGATGAAGGAAATGGTCAACGCGTTCAGCGAGTACGCGCGCGCTCCGGACATGGATTTGTCGCGTTTCGACCTGAATCAGCTCATCACCGAGGTCGCGGAGCTGTATCGTGCACAAGGGCCGGAGCGCCGCCCGCAGCTCAAGCTGGACCCGGCGCTGACGGAAATCGAAGCGGATCGGGGGCGGCTGCGCCAGATCCTGCACAATCTGCTGGCGAACGCGATCGAGGCACTGGAGGGCGCGGCGCCGGGCGCAGCGCCGCCGGTGGTGCGGATCGAAACCCGCCGGATCGAAACGGCGGGCGCCAGCGTTGCGGAGATCGTGGTCGAGGATAATGGGCCGGGGTTCCGCCCGGACGTCATCGGGCAGGTATTCGATCCCTATGTCACTACCAAACCAAAAGGCACCGGGCTGGGGCTTGCAATCGTGAAGAAAATCGTCGAAGAACATGGCGGCCGGATCGAAGCCGACAACGCCCGCAGCGGCGGGGCACGGGTCCGCATCGAATTGCCGCTGGCCGCAACGGATCGGATCGGACCGACCCGTGAGCGCCGCGCCGGAACGAGGAGGGAACGTGCATGAGCGCAGCGCGCATCTTGGTTGTTGACGACGAATCGGAAATCCGCGGCCTGCTGAAGGAAATCCTCGCCGACGAGGGTTACGAGGTGGATGTCGCGGCCGACGCCGCCGAAGCCCGTGCCCGCCGCTCGCAGCACGATCCCGACCTGGTGCTGCTGGACATCTGGATGCCCGATACGGACGGCATCACGCTGTTGCGCGAATGGGCCCAGGCGAACGGCTCGGGTTGCCCGGTGGTCATGATGTCCGGCCATGGCACCGTAGAAACGGCAGTCGAGGCGACGCGCCTCGGCGCCTTCGATTTCGTCGAAAAGCCGTTGTCGCTGGCCAAGCTGCTGCGGACGGTGGAACGCGCGCTCGATTCCGGTCGCAGCAAGCGCCATAACAATCGCGCCATGGTGCCCGCGCTGATCGCGCCGGTCGGCAAGAGCCGCGTCATGCACGCCTTGCGCGAACAAGTGCAACAGGTAGCTCCGCACGAGACGCCGGTATTGATCGTCGGTGAGTCAGGCACTGGCCGAGAGGCTTTTGCGCGCTACATCCATTCGATAAGCGCCCGATCGGCGGGACCGTTCGTGCAGCTCGTTGCCACCGGGATGAGCGATGACGGTGCGGCTGCAGCGCTGCACGGCACCGAGGACGCGAATGGCATTCATGCCGGCTTGCTGGAACAGGCCGCCGGTGGCGTGCTGTTCGTGAACGGCCTGGAAGATTTGCCGACCAAGGCCCAAGGCTTGCTAGTGGCCTCGCTGGAAACGGGGACGATCACCCGCGTCGGCAGCGCGACGCCGGTGAAGCTCAATCTGCGCATCCTGGCCTCGGCATCGCCGCGCCTGCTTAGTGCCGATAGCGGTACGCGCGTGCGGCTCGAACTGCTTTCGCGCCTGAACGTCATTACGGTGAATGTCCCGCCGCTGCGTGACTACGCGCAGGACGTTCCGGACCTGCTGCGCTACTATGTCGATCGGCTGGTCGATGAAGAACGGCTGCCATTCCGGCGTTTTGGTGTCGCTGCTCAGAACCGCCTGCGCAACTATCCGTGGCCGGGGAATGTCCGCGAGCTGAAGAACCTGGTGCAGCGCCTGCTGATTCTCGGTGGCGAAGAAGAGATCCGCCTCGAAGAAATCGAACGCGAGCTGGCTTCCCAGGCGCCCACCAACGAACCGCTGGTCAAGCAGGATCTGCTGGCACTGCCACTGCGTGAAGCCCGTGAGCACTTCGAACGCGCGTACCTGCAGCAGCAGCTGATTCTATGCAACGGAAAAGTCGGCCAGCTCGCGAAGCGCGTGGGCATGGAACGCACGCATCTGTATCGGAAGCTGCGCTCGCTGGGAGTGGATTTCAGGCAGTTGGCTGAGGACTAGCAGTGACGAGTAATGGGTGACGGGTGACGGGCAAGATTGAGTCGACGTTGCAGAATTCGTCGTATCTTCTTGCCCGTCACCCGTCACCCGTCACCTGTCACCCACTATTCCCCTACCTTAATAACCAACGCCTCTATCTGCGCCCCCCGCAGCTTGCTGCGGGTCTCTTCCAGCTTCTGCAGATTCGTGATCGGGCCGATGCGCACGCGGTGCCAGGTGTCGGTGTCGACGGTGACTTTCTGGATCTTGGATTCGACGCCTTGCAGGGCGATCAGGGCGCGGACCCGATCGGCGTCGGCGAGGTTGCGGAACGAGCCCGCCTGCAGGATGTATGCGCCGGGTTTCTGGACCGGGCCGCCAGCAGCGGTGCGCGGTGGCGTCGTACCGTCTTTTTCCGGAATGACGACCTCGAATTTCGGCAGCATTTCGTAGAAATCGAACTGCGTCTCGGCGTCCTGCGATGCCGGGGCAGGTTTGCTCGCAGCGGGCTGATCGTCCGGCGTGACCGGTGCGGATTGTTGCGCCATGCGCGCCGACGGCCGGCGGTCGTACAGGTACACGGCCATCGCGACGGCCAATCCAAAGGCCAGTCCCAGCACGAAACCGGCGATGCCGGAGAAGCCGCCACTGCCGCCGGAGCGGCGCTTGGTGTTCTTGTAGTCGCGGGCCATTGATTGGAAGAAGTGAATAGTGACTGGTGACTAGTGAATGGTCAGAGCCGGAACGGCCAAATGCCTGGGCGAATCTGATCAGTCGCAGGACATGTCAGGAGAAAGTGGATAGCGGTTGGCGGTTAGCGGTTAGGAATAGCGGATCCGGGTTCGCTTCTATCATTTTCTGCACCATCCGCTATCCGCTTCGAATCCATCCTCTCCGGCGCGGTCACACCGAGCAGGCCGAGGCCGTTGGCGATGATCTGCCGTGTCGCGGACACCAGGTTCAGGCGTGCGTTGCGCAAACCGACTTCGTCCACCAGGAACTGGTGAGCGTTGTAGTAGGTGTGGAAGTCGCCCGCCAGGTCGCGCAGATAGTGCGCAAGCTGGTGCGGCTCGAGCGCGGCGGTGGCTGATTCGAGCAGCTCCGGATAGGAAGTGAGACGGCGAATCAGCGCCTTCTCGTGCGGCTCGACCAGCCGCGACAGATTGCTCTCCCCGACGCTGCGTTCGTAGCTTAGGCCCTTCTCCTGCAGTTGCCGGAAAACACTGCACACGCGGGCGTGCGCGTATTGCACGTAGTACACCGGATTCTCTTCGCTCTGCGACAGCGCCAGGTCGACGTCGAAAACGAATTCCGAATCGGCTTTACGCGAGATCAGGAAGAAGCGCACCGCGTCGCGGCCGACCCATTCGATGAGATCGCGGACCGTCACGTACGAGCCGGCGCGCTTGGAGAGTTTGACCTCCTCGCCACCGCGCATGACGCGGACCATCTTGTGCAGGATGTAGTCCGGGTACTGCGGCGGAATGCCCATGGCGAGCGCCTGCAAACCGGCGCGAACGCGCGTGATCGTGCCGTGGTGATCGGTGCCCTGCACGTTGATCGCCTTGTGAAACCCACGCTGCCACTTGGTTACGTGATAAGCCACATCGGGCACGAAATAGGTGAACGTGCCGTCGGACTTGCGCATGACACGGTCCTTGTCATCGCCGTAATCCGTAGTGCGCAACCACAACGCGCCGTCGCTCTCGTAAGTCTTGCCGCTCGCGACCAGGCCGCGCACGGTGTCGTCGACCTTGTGGTCGGTGTAGAGGCTGGATTCGAGGTAATAGACGTCGAAGCGCACGCCGAATTTCTGCAGGTCCAGGTCCTGCTCGCGCCGCAGATAGGCCACCGCGAATCGACGGATCGATTCGAGATCGTCGACTTTGCCGCTGGCCCGGACCGGTTCGCCGTCGAGCGCGTGCACGGTGGCGCGGGCCAGGAAATCCGTCGCGATGTCCTGGATGTATTCGCCGTTGTAGGCGGCTTCGGGCCAGCCGGCATCGCCAGGCTTGATGCCGCGCGCGCGCGCCTGCACCGAAAGTGCGAGATTCTGAATCTGCACGCCGCCGTCGTTGTAGTAGAACTCGCGGCTGACTTCGAAACCCTGCGATTGCAGCAGCGCAGCCAATGCGTCCCCCAACGCGGCCTGTCGGCCATGCCCTACGTGCAGCGGCCCAGTTGGGTTCGCCGAGACGAATTCCACGACGGTGCGACTGCCGGCGCCGCGGCTGTTGAAGCCGTATGCGGTGCCCAGGTCGAAGATGCGCGACAGTTCCTGCTGGTACGCCGCCGGGGAGAGATGAAAATTGATGAACCCCGGTCCGGCAATTTCGACCTTGGCGATCAGGTCGCTGGTCGGCAGCGCATTCACCAGCGCCTGTGCGAGCTGCCGCGGATTGCAGCGTGCAAGCTTGGCGAGCTGCATGGCCATATTGGTGGCGAAATCGCCATGCGACGCATCGCGCGTGCGTTCTACGTCGATGGCTGGACGAACGATGTCGGCAGGCAGCACATCCGCCGGCAGGGTGGCCACGGCAGCTTGCAGCAGTTTTTCGATCTGGTATTTCAAGAGCGCAATCGGGTCAGGGTGGCGGGGAAGGGCGGCAGTCTAGCAGTGGCGGCGAGGTTGGTTATAGGGAGGAGTGGGGGTGAGAGAGGGTGAGAGGTGATGGGTGACGAGTGACGGGCGAGGAGGGAACAGGGAGCAGACGACAGGCTACGGGCTACAGCCAGAGAAGAGGGGTGGCATCGCTTCTGGCTGTAGCCCGTAGCCTGTCGCCACGTAGACCTCGCCGCCACCGCCACTCTCTCTCACACCAGCTCCGCCGGATCGACGTCGATCGACCACCTCACGTGCCGGGCCTCGGGTAGGGTTTCCAGCACCGGGATCAGCGCGCCGAGAAGTCTTTGCAGCGGTTGATGGCTGGCCGCGTGCAGCAGCAACTGGACGCGATGACGTCCGGCACGGCGTTCCATCGTTGCCGGTGCCGGCCCCAGCAACTTCACTCCCCGCACCGATAATTCGCGCGCCGCCGTCAGCGCGGCCTGCAGAAAGCGTCGTGGCGGTTCGGGTTGGGTCGCTTCGGCACGCAACAGGGCAATTCGCGTATACGGCGGCCAGCCCGCTTGCTCACGCTCCTGCAAAGCTCCGGCAGCAAAAGCGTCATAGCCGCCTTGCAATAGCAATGTGAGCAATGGGTGATCCGGATATTCCGTCTGGATCAATACTTCTCCGGCGCGTTCCGCCCGTCCCGCGCGTCCGGCAACCTGCACGATGGTCTGGGCCAGCCTTTCGCTGGCGCGAAAGTCGGTGCTGAACAGGCCTTGGTCGGCATTCAACACCACGACCAGGGTAACGCCGGGGAAGTGATGCCCCTTCGTCAGCATCTGCGTGCCCACCAGAATGCGAATCTCGTTGCTGTCGACCCGCGCGAGTGTGGCTTCCAGTTCACCCTTGCGCCGCATGCTGTCGCGATCGATGCGTGCCAGCGGCGAGTTGGGAAATAACTGCTCGATGGTTTCCTCAATGCGCTCGGTTCCCTGGCCGACCGGCTTCACGGGTTCGAAGCATGTTGGGCACTGCTCGATCGCTGGCTGTTGGGTGCCGCAGTGATGACAGAGCAGGTCGGTGGATCTGCGATGCACCGTCACATGCGCGTCGCAGCGCTCGCAATGCGCGGACCAGCCACACGCGGGACAGAACAGCACTGGAGCGTAGCCGCGACGATTGAGGAACAGCAGCACTTGATTGCCCGCTTCCAGATGTCGCCGCATCGCGAGCAGCACGGGCGACGAAATTCCCTGGGCGCCAGCGTATTTGCGCAGATCTACGAGGGCGAGTCGGGGCGGGTGCGCATCGGCGGCACGCTGCGGCAGCGACAGCAGCGTTTCCGGCTGCCGACGGGTACGCGCCAGGCTTTCGAGCGAGGGCGTGGCCGACCCTAGAACCACAGGAATATTCAGACGCTGCGCACGGACGATGGCCAGATCGCGAGCCGAGTAACGAAAGCCGTCCTGCTGCTTGAACGAAACGTCGTGCTCTTCATCCACCACGATCAGTCCTGGATTGGCGAGCGGTGCGAAGATCGCCGAGCGGGTGCCGATCACGATTCGTGCGCGCCCCGAGCGTGCATCGCGCCACGCCGTCAGACGCTCGCTATCGTTCAGGCCGGAATGCAGGATCGCCAGCGGTGCAGCGAATCTTTCACGAAAGCGTGTGATCAGCTGAGGGGTCAGTGCAATCTCAGGCACCAGCACCAGCGCCTGCTGGCCACGCTCCAGCACTGCGGCGATGGCCTGGAGATAGACCTCGGTCTTGCCGCTGCCGGTAACACCGTGCAACAGCCAGGTCGCGAAGCGGCCGAGGGATCCGGATATGCCTGCGACGGCATTTTGCTGGGCAGCGTTGAGCGTGGGCGCGGAACGGATCGCTTCAACAGGCGAATCTCCGGTGTACGACGCAGAGCGCACGAAGCGCTCGATGTAGCCGCGACTTTCCAACGTCCGCAGTACGTCGGTCCCGCTGCCGGTAGCGTCGGTCAGGGCCTGCGTCGTCGCCTCTGGATGGGTCAGAAGCTCGGTGATGATCGAGCGCAGTCGCACTGCGCGTTTGCCGAGCTGATCCAGTGCCGATTCGCGACCGGCTGGCGTCAGGCGCCAGCACGTTTCCTCGGCGGTCAGTGGATTTCCCTGGCGAAGCGCAACGGGCAATGCCGCTGCTACGACTTCTCCGACCGGGTGGCGGTAGTAGTCGGCCGACCAGCGCAGCAGCTCAAGCAGTCCCGCATCGAAGGTTGGCTCGGCATCCAGTGGTGCCTGCGCACTGCGCAGCTTTGTCGCGGGTATCGAACTGGTTGTGCGGGACTCGACGACGACCCCGACGATCCGGCGACGCCCGAAGGGCACCCATATCCGGCTGCCAGGAAGCAGCAATGCCGGGTCGATTCCGTCGGGGGCCCGGTAGTCGAACAGCCGACGCAGCGGAGCATCGATTGCAACTCCCAGAATCATGCTCGCCGGAGCTCCCCGGCTGGCCTGCTACGGCCCGTCCGAACGGGCAGGGTTGTGCACAAAAACTGTGGATAAGTCTGTGGATCAAGTGGGGCCAACGACTCCAAGTGAGCGTTTTCAGGACAACTTTTGACCTTGATCACATTTTCAACGATGCGCATTTTGCAAACCCAAACAGTAGCTTACGAATCGCGCCTAAGGCGTCGCAGGGATTGACAAGAGGTGGCGTCATAGGATCGTCACACTGTGGGCAACAATTCATGACAAGCCAATGATTCTCAGGGATTCTGTCGCATTGCGGGTGCGCGCAGCGGTCATTAATGCCGCGCCAAAAGCCACTGAACCCCCCGGCCAAGCAGTGCAGCATCGCCTTGCCGGGGAGCATGGTTGGGCGCGCGAATTCTTGTCCTGCGGATCGTTCTGGCACCGGCCTGTCGGCCGTCAACCGACCGGCTGCGGCCGCGTTGTATTGGATGCGGGTCGCCGCCCTTGCAACCTCTGAGACGAAGAATTCCGTGCCTACAAGCCTGTTTGATACCCTGCCGGCCGCTGCGCTTCGCTGGGAAGCCCAGCCTGCGCCGGCGAACGAGCGAAATACCCTGGACCAGGCACTCACCCTTGACCGGTTTCTGACCAGCGTCGAGAAGCGTGCTTTCAGGATTGCGCGCGTCGCCGTACGGCAGGACGATGACGCGCTGGACATCGTACAGGATGCGATGCTGCAACTGGCGCGCCGCTATGCGCAACGTCCGAGCGAGGAATGGCGGCCGCTGTTCTACCGGATCCTGCATAACCGCATTCGCGATTGTCAGCGTCGCCGCAAGGTGCGGGCGGCCGTCATGGCTTGGTTGCCGTGGCGTGCCAACGAATCGCCGGAAGTGGATCCCATCGATGCCGTACCCGATACGGCACCGCCGCCGATTCAGCAGGTCATGACCGGCGAGGCTTTGCAGATCCTCGAGCAGGCGCTGGCGGCGCTGCCCCCGCGCCAACAGCAGGCGTTCATGCTGCGCAATTTCGAGGAGCTGGATGTGGCTGAGACCGCCGCGGCGATGGGTTGCTCGGCGGGCAGCGTCAAGACCCACTATTCCAGGGCCGTGCACGCGTTGCGCGAACGATTGGGAGAAGCGTGGTGAAACCTGAAATACGCGACGCTGGCGACGATGGAATCGAAAAGCGTTCCAAGGCGCTGCTGGACGAGAGCATCGAGCATCTCGATGGCCGCACGCTGTCGCGCCTGACGCGGGCCCGTCATGCTGCACTGGACGAAGCGCAGCGCGCTCGTCATGCGTCGCTGCGACGCTGGTGGGTGCCTGCAACAGGCTTGGCGGCAACCGCGGTGCTCGCAGTCATGATCGGGCAGGGTCGGCGCGAGCCGGTTGCGTCCCCGGTGGCGGACGGCAGCTTGCTGGATGATTTCGAGATCGTGGCCGACGCGGACAACCTGGACATGCTGGAGGACGTCGAATTTTATTCGTGGCTGCCTGAGGACCCGACGGGTAGTTAGCGCGTGCCAGAACGTATGACGAGTGTCGACGCTTGGTTCACCGCGGCGTTGCTGGCTGTGGCGCTCAACGCGTCCGCCGCAGAGCCGGTCCCGGCTGCGCCCAGCGACACGGCCCTGGATGCCGATTTCCTCGAATATCTGGCGACCTTCGAGGGTAAGGACGAGGACTGGACCTGGTTTGCGGACGATGCCACCCACCCTGCGGCCAAGCCGCCGGCTGGCAAGGAGTCGCAAACCGATCAAACCAAGAAGGAGTCGGGGAATTGACGGTGGAACGACCATGAACACGCGCTTGCGCCAACTGTTGGCGTTGCTGCTGATGGTGGCGGCGCTGAGCTGTTTCATGTCGAACGCCAGTGCCCAGCAAGCAGGGCCGGATGAGCCGGCAGGTGTGAAGTGGCAGGATCTCTCGGCCGCGCAGCGCAAGGTGCTGGGCAATTTCGAATCGCGCTGGAGCCAGTTGCCGTTGGCGCGACAGCGGTCGCTCGCCAACGGCGCGCAGCGCTGGCTGTCGATGCCTCCCGAGCAGCGCACCCATGCCCGCGAGAGATTTCAGCGCTGGCAGTCGCTCGACAAAGACCAGCGTCGCAAGATCCGTAGCCGCTACCAGGAGTTCAACCATCTGCCACCTGCGGAGCAAGCGCGCATCCGCAAGAACTTCCGTCGTTTCCAGAGCCTGCCGCCCGAGCAGCGCAAAGAGCTGCGACAACGTTTCCGCGACCTCACTCCGCAGCAGCGCAAGCGACTGCGGGAAAATCTCCGCCCGCGCTGATTCGGCCCGAGTTCACCCCGAACTCACCAAGACGGGGGGAAGTCTCGCCTGCGCGAATCCGCCTACATGTTCGCGATGCTCTGCGCCTCAGTCAGCAGTATTCCCGCAGGTAATACCTGAATCTGAGTTAGTCGCACCAGCTATCCTGGCGTCGCTGACGATGGTGGCGACCAGTGGCCACCGGGCGACGCGAGCCGGTGGCCACTGCGACGACTCGATTCGCAAATCACCGACAGCAGTGCCGATGCAGGCGACAGCCAGCGAGAGATCCGCCTGCGGTTCGAATACAAACACACGCCAGGGACGAGTCGTCGGCAGGGTGCCGTGCCAGCCATGTTCGTCTCCGACGATCACACAATGCGCCAGCGCGTCCGCCAGGCTCAGCGGCAGTGCCTTCGCCAACGCTTCCTTCACGACCCATAGCGTATAAAAGTGCCGCAGCCGTTGCGCTTCGGGTAAGGCGGCCAGCGCCGCGCTTTCAGCGGGCGCGAAAGCGAAACGCGCAATTGACAGAATATCGCGGCTCTTGTGGCGTTCCAGATCGATGCCGACGGCAACGTTCTCCGGCCCGAGGACCACAGCCGCGAGGCCGTCGCTGTGCGACAGGCTTAGCGCCGCGTCTGCCGGCACGCGCAAGTGATTCATCAGGGCGCGGCTGACGGCGAACTCAGCACGCCTGCGCGGGTGGCGTCGGGTTGCGAATCGCTCGCGTTCGGCCTCATCGAGCTGCGCCGCGTCAAAGAAGTTGATCGACTGCGGTAACGCAAGCCACACTGATACGGCTCCCGAGGATCCCGGCATGGTCGCCGCTGCAGCGGATATCGGAGCGCGCGTATTCACAAGTGAGTTGCGGGAAGGACCTGATCCGGATCGTGGTTGCCGAACCTGAAATCATTGCACGTGCCGCCGCCGCGGAGGCGAAGGGGCTGCGCTCGGATGCATTCTACTGGCGCTTCGTTGCGACGGCGCTGAGCTTTGCCGTGTTCGGTTGCAGCGCCCTGTTACTCAGTCTGACCGTGCTGCCACTGCTGCGTCTGCTGCCGCGCGAACGTTGCCAGCGCTATTCGCGGATCGTGTTGCAACGGGGGATGCGCGCGTTCATCGGCGTCATGTACGGACTAGGCACGCTGACTTACGAGTTCCAGGGCACGCAGCGGTTGGGCCGCGCGGGGCAGTTGATCGTGGCGAACCATCCTTCGCTCATCGACGTGATTTTTCTCATTGCCTTTACCCCGCAGGCCGACTGCATCGTCAAACAGGCAATGTTCCGCAACCTGCTGACGCGCAGCGTCGTTCGCGGCGCGGGATATATCGGCAACGGACAGGCGGTGGACATGATCGAGGGGGCGGCCGCCACGCTGCGCAGTGGGCAATGCCTGATCATGTTCCCCGAGGGGACTCGTACTCGCCCCGGGCAGCCGCTTACGTTGCATCGTGGGGCCGCGAACGTCGCCGTACGGGCCGCGTCGATCGTCACGCCGGTTTACATCCGCTGCGTCCCCACGACCCTGACCAAGTCCGAGCCCTGGTACCGCATTCCCCTGCGCCGCCCGCACTTTTCCTTGCAGGTGGGCGAGGATTTCGAACTCGGCGCATTTCACGACATGGCATCCATCCCGGTGGCCTCCCGTGCATTCAACGAATGCCTGCGGGCGCGCTTTGAGGGCGAACTGCAACGTCTCAACGGCTATACTCCCGGCCAGCCGGCGGTGGCCCGCCCGGCCTGAGGGCACCCCGGACAACGGAGTGCAGCACGCCCAGACGTGCATTCGATCCGGGATGACAAATGCAGACTTACGATGAAATTCTCGCGCGGATTCGCGCGACGCTGGTTGAGCTGTTCGAATTACCTGCGCAGAGCGTACGGCCCGAGGCCCGTCTGCTGGAGGACCTGGAGATCGACAGCATCGATGTGGTCGATCTCATGGAGCATGTGCGTCGCCACACCGGCAGGAAAGTGACCGCGACCGATTTCCGTTCGGTGCGCACCGTCGATGACCTGGTCAATGTCGTGCAGCGCCTGCTGAGCAGCTGACCGGTCCGCAATTCCCATGCTGGCGCGAAAATTTGCGGCGTGCGCGGTCATTCCGGTCTACAACCACGAGCGCGCCATCGAAGCCGTGCTGCGGGGAGTCTTGTCGGCCGGCCTGCCGGTATTCCTGGTGGATGACGGCTGCGGCGATGTATGTGCCGCGCAGTTGCGGCTGCTGAGCGAGCAGCCCAACGTCACGCTGCTGCGTCATACGGTCAATAGCGGCAAAGGCGCCGCCGTGCTAAGCGGTATGCGCGCCGCTGCCGAACAGGGCTTTACGCACGCGCTGCAGATCGATGCCGACGGACAACATACGCTTGCCGACGTGGCCCGTTTCGCCGCCGCAGCTCGCAGCTACCCGCAGGCAGTGATTTGCGGTCACCCGATCTTCGACGCCAGCATTCCAAAGGCGCGCTACTACGGACGCTACCTTACGCATGCGATGGTGTGGCTGGAGACGCTGTCGTTCGAGATTCGCGATTCGATGTGCGGCTTCCGGCTGTATCCGCTGGAAGCTGTCACGGCGCTGATGGCGACTGCGAAGATCGGCTCGCGCATGGATTTCGATACGGACATCCTGGTGCGGCTGCATTGGCGCGGTGTCCCGACGCGCTGGATCGCCACCAGCGTCTCGTACCCGACCGATGGCGTCTCGCACTTCCGGATGTTCTTCGATAACGTGCGCATGACCAGCCTGCACGTGCGCTTGACGTTGGGAATGCTGGTGCGCTCGCCGGTATTGTTGTGGCGGAGAATTGCGGCGCGGCGCGCCGATAGCAATGAGATGACGAGGTAACGCAGTGACGACGCAAGCGAACAATACGAACGATTCCTCCGGTGCACAGCCCCCCACTGCACAACCCCCCGCTGCACAACATTGGGACGTCATCATCATCGGTGCCGGCCCGGCCGGTTCGATCGCCGGCGCTTTGCTCAAGCGCCGCGGCTGGAATGTGCTGGTGCTGGAAGGACAGCGCTTTCCGCGCTTCTCCATCGGCGAGAGCCTGCTGGCGCACTGCCTGGATTTCGTCGAAGAGGCGGGCATGCTGCCGGCGGTGGAAGCTGCCGGGTTCCAGTTCAAGAACGGCGCCGCTTTCGTGCGCGATGGCGAGTACGGGGATTTCGATTTCGGCGCCAAGTTCACGCCCGGCCGTGACACCACCTTCCAGGTGGAGCGTGCCAAGTTCGATACGCTGCTGGCGAATGAAGCCGCCAAGCAGGGCGTCGAGATTCGCTATGAAGTGAAGGTTGTCGACGTAGATACGAGCGTGGAGTCGCCGCGTGTGCGAGCCCGCGATGCCAGCGGCAACGAATATGACGTGACTGCACGCTTCATCCTCGATGCCAGCGGCTTCGGTCGCACGTTGCCAAAGCTGCTGAAGCTGGAAATGCCTTCGACGTTTCCGGTGCGCAACGCCATCTTCACACACGTGGCGGATCATGCTGTGGAGGGTTCCTTCGACCGCAACAAGATCCAGGTGGTCGTGCATCCTCAGCACCGCGATGTCTGGTATTGGCTGATTCCCTTTCCAGAGGGCCGCTGCTCGCTGGGCGTGGTCGCAAGGAAGGAGTTCTTCGACGCGTATCCGGTAGACCCTGAGCAGCGGATCAAGACCCTGGTCAGTGAGGAACCGTTCCTGCGTCGCGTGCTGGCAAATGCGCAGTGGGATACGCCCGTGCGCGAACTCGGCGGCTATGCGGCCAACGTCAGGGCGATGCACGGCAAGGGTTTCGCACTGCTGGGTAACGCCGCAGAGTTTCTCGATCCGGTGTTCTCTTCCGGCGTCACCATCGCAATGCGCTCGGCGAGCATGGCAACCGCGCTGCTCGATCGCGAACTGCGCGGCGAGAGCGTGGATTGGACCAGAGATTTCGAGGTGCCGCTGCGCAAGGGTGTCGACACTTTCCGCGCCTACGTACGTGCGTGGTACGACGGCCGCTTCCAGGACATCATGTTCGCCAAGACCCAGCCGCCAGCCATCCGCGCCATGATCTGTTCGATTCTTGCCGGCTACGCCTGGGACGAAACCAATCCCTTCGTCGCCGAGCCCGAGCGGAGGCTGGAAATGGTGGCGCAGTTGTGTGCATGAAGACGGCCATGGGCCACAGCACGGCTATCGGCTATCGGCCAACGGCAAGGTGGCCAGAGCGGATGGCGGCCGCGGTTCGCAAGGTCTGGCCGACTGGCCGGTTGACCGACTGGCCGGTTAGCCTCTCATGATCCCTTCCATCCTCGTCACCGGCTCCAGTCGTGGCATCGGCCGTGCCATTGCGTTGCGTTGCGCGGCTGACGGTTACGATGTCGTCGTGCACTGTCGCTCCCGTCGTGAAGAAGCCGATGCGGTGGCTGCTGAGATTCGTGCGGCAGGCCGACAGTCGCGCGTACTGCAGTTCGATGTAGCGGATCGTGAGACCTGCAAGCAGATTCTCTCCGAGGACATTGCCGCGAACGGCACCTACTACGGTGTCGTGTGTAATGCCGGTTCGACGGCCGACACCGTGTTCCCGGCAATGAGCGAGGAGCAGTGGGACGGTGTGCTCAATGCCAACCTGGGTGCGTTTTACAACGTGCTGCATCCCCTGGTGATGCCGTTGGTGCGACGTCGCGCGCCGGGTCGCATTGTCACGCTGGCGTCGGTGTCCGGGCTGATCGGGAATCGCGGCCAGGTGAACTACAGCGCCGCCAAGGCCGGCATCATCGGCGCCACCAAGGCGCTGGCACTGGAGCTGGCGTCGCGCAAGATCACGGTCAATTGCGTCGCACCCGGCCTGATCGCTACCGATATGGTCGATGCCGAGGTGCCGATGGAGGAGATCCTCAAAGCCATTCCTCTGCAGCGCGCGGGTAGCGCGGATGAAGTCGCCGCCGTAGTCAGTTTTCTGTTGTCGCCCGGCGCGTCGTACGTGACACGGCAGGTGATTGCGGTGAACGGAGGGCTGTGTTGAATCGCGTTGTCGTCACCGGCATGGGAGGCGTCTGCGCGCTGGGCAGTGACTGGGCACAAATTCAGGCGAAGCTGCGTGCGCGTCGCAATGCCGTGCAAGCCATGCAGGGTTGGGATCGCTATACCGATTTGAATACGCGCCTCGGCGCGCCTATCCACGATTTCACCGCGCCCGCTGAGTGGACGCGCAAGCAATTGCGCAGCATGGGTCGCGTATCGCAATTCGCAGTACGCGCCACGGAACTCGCATTGACCGATGCAAACCTGCTTGGCGATTCCGTGTTGCGCACCGGCGCCACGGGGGTTGCCTGCGGATCTTCCATCGGTAGTCCGCCGGATGCAGCGGATTTCGCCGCGATGCTGCTCAGCGACGACACGAGCAGGCTCAGCGCCAGCTCCTATGTACGGCTGATGCCGCATACAACCGCGGCCAACGTCGGCATTTTCTTCGGTGCGAAAGGTCGGATAGTGCCCACCTCCAGTGCCTGCACTTCGGGTAGCCAGGGAATCGGTTACGCCTATGAGGCGATCAAGTTCGGTCGCCAGGCAGTGATGCTGGCGGGCGGCGCGGAAGAGTTTTCCGTAGCCGAGGCGATGATGTTCGACACCTTGTTCGCGACCAGCCGGCGTAACGAGGAACCGCAGGCGACTCCACGCCCCTACGATCGCGATCGCGACGGTCTCGTCATCGGCGAAGGCGCCGGCATGCTGGTGCTGGAGGAACTTGAGTTTGCGCAACGGCGGGGTGCGCGCATTCATGCGGAGCTGGTTGGATTCGCCAGCAATTCCGACGGCGTGCACGTGACCAAACCGGAGCAGGAAACGATGCGGGTTGTCATGGAGCTCGCGCTGGCCGATGCGCAACTTGCGCCCGAGGCTATCGGCTACGTCAACGGTCATGGCACCGCCACCGAACAGGGCGACATCGCGGAAACCCGCGCAACCGCAAGACTGTTTGGTTCGCGTGTGCCGCTGAGCTCACAGAAGAGCTACCTCGGGCACACACTGGGTGCATGCGGCGCGCTGGAAGCCTGGTTTAGTATCGAGATGATGAACAGCGGTTGGTTTGCGCCGACACTCAACCTGGACAACATCGACCCGCAATGCGGTGAGCTCGATTACATCGTCGGGGATGGCCGGGCGCTGCAGACCGAATACGTAATGAGTAACAATTTCGCTTTTGGCGGAGTGAACACGTCGCTGGTGTTCAAACGGTGGCGGTGAGCGCCGATGACAGAAGCGACGGGTGAGCAGCGAATCGTGACTGGCCCAGACCAAACTGCTGCAGCGGACCGTGAGAGCGCATTCTCTCTGCCGCTGCTATCGCCTTGCGTTGCCGCGCGAGCGGTGGCGTGGCGTCATGGCCGGCAGGTTGCGCTTGCCGAATTCGCCGGCAATGTGGCCGCGGTCGCAGCGCGCCTGGCCCGCGGCCGCGCGATGATCAATCTCTGCGACGACCGGTATTACTTCCTGGTTGCGTATGCCGCGGCGCTGAGCCGCGGCCACACCGTGCTGCTGCCCCCTTCGCGCGCGGAACAGATCGTCGGCGAAGTCGAAAGGACCAACGCGGGCAGTTATCGCTGTGATGACTCAGACGTTGAAGCTGCATTGCGCGCTCACGACCATGCTCGTGCCAATGAGAGTTTCGATCCGACCCTCGCCGCCGAGCAAGGTGTGGACAACCTTCTCGCAAAGTCCATGCCGAACATTCCTGCTGCGAGCACTGCAATGATCGGCTTCACTTCCGGCAGCACCGGCCAGCCCAAGGCATTTCCGAAACTCTGGAGCAGCATTGCCACCAGCACACGACTGAACGCAGCGAGCATTCGTGAAGAACTGAAGGTCACGCCGGACAGCACCGTCTGGGTTGTTGCGACAGTACCGCCGCAGCACATGTATGGAATGGAATTGAGCATTCTGTTGCCGCTGGTGGGCGGTATGGCGGTGCATGAGGGTCGCCCGCTATTTCCCGCGGACATCGCCAAAGCGCTGGCTGAGCTTCCCGAGCCGCGAATCCTGGTGAGCACGCCAGTGCATTTGCGCGCTATCGTCGAATCGGCGCAGCAGTTTCCGGCCACCGCTTTGATCGTCTCGGCGACGGCGCCGCTGGACGCTGCGTTGGCACAAGCGGTCGAGGCGAAGTTCGGCGGGCGTTTGCTGGAGATGTTCGGCTCCACCGAGACCTGTGTGTTCGCGCATCGTCGCACCGCAATCGAGGCGTCGTGGCAGCTCTATCGCGGCGTGGAGTTGCGGCCATTGCCCGAGGGAACATCGGTGAACGCACCATGGTTCGCCGCGCCGCTGATCCTGCAGGACATCGTCGAGTTGCATGACGGCGGCAGATTCACGGTGCGCGGCCGCAATACCGATCTGATCGAAGTAGCGGGCAAACGTGCGTCCCTGGCGGATATCACGCGGCGACTGCTTGCCATCGAAGGGGTCCGGGATGCCGTGGTATTTCAGCCCGATCCTGAAGCCATCGCGACGATCCGCCGCGTAGCGGCACTGGTGGTCGCGCCGGGGCGCAGCGCTAGGGAAGTACTCGATCGGCTGGCGCCCGGAGTCGATCCCGCGTTCCTGCCGCGCCCGCTGGTGATAGTGGAGTCGCTGCCGCGTAACGAAGTCGGCAAATTGCCGCGCGAAGCCTTGTTGCGCGCGCTGCGGGGCAGCGGGTCAGGATAGGGAAGAAATATCTACGCGGCGTTCGTCAACCGCACGCACTCGATCTCCAGCAGCAATTCGCTGCGGCAGACATCGGCTGCGAGATAGACGGCAGTGCCGTTCGGGAACGCCTGCTGCAGTTTTTCGGCGACTGCATCCAGATGTACCGGATCGCGCACGTAGACTTTGAGCAGATCCTTCGATGCGGCAGGAGCGGGACGCAACGCATCGGCGCGTTCGTTCAGAGCGACCAGATTGCGCAGCGTCTCATCGAGTTGTGCCAGCGGATCGCCGTTGTGCCGCGACACGTGGCCGACGATGCTGGCGGTTCCGGAGACCAGCAGCGATCCATTGGTCGTCAACGTCGCGCGTGCGAACGTCGGACTGGCGGGACCGTGATCGCGGGGATAACGGTAGGCGCTGACCTGCCGCGGATTTTCGATGGATCTGCCGGGCGTGCGTCCGGCGAGCCAGTACACCTGCAGGGCACCGGTCCGATATTGATGGCCGATCGCGGTCGCCGCCGGGTAGCTGGCGGCGAGGGCATTGCCGAGTCCCTGGGTACGACCGACGCAAAATTCCCGATAGCGCTCCTGGTCGCCCGCGCCCTCGTTGATCGCATCGAGATAATTCCAGATGCGCAACAGGTGTGGAAAGGCGGACTCCTCCTGGAAGCGCCGCATCTGCGCATACGCGAAGGCGGCCGTAGCCGTGATTCCGCCGTACTCGTGCTCCTCAAGCTCCATGAGGGCAAACAGGTGCTCGTCGTCGTGCGCGTAACGAATAGCGCCATTGACACCGTGCCTGACGGCGCCGGTTGCCCACCACAATTCGGCGTCGGTGCTGGCTTGCAGGGGCGTAAGGCTTACATTGATGTGCAGCGGGCCGCTGGCCCTGGCCAGTGTCGACTTGTCCGCCGTTGCCGGACCGAAGTGGACGGCAGCCAGCAGCCCCGGCGGCGGCGCCGCTGCGGCAATCGGGTGGAATTCGACCCTGATAGCGTCGTTTCCTGCTTTATCCGGCGTTGCATCCGTCGCGGCAAGGCTGGGGGTGGATGCTTCGCCGGCGGGGTCGCGGCTCATCGCGCCACCCGGCTGTGTAGTCAGCTCGTTAACTTGCAAGTCTCGATCCCGCGGTGTGTACGGCATGTCGTCCGATGCGGGCCGTCCGATACGGCGCGCGGGTGCGAATGATACACTCCACGCCCGCGCTGCATCAGCGCCGCATCCCTACAACGATCAACGTCGGTTGTCCGCATGGCCGCATCCCTGTCCGCCGGTGAGCGTGAGCTCGCCGAACTCATTGTTACCGCGCTCAATCTCGAAGGCGTCACTCCCGACGACATCGATCCCGAGGCGCCGCTGTTCAAGACCGGCCTGGGTCTGGATTCCATCGACGCGCTCGAGCTGGCGCTGGAAATCTCCAAGAAGTACGGCTTCCAGCTACGCTCGGACGATGAAAACAATGTCCGGATTTTCAGCTCGCTGCGTTCGCTGGCGGCGCATGTGGCTGCCAATCGGGTGTGATCCGTCCCCTGCGAATCTCCGCGTTCACGCTGTGCTCCGCTGCGGGCACGGGCCGTGAGCAGACGATCGCGGCCCTGCGCGAACGGCGCAGCGGCTTGCGGCGCAACGACTTCGGCACTACCCCTATCGATACCTGGATTGGCCGGGTGGACGGGCTCGAACAGCCGTCGCTGCCGCCGTCGTTGGCGGACTGGGACTGTCGTAACAATCGCCTGGCCTGGTGCGGACTGATCACCGACGGATTTCGCGATGCGGTGCTGCAGGCTCGCGAGCGCTATGGCGCGGGACGCATCGCGATTGTGGTCGGCACGTCCACCTCCAGTATCGGCGCTAGCGAAGAAGCCTACACGCGGCTCGACCCTGACGGCCGTTACCCCGCGGATCTGCGCCGCCCGATCATTCACACGCCGCACTCCCTGGGCGATTTTGTGCAGCACGCGCTTGGCCTGACCGGCATCAGCGTGACCGTTGCGACCGCCTGCTCCTCGAGCGCCAAGGTTTTCGCGCAGGCGGAGCGCTTGATGCGGCTGGGCCTGGCTGACGCGGCAGTGGTCGGCGGAGTCGACACCCTGTGCGGTAGCGTCCTGTTCGGCTTCAATTCGCTGGAACTGGTTTCGCCGCAGCTGTGTCGTCCGTTCGATGTGGAGCGACGCGGCATCAATCTCGGCGAAGCTGCGGGATTTGCCCTGTTGGAGCGCGACGCCGGCGCAGGCCCGTGGCTGATCGGTTACGGCGAATCCAACGATGCCTACCATATGTCGACGCCGCACCCCGAAGGTATCGGCGCACGCGCTGCGCTCGCGGACACGTTGGACAGGGCAGGCATCACGGCCGCCGATGTGGGTTACATCAATCTGCACGGCACCGCGAGCCAGAAGAACGATGAAATGGAAGCGCGCGTCGTTGCCGATCTGTTTCCGCCGGACACCGTCGCCAGTTCCACGAAGGGCTGGACCGGTCACACGCTGGGCGCCGCGGGAATTGTCGAGACCGGCATTACGTTGCTAGCGCTGGAGCATGGAGTGCTGCCCGGAACGCTCAATGCCGCAACGCTGGATCCGGTTTGCGGACCGCAAGTGCGTCTGGAGAATACGTCACGCAGCGTCGATCGTGCGCTGAGTTTCTCCTTCGGTTTCGGCGGCAGCAATTGCGTGCTCGCGTTCGCACGGAGCGCGCCGTGAGTCAGTCGCTGCCTGCCGTCGCAGTGGCTGGCATCGCATTCTGGGCGCCGCGACTGCCTGGATGGGAAACAGCTCGTGCGGTGATGCGCGGTGAAATTGAAATTCCGCAGACCGCTGCGGGACGACCGGCTCCCGCAATGCTCGCACCCACCGAACGCCGCAGAGCGCCCGACACGGTTGCGATAGCCTTGGAAGTAGCGGCACGAGCGTGCGCAGCAGCGTCGCTTAACCCGGCGGAGCTGCCCGCGGTATTCGCATCGACGCACGGCGATCTCGCTATCAGCGATTACATGTGTACGACACTGGTGAGCACGCCGACGCTTATTTCACCCGTCAAGTTTCACAACTCCGTACACAACGCCGCCGCTGGCTACTGGAGCATTGGCACCGGCAGTCGTGCTCCTTACACTGCGATCAGTGCCTACCAGGCGACTTTCGGTACCGGACTGCTTGAGGCGGTGACGCAGGTCCACTGCGAGGACCGGCCAGTTCTATACGTCGCATTCGATATCGAAGCCAAAGGTGCGCTGGGAACAATCGCGCCGAGCCGAGGCCTGCTGGGAGCTGCTCTGGTGTTGACGCCGGCAGATCGAAGTCGGCCGGACGACACGTCACCGTTGCTTATCCTCGAAGTTGGAGCAGGCGAACCTGCGGCGCCGACGCCGGCTCGTTCGGCTGCCGTTGCCGCCGTCAGCGAAAATGTACTCGCGCCCTGCCTGCCGCTGTTCGAGGCCTTGGCGTCGGATGAACCCGCAGTCGTCACGCTGGCGCTCAGCGAGCGTTTGATGTTGCGGGTTGCAGTGGATCGGAAGGATTGAGGCGAGCAAATGACCGGTCCGACGCAAGACAGTACTCATGGCGCCGATGCGACTGTCCCTGCAACGGGCAGACAGTATGACGTTGTGGTGCTTGGTGGTGGCCTCGCCGGTTTGACGCTATCGATTCAGCTCAAGCGCAGGTTTCCTGCTATCGATGTGCTGGTGCTGGAGCGGCGTCGTCATCCGGTTCCTGCGGCTGCCCACAAGGTCGGCGAATCCTCGGTCGAAATCGGCGCCCACTATTTCGACACCGTGCTCGGGCTCGAGCAGCACCTCAAGCAAAGCCAGCTGAAGAAATTCGGCTTTCGTTTCTTCTTCTCCGAAGGTCGCACCGATGTGGACGGCGTGACCGAACTGGGTGCCAGCGGTTACCTGCCGACGCCGAGCTACCAGCTCGACCGGGGTATCTTCGAGAATTATCTGGGCGAACACGCGCGTGAACTGGGCGTCAGCTTCGTCGACGGCGCGGTCGTGCGAAATTTCGAATTGGGCAAGGACGGCGCGATCCATCGTGTCGTGTACGAGCTGGAGGGCCAGACGCATACGGTCACGAGCCGTTGGCTGGTCGATGCTGCGGGCCGTGCCGGATTGCTCAAGCGCAAGCTCGGCCTGGCGCAGGACAATGCGCACGACGCGAACGCCGTGTGGTTCCGCATCGGCGCGAAGATCGATATCGACGAATGGTCGACGGATCGGGATTGGTTGCAGCGTTGCGACCCGCCGCTGCGCTGGCTATCCACGAATCACCTGTGCGGCGAAGGCTATTGGGCATGGCTGATTCCGCTGGCATCGGGATCGCATTCGGTGGGCATCGTGTGCGATGCGAATACCCATCCGCTGCACACCATGAACACTTTCGAGAAATCGCTGCAGTGGTTCCACAAGTTCCAGCCGCGCCTCGGCCAGGAAATTCAGAGCAAGCAACATCTGTTGCAGGACTTCTGTTTTCTGCGCAACTTCTCCTACGGTTGCAAGCAGGTGTTTTCCGGCGACCGCTGGGCACTGACCGGCGAGGCTGGCGTGTTCCTCGATCCGTTCTATTCGCCTGGTAGCGACTTCATCGCCATCAGCAATACCTACATCGTCGACCTCATCGATCGCGACCTGCGCGGCGAGCACGTCGGCGGGCGCGCTCATGTCTATCAACAGCTGTATTTTTCCTTCTACGAAAGCACGCTATCGCTGTACACCGATCAATACGCGATCTTCGGCGATCCCGAAGCAATGCCGCTGAAGGTGATCTGGGACTACACCTACTACTGGGGCATCCTGTGCCAGTTGTTCTTCCAGAATCGCCTCACCGACCTCAACAGCATCAGCAAGCTGTCGGTCGAGCTGAATCACTCGCGCGCGTTGAATCAGGCAATGCAGGACTTCATGCGCGAGTGGTCGAAGCACAGCGCGAAGCGTAACGCGGCCGTCCTGCTCGACCAGGCTGCTTTGCCGTGGTTCTACGAGCTGAATCGCGGCTTGCGCGACAAACTCGATGAGGCAGGTTTCATCGCACGCCTGCGTGAATACACGGCGTTGCTCAACTCGCTGGCTGCACAGATCGTCGAGCGTGCCTGCGACCAATGTCCGGATCTGAAGGCAGATCAGGTCCGCGAGCTCCTGAGCGGTGCGCATGCGGCGTCAGCGGGAGTCGGCGGCCTGCTATTCGACGCAGCCGCGTGATGGTTGCGTGTCGCCGGCGATGCATTCCCGGCGGAAGTAGATAACCTGGAAATCCGCTCGCGCCGGAATGAAGGACAGCGATGACTCATTCTCCACTGCTGTTGCAGCTCGTTGTCATTCTCGGCACTGCGCGGCTGCTCGGCTGGCTGCTGCGATATCTGGGCCAGGCGTCGGTAATCGGCGAGATGACGGCGGGGCTGGTGATGGGGCCGATCGTCTTCGGCAGCATTGCGCCGGAACTGCACGCGCATATCTTTCAGCACGGTAGCCTCGGCGCGCTGAATGGCCTGTCGGAGCTTGGCCTGGTGCTGTTCATGTTCATCGTGGGCGCGGAATTGCGCATGCCGACCGGTGTGCGGCAGCAGATGGTTGCGGCGGGCTGGATCGGAGTCCTGTCGGTGTTCCTGCCGATGGGAATGGGTTTGGGTGCTGCGGTGATGCTGTACCCCGGGCTTGCTCCGCAGGGCGTGGCCTTCTGGCCTTTCGCCCTGTTCGTCGCGGCGGCAATGTCGATCACGGCCTTTCCCGTCATGGCGCGCATTCTCAAGGATCGTTCGCTGACGCAGACCACACTGGGTCGGTATGCGTTGACGGCCGCCGCTGTCGCCGATGTGTCGGCGTGGCTGATGGTGGCGCTGGTCGTAGTGCTGGCCGGCAGCGGTCAGAACTGGTCGCGTTTCTGGACCACCATGGGCGGGCTGGCGGTGCTCGCGCTGATCATCTTCGGCTTGATCCGGCCAATGGTTGCGCGGCTGCTGGCCAGCTTCGCGCAGGATGGGCGACCGGAGGGTGGGTCGCTCGCGATGCTGCTCATCGGCGCATTCGGCTGTGCTTACATCACAGAGATTCTCGATGTGCACGCCGTGTTCGGTGCGTTCCTGTTCGGTGCCTGCCTGCCGCGCGATGACCGGTTGCTTGCCGCCCTGATCGAACGCATCGAATACGTGGCGATCATCGTGCTGATGCCGATCTTCTTCGCGCTCGCAGGCCTGAATACTACGCCCGATGCTTTTGTTGGCGCCGGCCTGGGCTCGCTGCTGCTCATCCTGGCGGTCGCAATCTTTGGCAAGATGCTCGGAGGCGCGATCGGCGCACGCATCGGCGGTCAGCCGTGGCGATTTTCGTTCGCCATCGGCTCGCTGATGAATGCGCGCGGCATGATGGAGCTGATCGTGATCAAGGTCGGGCTCGACATCGGCGTGATCGGCAACGAGCTGTTCACTATGCTGATGGTCATGGCGATCCTCACGACCTTCATGACCGGTCCGCTGCTGACGCTGTTCGGCGGGCGCGAGGTCAAGCAGCCCGTCGCGAAAATCATCTAGCCTTTCAGCACTACCGCGGCGCGGCCTTCGGCAAGCAATTCACCGGCGTGGGAAACACGGAACGTGTATTGCAGGCTCGCGGCGGTGGCTTGCAGGCACTGAGCTTCAATCATCAGGCTGCCTGTCAGGTGATCGACGTAGTCGCACGCGAAATTGACGGATCGCAGCGACACCAACATGCCGGGAGCCGCAGCACCGCCATCTGCTTGCGCCTGCAATGCGCCGTGAACCGCCATCGCCTGTGCACCGTATTCGCACAGGTGAATCGCACGCAGGCGATTTCCGGAGCGCAGCGGGTTGTTGGTGGATTGATGCGTAGTGGTCGCGAGACGAATGCTGCTTGTGTCCCAGTCGAGCACGCGCTCCAGCAAGCACATGGTGCCCTGGTGCGGGATTAGCGATGCAACGGGTAAATGGTCGCTGGCCATGACGTCTAACTCTGACTCGTCGCCGCCAGAGCGTTGACCGCGGGGGATCTCTCTCTGGTCAGCAGGAGTGCGAGAACGAAGTTGGAAATTACACCCAGTGACACGGTCACGCCGATGGCGCGCAAGACCGGCAGGCTGGACAACGCGAGCAGCGCGAACACCATCAGCGTCGAGCCGGAGCACACCAGCACGGCGTGCAGGGTGCGTTGTTGCTCATTCGGATCGTCCGAGGCATGTTCGAAGAACAATGCATAGTCCAGCCCCAGCCCCGCCGCGAGAATCAGGGCGATCAGGTGGAACAGCGTCATCGGCACACCCGCGCCGTGCAGCACTGCGATCAGGATCATGGTAGTCAGCGCCATCGGCGCCAGCACGCGAATGACGCGTCCGATATTGCGCAGTGCAATTGCAACGACCCCGATCAACAGCACTCCGGCAACAGCCAGGCTCCACAGCAGTCGCGTGCGCTGCTGGGCAACCAGCGAGTCCGACGCATCCTTGAGGTCGAGCAGCACTGCATTCGGGCCGGCCGTCTTCGCAAGCTGTTGCAAGGCGGCGGGGTTGCTGACACCCGCAAAGGTAACGAGCGTGGTGATCTTGTGCTCACGCGGCGTCAACAGCAGATCGAGACTCGCACCCAACGGTGAGTTGTGCAGCATGTCCACCGACAGAGGCGCCAGCGCGCGGGCCTGTTTGACATCCTGTGTGAAGGGGACAAAGACGTCGGTGCGAAACGGTGTATCCACCATGGCCTGTTGCAGCGCCGAGCTGAGAGTTGCGTCATCAGGCAGCTTGCGCTGCCGCGCGAGCTGTTTCGCCGCCGTTGGCACATATCGGGCGGCGTGGTCGTAACCGGCGATCACACCGCGCTCCACCAATTTGCGCAGCGGCGTATCGAGCGCCTCAAGCTGGCTTAGTGCCTGGTCCGCATTGCCGGCTTCGATGACAAGCAGGTAGCGCAGGTCCGGCGTGCCCAGTTCCGAGCGCAATTCCTGATCCTGCATCAGCAGTTCACGCGGCACCGGAGTGAGCTTGCTCAAATCGTTTTCCCACAGCGATCCCGGTACGAATATCACGATAGCCACGCAGGCCACCGCGACCACCGGTGCGGCCCATAGCGGACGCGGCAGGTTCGCGATGCGTTGCCACAGTTTGCCGAGGAATGCGGACTGGCCGTAATCGCGGCCCGCGGTATCGATCAGCCGGGGCAGCAGGAATCGTGTCGTGAGGCCGGCCACTGCGAGCGATGCGATCGTAAAGCAGGCGAGCTGGGCGAGCCCGACGACACCGGAAAAGATGAACGTGGTGTAGGCAATGCAGGTGCTGGCGACGCCGGTGGCGAGTGTCGGCCACAACTCCCGCACGGTGTGCAGCGGCGAATGCCCCGGTCGCTGGTGACTCAGCAGGTGCATCGGATAGTCCTGCGCCACGCCCATCAAGGTGAATCCGAATGCGAGAGTGATGCCGTGCACCGCGTCGAACAGCAAGCTGACTGCGAGCATTCCGGCAATGCCTGCGCTCGCCAGCGGCATGGAGCTGATCAGCACGGGACCGATGCGTCGATACGCAATCAGCAGCAGCACGATCATGCCGACAGTCGCAGCCGTTCCGAGCGCCTGCGCTTCGCCGCGTGTACGTCCTTCCATCAAGACCGAGAAAGCTCCGGGTCCGCTGATGGTGAGCTTCATGGCGCCGTCCGGATTGAGCGCTGCGAATGCGTGGCGAAACTCGTTGATGGCGGCGCGCTGGCGGTCGGGATCGAAAGCGGGCGCAAGCGTCTCGGCGATCAACAATGCGCGCTTGCCCTTGCCGTCGAACCACACGTCGAACTGACGATTGGGTTCGTGCATGGGCTGCCAGTTCTGCAGCACCTTCAACAGCTCCAGCGTGGGGTCGCGCGGCAGTAGCGGTTCGAGCATCGCTCCGGCGGGCGAAGCCAGATCTTCCGCGCGTGCCTGCAGTTGTTCATGCAGATAGTGCGCATCGAGTGGTTGCGTATCGAGGGTGGGTGACAGCAGGTATCGATAAGGCAGCAGTTTCTCCGGGATCGCGTCGAGCGACATTTCGCCATTGGTGACGATGCCGAAGTTCTTGCTACCGCTGAGGGCCGTTACCAATGCGCGCGAGGTATCGGCCAGGGTTTCCGGTGCAGCGCCTTCGATTGCGGCAACCAACACGCGCGAAGCAGGGCCCTCGCCAATCTCCTCCAGCAGCAGCCGTTGTTGTGGAGTCGTCGGGCTCGGCAGGAACAGGCGCAGGTCGGTGCCAACCACCAGATCCCGCTGCACATACCAGCCCAGTGCGGCGAGAACGACGATCCAGCCGATGAGCAGGAGGATGGCGGGGAGGGAGCGATTCATCTTGGGAAGAAACCGGTAACTGGGACGGTGAATGGTTTGCGGTGGAAAGCAATGGATCCGGTGGTCGCTGCAGCGCCCTCCCTGTTGTCACCGGAGGATCAGGGGGCGGCATCTTACGGTTTACGCCTGCCCGGCTGGATTAACTCGATGTGGGGATGTGAGGTGATGGAAGTGATGTAGGTGATACAGGGCATGCATGAATATAGCGGCGACACGGCCGCAAGCGATCCCGCTTGCTTGCCTGCATCACCTCCATCACTTCCATCACCCACATCACCTCCATTATTCCGTCGCTGCACACCAGCGTTCCAGCCACTCCCGGGTCAGCGGTTGTGGCAGCTCGGTGGCTGCAGCGGCGCCCAGCAGCATGACGCTCGCTCCGCCATTGTCGTTCGCGATCGTGAAGCAGCGCGGCAAGTCTTTGCGGCCATCGATCTGGATGCCGGGCACGCGCTTGCGTACTCGCGCGTCGCGCGGGGTCAGCTTGAGTTGCCAGGTTGCTTCATCGCCGCTGGCGGCGATTTCGAATTCGCGGCCCACGGCATCGCGATCGCCGGCCAGCAATGCGGTGAACGCCGTCAGCAGGCCGCTGAGCTCAGGCGCGCGCTTCAACGCGAAACTCCGCACCGGCTCGCCTTCGCGGCTGACGCGCACGGACTCGCCGCGGATTTCCGTATCTTCGCGATACGGTTTGGTGACATGACGATCCAGGGTCGCTGGACCGGCGTAACCGAGCGTGCCGGACACGATCAGCGGCTGCTTCAGCAACGAGGAGAAGCGGATCTCCGCGAAATCGATCGTCGCCGGCGCGGGCTTGGCCAGCCGCTGGATCAGCGCCCCCGCGTCAAGTTCCGCTGCCGTTGCCGGCAGGACGATGGGTGTAAGCAGCGACGTCGCGAGCAGCGTCAGAAGTATCCGGAACGTACCAGAAGTCATAGAAATTGAACCAGTTGTAAGGCGCGGTGCGCGCATGATGGGCGAGTCGGTCAGCATAACGTTGGATTACTTCGGTGAGGTGCTCCGCGCGCCGGCTACGCTCGACGGCGAGCGACTCCGCGAACAGCTCGAAATGCAGGTCGTAGCGATTGCCGCCGCGATAGAGCCCGAAGCAAAGGACCACGGGCACGCGCAGGGCAATCGCGAGCATCCATGGCGAAGTGGGGAGCAGGGCGGGCGCACCGAGGAAGTTCACTTGCGCCACGGCGTTGCCGGGGCGCGCCCGGTCGACCAGCAGCGTCACCAGTGCCTTCTGGTCGAGCGCCTCCTTGATGGCAAGTGCCGTGGTGGTGCCCTCCTGCCGGGCATTGATCACCGATGCGGCCAATGCGGGATTCAGTGCGTTGAGGACCTGCATCATCGCCGGGCTCTGGTCCATGTCTATGACGACACGCATCAGCACGTCTTCACGCACGGTGGCGAGCACGCGCAGCGCATCGAAACTACCCAGATGCGATCCGAACAGAAGCACGCCGTGCTGCTGTCGCAGCGCACCGCGTAATTCTTCGAGTCCGGTGATGCGGATGTCGAAACGTTTGAAGCGCTCCGACCACAGGAACACGCGATCCAGTATCACCGCAGCGAAGCAGTAGATGTGCTGCGCCACAGCCCATAGATTTGCGGGACGGCCCGTCACACGTTGCAGATAAGCACGCGAGGCACGGCGTTCGGGTCCGCGACGGATCAGGAAATACAGGGTTATGGGATAGAGGATGCAGCGCGTTACGGTGCGGCCGCACAACAGAGCGGTGTCGCGAATCAGCTTGAGCGCGAACATGCCGCCACCTTCGGGGCGGTCGATCCAGTCCTGCTTCACGCGCCGGGCCCCCTGCGTTGCACGTGTTCATGCTCCAGGGCGACTTCAAACAACCCTTGCGCAATCGTGCTGTCGGCGCAGGTAACGGCAAAGCGCAGGGCACTGCCTTGCAACGTCAGTCGCAGCTCGGCGAGTTGATCGGGCAGCAGCGGCGCGACGAACTTCGCCTGTTGTAGCGCTATGACGCGCACTTTGCTTTGCAGCCAGGCTTCGGCTGCCTGCAATACCTCATCGAGTAACAGCACGCCGGGAACGAGCGGCCGGCCGGGGAAATGCCCCGGCAGCGCAGGATGTGTCGCAGCGACGATCAACGTCGTCGCGAACGTACCTGCCGTCACGCTGGCGGTAGCAGGCGGTGCGGAGTCGATAGGCTGCGGCATTGTGATCATTCGCCCGGCAACCGGCCTGCAGGGGTGGCCTGGCCAGTCTCGAGAAGGCCAGGCTCGAGAAGGCGTGGGCTCGCGGCAATGGTGCGCGCCAGGAAATCGAAAAAATTGCGGTATGGCTGCTGCGGAAAGCGGCGGCGGCGATAGGCGTACTCGATGAGAAAGAATGCCGCGACCAGCAGATAGCCGAGCAGGTTGGCGAACAACGACCACAGCTCTGGCGCCACGGCGAGCGGTGGGGTGATATTCGCAGCCATCAACAGGCCGTCGGGCACCACCAATGCCGCCAGCACCAGGTTGGTGGTCGCGAGCGCCGCGAGCAGCAGGGCCCAGGCGAGCGTAAGCCGGCGCGCGTAAGGCCACACGTCGGCGTCGATTTCATCCCCTGGCGCATGTAGCAGACTCACCAACCGGGCAATCAGCGGTGTCTGCCGTCCGGTGAGTGTGTGACCGAAGACCCACGCCATGAACGCTGGTACCAGCACCGGCGGCGCGTACAGTGGCAGCACATCGGTATTCCAGCGCGACAGCAGCCACAGGCAGCCGACAGCAACCGGCAGGGCCAGCCATGCACCGAGTCGACCGCGGATCATTGCTGGCACCAGCATAGCGGCCGCCAGCAAGGCCATCGCGATGAGAGTGAGCCGCAGACTGTGACGTGCAATCGCAAGGTGCGCGCTAACCGGATAGGCGAGGGCGAGTCCCACGCCGCAATAGCGCGCGACCCGATCGGCCATCGGCCCCGGCCACTCGCTCGCGGCTGCTGCAGTCATCGAAAAGCACTGGCAATGCCGGGATTTACGGCCGCAGTACGCGCCCGTGGATGGGACGGGCCGAGGCGGCGTTGGCTGGAGAGTCGCGGTGGTTGCACGCCGGCATTTTAGCAGGCTGCCGCCGCGACCCGGCGCGAAATACCCTTCCAGATGCTTTACAAGGGTGCGTGTTAAACGTTATTTCAGGGGGTCGGCCTGGACGAACTGCGGGACCGAACTAGAATGGACGGGCCTGAAGCCGATATCCTCGATGCATTCACCGCACACAGCCTGCAATTAGAACCAGCAATGCACGAGATGCCACTGTCGCAGGTCGCCGACCTGCCGGTTACCCCGTGATGAGGTCCGTAAAAGTACGCGGTCGTGCCCGACCCGCTGCCGCCGGATCGCACGCGGATAGACGACGCCAATAACCAGCGCCTCGGAGCATCCATGCCAGTGAAGATAGCCGTGCTGAAAGAGACCCGCCCGAACGAGCGGCGTGTGGCGATGGTCCCGGCGGTTGCCGACAAGCTTGCCAAGCTCGGCGTCGAGGTTCACATGCAGTCCGGCGCCGGCGACGCCGTCAAGCTTCCGGACAGCGCTTTCAAGAATGTCGTTTTCGAGGCCGATCCCCTGCGCCTGGTCGCGACTGCGGACATCGTGGTTGCGGTACAGCCGCCGGCCCTGGAAGTCATCGAGGCGATGCGGCCGGGCGCCATCCTGATTTCCTTCATCTACGCCCACAAGGAACCGCAACTCACGAAGTTGCTGCGCGACCGCAAGATCACCACCTTTGCGATGGAGTTGGTGCCGCGAATCTCGCGCGCGCAGGCGATGGATGCGTTGTCGAGCCAGGCGGCGTTGGCGGGCTATTACGCCGCACTCATGGGCGCCACCAATCTCGCCCGCATCCTGCCGATGATGACGACGGCGGTAGGTTCGATCCGTCCGGCGAAGACGCTGGTGATGGGCCTGGGGGTTGCGGGCCTGCAGGCGCTGGCAACGGCGCGGCGCCTGGGTGCGATGACCGAAGGTTACGACGTGCGGCCGGAGACCAAGGAACAGGCCGAATCGCTCGGCGCGAAGTTCGTCGATACAGGCGTCGATGCGCGCGGTGCGGGTGGTTATGCCCGTGAGCTCACGCAGGAAGAGAAAGACAAAATCGCCGCGGTCGTCACCAAGCACATCCAGTCGGCGGACATCATCATCACCACCGCCGCCATTCCTGGCCGGCCGGCGCCGAAGCTGATCAGCAAGGCGCAGGTCGACGGCATGAAGGCCGGCAGCGTCATCATCGATCTTGCTGCCGAAGGCGGCGGCAATTGCGAGTACACGCAGCCGGGCGCAACCGTGCAGATCGGCCAGGTCACCATCGTGGGTCCGCTGAACGTGCCGAGCCTGCTCGGCGAACACGCCAGCGAGCTGTATGCGAAGAACCAGTTCAACCTGATCGAGCTGTTCGTCAAGGAGCAGGCCGTCAAGCTGGACTGGGACGATGAGGTGATCGCCAAGACGGCGCTCACCCACGCCGGCGAGATCAAGAACGAAGCGGCGAAGAAGGCCGTGGAAGGTTGAGCGCAAGGAACATGGGGTCCGCGGCGCAACCAAGCTGAAACTGCCGTGAACCTCTACCGGCTCCTGCTTCGAGCGGTGTTCCCAGTGCTGCCGTGTCGTGTCGAACTACCGTGTCACGTCGGACCCGCGTGTCATGTGGATATGGGTAGAGATTGGGCTGCGGGTCGAGATTGGCTGTGCGATCTATCACTGTGCGAGTGAGGTAACTGTTCCATGGACCTGACGACGACACTGACGGGCTTCGTGGCCCTGTACATCTTCATGCTGGCGGCCTTTACGGGCTACGAGATCATCGGTCGCGTGCCGGCGATCCTGCATACGCCGCTGATGTCCGGGTCGAATTTCGTGCATGGCATCGTGGTGGTCGGCGCGATGTACGCGCTGCTCAACGCAACCTCGACCATCGAACAGGTCATCGGCTTCATCGGCGTGCTGCTGGGAGCGGGGAATGCCGCCGGCGGTTATGTCGTGACCGAACGCATGCTGGAAATGTTCAAGCCGAGCACGACCAAGGCCGGCTCGACCGACAGCAAGCCGAAGGCGTGAACCAGCCATGAACCTGAATTCCCAGCTCATCATCGACGCCAGCTATTTCGCCGCGGCGTTCCTGTTCATTTACGGCCTGAAGCGCATGTCTTCCCCGGTGACGGCGCGCTCCGGCATCGTGGTTGCCGGCGTCGGCATGCTGGTCGCGACCCTTGCCAGTTTCCTGTACGTGTTCGGCATCGATCCGGCGGCCCAGGCGCACCTGACCACGAATGTCGCGCTGGCGGCCATCGCCCTGGTCATCGGCACCGGCTGGGCATGGTGGAGCGGCAAAAGAGTCGCGATGACGGCGATGCCGCAGATGGTCGCGCTCTACAACGGCATGGGCGGTGGTGCGGCCGCCGCCATTGCGGCAGTCGAGCTGCTGCGTGTCGATGCCGCTCACCAGACTGTTCCGCTGATCGTCACCGTCATCGGCGCGCTGATCGGTGCGATCTCCTTGGCCGGGTCGATGATTGCCTGGGCCAAGCTGGATGGGCGGATCAACGGCACCTGGCGCCTGAAAGGACAGCAACTTCTCAACGGCACTGTGTTTGTTGCGACATTGGCGATCGGCGCCTACATCGTGTTCGTGGCGCACGGCCACGCACAGCCGGGGGTCATCGCCGCATTTTTCTGCGGTGCGCTGCTGTTCGGCGTGTTGATGACCATGCCGATCGGCGGCGCCGACATGCCGGTGGTGATCTCGCTCTACAACGCGTTCACCGGATTGGCAGTCGGTTTCGAGGGCTACGTGTTGCAGAATCCGGCGCTGATGATCGCCGGCATGGTGGTCGGCTCCGCGGGCACGCTGTTGACCCTGCTGATGGCGAAAGCGATGAACCGTAGCGTCGCCAATGTCATTTTCAGCAACTTCGGTGCGACCGGCGACGAGCAGCAGGGCGAGATCAAAGGCAGCCAGAAACCCGCCGAGGCGAGCGATGCCGCGGTCCAGATGCGCTACGCGAGCAAGGTGATCATTGCCCCAGGCTACGGCCTCGCCGTGGCACAAGCGCAGCACAAGCTCTACGAGTTCGTGAAGCTGCTGACCGATGCCGGCGTGGAAGTGAAGTTCGCGATCCATCCGGTCGCCGGTCGCATGCCCGGTCACATGAACGTACTGCTGGCCGAAGCCGGCGTGCCGTACGACATGATCTACGACCTCGAAGATATCAACGGGGAGTTCAAGGAAGCGGACGTCGCCGTGGTGATCGGCGCCAACGACACCGTGAATCCGGCAGCCCGCACCAACAAGAGCAGCCCCATCTACGGCATGCCCATCCTCAACGTGGACCAGGCCAAGCAGGTCTACGTGATCAAGCGCGGCCAGGGAAAAGGCTATTCGGGTGTCGAAAACGAGTTGTTCTTCGCCGATAACACCAATCTGGTGTACGGCGACGCCCAGAAGGTGATGGTCGCCATGATCCAGGCGGTCAAGTCGCTGGAGGGAGGACACTGAGGAGGCCAGCGGGCCGGTGGGCTACGGGTAAGTGGGTCAGATCCGGAAGAGGACCAGACGGGACGAGGGGGCAATTTCGCGGCTCTGGTCTCCAGCTCTGGCCAGCCAACCAGCAGCCCGTTGGCCAGCTGGCCTCGCCTCCCCGTTGCCCTCGCCCCACAGGCGACAATTACCCTTTTCAGGTGAGCTACTTAGCGACGTTGAATTTTTACACACGCCTCGCGTATCTTACGTCTCGTAAGTTGCGTGTTCGCCGTGCCCCTGAGCCGGCAAGGTTTCCCTAGGTTTTGTTTCCCCTAGGTCTTAGCGAGTCGTGCAAACCCTGTACAACTTGAACCAAGAAATCCTGCGCACGGACGTGTCGGGAATGCCCCTGGAGTGGATCGACTACCGGGACGCGGTACGGCTTTATCATACGGAACAGGTGGCATACACCTGTGGTACGCAGCTTTATCGGCTGTACGGCGGCACCAACGCCAAATCCGGATTGCAGACCACGGTCGATGTGAATTCCATCATCGCCACCATCGGTCACACCCACAACCCCGGCAATCTGCGCAACGACTACACGCCACCGCTGAACAACCAGACCCTGTTCAAGCGCGACGCGCATTTGTGCCTGTATTGCGGACTGCGCTTTCCGTCGAACCAGCTATCGCGCGACCATGTGCGGCCGCTGAGCCAGGGTGGCAAGGACCGATGGACCAACGTCGTCACCGCCTGCCGTCGCTGCAATAACCTGAAAGCATCGAAGACACCGGAGCAGGCTGGCCTGCAGCTCATCGCGGTGCCGTTCACCCCGACGTACGCCGAATACATCTACCTCAAGAGCCGGCGCGTGCTCGCCGACCAGATGGAATACCTGCGCGCGCATTTCCCCCGCTCCAGCCCGCTGCATGCGCGGCTGAAGCAGCTGAACGGGTAGGAAAAAGCGGTTGGCGGTTGGCGGTTAGTCAAAGCGCACGTCACGCGTTGCACGAGAAAAGGTGGAGGTCGGCGGACGAAGCTATGAATGCCGTATGCTCTCAGCCAACCGCCAACCGCCAACTGCTTCCTGCCGAATGCTCTACCTGATCGACGCTTCGATTTTCATCTTCCGCGCCTGGCATTCGGTGCCCAACACGCTCACCGACTACGATGGCAATGCAGTGAATGCGCTGCATGGATTCGCGCGCTTCCTGGGCGATCTCATCGAGAAGGTCCGCCCGGTGCACATGGCGGTCGCGTTCGATGAAAGCCTGGCGGTCACGTATCGCAACGTGCTCTATCCGGCCTACAAGGCCAATCGCGAGCCGGCACCCGAAGAACTCAAGCGCCAGTTCGCGCTATGCCGCCGGCTGTGCGATGCGATTGGCGTCGCACAATTCGGCAGCGGCGAATACGAGGCGGACGACATCATCGGCACGCTCGCCACAAAAATGCGCCCCGGCAAGAATGCGGTGCTGGTCACCCGCGATAAAGACTTGTCGCAACTGGTTCGCCCAGGCGACGAATACTGGGATTACATCGACGACAAGCGCTATCGCTATGGCGACATCGCGGAACGCTTCGGCGTGGCCCCGGAGCGGATGGCCTGCTTCCTGGCCGTGATGGGCGATGCCGTGGACAACATCCCCGGTGTCCCAGGCGTCGGCCGCAAGACCGCAAGCCTGCTGTTCCGGCATTTCGAATCCCTCGCGCACCTGTACGACGACCTGGACGCAGTGCTGAAACTCAAGCTGCGCAATGCGGGCTTCGTCGTCGGCCAGTTGCGCGACTACCGGGAATCGGCATTCCTGGCACGCAAGCTCACGGGGATCGCTTGCGACATGCCGCTGGATGTAACTCTTGACGCGCTTGAACGGCGACCGCCCGACCTGGCTGCGCTCGATACATTCTACGATTCAGTCGGATTTGGCCGGCTGCTGCGCAACCAGGCCGAGCGCATCCTTCAAGGCTGAGCCTGTCGCGGCGCACACGGCGCCGTGTTTCTGCGTGAACAGGCAGAAATTCTCGCGATTGCGGTGGCGTCGGGCTGCAATGATCCGCAGCGGGAGCGCAGTCACCAGCAAAACTCAGGCATATGGAGGTGCCATGATCACTCTTTTTCGCAAAGCAATACTGTCAGTCGTGGGATTGTTGTTCTCGCACGCACTGCTGGCTGCAGCGCCAGATACCACGGCGGCAGGAGCGGGCGGACCTCACCTCATCTATCGCTGCAAGCTCGCCGGTGTGAGCACGTTCTCGGATAGTCCTTGTGGCGATTCAGTCGAGCAGTACGGCGCAGGTCTCGACCGGCTCAGCATCCTGGATTCGCCGGCCGTTGCCGTCCCGACAGCGCAGCGGTCGCTCAAGCGGGAGCCGTCGATCAGGAGTGCTAAACCTGAGAAGTCCGATGAGGCTGCACAGGCAGCCAGGGTTGCATCCTGCCAGCGCTCCCAGCAGGCGCTTCACCGAATTCGCACGCAGATGCGTACCGGCTATTCAGCAAAGCAGGGAGAGCGATTGCGCACGCGCAAGCAGGAGCTCGAAGCGCAGCGTCATGCGATAGGGTGTTGAACGGTACAAGCGATACGGCTATCGCGGCCAACCATCCCGGCTCAATTTATATGGGCTCAATCATCCGGAATGGCCATCGAAGCCATCCGCTTTGGGAAAGCGGTTGAGAACGCAATCGCCCTTATGGATTCCGTGTTCCTCTGACGACGTGGATCTTGCGGCCACCGTATGGACGCGGGCCACGGCAAGCGCATAATGCCCTGCGTTCAGCGCCAGTGATCCCAAACAGAATAATTTCATGGGGGCGTCATGTGCATGCTTCGTGTGTCCGCGTTGTTATCCCGTCCTGCGATCGTCCTGCTTGCGGCCTTCGTGCCCTTGGTAACGTACGCGCAGGCCACTCCAAAATCCGTCGACAGCCTGACCATTGAGGCGCAAACGGCTCTGTCCAAAGGCCGGCCCGAAGAGGCGGTTTCGCTGCTGCGCCGGGCCATCGACCAGGCTCCCGAGCGTGCCGATCTGTATCTGCTGCGTTCACGCGCCCGCGATTCATCGGGCAAGTTCGAGGCTGCGCTCGACGATGCCAGTAAATACGTGGAGCTCAAACCGGACGACGTCGTTGGTTACCTGAATCGCGCCCGCGTGTATTTGTCGCTGGAGAGAAAGGACAAGGCACTCGATGACGCCAACAAGGCCATTGCCATTGCTCCGAACGATCCGGATGCGTACTTCCGTCGTGCCGATATCTACACCGCAATGGGTAAGGACGCCGAAGCCAAGGTGGACGAAGACAAGGCGGATGTGTTGGATAAGAAGGCGCAGTGAGGGCGCGGTGAGGTCGGAGTGATGCGGAAATGCATTTACTGTGGTGGGTGGGTGCTTAGCATCACGGGTCACGGGTCACGGGTCACGGGTCACGGGTCACGGGTCACGGGTCACGGGTGACGGGTGATGGGTGACGGGTGATGGAAGGTGATGGCGGACTCGGTCATCCGGCCGCCATCGCTCATGTTCAGTCCCGCCCTGTCAGAGTTCCTTCTCGGTGCGATACACCGGGTACAGATTAAAGCGCTCGTCCCACGACGGTGAGCGCTGGTAGAAGAAATCCAGTCGCGCTTCCGGGCTGCGTGCGAACGCGGGATCTTCTGCCAGCTTGCGCTCGAATTCCCGCTTTGCTGCCGGATCCTTCTTCATGATCTGCGCGGCCACATCTTCGGCGACGTAAGCTTCCATGTATTCCTTGCGCTCAAAGAAGGCGTTGAAGAATCCCCAGCTCAGGAAAGAGTCGGGATCTCTCGGTTCCAATAGCTTCATGGCGAGATACGCATTGGGCTGGGCGATTGGCACGAACAGGGAGCCTGCTGGGATGTCGCGCGGTTCCTCCTTCCAGTTGCCTTCTACCGACATGGCCGTGCGGCCTTCGAATGTTGTGGACGACGCAGTGGCTTGGGTGGCACGGAACGTCTGCACATCGGCCTTGGGCAAGGCGGTACCCAGTCGTCGCGACTGAATTCCGTGCAGCGTCAGCTTCTGCAGCATTTCATCGGCTTGTGCTGCTGGAATGATGTAACCGCCGCGGGGTGCGACAACACTGATGGAGGGCTTCACCTGGTCGCGCAGCGGTATATGCCAGATCTGCGGGCGCTTGTTGTTGTAGCGGGTCATCAGCCCGCCCGAGATTGCTGACGGCTCGCGCGTGTACTCATAGCCCCGGAAATCGATCATCGTCGTGTGATCGGTATTGTCGTAGGCCAGCGCAACGCTGGTACCGCCGATACGGGCGCTGCGCTCATCGGCTGCGTGCGTGCTCCTTTGCCATTCGCTGCCGTTGGCGGCGGCGATTTCCATCATCGCCAAGATGGAGTTGTGCGTGATGCGTACGCGGGTCGCGTAGTCCTTCCAGGAATGGGTCTCCACCAGCACGCCGAGGCGATTGTGAGCCGCCCAGTACTCCTGGGAAAACCGGATCGGCGATATGCCTACGGCAAAACCGGATTGCGGATCGTCATCGCGAATAAAAGACGGGTAGAAGTCCAGCGGAAGAGAGCCTTGTGCCTTTATGCGGCGCATGAGTTCATCGCGCAGCCCGACGGCGCTGCGTACCAGGTCGGGATCGCCTGCCAGGGTAGGCGAGACATTGAAGGAAACGTCGTGCTCGAATTCCGCACCGTCCGTGACGTGCAGATCCACGTACAGCAGCGGATCCCACTGATTCAGCAACCGGAGCATCGCCTGCATTTCCGGCGCATCCGCTTTGGCGTAATCGCGATTGAGGTTCAAGTTCTGGGCGGTGGCTCGCCAACCCATTTCCTCGGGGCCGACCTGATTGGGCCGATTCCAGCGGCCGAAGCGTTCGTGGGCGTCGACGCTGAAAACAGGTACGAAGACCAGCGTGACTTTGGCGAGCGCGCCGTTAGCGGCTTTTCCTTGCAACATCTCGCGTAACGCCAGAAAACCCGCATCCTTGCCGTCTATTTCGCCGGAGTGAATGCCTCCCTGCATCAGTACGACCGCGCGTTGTTTGGCGCGCGCGGCCGCCGCGTCGAACGTGCCGTCGGCGGAAACCGCGAGTGCCAGCATTCGACGTCCTTCGGGGCTGCGTCCAAATTCGAAGCAACGCACTTGCGCAGGCCATGCCTGCTGGAAGGCGGTACACAGGCGCTCGACTTCTTCGTAGCGGCCGGTGATTTTGAAACCGGACTGTTCCGCCACGGTGATGAGTTGGTTTTTGTTCTCCGCGCCCCAGGCGACAGCGTGCAGGAGAACAGCCAGGCAGATCGCAATCGTCGCTCGGTTCATTCTTATTTACTCCTTGAGGGATTGATTGCTGCTGCGACAGGTGCAATCGCACCGGATGCCGCGAACGCCTTGGCAGCCTACTGCAAATGTCTGCCAGGAAACGACAGCATTCGATTTCGTCGTGGTCGTGCCGGGTTGTTGTCTCGGGCCGGTACGCAGGAGTCGCTGCGTGTCAGAATAGAAGCACCTGCAACCCGCCGGAGCCCGCCGTGCCTCGCAATTTCCCGCCCATAGCTGCATCCATGAGCCGGTCCGGTTATGTACTGCTGTCGCCACAGGAGCTGCAATCGCAGCTGGAGGTAACCGCGGGTCAGCTGGACGAGCTGCGTGCGTCTTGGTCGCGATTACCGCGCGACACGTATCTGCGCGATGGCGGTAGCTATCGCCATCGCCGCCACAGTTGCTTTACTTCTGGCGATGGTCAGCTGGAGCTTGCGCCGCATCGTGCTCATTGGCAGCCGACCGACTACAACGCCTTGCACGGCGGCATGGAACGCTGGTTTGAGCCTGTCGAAACCGCGGTGACTTCCTCGATCGCCTGGCAGCGGCTGCTATCGACGCTAGCCGCGCTGTTCACCGCCATCCGGCCCGTGCCGCGCTGGTTTGTGGAGGCGCATCAGTTCCGGATCGATACGGCGCAGGGAATCGGGCGGCCGACCCCCGAAGGGGCGCATCGCGACGGCGTGGACTACGTGGCCGTGATTCTGATCGATCGCAAACGGGTGCGAGGCGGCGAAACGAGGGTATTCGAGGCGCAGGGGACCGCCGGGGTGCGCTTCACCATGCAGGAGCCCTGGACGGCTTTATTGCTGGACGATGCCCGGGTGATCCACGAGACCACCCCCATTCAAGCGGATGGTACCGATGGGGTCAGGGACACGCTGGTGCTGACGTACCGGGAAGGCGGATTTCAGGCGCCCGCTCCCGATAACGAGGGTGCCAATCTCTCGGGGGGCTCTCGGGGGCTCTCGGCGGCTGAGGATCGCGGCTAAGGTCTGCGCTTCGCATCGCCGCCACGTCCGCTACAATTCCCTCATGCCAGCATTCGCCTCCCGTCTCACCGCCGCTATCCGCGCCCACAGCCCCCTGTGTGTGGGTATCGATCCGTCCGCTGCATTGTTGAAATCCTGCGGCTTGCCCGACAGCGCCGATGGCGCATTCGAGTTTGGCAAACGCGTGCTGGAGGCGGCGGATTTTCAGTTATCCATCGTCAAGCCGCAGTCCGCTTTCTTCGAGCGCTTCGGCAGCAAAGGTTACCGTGCCATGGAGGAGCTGACCGCATTGGCGCGCAGCCGCGACGTGCTGGTTCTGCTCGATGGCAAGCGCGGCGACATCGACACGACGGCAGAAGCTTATGCGGATAGCTATTTTTCAGCTTCCAGCACGCTACATGTGGATGCGGTAACGACGCATGCGTACCTGGGATTTGCGGCACTTGAGAAGTTTCTCGCGATCGCCTTGCGCAACGAAGGCGGTGTGTTCGTCGTGGTGCGATCCTCCAACCCGGAAGGATTGGGATTGCAGACCGCGCGTCTTGCGAACGGAGAAACGGTGGCGGAGAGCCTGTGCCGTGCAATCACCGAGCGCAATCGACTGGCTGGCGACCATGCGCTCGGGCCAATCGGTGCGGTTGTGGGTGCGACCTGCGAGGACGCAGCGGCAACGGTCGCGGCGTTGCCGACGTCCTTCATTCTCGCCCCTGGCGTCGGTGCGCAGGGAGCTACGATGCAAGATGTCCTGACGCGCATGCCGCAAGCTCGCGGTCGTGTGCTGCCAAACGTTTCACGCGCAATTCTTGCCAACGGCGCAAGCGCAGCTGAAATTCGCACGACAATTCGCGAATTGCAGCAAGAGGCAATGAAGCTGCTGTGATGGACGTGATGAAAGGGATGCAGGTGATGAAAGTGATGGGCCTGCGGTAGTTGTAACATCGAGCTCGCCTCGGTACCTTCATCACTTCCATCACCCGCATCACCTCCATCACTCCGGTCCCTCTTATGCACTACCTACTTCTTTACGATTTCTGCTCCGACTATCTTGAGCGGCGTGCGCAATTTCGCACCGCGCACTTGGATCTGGCGTGGAAGGCGCAGGAGCGGGGCGAATTGGTCATTGCCGGGGCGCTTGCGGAGCCGGTCGATGGCGCTGTGCTGGTATTCAAGGCCGATTCACCGGCGGTTGTGGAGCAGTTCGTCGCGACCGACCCTTACGTGACCAACGGTCTGGTCACCCGTTGGCGGGTGCGACCTTGGACCACTGTGGTTGGCGACGACGCTATGACGCCGGTGAGGCCGCAGGCCTAGGTTTCTCGCCGGGCCGCAGTTCCTGCGCCCGCGCGTCGCTGATGCGACGCTCCAACGACTTCGTGTGCGATATCGCCACGGATGTCGTCCTGGTGTCGGCATGAAGAGGCCAGACAACTTTCGCAGCGTGCCTACTGCGAAAGTCTTCCCCGTCACCCATCACTCTTCATCACCCCACTTCGCGCCGCAGTGCCGCCCCCAGCAGTCTGGCCTGCAGCCGCTCAGCGAACGTTGCGGGCTTCTGCAAGGACATCCGGTCCATGTAAGGCAGCAATGCTGCATCGGGTGGTCCCTGGAACAGGACATCGCGGGCTAGCGCGAATCGGCCGACCCAGGTTTCGCTTGCCGTCGCCAGGCTCTTCAACGCACGTGCCAGTACGAGCTCCGTCGCGGTGAAGTCCGATCCGAACGGCAATTCGCCAAACAGCCCCTGACGCCGCCACCGTGCGAAGCGACCGGCAAGATGGGCGGGGAGATTGGCTCGTGCCGCGTCGGGTGTCCGGTAATCGCGCGGCAGCTTGTTGGCACGCTGTGCATCGGCAACGAAGGCGCTCTGAAATCTCGCATCCATCACGCCGATCAGCGCAGTGACGATCTCGTGATCGGTCTTGCCGCGCAGGTCGGCAATGCCGTACTCGGTGACCACGATATCGCGCAGGTGCCGCGGAATCGTTATGTGGCCGTAGTTCCAGCGGATGTTGGACGAAGTAGTTCCCTTGGCGGTGCGCGTCGCGCGCAGGCACAGAATCGAGCGCGCCTCCGGAAGGGCATGCGCCATGGCGACGAAGTTGTACTGGCCGCCCACGCCGCTCACGACCCGGCCATCCTCGAGTCCGTCTGAAACTGCAGCACCCAGCCCCGTGAGCATCATGGTCGTATTGATGAAGCGCGCGTGTCGTCGCTGCGCCAGCTTCAGTTCCCATTCGTGCCCGTACAGCTCGTTGACGTAGCTGATGCCGCGCATTGCGAACAGACGGCGCTCTTCCGCCGATAAGCCGCGCAGTCCGGCGTAGAACTTCTCCGGTCCGAAGAAAAAGCCGGCATCCACCAGGACGCCGTTTCGCAAGCGAGTGCCCAGGCAACAGCGGGCGATTGCTTCGCGATGCGCGGGTTCGTCGAAACCGGCATTGAGGTGCGTGCCGTCGGGTGCAATCAGTACGCCGCGTTCGTACTCGACGTCGTCGCGAAACATACCGACGTCGCGTAGTTCGTTGAAGTCGACGAACGACATCCGGTTCATGCCGGCCGTGCTCAGCGCTTCGAGCGTCCTGATGCTGACGGTTTCATCGATATGCCCATCGTCGAGCAAGCGCTGCAGGCGTGCGCTGGGATAGACGCGCCGCTTCAGGATGCCGCTGCGAAACAGGTCGAGAAAGCCATCGACCAGCATTTCCGAGCACCCATACAGCCCGCGCTCGAACGGAGCCGTGCCGCCCTCGCTTTCTATCAGGCGTCGATGACGCTCGAGGATGCCCGTAGACTCGAGGACTTCGCGGTAAATGGCTGGCTGCTGATGACGTAACTGTGCGGCGTAGACGATCGCGTCGCCGAGTTCGCCGATGCCGAGCTGCAGCGTGCCGCCGTCGCGCAGCAGGGTGCTCACATGCAGCGCAATGGAGTGATCGACCAGCGACAGCGGCAGATTGGGTGGAGCGAACAGCGGGAAGTGATGAGCTGGATCGTCCACCAGAAAATCGAACGTGTCCGAGGCTACAAGTGCATCCCCGTAGGTGAACGGCAGATCGCGATGCACTTGGCCGATAAGCGCGAACGGACGGCCGCTGGCGCGCATGGCTGCGATCTGCGGCAGCAGGTCCGCTGTCATATCGGGATTCGAACCGAGACTCAGCACACCGGAAGATGCCTCTCCTTCCGGCGGCTTCGCCACGATCTGCGCGACGACGTTCAGGCCGCGCGAGATCGCGTCGCGCGCCACGTGCGTGTAGTTCGCGCTCAGGTAATGCTGTTGCAAGTGTGCATTGCCGAGCCAGGCTCCGGGCTCAAGATAGAATTCGATGACCTCGATGTTCCGCGGTAACTGCTTGCGCTCCAGCAGTCGAACGTATTCGAGTTCGGGGTAGTCGTCGAAAACCCGTTGCACGAACGGTTGCAGGAAACGGCGTTCGAGATCGCTGTGCCAGCGGGGAGTGCGCAGCGACAGGGCGGTAACAATAGTCAGATGGATCGTTGGATCCTGGACCGCGCGCCGCACGAACGCATTGACCAACGGGTTGGGTTTACCGATGCCGACCGGCAATCCCAGGACGATCTGCTTGCCCACGCGTTGCAACGTGGCGTCGACGCAGGCTTCCAGGTCGGCGAAGCGAACGGGCGCTGTTTGAGTCATCGCCGGGCAATGTAACCGATCTTAGGGCGACTCGCCCGCGAGCGGCGCCGGATCACTGCGCGAGCTTGAGCTCGAAGTGGATTTTCACGTCGTTCGCGACTGTGGAAATATCCTTCCAGTCGCCCTGGCCGACGCCGAAATCGAGCCGCTTGAGTGCGGCAGTACCCTTCAGCCATGCGCCACCTTCCTTGTTCTCGAAAGTGAAGTCGATCGGCACCTCGCGCGTTATGTCGCGCAGCGTGAGCTTGCCGGTAGCGCTGAACTTGCCGGCGCCCTTGTCGGTGAATTTCTCTGCGACATAGTGACCGGTCGGCCAACGCTTCACATTGAACAGGTCGGCGCTGCGCATCGTGTCGTCGCGTTCGCTGTCGCGTGAATTCACCGACGCCACATCGATCTGGACATCGAAACGGCTGCCGGCGAGATCCTTCGGGTCGAATTTGATGTCGGCGGTAAATTTTTCAAACGCACCCTCGAATGGCGCGCCCGCCTGCGTGCCGACGAATGCCAGCTTGCTTTGCTTGGGCTGCAAGGTCCACTGCGCGGCGGCGAATGCCAGTCCTGCCATCGACAGGCTCAAGGCGACGGCGGCTATCTTGTGACTGCTTTTCATGAGGTGAGTCGACATCGGTGGCGAGGATCGGTAACGGGATCGGTAGGCATGTCGGCCAGGGCTGCGCTCGGCGCGCCTAACGGCCGTCGGATTCCCGCTTCAGCTTCACCGGCAGCATGCGCCGCAGGACGTCGTCGCGGTCGAGGAAATGATGCTTCAGCGCTGCGACTGCATGCAACACCGCGATGCCGAGCAAAGTCCACGCCAATACCTCGTGGGTCTCGTGGAAGAAGTCATACAGGGCCTTGTCCTGCTGCACCAGGTCCGGCAGCGTGAACAACCCGAACCAGCTGACGGAAAAATTCCGCGCCGATGACATGAGCCATCCCAGCAGCGGCGTGACCAGGATCAGGCCGTACAGTGCACCGTGCGAAATGTGCGCACCTATCTGTTGCCAGCGCGGCATCGTTGCCGGGACAACAGGCACCGGGTTTACCAGGCGCCACAGCAGTCTCAGCACTGCCAGGGCAAAAATAGTCATGCCAACCGATTTGTGCTGGGCGAGAGTGGCAATTTTCGCGGGCCCGAGCGGCAGGCTGCCGGCTTTGAGCGCGAGCACGAATTGCGTGATGATCAATACGACCACGAGCCAGTGGAACAATTGCGCCACTGCGCCGTAACGTTGTGTCGTATTCCTGATCGTCATGCGACCTTACCTGGGCGGGAGCGCAGTGAATTCAGGCCGAGTCTAAAGTATTGTGACGCGTATGGCAGGTAGGCTCAGCAAGGAAAATCCGTGAATCCAGGCGTCCGCGCATTGCTGGCAGTAAGCCTGGGCTTGCTTCTTGCGGCTTGCCCGAAGACAACGCGTCCGCCGCCCGCGCCAGCTGAACCAACAGCGCCTGCCGAGGTACCTACTGTGGATCTGCGCGGCGCCGCCGTTTACGAGGTCGAGCCGAAGGATTCTGACATACGCATCTTGGTATATCGCGCCGGTACGCTGGCACGGTTTGGCCACAACCACGTCATGAGCGTGGCCGCGTTGAGCGGCAAGGTATGGATCAATCCCACGCTCGGGAAGTCGGGGCTGGCATTGTCGTTTCCGGTTGGGCAGCTGGTGGTGGACGATCCGTCAGCGCGCAAGGCATCGGGCGAGGATTTTCCTGCGGATATCGCGGCGTCGGATCGCGACAGCACGCGTACGAACATGTTGCGTGCCGAAGTGCTGGATGCCGAGCACTTTCAGGACATCACGCTCAAATCGTTGAAGGTGACAGGTACGCAGGCTGCATCGCATATCCTGACCCGGATTACGATCAGGAATGTCAGCCGCGATATCGAGATTCCGGCTGCGATGACGCTTGATGGCCCCCGGCTGGTCGCGACGGGTGAATTCGCCATCAAGCAAACCAATTTCGGCATCAAGCCGTTTAGCGTCGGGCTGGGTACGCTGCAGGTCAGGGACGAGCTGCAGGTGAGGTTCAAGGTGGTGGCCTTGAAGAAGTGAGGAACGAATCAGGAGCGCTGGATGACGAGGTCCGGCGCTTCCGTCCCTCCCCCGCAAGCGGGGGAGGGAGAAGAGCATGAGCCACCAGCCCAAATAGCCAGTCAAATGGATAGATGGATTGATAGCTTGGTTATTGCAGGATTTCCTTCACCAGCGCACCCGCGCCGTACACGTCCCGCAATGCCTTGATGATGATGGTTGGATGAACTGCGACCGTGCGGTTCTTCTGTGAGTCGTACCAGAAGTTGCCTGCAATGGAATCCATGTTGCCGTCGAAAGCCAGGCCCACCAGCCGTCCCTGCGCGTCGATCAACGGGCTGCCTGAGTTGCCGCCGACAATATCGTTCGTCGTTACATAGTTGAATGGCGTGTTGGGATCGAGCTTGTCACGGGCATCGAGCCAGGTCTGTGGCAGGCGGAATGGATCCTTGCCCGTGGTGCGCTCATACAGGCGCGCAACTCGGGTGAACTCGGGCACGTCCTGTCCCTTGTCGTTCCAGCTCTGCACGGCGCCATAGCTCAGGCGCAGCGTGAAGGTCGCGTCGGGATAGGTGTTGGTGCCGAGCAGAGCGAAGCGTGCTTTGGCGATTCTCTCCTGGCCCGAGGCCACCGGCGCTTGCACCTGGTCTTCATAGATCTTGCGCACCGCACGGGCGTCGCCGTCGATCTGGCGCGCGAGCACAATCATCGGATCGGTCGACGCTGCGATCGCGGCCTCGCCACCGTCCCATAAGGTCTTGCGAACAGCCGGGTCCGCCAGCGTCGTGCCATCGATTGCCTTGGCCGCAAGGGATTCGGGCGAGTCGCTGCTCAGCAGTTTATGGATGACTTCATCGTCCGGTCCCAGCGCTTCGCGCATCTTGTCGAGCGAGAACGAGAGCCGCACCTGTTCGAAGTCCTTGTGCACGGGAGTGTCCGCGAGCAATTCGGCTGCGATCTTGGGCAGATTCGAATCCGCGTATTCGCGCAGGCGCATTTCATTCGGCTTGGCCCGCTCCGAGCTGCCACGTACCAGTTCGCGCGCATAGGCGAACAATTTGCTGTTGAAGCCCGCGCCGCCGTCGAGGAACAGATAGCGACTGTAAATCTGGCGATAGCGATCTTCGGCGCCGGCGATGTCGTCCCACGCCGTGCCAACCTGCATGGCGAGTTGCGTGTTGGCCGCGGTGCGGGCGCGCAGGTCCTGTTCCTGGCGATTCTTCTGGTCGAACAGCGAGTCGTCCAATAACGCCCGCTGGAAACCGCGATAAACCTTCAGCGAATTCTCGACGCTGAGCAGCGTGTCCTGAACGATGCGCTGCGGCTCGTCTCCCGTCTTGCCCCACTGAATGAGGCGACCGCGATATTCCGAATTGCGATTCAGGTAAGACGGAACGGACGTATCGCGCAGGAACTTGAGCTGGGCCACGGTGTACAACCGGTTGGTCGAGCCGGGGTGGCCGGCGACAAATACCGGTTCGCCGACGGCCGGTCCCTCTTCGCGCCAGCGCAGGTGCATCGGTGTTGCCGCCGGCTTGTTTTTCTCGTAGACGCGCAGCAGGCTGAAATCCAGGCACCAGCGTGGGAAGTTGAAATTGTCCGGATCGCCGCCGAAGGCCGCGATCGAGTTCTCGGGCGCGAAGACGATGCGCACGTCCGTGTAGCGCTTGTATTTATAGAGGAAGTACTCGCCGCCCTGGTACAGCGTGACCGATTCGCAGGCGACCGGGCCGGTCACGCGATTCTTTGCGCTGGAGGCGGTGCAGGCGGCTTCCAGGCGACTGAGCGTCTGCTTGCGAACTTCGTTGGCTTTCGCGTCGGGCAGGCCGGCGGTGGCGGCGTTGATCTTGCCCGTCACGTTCTCGATATCCATCAGTACCGAAAGGATGTCGCTCGGGCACTTGCGCTCGTTGCTGCGCGCGCCCGCGTTGTAGCCGTTCTCGACCAGGTCGTTGCCGCTGCTGGAAAGGTTCGAGAGGCAATCCATCACGCAGTGATGATTGGTCAGCACCAGCCCGTCGCCGGAGATGAACGAACCGGTGCAGCCGCCCTCGTGGCGGGTGATCGATTGGCGCACGCGCTTGAGCCACGCATCGCCGATGTCGACGTGGTATTTCTCCTTGACGGCTGCGCTGGGGAAATTATCGACCGTCCACATTCCCTCGTCGGCGTGCGCCAGCGGCGCAAGTGCGACAAGCAGTGCGATCAGGACATATCGGTACATACGGACTCCCTGGGGACTTTCTGCGGGGGTGGCTGCTGCGGATTTGCGCTGCGTCTTTATTCCGCACACTGCTTCATTGTGCACATTGGGGCCAGCTGTGCGTATCAGTTTTCCGACTGCATCAGCAGCAATGGAGTTCCTTCGGGCGCGCGCAGGATCGCGTTGGTGGCCTCATCCAGAGTATCCGGCATTTCATCGGATAGCTGGAAACCGCGTTCGCGCAGCAGGGTCAGCCGTTCGCGCATGTCCGGATCTTCGAAACACAGCACCGGCTGGCGCAGCGAACGCGTTCGATATAACCCGATGTTGAGCAGGTCGCTGGTTAGCGCGGTACGTGCAAAAGGCAGCGTCTCTTCGGTCAGTGCGACGAAGCCGAGCGGCTCCCAGAAATCGCGGCCCGGCGCTGCATCGCGCACCGGAATTCCCAATTCGCTGAAGTAGCCGCAGGTCGTCGCGATGGCCGTCGGCAAGTTGGGCGGAGAGAAGGTACGGGCTTCCAGCAACCTGACGTGCAGCCCCGTTGGATCGATGAAGGACGCCTGGTTGAACTCCTCGCTGCCCAGGTGTTCCTGCGCAAAAAGGACACCTTGCTGCCGTAGGTGTCCGACACCGATGGCGAGCTGCGGCGACACGAAGGTGAGCGTAGGCGAGGGCAAGGGTGCGGCGTGCAGTCCGATGAACAGGCGGCCATCGGTAACCACAGCGTAGGGATACGGCCAGGTTTCACCGACGCTCGCTTGCTCGAACCCCAAAGATTGATAGAACTGCAGCGATTGCTGAATCACCGGGGTGTGAACGCTGATCTCCAGGAAACGCCCGAGCATTATCGAACCGCACCCGCTTGCATGGCGCGTGCCTGCACATTGGCGTCGATACTCTTGACGCCGGTTGCTTCGGGCCAGCCTTGCGCGTGCTGGGCGACTATTTCCGTCAGCACGGTGACATGCTCCGCACTCGCGTTGAGGGCGGGTATGTAGTCGAAAGACTCGCCGCCCGCGGCGAGGAAGGCGGCACGATTGCGAATCGCGTTCTCTTCGAGCGTTTCCAGGTTATCGGTAGCGAAGCCGGGGCAGACGACGCTGACCCGCTTGTGTCCCTGCCGGGCGAACTGCAGCAATGTCTCGTCCGTGTAAGGCCGCAACCATTCCCCGCGTCCCAGTCGCGATTGAAAGCTGACGGTCCATTCTTCCGGCTGCAATCCCATGTGCTCGGTGACCAGTCGCGCCGTTTTCAGGCACTGGCAGTGATAGGGGTCTCCGGCCAACAGGTATTTGCGTGGCGCGCCGTGAAAGGAGAACAACAGGTGTTCGCGCCCGTGCTTTTGCCAGTGGTCGAGAATGCTATTGGCGATGGCGTCGATGTACGCCGGATCGTCGTGGTAGCTGCCGATGAAGCGCAGTTCCGGTAGCCAGCGCCACTGCTGCAATATCGACGTAACCCGGTCGAACACCGAGGCGGTCGTGGTTGCCGAATACTGCGGATAAAGTGGCAGCACGATCAGGCGGCGTACCCCTGCTCCTCGCAGCTGCTCCATTGCATCCGCAATCGAAGGAGATCCATAGGTCATGCCGAGGGTGACCATGGTCGTCTCACGCAACCGTTGAACCAGTCGGTTCTGCAAACCAGCGGCGAGGTCGCGACTGTGCAGCAACAGCGGCGAACCCTGATCGGTCCAGATCTGCTGGTAGGCGTGCGCGCTGCGTCCGGGCCTTACGCGCAGGATGAAGCCATGGAGCGCAAGCCACCACAGCCAGCGCGGTGTCTCGATAACCCGGGGGTCCCAGAGGAATTCAGCGAGAAAGCGCCGTATCGCCGACGCAGTCGGGGCGTCAGGGGTGCCGAGATTGACGAGCAGCACTCCCAGCCTTTCCGTCGATCCGTGGACAAAATCGGGCTGACCTAGATAGCGGGCATGGGGGTAATGGGACATGGGCGGGCGCGGCCGTGGTTTTCAGCGCACTAGTCTGGAGCAAGCGTCAGCGCCTGTCATGAACGGTGTTGGCCGCGGGCTCACGAACAGGCCGAGCCTGGCCACGGCTTGTTTGGCGTTCGGTCAAATCTTGCTGAAGAGCAATCGCACCGGCCCAGGCCCTTGTGCGGGCTCAAAAAAGATAAACCCCGCACCGGGCGGGGTTTATCCAGATCGGGCCACGCTCCCGATCTTGGGGGAGCCGCTTGATTCCGACGATTCAGTAGCTGCTGCGCAGCGGGCTGCGGCGGCGGGTGCCGACGGCGAGACCCAGCAGGCCCAGGCCAAGCAGGCCGAGGGTGCCCGGTTCCGGTACCGACGAAACCTCCTGCCAGCCCTTGGCAACCAGGTGCGAACCCGTCAGCACGAAGTCGCCTTTGAGGGACGAAATGGTGACGCTCAGGGTGCCCAGCAGATTGAGCTCGAACAGGCCAGCAATGGAGGCGCCGGCGTAGGCACCGTCGCCGAACTCGAACGAGAACACATTCCTATCGCCGAGGATGCCGGGAATATCGATATGGGCCTTTTCCGTGCCGCGCTCCCCGCTGTCATTCAGGTCGTCGGCCAGATCGATGGTCAGTAGAAAGTCGCTGACCAGGTCCTGCCCGACCACGAAGCCATCGAAGCTGAGGTCGTGCTGGTACACAGCTGGCTGGTCGGGGTTGATTTCCTGGTCGGTGATGTAGTCGTCGGTCCAGGTGGCTGGAACGAACGCCGCCTGTGCGGTGCCCGAGAGGGCCGCCAGAGCGATCAAGCCGAAGAGAGTCCGAGGTAGAAAACGAATCATGCTGTGAGACTCCAGTGATACCGGTGGTCGTGGGCGATTTCGTTCCAGACTGATCGACAGTGGCTACGGATAGAGCAATGGCTGTGCCAGACGGCCCAATCTGTCCCGAAATTAATGACTTGGGAGCCGGCTTCTGGTTTCCATACCCGACCCGGGGGCACAGGTGTAACGCTGTCCGACAGGCCACTACCGACCCTTACGGAACCTTCAGGAAGAATCTGTAGCTCTCATGAGGGAATCCCCGCGCCTTTGTCGCTAACTAATTTAGGGAGACGTGTGCGTGTGATCAGGGACCTCTTCACAGGGACCCGCACGGTCGGGGTACACAACCGGGCAGGGACGCCCTTCATACCTCCCCGTCAGGCCTTGCTTCGCTTTCCCATGCCGACTGATCGGAGCGCGCGGTTCGCTACCGCCCCTCCCCGGAATCGCGACGCTCCGGTCGGTGGGCATGCCTGGCGGATGTAGATTGAGAGCGGTCGTGGTCGTCTCTGGTGTTGCCCCCTGTCGAGACGCCGAACCAGCGCCGCCTGCCATGCGACAATTGCCTCAATGCCATTCCCGGCAGCGGCATCTCCTGTAGGTTCGCTCTTCCATGACGTCCAGCCCCGCATCGGGCGGCGGTCACTCCCCATTGGACATCGGTGCGGAGCCCACTGCCCGCCCGCTATCCGCCACCCACGATTCGCCTCATCCCATCCAGCCCGCGCCGGTGAAAGTCGATGCCGTGGTGGATTTCAGGCTGGATGTCGGCGCCATTGCGCGTCTCGGTGGTCCGCTGCTGATCAATAACCTGTCGATAACGGGCATGTCGTTTGCTGACACCGTCATGGCAGGGCGGCTGGGCGCGACCGATCTCGCCGGACTCGCCATCGGGGTCGCCTGGTACAACCTCTTTCTTTTCATCGGCCTGGGGCTGTTCATGGCGGTTTCTCCCGCCATTGCCCACGCCTACGGTGCCGCAAACGCAGGTGCGGTTACACGTTACCTGCGCCAATCCGTCTGGCTGGTGTTGGCGGTGTCGCTCGTGCTGGTTACGGGGCTATGGCAAGTGCGATGGGCACTGCCGGCACTGGGCATTGCGCCGGAAATCATTCCGGTCGCAGTCGGCTACGTGCATGCGATGAGCTTCGGGCTGCCGGGATTGATGGCCTTCTTCGCGCTGCGCTTTGCCAGCGAAGGCCTAGGCCATACCAGGCCCATCATGTTCATCGCCTCCGGCGGACTGATGCTGAATGTCATCGGCAACTGGATCTTCATGTACGGCAAGTTCGGCATGCCACGACTTGGTGCAATTGGTTGCGGAGTCGCTACCGCAATCACCGTGTGGATGATGTTTCTGGCGATGCTGGCGTACATGCGCGGCCATCGCATCTATAGACGCTTCGCATTCTTCGCTCGCCTGGAGCCGCCTGATTTCAGGGTGCTGCGCGAGTTGCTGTGGTTGGGTTTGCCGATCGCCGGAAGCGTATTGGCGGAGGGCGGCCTGTTCGTCGCCGCCGCGCTGCTGATGGGCGCCATGGGTACGACCATCACCGGGGCGCACCAGATTGCCCTGAATTTCGCGGCGTTCATGTTCATGGTACCGCTGGCGATCAGTTCTGCGACCACGATTCACGTGGGGCATTTGCTCGGCGGCGGGAATGCGCATCGCGCCCGACGGGCCGGCATTGTCGGTGTCTGCATGTGCGCGGGTGTGATGATGATCTCCGCGTGCGGCATAGTTGCGTGGAAGGACGCAATCGCCGCGCTCTACACCGGGGATGTCGTCGTGCAAGGCCTGGCGGCAACGCTGCTGCTCGCAGCCGCGGTGTTCCAGGTTTCCGATGGTGTGCAGGTCGGTGCAGCGGGAGCGCTGCGGGGGTTCAAAGACACAGCGGTGCCGATGGCGTTGTGCTGGTTCTCGTACTGGCTGGTCGGTTTCTCGCTCGCCTACACACTTGGCGTCAGGCGCAACATGGGTCCGCTTTATGTGTGGGTGGGTTTGATTGCCGGCCTGACGGTTTGCGCGGCATTGCTCATGGGCCGATATCTGTGGATCTCGGCAGCGCGCCTGCGTCCCGTGCAACGCTGAAGGATTGCGCCTATCAATTGTTGTTGTCGTGGTAACCGTAGCCGAGGGTTTCGATCTGGTCGATCAGCCCGTCGACGAACTTGATGCGTCGCATGAGCTGATACGGACCGAGGTTGTAAGTCCACACCTCGACCGGGACCTCCTCGAACCCATCACCGGAAAAATACAGCCGGCCGTTGAGCCAGAATTGCGGTCGCCGCAGGATGGAGTGCGTCTGTACTTCGGTTGGGTCGCCGCATAGTTCCTGTACCTTCGAGCGCGTGTCACCGTCCGTTACGAGGCGATTGCCACAGCGCATTGCGTCCGCCTGAGCGGGCGCAGCCAACAAGACGTTCAGCAGCAGGCCGAATACTACGGCGGGCAACGGGGAAGTGCGGAGGGCCATATGTAAGGAAGTCGATATCGCAAGACGATGTTTCGATGCTGAGGCGACTTTACTGAATTGGGAATGAATGGGATGGGGAGGTGACAGGAGTGACGGGAGTCATAGGGGTGACAAGAGTGGCGCAGTGGGACTGCAGCAGGGTCAGGATGCTGCGGTGAGCGATCCGCGGATGCAATTGCGGTAAAGCGCGGCGAATTTCTCAGGGGACATGGCTAGCGGATTGCCCCCCGTAGAAGGATCGTCGAAGGCCTGCTGCGAGAAGGCGGTGGCATGTTCCTCGCACACGCCCAGGCCGGCGAGCGTTTCTGGAATGCCGATCGTACGTCGCAGTTCCAGGATCCAGTCCAGCACGCCTTCGAACGAATGCACGGGAAGATCCAGGAATGCTGCCAGGCGCACCATCTTGTCTTCCAGCACGGAACGGTTCCAGCTGAGCACGTAAGGCATCACCACGGCATTGGTCAGCCCATGGTGAGTGTTGAGATTGGCGGAGCAGGGATGGCTCAGGCTGTGCATCGCGCCCAGTCCCTTCTGAAATGCGGTAGCCCCCATCGAAGCAGCGACCATCATGTGCGCGCGCGCCTCGATGTCTTTGCCGTTCTGCACTGCGCGGGGCAACCATTCCTTGATGAGTCGCATGCCTTCGATGGCGATGCCCTCTGCCATGGGATGGTAAGCGGGTGCGCAATATGCTTCGAGATTATGCGACAGCGCGTCCATACCGACGGCTGCCGTGATGTGCGATGGCAGGCCGACGGTGAGCTCCGGGTCTGCAATGACCAGCGCAGGTTGCATCTTCGGGTGAAAAATAATTTTCTTGGTGTGGTCGCGCAGATCCGTGATGACCGAGGCGCGTCCCACTTCCGAGCCGGTACCCGAAGTCGTAGGTACCGCAACGATAGGCGCCATGCCTTCAACGTTGACGCGTGTGTACCAGTCCTCGCGATCTTCGAAATCCCAGATCGACCTCGATTGTCCCACCATCAGGGCAATGGCCTTGCCGGCATCCAGTGCACTGCCACCGCCGAACGCGATGACTCCGTCGTGGTCGTGGTCCTTGAATAGCGTTACGCCGGCGGTGACATTCGCCTCGACGGGATTTGCCTGCACATCGCTGAACACCTCGCATGGCAAGCCCGCTTTGCGGCACGACTCCATCGCATCCGCGATCATCCGCATCGACGCTAGACCTGGGTCGGTTACCAACAGCGGTCTACCGATGCCGAGTGTCCTGCATGCATCGGGAAGTTCGCCGATACGTCCGGCACCGAAACGGATTGTCGTGGGGTAATTCCAATTGCCGCGTAGCGCTGTCATGAGTGACTGGCCTCAAAAAGATGAGCGGGAGATTGGCGACAGCTCGCATCCGCAATGCTTGCTGTGCTGTGCAGCTGACAATCCCTCCTACGTTCGCGTCCTCAAGTGAAACGACTTCGGCCGGGTCAGATGTTCATAGCCGACCACGGATAACGTACAGCCACGACCGGAATCCTTGACTCCGACCCAGGCCAGCGCAGGATCGAGGTAGTCGCAGCGGTTCATGAACCAGGTGCCGGTGTCGATGCGATCGCCGATCGACAGCGCGGCCTCCGCATCGCTCGTCCAGATCGCTGCCGTCAGGCCGAACACCGTATCGTTCATCAGCGCGATTGCTTCCTCATCGGAGCGTACCCGCATGATCCCGGCGACCGGCCCGAAGATCTCCTCCTTCATCACCGGCATGGAATGGTCGACGTCGAGCAGAATCTGCGGTGCCAGGTAGGCGGTGTCTGTAGCGCTCGCAGCGAACTCGGATTCGTCGATGATAGGCATCGCGCCGGCGCTGACGGACTGGGCGATCTGCCGGCGAATGGTGGCGGCTGCGGAGGCGCGCACTACAGGGCCCAACGTTGTCGCTGTGTCCAGAGGATTGCCCAGCACGTATTTGCGGGTGAGTTCGACATAGCCTTCGACAAACGGCTCATAGAGCTCGTCGTGTACATAGATGCGTTGCAGCCCGCAGCACGACTGGCCGCTGTTGAAGTACGCGCCATCGACAATGTTCTCGACCGCGTGAGCGACGTCGGCATCGTGACGCACATAGACCGGATCGCATCCACCGAGTTCGAGACCGGTGCCGATGAAACGTTCCGATGCTGCGCGCTGGATGGCATGGCCCCCGGCGACCGAACCTGTGAATGCGATGAAGTCCACGCGCGGATCGCGCACGACGCGGTCGGTGTATTCATGATTCATGTGCAGAATCTGGAACACCCCATCGGGCAGCGCTGCGTCGCGCAGGCACTGCTCGAATCGTTCCGCACACAAGGGCGTCTGCGCCGAATGCTTCAGGACTACGGCGTTGCCAGCCATTAGCGCGGGCACAATGCTGTTCACTGCAATGAGATACGGATAGTTCCATGCCGCAACGGTGAACACTACCCCAAGCGGTTCGCGTCGCAGAAAACGCGTGAAACCTTCTTTCGCGCCCACATCGATGTCTGCCAAAGCCTGTGGTGCAATCTTGATCATGTGTCGTGCACGTTCGAGCGTGCCGCGAACTTCATTCGGCGTATAGCGGATCGGTCGTCCCATCTGCCACGTCAACTCCAGCGCAATTGCATCGCCTTGAGCTTCGAACAGGTCGCAGAACCGATTGAGGATCGCCGCGCGTTCGGCAACGGATACCCGCCGCCATGTCTGTTGCGCCTGCCGCGCACGACTCAATGTCGCGTCGATCTGCGCCGGCGACGCGAACGGACGTTCGACGTAGATGCTGTTGTCGATGGGAGAGAGGGTGAGGAGCATAAGGAAAAGAAGTGAATGGCGGATAGCGGATGGTGAATGGTCAGATAAGGAGGTGTCAGCGCGATGCTATTCGCCATCCGCTTCTAGATTATTTCAAAATACCTCGCCAGCTCCCAGTCCGTAATGTGTTTGCGGAACTCGCGTTCTTCCCATTCGCGTGTCGCGGCGTAGTGATCCACGAAAACATCTCCGAACCAGTCGCGTGCCATCTTGGATTGCTTCAAATGTTGGGCCGATTCCCATAGCGTGCGTGGCAGCGCCAGTTGCTGCGGGAATTTGCGATCGTAAGCGTTGCCGGTGACGGCAGGCTCCGGCTCGATACGATTCTCGACACCCCACAGACCCGATGCAATCGCGGCCGACAGGATGATGTAGGGATTGGCGTCGGCTGCCGCGACGCGATATTCGACGCGCTGCGATTTCGCGCTGCCGGGAATGACGCGCAACGCGCAGGTGCGGTTTTCCGCGCCCCAGGTCGAGTCGGTGGGCGCCCAGAAGCCAGGAATCAGCCGTGTGTAGGAATTGACGGTCGGGGCCACCATCGCCAGCAGTTCCGGCAGCAGTGCCTGCTGGCCGCCGACGAAGTGACGCATCGTCGTGCTCATGCTGTGCGGTTGCGAAGCGTCGTAGAAGGCGGATTTGCCATCGAGGTCGCGCAATGACAAATGAATGTGACCGCTTTGGCCGGGCCACTCGCTGGACCATTTCGCCATGAAAGTGGCCATCAGGTTGTTACGTTGCGCCAGCACTTTCATGAAAGTCTTGAACAGCGCCGCCTTGTCGGCAGCCGCCAGGGCCTGGTCGACAGTGATGGCTGCTTCGATGACACCCGGGCCGGTTTCCTCGTGCAGTCCTTCGATGCCGAAGTCCATCGCTTCGCAGGTGCTGAGGATCTGCCGGTAGAAGTCGGAGGCGACGCTGTTGCGGATCACGGAATAACCGAACCAGCCGGGCGCCATCGGCTTCAGGTTGCGATAGTGTTTCTCGCGCACCGACTCCGCGGTCTCATCGAAGCAGAACACTTCGTATTCGAGTCCTGCGTAGACCTCGAAACCCATTCTCCGGCCACGTTCCAGTACGCGTTTCAGCAGGCCGCGCGGACAGACCTGCTCGGCAGCGTCGGCAAACTCGCTGAGAAAGAACAGGCCGTTGTCTTCGAAAGGCAAAGCACGGCACGAGTCGGGAACGATCCGCACCGGTGCGTCTGGATAGCCCGTATGCCAGCCAGTGAACTGCACGTTGTCGTAGAGCTGGTCCTGGCAATCCCAGCCAAGCACCACGTCGCAGAAGCCGTAGCCGCTGTCGAGCGCAGAGAAGAACTTGGCGCGCGAGATGTACTTGCCGCGCATGATGCCGTCGATGTCGAACACCCCGACCTTGACGTGCGTCAGGTTGCGTTCCTCGACAATCGCCCGCGCTTCGGCGCTGGACTTTACGTCACGTGGATTCATGCCGCTGCTCTCCCGTCTTCCCCGCCAGCGCAGGGAGGAATTCCGCGTTGCTAAATCACGTACATCACCTGCTTCGCTGCGCGCTTCCTACACCTTCGTCGTGCCGTAGCCTTCCTTCTCGGGGTGGCCGTGCTGTCCGCCGGTCAGGGCGAATTCTTCTTCGGGCGACAACACCAGTTTGTGGCGGCCGATCGCGGCAAAATAAATCACACCGCCGACGTACCAGGCGAGTGCAGCGTAAACGCCTGAGAGATACAAAGGATCCTGCAATTGGTAGTACAGCGTGACGAGCGCGATCAGCACCGTGAGCGCGGCGCCGGGAACGCCGAGCGGACTGCGGTAGGGTCGCGCGATGTTCGGCATGTTCTTGCGCAGCAGGATGAAAGAAACGCCCTGGAAGGCATATGAAATCATCGCGCCGAATACCGCCATGTTGAGCAGCGTGGCGCCGATGACCGCACCGCCGCGTTCCACGCCAAGCGAGAACCAAACCGCCATGATGACGGCCAGCCCGATTACGGCACCGGTAAACAATGCGATATGTGGTGTCTTGCGCGAGCCGTGGGTGATCGACATGACGGCGGGGTAGTAACCGGCGCGCGACAGCGAATAGATCTGCCGGCCGAACGCGAAGATGATGGTGTGAAAACTGGCGATCAGCCCGATTACCGCGCACAGCGCCAGCAGCTTGGCGATGTCGGCGCCATACAGCACGCGAAAGCCGTCCAGCAGCGGTTCGGTGGACGTCGCCATCGAAAACGCGCCATGCATCTTGCCGTCTTCCAGCCCGCCGATTGAGGAATTCAGGAACATGATCATCAGCGCGGAGAAGATCAGCGTGAACATGCCGAACACCAGTCCCTTGGGCATGTCCTGTTTCGGATCGACGGATTCTTCCGCCGCCAGCGGCAGTTCCTCGATGGCGAGAAACAGCCAGACCGCGAATGGCAGCGCGGGCAGAACGCCGGCCCATCCCTTCGGCAGAAACGCGCCGCCGCCTTCCGGCAGCTCTACCAGCGCGCCATCCGGGCCGACACCGATGTTGAGTGCCCAGCGTGTGAAATCGGCATGCGGCAATGCACTCACCCAGAAGACGGCGAGCACGGCCAGCGCCAGCAGGGTAACGACGACCGAGATCTTGAATGACAGCGCCACGCCCCAGTAGTTGAGTGCGACGAACAGGACGTAGCAACCTATCCACCATAGCGGCTGGGCGGCCGCCGGCGTGCCGAAGATACCGGTCAGGTAGGAGCCGATAAAAAACACGATGACCGCGGGCGTCATGATGTATTCGATGCTTTCCGCCAGGCCCGTAATGAACCCGCCCCACGGACCCATGGCGCTGCGTGCGAAGGAATAAGCACCGCCGGTGTGCGGCAGGGCCGGCGACATTTCGGCAAGACTGAAGATCAGGCCGAGGTACATGATTGCGATGATGATGGCGGCGATGAACAACCCGCCCCAACCACCTGCCGCGATACCGAAATTCCAGCCGGAGAAGTGGCCGGAGATCACCGCTCCCACACCCAGCGCCCACAGCGACCACACGCGCGCATGGCGTTTCAGGCTGCGTTTCTCGAAGTAATCCTTGCCGGCATTCTGATAGGTCACGCTGCCGACGGTCTTCTTGTCAGTCATGCGATTCTCCCCGTGTTGTTGTGGCGCATAGCGGCGATCCAGCCGGTCATCTGCAAGATGATCAAGTGGAACGGCAATGCACTGCGATGCTCAGGCGCTTCGAATATACGCCCGCAAAGAGGGAGTAGCGACAAGCCTCCAGCGCGTGGCGGGTGGCCCTTGCACCGCGATAGAACGGCCGCGAGCGCTTATTTTCTGGCTGGCGGCCGCAGGCCGTCGCCTGCGGCGATCCTTAATTGCTCCGTCGCCGACGCTTCTGTCGTTATCACCGCCGCTGAAGCGATCTGATTCCTGCCAAGGCACTTGGCGCGATAGAGCGCCTTGTCCGCTGCGTACAGCAGTTCCTCAGGCGAAGCGATCATCGGAGGCGTAACGGTTGCGACACCGCCGCTGATCGTCACGCGATCGGTGGCGGCCGATGCGGAATAGGGGATGGCCAGGCGCCAGATGCGACGGCGCAGACGTTCCGCATAGAGCGCCGCACGACGAACGTCGACATCCGGCAGGACGACTACGAACTCCTCTCCGCCATAGCGCGCGACGAAATCACCACCGCGACGGAAAGTTTCGTTGAGGGTCTGCGCCACTCGCCGCAGGACCTCATCGCCACGGGCATGGCCGTAGCTGTCGTTGTAACCCTTGAACTCATCCAGATCGAGGAAGATAAGCGACAGCGGCCGGCCTTCGCGGCGCGCGCGACGAATCTCCCGATCCAGCGAACGATCGAAGTGGCGGCGATTGGCGATGCCGGTCAACGAGTCCACCGACACTAGCCGCCTGAGCCGCTGATTGGCTGTCTCCAGCGCGAGGCGCATCTGTATCAGTTCCTGATTACGCGATTCCAACGCTTGCGTGCGCTGACTTACACGATCCTCCAGATCGGCCCGCACCTCAGCCAGTTCCGTCTCCAGGCGGCGGCGCTGCGTGCGTTCTTCCTGAAGCTCTCGCAATCTTCGAGCGTAACGAGTGCGTACAACCCTCAGGACGATCCAAGCGCAGAGCGCAGCAATGCCTAGCGCAACCAGCAGGCTCGCGGCCCAAAAGATGGCGGGCATGTCTGCAGAGAGGCCGATCGACGACCAGGCAAAACCCGACGCGCCGGCGTCGGGCGCAGACCCGATGGAGGGGAATGTCGATGCTGCCACTGCCTTGTCCAAGGAGCCCTTCTGTGAAGCGTCGTTTTCATCGACGGGAGCAAGTCCGTCGTGCCGCGGCTGCTGGAAAGGCAGCGCGCACGGCTGCTGACTCGCGCACCGGCGAACGGGCCTATCACAGCACAGCGGCAGGCGCCGTGGTATCGGACTTTTTCAAATCGTGACGCCGTCCGTGATGGCGCCACCTCAGCGCACCGTTGTCACACCGGTGCGCTAGTGCGTGGTGAATGAGCCACAATGAGCCAGATGCAAGGTCATTTCTCAAACGTCGGCTTGACGCCCCTGATCTGGCTGAGGAAACTGCGCCGCTTCCAGCTCCTGCTGTCGCCGGCTCCTTAAGTTACCTGCGCCGCCCATGAAACATTCCGCGTCCTGCGCATTGCAGCGTCCGTTCGCCAATCGCGCGAACCGGCCCGCGTGCGATTTGCTGCGCGGCCTCCGCTTTGGCCGAATCAGCTTCTAGACACTTACACTATCTATGCGTGCTTCCGGGATTGATCGCGCCTTCGAGCGGCGCTTGGCGATGCTCGTCAATGCACGCGAACGCGGCGTGCTGCAGGGAGGCCTCAAGGGCGTCGAAAAGGAATCGTTGCGCGTCACCCCCGAAGGCCGGCTGGCGCAGACGCCGCATCCGGCCGTGCTGGGTTCGGCGCTGACCCACGAATACATTACTACCGACTACTCCGAATCGCTGATCGAGCTGGTGACGCCGGCTTTCAAGGAGTCGTGGGAGTTGCTGCAGTTTCTGTGCGATCTGCATCAATTCGTCTATCGCCACCTGGGCGATGAATTGCTGTGGGCGACCAGCATGCCTTGCTTCCTGGCCGGCGACGCCAGCATTCCGGTGGCGCACTTCGGCAAGTCCAACATCGGCCGGATGAAGGAGGTGTACCGCTTTGGGCTGGGTCACCGCTACGGCCGCATGATGCAGGCGATTTCGGGAGTGCATTACAACTACTCGTTCCCGGCGCACTTCTGGCCGGTGCTGGCCGACGCGTTGCAGGAGCGCAAGCCGGATCAGGATTTCACTTCCGCGCAGTATTTTGCGCTGCTGCGCAACTATCGCCGCTACGGTTGGCTGGTCCTTTACCTGTTTGGCAACTCTCCGGCGTTGTGCAGCTCGTTCGTGAAGGGTCGCGAACACAATCTCAAGCAGCTTGCGCCCGGCACCCTGTACGAGCCGTACGCAACGTCGCTGCGCATGAGCGATCTGGGTTATCGCAACAAGAGCCAGGCCGGCGTGCATATTTCGGTCAATAGTCTCGCGGAATACATACGCGACCTGTCCGCGGCTGTGAGTACGCCGCATCCGGAGTATCAGAAGATCGGCGTCAAAGTGGACGGCGAGTACCGTCAGCTCAATACCAATCTGCTGCAGATCGAGAACGAGTACTACAGCTATATCCGGCCGAAACGGGTGGCTCGCTCGGGCGAGCATCCGAGCGAGGCCTTGCGTCGTGCGGGCGTCGAGTACGTCGAATTCCGCGCACTGGACGTGAGTGCGTTCGATCCTGTCGGCGTCAACCAGAACAAACTGCGCTTTCTCGAAGCGTTCGCCGCGCTGTGCGTGTTGAAGGACAGTCCGCAGATCGGACCGAGCGAAGAAACTGGCCTGGACGGCAATCATGCGCTGGTCGCGCATCGGGGCAGGGAGCCGGGATTGCAACTAAACCGTAACGGTCGCCAGGTAGCGTTGCAGCAATGGGCGCTCGAATTGATCGATTCGATGCGCGGTATCTGCGAGATGCTGGATGCCGGCGATAGCCAGCGGCCTTACACCGCGGCACTTGAGTTGCAGGAAGCGAAGGTGAACGACGCGGCGTTGACGCCGTCGGCTCGCAGCCTGCAGGAATTGGGTTCGAGCGGTGAATCGTTCGCGCAATTCGCGCTGCGGATGTCGGGCGTGCACAAGAATTACTTTCTGGACCTGTATCCGCCGAACGAACAGCGCTTGGCTGAGTTCGCGGCGCAAGCGACCGAATCGTTGGAGAAGCAGGCGGCGATCGAACGCGCCGACACCATGACTTTCGACCAGTATCTGGCCAGTTACTTCGCGCGTTAAGTTATGTTCACTGGCTCGCTGCTGATGATAGGGGATACTTCGTCCTTCGAGTTGCGTCCCTGAAGCGTCACGCCGTGAGCCCACATTCGTTGGCAGGTGGCCGCTGTGGTGGGACATAATGTGCGGTTGCGGCGCACAGCAAGCGGAATCGGCCATCCATTCGCGAGAAATCGCTGCGGGACATCGCTGAAAATTCCGGAAATGAGAACTGCGCACGGTGATCGGTGCGTTGCCTCCTTACACTTCTTCACCAATCCCTACTCCTCACCCAATGCCACGGACCGACCTTTAGTGTCGTTCCCGCGTGTCGATCCCATGGATCGAACAGCAGGTTTTATGAATCGCGTCATCGAAACGATCAATGGCCAACTGCGCAGCGCAGTGCCGGCCGCCAATGCCGATCAGCTTGGCGAACTAGAGCAGGCGGCAAGCCGCGTGCAAGTCCAGGACACAGTGGACGTGACCAGCACCGCGAGCGGCTGGGATTCCTATGAAGTGTGGCGGCGTTTCATCAAGGACGCGCGCGATCGCCGGCTTGGCGGCCGGGCATAGGATGGCGCTTGTCTGGCGTGGCTATTTCTGATTAAGTTAAGTCACGCCGGGCGCTCAACGCCGACACCACCAGCGGGTCCCGGGTTCGTGACGATCCCATGCGCGACCCAGCTGACAATTCGTCTCTAAGGCCGTCGGTATCCCATCCGTCGGCTACCGTTGCCGCGGGCAACCCTGCCGATGACTTGCCAGAATCTCCTCACGCCCTGCAGTTGCGGCGCGGATTTCGCAACCTGCGCTTCGATACTCCCCTGGAGCGGGAATTCCGTACCCTCTTCGTGGCTGGATCGCTCCCGCAGATCCGTCGTAACCTCTGGATTGCATTAGCGATTGTCGTCGGATTTTCGGTCCTGACGCACACCGTCCTGGAGCCTTCGGTCAATCGCCTGATGGACCTCATCCGGCTGGCGATGTTCGGTCCCATCCTGATCTTCGGCCTGGCGGTGGTTCGCTCCCGGCACTACCAACGGGTCTACCCCGTGGCCTGCATGCTTGTCGCCCCGATCTTCGGTGGCGGAGTGGCGTTGCTGGCAGTCATTGCAGCGCGCCATGGTGTCAATCTGATCTCGACCGTCGTGGTCGTGACCATCTTCATCTATTTCATGCTCGGCATGCTGTTCCACGCCGCGCTCCTTGCCGCGCTGCTGGTGCTGGTCGCATATCTGGTGGCCGCCACCGCCGCAGGTCTGCCCGCAGCGCAGATGATGATCGATACGTCCGTGCTGATCTCGACCAACATCATCGGCGCCATCGTCTGCTATTCGTTGGAGCAAACCCGCCGCACCAGCTTCCTGGAGGAGCAGCTGCTGATTGAAGCCGCCCGGCGTGACGGCCTTACCGGGATATACAACCGCCGGGTGTTCGACGATCACATCGACCGCCTCTGGCCGCAGGCGATCCGCGATCGCGTGCCGCTGGCGCTGATCCTGGTCGATATCGATCATTTCAAGCCGTACAACGACCATTACGGCCATCAAGCCGGTGATGAGTGCCTGCGGCAGGTGGCCCGATCGCTGTCGCGCAGCTCACGCCGGCCGCTGGATGTCACCGCACGCTATGGTGGCGAAGAATTCGCGATCGTCCTGTATGACGCGCGTCGGCGTCATGTCGAGGAAGCTGCGCAACGCATCCACGCGGGAATTGAAGCGCTGGCGATCGAACATGGCGCCTCGTCCGTCGGTAAACGCTTGACGGTGAGTATCGGCGCAGCTTGCATCGATCCGCAGATGGGGCGCAGCCACTTTGGTTTCATCCAGCTTGCGGACGAAGCGCTCTACGCAGCCAAGGAGGGCGGTCGCAATCGCACCGTCGTGATGGACAAGGAATACGCGCAATTGTCGACCGGCGCCTTCCGCAAATCTGTCGCCGGCCGTCGAATACCTGCCCTCTGAAGCAAGATCGGCGGCCTGCTCCGACCGGCCTCGCCAGCATCGGATAACCAGCGCGCCGGATAACCTGAGCCGATTGGCCGATAAGGTGGCCTGACTCTTGCTCGGGAGAAGGTCGAACTAAGATCGCACTCGCCAATCGAGCCAGCCATGACCCAGTGCACCCACCGCATTCGCAGCCTTATGATCGCCAATCGCGGCGAAATCGCCATCCGCGTCATGCGCGCCGCCGCGGAGCTGAGCATTCGCACCGTGGCAATCTACTCGCAGGAGGATCGCTTCTCTCTGCACCGCATGAAGGCGGACGAAAGCTACCTCGTGGGCGCGGGCAAAGGGCCGGTCGAGGCCTACCTGGATATTGCGGACATCATCCGTGTCGCCAAAGAGGCGCAGGTCGATGCGATCCATCCCGGTTACGGCTTTCTCTCCGAAAACCCGCAATTCGCGGAAGCCTGCGCGGAGGCGGGGTTGATCTTCGTCGGCCCGACCCCGCAGATCATGCGCCGGCTCGGCAACAAGGTGATGGCGCGCAACCTGGCGGTATCCGCCGGTGTCCCGGTCATGCCAGCAACGCCGCCACTTCCGTACGACGATGCGCAAACGGTGCAGCTCGCGCGCGAAGTCGGCTTCCCGGTGATGCTGAAGGCAAGCTGGGGCGGTGGCGGCCGCGGCATGCGGATTGTCGAGCAGGAAAGCGAACTGAAGGAATTGGTGGACAGCGCGCGGCGCGAAGCCAAGGCCGCGTTCGGCAATGACGAGGTCTATCTTGAAAAACTGGTGCGCCGCGCAAGACATGTAGAAGTGCAGCTGCTTGGCGACTCCAAGGGCAATCTGGTGCATCTGTTCGAGCGCGATTGCACCGTGCAACGGCGCAATCAGAAAGTTGTTGAGCGAGCGCCGGCGACGTTCTTTTCCGATGCGCAGCGCAGCGACCTGTGCGAGCAGGCTCTCAAGATCGGACGTGCGGTCGGTTATCTCAACGCCGGTACCGTGGAGTTCCTGCAGGATGCGGACAGCGGCAAGTTCTACTTCATCGAAGTGAATCCGCGTGTGCAGGTCGAGCACACCGTGACCGAAGCGGTTACCGGTATCGATATCGTGCGTGCGCAGATTCGTATTGCCGAAGGCACGACGATTGGCGAGCCCGACAGCGGTGTGCCCACTCAGGAAAACATCCGTCTGAATGGCTACGCGATGCAGTGTCGCGTGACGACCGAAGATCCGGAGAACAGTTTCATCCCGGACTATGGCCGCATCACGGCTTATCGCAGCCCCGCAGGATTCGGAATCCGCCTGGACGCCGGCACGGCCTATGCAGGCGCCATCATTACCCGGTCTTACGATTCGCTGCTGGTCAAGGTGACCGCGTGGTCTCCGACGCCGCAGGAAACTATCGCGCGCATGCACCGGGCGTTATGGGAATTCCGGGTGCGCGGCGTGGTCACGAACCTGCGTTTTCTCGATCAGCTCATCATGCACCCGCAGTTCGCGACGGCGCAGTACACCACCAAGTTCATCGATCAGACGCCGGAGCTGTTCCGCTTCGCACGCAAGCGCGATCGCGCGACCCGGCTGCTCAACTTCATCGGTCACGTGATCGTGAATGGCAACGCGGAAGCGAAGCATCGGCCGCGACCGGTGCGGCTGGCCAATCCAAAACTGCCGAAGCGGGACCTGCCGCCGCCACGTCCGGGTACGAAACAGAAGCTCGATGAACTGGGTGCCGAGAAATTCGCTGCGTGGATGCTCGAGCAGAAACAGGTACTGCTCACCGATACGACCATGCGCGATGCGCATCAATCGTTGCTCGCAACACGCGTGCGTACTTATGACATGCGTGCAATTGCGCCGTACTACGCGAGCCTGCTGCCGGACCTGTTCTCAGTGGAGTGCTGGGGCGGCGCTACTTTCGATGTCTCGATGCGCTTTCTCAACGAATGTCCGTGGGAGCGCCTGCAGGAATTTCGTGGGGCGATGCCAAATCTGTTACTGCAGATGCTGCTGCGCTCCGCAAACGCCGTGGGTTACACCAACTACCCAGACAACGTCGTGCGATATTTCGTGCAGCAGGCTGCGCAAGGCGGCATCGACCTGTTTCGCGTATTCGACTCGCTCAACTGGGTGCCCAACATGCATGTCGCGATCGACGCCGTACGCGATACCGGCAAGCTGTGCGAGGCGGCTATCTGCTACACCGGCAATCTTTCCGATCCGAAGCGAACCAAGTACGACCTCAAGTACTACCTGGCGTTGGCGCGGGAACTCAAGGCAGCCGGCACGCACATCCTGGGCATCAAGGACATGGCGGGCTTGTGTCAGCCACGTGCGGCCTACACGCTGGTCAAGACACTCAAGGAGGAAATCGGACTGCCGGTGCATTTCCATACGCACGATACGAGCGGGATCGCCGCCGCAAGCGTGCTTGCGGCCATCGATGCAGGCGCCGACGCGGTCGATGGCGCCATAGATTCCATGAGCGGTCTGACTTCGCAGCCGAATCTGGGGTCGATTGCGGAGGCGCTCCGGCACGGTCCACGCGAGTCCGGAATCGATATCGACAATCTGCGCGTGCTGTCGGCTTACTGGGAACAGGTGCGACAGTGCTACTCGGCATTCGAGAGCGATTTGCGCTCGGGCGCCTCGGAGGTCTATGGGCACGGCATGCCAGGCGGCCAGTTCACCAACCTGCGTGAGCAGGCGCGTTCGCTCGGCATCGACGACGCACGCTGGCCGGAAGTGGCTCGTGCTTATTCGCAAGTGAACGACATGTTCGGCGACATCGTGAAGGTGACTCCGACATCGAAGGTTGTCGGCGACATGGCGTTGTTGATGGTCACCAGCGGATTGTCGCCGCAGCAGGTGCTGGATCCGCAGACGGAGATCGCCTTCCCGCAGTCCGTGGTGTCGCTGTTCCGCGGCGACTTGGGGCAACCTTACGGTGGGTTCCCGGAGTCGCTGCAGAAGAAAGTATTGAAGGGCGCCGAACCGCTCACCACCCGACCCGGCGAAGTGTTGCCGCCGATCGACCTGGAGAAGGCGCGTGCCGAAGCCGTATCCCGGACCTGGCGCGAAATCACCGACGCCGAGCTGGCTTCCTACCTGATGTATCCGAAGGTGTTCCTCGACTATCTCAACAACCGGCTGGAGTACGGCCGCGCGAGTGCGCTGCCGACGCCCCTGTTCTTCTACGGAATGGAGCCGGGCGATGAGGTCAGTGTCGACATCGAACGCGGCAAGACGCTGATCGTGCGCTTCATTGCGACCAGCGATGCGCATGAAGATGGTACGCGCACCGTCTTCTTCGAGCTGAATGGCCAGCCGCGATCAGTGAAGGTTCCGGATCGCAGCCAGGTGGCCGTCAAACCGCCGCGACGCAAGGCCGACGTGGCCAATGCCAATCACGTCGCCGCGCCAATGCCCGGAACGGTGGCCACCGTTGCAGTCATTGCCGGCGCAAAGGTCGCGCGCGGCGCTGTGCTGCTGACGATCGAAGCGATGAAGATGGAAACCTCGGTCAGAGTGGACCGCGACGCGACGGTCGCCGAGGTCATCACGCGGCCGGGAGAGAGTGTGGATGCGAAGGATTTGCTGGTGGTCTTGAGTGGGTGATGGAGATGATGCGGGTGATGAAGGTGACGGAGGTGATGGAAGTGATAGAGGTGATGGAGGTTAGGAGTGCGAGCTTCTGAACTCACATCACTTCCATCACCCGCATCACTCTCATCACCAGCGCCAGTCAGCGCCCCATCTCCTCCATCGGTCCGGGCCGCCCTACGGCGAAGCCTTGCGCGTAGTCGACGCCGATCTCGCGCAGCTTATCCAGCACGCGCAGGTTCTCGACGGATTCTGCGATGACTTTCTTGCCCATGACGTGGCCGATATCGGTGATCGAGCGCACCATTTCGTAGTCCACCGCGTCGTTGATGATGTTGCCGATGAACAGGCCATCGATCTTCAAGAAATCCACGGTCAGCGCCTTCAAGTAGGCGAATGAGGAGACGCCGCTGCCGAAGTCGTCCAGGCCGAAGGAGCAGCCGACCTTGCGCAGGTCGCCGATGAGCTGGTTGGCGCGCGTCAGGTTGCCGATGGCGGCGGTCTCGGTGATCTCGAAACCCAGCTTGGACGGCGAGACGTTGGCCTCCTGCAGCTGCGCACGAATGAATTCCTGCAGTTGCGGATCGCTGACGGAATCGCCGGACAGGTTGACGAACACGCGCGCGATCCTTTCGGTCTGCTCGCGATGAGTGGCCAGCCAGTTCACGGCACGCGCGATGACCCATTGATCCAGCCGCTGCGAGAGGTTGTAGCGCTCCACCGCAGGCAGGAAAGCCCCCGGAGGCACGACCCGGCCCGATTCGTCGCGCATCCGCAGCAGCAATTCGTAGTTGCGCAGGCCGTGTCCGTCGCCGCTCACCGGCACTACCGGCTGTGCCTCGAGGAAGAAACGGTTGTCGCCGAGCGCTCGCTTGACCCGCGCGACCCATTGCATTTCGCCGTGGCGCTGTGACACGAGCGCATCGTCTTCCTTGTAGACATGGATGCGGTTGCGGCCCTGGTCCTTCGCCGCATAGCAGGCCGCATCGGCGGCTTGCAGAACCTGGGTGACGCGTCGAAAAGCGCTGCTCACCGGCACCAACCCGATGCTGGCGCCTACCGAGAACATCGTATTCCCCCAGACAAACTGATGCTGTTCGATTGCCTTGAGCAGCGCAGTGGCAACGACGAGAGCTGCATCGAGCGTGCAGTCGTGCAGCAACAGGCCGAATTCGTCACCGCCGAGCCGCGCGAGCGTGTCGTTACTGCGTACCTTGCCTTGCAGCACGTGGGCGAGCTGCCGTAACAGTTCATCGCCCGCCACGTGCCCGCAGGTATCGTTGATGACCTTGAACTGGTCCAAGTCCAGGTAGCACATCGCATGCATTGCGTTGCTCGCCTGTACCGAGTCCAGCGCGGTCTGCAAGCGCAGCTCGAATTCGCGCCGGTTGATCAGCGACGTCAGCGCGTCGTGGCTGGCTTCGTAAGAGAGTTGTCGCGACAGCTCGTGCGCTTCGGTGATATCGGTGAGGGTGCCTTCGTAATACATGATCGCGCCCTGCTCATCGCGAACCCCGCGCGAGTTCTCCAGAACGACGATCCTGCGGCCGTCCTTGCGCTTCAGCACCAGCTCGGCGTTGCGGATCTCACCGGCACTCGCCATGTTGCGCTGCCAGTTGTCGCGCTCCTCTGGATACATATAGATGTCGGCCGCAATGCTCAGTTCCAGCAGCTCGTCTTCGGAGTCATACCCGAGCAGGCGCACCAATGCCGGATTGGCAGCCATGAACTTGCCGTCGTGGGTGGTCTGAAACACACCCGCCACTACATTTTCGTATAACTCGCGATAGCGGGTTTCCGAAGCCCTCAGCGCCAGCAGCGTGTGCGTACGTTCGGTCGCATAGCGCAGTGCCTTGTGCAGCAGGTTGCTGACCACTTGTTGCTTGATGAGATAGTCCAGGGCGCCGCGTTCGACCGCTTCCATGCCGATGTCTTCATCCACCTGGCCGACCAGCACGATGATGGGAAGGTTGCTGGCCTTGGGCTGCAGCCGCAGGAACGTGGTCAATCCGACGCTGTCGGGCAGGTTCAGGTCGATGAGGATGACGTCGACCCGGCCTTGCCGGATCCGCGCCAGGCCCGCGGCGAAGGTTCCCGCTTGTTCCACGCGGAATGCACAGTCGCGAATCTGCGCAAGCTCCTCGCGTATGAGTTGCTCGTCTTCGGGGTTCGCGTCGATCAGCAAGACGGTAGCGCAGTCCATTGGGCGCGCAGTATAGAGGAAGGCCCGCTACTGGCCACCGGTCGTTGACCCCATCGGTCGTTAAGCCCATCGGTCGTCAACCACAGTGGCCGAGGACCTTCTCGATCGGCTGTCGCCGTTGCTGAGGTTGCCGGCTTGGTCCTGAGATTTCGTTGCAAGCGTGCCATCGATCGTGCGCGATGGTTAGAATCCTCCCATGACCCTATTGCGAGTTGCCGAGCCTCAGGAAGAGCGCGCCCAGCGCCTGGAACGCGAGTTTCAGGCGGTGCTCGACGCCGCGGTCGACGCTGTGGTGCTGTTCGATCACGAAGGGCGTATCGATCTGCTGAACCATGCCGGCGAGCGCATGTTCGGCTACAACGAAGAAGAAGTGATCGGGCTCAAAGTGAACATTCTGCTGCCCGAGCCCTATCGCTCGCAGCACGAGGACTACCTGCGGCACTACATCGACGCCGGGGAGCCGCGCATCATCGGTATCGGCCGCGAGCTGCTGGCCAAGCGCCGCGATGGCAGCGAGTTTTCCGCCGAGCTGGCCATCGGCCGGGTCAAGGGCACTGATCCGCCGCGCTTCGTCGGATTCATCCGCGATATCACGGTGCGCCGCAACGCCGAGGAAGCGCTCAGACGTAGCGAAGCACAGCTGACGATTGCCCAGGAGATTGCCAATCTCGGCAACTACGTGGTGCATTTCGATGGGCGTTACGAGGATTATTGGTCGCCGCACCTGTATCGTGTGTTGGGGCGGCGTTATGGCGAGCGCTACATAGGGGTGTACGACTACCTCGAACCGATGGTGCATTCCGCAGATCGGGCCCTGTGGCAGCGCACCCGCGATGAGCTGGAGGCCGGCGCGCGTTCAACCGATATCGAGTATCGCATCATTCATCCGGACGGCTCGCTGCGTTACGTGCACCACATTGCGCAAACCACCCGCCGTCCCGACGGTACGGTGCTGCGCCAGGTTGGAACCCTGCACGACATTACCGATCGCCGCCGTGCGGAGGACGAGGCGCGCCAGATGCAGGACCGCATCGCGCATTTCGGCCGGATTTCGACCATGGGCGAAATGGCGGCCGGTATCGCCCACGAAGTGAATCAGCCGCTCACCGCCATCGCCACCTATGCGCAGGCATGTCAGCGATTGCTGGCGAGCGGCAACGTCGGCGGCGAGGACATCAATACTGCGCTGGCGCAGATAGGCGCACAGGCGTTGCGCGCGGGAGAAGTGATTCGTCGCCTCAGGACCTTCGTCAAGAACCGCGAGGTGCGTCGCGAGTTGATCGAGGCGAATCGGTTGCTCGACGACGTGCAGACCCTTGCCCAGACCGATGCCCGGCATCACGGCGTGCGTATCCTGCTGGACCCGGCCGTGCAGGCGCCGCAAGTGCAGGCGGATGCGGTGCAGATCCAGCAGGTGATCCTGAACCTGGTGCGCAACAGCATCGACGCGATGCAGGAAATCAGCGAGCCACGGCGCGAAATCGTGTTGCGTACGCGCCTGGATAGCGAGGGCGACGTGGAGTTCATGGTTGCGGATCGCGGCACCGGCGTAGCCGCCAGCGCAATGGAAGAGTTGTTCAATCCGTTTTTCACAACCAAGCCCGGCGGCACCGGGCTGGGCCTGTCGATCAGCCGTTCGATCGTCCGCGCACACGGCGGCAAGCTGTGGTGCAACGCCAACCCCGACGGTGGCGCGCGCTTTTTCTTTACGCTGCCGGCAGTGCCGGCTTCAGCAGGGAGTCCGTAATGAGAGTCAACTCGAATAACATCAGGCCCACCATTTTTGTCGTCGACGACGACTCGGCGGTTCGCGACGCTCTCAAGCTGCTGCTGCGTTCGGTGGGTCAGGCGGTCGAGACTTTCGGTTCGGGCCCGGAATTCCTCGAAGCCTATAACGACGATCGCGCCGGCTGCCTGGTGCTGGACATCCGCATGCCGGGCATGTCCGGCCTGGAGATGCAGCAGAAGCTGAACGAAAAGCACTCGATATTGCCCATCATCTTCATCACCGGACACGGCGATGTGCCGATGGCGGTAGAGGCGATGCAGGCGGGCGCGGTGGATTTCATCCAGAAACCGTTTCGCGACCAGGATCTGATCGATCGCATCAATCAGGCATTGGAGAAGGACCAGAACAACCGCGCTGCGCTTGGCGAGCGCAACGACATTCGTCGCAGGCTGGAAACGCTCACGCCGCGTGAGCGCGAAGTGCTCGATCTAGTGGTGCACGGCAAGGCCAACAAAGTGATCGCCGGCGATCTGAAACTCAGCCAGCGCACGGTGGAAATTCATCGCGCGCGCGTCATGGAGAAGATGCAGGCTTCCTCGTTGGCGCACCTGGTGCGCATGGTGCTCGAAGTCGGAGAAGTGTGAGCACGCTGCAAGCGTCAGCGCACGGGATTTTTCGCAGGGCGGGCATTGGATGAATTGCGTTGCAGGCACGCATGAGACGCAACGCGCATCGCAGCACGCGCAGCGCACAACCTGTCGGGTTGCACACGACACTGCGACATGCAACGCACTGTTAGGTACAAGTGCGACTTTCTCGGCAGTGGTCGCTCGACGAACTATGCAACCCATGCGACCACGGCCCACAAGCGATTCCACCGCCCCCAATCCTCCCTGCGGCTCGGACGTCTCTTGTACAGTGGCCGTGGCCGCTTTTTTTCACTTGCACAACCATCCGTGGCCGCCATCCGCCCTCTCATCGCAGTGATCGAAGCCGACGCAACGGATCGCCGCACGCTCTGCTCGCTGCTCAGTACGCTCGATGTCGACGTGAAAGCCTTCGACAGCGCGGAGAGTTATCTCGCGCAGCGCGAGGGCGCTCCGGGTTGCCTCATCACTGAAGTCGCGCTACCCGGCATGTCGGGACTGGATCTGCTGCGCCTGTTGCGATCTGACGGCGTATCGCCACCGATGATTCTGTTGGGCGAGCACGCCGACGTGCGCGCCGCCGTCACTGCGATGCGCGAGGGCGCGATCGATTTCATCGAGAAGCCACACGTCGACGTGGCAATCGTGCGCCGCGTCGCTTATCTACTGGATCACGCGACGGGGGCGGTGAAGCATTGAAGAAGACGTGACAGGAACGGTGACAGTAGTCACAAGCAAGGGTGACAGTGCAAGAGAGATCTGAGGGCCCGCGGCGTCACTCTCACCGCGTCACTACACTGGCCGTGTCACTACTGTCACTCCTGTGACTAGTGTCACTTCCGTCTGACTACCGTCACTTCTTCTCCAATTCCGCTCGGGGATCGAATCCCATCTCCTTCTGCATCTGCTCATACAGCGCGCGCGCCTCGGGTGTATTCGCGGGCGGCAGCACGATCTTCAATTCTACGAACTGATCGCCGGGCGCCGAGCCGGGCAGGCCGCGGCCTTTGAGGCGCATCCGTTGTCCTGCCCTGGCGCCAGCGGGAATGCGCAGATCGACGGGGCCGGCCAGAGTTGGAGTCTGAACTGTGGCGCCGAGAGCGGCTTCCCACGGGGCGACCGGTAGCGTCAGCGTGATATCGCGGCCATCGATCTTGAACAGCGGATGCGTGCGGAAGCCGATTTCCAGGTACAGATCCCCGGCAGGGCCGCCGCCCGCGCCTGGACTGCCCTGACCGGCAAGGCGAATCTTCTGACCCTCGGTGACACCGGCCGGAATCGTGACTTTCAATGTCCTGGGCGTGACCGAGACCCGGCCCTGTTCGTCGAGCTGCGGTGATTTCAGCTCGATGGTCTGCGGACCGCCGTGGTAGGCGTCCTCCAGCGAGATCTGGATTTTCGCGACATGGTCTTCGCCGGCGGAGGCAAAGCCACCCCGCCCGCCGCCGTGCTGGTCGCGAAACGCGCTGCGGGCGCCGAACAGCGAGGAGAAGAAATCGCTGAACCCATCGTTCTCGCGTCCGCCGAAGCCGGTCGAATACTCGAAGTCCCGGCCCCAATCCGGCGGCGGCGTGAACTGCTGGCCTTGCCGGTAGTTGGAGCCGAGCTGGTCATAGGCCGCGCGCTTTTCCGGATCCTTCAGGACCTCGTACGCCTCCTGGACTTCCTTGAATTTGTTCTCGGCGTCGGCTTCCTTGCTGACATCCGGATGGTATTTGCGCGCCAGCCGCCGATAGACGCGCTTGATCTCGTCGGCTTTGGCATCGCGGGCGACGCCCATGATCTTGTAGTAGTCCTTGTATTCAGGCACGGTCTTTCTGGCCTCACGAACCGCATGGCTATGCGGTTAAAGCATTGATAGTACTAGGTTCTGTAGCCTTGGCGAGTTACCCGGAAGAAAACCACCGGCAGGCCCGCGCCGGCCGCTGCCCAGCAGATCTACCGGTCGTTTTCGCAAAAGGATGTCGAGAACGTGGAATCCCCGCGCCCCGAATCCTCGTGCATTGCGAAGTAGATGGCGATAGCAATTCGCGCTTTCAAGTTTGCGTTGGACTTGCGTGGAATCGTCGCCGGCCGCACCAGAGCTGATGCCTTCAGGCCCAAGCTTGGATCGAAGGCCATCGATTGAAGGATCATCGGGCCGAGCGGATACCAGGTCGCTTGCCGGCAGTTTCGCGACGCATTCAGCGCGCGATGCCGAAACGGCTGTTCGCCGTTAGAGGCTGATGCGCTCCGTCTGCCGGAACCGGCGACTTTCATTAACACTCAGCAGGCGAATACCCACCAGGGATGCCAGGCCGAGTAACCACAGAGCGTTGGTGGAGCCGCCACCACCGTGTGAGCCATTCGACATGTGGCTCGGGCTGCTCACTGGGGTAACGGTGATGGATTTCGTTACGCCGTCGTTGCCTGGGGTTGGATCGATGAAGCTGCTGGAGATTTGCGCCTGAATCGTCGCAGTCCCGACGTCGGCGCCAGTAAAGTCGATCGTGCCGCTGACATTGGTATTCGCTGCCAGAGAGGGCAGGGTGCAGCGCACGCTTTGTGCCTGTACCGCGCAACTACCACCGGAGATCTGGGCTGCTGCAGCGGCAAGTCCCGGTGTCGTGGTGAATTCGACGTTGACCGTCACGGCATCGATCGCTGCGGCGTTGGTGGCCGTGAAAGTCGCGGTTGCCGTCTTTCCCGACTCGATGCTGGCGGGCGATTGCAGTGTCAGTGCCAGATCCGCTTCCGGATCGATCGCCAACGTGCCGTAGCCGTCGTTATTGGCGAGTGAAGCGTCGTTCTGCGAAGTTACGTGGGCCGATACGGAATTGGTGCCAACGACATCGCTATGCAGAGTGAGATGGACTACGCGCACCGCGCCACCGGGAATATCGCCCAGCGAGCAGGAAATGACCCCGGCGCCGCTGGTGCAGGAGCCACCGGCAACGAAAGCGTCATCGACGATCACCACCGGCGGCACGAGCAGTTCGACCCGTGCATTCACGGCATTCGATCCACCGCTGTTCGTGATGGGAAGTTCCCAGTCGAAAGTTCGTGTCAGAGGCTGATGCAAAGTTCCGAGGTCGGCGGCAATCGACAGGTTCGCCGGCGGCAGCGTGGTGATGCAGCTCGCGGCCTGCGCGCGGGCCTGCATCATGTTCAGGCTGCATTGGGAGAAGTTGCTTATCCCCTGGTTGACGCTCGGGGACATGATGAACTGGCCCTGCGGTGTGCTGGCGCAGTCATCCTCGCCATCGTGGACCGCACCGAAGTTGTGGCCGATTTCGTGCGCAGCGATCAGGGATTCGAGCCAGGAGCCGCGATTCTCGACCTCGGTCAGTCCGGCGCCGAAGTCCTGGCGGCACAACGTGTCGCGGTAAGCGATGCCGACGGTGTTGCCATCGAGATTGCGGCCGGTGAACAGGTGTGTGAGCCCGCGAGCGCGCAATTCAGGGCTCTGTTTGCGTAGCTGACTGAGCTCCTGCAGCAGGTCGGCCGGCACGGTGGTGGCGGATAGACCGTCGGTGGCAACGTCATTGGACACGTTCAGCGTCGGCACCTGGATTTCGACGCCGAGCTGGGCCGTATAGATGCCGTCGACATTGTTCAGCCGCAGCAGGATCTCATCGCGTGCTTCCTGGTCGCTGGCGTACTGCTGTCGCAGCAGCGAATCGCCCAGCGCGGAAATCTGCAGGCGCCGGCTTGCTCCGATTGCCTGCGAGATCACGGCAGAGGACTTCAGCTCGTTCAGCAGGGACTTGTACGCCGTGGCGCCATTGCCCACAGCGTTGTCATGGTCATTGGTCGCGCAGACGGCCGTGCCCGGTTCGATCAGCGTATCGGACAACTTGAACACGACGCTGCCGCCATCGGCTGCGACCTGCAGCGGTGGCACCATCGAATCGCGCACGACAGCAGCGCTTTCGACGACATACAGCTCAATGCCATCCCAGATCATGCCGCGCACGACGCTGCCTTTGGCGCTCATGCGGACCCACGAGCCTGGGATGTTTTCCAGGGTGCCCTGGTAGAGCGTGAGCGTCGGTCCGTCGCCAGTGGATGCGGGTAATGCAGCCGTCAGGCGGGTGTTCTTCTCGAGCGCGAGATCGAAGCGCCTGCCGTAGGCATTGAGATGCGCCTTGCTGATGGTGCCGGTATTCGGCTTGCTTTTGCCCGGAGCTGCCGACTCGAGGCTGAGCTCGAACGGTTCGTAGTACAGAATCCGGACGGAGTTCGCGTGCACGGCTGCGGCCGAAGCCGCGACTGGGGTGAGTGCCGCAAGGGCAATGCATAAACCGAGAGCCGACACCACGCCGGCAACTTTGCCCCTTCCGCCCCGCATACCGCCCCCATGAAATTCAATGTCAGGTTGTCGCATAGCGCGCGGCGGCGCACAAGAAAACTCCAGCGCGAGCCTTGCGATCCGCGATCCGCGTCACGTACGGGGTCGGTCAAAGACCGGGTGTGCGTAGGGATTTCGTCACGTAGCGACCGCTCTTGCTGCCAGCGGCGTCGCTATTTCCGCCATCTCAGGACCGGCCGGCGGCTTGTGCCAATTTAAACGAGCGTTTAATATTTGGTTCATGAAAACCCAGCGTCGGCAGCCACGCCAGCGAGGGCGACCGCCCGTAGAGGCGGAGGCAGATATCCGCAACGCGCTGCTGGAAGCTGCGCACCGGCTGTTCCTCAAGCATGGATTCGACAAGGTGACAGCACGGGAGATCGCGCTGGCGGCGGGAACGACGCCGGCGATGATTCACTACTACTTCACCAACAAGCTCGGGCTGTTCCGCGCGATGCTGCAACAGGCAATCGAGCCGGTTCGCCAGCAGCTAGCCGCGTCGCTGGCCACGGACGCCGCCCCGCCGCTGGACCTGCGAGCTTTCGTCACCGCATACATGAAAACCGCGGCCGCGAATCAGTGGATTGCCACCTTCGTCGTCAACGAGGTGTTCCCCGAGCACGGCCGCTTTCGCACGACATTCATTCGCGAAGTCGCCACGCCGATGATGTCGATGTTTACCCAGGTGCTGGAGCGCGCTCGCGCCGGTGGCGTATTGAAAGCCGATGTCGATGTGCACTTTGCCGCGCTGTCGTTGCTGAGCCTGTGCATCTTTCCCTTCATCTCCCGCAACGTGACCGGCCCGGTGCTGGGGGTACAGCTGGAAGGCGATGCCTTGCAGCAATTGATCGATCACAACGTACGGGTATGCACCGCGGGACTGGTCAATCAAACGGAGCAGCGCTTGTCATGATGTCGCGCACGCTGATCTTCCTTTGCTGCTGCGTGGCTCTGGCGGCGTGCGGGAGACAAGATGCTCCGGATCAAATCGTCGGCACTCTGGAGCGCGATCGCCTTGAGCTGCCCGCGGAAGCGCATGAGCCGATTGCCGCAATTCCAGTGCATGAAGGCGACGCAGTCGCGGCTGGTGCGATCCTGTTGAGCCAGGCACCGGGAGCCATGCAAGCTCAACTCGATCAGGCGATTGCGGCGCGCAACGTGGCCGAGCGGCGGCTGGCCGAGCTCATCAAAGGACCGCGTTCTCAGGAAATCAGCGAGGCGCGCGCCGCGTTGGAGGCGGCTCAAAGCGCACTACTGACTGCGACCAATGAATACCAGCGCACCGCGGACCTGATCCAACACAAGCTCATCAGTCAGTCGGCGCTCGATCAGGCACGTGCCGAGCGCGACAACGCCAGCGGCGTCCAGAAGCAAGCCGCCGCACGTCTCAACCTGCTGCTGGAGGGAACGCGACGAGAAGAGGTTGAGCAAGCCGAAGCTTCGCTGCAGCAGGCGAACGCGGTTCTCGCAGAGCTGCAGATCAGCGCCGCTCGCTACGTGGTCACCGCGCCACGGCCGGGGAGGATTGAAGCGATCCCGTACAAACTGGGTGAACGGCCGCCTGCCGGTGCTCCGGTGATTGTCATGCTCGCCGACGGCAAGCCGTATGCACGCGTCTATGTGCCGGAAACACGTCGGGCCGAATTTCTGGCAGGTAAGGAAGTGAGCATCAGCGTAGACGGGCGTGAGCGGTCTTTCGCCGGTGTCGTGCGATTCATCTCCGCAGACGCCGCATTCACCCCGTACTACGCGTTGACACAAGAGGACCGCACGCGGCTGAATTATCTCGCGCTGATCGACTTGACCGAGCCGGTAGCGAACGAGCTTCCCACCGGTATCCCGGTACAGGTGACACACGGAAAATGAGTGCAGCGGCGGCATCGAACATCGAGGTGAAAGCCGTGCCAGATGGCGCGTCCGCCATCTCCGCGCATGCGCTGACCCGCCGCTTCGGCAAGCTCCTGGCGGTCGATCATGTGAATCTCGAAATTCCCAAGGCGCAGATCTACGGGTTCCTCGGGCCGAATGGGTCCGGCAAGTCGACGACTATCCGCATGCTGTGCGGCTTACTGCGTCCGACCAGCGGCGAGTGCGTCGTACTGGGTCACTCGGTACCCCGCGATGCCGAGCGATTGCGGCAGAAGATCGGTTACATGACGCAGCGCTTCTCGCTCTGGGAAGACCTGACCGTCGAAGAGAATCTGGATTTCATGGCGCGCATCTTCGGCCTGTCCCGCGAACAGCGCGGCACTCGCATGGCGCAGCGACTCGCCGAGTATCGTCTCGAAGAATTGCGAACGCAGCGTGCAGGCACGTTGAGCGGTGGACAGAAGCAACGCCTGGCACTGGCAGCGGCGACCTTGCATGAGCCGCAATTGCTGCTGCTGGATGAGCCCACCAGCGCCGTGGATCCGCAGAGCCGCCGCGATTTCTGGGAGAGCCTGTTCGAGCTCGTGGCGCGAGGCACGACCATCCTGGTATCGACGCACTACATGGATGAGGCGGAGCGCTGCCATGGCCTGGCTATCCTGGATCGTGGCCGGCTGGTTGCCGAAGGGTCGCCGCGCCATCTGATGGATACCATCGATGCGACGGTCATCGAGATCGAGGTTGCCGATATTCGTGGCGCAAGGCACGCACTAGATGATCAGCCGTTCGTGCGTAGCGTGGCGCAGCTTGGCACGCGACTGCATGCGCTGCTTGACCGCTCGTTGAATGAACCCGAAGTGCGAGTACGTTCGTTGCTCAAGGATAAAGGGATCGAGGGCACTGTCGAGCGCGTGCGCGCCAGTCTCGAGGATGTGTTTGTTGCGGCAACGGGCTTCAGCAGCGATCGCGATGGATCTGCGCATGGCGATGCGACGGCGGCGGTCGGTGCGGTCGATCAAGATGTGAGCGTCAAGCGGCGGCAGGACTCCAATTCATGAAGGTCCGTCGTAGCGCTGCATGGTCGCCAGTCGTCGGCCGCTAGCCCATGTTCTCCCGCATCCATGCCGTCGCCACCAAAGAGGTCCGTCAGCTACGACGCGACCGACTGACCTTTGGCATGATTGTCGGTATTCCGCTGATCCAGATGCTGTTGTTCGGCTATGCGATCAATTTCGACGTGCGCGGCTTGAGTGCGGGCGTGGTCGATGAGGCGCGAACCTCGATGTCGCGAGCTCTTGTCGCCGACATGGAGGCGACGGGTGTCTTCAAGATCACGCATCGCAGCCGTTCGATCGAGGAGCTACGCAGTCTCATGCGCGGCGGCGAGATTTCGATCGGTGTCTATATTCCGCCCGATTTCGAGCGCCGCCGCATCGATCGCGACCGACCGGTTGCGCAGCTGCTGGTCGACGGTAGCGAACCGACCATCGAGGGAATCGCCCGCGGCTTCACTGCAATGCCGCTTACGCCCCGCGCCGGCATCTATCCGGCCGCTCAGTCCACCTTCGAGGTGCGCACCGAGTACAACCCTGAAAAACGCACTGCCGTGCAAGTCGTGCCTGCCCTGATCGGCGTGATTCTGAGCATGACGATGATGATGTTTACGGCCGTTGCGATCGTGCGCGAGCGCGAGCGCGGCAACCTGGAGTTGCTGATCACGACGCCCGCCAGCTCCTTCGAGCTGATGGCGGGCAAGTTGCTGCCTTACGTATTGATCGGATTGATCCAGACGACACTTGTACTGGTGCTGGGAGTGATGCTGTTCGACGTCCCGATCAACGGCAGCTTGTTCGCCCTCTACGTGGCCAGCCTGCTGTTCATTGCGGCGACGCTCGCGCTTGGGCTGCTGGCCTCCACGATTGCACAGACGCAGATGCAGGCATTCCAGATGGCCTTCTTCGTGCTGCTGCCGTCCATCCTGCTGTCCGGATTCGTCTTTCCCTTCGAGGGAATGCCGGCGGTTGCGCGTGGTGTTGCACAGGCCCTGCCGCTGACACACTTCATCGAGCTGGTTCGCGGCATTGTGCTGCGCGGATCGACCCTGACGGAACTGCGGGTGCCTGCGTTCAAACTGTTGGCGTTCCTGGGCGTAGTGTTTGCGCTGGTCACCCTGCGATTCCACAAGCGCCTGGACTGATACGGCAGCGGCAACTTTATTTATCCTGGCTTCGCGCACCAAACACGCGCAAGGCAGGGAGCGAGCGCGCTAAACTAGTGCGCGTAGCGAACCCGCTCCTCAGCCCACTTTGAAGCGAGGGGCCGTGGGCCGTCATCCGGACATGTGCCGCCGCCGCAACGGGCGCGGCACAGAACGTGCATTGCAGAGCCTCGCTGCGGTAATGCTAAGGTACTGGCCGTACTCACCGCCGCACGAGCGAACCAACCCAACCGACCGTCCCGCACTTCGCGACAGGAGCCACGGGGAAAATGAAACTTATCAGCGCCATCATCAAACCCTTCAAACTCGACGACGTGCGAGCCGCCCTTTCGGAAATCGGTGTTTCCGGCATGACCGTGACCGAAGTCAAAGGCTTCGGCCGGCAGCGCGGACATACGGAGCTGTATCGTGGCGCCGAGTACGTCGTGGACTTCGTTCCCAAGACCCGCATCGAGGTCGCCGTCAAGGACGCGCTGGTCGACCAGGTGGTGGAAGCCATCATCGGTGCCGCCAAGACCGGCAAGGTCGGCGACGGTAAGATCTTCATCACCGATCTGGAACGCGTGCTGCGCATCCGCACCGGTGAGGCGGACGATCAGGCGCTGTAACCTGCGCGCTGGCGCCACAGCCAGGCCACCTGCCAGGCTTACGCACTGCCAACAGGTTTGATTTCGCGATCAGGGCGGTGCTACCGGGCGCCGCCCTGGTTCTCGACGAATCCCTCTACGACGTCATCGCGCGGCTTGATTGCGTTGTCGTCTGACTCCGATCACCGATCCGGACCCCCGCTGGTAGACTGCTCTCCTACATCCAATGTCGGAGACCGCCAGCCATGGCGCATGCGATTCGAATTCATAGTTTCGGCGGCCCCGAGGTCATGCAGTGGGACGCCGTGGAGGTCGCGGATCCCGGTCCTACCGAAGTGCGGGTACGTCACACCGCAATCGGCCTCAATTTCATCGACGTCTACGAGCGCACCGGCCTGTACCAGAACCCGCTGCCCCGGATCCTCGGTCGTGAAGCGGCCGGGGTGGTGGAGGCGATAGGCTCGCGCGTGAAGGACTTCGTCGTTGGCGACCGGATCGCGTACGTCTCGTCATCCTCCGGCGCCTACTCGCAGCTGCGCGTGCTTCCGGCGGATCGGATCGTCAAGTTGCCGGACGCAATCGACGATCGCCAGGCGGCGGCGATCATGCTCAAAGGCCTGACCGTGCAGGCGCTGCTGCGTCAGACCTATCGTCTGCGCAAGAGCGACACGATGCTGATTCATGCGGCTGCGGGCGGAGTCGGCCTGATCGCCGTGCAATGGGCGAAACACTTGGGCGCCAAGGTCATCGCGGTGGTCGGCTCGCAGCAGAAAGCCGATCTGGTGAAGCAGCAAGGCGCCGATCATGTGCTGTTGGCGCAGGAAGACTGGGTTGCGGGAGTGAAGTCGATCACTCGCGGTCGCGGTGTGAACGTCGTCTACGACTCGGTGGGCAAGGATACCTTTACCGGATCGCTGGATTCATTGCGGCCCCGCGGCATGATGGTGACCTTCGGCAATGCCTCCGGCCCAGTGCCGCCCATTGCACCCCTGGAACTCAGCAAGCGTGGCTCGTTGTTCCTGACCCGGCCCACGCTGTTCCATTACATAGCCCAGCGTAGTGAATTGCGGCGCGCCGCGCAGGAACTGTTCGAACTGGTAGCGCGTTCTGTGATCGCTGTGCACGTTGGGCAGACCTATCCGTTGCAGGATGTCGCACGTGCCCATCGCGATCTGGAAAGCCGGCAAACGACAGGTTCAACGGTGTTGTTGCCATGAGGACTATTACAAGGGGCTGAGCGCCAGGCAGGCGCTATTGGCCTCGCAACATACCGGGGTTGAGCCTGACGTGAAGATGGTTGTGCGCCGTTCGATGACGTGGTGGCCGGCAATCATTTTCGCGTCATGGCCGGCAGCGTTGCGGTTGCCGATGCAATTCCCAGGCTCGTCCGGCACGGTCATCGTCCTTGCAACCACGCGATCACGACAGCGGCTGCAGTGGCCGGCGCTCATCCTGGGTTTGCTGGTAGCCAGCATCAGTCATTCACAGCAGGCGGCTCCGACTGAAACCCGTCCCGCGGAAAGCAGTTCCGCAGAGCCTCTTGCGGCAACTCCTCCAGCAGATACCCAGTCAGCCGATACCCAGTCCAGCGACCCCAGCGCTGCGCCGTCAACCAGTGCGACGTCTGCGAGTCCATCGTCGTCAGCCGTCGAAATGCAACCGCCACCGGCGGGAGCGACAACGCTCGAGCCGGACTCCCATTCGAATAGCGACCGGTCAGATCGCAATAAGTCGAACCGCGACAGCAAGTCGGCGATAACGACCGCGGAATACATGGCGCTCACTTCCGGAATCCCGTCCGCGGCGGAACTGGAAGCCAACGCAACCGTGATCGGCAATATCACCATCGTGAATGGCGATGTGTTCGACACCGATCTGCCGCAGGAAAATAACAGTCTCTTCCGTCTCGCCAACCGGCTGCATATAGAGACGCGACCGCAGGTGATTCTCTCGCAGCTACTGTTCAAGGCCGGCGATGTCTACTCGGCGCGCGTGATGCGCGAAAGCGAGCGCATCCTGCGGCTGAACACGTATTTGTTCGACGCCAAGATCGTGCCGACGGCATATCACGACGGCATGGTCGATCTCGAGGTACGTACGCGCGATGTGTGGACGCTCAAACCCGGCATCAGCCTGAGCCGCAAGGGCGGTGAGAACGAAGCCGGGTTCGAATTCGAAGAATCCAATTTGCTCGGCCTGGGCAAGGAAGTCGGGCTTTCCTATTCCAAGGACGTCGACCGCTCCTCGACCAAGCTCAGCTACCTCGATCCGCACCTGCTGGGAACATGGAACCGCCTGGACGTTGCGTATGCCAGCAACAGCGACGGCAAACTGCGCCAGTTCGAGTTGGGTCGCCCGTTCTATTCGCTGGCTACGCCCTGGGCGGCCGGCATCACCGTCAAGGACTGGCAGCGGGTCGATTCACGCTACGACCTGGGTAAAGTCGTCGACAAATTCAGTCACTCCGAAACCAATCTCGAGCTCGCAGGGGGCTGGTCAACCGGCCTGGCGCATCGCTGGATCACCCGGCTGAGCGCGGGTGCGGCTTACGAGAACGATGAGTTCGCGCCCGCGCCGAGCGACCTCAGCGCTGCGGTTCTTCCGGAGAATCGCAAGCTGGTCTATCCGTTCGTCCAGCTCGACCTGCTGCAGGACGCCTACGAGGAACGGCGCAACCAGGACCAGATCGAGCGCACCGAGGATTATTACTCCGGCACGTTTGCGACCTTGCGTCTGGGTTACGCCGCCGAGGACTTTGGATCGGATCGCGATGCCATGCTGCTGTCGCTCAATACCGGTACCAGCCTGGAGCTCGATTCCAATCGCGATCACACCCTCATGCTCAATGCCATCGGCTCGACTCGTATCGAGAACGGCGACCTGCGCAACGCGGTGTTGAGCGGCGATGCGCGGTACTACTGGCGTTTGTCGCAGCGACAGCTGTTCTTCGCTTTGCTTAGCGGCACCGTCAGCAAGAATCTCGATCAGGAGCAGCAGATCCTGCTGGGTGGAGACAACGGACTGCGCGGCTATCCGCTGCGCTACCAGGATGGCACTTCGCGTGTGCTGCTCACGCTCGAGCATCGCATCTACACGAAGTACTACCTGTTTCGCCTCTTCAATGTCGGTGGCGCCGTGTTCTTCGACGCCGGTCGCACCTGGGGTACTGGAACCGCAGGTGGCGTCTCTCAGGGAGTGCTCAAGGACGTTGGCGTCGGTTTGCGTCTTGGGTCGAGCCGTTCCGCATTCGGCAACGTCATCCACGTGGATATCGCCATGCCCCTGGATGGGGACGACAGCATCGACAGCGTGCAGTTTCTGGTCGGTACGAAGAAGAGCTTCTAGAAGCGGTTGCCGGCGAGCGGCAATGCAGCCGCAGGCAGCTGATGCTTATCTTTCGGTTATCGGCGCCCAACTCGGCTGACTGGCGACACGGTCGCACCACGCGCGCACATTTGGATACGGCGCGAGATCGAAGCCGCCTTCGTGAGCTACGTGGGTGTACGCGAACAGCGAGATGTCGGCGAGCGAGTAACGGTCGTCGCACAGGTATTGACGGCCGTTCAGGCCCGACTCCAATACATCCAGCGCGGCGTAGCCGATCTTCTTTTTCTCGATCAGCTTTTCGCCCAGATCCACGCGAGTCTTGTGCAGCATGCTGACCCAGAAGCGCACCGTGCCGATGCTCGGCTCCAGTTGGTACTGCTCGAAGCACATCCATTGCCACATGCGGCCGCGCTCGAATGCGTCGGCTGGGACCAGCGCCGAGCCTTCGGCGAGGAATGCGATGATCGCGTGGCTTTCGGGAAGATGGCCCTTGCCTGGCACTTCCAGCAACGGAATGCGGCCATTGGGATTTTTTGCCAGGAATTCCGGGGTGCGTGACTCGCCGGATTTGATATCGACTTCAACCAGCTCGTAGGGAATGCCCAGCCATTTCAGCACCAGGCGAACCTTGTAGCCGTTCCCGGAGGGTAGGTAGTCGTACAGGCGGTACATCTCTTGCTCCTTCAGATGTCGGGCAGCGCCGCCGGCGCTGCCCGACTGCCGCAACTGCGAAACTACTCCTTAGCTCCGGGTCCCTGAGACTTCGGGTCGCGATCGGGAGTGCGAAAAATACTTACACTCCCGCGCCGCGAGTGGCGGTAGCGCGGACGACGCCGGCTCAGGCCGTCAGTGTCGTTGCCCCGCGAGAAACGGCCAAAGCTCCGCTGCGTACGACTTCGAGGACGGTGCCGAAGCGGCCTGTTTCGAGGATGAACCTGCTGATCTGCGCCTCGCTGTCGGTAAGCTCGACCGTAAAGCTCTCCAGCTCGTCCGACAGTATTCTCGCGCCAGCCTTCTGCACTGCTTCGCGCAACTGCGTGAGCTGGGTGTGCGTTGCGCGTAGCTTAATCAACAGCAGTTCGCGTTCTACGTGCTGGTCGCTAGTCAGGTCGTCCACGTTGACCACGTCGATCAGTTTGAGGGATTGATTGAGGATCTGCTGCACTACGGCGTCGCTGCCGCTGGTGACTACGGTGAGGCGCGAAACGGTCGGATCGTCGGTCGGCGCCACGTTCAGCGATTCGATGTTGTAGCCACGCGTGGAGAACAGGCTCGCGACACGGGTCAGCGCTCCGACCTCATTCTGCAGCAGGATCGAAATGATGTGACGCTTGTGCGAGGTCATGCCTGATTTTCCTCTGGCGGCGACGCTGTTCCATGCGCCTTGCGCGGGGGTCACGACGGTGGGCATCTGTGCGAGATCGATGGCTGCGGTGGACTGCGAGGATAAAGGAGCGGGCAACGCCGGGGCTACAGGGTGCTGGCTACAGGCTACAGATAGAGCGGGGAAAGCCAAGCACTTTGCGAATTCTGTTGGTGCGGTTCATGGATCTGTAACCGCTGTGGCCTCGGCCTCTTTCATGTCCGCTCTCATTGTCCGCAAGGTTTGCCAAATAGACGCTGAGCAAAGGTTGCTGCTACGCTCTTCGACCGCGTGCTCGCAGGCGCGTGGCCGCTGCGATTCCCCAGTCCAAAAGGATGGAAACAGCCCGTGAAAGACAATCGCGTAGCCGCCGGTCCGCTGGTCCCGCCAGCCGCCGGCACCGCTAATACGCATCCCCGCGCCGGACAGCAGATGTCGGGTGCCGACATCATCGTGCAGGTACTTGCCGATGAAGGGACTGAGGTCATATTCGGCTACAGCGGCGGCGCGATTCTGCCGACTTACGACGCGATTTTCGTTTACAACCAGGAAAGCGGTGCCATTGGGCGCGCGCAAATTCCACTGATCGTGCCTGCTAACGAACAAGGTGCGGGTTTCATGGCTGCCGGTTACGCGCGCGCCAGTGGGAAAGTCGGCGTTTGCGTGGTCACGTCGGGTCCGGGCGCGACCAACACGGTGACGCCGGTGCGCGATTGCATGGCGGATTCGATTCCCATTGTTGTCATCTGCGGCCAGGTGCCCACCGCCGCCATCGGCAGCGACGCATTTCAGGAAGCACCGGTGGCCAGCATCATGGGCTCGGTCGCCAAGCATGTTTTCCTCGTCACGGATGCGACCAAACTTGAAGCAACCGTGCGTACCGCATTCGAGATCGCGCGCACCGGCCGACCTGGCCCAGTCGTGATCGACATACCCAAGGACGTGCAGAACTGGCGCGGTGCGTTCCAGAGCTCCGGGCGTTTGCCGGTGCCGGGTTTTCGCCATCGCATGAATCGCCTGATGCGCAACACGGTCTCGGAGCAGCAGTGTGCCGAATTCTTCGACATGCTCGGCGAGTCGCAACGTCCGCTCATCTATGCAGGTGGCGGCGTGATTCACTGCGGTGGCGCACAGGCGCTGCGGGAGCTGGCTGACGACCTGCAGATTCCGGTCGTAACGACGCTGATGGGCTTAGGCGCCTTCGACACCATGCATCCCCGATCGATGCACATGCTAGGCATGCACGGCGCCGCGTTCGCCAATTACGCGGTCGAAGATTGCGACTTCCTCTTCGCACTGGGTGCACGATTCGACGACAGGGTGGCCGGCAATCCGGCGAAGTTCGCACCCCGCGCGAAGCGCATCGCCCAGATCGACATCGACGTGTCGGAAATCAACAAGGTCAAGCCAGTGCACTGGCATCACGTCGGCCTGCTGCCTGAAACCCTGCAATTGCTGCGCACCTACGCCCGGCGAGCGAATTTCCGGCGCGACTGGTCGGCATGGCTTACCCATTGCGCGCAGCTCAAGCAGACGTATGCGATGAACTATGACCGCAAGAGCGCGCTGGTGCAGCCTTACTATGTCCTGGAGGAGATCAACAAGCTCACGGGTGGCGAGGCGATCATCGCCACCGGCGTCGGTCAGCATCAGATGTGGGCTGCCCAGTATTTCGATTTCCGCGAGCCGCGCCTGTGGCTGACCTCCGGCAGCATGGGCACCATGGGTTTCGGCCTGCCTGCCGCCATCGGCGCGCAGTTCGCCAATCCGCAGCGCCTGGTCATCGACATCGACGGCGATTCCAGCATCCGCATGAATATCGGCGAACTGGAAACGGTAACGACTTACGATCTACCCCTGAAAGTCGTGGTGCTGAACAACTGCGGCGACGGCATGGTCAAGCAGTGGCAGAAGCTGTTCTTCAAGGGCCGGCTGTCGGCCAGCGACAAGACCCTGCACAAGAAGGACTTCATCAAGGCCGCGCAGGCCGATGGATTCCGCTACGCCGTGCGTCTTGAGCGCAACGAAGACGTGCCACGCGTGGTACGAGAGTTCATCGAATTCCAGGGCCCTGCGTTCCTGGAGGTGATGATCGACCCCGACGCCGGCGTCTACCCGATGGTCGGCCCCGGCCAGTCCTACGATGAAATGATTACCGGCGAACACATCCCCTCGCGCAACAAAACCGAAATCCGTCCCCCGGATGCGTCGGAGATGTTCTGAGGAGGCAAGTGGGTAAGTGGGCCATGGGTAAGCGGGCCAGAGCGCGGATAATCTTCCTTTTTATTTCTGGCCACCTTACCGTTGGCCCATTTGCCAGTTGCGCCCTCTGGTAAATCAGCCATCGGCAAGGTGGCCAGACGCAAGCGGTTCCACTGTTTAGTTTCCGTCCAGCTTACAAGTAGCCCATTTACGAGTTAGCCTTCCTCCTCGTAAATCGGCTATCGGTAAAGTGGCCGGGCGCACGCAGTTCCTCTCTTCTAATTTCTGGCCACCTTACCCGTGGCCCAATTACCGGTTGACCTCCCATGCTCTTTCTCCACACCATGGTCCGAGTGACCGATCTTGAAGCATCGTTGCGGTTCTATTGCACCGCGCTCGGGCTCGAAGAGCTGCGTCGGGTCGATAACGAGAAGGGTCGCTTTACGCTGATCTTTCTGGCGGCGCCGGGCAATCACGCGGCGCAGGTCGAGCTGACCTACAACTGGGATCCCCAGTCGTATGGGATCGGGCGTGCGTTTGGCCATCTGGCCTACCAGGTCGACGATATCTATGCCACCTGTCAGCGATTGATCGATCACGGTGTGATCATCAACCGCCCGCCGCGCGATGGACACATGGCGTTCGTGCGTTCGCCCGACAAGATCTCCATCGAGTTGCTGCAGAAGGGCGCCGCGCTGCCCCCGCGTGAGCCATGGAAGTCGATGCCCAATACCGGCGAGTGGTGATCCGCGCCTGATGGCTCCGGGCGGTCTCGGTCCGAACCATCACTCCGAAAAAATCCCTAGCAGCATGGGCTTGGCGTGCAACGCAATGGCGTCGTCGCGGCTGACGTCGGGAAACCAGCGGCTGATCATGGCGGACACATTGAGCGTCGCGGTGAGCATCTGCGCGGCGATGAAGGGATCCACAGCCCGTACCGAACCGCAAGCGACGCCATCCGCAATGAGAGCGGCGAACCGGTCGGAGACGCGGTTGGAACTCTCCAGCATTTCGTGCCGGATCGACTCGGGCAGCGCGGTGAGTGCCGATGAACGCAGCAGCGGTCCATGGGCGGAGAGTTGATAAGCAACCAACGTCGCTGCAACCGTGGCGAGCTTCGACCACTGGTCGCCTGGCTGTTCGGCCGCCGCGCGCTGGATGCGCCGCATCGCTTCGAAGCTGCGCTTGAAGCATTCCACCACCAGATCGTCCTTGGCTTCGTTGTGGTGATAGAAGGAGCCTTTGGTGACGTTGAGTCGCGCCGAAATCTTTTCGACGGAGGCGCCGCGATAACCGCGCTCGTTGATCAGCCGGGTTGCGGCGACCAGAAATGTCTCAGCCGCGGTCAGCTCCTCGGCGCGCGACTGCAATACTTCGTCGAGGTCCAGCACGATCGGTTGCCATGGTCGCTCCGACGTTGCTAGCCCATGCTCCAGGATGTCGAACATCCGATCGCGCACGCGATCGTAGTCCTCGCTGTCGTAACGCGGCAGCCAGGTCTTCGCCCAGAACAATTGTTCGGTGAGGATATGGGCACGCGCAATCTGGCTATCTTCGTCCAGAAACGAGAGTTGAGGAGCAACGAAGAGTTGGCGGACATGTTCGAAGAATCGGGTATACGCCTCGAACACGAGCGCGCGTTGCGGCTTTTCCAGCGCGCGGATGTCGTTGAATACCGCGATGGGGGGCGCCTTGCCTGCCTCGATGCGCCGATACAACCCCAGCCAGAGGTCGATCAATCGCAGCACGCGGGCGTGCGGAGCGGCGACCAGCCGTGCCTCGCCGACCAGTTCGTCGAAACGCTCGATCGCTTCCAGAAAACAGGCGACGGCGAGATCTTCCTTCTTCTTGAAGTAGTAGGTGACGCTGGTGGTGATCAGCCCGACGCTGGCGGCCACCTTCGCAAGCGTCATCCCCTTGACGCCGTCACGGAGTAGAATTTCGCTGGCCGCGGCAACGATTGCCTGCTTCTTGAGTGCATAGCGCGGTGTGGCAGCCGCTCTGCCTTGCGGCGCCTGAGGCACCGTGGCAACCACTTGATCTTCGGACATCGACATTGCTTCACTGACCGTGAGAACGGCCACTCATTGAGTTATCGTTATTGATTCGCTGGCGCGGATTCCCCGTAGGATCCAGCGCCAGTCCCCGTCGGCCGGCCGCAGCGCTGCGATTCAGCAGGTGGACCTCGAGGGATGACAGTTCCTGAGAGCTCTCTGACAGATCCCGATTCTGGCTGAGCAGCGCCGCTGTCATCTGCCGGCCCGCGCACCTCTCATGGAGCTGTCGATTGACCGATTTGCCGTCATCCCCCCGCCTCGCCGTTATATCGACCGCAAATCGCTCCGAGGGTTCCTCAGGGAACGGATCTGCCGGCGATCGTGTCAGTCGGCTGGTACCGATCATCATCGGCTGCGCATTGTTCATGCAGACGCTGGATGCCACGGTGATCGCCAATGCCTTGCCGAGCATGGCGCTGGCGTTGCATGAGGCGCCGCTGCGACTGAACCTTGCAATCAGCGCTTACCTGCTGAGTACCGCCGTCTTCCTGCCGATCAGCAGCTGGGCCGCGGATCGCTTCGGTGCGCGGTCGGTGTTTGTATTTGCAATCATCCTGTTTGCATCCGCTTCGCTGCTGTGTGGGATTTCGCAGAACCTCCCGCAATTGATCGCGGCGCGCGTACTGCAGGGTTTTGCCGGCGCGATGATGAGCCCGGTCGGCAGGCTGGTGCTGCTCAAAACCGTGCCGAAGTCCCATCTGGTGCGCGCCATGGCGGTGCTGACGATGCCCGCGTTGCTGGGGCCAGTGATCGGGCCGCTGGTGGGTGGCGCCATCGTGACGTTCAGTTCCTGGCGCTGGATCTTCTTCATTAATATTCCGATCGGCCTGATCGGTGTGATCCTGGTGACGCGATTCGTACCGAACATCCGCGAGGAGTTGCGCACGCGACTGGATGTGTACGGGTTCGTGCTTACCGGAATCGGTCTTGCCTGCCTGGTGTTTGCGTTGGAGAACGTCGGGCGTGGCACGTTGTCTGCGACATGGATTCTCGCGCTGGCAGCCATGGGTTCGTTGTGTCTTGCGTTTTACGTCCGCCACGCAAAGCGAACGCCGCATGCCGCGGTCGACCTGACGTTGTTCCGCATTCCGACTTTTACGGCGGCACTCGCTGGCGGTGCGTTTGCACGCTTGGTGATCGGCGCGAGTCCGTTTCTATTGGCCTTGCTGTTACAGGTGGGGTTCGGTCTCACCGCATTCGAAGCGGGTGCCATGACCTTCGCCAGCGCTGCCGGCGCGTTGTTCATGAAGACGACCGCGCCGCCGATCATCCGTCACTTCGGATTCCGCCGCGTCCTGGTAGTCAACACCGTCATCACCTCCGCCATTCTCATGGCCTATGCGCTGTTCACGGCCACGACTGCGCACGTGCTGGTCATCCTGGTGCTGTTTACCGGCGGCTTCTTTCGCTCGCTGCAATTCACCAGCCTGCAAACACTGGCATTCGCGGATGTGCCGCAGGAGCGCATGAGTCGCGCCAGCAGTCTCTCCAGCATGGGGCAACAGCTATCCCAGGCAATCGGCGTAGGTCTTGCTGCCTTCACGTTGCAGATGACACTGCGTATCAGCGGTGCGGCGGAACTGACGGCGGCCAGTGTCGGGCCCGCCTTTGTCGTGATCGGTGTGATGTCGTTGTTGTCGCTGGTGTTCTTCTTGCGGTTACCGCCGGATGCGGCCGCAGAAGTCAGTGGCCGGCGGGGATAAGTCGCGGAGCGCAGCAACAATCGATCCGATGCTGCAACAGATCAAAAAGAAAGGCGAGACCAGCTCGCCCTTCCTTTATCCGGCCTTTCTTAAGCCTGAGTGAAGATCAGAAAATCTCGAACAGCCCGGCTGCTCCCATGCCGCCGCCGATGCACATGGTTACGACGCCGTACTTCGCACCGCGACGCTTGCCTTCGATGAGGATGTGTCCCGTCATGCGCGCTCCGGACATGCCGTAGGGGTGACCGATGGAGATGGCGCCACCGGAAACGTTCAGCTTGTCGTTCGGAATGCCGAGCTTGTCGCGACAGTACAGCGCCTGGCTGGCGAAGGCTTCGTTCAATTCCCAGATGCCGATGTCCTCCATCTTCAGGCCGTGCACCTTGAGCAGCTTGGGCACTGCGAAGACCGGGCCGATGCCCATCTCCTCGGGACCGCAGCCGGCGACCGTCATGCCGCGATAAGCGCCCAGTGGCTTGAGCCCGCGCTTCGATGCTTCCTGTGCTTCCATCAGCACCAGGGCGCTTGCGCCGTCGGAAAGCTGCGAAGCATTGCCGGCGGTGATGAAATGGCCTTCCTTGATTCGTTGGCCACCCTTGAACACCGGCTGCAGTTTCTGCAGGTCCTCCAGCGTCGTCTTGGCACGGTTGCCTTCATCGAGCTTGAGGGTGATCTCCTTTTCCGAGGTCGCGCCGGTTTCCTTGTCCGTAATGGTCATGATCGTGGTGGTGGGCGCGATCTCCGCATCGAAGCGGCCTTCGGCCTGCGCCTTCGCTGTGCGCTGCTGCGATTGCAGTGCATACGCATCCTGCGCTTCGCGGCTCACGCCATATCGCTCGGCAACGATTTCCGCGGTCTCGATCATCGTCATGTAGATCTGCGGAATGTTCTTGACCAGCCATGGATCCGCGGCGCGGTAGCGGTTCATCTTGTCGTTCTGCACCAGCGAAATCGACTCGACACCACCGCCGATGGCGATCTGCATGCCGTCGATAACGATCTGCTTGGCGGCCGTAGCGATGGCCATCAATCCGGAGGAGCATTGGCGATCAATTGTCATGCCGGGCACTGTCTGCGGCAGGCCGGCACGCAACAGCGACTGGCGTGCCGTGTTGCCACCAGTGGAACCTTGCTGCAGGGCGCAGCCGAACACTACGTCTTCGATCTCAGCAGGATCGATGCCGGCACGCTGCACCGCATTGGCAATTGCATGCGCAGCCAGCTCCTGCCCCTGCGTGTTGTTGAATGCGCCGCGATAGGCTTTGCCGATCGGCGTGCGGGCGGTAGAGACGATGACAGCTTCACGCATGGAACACCTGCAAAGAGTTGACGGTTGATAGTCGGCGGTCGGCGAGCAGATGGCAGCGGCGCATGGACGCAGACCCCTACTTCAAATCCTGGAAGCGCTTGCCTTCGGCAGCCAGCTTTTCGAGCAGCGGCGAGATGCTGAAGTCGGCGCCGAGCCTCGGTCCGTACTGCTGCAGCTTCGCCACCACGTTGTCGAGCCCCACCGTGTCGCCGTAGAACATCGGGCCGCCGCGATAGACCGGCCAGCCGTAGCCGTTGACCCAGACGATATCGATGTCCGAGGGGCGGATTGCAATCCTCTCCTCGAGGATCTTCGCGCCTTCGTTGATCATGACATAGGTACAGCGCTCCAGAATCTCCTGTGCGGAGATCTCGCGTGGCGTATTGCCGGATTTTGCAGCGAATTCCCTGATGATTTTTTCGGTCACGGGCGAGGGGCGGGCGTTGCGCTGTTCGTCGTAGTCGTAGAAGCCGGCGCCGGTCTTCTGTCCACGGCGATCCTGTTCGCACAACACCTCGCGGATCGTCGCACCCTTCGACTTCTCCTTGATCCAGCCCAGGTCCAGCCCGGCGAGATCCGACATCGCGAACGGCCCCATGGGCAAGCCGAAGTCGTACAACACCTTATCGATGTCCCACGGCATTGCTCCTTCCATCAGCATTGCATTGGCCTGTCGCGCACGCGCGTACAAAATGCGATTGCCGACGAAGCCGGGGCAGACGCCCACCAGCACGGCGATCTTGCCGATTTTCTTCGCTAGTTGCATGGCGGTTGCAATCGCCGCTTTCGAGGTCTTCGCGCCACGCACGACTTCAATCAGGCGCATGACATTGGCCGGCGAGAAGAAGTGCAACCCGATGACGGCCTCGGGGCGTTTGACCGCAGTGGCGATCTCATTGAGGTCCAGCGCCGAAGTGTTGCTGGCGAGAAGGGCGCCCGGCTTCACGATCCGGTCGAGCTTGGCAAACACCTCCTGCTTCACATCCAGGTTTTCGAAAATGGCTTCGATGACCAGGTCGCAGTCGGCGAGTGCTTCGAGGTTCAGCGTGCCGGTCAGCAATTGCATGCGCCGGTCGACATCGGCCAGCGTCAGGCGGCCGCTCTTGGTGCTGCGCTCGTAATTCTTGCGGATCACTCCCAGGCCGCGATCCAGTGCGTCCTGCCGCGTCTCCACGATGGTGACGGGAATGCCGGCATTGGCGAAGTTCATCGCGATGCCCCCGCCCATGGTGCCGGCGCCGACGATGCCGACCCTGCCGATGGGAGGCGACGACGTGTCTTCGTATATATCGGCGGGCACATCGGGGATCTTCCACACCTGGCGCTCGGCGAAGAACACGTAGCGCTGCGCCGCGGACTGCGTTCCGGCCATCAGCTCCACGAACATCTTGCGTTCCAGGGCCAGTCCTTCCTCGAAGGGCAGGTTGACGGCGGCCTCGATGGCGCGGATGTTGTATTCGGGCGCGAGGAAGCCACGGAATTTGCGGGCATTGGCTTTGCGGAAGTCGGCGAAGATTTTCGGTTTGCCGCGCGCAGCGACGACCTTGTCGTTCAGGTCGCGAACCTTCTTCAATGGACGCTGTTCCGCGACGATCCGTTTCCCGAAGGCCAGCGCGCCGTTGCGCAAGTCGCCTTCCGCTACCAGCTCATCGATCAGTCCGGCCGCGTGCAGGGTCTTCGCGTCCACATGTCTGCCCGACGTCGTCATTTCCAGTGCCTGCTCGGGACCGACTATGCGAGGCAGGCGCTGCGTGCCGCCGGCGCCCGGGATCAGTCCCAGATTGACTTCGGGCAGGCCGCATTTCGCGGATGGGACGGCGACGCGATAGTGGCAGCTCAGCGCAACTTCCAGTCCGCCGCCAAGCGCCGTGCCGTGCAATGCCGCAATGACTGGCTTGGACGAATTTTCGATCGCGTCTTCGACATCCAGCAGGCTGGGCGCTTGCATGGGTTTGCCGAATTCGGTGATGTCGGCGCCGGCGATGAACGTTTTGCCCTCGCAGATCAGCACGATGGCCTTGATCGCGGCATTGGCGGCCGCTTGCTGCATGGCTGCGACGATCCCGCTGCGCAATTGATGCGACAACGCATTCACGGGCGGGGAGTTCAGTGCAAGCACGCCGATTTCGCCTTCGACAGCAAGATCGGTCACAGCGTTGACAGCTCCCATCGCGCCTCCAGGTCCGTAATTGAACAGCAGTGTCGCCGCGCCTCGGAATCTGCGGCCCTAGGGCGGGATTCGAAGGATCGGTGTAGCCAGCGGGGTGGCCATTATAGGCGCAAGGTTGCGCCGGATACCGCCATGCAAAGGAGCATTCCGCATGGCGGGTACTGAACTCCAGTCGGTAACTACGGTCCCTTGCCTAATTTGCAGCCATAAACCTGAGGCTCTTTCGCGCAAACATCGGGAGTGCCATGGTCCTGCCAGAACGGTAGCAACCCAGCCGCGCTGACGATGTCCTCGAAGCTGCGGTTGGTGCGCAGGAATGCAGCATGCGGCAACCAGAGAATGCGTAACGGGACCGGCTGGTTCTGTTTGCCCAGCCGCAGCATGCGATTGAAAACAAAATCGGCTTGCCGCAAGGCGGCGCCGCTGAGGATTTCGGTCGAGGCATCGATGGCGCCGCTGCTGGCAGCAAGCGTGATAGCGCGCATCGCTTCGGATCGACGATGCCTGTCGCTTGCCGCTAGCAGCAGCGGCTCCATCCAGGTGTTTGCCCGATCGTCTTTCGCCTCCTGGATCTCGCGTTGGGCCGACGCCGGATCTCCCGACAATACTGTGGCGAGCGCCTTGATTCGCGTAGAGGACAGTTGGCTCGTCTCTATCTTGTCTACTGCGGTATCCGTAGCTAACTGCGCATAAACGAGGCACGCACTGGCACCGGCATTGGCCGGCTGCAATGCCACCGCGCGTTGCGCAATCGGAAGTGCCGCGTGTGCATGACCGACATCAATGAGCAGGCACGCGGACCCTTCGAGCGCCGAAACCGCGTTGGCATCCAGCGCCAGCGCGGCATTGAAATACTCCATGGCAGCCGCCCACTCGCCACGCCGCAGACGTACCAGTCCCAGTGCACTGCGAGCATCGGCTTGTGCGGGATCGAGCTCCAATGCACGTTCGGCTCTCGACTCCGCTATGTGTGCCAGCGAAGCTTGGTCCTGACCGCCCAGGCTCAGATACCCAAGGCTCAGCAATGACCAGACTCGCGCGGATTGCGGCAACTTGCGGGCGAGGGATTCCAGTCGTTGCACGGCTCGCGACCGGTCTGCAGCGGCGGGTTGGGTGAATCCCTGGCCGTGCGATCCGAGCAGTTCGCTGGCGCTGCGAATGAAGTTCTCATATAGAACGGGATCGTCGACGCCGATATAAGAGCCCCAATCTGCTGTGGACTGCACGGCGCCGAGAAACTCGGGCAACTGCCTGGCGATGGATTGGACCAGCGCCAGGCGATCCTTCGAGTTCACCGCGATCGCGGTCTCACGACTGACTGTTGCATCCGGCGCCAGTAGCGTTGCCTTGGCGGTGGACTGGCCATCGGCCGGCAACTCAATCTGCAACGTGAAGGGGGCAGCCGGTTGAGTGCCCGACGGCAGGTTCCCCTGACTGTTAGCGTGAGTGTTCGAATGAACGCCCGCGTCAGCGTCGGAACGGGTACCCATAGGGGCAACGCGCATGCGTCCGCGAATCAGCAGGTAACGCAGCTCGCGCTCCAGCCACTCGTTGGTCCGCTCTTTGGTGTCGGTCGTCGTGGCGGCTTGATCCGCCGCGTGTGTTGGGCTCAGTACGACGACTCGCAACGGCTTCGAGGCGTGAAATTCTTCGCGAACCGGTTTCGCTGCGGTAACTGTCGCAGGCTTCTCAGGCAGGCAACTGCGCAGTACCAGCCATGCGGCAAGCGCTGCGACCACGATCAATATTGCTGCCCGCCATTTGTTCATGCGCGGCAAGGTTGCCGATGCCGCCGTCCGCGTGCAAGCTCCGGCCCATCATCCATCACGGCTTTTCACTTTCCCATGACCGACCGGCCCAATCTCTACCTGCTGCGAGCCGCCGACATTGAGGCGCGATCGCAGACTTTCTCGCATCCCTGGAATGAACGCTCCGAGATCACCGGTTACCAGATGGCGAAGGCCACCGGCCTGAAGCGCACCGGCGTCAATCTCGCGCGCATCCCGCCGGGCAAAGAGTCGTTCGTATATCACTCGCACTGGACGGAAGAAGAGTGGATCTACATCCTCGCCGGTCGCGGTGTCGCGCGCATCGATGGCGCGGAATACGAAGTCGGGCAGGGCGACTTCATGGCCTTTCCAACGCCGTCGGTCGCCCACCATCTGCGCAATCCCTACGAGACGGAGCTGGTTTACTTGATGGGCGGTGAGAATCGCGACGTGGAGGTTGCGGATTTCCCGGACCTGGGCAAGCGCCTGTTCCGCAGCGCCAAGAATGTCGAGATCTTCGATTTAGGGGAAGGCAAGCCGTTCGGGCCGTTGGAGGATTAGCGAGTGAGCCACGGCGCGCGGCAAGTTGCCGCTACGCGCTGATCAACTTCTCGCTGAGCGCCTTCAGCTTCGCGCGCGCCTGCTTGTCGTACCGAAGCCGATGTGATTGCGCCGTCCATTGTCATGTGGATAGGGGCTTCGGCCGGCCGTTGGCTCCGCTCGACCGATCGGCAAAGCGCTAGCCGCGAGCTAGCGCCATCGATTGCCACCCTGGTCTTGCACCACGGTCTTTTCACCTCGACGCGGCAACCCCTGAAAGGTCGATCCGCGCAGGTACAGCTTGGCCTCATCGTCAGCATCGAAGGAGGCAGTGTTGCCTGCAATGGTGCTGTTGGAAATATGGACGACGGCATCGTGGACGACGAGACCGGTGCCGGCAGCGACGATGTGGCTGTTGGTGATGTAGAGCTCGCAACCGCCACGCGCCACGATGGCATCTCCATTGACGTAGATACTGCGACTGTCGAAGTGCAGCATGCGATGTCCTTCGCAGATCGTCGGGTCCACCTCGCGCTGTCCAGTGTTCTGGTCGGTCGTGGCCGTAACTCCGGTAGACACGATGCTCACGCCGGGCCCGCTGATCCGGGTCTGACCAGCGCTGCGTTCGATGGTGTAACCCTTCGTGTTCGCGGTGGGCGTTGCGGTTGCTGCCGTCGCTGCGGGCGGGGCAACTTGCGGAACTTCTGTTGCGGGCGTGATGGCTGCTGCGGATGTCACCGCCGGTGTCGCTGTCTCGTACGCAGGTGTCTCTGACGATGCGGCCGCCATCAACTCCGCAGGACCGGCAGCCAGCTCGGAGAGCTTGACGATGCGGGTTTCGCCAGTGCTCTTGATGCGCACGGTGAATACGCCGGTCTGGGTGTCGGTGGCGACGAGTTCGAGTGTCGGATTGCGCTGCAGAGCGGCGCGCGCCCAGTTCAGTTCATCTGCGGAATTGGCAACGTTGCCGGCATTGTTTCCCGCTTCGGATGCGGCATCGCTCTGCGCAGTGGCGGATGGCTTGTTGTCGGCACCTTTGTCCGCAATACGATCACACGCGCCGAGGCCCAGCATGGCTGTGCTTAGCAGCAGTGCACCGCCGATCGCACACCACCGATGTCTGGACGGGAATCGCATGTCGCCTCCTGCGGCGAGCACCGTGTCGCCTGCGTCTATCGTCGCCCTGTGTGGCGCGCTAGTCCATCCTTTATGCGACAGGCCCGGTTATGCATCAGGCCGAGTGAGTGTGCCTGGTCAGTGTGAGGGCGTTATTGTTAAAAAGCTGTGCGAGCAGCTCAAGTCATTCGCAGAGCAGATATCTGCTGACAAAAATCCCCTCAGTGAGCTTGGCGTGCTCTGCGAGAGTTATCTGCTCTCCGTCTGCCTCGCTACGCCTTCGTCGCCGCAAATTTCTTCAGTAGCTCGGCTTCGCGTTGTGCGGTCAGGCCAGCGCGCATCTTCTGTTGCTGCTCCGCCGGTCGTGCGTTCTGCCATGCCAGCGTGTCGCGGATCGTCGTTTCCAGCGAGCGGAATCGCAATCCCTTCGCTACGGCGCGCGTGGAACTGACCAGCGAGGCCCCGGCGGATTCTCCGGTGGTCGGCGACCAGATCGGGATCTCGCCGCTGTCGAGCAGCTTTTCCTGCAGTACGAACTGCGGGCTGGCCCACACGACTCGGGTATCGGCTTTCGTCAGCCGTTTGGCTGTGTCCAGCACGCCGCCCATCGTTACCGCTCGGGGTGGACTGCAAAGGTTGTAGCGGCCGGAAATTCGCTGCTCCACGCACAAGCGCATGAAATCGGCGAAATCGCGCGCGTCGATAATCTGGATTGGATCGTGGGCACTGCCTGGCGCAAGCATTTCACCGCCGCGCGCCGCACGTACCGGCCAATAGGTGAAACGATCGCTCGTGTCGCCGGGACCGACGATGTACGTTGGCCGGACTACGGTGCAGCGGTTGCCGTACGTCTGTTCGACGGTCTGTTCGCACAGCGCTTTCAGGCCGCCGTAAGTGGCGTCGTCTACTTTCTCGACGCTGGGGTCCGGCAGGACGGCGAGTTTGTAGTCCTCATCGATGCCGGGTGTGGCGAGGTCCGCATAGGCGGAAATGCTCGAAACAAAAATGTAGTGCTGGACACGATCCTTCAGCAACTCCGCCGTAAGCTTCACCTGGCGGGGGATGTAGCCGGAGTCATCGATCACGACATCCCAGCTGCGATTACGCAGCGCGTCGATCTGTCCGTTGCGATCGCCGGTCAGCGTTTCCAGCTCGGAGAACAATCCGGGATTGCGCTTGCCGCGGTTGAACAAGGTGAGCGTGTGGCCGGCACCCCGTAACACCTCGACGAAATGCGGGCCGATGAAACCGGTGCCGCCGAGAATCAACACGCGCAACGATTTCGATCCCGGCTTTGCGGTGCCTGATTCGGCCGGGCTCGCTTCAGCGGCGTTCGACTTAGCCAGACCGTCTGCACCCACCATCGCACCTGCCGCCAGCGCGGAACCCAATCTGATCAGGTCGCGTCGATTCATAGCGTTCCCCTCTTGTTGTCCAGCGCACTGTCCGTGACACACGCAAAGGAATGGTGCCGCAACCGAACCGGTACTGGCGCCGCGCATCAGGGTTGCAGATGCTCCGAGTTCGCTTCCTTTATGCGCCTGTTACTTTCATTCGCCAATTCTTCTCTGCGCGGACACTTATTGCGGCTGGTGTCCGCTGGCGTTTGCCGGTGCCGTCTCGCCCGGCCCGGGTTTGACGTACTGCGTCAACCATTGGCGGTTGGTCTCGTACCAGAACAAAGAATTCTGCGGTTTGAGGATCCAGTGATTCTCGTCCGGGAAATACACGAGCTTGCTGGGCACGCCGCGGTTCTGCAGTGTGTTGAACAGCTCGAAGCTATTGTTCACCGGCACGCGCCGGTCGAGCTGGCCGTGAATGATGAGAGTGGGGGTGTTGAAGTTCGCCGCGTTCATATGCGGCGAGTTGCGATTGGTACGCTCGAAGTCCTGCCAGTACTCCCCGTAACGCTGCCGGTTCGCGCCATCGTCGGTCGCGACCTGTGAATACAGGTCGTAGACGCCCGCGTGCGCGATCAATGTCTTGAAAGGATGCGGCCTGCCGAGCAGCACCGCGGCTAGATATCCGCCGTAGCTGCCGCCGCCGGCCGCCATGCGCTGCGGGTCGATCCAGGGTTTCGACGCAAACCATTCCGCCGCCTTGAGAGTGTCCTGATACGGCAACTCGGCCCATTCCCGGGTGATCGAGTCGGCCCAGGCCTGGCCGAAGCCGCTGGAGCCATGGAAGTTGTGCCACGCAGTGACGTAGCCCCAGTTCGCGAAGATCTGTGCGTTCCAACGCCATTGGTATGCATCGGTCACGCCGTTGTGAGGTCCACCGTGAAGCAGCAGGTGCAACGGCCATTTGCGATCCGGCGTGAAGTTCGGCGGATACACCACCCACATCTGCACCGCTTCGCCATTCGCGCCAGGATAGGTGACGCTTTCGAATTTACCGGGCGTCAGGGCGGCGAGCGCGGCATCGTTGAATTCCGACAGCTTGGTTGCGGTGCCGTTGCGCGCAATGATGCTGACCAGTGTCGGCGGCTCCGCGAAACTCTCTCGCAGCCCGATGATGACGGGGCCGCTGCCGGCGACCGCAAGCGAGCTGAAGCTATGCTCCGTGGTGATCGCCTTCGGCGTATCGCCGCTCGTCTCGAATCGATAGACGCGACGGACCCCGGCATCGTCGATCGCCCCGAACAGCGCATGCGAATCCGGCGCCCACACCAGAGCGTCGGCGGAACGATCCCAGTTCTCGGTGAGATTGCGGGTGGTGCTATTGCGGCGGTCGTACAGCATCAGTCGCGCCCGATCGGCGTAGAAACCCTTGATGGCCTGTTTGCGATACGCGAGCAGGCGGCCGTCGGGGCTGTATAGCGGATTGAGATCGTTGGCGGGACTGTCGGCGGTGATGTCGCGCGCCTCGCCGCCGTCGACCGGCATCACGAAGATGTCGAAGTTGGGATCGTTACCCTGCGTGTCGAGGTCCGAGGCGAAGGCAATCTCGGTGCCGTCGGGAGAGATGTCATAAGAGCCCTGGTCCGGCTCGGCGGCTTCCAGCGCATGGCCCGATGCCACGGTGATGGCTTTCGGCTCGCCGCCTTCGATGCCGACCGAATACACATGCGTGCGCCGGTCGTCCAGGAACCGGTCCCAGTACGAGAACGGCGCCTTGTCCCAGACGCGGGCGGTCATTTTCGTCTCGTCGCGCTCCTTCTTGCGCTGTTCCATCTGCGGCCAGGTCTGCAGATCCGTCCAGACCTGCGAGAGAAATGCGATGCGTCGCGAATCGGGAAACCATTTCGGCGCGGTCGCTCCGGTAGGCACATTGGTGACGCGTCGTGCTTCGCCGCCGTTGACGGGAATGACATAAATCTGCGGCTCTTGGTCCTCGCCCCGCTTGGAGACGAACGCGATCAGCTCGCCGTCCGGGCTCCATGCCGGCGAGGAATCGCTCGAGGGCGCGCTGGTGAGCTGGCGCGGCTTGCCCGACTTCGTCGGGATCAGCCACAAATCGCTGTCGCCCTGGTTCTTCTGCATGTCGTAGGTGGTCACGGCCACCACTGCCAGGCGTCCGTCGGGTGAAATCGCCGGATCGGCCAGTCGCTTCAGATGCCACATCGCTGCGGCGCTGTAGGGTTCCGCAGCGCTTGCGACGCCAATAGTGAGTAACGGCGACAAGAACGCCGCCAACCATGTCGCCAGCAGCAGCCACGGCTGCGGTTTTCCCTTATGCGAACGCCTAAATTCTTTTTCATCCGAGGCTGCGCAGCGATGCGCGTACTGTGCGCTGCCGGCAGGATTGTGCTCGGTGTCGCGATTGCGCCGTTGCTGGCGTCCGCCGCAAAAGGCTTCTGCCAGAACTGTGATATTCATCTGGAACCTCGTTTAAGGTGGGGCGCGCTCTTTCCCTAGTGTAACCAAGCCTCTGTCATATGCTTGCCCGCAGTACGTCGTGGATGTTACAGCGCAGTTTCAAGCTGAGACCTGCATCCATTTCTTTGCGCCGGACGGGACGTACTATTTGTCGCACGCCTGTTGGTCGTCGCACGCAGCGACATTTCAGCATCGCGTTTCCGCATCGTCAGCGACGAGCGGCCAATGCAGCACTACCGATCCCGAGGGGGACTTGAATGATCCAGTCGAAGCTCCGTAATCGCCTGCCGCTGACCCAGCCAGCCGTCGTCCAGCTGCGCCGTTCTTATACCGAAGGTCGTTACGGACAGATTCATGCCTGGACAGCCTATCCGAGCGGCGGCGGTTTCGATGAGCGTACCCCGGTGATCTGCCTGCATCACGGCGGCGGTTCCGGCCGGTTGTTTGCGCCGATACTGCGCGAGCTCGGTACTGACCGTAGTGTCTACGCGCTGGACCTGCCGGGACACGGCAGTTCGGATGCGGCGTCCGCGAAATTTTCGGTAGGCGATCTCGCCGGCGCGGTCGGAGATTTCGTCGACTCGCTGCGCTTGCGCAGCGTTGACGTGTTTGGCTATCAACTGGGCGCGCTGGTGGGTGTCGAACTTGGCATCGCCCGGCTGCAACAGGTTCGACGGGTGATGCTGTGGGGCGTGCCGGCGTGGTCGGCGCAGGATCGCGCCGCGCTGATGGCCCAACCCATGGTGGCGGGCATGCGCGAGGATGGCAGCGATGTGGCCGATGAGTGGCGTCGCATCCTCGAACAACGCGGTCCCGGAGTTCCGGTTGCAGCGCTTGCCGAGGATTTCGGCGACCGCCTGCGCAGTGGAGTAAATGGCGGCAGGGCCGTCGCCGCGGCGCTGGATTTCCCGGTTGCCGAACGCTTGCCGCTGCTCAAGCAGCAGACGCTGGTGATGCGCCTGAAAGATGAATTCTGGGAACATGCACAGCGCACCCGGGCTGCTTTGCCGAACGGCTCGCTGCTCGACCTGCCGGACTACGGCCAGGGCTTTATCAGCGCCGCCCCGCAGCGCTTCGCCGCAGTGGCGAGAGAGTTTCTGGATCGCTGAGTGAGGGACGGCGAGCCTACAGGCGTTTCTGCCCGCAGCCAGTAGCCGTCCGATTTTCAGATTCAACGGCTACAGTCCACAGGCTACGGGCGACAGTAAGAGGCGCGGAGTCCGCGTCCGCTTCTGGCTGTAGCCAGTCGCCTGTCGCCGTCCGATGTCGTTACTTACAACTGCAGCGGCTACGCGCCGGTTTCCCGTTCTGGCCACCAGCCAGCTGGCCCGACTCTCTTGCCTCCCCTCTCACCCCATCCTTGCCCAGGTCCACGCACAGGCGAGTCCGGCAACAATGCAGGTCGATGCCCATTGCGTGGCGACCACGGCGGCGGGTCCGAATGTGATGCGGCGTGAACGGGCCACGCTGATTACTGTGGGCAGACCCAAAGTCATCCAGCACAGCGCTCCGAAACTCAGGCCGCGCACCCACCACTGCACCGACACCACTGCTGCCAGTCCCCAGCTCAGCCAGAACAGTAGCGCCAATCCAATTCCGGCCACGATGTGCAACACGATCTCAGGCACATCGACGTTCGCGGTGAGCGAGGTATTGCTTGCGCCTTTGGGTCGCAGCATGTCGATCAGAGAGCCCAGCACCGCGTGGGTCAATACACTCACCAGTCCGCTGAGCGCGCCAATGAGTAGCAGGTAGGAACGATCCATAGGGAAGTGGCTTGAACGGTGACTGTAGCGGGACGGACTGGAATATCGATCTGGTCGCGAGGCTGCTGCCGGCTACTTCACCAGTTGCTGCAACGCCTGGCCGAATTTTTCGATGTCGTCGGACGAGCTGAAGATATGCAGCGAAGCGCGCAACGCGCCTTCGTCGGTCTTTGGCCATTTCACGCTGCGCAGATGTACGCCGTTCGCCAGGGCGAGCGTGCTGGCGATGTCCGCTGCGCGGCGGCCGGGTACGCGAAAGGTGAGTATTCCCGCCCACAGCCCGGGTCGTGCCGAGGTCTGCAGCTCGACGCCGTTGATTCTCTGCAGCCGCATGCGTGCGTAGATCGCCAACTCGCGGATTCGCGCTTCGATGCGGCCGCGGTGGATCTGCTCCTGAAAATTCAGCGCCGTTTCCGCGCCGCGCAATGCCGGCCAGAGCGAGGGGACGACATTACCGAGCTTGTGCAGGGCGGACGGCGTGGTTGCCTGGCCGACCGATTCGGCCGGAACGAATATGGGTGGCGATGCGTCGATGCCGCGAGGTTCGGTTGGCCAGAGCCGGTCGAGCGCTTCCCGCCGCACGTACAGCATCCCGGTGCCGTGGCAGCCAGCCAGCCATTTGTGAAAGCTTGTGGCGTAGTAGTCGCAGCCGAGATCCCGCAACGCGTACTCGAGCATGCCGAAAGCCTGCGCGCCGTCGACGACGGTAGCGATGTTGCGTTCGCGTGCGAACTGGCACAGTTCGCGGACCGGCAGCACCGAACCGTCGCCATATTGAACATGGCTGAATGCCAGCACGCGGGTACGCGGGGTACAGGCAGCGGAGATTGCCGTCAGCACCTGCTCGGGCTCAGTCAGCAGCGACGGGATGTCGACCTGCTTGACGACAATGCCACGTCGCCGTGCCTGAAACAGCCATGGGCTCAGCGCCGCCGGGTGCTCCTGCGTGGTCGTAACCACTTCATCCCCGCTGGCCAGATCCAGTCCCGCTGCAACCATGGACAAGGCCTCGCCCGTGCCACGGGTAAATACGATCTCGTCCTCGCTGCAGCCAGCGAAGGTTGCGAAGCGAGCCGCGAGCCGCTGGCTTTCTGTCGCCCAATAGTCCGAGCCGGTGGTCGCGGCCAGATTACCGCTCTGTATTTCGCGTGACCGGTATTCCTCTGCCATGGCGACGCGCAGCGTCGGCGTGGCGCTCGCCGCGTCGAGCCAGATCTGGCGTGAATCTGCGACTGGCTGCACACGCACCCACTGCCACAGTTCGCGTGCCGACAAGGGAATTTCCGCCGGTTGCGCCAGCGCCGCACCGGATGTCGCGGCAGCGGCCAGACCGGTGGCAGTTACGCTGGCCGCCAGAAAATCGCGGCGGGTCACTACGGGGGCAGCGCCTGTAGCGCTCGCAATGGTGGTTGGGTCCTGATCGGGAAACGGCATGAACAGCGAATCGTCGGTGACCGGGGTGATCGGCATTATTACAGCTTTCCTGCTACCGTACCGCCCGAAGCGCATCCGCACAGGAATCCCATCGAATGTCAGTGAGTCGCAGTGTTCCGAACGAGTATCTGGAACGCATTCTGAAGGCACGCGTGTACGACGTCGCCATCGAAACGCCGCTCGAACAGGCGCCGCGACTCAGCCGCCGCCTGGGCAATGAAGTGCTGTTCAAGCGTGAAGACCTGCAACCAGTGTTCTCCTTCAAGATCCGTGGCGCCTACAACAAGATCGCGCACCTGTCGGAAACCGCGGCAAATCGCGGTGTGATCTGTGCGTCGGCAGGCAATCACGCCCAGGGCGTGGCGCTCGCCGCCAGCCGCCGCGGTATTCCGGCAACCATCGTCATGCCTCTGACCACGCCGCAGATTAAAGTTCAGGCGGTGATCGATTTCGGTGGCGAGGTGGTATTGCACGGGGATGATTTCGACCAGGCCTACGAGCACGCCCTGCTGGTGGCGCACGATCGCCAGCTCGCTTTCATTCATCCCTTCGACGATCCCGATGTCATCGCCGGCCAGGGCACCATCGGCATGGAGATCCTGCGGCAACGTTGCGGTGCCGACATCGATGCGATTTTCGTCGCGGTCGGCGGCGGCGGATTGATTGCCGGTATTGCTGCCTACGTGAAGTGCCTGTTTCCGAGGATCCGCATCGTCGGCGTCGAACCCGACGATTCGGATGCGATGTCGCGCTCGTTGCAGGCCGGCAAGCGCGTCACCCTCGATCGTGCCGGCATCTTTGCCGACGGCGTCGCCGTGCGGCGCGTTGGAGAAGAGCCGTTCCGCCTGGCCCAGCAGTACGTGGATGAGGTGATCACCGTCAGCACCGATGAGATCTGCGCGGCGATGCAGGACATCTTCGAGGACAATCGCACGATCGTCGAGCCATCGGGTGCGCTCGCGGTGGCGGGCATCAAGCGCTATGCCGCCCGCGAGCGCAGTCGCGATCGGACCTTCGTGTCGATCAACTGCGGCGCCAATATCAATTTCGACCGCTTGCGGCATGTGGCCGAGCGCGCCGATATCGGTGCGCAGCGCGAGGCGCTGCTAGCGGTGGAGATTCCGGAGCAGAAGGGCAGCTTCCTGCGTTTCTGCGAAATTCTGGGCCGGCGCAGCGTTACCGAATTCAACTACCGCTTCAACGACGGCTCTGCCGCGCACTTGTTCGTTGGCATGGCGCTCGCTGAGGGGCAGCAGGAGAAAGAACTGGTCGTACGCACTCTGCGCGAAGCCGGCTATAAGGTCGTGGACATGACCGACAACGAAATGGCCAAGCTGCACGTGCGCTACATGGTGGGCGGCCACGCCGGGGGCATCGCCAACGAACGGTTATTCCGCTTCGAATTCCCGGAGCGCCCGGGCGCGCTGCTGAAGTTCCTGCACGCAATTGGCACGCAATGGAATATCTCGCTGTTCCACTATCGCAACCACGGTTCGGACTACGGTCGCGTGCTGGCGGGCGTGCAGATTCCGCCGCACGAAAGCATCGATTTCGGCCTGCACGTGCGCGAGTTGAAGTACGTGTACACGGAAGAGACCGACAACCCGGTGTACGCGATGTTTCTCGGGCAGTGAGTCGGTCTCTTTAGCCTCGCGGTAAACCCGGAGGTCTGAACCGAACCGCAGGCTGGCCGAACTATCGCTTCTGCCTCGTTTGCGCTTCCAGCTCGGCGGTCGCGGTGCGCGCTTCCTTGGTCACAGGGGCTTCTTCACCCTGCGTCTGCACTAGTACAGGATAGCTTTCGCGCAGCACGCGGCTTGCCTCGTCGTAGTTCTTTTGCGCGACCAACAGTCCACCCAGAGTGCTTTTCGCGACGGCTAGGGGCGGGCTGTCGGCTGGCAAGGCCGGAGTGCCAATCGTGATCGCGTGCCGTAACGTTGTTTCGGCATCCCGTGCATTCCCCTGGCCAGCCTGGGCTCGACCGAGCGCGGAGAGGGCGGCGGCCACAAACGGACTGTCGTCCGGCAGGGCTTCCTTATAGATATCCAGCGCCGTGCGCGTCTCGCGCTCTGCATCCGCGTAGCGCCCTTCATCCATCAGCAGGTTGGCGAGATTGACGCGATCGTGGCCGACATACAGGTGGCGGCTGCCACGTGCCGACAGATCGCGTTCGAGCACACTGCGCAGGACGGATTCCGATCCCGGGTAATCGCCTTTGCGACGCAAGAAGCTGCCGTAGTTGGCCAGCGCATCCAGCGTATGCGGGTGCTGTTCGCCCAGCACGCGCTGCAGCAGTTGTACCGATTCGATGTAGAGCGGCTCCGCTTCCTTCAGTTTGCCCTGCCGGTGCAGCGTCAGCGCCAGGCTCTGGATGTGGATGCCGATCTGCGGGTGATCCTGGCCGAGCGCCTGACGGTCGATGTCCAGTGCCGTGCGATACAACTGTGCGGCACGATCGTAATCGCTGCGTTGCAGGTACAGCCCGGCGAGGTCGTTCATGACCGAGGCCGCTTCGGGCCGTCGTTCCATCTGGTTCTTGCGGAAGATGTCGATGCTTTCTTCGTAGTAGCGCTCCGCCACGTTCAGCGCACCACGTTGCTCGGCGAGGTGTCCCAGGTCCATGAGCGTCGGCCCGATGGCCACGGCGGTGGGGCCCAGCAGCTCGCGTTGCATCTGCAATGCCGCGTTCAGCTGCTTGCCGGCCTCGGCGAGCTCCCCTTGCTCCTGCAGGGTATCGCCCAGTGCCGCCATTGCCGCCGCTACTTCGGGATTTCGCGCTCCGTACAGGCGTTGCCGTGCGGCCAGTGCTTCTCTTTGCAGCCTGACCGCGTCCGGGTAGAGACCAAGACTGCCGTAGGTCCTGCCGATGGTGCTCAACAGGGTCGCGCGTGTCCCGGGTTGATCGTTCAGGCCGGAGCTGACGCGTCGCGCGCCGATATCCAGCAGTTCGCGAGCCGTGACCTGGTTGCCGCGGCTCTTGGACGGGTCCGACAGCTCGAACAGCTCCACCAGGAAGGACGAGACCTGTTCTGCGCGGGTGCGTTCTGCCGCGGCGATATCGCGTTCCCGGGCGACGCGCTGCGATTGCACGTAGGTGCTGGCTGCGAAAGCCGTCAATGTCAGCAATCCGGCGATCGACGCGACGACGGCCAGGGTGTGGCGGGCGACGAACTTGCGGGTGCGATACAGCCACGTATCGCTGGTCGCGAGCACGGGCTGGCCGGTGAGATGCTTCTCCAGGTCCGCCGACAACTGTTCCGCGGAGCTGTAGCGACGGCCGACGTCCTTGCGCATCGCCATCAGGATGATGTTGTCGATGTCGCCATGCAGTTCTTTCTGTAACCGCGCCGGGGTTGTCGAGCGGCATTCGGCGATGTCCCCGGCCAGCTGCGGCGACTCTTCCGTCGAGCGTCGGGCCATGGCGCTGGGCGCGACTGGATCCTGGTCGCAGATCATCCGTTCCATGTCGGTGATGCGGGCGCCTACGAACTGGAAGGGGCGTCGTCCGGACAACAGTTCGTAAAGCAGCACGCCCAGCACGTAGACGTCGCTGGAAGTGGTGATGACGTCCCCGCGAATCTGCTCGGGGCTGGCATGCGCCGGCGTCATTACCCTGTAGTCGAGGTGTGTGACCGCCAGCGTATGCAGCGATTGCCGTGAATCCAGTAGTTTGGCGATGCCGAAGTCCAGCAGCTTCGGTACGCCCTGCGTCGTCACCAGGATGTTGTTCGGCTTCAGGTCGCGATGGACGATCAGGTTCTGGTGCGCGTAATGAACGGCCGCGCAGACGGTGCGTACCAGGGCGATGCGTTGCGCGAGTGGCAGGCGGCGCCGGTCGCAGTAAGTGTCGATCGGTTCGCCGTCGATGTACTCCATGACCAGGTACGGGGTGCCATCTGCCGTGCGTCCGCCATCGAGCAGGCGGGCGATATTGGGGTGTTCCAGGGTGGCGAGGATCTGGCGTTCCATGCGCAGACGGCTCTGCACCTGGGAGGAAAAGGCGCCGGCTCGCACCAGTTTGATGGCGACCTGCTGCTGGTATTCCTCGTCCGCGCGCTCCGCCAGGTAGACATCTCCCATCCCGCCGGTGCCCAGTTTGCGCAGGATGCGGTAGCGGCCGAGACGTTGGCCTTCCAGGGTGAGCGGCGCTTCGGCCGCGCTGTTGCCCGGCCGTTCGTCCCAGAATGCGGGCTCCTGAGCATCGTTGCCCAGCGCATCCAGTACCCGCGACAGCAGGGTTTCATCCGAGCCGCAGGATTGCCGCACGAATTCGGCGCGCTCGCGCGGGCCGAGCGCCTGGGCACGCTCCACGATTTCACGGACTTCGGGCTGCTCCTCTGCCATGGGCGTCGCTACATGCGTAGCAAGTTGGGTGTTCTGCCAATCGGGTGCATACGAGTGGGTTACGGGCGTATCGGGCAATCCGCCGGTGGCATCGTTGCCGGCATCGAACGTGTCCGCCGTTGATGGTGCATCCGCGACCGGCATGGGCTCGGCTGTCACGGGACTTTCCGCAACGGCGCGAAGCGGAAATTCCGGGGCGCAATCGTACAGGTTGTCGCGCCCGACCGTTGATTCACCCACGACAACGGATAAACGAGCATGCGCGAGATGTAACACGGTCGCGATGTCGTGCAATAATCAAAAACGCAGGTAAACGCCAGATATGCTCATCGATAACTGCCGCACTGGCTTGGGCGCCCGGCGTGTGTGGCGCTCATCTGGCAATCGGTGTGGCGATCATTCGGACTAACCCAGAGGTGACTCGTGGCTACCAGGAAGCGAAGTGCTAAGAAGAAGGCAGCCAAGGCGGGGAAAACCGCTAAGGCGCGCAAGACAGCCGTAAAGAAGAAAAAATCGGCCGGTAAGCGCAAGGTCGTCAGCAGGAAGGCGGCAAAAAAGGCGGGCGGCAAAAAGTCAGCCAAGAAATCAGCCAAAAAATCAGCTGTAGCCCGCAAGACTGGCGCCAAGAAGTCCAGCCCGAGGAAGGCCAAGGTTGCCGTCGCTGCCGCGCCTGCACCGGCAAAGAAGAAAAAGAAGCGCGCGACCGTTTCGATCAAGTCCCATATTCCGCGCCTGCCCTCCATCGCATCGGTGGGTTCGGCGGAACCGCTACCGCCACCTCCGCCCCCAGGCGGCGATCCGGGCGATGGCACCGACTCGCACATTCCGCGTCTGCCTTCTGAAGATTGAAGTAACCGGTTTGGCTGTCCGTCCCGCGGGGCGGGCAGCCATCTCGCGGGCGCGGCTGTCGATGTGCGCTCACATGCTGCCGGGAGCGTTCCGCACTCAGGTTGTCGGTTGCAGCCCTTCCCGCTAGCCCCCTCGTGCCTTACTTCGCTCAACGCCCGGTACAACACGAAACCCTCGCGGTACGCGGCCTGCAGTTCCAGCTGTACCGCTGGCCATCAACCGATCCGCAGCCGGCTTCACCGACAACCATTCTGCTGCACGGTTGGGGTGAGACCTGGCAATTCGTCGTCGACCACCTCTCGCCGGGGCGAACGTTACTGGCCTTCGACGCACGAGGTTTCGGTCGAACGCAGTGGCCTGCCGATGGCTACTGGTTTCCCGACTACCTCGCCGACCTTGAGGCGATCCTCGACCACGAGTCACCGCACGCAGCGGTCGACCTGGTCGGTCACAGCATGGGCGGCAACGTTGCGATGCTCTATGCCGGCGTACGCCCCGAACGGGTAAGGCGCCTGATAAGCCTGGAAGGATTCGGATTGCCGCGTACCGCCGCGGTCGACGCACCGCAGCGTTATCGCGAATGGCTCGATGACCTGAAGCGCGGTACGCCGTTTTCCATGTATGACAGCTTCGAGCAATTCGTGTCGGTCCTGGCGCGTCGCAATCCACGCACCGGTGCCGACCATCTGGATTTCATCGCGCGCTCCTGGGGCAGACAACGCGCCGACGGTCGGGTCGAGTTGCGGGCCGATCCACGCCACAAGCAGGTCAGTCCCGCGCTGTATCAGCGCGACCAGGCGGAAGCGTGCTGGCGGGAAATCACTGCAGTGACGCACTTGCTGATTGGGGATCAGTCCGAGCTGGCGCGGCGCATGGGTGAAGAGCTGAAACCGGAAATCCTGCGGCCACTATTTCGTGAGCTTCATTGCGTCACGCTCCCCGGCGCGGGTCACATGATGCATCACGAGCAGCCCCAGGCCGTGGCGGAACTGATCGAAAGCCTGCTTCGTTGACCCTGTTCATTCCTCAAACTGGCAGCCAACGTGTCGAAGCTTCTGGGAATCACCTATCGATGGGCCCGGCGCTGTGTCATTGCACTCGTGGGCGGAACCGTCGTGCTGATCGGAATACTCATGATCGCCTTGCCCGGACCCGCTGTGGTCGTAATTCCTGCCGGGCTGGCTATCCTTGCGCTGGAATTCGCCTGGGCCAAGGTTTGGCTCAAGAAGATTCAAGAGGGGAGTTACCAGATACGCGACAGCGTGTGGGGCTGGTGGCGGGGGAGGAAGGGGGGAGGAATGTGATGGGAGTGATGTTGGTGATGAAGGTGATGCAAGTGATGCAGGGGAAGGACGCGAGTGACAGTGCGGGGTGAAGATACGGGTGACGTGATCCGACTGAAGTGATGTGAAAAGAGGGGTGTGAGATTTGGTGGCAGGGACGCGGCTCCGACTCCTTTCCGTGCGCTTCTTCTCCGCGCGCCTCATCTCCGTTCGTGCTGAGCGCGTCGAAGCATTCCCTGTTCTCTTCCTTCTGGCTTTAGACGCCGATACCAAAAGCCGGACCCTTCGATACGCTCAGGGCGAACGGAGAGGGGCATCGAGCGGGATAGAAAATTGGGGGGATCAGGGACAGCGGGAGAGAGATCTCGGACGGGAGTCCGACACTCAACCGCCCACCGCCCACCGCCCACCGCCAACAATCGACTGCCAATCCTTGCTCGGAATCGGAGCTCGCAGAGGCCCCTTGGCTGCACCTCATTTCCGCGTCTGTGCTCCTCCTCTACGTTCGTGCTGAGCCAGTCGAAGCACTTCTTCCTCTGCCTTCAGAGGCCGATATCCGGAGCCGGACGGCCCTTCGATAAACTCAGGGCGAACAGAAAGAGATTCGCCAACTCCAACCGTTACTTCACCTCGCCCTGTTTCGCCTTCCACGCTGCGACGCATTCGGGTAGATCGTCGAACAGGCGGGCTTTCATGTTGCCGTTGGGAAGGCGGGTCGCATCGCCATGGTCCTTCCAGTAGCGCTCGCAATATTCCGGGTCGCGGCCGCGTTCTGCCTTGCACTTGGCGATCTCTGCATCGCGTAGCGGTTTCAAGCGTGCTTCGCGAGCCTCTTCGCATTTTGCTTGCAGTTCTTCGCTGCTGCTCTCGCCCGCGATGGCGATACCGAGCGGAGCAAGCGCCAGCAATGCGAATAGAAGCGTGGCTTTCATGATGAGGGCCTCGATGGAGAAGGCGAGGATCATAGTACCGCGTGTGTATGGCGGCTGGACGATCGATCGTTACAGCCAATAGGAAAACAAGCTGCTGCCGAATTCCTTGAGCTTCTCGCCCAGCGGGCGCTTGCGCCATTCTTCGATGTTGAGCTCGCGCGTGTTTTGCAGGTCGCGCTGGAACACCTGCTCCAGCTGGCGTGCAAACCCGGAACCGACGATGACTGCATTCACCTCGTTGTTGTGCAGGAAGCTGCGCATGTCGAGGTTCGCCGATCCGACCATCGACAAGGCGGTGTCGATGACTGCGGTCTTGGCATGCAGCAGCGCATAAGGTTGCTCGTAGATACGCACACCGCCGTGCAGCAGCTCTTTGTACGTGGATCGCGATGCGTACAGGATCAGGCCGGAATCGGTGAAGCCCGGCACGATGAGGCGCACATCGACACCGCGCTTTACCGCCTCAATCATTGCCGAGCGCAACTCTTCGTTCGGTGCGAAATAGGCGTTGGTGAGCCAGATGCGTTGGCTGGCATGCCGGATTGCCGCAAGGTAGGTGGCGTAGATGGATGTCTGATTGTCGTTGTCGCCGTCGGTCGCGACCGCGGCTACCAGTTCGCTGCCCGCCGCAGTTATGGTGGGAAAATACTCCGGTGCATGCGCTTCGACCGTGCCGCCGGCGCGCGTCCACGTCGCGAGAAACAGTGACTGGAACTGCGCGGCCACGGGGCCATCGATCTGTATGTGAGTATCGCGCCAGGATTCGTCGCGACCCTTTTCCGGTCCGGGTCGTTTCAGCGACGAACTGGCGTACGTGCTGCTGATATTGATGCCGCCGGTGAAAGCGGTGCGGCCATCGACGACCAGGATCTTGCGGTGGTCGCGATTGTTGATCTTCCATGCCAGCGGCGTGTGCACGGGATCCAGCGGGCGGAATTCTCGCACCTCGATCCCGGCCTCACGCATGGTGTCGAAGAAAGCGCCGGGTGTTGTGAGGCTGCCAACGGCATCGTAGATCACCCGGACCTCGACACCCTCGCGCTGTCGTTCGATCAGCAGGTCGCGCATCTCCCGCCCGACGTCATCGTCGGCAAAGATGTAGGTCTCCAGGTGGATGTTGTGTTGCGCGCCGGCAATGGCCCGGCGCATTGCAGCGAGCGTCTGCGGTCCGTCGATCAGCAGCGTGAGGCGGTTGCCCGCCATGAGCGGCGCGTTCGCCTGCCAGCGGACCGCGGCAATCAATTCGCGAACATGTGGGTCGTCCTGGTCGGAGCCGAGGCGGCTCTCGACCAAGCGTTCGCTACCGGCCTCGCTCAGCGCTCCCTGAATTGCGACGATGGCCGGTCCGACCTCGCTCGCACTGTTGCGCTCGCTGATTCTGGGCGACGCGCAGGAGGCGCACAAAAGCGCGAAAGCCGCGTAAACCAGCGAATGAGCGATGCGCGACATTCGTTCGAGCGACGGCGAATGGTGGCGTAGCTACAGATCGATGGTCGATGTCTGACGCTTGCTGTTACTTGTCCTTCGCCGCGTCTTTCACATCCTTCGCCGCATCGCTGACGCCCTCACGCACGCTATCGGCCGCATCGTCCAGTTTGTCCGCGGTGGTTTCCTTGCCGCCATTCTTCAGCGTGTGTGCTGCCTCATCCACTTCTTCGCCGGCTTTCTCAAAGGTTCCCTTCTTCTCACATGCGCCGAGGCCCAGGCTCAGCACACAGGCGATGCCCGCAATCCAGAGGGTCTTGGTGTTCATGTCAGCTCCGGTGTTCGAATAAATAAGAATAATCGTTCGTCAAAGTAGCGCTGGGCAACGCTCGCTCGTCGCACCGACGATGTCGTCATGACGAGGCCCCATTGCGGATGTCGCCATGATTGCAATCGTCATGAGTCCAAATCGGCGGTCGTCCTTTAGTGATGGTCGCGATGTGCCCGGATCACCCTTCGTTCATTCGCCGATGCAAGCGATGCGCGACGAATCAGTCGGCAAAACGTCCACGCTCCCGTACTAGTTCCCGCACTGCATTTTCGCGTACTGACTTTTCCGCGGGGCATTCTCATTGGCTGTGTCAGATCTGCGTGGCGAATCTGCTTAGTCCGAAAACGCTGCCCTTCGCGTGCCGGAACCAAGAATCTGCTGGCGCGTTCCCTGCCTGACTACGCTGCCGCAGGACTGCATTGCCACGGCTTCGTAAGCTTGAATTGTCAACGTGCCTCGTGAGTCACGGCATTGTGTCATTGGCTTGCAGGTCATCGGTCAGGAGGTTGTCATGCTGTCTTGGGCACTTACGTTCTTCATCGTTGCGATCATCGCTGCGGTGCTGGGCTTCACCGCCATTGCTGGCGCGGCGGCCGGTATCGCGAAAATCCTGTTTTTCATCTTCCTGGTACTGACGTTGGTGGCGTTGGTGGCCGGCGCGATGCGCGGCAGACCGCCGGTATGAAAAGTTGGTGAATAGCGGATAGCGGATGGTGAATCGTTTGGAAAATTTACTTGCCGCAAAAAGAAAGGGAGCCGTGAGGCTCCCTTTCTTCGTTTCGATGCGGCAGCTCCAACGGCTATGCGAACAATAGCGCTTGGCTCACTGCTACGCGCACAGTGTCGGGTACGAATGGCTTGGTGACCAGGAAGGTAGGCTCGGGACGTTCGCCGGTGAGCAGTCGTTCCGGGTAGGCGGTGATGAAGACGATGGGTACTTCGAGTTCGCTCAGGATCTGACGCACGGCATCGATGCCAGAGCTGCCATCGGCGAGCTTGATATCCGCGAGCACAAGCCCCGGTCCCGTATTGCGCGCAGCGCGCACCGCTTCGTCGCGCGTCGTCGCCGTCGCCACCACCTCGTGTCCCATCTCGCGCACGATGCTCTGCAGGTCGAGCGAAATAATCGGTTCGTCCTCGATGATCAGCACCTTGGTGCTCGGCTGATTGGAAATCTCGCGAACCGCCTGTCCGGTCATCTCCTTGACGGTGCTTTCCGGCACGCCAAGGATGCGGGCAGTGTCTCCGACGCTGAAGCCTTCCATCGCGGTCAGCAGTAGCGCTTGCCGATGTGCCGGTGTCAGCTGCGTCAGGCGCCGCTCCACGCCGTCGCGCGTCACGTTCGATTCTTTGGCGAGCGATTGCTGATCGGTGCTGTTCCACAGGCGATGGAACAGCCGATATAAGGCAACGCGGGGCGTAGCGTTATCGCCCAGTACCGAAGTGTCGGCCACTATGGCTTCCAGGCAAGCTCTCACGTAAGCATCGCCGCTGCGCTGCGAACCGCAAAGCGCCCGGGCGTAGCGACGCAGATAAGGCAAATGCTCTGCAATAGCATGAGCTAGCGCCATGAGAAGGCTCCTGTAAGCGGAAGGATTGCTGAGAAATCGCTGCTGTCGAACTAGCTAATAAAAGGGCGCTCCCGCAGGTTACGCCTCTATCGCGAGTATTAGTGGGAGTAATATGGGCGGCGGGGGAGGAAAGTTCCCAGGAGCGGGGAACTTTTTCAAGTCTCTGGCGTTGCCGTCCTATTACGCTTCCTAACGAGCGCCGCTACTAGCGCGCGCCTGCATCGACCATGATGACCATGAGTGAAAAAATACAGCCAGACCAGGCGATGCCTTCCGGCGAGTCACAGCCGGAACAGGTGCCGGAGTGGCTTGGCAATCGCTTGCGTCGCATGTTCAACGACGTGATGGACGAGCCGGTGCCGGATGAGTTCATGGCGCTGCTCAAGCAGCTCGAGGATAAGGAGCGCGGCTGAGGCCGTCGCCCACCATTATGGCTGCGACCATGGATCCATTTCTCGATCAAGTCACCGCGTTGCTGCCGGCATTGCGCGCATTCGGACGCTCGCTGTGCGGAGACCCGGCGCGTGCCGACGACCTCGTTCAGGATACCGTGCTCAAGGCGTGGACCAATCGGCAGCAGTTCCAGTCCGGCAGCAACCTGAAGGCCTGGCTGTTCACCATCCTGCGCAACTGCTATTACTCCGAACTGCGCCACCGCAAGTTTGAGATCGAAGATCCCGAGGGCATCTGCGCCGCGCAGATGTCGGTTGCTCCCGAGCATGACGCCAAGCTGCATCTGCGCGATCTGAATCGGGCTTTGCAGCAGCTCCCGAACGATCAGCGTGAGGCACTGGTGCTGGTATGTGCGACGGGATTGTCGTACGAGGAAGCGGCTGATGTGTGCCAGGTGGCGGTGGGCACTATCAAGAGTCGAATTGCGCGCGCCCGGGATCGCTTGGTGGAGATTCTTGGCGATGACGCCACGGAGGCTGTTGCGCCCCGGTCCATTATCGAGTCAAGGCCCGAACTAGATACACTTTCTGCGCGGCGCCGTACCGTTTCCTGATCCGGCTGCTGCACACTGCGGCCATGAAGATTTCCAAGGTGTCAGTTGCACCGCGTCGCTGGTGGGGACGCAATGCGGGCTTGCGTCCGCGACTGGTGCTCATCGTCGGAGTGGCCATGCTGGCGCCTGGCGCTCTCGCCGTGCTGCAAGCTATCTCCAGCTACAACAGCAGCCTGCGCTATCTCGAACAGAACATCGCGCAGGCGGCGCAGCTTGCCGCCAACGAAGAAGAGAACATGATCTCCGCTTCCCGGGAGATCCTGACGAGTCTTGCCGCGCAGCCCGACGTGCGTGCTGGCCAGGGCATTGCATGCAGACGGGCGTTGCAACGTGCGATCGGCGGGCTGGATCAGTACGCCGGAGCCGCGGTAGTGGATGCCAAGGGTGTCATGAGCTGTACCTCGGCGCCCATGAAGACGGTGGTGGAGGTTGGCGATCGTCGCTGGTTTCGCGACGTGATGGCCGGGGATGCTTTCGTCGTCAGCGATCTGGTGCTCAGTCGCTGGCTCGGCGAATGGGGCATGGTCACCGCGGTGCCTCTGGTCGATGACAGCGGAGTGATCAACGGCACCGTGGCGTTGTTCATCGGCCTTGACTGGATGACGCGCCGCTACCAGCGCGCCGCTTCCACCGACGATACCGCGCTGGCGTTGCTAGATGGCAATGGCGACCTGATTTCCTCGGATGCCGCGCGCTCGCCGCTGAAGTCCGGACTGCCGCCGGACGATGTCATCGATCAGCACCTGCACAGCCGCACCCAGACTTTCAACGCGCGCGGACGCGATGGCACGTGGCGCCTGTACGCGATCAGTCCGCTGCTTGAGGGCAGGATTTTCGTCATCCTCGGCAGACCGTTGCTGGTCTCCATCGGACCGCTGGCGCTGCAGGTTGCCTGGGGTGTGCTGACACCGCTTCTGATGTGGGTGCTGGCGATCGCTGTCGTGTGGTTCGGCATCGAGCACCTCGTGGTGCGCTGGATTACCTATCTTGAGCGGATCACCTCCGCCTACGCGGCCGGCCGTCATAGTGTGCGTCCCGAACGCGCGGTGGCAGCGCCCGCCGAAATCCGCAGTCTCAGCGAAACCTTCACTCGCATGGCCGACCTCATCTCGGCGCGCGAAGCGGAGCTATACGAATCGCTCGCCCAGAAAGAAATACTGGTGCGCGAAATCCACCATCGGGTGAAGAACAATCTGCAACTGGTGATGAGCCTGCTCAATCTGCACGCGAGGCGCATCCGGGATCCGCGTGCGGAAGCGGCATTCGCCGAAGCTCGCAGCCGCATCAACGCACTGGCAACGCTGCATCGGCGGCTTTACGAATCGGAGAACCTGCAGGAAGTGGATCTACGCTGGTTCCTCGAGGATCTTTGCGCCGAGCTGCGTCGTGGCGGGTTGGCCGGCAACCGCGATGTGGAGCTGGTCGTGACCGCCGCGGAAGAAGTGATCGGGCCGGATATCGCGGTGCCGTTGGGTTTGCTGGTGACGGAAGCCATTACGAATGCGTACAAGCACGCGTTTCTGAGATCGGAGCGTGGCCGGATCGATGTCGAGGTGGTGCGCGACAGCGACAAGACGCTGACTTTGAGCGTCAAGGACGACGGCACCGGCTTCGATCCCGCTGCCCCGGGTGCCGAGCCAGGGGGACTGGGTCGTTCGCTGATCGATGCGTTCGTACGGCAGTTGCGCGGGGAGCTGGAGGTCAAGTCGGACCAGGGCACGGTGCTGCGGGTGCGCTTTCCGGCGGCCGCCCGTCCCGCGGAGCGCCGCAGCGCCTGAGGATTTTCCGATTGGTTGCGATGTCCGTGGAACCGGCAACGCCTGTAGTGCGTTTCCGACGCGGACAGATGTCGCGCCCGCCCCATCCTGGGGCCGGTCCGGAGCAACCCATGAATATTCGCAACGCCCTGGTTGTTGCCACGCTGATGGCTGCGTGTCTCGCTTTTGAATCGGCAGCCTGTGCCGATCCGAGCAGCGACGACGCCTCAGTGACTTTCCGCGTCAAGTCCAAGCTCGATGCCAACCGCAACACCCACGGACTGCCCGTCAGCGTCGCGACCCATAACGGTGTGATCACCTTGAGCGGGGAAGTGCGCTCGGCAGAGGAAAAAGACCTCGTGGAACTGCTGGCCCGCAATGTCGGTGACGCGGCTGCCGTGCGTAACGACCTGGTGGTGAGGAGCGACGCCATCCTGCGCTAACTGCAGTCCCCGGGTTCGACGCGATTCGCTTGCCTGCCGCGGCGAGATCCGGCGTCCAGGCTGCTGTCGTATCTCTTGGCGTATTTCTTCTGGCGCCTCTATCTGGCCGATTTACCCACGGCCGGTTTGCCCATAAGCTTTTTTCCTCCCCTGCTCCGGTCTGTTCTGCCCTTACACTAGGGCTCAATACCCAACACGTTTCCGGTACGCATGCCCCATTTCAATCGTGGCGGACTGACTGTCCTGCGCCACGCCGCCTTCGTGCGATTTCTCGCCGCGCGCCTGCTGGCTACCCTGGCTGCGCAGATGCAGACCGTCGCCGTGGGCTGGCAGGTTTATGCAATCACGGGGAATGCGTTGGATCTGGGGCTGATCGGGCTATCGCAATTCCTGCCGTTCATCGTGTTGATACTGCCGGCGGGCCAGGTTGCCGATCACAGCGATCGGGCCCGTATCGTTACGCTGTGCTATCTGACCTCCGCACTCTGTGCCTTGGTGCTGCTGCTGTTTACCTGGCATGGCATCCATGCAGCGTGGCCGGTGTTTGCCGCCATGGTATTGCTGGGTTGCGCTCGTGCTTTCTCCGTACCGAGCAGCCAGGCGTTGTTGCCCAACCTGGTGCCGGTGGAGAGCTTCGGTCGTGCGGTGGCCCTTAATTCCTCGACGATGCAGATCGCCACGGTGGCGGGTCCGGCATTGGGAGGATTGCTGTACATCGCGGGTCCGATGGTCGTGTATGCGACTGTCACGGCGTGCGCGCTGATCGCCGCGCTTCTGATGATCGGCGTTCGCGCCAGCGCTCAGGTCGTTCGGCCTCCGCAACCGGCAAGTTGGCACACGCTGTTATCCGGCCTGCGCTTCGTGTGGTCCAAGCGCATTGTATTGGGTGCAATTTCGCTGGATCTGTTCGCGGTGCTGTTTGGCGGCGCGACCGCACTACTCCCCGTTTTTGCACGCGACATCCTGCATGTCGGCCCCGCTGGCTTGGGACTGTTGCGCAGTGCGCCGGGTGTTGGCGCAGGTGTGTGCGGATTGCTGCTTGCGTTCAATCCGATCACACGGCGCGTGGGTGTCTGGATGTTCAGCGGCGTCGCGGTCTTCGGCCTGGCAATCGTGACTTTCGGCCTGAGCACCAGCTTTACGCTGTCATTGCTGGCCCTGGTGGTGATCGGAGCAGCGGACATGGTCAGCGTGTACATCCGCCACCTCCTGGTGCAGCTGGAAACCCCCGATGAAATTCGCGGCCGAGTCAGTGCCGTGAGCGCGGTGTTCATCGGCGCCTCCAATGAACTGGGTGAATTCGAGTCGGGCGTCACCGCCCAATGGTGGGGTGGCGTGCGTGCTGTCGTTGTTGGTGGTATTGCGACATTGGTCGTTACCGGGCTGTGGATCCGCCTGTTTCCGGCGCTGTGGACGATGAAGCAATTTCCGCCCGCAGCCGGCCGCAGCCAAGCCAGCGAAGCCTGAAACGGCGCCGGTTCCAGGGCCGGCCCGCAGTCGGAAATGGCGCGCTGGTCCTGGTAAACCCCCCAGGTCGTCGCTCTTGATTCTGTATATACATACAGTACCATGAGCTGCATGGCGATCCCGGAAAAACCAGCGGCGCGCGTCGGACGGGGTGCGGTTTCCAATCCCGAAGGGCGTTTCGAATCCATTCGCGGCGCAGCGGTGGACGACGGCTGGGGCAACCTGGATGAGGAGCTGCCACCGCTTGAAACCGTGGTGCGGCCGCAGGTCTCACGCACCATCATCTCCCGCAACAAGTCGCCGGACATCCCCTTCGATCAGTCCATCAATCCGTATCAGGGTTGTGAGCACGGTTGCATCTATTGCTATGCGCGGCCGTCGCACGGCTATCTGAATCTTTCTCCTGGCCTGGATTTCGAGACGCGGCTTTTCTACAAGCCGGACGCGGCGCGGCTGCTGGAACAGGAACTGGCAGCGCCCGGGTATCGCTGCTCGCCTATCACGATCGGCGCCAATACCGATCCCTACCAGCCAATCGAACGCGAATATCGGGTAACGCGCGGCATTCTCGAGGTGCTCTCGAAGTACCGCCATCCGCTATCGATCATCACCAAGAGCGCGCTCATCGAGCGTGACCTCGACCTGCTTGCCGAAATGGCGCGGCACAAGCTGGTCCTCGCGCTGGTCAGCGTGACCACGTTGAATAATGAGCTGAAGCGCACCCTGGAGCCGCGCACGGCTTCACCGGCGGCGCGACTGCGAGCCATTCGCGCCCTGAGTTCCGCCGGAGTGCCGGTCGGGGTCATGGTCGCGCCGGTCATTCCCGTGCTCACGGATTCGGAGCTGGAGAAGATCCTGCAGGCCGCAGCGGCGGCGGGAGCGCGCTCAGCGGGCTATGTATTGCTGCGGTTGCCGCACGAAGTGAAGGACCTGTTTCGGGAATGGCTGCAGCAGCATGAACCTTTGAAGGCGGCGCACGTACTTAGTCGCATGCAGGCGATGCGATCCGGTCGCGACTACGACTCGCGATGGGGTCATCGCCAGCGTGGCGAAGGCGAATACGCGGAGCTGCTCAATCAGCGCTTCAAGATGGCGTGCGCGCGTTACGGTCTGAAGACCGGCGAGCGATTCGTCCACGACACGAGTCTGTTCAAGCCGCCGCTGAGCGGTCCGGAGCAACTCGACTTGATCTGAGGGCCAAGCGCGGGAGTCCCGTGGCTTGCTGTGGCTGTATCCAACGCCTTCGTTCGATTTCGTGGCGAGGTGTCGGATATGACAACAGTTCGTGCGAACAAGCGGCAGCGAACGGCGTCCCAGGATATCGACCGATGGGTATCCCACAGGGCACCGCAGGCGTTGATGACTTCCTGAACATCGCTCATGTATCCCCGCGCATCCCCTTTGAGCATCCCCCGAGCATCCCCCCGAACATCCTATTGAGCGTCCTTTGACTACCGAGGTCCGCGCCAATGCCAGCGGGAGGTTGCCACAGTCGCTATCGCAGTGAGCTGCAGTGGTTGCGTGGCTGCACCTTTCCCGGGCTTTACTCGCGCATGCTTGGCGTATACTCAATTGCGTTTTCCCGGTGGCTTTGTTCGCAGCAGGATTTCCGATTACGGCGTCGGGACGGACCCCAGCTTTTCGCGTTCGCTTCGCAGCTGGTTCGCGTGTGGGGAGAGTTGAATGTCGCCAATGGCTTCGACAATCGATGACAGCGTCGCGTATGACGAGTGTCGCCGCTTGGCGTATGGATCGGCGCTGAAAGCTTCCGCCGCGCTCCTTATCCTGTCATCGCTCAGCGGTTGCATGACGGCGAAGCTCGAAGAGCTGCGTACCGCGCCGACTAAAATCGCGTCGACCGATGCAGTGGTGCTGCTGGCCAAGCCGCACCTGGAGGGCGCCGGCACGGAAGGCAAATTCCTGGATTGCCTGGAGCGCGAGCTGGTCGGCGAATCGGTCTCGGTAAACGCCGCCGTTGCACAGAAGGACGGTAAGGCTTCCACGGTGCGCAGCAACGTCGCCAACAAGCCGTTCCAGATTTACGCCGACCACCAATTCGTCGATGCGTTCTACCCGTGGCTAGAGCCGAGCACCGCGCCCATCAATCCGCAGGGCTTCACCAATTTCCTGGCGCGTCCCGGCGTGGCGGAGCGGATCGGGGCGATGGGCGTGCGTTTCATCGTCTGGATCGACGGCGCCACGCTGAAGACCGATGGCGGCGGCAGCATCGCCTGTGCTGCCGGACCAGGCGGTGCCGGATGTCTTGGGTTGGGCTGGTGGGAAAAGCAGTCGGACTATGAGGCGACCGTGTGGGACCTGCGTGCGGGCGTGAATGTCGGCACTGTGAGTACAGATGTGAAAGGAACCTCGGTGATGATCGGCGCAATCGCTCCCATTCCCCTCATTGCGCCAGTGCAAAGCACGGCATGTGATCGACTCGCCCAGCAGCTCAAGTCGTTCCTGGTTGGCAGCGATGACGACGATGAACCCGACAACAACGGCCGCAAGCAGTGAGTCGACCGACACGGCGCGACCAGACAGACAGGTCAGACCAAGACATCAGGACAACTCGCCAAATGATCCACCGCAGCGGAACCTCGATGCGAACCAGCGCTCCAAGTGACTGCCGAACGAGGAGTTTGGCCTCAGGGTGGTCAGCGCGCGTTCAGCTCAGCGGTCGCACAGTGACTGAGGCGCCAGCCGCGGGCCACTCGATCGGCCATGCGATGGCTCAGCGGGGAAAGATCTGAGCGGAGAACCAGCGATGCGCAAACGCCATGCAACGAATCGCCTGCTGGTCATCGCGGCCCAAATAACGGCAGTCAGCTCCGTGTGCGCCTTCCTGGTTGGAGGTTGTGCAGGCGGTCAGCAATCCTCCTCCTCCACCAGCATGCCTTCGGGTTCGTCCGGTTCCTCTTCATCGACCCCCTCGTCCTCTTCCGGCTCCTCCGGCTCTTCCGGTGGTTCATCGGGATCCAGCGGCGGCAGCCGCTCGAGCATGCCTTCATCGAGTAGCTCGAGTAGTTCCGGCAGCTCTGGTAGTTCCGGAGGCAGCTCGGGTGGCAGTTCAAGCAGCATGCCGTCCTCGGGATCGCAGGGCGGCGCGTCGGGATCGCAAAGCGGCATGCCATCGATGCCTTCGGCGGGTGGATCGCAATCAGGCGGACAATCGGGTTCCCAGGCCGGTGCTCAGTCCGGTGCGCAGGGGGGCGGTGCGCAGGGAGGATCTCAATCCGGTTCTCAGAGCGGCGGGTCCAGCGGATCTGCTGGGTCGGTCGGATCCTCCGGCTCGGCCGGTTCTCAAGCGGGCGGCACGTCGGGCGGAGCCACGGGAGGTGGCAGCACGGGCAGTGCTGGTGGCTCACAGAGTGGCGGACAAAGTGGCGGAAGCGAAGGCGGCTCAACGGGTGGTAGCAGTGCGGGTGGCAGCTCCGGTGGTAGTTCCGGCGGCGCTCAGCCGACCATCGGTGGGTCCATTGGTGATGGGGCGCCGGCCGTAGGTATTCCGACACCGAGTGCTGACATGCCAAGCGGCGGTGCGGGTGGTGCAAGTGGTGGCGCGCCGGGCTCCGATGGCTCGGGTGCCGCAGGTTCGTCGGGAGGCAGTTCGGCAAACGAAAGTATTTTCCAAGGCTCCAGTGGTGCGGCCGGTGCAAGCGGTGGAGCAGCAGGCTCCAGCGGCGGAGCCGCAGGCGCGAGCGGTGGTTCGATGGGCTCCGCTGGCGGTACAGGTTCGAATGGCGGATCCAGCGGTGCGGCCGGCGGAGCATCGGGTGCTGCTGGCGCTGCGGGCTCACAGGCAAACTCGGCAGGTAATGCTGGTGGCGGCGGCGCGGCGGGTGGTTCGTCCGGTGGTGCCCCCGGCGCTGCGGGTTCCCAGGCAAACTCGACGGGTAATTCTGGCGGCGGTGGCGCGGGTGGTTCAGCCGGCGGCGCCCCCGGTGCGACTGGTGGAGAGTCGGGTGCTGCTGGTACTGCTGGCTCCCAGGCAAACTCGGCAAGTAATTCTGGCAGCGGTAGCGGCGGGGGCGGTTCAGCCGGCGGCGCCCAAGGCGCAAGTGGCGGTTCGGGTTCCGCTGGCGCGGCCGGGGCACAAGCAAACTCTGCTGGTGCTCCAGGCGGGGCCGTCGGTGGCGGCAGCGCTGGCAGTTCCGGCACCGCTGGAGCAGCGGGCGGTTCGGCTGGGAATGCATCTGGTGGTAGCAGTAAAGGCGGTGGTTCGGCCAGCGGCAACGGTGCGGATCGAGCTGGCGGAGCCGGCGGAGGCGCTGCGGGTGGCGGCGGTCCGATGACGACCTCCGAGCGCATGGCACACATAGATAAGCAATTCGATATCTCGTTTGGCGTCTTCGACGGGCATATGCGCGACGAACAGGGTGCCATTGCCGCACAACGCAACGGTCGCGGCGGTGCGGGCGCTGGCAGCTCTGAAGGCAGCGAGAGCGGAAAGGCTGGTGCGAGCGGCAATGGTTCGGGCAACTCTGGTTCCGGTAACTCTTCGGGCGACGCTGCTGGATCCGGCAACGGCAAGCAGGGTGGTGGCCAGGGCGGCGACAAGGACGGTTCGGGCGCCCAGGGCGGCGCGGCCTCCGGATCGGGCTCGACCGCCGGTAGCGGTTCCGGCCAGGGCCAACGCGGCGGCAATCACCCCGGCGGCGGTGGCGGTTACGGTGGCGGTCCCAATGGCGGTAACGGCCCGAATACAGTGCCCGCCGATATTCCCGACGGCAGCGATGACGACGTAGTTGCACGCCAGTTGCGCGAGGCAGCCATGGCGGAGTCCGATGCCGAGCTGCGTGAGAAACTTTGGCAGGAGTATCGCAATTACAAGAAGGGTTCGTAGTTGAGGTGTGCAGCTGCCGGACGGACCGGGCTGCGTGGACGGGACTGCATGATCTGAATTCCGCTTGACGTATCGACGCTTGTCGATGAGTGACCAACGCTATGAATCGCCTGACCGCACTCCTCGTATTGATTCCGGCAGCGCTGGCTGCCGGCGGCTGCATGACACATGAAACGCGGCCGTTGCCACGGGTGAAGGCGATACAAGCCGCGGCGGATATTCCGGAAAGCCAGTTACTCGATGTCGGCGTCAGCCTGTTCGAGGAGAACGTCCCCAAGGACGAAAAGAAACAGGAACACGACCGGATCTTCCCCGACGTACGCAAGGCTGAAGCGCGCTACTTCCCCATGGAGATCCGCAATACGCTGGAAGGCACCGGCCAATGGGGCCAGGTTCGCGTCCTGCCGGCGGATACCAATGCGATGGACGTGCGCGTTGCCGGCAAGATCATCGAGTCCAATGGCATGGTCCTGAAGTTGGACGTCACTGTTGACGACTCAAGCGGTCGCCCGTGGTTCCACAAGCTGTACGAACAGCCCGCCGACACCCGGTCTTACAAAGACACCAGCACCAAGACACCCCGCGATCCCTTCCAGAATCTCTACAGCAACCTGGCGAACGACCTGCTGTTCTACCGGGAAAAACTGCAGGCCGCGGACCTGGAGAACATCCGCCGCGTATCCGAGCTGCGGTTCGCGTCCGATCTGGCGCCTTACGCATTCCAGAACTATCTGAGCCAGGACAAGAAGAAAGGCGTCTACCAGGTCGTCCGTCTGCCGGCGAGCGACGATCCGATGCTGGTACGAATGGACCGGATCCGCGAGCGCGATTACGCGCTACTGGATACCGTGAACGAGCACTACTCGCTGTTCAGCGAGAACATGTCCGAGTCGTACACCAACTGGCGGCGTTACAGCTACGACGAGCTCGAGGCGGAGGACTCCGCCCAGCGTTCGGCCACCCAGCGCAAGTTGCTCGGTGCGGCCGCCATCATCGGCGGCCTGGTCATGGGCACCCAGTCCAATACGTATGTCGGGCAGGCCGCCGGAACGGCCGCGATTTTCGGCGGCGCCTACGCGGTCAAGAGCGGCTTCGACAAGGGTGCGGAAGTGAAAATGCATTCGGATTCCCTCAAGCAGCTCGGCGAATCCTTCCAGGCCGAAGTCCAGCCTCTGGTAGTGGACGTCGAAGGCAAGACCCTCCAGCTCAAAGGCACTGCCGAGGAGCAGTTCCACGAGTGGCGGCGGCTGCTGAAGGAACTCTACGAGAACGAAACGGGTCTTCCGCCGCAGGCGCCCACCACAGCGGATGCGACCCCGTCCCCCGCAGACGCCGGCGGTGGGTCACAATAGCCGTCCGTCTTCTTCGAACTTTTTAAATCGAATCATGGTGGCCAGCGGGCAGGAGCTCTCTGCAAGGTTTGTCTTGGTCCGACGCCTCGGGGCGGGCGGCAGCGGCAGCGTCTGGCTTGCGCAGGATAACGAGCTACGCCAATTCGTCGCGGTAAAGATTCTCGCTGACGATCTCATGCAGGACGTTGCCGCCGTCACGGCGCTGCAGCGCGAATGCGACCGGGCACGGGCGCTCACCCATCCGAACATCCTGGGCGTCGACGCCTTGCACCGCTCGGCTACCCACGTCTGGCTGTCGATGCAGTACGCCTCGGGCGGCGACCTGTCGCAGATACGTGGCCGTTCTGCCGCGGAAGTTCTGCGGGCCGTTATTCCGGTTGCTGGCGCGCTGGCTTACGCACATGGCGCTGGGGTCATTCATCGCGATGTGAAGCCCGGCAATGTATTGCTGATGTCCGACGGCACGCCGCGTCTTGCCGATTTCGGCATAGCGCTGGCCGCTACCGAATTGCCTGCGCTGCGCAGCGGACGAGGATCGCCTTTCAACATGAGCCCGCAACAGCTGGCGGGCGAACCGGCAACGCCGGCCGATGACATCTATGCCTTCGGCGCAATGCTTTACGAGTTGCTGTCGGGCTATCCGCCGTTCTATCCCGACGCTACCGAGCAGCGTGTGCGTGACGAACGTCCGCCATCGCTGGCATCGGCAGCGGTTGCGCAGGAAATCTCCGAGCTCATCGATCGGTGCCTCGCCAAATCGCCGGCGGACCGGCCTGCCGATATGGATACGGTCGAGCGTGAACTGCAAGCGGCGTTCGCCACATCGCCGGCGCCGGCAATCCTCAATGTCGGCAGTGCAACTGTGGCGCCGCCTCAGGTCGCACCTCCCGCCATTCGTCCACCCATCGTCCAGGGCGAACCGCTGCGGGGCGAGTGGCGGCGTACCAACGCGAGTAGCCGCAGCGACGACGAGCTGCGCCGGCAGGGTTTTCGTCGCGGCCTGACCGTTGCCGCCCTGGTGCTCGGATTGATCGGTATCGGTGTGGTGTTCTTTGCCCTGCCGCGTTGGGTTGGCGAGGGGCAGTCCGAGGTGAAGCCGGCTGCCGCACCGGTCCCCGTACCAGATCCGGCTGCGAAAGAAACGGCTAAAAAGGAGCTGGATTTCGCGGCCCTGGCCAAGGCCAAGCAGGCAGCCGAGGAACAACGCGGTGCGCTGGATGAACGGCTGCAGAAGTTGCGTGCCCGCGCGGTGGAGCAGTGGGGAGGTGAGGAACTACAGGGCGCGACCGATGCTCTCGCGGCGGGCGACAAGGATTTTGCCGCACGCGACTATCCCGCAGCCGTTGCGAATTTCTCGAAGATCGAGCCGCTGCTGACGACGCTTGAAAAGCGCGCCGGCCAGGTTTTGACGGAACAGCTGGCAGCGGGCACCAAGGCTTTGAACGAAGGACGCTCCGCCGATGCCAAGGCTGCCTTCGAGCTGGCGGGCAAGATCGAGCCGAAGAACGCTACCGCGATACGCGGCCTCAAGCGTGCCGGGACATTGGACGAAGTATTTGCGCTGGTCACGAAAGCGGAAGGACAGGAGAAGGAAGGCAATACCATTGCGGCCGCCGATGCGTTCCGCAAAGCGTTGGCTCTCGACAACGAAGCGCCACGCGCCGCCACAGGGCTGGCGCGCGTCAGTGCCCGAGTTGCCGGGGATGAGTTTGCGAGTGCGATGGCACGCGGCTTCGGCGCCATGTCGCAGGCCAATTATCCGCAGGCACGCTCGGCATTCGAAGCCGCCGCCAAGATCCGCCCGGGCGCGCCGGAAGTGGCGCAAGCTCTGAAGCAGGTCGAACAAGAAGACCGCACTCGCGTCATTGCCGCAAAACTGGACGGCGCGCGCGACCTGGAGAGCAAGGAACGCTGGGCCGACGCGCTGAAGGAATATCGCGCCGTGCTGCAATTGGATTCGACCGTGGCTTTCGCCAACGACGGTGCGGCACGTAGTGCGCCGCGTGCCGAATTGAACGAGCAGCTGGAGATTTATCTGACGCAGCCCGAACGCTTGTTCAGTGTCCCGGTGCGAGCTGGAGCGCGCCAGACGCTGCAGCGCGCGAAGTCGATCCCGAATCCCGGGCCGGTGCTGCAGCGGCAGCTGGCGACTCTCGGCAATTGGATTGCGCGAGCCGACGCACCGGTGCAGGTGGCATTGCAGTCGGATAATCAGACGCAGGTAACGATCTACCGGGTCGGCGAACTCGGCGCATTCGAGCAGCGCTCGCTGCAACTGGCACCTGGCAGCTATACCGTGGTGGGTACGCGGCCAGGGTATCGGGACGTGCGTCGCGAGATCGACGTCGTCCCTGGCACGGCATTGCCGCCCGTGGTGATTCGCTGCGAGGACAAAATTTGAGCGACACCATCGTGCGCGCACTGAATCCGGTCGACAGCGCTTCGGACACCAGCCTGGTGATTCGGGAGCCGCTGGGCGAGCGGCGTTTTACTGCCGCCGATTTTCCACTGGGGTTCGGTGGATCGGGCAGTGCGGTGGTGTTGGGCGGTCGTCCGCCGCTGGTGGAAGCCTGGCTGGGCGTGCACGAAGAGCAGTTGTATGTGCAGCCGTCGGACGAAGCCGAGATTTTGCACAACGGCATCCGTATCCGGCGTTCGACCTGGCTTAAACCCGGCGACGTCGTGAATCTGGGTGCGGCCCGACTACGTGTGCTGCAGGACGCCGGTCAGCGCATCATCGAAGTCGACGATGGCAGCAGCGGCAACATTACCGCTCCTCCGATCATCACGGCCGAGTCGCGCTTGTATGGCGAGGCCGACGGCGAGGCCGAACCAATCGCCGCCGTGCGCTTCCGCCCTGGTGCCGGTGCGGTACCGAAAAGACGCAATCCCTTTACGCTGACGCGCGCCATTCTCTTTTGTGCCGCGCTCGTTGTCGGTGCCGTGCTGTGGTTTGTCTTTACGGCCATCTCGATCAGCATCGGCACCAATCCGGTCGCGGCCCGCATCGACGTCAGTGGCACCGTGCCGGCCATTGCCATGGGCAATCGTTATCTGCTGCGACCGGGCAAATATCAGGTTCGCGCCGTTGCGCCGGGGTACCGGCCTGCGCAGAGCACCATCAAGGTCGATGACTCGGCTGGCCAGCAGTTCCAGCTCACCCTGGTGAAATTGCCGGGCCGGTTGCGCATCGAGGTGCCTGCCGCCGCGCAGGTCACCATCGACGGTGGCGCGGCCGTTGCTGCGCCGGGAGAGTACGAACTGGCACCGGGCAATCACACCATCGCGATTGCAGCCGACCGCTACCAGCCTTTCAGCAGCAGCGTGACGGTCGAGGGAGCCGGCAAAGTTCAGGCGTTCGCGCCCAAGCTGGTGCCGGCGTGGGGCAACGTCACAATTACTTCCGAGCCGCGCGGTGCGCAGTTGCTGGTCGATGGTGAGGCGCGCGGCGTCACTCCGCTGACCGCCGAGATCATGGCGGGCAATCATCCGATCGAATTGCGGCTCGAGGGCTTCAAGCCCTGGACCACCGATGTGCAGGTGAAGGCGAACGAACCCCTCACGCTCGGTCCGGTGCGGCTTGGATTGCCGGACGGTCGCCTGGCGTTGCGCTCCGATCCAGCGGGCGCCAGCGTGTCGGTTGCTGGCGTTTACCGCGGCCAGACACCGCTCGATATCGAACTGCGGCCTGAGCTGGCACAGGCGATCGTCCTGACCAAGGCAGGCTACGAAGCCGCCACTCGACAGGTAACGTTGAAGTCCGGCGAACGCCAGAGCATGACGGTGCCGCTGGCCGGAGTGTTCGGCGAAGTCGCGATTCGCGCCCAGCCCGCCGACGCGCAGATTTATGTCGACGGCAAAGCCACCGGCAACGTGAATCAGACGCTGCGACTGGTCGCCACCACCCACGATATCGAGATCCGCAAACCCGGCTTCGTTAGTTTCAAAGGCAGCGTGACGCCCCGTCCCGGCCTGCCGCAAGTGATCGAGACAACGCTGCTGACCGCCGAACAGACCCGGCTGGCCGCGACCCCGGCGTTGATCCGCAGCAAATCGGGTCCGGAACTCAAGCTGATGCCGATAGGCAGTTTCACCATGGGTAGCCCGCGCCGCGAGCCCGGTCGTCGCGCCAACGAAGCGCAGCGCGACGTCCAGTTCAAACGTCCGTTCTACCTCGGCATCAAGGAAGTCACCAACGCGGAGTTCCGCCGCTTCCGCGCCGATCACAAGTCCGGCATCGTGCCGCCCAGTACGCTCGACCTGGAAAACCAGCCGGTCGTCAGCGTGACCTGGGACGAAGCGGCTGCGTACTGCAACTGGTTGTCCGAGCAGGAAGGGTTGCCGCCGGCATACAAGAAGGACGGCGATTCGTTCGTTGCGGTAACCCCGATGACGACCGGCTACCGGTTGCCTACGGATGCCGAATGGGAATGGGCGGCGCGCTATGACGCCAGCGGCAAACTGCGGCGCTACCCTTGGGGCGATGCGCTGCCGGTTACGCCCGCGTCGGGAAACTATGCAGACCGCACCGCACGGATTGTGGTCCAGGACGTGATCCCGGACTATGACGATGGTTACGCGGTGAGCGCCCCTGTCGGGAAATTTCCCGCCAACGGACTCGGTCTGTATGACATGGGTGGCAACGCGGCCGAGTGGGCTCACGATTATTACAGCGTCACGCTCGATGCGGCGCAAACTGCCATCGACCCGTTGGGTCCGGCGCAGGGCAAGAACCATGTCATTCGGGGTTCGAGCTGGAAGCAGTCCGGCATTACCGATCTGCGCTTGTCGGCACGGGATTTCGGCGCAGGCGCCCGCAACGATGTCGGCTTTCGCCTCGCGCGTTATGTGGAGTGAACTGTCATGCGACTAATGCCCTTTGTGATCATGCTTGCGGTCATGTCGGTTACCGGTTCGCTGCTGTTCGCCGCGGAGCCGGCCAAGCCGGTGCCGGCGCAAACCCAGCCCGCGACCCCTGCAACCCAACCTGTAACCCAACCTGTAACTCCGTCGGGAGCGAAGACCTCCGCGACCCCCGCAGCAAAAGACACGGATAAGGCAGCGTCTGAGAAGGCGGCAGCGGAGGCCGCCGCTGGCAACGATATGCCGGCTCACAGCGCCACCGGCAAATCCGCGGCCGACAAGTCATCGCCGCAACGATTCATCCCCTCCGAGCAGGTCCGCGCCGACTTCGACGTGTCCTTCCCGGTGGACTTCTGAACTCCGGAGCCTGAAGCAACCATGGTTACCGCAGCTGCTGCCATTCCTTCGCGTCGCTTTCAGTATCCAAGCGAATTCGCGTGGACCCTGTTCGCGCTGATCTTCACCATCCTGACGATTCATGCTTCGTACGTGGCGTGGATTCGTCCGCGCGGTAACGAAATAGTCGCCGCCGAGCAGGCGCACATGAAGGCGGATAGCACCTATGTGCCGCAACGCTCGTTCTACCTGGTCATCAAGGACTTCGAGCAGGAGGCCGAGATCATCCATTTCGTGTGGGCGCTGCTGATCATCGGTTTCAAGGCGGTTCTGGTGCAGCGTGAACGCAAGCTGCTCGACCGCGACCTGGTGCATGTCCCCGAAGGCATCAAAGTGTTGCCGGAAGATGCGAAGGATTACGCGCGCCAGCTCGAAGCGTTGCCACCGGAAGATAAGTCCATGCTGGTTGTGAGGGCCCTGCAACGCACGCTGGATCGTTTCGCCGCGACCCGTAGTATTCGCGATTCCGCTGAGACTTCGCGCGTGGTGTGCGATTCGGAGGCGGATCGCCTCGATTCGGGTCTGGCCATGATCCGCTACATCGCGTGGGCGATTCCGGCCATCGGCTTCATCGGCACCGTGCGCCATATCGGCGATGCGCTGCTACAGGCGCATCAGGCCGTAACCGGCGACATTACCGCCGTCACTTCGAACCTGGGTATCGCGTTCAACGCCACCTTCGTCGCACTGTTGCTGACGATCATCCTGATGTTCTTCCTGCACCAGCTACAGCAGTCGCAGGAGAAGTTCGTCCACGACACCGATCAGTGGGTGGACCAGCGACTGATCAGGCATATGCAGGTGAGGTGAGGAAGGTGACAAAAGTGACGGGAGTGATGAAGGTCCGGCGCGGACAAGCGCGCCAATGCTTCCCGACCTCGCCGCGTCCCTGAACGATCCGATCCTGCCCCTACATCACTTTCATCACGTCCATCACCCCATCACTTTCTTTTCCGCCATGCTCTCCCTCGAACTCATCGACGCTGGTCTCGTTCTCGCCGCACGGCATGGCGATTCGGTTGCGGTGGTGGACGAGGTGCCGGGGATGGCGGTGCTGGAAGACGACGCGACTACGACGGGCGCTGAAGCTGCGGCACGGGTGCGGCTCAAGCCGCTGCTGGCGCACACGAATTTCTGGCGTGGTTTGAGCGTCGAGCCGTTGACGCGGCCTTCACGACTGATCGGCACCACGGCGGATCTCGCCTTTGCGCAAGTCACCGCACTGCTGGACAAACATCGGGGTTCGGAGTTTGTGTTGCTCGCAGTGCCCGCAGGGTATAGCCGCGAGCAACTGGGTTTGTTGCTCGGTGTAGTCAACGAAACAGGGGTCGCTGTCGCGGGCATCGTCGATGCGGCGCTGGCTGCATGCAGTCACGAACCTGCTCCCGCTCGCGTATTGCACCTGGATCTGGAATTGCACCAGGCATTGCTGACGGTACTGGAGCATGTCGGAGATGCCTCCGGCAGCGGCGAACAAGGTGGGCTCAAGCGCAGTCGTTACGAGATCGTGCCGCGTCATGGCGTGCTGGCGCTGCACCAGACGTGGATGCAGATGATCGCCGAGACTTTTGTTCGCAAGACTCGTTTCGATCCGTTGCATGAGGCAGCGAGCGAGCAACGGCTGATGAATGAGTTGCCCGGCTGGCTGGAGCAACTCGGCAGCAATTCCACCATCAAGCTGACCAACCAGTTCGGCGAACAGTTGCTGGAGGTCGAACTGGAGCGCGATCAATTCATCGCGGCGGCCCAGCCGCACTATGCAGAGTTGTTGAAACTGATCCAGGGTGCGCGCGTTGCCGGAATGCCGATCGAGCTGCGCGTGTCGCATCGTGTCGCCGCAATGCCAGGCTTGGTGGAGCATCTGTCGACGCTGCGCGATTGCGAAGTTCGGGTGCTGCCGCGTGGTTCGGCCGCGTTGGGTGCTTTGAGTTACGAGGCTGCAATTCGACGACCTGCCGAAGCGCTCGCGCTCACGTATCGATTGCCGATCCCACGTGCTGCGACAACCGGTGCGGCAGCGGTAGAAGAGACATCGACGCCGGTGCAGTTACGGCCGACGCATGTGTTATTTCGCGGTCGCGCTTGGGCGATTTCCGGTCAGCCGCTCAGCGTCGGCTGGTCCGCTGGCAACGGCTCGCGTTCGCTGGTCTTGCCGACCGCCGAACCCGGCGTATCGCGTTCCCATTGCACGCTGCTCAGGCACAACGGCGCGGTGATCGTCGAAGATCACAGCACTTACGGTTCTTACGTCAACGAGGAACGCGTGGCCGGACGCACGGTACTCACGGTCGGGGACCGGCTGCGCCTGGGCTCGCCCGGGGTGACGCTGGAACTGATCCAACTGGTCAAAGACGATGGCGCGCCGCAAGACTGAAATCTTCAGCATGTCGTTTCTCGATTGCATCACCTGTGCATTCGGGTCGGTGGTGCTGGTGTATGTGTTGATCAATGCGCAGGGCGGCTTGCGCCGCTCGGCGGAAACGCAGCAGATGCGCCAGGAGGTCACGCAGCTCGAAGAGCAGGTGCTGGAGGGGTATCAGCAGCTCGTGGTGCTGCGAAATTCGATACAGCAGACCGAGTCCGATAAGGTACGCACCGAAGGCTTGGGCGAGCGCGTACTGAAGGAAACCGCCGAAACCAAGGAGCAACTCGCCGACGCCGACAAGTCGACGTTATCGCGCCGCGAAGCGATCGAACGGCTCAAGGCCGATCTGAAGTCGCTGGAGGAAGGCAATCGCCGCCTCGAGGGCGCGAGCAAGAGCAATGACGCGTCGGGCACGCGGGTCGTCGGTTTCAAGGGCCAGGGCGACCGGCAATATCTGACCGGTCTGCGCGTGGGCGGCAGCCATATCCTGATCATGGTCGACGTGTCGACCAGCATGCTGGATGAAACCGTCGTCAACGTGATGCGCATGCGCAATATGTCGGAGGCGCACAAGCTGCTTTCCGAGAAATGGCGGCGCACCCAGTCCACCGTGGACTGGCTGGCGGCGCAATTACCCATCGAAAGCGAATTCCAGATCTACGCCTTCAATACCCAGGCCTGGTCCGCGGTCGAGGGCACCACCGGCAAATGGCTGAAGGTCAACGATCCCAATGCGCTCAACCAGGCACTGAATACCCTGCGCAAGACCGTGCCCAACAACGGTACGAGCCTGGAGAACGCTTTCGTGGCGCTGAATGCCCTCAATCCCAAACCGGATAACGTGATCCTGCTGACCGATGGACTGCCGACACAGGGTGCGAGTGCACCGCTGATACAGAAGACCATTGATGGCGAAGGTCGCCTCAAGCTGTTCGAACGCGCGTTCGCCAAATATCCGCGCGGGGTGCCGCTGAACACGATACTGATGCCGATGGAGGGCGATCCTTCCGCGCCGAGTGCCTTCTGGCTCGCGGCGCGGCGCACCGGAGGTTCGTTCATGAGTCCGTCGAAGGACTGGCCTTAGAGAGTCGCCGTGCCACGCAGACACAAACGCCGCGAAACGGAGATCTTCAGCATCTCCTTCCTCGACTGCATCACCTGCGGCCTGGGGTCGGTGGTTCTGCTGCTGGTGCTCAGCGACATCAAGACGCCGGAGAGCGAACAATCGCGCGAGGATGCGCAGACGCAGATCGCCAAGCTGCAGGATGAGCTGGTGGATATTTCCGGACAGACCGAGGTGGTGAACCGCGATCTCACGGCGCAGCAGGAGCAGCTCTCCAAAGAGAAACTTAAAATTGCCCGCTTGCGTGGCGATCTGAGCGATCTGCGCGGCAAGTATCATGCGTCCAAGCAGGAAGCCGACGTTGCCAATCAGCTGGAGGGACGGCTGGTAGCAGCGCAGCAGTCGCTGACCGAGGAAATGAAGCGGGTGCTTGGCCAGGGCTTTCACCGCAAGAAGGACGACGCGATCGGCGGCATCCCAGTCGACAGCGAATACATCATCTTCGTCATCGATACTTCGGGCAGTATGGTCAACTACGGCTGGCTGATGATGCTGGACAAGCTGCAGGAGATCCTCAACATCTACCCCAAGGTGAAGGGCTTCCAGGTGATGAGCGACCAGGGCTACTACCTGTTTCCGGGCTTTCGCGGCAAATGGATTCCGGACACGCCGGCGCAGCGCCGGACGGTCATCGACAACATGCGCAACTGGAACGCCTTCTCCGCTTCCAGTCCGGTGGAAGGCATCATGGAAGCCATCCGCACCTATTCGGCCAAAGACAAGAAGATCAGCATCTATGTTTTCGGGGATGAGTACACCGGTTCGTCGATCGACGCAGTGGTCAAGAGCGTCGACGTCATGAACCGGGCAGACGCGAACGGCGAGCGGCGCGTGCGCATCCACGCGATAGGCTTCCCGGTGCGGCCCGATGCGCCGCAATACACCAGCATCCGCTTTGCAACCCTGATGCGAATAGTCTGTGCGCGCAACGGCGGCTCGTTCGTCGGACTGCCTGAGCCGACGCGCCGCCCATCGGGGTTCAGAGTGGGAGATGCGAATGCCTTGCCATCGCTACCCGGCCCCGGGTCGCAGGAGTCTTCCCGGCACGAGCATTCCGACCCGACCGCGCAGCAGCCGGCAGCCCTTCCCGCCTTGCAATCCTCCGTCCAGCAGTCGCCTGTCCAGTCACTCGCCCAGCCAATCGCGCAGTTGCCCGGTCCGTCATGAGTTCGCAGCGCCGTACCCGAGGTCATTTTGAAACCAAGTAGTACCCGCCAGTCCCTGCGGCACGCGCACCGGCTGATGTCCTGCGGCTTGGCGATTGCGGCCTTGTTGCTGGCTGCGGGTTGCGCGCCGGTGAGGTTGTCGGCGACGTCCAACATTCCGACACCGCTGATCGTGAAGATCCCCGTAGCGGTCGCGCTGTACGTTCCCAAGGAATTTTCCGAGTACGAGCACAAGGAGGAGCGCGCCGGTACCAAGTGGGATGTCGCGCTCGGCAAGGCTCAGTCCGAAGGGCTCAGCCGGTTGCTCACTGCAATGTTCGAACGCGTTGTCGTCGTCGACAGTGTGAATGCGGGCGCGCAGCTCGGTTCCGACATTCGCGCGATCCTGGAGCCCAGTGTCGAAGAATATGCCTTCGTCACGCCGACCGACGCCGGCTCGGCGTTCTACGCAGTGAGCATCAAGTATCGCGTCAATGTGTATTCCCCCGACGGCAGGCTCGCCGACTCCTGGGGCTTTACCGGTTACGGCACATCGCAGGCACAAGGAATGTCGAGAAGCTCGCCGATGGCCGCGGCAACGGCATTGGCACTGCGCGACGCCGGTGCCAAGCTCGCAGTGGAATTCCGCGAACAGGCAATCGTAAGAGGCTTGTTGCCTGAGTCGGCCCGAGGTCCTGCTGCATCGCCATCCGCATCGCCTGGTGCAGCTCAGCTGCCACAGGTGCAGGTACCTGTAGGAGAGGCGCCTGCAGCACCGCCGTCAGCGGCACCGGAATCATCGACGCCTTCAACGTCTACACCGCCACCGTCAACGCCAGCGCCGACGCAGCCTGAAGCCGCACCACCTGCGCAGCCGCCGCCACCCGTCGAGAACAAATCAGAAGGACCGCCACCAACGCAGGTCCTGAAGCAATAGGGATTGTCGTACGGGGCAGCGAGCGCCTGGAAAGTATGGACACGCCACAGTAAGGACTACTCGGTCTCTTTCTCGACTCGTTGCTTGAACATCTGCCGGACATACAACGCGGTGGTCTCCACTGGTTCGCCGTTGATGAATTTCGGCCGATAGCGTGCATCGCTGATCGCTTCGAGCGTCTCGGACGCCTGCCGCGAAGTGCCGGTGGAATCGCTTACTCGCGCGTCCTTCACTGTACCGTCGGCCTTGACCGTGAACTCGATCTGCACGTAACGGTCCTCGACTTCGCTGGCTGGCCGGTTCAGGTTGTGGGTGGCGAGCGCCGGTGTCGGGTAGTAGACCTGCAGTGGAAAGCCCAAAGGATCTTCCGCCGGACTCCTGTCGTCTTTGCGCAGCGTGCCGATGAGACCCCAGGCGCGCTTGTAGAACGGCAGCGCCTTGTCGAATTGCTGCTTGAACAGAAACCAGTCGCCGGTCTGCACTAACGTATCGATCAGCGTCTGGGTGGGCCGATTCTCATGGGCGTCCAACACCTGGATCGCCAATAGCAGGGCGCGCTCACCGTCCACACCGAGATAGCGGGGGTTCATCGCCTGGCCGTCGTTGCTGGTGCCATCCGCATTAGCCGGCAGTCGATGTTCGACCATGTTGCCGGTCAGGCCGAAGTCGCTCTGGCTGCGGACGCCGTAGCTCGACAGCCGTACTTCGTTTACGTAGCTTTCGGCCGCGTCGCGCAGGGGTTCGACCAGTCCCAGGCTGTGCGTCCCCTCTTTCTTGACTACTATCCCCAGCGCTGCGCGATAGTTATCGCGTGCAGGCACCATCTGTCCCCATTTCGCGTACCAGTTGCCCACTATGCAGAGGATTGGTACCAGGCGCATGTCGCTCTGACCGTATGCGTGATCGCCGAGACGTCGCAGGTAGGTCATGTATCGCTCCCCTTCGGTGGGGCGCCCGAGTGCCACGTAGCTGTCGGCCAGCCTGATCAACGTGCCCTGCTGGCTGGTATCGAAAAGACCCTCATTGCGTCGCGCCACCGCCAGTACGCGATCCATGTAGGGAATGGCCCGCTCGTACTGGGCTTCCTCGAACAGGGCATAACCGAGGCCGCGCAAGGGATCGATCAGGCGCGGGTCCGCTTCATTCACGTTGCCATCGATCAGCTTGAGCGCCTCGGCGAACGAGACTTCGGCCCCTCCCGGTACCTTCGCGCCGAGCTGGGCATCGCCGAGGTGGGACAACGCAGCCGACAACCGAAAGATATCGACGGGCTTCTCATCACGTGCTGCAGCCACGGCCTTTTCGGCGGTTGCCATGGCGGCGACCCAATCTTTGTGGTCGAGCTGCGCCCGGTATTCCTGCGGGGTTGCCGGCAAAGGCGGTGGTGCGGGTTGCGTGGCAGCCCATAGCGGCAGCGCGAAGGATTGGGAAATGGCGACCCAAAGAAGCCTGCGCCGCAATTCGTATGCGACCCGGCCTTCTGCGATCCGGCCACGCGACAACCAGCGATGCAGCAGCGGGGGAGACATGCGGAACATACTCAGTGGCATGCGGGGACGACGCTCGGGCGTGGCGGACTTGCGGCGCGAATTCTGGATACTCGCAGGCTACCTGCATCGCGGGCACCGTGGAAGTAACCTGGGACGGATCGGCCCGGTCAGCGTGTAGTCGCGTGGCCCCCGCGATCCAGCGCAATTCACGGGGGCAATTCAAAGCATGATGAGGTTTGGAGGTGGCGGTACGGGCGCGAGTTCAAAAAAAGCCGTTCAGCAATCCGTGCAACATGCGCCGAACGCAATAACCAACCGCCAACCGCTATTCCGGTGACGATGCGATTTGCTCACGCCAGCCGCGGTGCGTAGATCGAATTCTTCACGCTGGAGAGTACTCGACGGACAGCTGGCTCGAACTCTGCCAGCGGCATGTTGCGGAAGTCCGGATCGAACGCCGGGCCGTCGTACAGCCGGCAGAATTCTTCGGTGTAGTCGTACCAGGGAAGGTCGCGAAACTGGTCGCGCATGTTGCGGTCCAGCCCCAGGTGGTGAAAGAAATAATAGCCCTGGAAAATCGCGTGTTTCTCCACCATCCAGAAATTCCGTTCCGCTACGAACGGCTTGAGTAAGGCGGCGGCAACGTCCGCATGGTTGCACGGGCCGAGGATATCGCCGATGTCATGCAGCAGGGCGCAAACCACATACTCCTCGTCCCGGCCTGCCTGAGCGGCACGCGTCGCGGTCTGCAGGCAATGGTCCAGGCGATCGATCGGGAAACCGCCACAGTCTCCCTGCAGCATTTTCAGGTGAGCCAGGATCCGGTCCGGCAGTTCGGCGACGAAAGGCTTCATGGCCTGGCCGATGATCGACCAGTCATCCCTGGTGCCATCGATCATGGTGCGAAACTGCGCCCGCTGCATCATGACGCGTTGTGCCATCGCCGTTCCCTCGAAGCGTGGGTACGAGCCGCAAGGTAAGAGCACGACGTGGATGTGTCAATTGAGGCGCGACGAGAGAGGCAGGTGCCCATGGTCGCAGTGATCGCCTGTTCGCACTGCAGGTCGTCTCCCTGCTGCAGATCGCTCGCTATCAGGCGGCTGCTTGCAGCTGCGTGCCTTCGGCGGTTCGATGTACGGCGCGAGGGGCGATCCGCGGGTCCGGTACTTTGTCCTCGCTCAGCACAAACGAGTCCACGGCATTCATCAGGCTCCGGACCTGCTCACGCAATGAAGCCGCGACGGCAGCGGTTTGTTCAACGCGTGCAGCGTTCTGCTGCGTGTCGCTGTCGATACGTTCAATAGCGGTGTTGAGTGTGCCGATTTCGTCGCTCTGCGTGCGACTGGCGAGTGCGATCTCTTTCATGATCTGCGACACGTTGGCGCAGCCGCGGAACGCTGCGCGAGATTGCGTACTTCGGCTGCAACGACAGCAAAGCCACGGCCTTGCTCTCCGGCGCGCGCCGCTTCGGCCGCGGCATTGAGCGCGAGCAGGTTAGTCTGGAAGGCGATCTCGTCGATGACGCCGATGATGTCGCCAATCTTGCGGGAGGAACCGCTGATGGCAGTCATCGTTGCGACCACCTGGCTGACAACCTCGTTGCCCCGCGTTGCGGTGCCGTGCGCCTGAGGTTGAACACTTGATTGTTCTTTGCGCAAGCGCCGCACGGTGGCGGGCGCTGCAGAGGTCATCGGCGCGAACGGCGGATTCTTGAGTGATGGACCTTTTTCCGCTCCGCAGGCGTTACGCACGATGGTCCGATCGCCAGTGGGGATGACCATGCAGTGGCGGCGACCGGAGACAGCGAGTCAGGTGCTGGAGCGAAGCTAGTGAGCGATGGCAACAACGAGAACGAACGCAATATGGATCCGCTCTGGTACAAGGACGCGATCATCTACCAGATGCACGTCAAGGCCTTCTGCGATGCCAATGGCGATGGTATCGGGGACTTCGCCGGCCTGGCGCAGCGACTGGATTACATCCAGGAACTGGGCGTCAATACCATCTGGCTGCAACCGTTCTATCCGTCGCCGCAGCGCGACGACGGTTACGATATCTCCGACTACCGCGATGTGCATCCGGACTACGGCACGCTGGAGGACTTCCGTGCATTCATCACGGAGGCACACCGGCGTGGACTGAAGGTGATCACCGAGTTGGTGATCAACCATACCTCTGACCAGCATCCCTGGTTTCAGGCAGCCCGCCGGGCGCCGCCAGGTTCGCCCGAGCACGAGTTCTACGTGTGGAGCGACACCGACAAGAAGTTTGCCGGCACGCGCATCATCTTCACCGATACCGAGACCTCCAACTGGGCGTGGGACCCGATCGCGCGCCGCTATTACTGGCATCGGTTCTTCTCGCACCAGCCCGACCTCAATCACAACAATCCGCAGGTCGTCGATGCGGTAACCGACGTGATGCGCTTCTGGCTCGACATGGGCGTGGATGGCATGCGCCTGGATGCGATTCCTTACCTATGTGTGGCCGAAGGCACCAATAACGAGAATCTTCCGGAGACGCATGCGGTCCTGAAGCACATGCGCGCCGTCGTGGATGCGCACTACAGCGGTCGCATGTTCCTGGCGGAGGCCAATCAATGGCCCGAGGACGTCCGCGAGTATTTCGGCGAGGGCGATGAATGCCATGTGGCCTATCACTTCCCACTGATGCCGCGCATCTTCATGGCGGTGGCCCTGGAGGATCGCTATCCGATTGCCGAGATCATGCGCCAGACGCCGGACATCCCGGAGAACTGCCAATGGGCAATCTTCCTGCGCAATCACGATGAGCTGACACTGGAGATGGTGACCGACCGTGAGCGCGATTACATGTACCGGATGTACGCGCAGGAACCCCGGATGCGGGTCAACGTCGGCATCCGTCGCCGGCTCGCGCCCTTACTGAACAACGACATCGATCGCATCAAGCTGATGAACACGCTGCTGCTATCCATGCCGGGTTCGCCGATCATCTATTACGGCGATGAGATTGGCATGGGTGACAACATCTACATCGGCGACCGCAACGGTGTGCGCACGCCGATGCAATGGAGCATTGATCGTAATGCCGGCTTCTCGCGTGCCGATCCGCAACGCCTGTATCTGCCGCTCATCATGGATCCGATCTACGGCTACCAGGCTGTGAACGTCGAAGCGCAGGGGCGCGATCCTTCTTCGTTGCTGAACTGGACGCGCCGGATACTCGCCGTACGGCGCCAACACCAGAGTTTCGGTCGCGGTGCGCTTGAGTTCATCCGGCCGCAGAACCGCAAGGTCATCGCCTACGTGCGCAGCTTCGGCGCCGAGGTCATGCTGTGCGTGGCCAACCTCTCGCAGAGCGCACAGGCGGTTGAGCTGGATCTGTCGCGCTACAAGGGCCGTGTTCCGGTGGAAGTGCTGGGGCGCAACGCGTTTCCCCCGATCGGCGAGCTTCCCTATTTCCTGACGCTGCCTGCGCACGGCTTCTTCTGGCTGCTACTGAGCGAGACGGCCACGCCGCCGGCCTGGCACGTCGAGCGCCTACCGGCAACTGAGCTACCGGTGCTCGTTCTCACCGAAGGCATTCGTACCTTGCTTGCAAACGCTAGTGAGCCGGCGCTTCGCAGTGTTGCTCGCCGCACTCTGCACGAACTCGAGCAGGAGGTGCTGCCTGAATTCATGCGCCAGCGCGGTTGGTTCCGTGCCGGCGCTAGCAGAAAAGTTCAGTTCGGCGAACGCATCAAGTGGCCGGGCGATCAAAGCGACATTCTGCTGACCTTCGTCTACGTCGAGGATGCGCAGGGTACGCGTCAACGCTACTCATTGCCGTTGACGGTTGCATGGGAGGACGGGGCCGATACGGGAGTGCTGCGAACCGCCGACTGGACACTGGCCAAAGTGCGCGAGCATTCGAAGGTCGGCGTCCTGGTGGATGCGTTCGCAGATCCCGCATTCTGCGTGGGCAGTGTGAATTCGATTGGGGTGAATGCCCGTGTGAATTTCAACAACGGTGTGTTGAAGTTCGAGCCCGTCGATGCAGGCATTGTGTGGAACCAGGAAGACTTGCTGCCTTTGCGATACCTGAGCAGCGAGCAGCCGCACACCAGCGTCGTGCTGGGCGAGCGTGTTCTTTTGAAGGCTTATCGACGTGCAGAAGCGGGCATTAACCCCGATATCGAGATGACCCGCTTCCTGATGCTGAAGCGCTTCAAGCACATCCTCGCTCTGGCCGGAACCGTGGTTTGCGAGTGGGCCGGTTCGCTTCCCATCACGCTCGCCGCGACCTTCGAGTTCGTAGGCAATCAGGGCGATGCGTGGACCTATGCCATGGATCATCTAGATCGCCTGGCCTCGGACTTGCGCACCAGCGCGGCGGGCAATGGTAAGTCACCTAACACCTTGTTCAATGCGCGCATGCACACCATGGGGCGCCGGGTCGGGGAATTGCATGGCACGCTGTGCGACGATAGCAGCGATCCCGCCTTTGCCGTCGAGCCGATCAATGACGCCGATCTCGTAGCGTGGAATGAACGGATCACGCAACTGGCGGATCGGACGTTCACTGTGCTTGAGGAACGGGCGGCGACGTGGAAAGAAGCGGCTCCTGCGAATGTGCACCGCCTCCTGGATTCCCGCGAGCGCATCCGCGAGCGTACCCGTCTGCTCATGAAGAAGCGTGTGGATGCTGTCCGCACGCGCCATCACGGCAACTTGCAGCTACGCAGCATCCAGCTGGTAGCCGATGATTTTCTGCTGACGGATTTCGATGGCGATCCGGCTTTACCGCTCGACGAGCGCCGTCGCAAGCATTCGCCGCTGCGCGATGTAGCGACGATATTGCGTTCGTTCGACCACGTTCAGGCGGTGGCATTCGAGCGAGTCAATAGCGCCACTCCGGACCTGTCTGCGCGGCTCACCACCGCATTTGCCGAGTGGCGCGAAGGAGCGGTCGACGCTTTTCTCAAGGGCTATCGCCGTGGTGTCGGTGACGCGCGCAGCATTCCGGTTGCTGCCGGCGATTTCGACCGCCTGATCGAGCTGTTTCGCATCGAGCACGCCCTGCGCGATCTGCACGAGGCGCTGATCTATCCGGCAGCCGCTGGGATTGCTGCACCGATCGACGCGTTGCTCGTGCTGTCGCGTTGAGAAGTCCGGTCCTGCAGGAATGATGGTGACGGGTGACGGGTGACGAGCAAGACGGGTATGACGGTGGTTGACAGCCGTCGGCCGGCAGTCTGACCTGCCCGTCACCCGTCACCCGTCACTATCTCCATCCGTCATCCGATGCCAGTAGCCGGTTGGTCGTTGGTCCGTCTTCTCCGAAATCCTCGGTCGTATACCGATGCGCGCGCAGTTGCGGCGACCAGAAATCGGCTTGCCAGCCCGCCTTCAGTTTCAGCTGGCGCAAGAATTCTGCGGGGCGATCCAGTTGCTGCCACACCGCCGGAAGAAACGTCGCGCGCGTACCACCGTGCTCCAGAACGAGTCCATCGATCTGCGGACGAAGCGCCGCTAACAGTTCTGTCTCGCTTGCCGTGGGCAACGGATCGAGTGTGCTCAACACGGCTATATGCAGGTTGCCGCGTGAGTATTCTGCCGCTGTGAGTGGCGCAAATCGCGGATCGCAGAAGGCGCAGGCCCAGGCATTGCGCCAGACATCTTCCGCAAGCTGCCGCTCCGGATTGATCGTTCCGCAGCACCCGCGCAGTTCATGACCGATGCGTAGGGTAACGAAGGACGCGCGCGGATCGGCGTCGAGCGCTGGGATTGACGACCCCGGATACGTAGCTCGACGTCCGTCGCCCAATCCCGCTTCAATTGACTGCCGCGCGAGCGCCAGCAATTCCTGTCGTTCCCTGGCACTCAAGCTCACGTTGTCTACGTCTCATGAAGAGCGAATGCGCCGTAACCAACGACGCGGTCTCGATCTCCGGCAGTGTCGCCGGAGTTGATGCGCATGATTTCGGTAATCGCCAGGCCGCGTGGTCCTGCCAAATGCAGCAGGCCGTTGATACAGGTAGAACCGCACGCCTGCTCACCCGTCAACGTGGTCGCATACCCCAATATCTGCTCGCTGGTCTGCCGATCGATCCTTTGTGCATCCTCGTAGCGGTGGTAATGGCTGAGATCGGAACTGATCAGCACCAGCGTCTCTGCTCCGCCCCAGACGGTCTCAAGCGCCGCAGCCACCTGTTGTGGTGTAGCTGCGCCAACTACCAAGGGTAACAAGGTGAAATCGTCGAGGAGCATCTGTAGAAACGGCAGCTGCACTTCCAGGCAATGCTCCAGGGCGTGGGGCGCATCGGCAGAAATCGCATCGGTATCTGCAAGGAGCGCAGCTCTGCCGTCGCGATCCACGGGAATCTGGCCTAGCGGCGTGGCGAACAGGTCGGCCTCCGCGACCGCAACGCCGTTGAGGTAGACGCGATGGCTGGGTCCGACCAGAACGACGCGCCGAATGCTGCTGCGTCGCATCGAAAGTTCGGCGTAGGCTGCGGCGGCCACCGGTCCGGAATAAATGTATCCGGCGTGCGGCACGATCAGGGCCGCCGGCTGCGCCGGTAATTCCATGACAGGTGCGTCATGCAGCAGCTTCGCAACCAGGTCGCGCAGTTCACCGGGATCCGACGGATAGAACCGACCGGCCACCGCAGCAGGGCGAACTCTTGCGTTATGAATTCCCGGGTGCATGATCGCGAATGTATACGCTCGCAGCGCGAGAGGGAAAAGAGCTGCGCGAGCCGGCGGGCAAGCCAGCGACGCCTCACTGGATCGACCATCAGAGACGGTGCTATCGACTACGACGCAATCGTCGGTGCAACGCAAGCAGACGATGAAGCCTCGCCGTTCCAGGCCACGCCATCTATCGCTACATTTCGGTGATCGCCTTGTCCCATCCGACCAGATACTGGCATCTCACGCAGGACGGACGCGTTCAGTGCGACGTCTGCCCGCGTGCCTGCAGGATGCATGAGGGCCAGCGCGGATTGTGCTTCGTTCGCGGCGTGGAAGCGGGTGAAGTCAGGCTTCATACGTACGGGAGGTCGAGCGGATTCTGCGTGGATCCCATCGAGAAGAAGCCGTTGAATCACTTCCTGCCGGGCACCTCAGTGCTGTCCTTCGGCACCGCCGGCTGCAACCTTGCGTGCAAGTTCTGCCAGAACTGGGACATGAGCAAATCCAGGGAGATGGATACGCTTGCCGATAGTGCGACGCCGCTGGCGCTAGCCACGATGGCAAAGCGTTTGAGCTGCGCGAGCGTCGCGTACACGTACAACGACCCGGTGATCTTCATGGAGTACGCGATGGATGTCGCGGATGCATGCCGGGAACAAGGCATCAAGAGCGTGGCCGTAACGGCTGGCTATATGTGCGCTGAGCCGCGCGCCGTTTTCTACGAGCACATGGACGCGGCAAACGTCGATCTGAAGGGCTTCACCGAGCGCTTCTATCGCAAGATCTGCGGTGCTGAACTGGGTGCGGTGCTCGACACGTTGGAATATCTCAGGCGTGAGACCGATGTGTGGCTGGAAATAACCACGCTGCTGATTCCCGACGAGAACGATGCGGACGCCGAAATCGACAGCCTGTCTGGATGGATCGTGGACCGGCTCGGTCCCGATGTGCCGCTGCACTTCACCGCATTCCATCCCGACTGGAAGATGCGCGACAAGCCACCGACTCCGCCGGCAACATTGACCCGTGCCCGTGAGATCGCGATGAAAAATGGATTGCTCTATGTGTATACAGGCAACGTGCACGACACGGACGGCTCAAGTACCTACTGTCCCGGTTGCCATGCGCGTGTCATCGAGCGTGATTGGTACGAGCTCGGTGAGAGGCAGCTGGATGCTGCTGGACGGTGCCTGCAATGCGGTGCACAGTTGCCGGGCGTGTTTGACGGCATGCACGGAACATGGGGAGCGAGGCGGATGCCAGTGAGGATGGCAGCCAGCACCCGGGATCTCACCCGTTCCCCCTAAGCGCTTGTCGACGGATCGTCCAGTCTCGGCATCGACCGCTAAGATCAGAAGAGATATAGATGCTTCGACAAGCTCAGCACGAACGGAGATGAGCGCTTGGTTCGTGCTGCCTCGCCGAGCCTACGTCGATGTCCTTCCGTGCAGCAGCTACGCAGAAAAAGACTGTGTATTCGTGAAGCAACGACGGTAATCTGCCAATGGCATGGTTGCCGGAACCGATAGCTACGTCGACTTCGTATTGGAGCAACTCGCGCCGCTGGGTGGAGTTGTCAGCGCACGATTCTTTGGCGGGGTGGGTTTATCCCGCGAGGGTACGTTGTTCGCCATGATCATGGGCAGCACGCTGTATTTCCGCGTCGACGATGTGACTCGTCCAAAGTATATCGCCATGGGAAGCAGCTGCTTCTCCTACGCCACCAAGAAAGGGCCCGTGGACGTGACCCGGTTCTACGGAGTTCCCGCCGAAACATTGGAGGATCAGGAGCAGCTGGTCGCGCTGGCAGGGGAGGCGTTTCGCGTTGCATCCGGCGCGAAACAGCAGCGGTCCGGCTCCGTTCGCCGATCACGCGCAAAACGTGCGCCGGCAAAGAGGCGACGCCGGAAAGAGCCATGACACACGCACTGCTGCCAACTTGGCCGCTGCTCGTGGCATTTCTGGTGGCCAGCTTCATCCTGGCTATCACGCCTGGGCCCGGTGTGCTCTACATCGTCACCCGCAGTGTGGCGCAAGGTCGACGCTCGGGGCTGGTCTCGGTAGCGGGTGTTGCCCTGGGGAATCTTGGCAATGCATTGGGCGCTTCCATCGGGCTTGCGGCCTTGTTCGCCGTCTCATCTACTGCATTCCTCATCGTCAAATACGCCGGGGCTCTGTACCTTCTCTACCTGGGAGTGCGGGCGTTGCGGGAGCCGGTGCATGTAGCAGAGGCGAAACCAACAGCGGTCGTTCCCCTGTCACGCGTCTTTCGCGATGGCTTCGTGGTTGCACTATTGAACCCCAAGACGGCGGTATTCTTCGCGGCATTTCTGCCGCAGTTCATGCACGCGCAGGCAGCGTCCGCGCTCCAGAGTGCGTTGCTGGGCGCCATGTTTGTGGCTATCGCGGCCACTACAGACACGGCATACGCGATGACTGCCAGTGCACTCACGCCCATGCTGACGCGTGCGAATCCGCTACGTTCTATTGGTCGTTACGTCAGTGGGGGCGTATTCATCGGTCTGGGGCTACTGGCGGCATTCTCCGGGGGCGCGTGGTGCGAAGTAGAGGTGATTCCGTGATCGTTGCTCAAACCGAACGACTGACCCTGCGCCGGCTCACCGGCCAGGACGCCGAATTCATGCTCGAAGTGCTCAACGATCCATCGTTTCTGCGCTTCATCGGCGACCGCGGCGTTCGCACCGCCGAGCAGGCGCGCGACTATATTCTGAAAGGTCCGGTGGAAAGCTACGAGCGTCTTGGCTACGGCATGTACCTGGCCGAACTGAAAGATCGCCACGTACCTATCGGCCTATGCGGTCTGGTCAAGCGGGACTATCTCCCACAGCCCGATATCGGCTTCGCGTTCCTGCCTGCATTCCGTTCGAAAGGCTATGCCTTCGAAGCGGCGAACGCATTGATAAAGCATGCGCGCGAAGAGGTAGGGTTGTCGCAGGTGCTCGCTATCACTTCACAGGACAACGTCGCCTCTATCTCGATGCTGCGCAAGCTGGGGTTTGGGTTCGAGCGCTTGATTCACGCGCCGGGAGAAGAGGCTTTGATCAATCTGTTCTTTGTGGGATTGGGGCAGAGGTGACAGGAGTGACAGGAGTCACAGGGGTGACAAGGGTCAGAATACAGAAAGAACAACTCATGCGAACGTCGCGCGCATGTCACGTCCTTGTGACTACTGTCACTCCTGTGACTCTTGTCACCTTCCTCTCTAAAACCTCCACGCCGCCGACACCCACACGGCATCCGCGTCGTCGATGACGTCAGAATCGATTTTCTCGTATTCGATCCGCGCATTCAGATGCTGGAAGAACGTTGCGCCGACGCCGAAGCCGTAGAGCAGGTCTTCATCGCTCTTCTTGGAGTGGAACACATTGCCGCCGCTCACGTCGTCGAGATCGACTTTCAGGTCGACGTCGTAATAGTAGTAGCCGATCTTGCCGAACAGCTCGACCGGACCCAGCGGCAGGGTGCCGACGATGTATGGCGCGAATCCGCTGAGCTTGGCGCGAAAGTCGCCGCTCGAGCCGCTGGTGTCGAAATGATCCGACGGCCTGCCGAAATCGATGTAAGCGCCCTCAAGGGAAAAATAGGGATTGAAGCGATAGCCGGCGAAGATCTTCCACGCAGCATCGTCGTCGTCGAGACGCCGGATTGCGTTGTCAGTGTCGTCGATATCGTCGATCTTGACGTTGAACTGTCCGACGCCCGCGCCGACGTAAAAGCCGCGATCATTGGTGTCGGCAGCGTGCGCGACGCTCCAGCCGCCACCAAGCGCGAGCACCGCAGTCGCTACAATTCCTCGGTTCATTGATGAGTCTCCTTGAAGCTGAGAACGCAGTGGTTATCGGCACGTCGCGCTCTGTGCGAGTGCCTTGACGACTTGAGGAGTTCAACGCACCAATGTTGCACCGGTTCCGGTGATGATGAAGCGGCGTCTGCGGTTCGTAATATTTACAGTCCGGCAGCGAGCCTCTGGTAGCTCGTGAAAGCGGATGAGTAGAGGCGCCCGGTGGATGTAAGTCCTTTCGGTCCACAGGCTGTAGTGCGTATAGCGAAGGCGTCCTGGAGGTCTGTCGAGCAGCCGTGATGATTGTTATGCGAGTCGGTCGATTGCGATCGTTCTTGTCGCTATCTGAATCCTATGTGCGGTAAGGGAAGAACTCTGTTTATGGGACGGTTGATTGCAGGTAATCTCGCCCCGCCGCTATCCGTCACTTGTCCGGCTAACGAAAATAAAAAATAAGTTATGCAAAGAGGGGTAGAGGATGAAGCGACCGATGACGATTGAGGTGGCAACGGTCTTGCTGCTGCCAGGTGTCGCGGCCGCTGCCGTACCCCTCTCGTTGAATGGGGCGAATGCTCCTGCGGAGTATTCGCGGCAATTCATGATCGGATATGGGTTGGTACACCTGGTCGTCGTTCTGCTAATTTTCTTCTTGCTCTATACAAAGGCAAGGCGCGTTCTGCGTGAGCAGGCGTCCCCGCATGATGGAACCGCCTCCGTGCCAGGCATCTGGCGTTGCGTGTGGGTGTTCGCTACGCGTGGTCCATTCTTTGGCTACGTGACGGCTATCGCGCTTTTAGGCGTGGCGAGGGCTGGCACGGTACTGGAGGGCCTTATGTTTCCGTTGACAGCTGTTCTGGTTGCGCCGGTCGGTTTGCCGATGGCGTGGTTTATGGGATTGATTCCGGCGATTCTGATTGGTGTCGCCTATTGGGCATTGCGAGTCAAGGCGGATGTTCGAGCTTTGAGCGCAACCGCTCTGTCCACGCTCGTAGCGGGCATAGTGTGCGCTGGCGCAGTGGCGATCATCGACGGAGACTTCGCTGGTCTATTCGATGTTGCGTCTTGGTCAATGATGGTAGTGCCCGGAATCGTAGCGACTCCTCTATGCGCAGTCTCTATTGAGCGAGGATCAATGCGAGGCTTTTGCAACAAATGAATGCTGACACATTTGACCCGTTGGGCTACATGCAGCTCCTAGATGAGTAGTCTTTGACTCTCGAGAATACTAACGCCTTGGATCAGGCTGTTCCGCTTCGGTCACGGGCGAAGCAACTTCGTGCGGGAAGTAATGCATGCGTCTGGCAAATCGCTCGAACGTGCGCATGGGCGATAAATACCAGGTTCAATCCGCCTCGATCGAGGCGCTTCGGTCATCCACTAGATTTCGGATGCTCGACTAACTTCGTTCTTGATGGTTAGCGAATGAGACCCAAGTGCCGTGCATGCGCGTTGCGCGCCAGAGTAGGAAGGAGCTACGCTCTGTTTCCGCGGCTCACGTAGAGCGTTAAGCGTAGACCGCACCGTGGTTGATGGAGGAGATTATGAGCACAGCTTCGCCCACGCCAAAAGCACTGATCATTGCACCCGACCGGGGCCGGCACTACTCCATGGGCCGGATGAGCGCGATTTTCAAAGCTGACTGCGCCGAGACCGAGTCGCGCTACTCGATATCCGAGTGGTGGCTCGAACCGAAAACGAAGGGTCCTGGAACGCATGCTCATCCGGAGGACCATATCTTCTATGTCATTGAAGGAAACCTTAGTCTTCTCGTGAACGGAGAATGGTTGCTAGCCGAACGAGGTACCTATGCGATCATTCCGGGCGGCACTCCTCACAACTTCGAGAATCGTGGCAGCGCGCGTTGTGGCTTCATGAGCCTGAACGCGCCGGGTGGTTTCGAATTGAAAATGCCGGCCATAGTGCAACACCTCTCGGACAATCCGGTGGGTGAAACAGACGCGTGAAATCGCACGCCGCCCGGCGTGCCAACCGTCTCCAGTTCGCCACACGGCTGATGCGGAACGTTGAATCAAACCGCTTCGCAGTGGCGAGGAGCGCTGAGGCATCACACATGAGGCCAATAAGCCGCAGAGTGAGCAGTCGCTGCAGCGATCCACTACCGCGTAACTACTGTCCGAAGACCCAGCGAATGAGTTCGCTTTGGATGGCTTCGCCTGGTCCCACTTGTGCGCCGGGGTGATTGACCATGACGACGACGATATAGGTTTTGCCAGAGGCCGCATTTACGAAGCCGGCGATAGCGCTCACGTCGTCGATGCGTCCTGTTTTCAAACGCAGACGTCCCTGCATTCCGGCGGCATTGAAACGATTGCGCAGAGTGCCGTCTGTTGCGGCCAGCGGCAGCGACGCGGCGAATTCCGGCATGAACGGGCTGTGCCACGCGACGTCGAGAACATCGGCCAGTCCACGCGCGGTGATTCTTTCGGTTCGGGACAGGCCTGAGCCGTTCTCCAGGATCAATCCGGGGATGCGAATGTTGCGACTTGCGAGCCACGCCTGCAGTGCATCGCGGCCGCTTTGCTCGGTGGCCGGTGCGCCAAATTTCTCGGCACCCAGCGTCAGCAGCAGCGTGCGCGCCATGATGTTGTTGGAGTACTTGTTCACCAGGCGGATGATTTCGGTCAGCGGTAGCGAATCGTATGCGTAGAGCAAAGTGGCATCCGATTTCAGCGGTGCAATTCGCAGCGCGCCATCGATTGCGCCGCCCGACTGTGTCCACAGCGTGCGAAACGTGCCGTACGCGTATTCGGGTGCGGTCATGATTGCGCGGCTGACCGAGTAGTTGCCGCACGCGGCCGCGAATCCACCGCTCACCACCAGCGTGTTCGGATCGTCGGGCGGCGTATCGAAATCCACGCCGTGGTCGCGGCCCAGGCACTTGCCCGATTCCACCTGAGCCTGGTTCTTGAGCACCAGGTTTGCCGGCAGCGGGTTGACCACGATCTGCGGCCGGATGCGCTGGGGATTCGCGGTCAAGGTGAAGCGGGAGGTCTGGAAGTTGACCATCAACGCATCGGGTAGCACGTTGTAGCTGCGCCAGGGCTGGTCGTCGAAATCGGCACGGGTGGCCGGGATCGGTGCGAAGTAGCTATTGTCGATCACGACGTCGCCAGTGATCTTGGCTACGCCCAGTTCACGCAATCCCTGCACGAAACTCCACCAGCGCTCGCTGGTCATGTAGGGATCGCCACCGCCCACCAGCGTCAAGTCGCCCGATAGCACTCCGTTGGCGAGGCGGCCGCCGAGGTAGACACGGGTCTTCCAGGTGTAAGCGGGACCAAGCGAGTCGAGAGCCGCGAACGTCGTGAGCACCTTGATGGTGGAGGCGGGGCTGCGCGGTTGGCTGTCGTTCAGATCGAGGACGGTCTCACCGCTGCTCGCGTCGCGCACATGAATGCTCACATGCGCGGCGGGTACGCCGACCTCGCTCATGATGTGCGTTACGGCCGGTGGCAGCGGCAATAGGTCGCGCGCCGCTGCGAGTGGGCTGAAACCGGACAGGGCAAAGGCAAGTGCGGCGACCGCGCGCGTTGCGGTATCGGGTTTCGGCATCGAGGCGAGAGAGGGGCTGGCGTTAGGGGCGCCACATACTAACAGCGGGCGTCGCGGACCGTGACCCGCAGCGCGCGCGCCCGGAATCCGCAAAGCCAATTCCGTAAGACCGGCTCCGTAAGACCAGAATTCGCAAGGAAGCACTTCTTCAGGATGTGTACTGGCCGCATACTTTCCCCCCTTTTGCGGGCCGGCTCGGGGCCCTGCGTGCGGAGACTCAATGCGTCGTATCTGGAATATCTTTCTCAAGGGCCTGGCGGCCATCCTGCCGGTGGCGTTGACCATCTACGTGGTGTTCTGGCTCGGCAAGACCGCCGAATCCATCCTCAGTGGCCCGTTGCGATTCATCCTGCCGAGCGGGCGCTACTGGCCGGGCCTCGGCCTGCTGGTGGCGTTCGTGTTCATCCTGCTGGTCGGCATCCTGGTCGAAGCGTACATCGTGCGGCGCATGCTGCGTTTCGGCGAATCGCTGTTCGCCAGAATCCCCATCGTCAAGACCATCTTCGGAGCGCTCAAGGACTTCACTCGGTTCCTCCCGGCCGGAGGTAAGGGGCGCGATCTGAAGCGCGTAGTGATGTGGCGCAGCGGCAGCGCGCATGCAATTGGTTTCGTTACCGAGGAACAGGTCAGCCAGCGGCTGCTCGGGGCGATGTCCGATGAGGTGGTCGCGGTGTACTTTCCGATGAGCTATCAGATCGGCGGTTACACGCTGTACCTGCCGAAGACCGAATTGGTGGAGACCGATCTGACGGTGGAAGAGGCCATGCGCATGATCCTGATCGGGGGCGTTACCAGCCAGAGATAGCAACAGCAGCGGCGTCGGCGGACGGGGGCATATGCCCATCGGTGGGATAGGGGCCAATTGGCCGGCGATATGTGTTTTCCGCATTTTGAGCCGCTTCCTGTGACCCACTTCCGCACCTGCCAAATCTTGTCACCCCGGCAGCGCAGCGGGAGTGTGGCGGATTTAACAGTTCCGCACTCTGCAGCGAGCGTAATGAATCCGACTACTGTTACGATTTTGACAATTGCGGATCACCTCTCGGCCACACGTGTCAGATAGTAATCTTCGCCAGCTGCGCATCCTGCATTTCGTGAGTTCCGGGGGGATCCCCGGCGCCGTGCAGCAGTCGTTGTTCATGCCGCTGACAACGAAGATGCCGAAGCAGCGCGTGAAGATGCAGGTGGTCTCGCTCTCTCCAGGATTCACGCCCGCCGCAGTGCTGCGCCAGAATGGAGTGCCCGTGCACGATGTGGCGCTGTCGAAGCACCGCTTCTCGTTCGGTGCCTTTGGTGAACTGATGAATGCAACCCGTCAGTTCCGCCCCGATGTCATTCAAGCCTGGGGTCATACCGCCCAGCTTGCCGCGCTGGCTGTGCGTGCGCGCTGTGACTGGAAACCGAAAGTTGTGTGGAGCGTCGGAGAAACGGCGCCGCTGCCCAAACATGCCGGGCTGATCGATCGCCGCAAGCTGAAGCTTACGGCTCGGTACGCCGACAAGGTGGACCGGATCGTCTACACCTCAGAAGCCGCAGCATCGCAACATCGCCGCGTCGGCTATCCGGAGAAGGGGCACCTGGTGGTGCCGCCCGGTGTCGATCCCACCCGCTTCAAGCCCGATTTCGCTGCACGGCGCAAGATTCGCGAGCAACTGAACCTCGCCGCGGATGCTTTTGTCATCGGCATGATTGCGCCATTCCAGCCCGAGTACGACCACTCCACATTCATCAAGGGTGTGGGTGAAATCATCAAGACCAATCCGAAAGTGTGTGTGCTGCTGGCCGGTCACGGCGTGCAGAAAGGCAATGCGCCGCTGATGGCGTTGGTGGGCGGCGGTACGCTCGGTACACGTACGCAGCTGCTGGGTGAATGGACCGATACCGCTTCTTTCTACAACGCTTGCGATATAGCCTGTTCGAGTGCACACACCGACGGTGCACGCATGACGCTCGTCGTCGCGATGCTGTGCGGTGTTCCGTGTGTTGCCACTGGAATGGGTGGACAGGGCGAGGTCGTCGGACAGTTCGGAATCGCGATCGAACCGAACAGTCCTACCGCGTTCGTTCGCGGCATCAATCGCGTGATGCAGATGCCCGCAGATCGGCGTGCTTTCATGGCGCAGGGTGCCCGCAAGCACGCGCTGACCAACTTCGTTTATGTGCGCTCGCTGCAGAAATACCTGCAGCTCTATTTCGACATCGTCGGTCGCGAGGCCCTCGCCTCCGACGCGGTGCCGGTACCGGAAATCGATTCGGCCATTCCTGCGCCGCCGCCAGATCTGTACACGGACAAGAAGTCCGAGGCCAAGGCCGCCAATTCGGTGGCCATTGCAGACCTCTCCGACCCGGACTCCATCGAGGCGCGGGTTGCCGCCAGGGAAGATGGCAAGGCCGAGAAGCCGAAGATCGTCAGCGACGTCGATGTGCTGCAGGTTTTCGAATCCCATCAGTCGAAGGTGGCTGCCGAAGGCGGCTCGCCGATGTCGGAACGCGCGCGCGGCGTTGCCGAAGAGCTCGATGATTTGCTCGCGCCGGAAGACATACACGTCGCTGTGCCTGCAGCGGCCGTACGTGGCACACCGGTAGTGAGCGCTGCACCTGCGGTCACCCCGCAGCAGATCGCTCCTCCGTCGTTGCCGGTTGCGCCCCAGAAGATTGCCGCGCAGAAGGTTGCGGCCAAGCCAGTGGTTGCTCCGCAATCGGTTTCCCAGCCTGCTGTGGCTCCTCCTGTGGCACCAGCGCCAGCTCCGTCTCCAGCTTTGTCGATCTACGAAACAACTCAACCGATCGCTGCGCGGTCCATCAAGACATCGTCGCCGGCAGTCAGTCCAACGGTTGAAACGCCCGCGCAGGTGTCGTCATCTTCGGAGTTGTCATTGCTGTCGGACTCGCAAGTCCACAAGCAGATTGCGTTGCCGTTGCAGGCCGATGCGGTTGAGGCCGAGGTGGGGTCGCAGCTGGAACTGCTCTCCGGGACGGACGAAGATCGCAAGCTGGCGGTTGGCGATTCAACCTGAGCCAGAGATTCTCCGCGCACCGCCAGCTCTTGCGAAAGCTCGCAGGAGTCGCACTGCCGATATCCGTTATTTGATCCGCGCCAGAGTTGACGCATCGCGCGCCAGAGCTTCAATAGCGGCCCAATCGCCGTCGCGAACTTTGTCGGCAGGCGCAACCCAGGAGCCGCCGATGCAGGCGACGTTGGGCAAATCCAGATAGTCCGGTGCAGTAGCGCGCGTGATGCCTCCGGTCGGGCAGAACACCACGTTGGGGAATGGCCCTCCGAGCGCTTTGAGCATGTTGACGCCACCGGCCTGTTGCGCTGGAAACAGTTTGAAAGTGTCGAAACCCCAGCCCAGGCCGTAGATCAACTCGGTAGGCGTCATGATTCCAGGGAGCAACGGGAAGGCGGCGTTCTTCGCAGCCGCAGCAAGCTCCGCAGTGAGGCCGGGGCTGACACCGAACTGAGCTCCCGCATTCGCAGACGCTGTGAAGTCCTGCACTTTGGTGATAGTCCCGACACCGACAACCGCTTCTGGAACAGCTTTCCGCATTGCTTCCACTGCAGGCAGACACGCAGGCGTACGCAGCGTGACTTCCAGTACGCGCAGTCCCCCCGCTGCCAGTGCCCGCGCCAGCGGCACGGCGTGCTCGACCTTCTCGATGGTGAGAACCGGGATGACGGGAGCGAGGGCGAGGAGTGCGCGGATGGACATAAAGGTAGGTGACAAGAGTGACGGGAGTGACAAGGTGACGAAAGAAAGCGAATGGAATTCTGCGTTACGGGTGTGACTTCGTCACTATCGGATTACGGCGCATAACTGCGCATTACGGGTGCATCGCAGCTATCGCTCCGGCTTCAGCATCGCCTGCTGCGGCGCGGAAGGTTGCGAATAACTCGCGGCCAGTGCCGAAGTTGTTGCGGGAGACATCCGGAGTTACCGCGGGGCGGCGGTGGAGAACTTCGTCGGCGACGTGTGCTTTCAGGATGCCCTGGTAGCTATCCAGCGTGAGCACATCGCCGTCCTGAATCTTCGCCAGCATGCCGCCGGCAAGGCATTCCGGAGTCAGGTGGATGGCCGCAGGAACGGCGCCGGAAGCGCCTGACATCCGGCCATCGGTAACCAACGCGACTTTGTATCCCTTGCTTTGCAGCGAGCTGAGTGCCGGAGTCAGCTGATGCAGTTCGGGCATGCCATTCGCGCGCGGACCCTGGTAGCGCACAACGACGATGCAATCGCGATTCAGTGCGCCGGCGCGGAACGCCTGTATCACCGCTTCCTGATCGTTGAAAACCGCAGCCGGCGCTTCGACGACGCGATGCTCGGCTTGCACCGCAGAAGTTTTGATCACGGCACGGCCCAGATTTCCGTGCAATAACTTCAGGCCGCCATCGGCACCGAACGGATCGCTGACCGGACGCAGCACATTCAAATCACCGCTGGTGGCTGGGCAGGCGCGCCATGCCAGCCCGGCGGCGGACAACCAGGGCTCTTCCATGTACGCATGCAGACCTTGTCCAACGACAGTGGTCGTGTCCGCATGCAACAGACCAGCGCCCAGCAGTTCGCGAATCAGGAACCCCATGCCGCCGGCTGCGTGGAAGTGATTCACGTCCGCGCTGCCATTGGGATAAATCCGCGCGAGCAGCGGTACGACATCGGAGAGATCGTTGAAGTCATCCCAGTTGATCGAGATGCCCGCGGTGTGCGCCATCGCAACAAGATGAATGGTGTGATTGGTCGAGCCGCCGGTGGCTAGCAGGCCGACGATGCCGTTCACGATCGCGCGCTCGTCGATGACATTTGCCAGCGGCAGATAGTTGTCACCCAGTGAGGTCGCTTTGGCGACGCGCTTTGCAGCCGCGCTGGTCAGCGCATCGCGTAAGGATGTGTTTGGCGCAACAAACGCCGCACCCGGCAAATGCAGTCCCATCACTTCCATCAGCATCTGATTGCTGTTCGCCGTGCCGTAGAAAGTGCACGTTCCCGCGGAGTGATAGCTCTGTGATTCGGATTCGAGCAGTGCGTCGCGACCCACCTTGCCCTCGGCGAACAACTGCCGGATGCGCGCCTTCTCTTTGTTGGGGACTCCGCTTGGCATGGGCCCTGCGGGCACAAAGATGACAGGCAGATGACCGAATGCGAGCGCGCCCATCAGCAGGCCGGGCACGATCTTGTCGCAAACACCCAGGCATAGTGCAGCGTCGAACATGTTGTGCGACAGAGCTACGGCGGTGGCCATCGCAATCACATCGCGGCTGAACAGCGACAGCTCCATGCCCGCCTGGCCTTGCGTGACACCGTCGCACATTGCCGGCACGCCGCCAGCGAATTGCGCTACGGCGCCCGCTTCGCGCGCCGCGAGCTTGATCAGTTCGGGGAAGCGCTCCAGCGGCTGATGGGCCGAAAGCATGTCGTTGTAGCTCGACACGATCGCCAGGTTGGGCCAGCGCATCTGCTTGAGCGCGTCTTTGTCGGCTGCGCCTGCGGCGGCAAAGCCGTGCGCCAGATTCGTGCAGGACAGTGCTGAGCGTTCCGTACCTGATGCGCGGGCTTGCTGCATTCTGGCCAAATAGTCGGCGCGACTGGACGAGCTGCGCTCACGGATGCGCTCTGTAACCGTGCGGACACGTTCGTGTAAAGCTGTTGCAGCGACAATCACTGGAAGATCTCGGCGGTATCCATGACGGCGGGTGTTGAAAATCAGCTTTGCATTGTAGAGCAATCAACAGAACGGCGTAGATCCTGCGCAGCTCTCCTTGCAGGAAATACCGAGATTACAGGGAGATTCGCGAGGGAGGGTGGATGCTCGGGTCGCACTTGCGTGATCGTGGGATGTGCCGGTCCGCCGCAGCCGTGAGGGGATTCTGATGACCGGAATGCCAATCCGCCCCCTGAAACCCGGTGCCACGCCCAGCGGACAATCCTGATGGACAATACAGACGGACATCGAGGGCGAACAAAGAGGCTTGGACTCTTTATTTGGCGCAAATAGCCGCCAATGGCTGCGTCGGGACTGACCCCGCCGCTGCCTAACTCACCCTTCACTATTCATCCATGCCGTTCTTGATACACAATCATTCGATCCTTCGACGCTCTTGACTACAGGTACTTCATGCAATCGCTTCCGACCTTCGATCTGATTCTATTCGGCGGGACCGGCGATCTGGCCATGCGCAAGCTGTTGCCGGCCCTGTATCGACGCTTGTTGGCAGGCCAGTTGACCGGACAGTCGCGCATCATCGGCATCGCGCGCAGCGAACTCTCCCGCGAGGCCTATCTCGCGCAAGTCGAGAGCAGCTGCCGCTCGCACGTGGGTAAGGACTTCGAGGAGCAGAGCTGGCAGCGTTTCGCGCAGCAGTTGAACTACTTCAAGATCGACGCGATGGTCCCGGCGGATTTCGCCGCGTTGCGGGACTATCTGAAAGGCAGGGAAAGCAACGAGCGGGCGTTCTTTCTCTCCACCGGCCCGGACCTGTTCGCGCCCATCTGCGAAGGCCTGGCGAATCACGGCATGGTGACGCCAACGGCGCGAGTCGTGCTGGAAAAGCCACTCGGCCACGATCGCAGTTCTTCTGCCGAGATCAATGAGCGCGTCGGTTCGATCTTCAACGAGCACCGCATCTTCCGCATCGACCATTACCTCGGCAAGGAAACGGTGCAGAACCTGCTGGCGCTGCGCTTCGGCAACATGTTGTTCGAGCCGTTGTGGCGGCGCGGCCGCATTCAGCACGTGCAGATCACCGTTGCCGAGGATCTGGGCGTGGAGCGTCGCGCGCAGTTCTACGATCAGACCGGTGCGCTGCGCGACATGGTTCAGAACCATCTGTTGCAGCTGCTGTGCATTATCGCCATGGAACCGCCGGCGAGCGGCGATCCCAACGCGATGCGCGATGAAAAGCTAAAGGTATTGCGTGCTCTGCGACCGCTGGCGGGGCGCGATGTCCTGTCCAAGACGGTACGCGGCCAATACAAGGCCGGTGCTTCCAACGGCGCTCCAGTGGTTGGATACCTGAGCGAGAAGGACGTACCTGCCGAAAGCGGCACCGAGACTTTCGTGGCCCTGAAGGTGGAGATAGATTCATGGCGCTGGGCAGGTGTGCCGTTCTATCTGCGCACCGGCAAGCGCTTGCAGGAAAAGCTGTCGGAGATCGCGATCACCTTCGAGGATGTGCCGCAGGCCATGTACGAGCGGCCCGATGCCGCGCATGCACTGAATCGGTTGGTCATCCAGTTGCAGCCGGATGAAAGCATTGCCCTGACCATCCTCGCCAAAAGCCCCGGCGAAGGCATGCGCTTGAAGCCGGTCAGTCTCGGGCTGGATTTCAGCGAGACGTTCAAGACGCCGATGCTGGACGCCTATGAACGCCTGTTGACCGACGTCATCAAGGGCAATCTCACGCTGTTCATGCGCCGCGATGAGCTCGATGCAGCCTGGGCCTGGATCGACCCAATCCGCGAGGCGTGGCAGCAGTTCGATGAGCAGCCGAAGACCTATACCGCCGGTAGCTGGGGCCCGGCCGCCGCAAGCTCACTGATCTCGCGTGACGGATTTACGTGGAGCAATGAACTTTGAGAGGCGGCGAGTTGCTGGGGACTAGTAGGCGGCGCCACGAGAGGCGTTAGCCGGGCCTTACCCCAGACTTTGAACCTGACCTTGAACCGGACTTTGACTGGCGCGCACGCACCCGCAGCCCATACAGCTGGCGGCGTTGCGATGGCGTAAGCTTGGTCCGATCAATCCCAATCAGCCACCGCCAACAGTTCCCTCATGCCTTCCCGCTGGGTACACGAGCACCGCTTTCCGGATCCGGCTGCGCTGGCACGCGCGCTCTCGGGAGAGATCCAGGTCGATCTCGATGAAGCCATCAGCGTGCGCAAGGCGGCCAGTCTCGTGCTGTCGGGTGGGCGCACTCCGGCGCGTTTGTTCGAACAGCTACACACCGAAAAGGTGGATTGGAAGAAGGTCTGGATCACGCTGGCAGACGAACGCTGGGTGGAACCGGTCGCGGACGCCAGTAATGAACGGATGGTGCGGGAGAAGCTGCTGGTGGGCTCGGCCGCGGACGCGCATTTCGTCGGTCTCAAGAATCCGGCGCCGACACCGGAAGCGGGAGCCGATTGGGCCTGGCGTGCGTTGAGTCGTGTACCGCGCCCATTCGACGTGGTGGTGCTCGGCATGGGCGATGACGGCCATACTGCCTCATTGTTTCCAGGGTCGCTCGCGTTGTCGCGTGCGTTGGATGCATCGGCGCCTGCCGGGTGTATCGCCGTCAATGCGCTCGCCACTCCGCATGCGCGAGTGAGTTTGAATCTGGCGGCATTGATGGATGCCCGGCGCATCGTGCTGCACATAGAAGGTGAATCGAAGTGGCAGGTTTATCAACGCGCTCGTGTCCCCGGATCTCCCGCCGAACTACCGGTGCGCGCGGTCCTGCATCAGAAAGAGGTGCCGGTTGATGTCTTCTGGGCGCCGTAGCACCGACTTGCGTCTGCTTGCCGATATTGGTGGCACCAATGCACGCTTTGCGTTGCTGGAGGGCCGCGAGCTGCGCAACGAGCAGGTGTACGCCTGCGCTGACTATCCCGACCTGGTTGCCGCCGTCGAACACTATCTGACGCAGGCTGGCGCGAGCAGCCCGGGGCATCGTCCGAAGGAAGCGGCGATGGCGATCGCCGGTCCGATCACCGGCGACATCATCCGCATGACGAACCATGTGTGGCAGTTCTCTGCCGCCCAGGTGCGTCACCAGTTGCAATTGACCAAGTTGAGCTTCCTCAACGATTTCACGGCACTCGCGCATGCCGTGCGGCATCTGCCGAAAAGCGAACTGGAGACGATCGGTGCGGGTCGTCCGGTCGAAGGCGGTCCGATCGCACTGCTCGGTCCGGGCACCGGTCTGGGTGTTTCGGGCCTGATTCCCGCCGGGCCGCACTGGATACCGCTGCAGGGTGAAGGCGGTCATGTGACGCTGGCTGGCATGAACGAGCGCGAGCTGGCAGTGATAGGTCGGCTGCACCAACGTTTCGCGCACGTTTCGGCGGAACGCGTCTTGTCGGGTCCCGGGCTCGTCAATCTCTATGACGCGCTTTGCGCCCTGGAAGGCATGGCGCCCGAAGGTCTTCAGCCCAAGGACATCACGCAGCGCGCCGCGGAAAGTTCATGCCGCATCTGCGTGGAGACCGTCAGCATGTTCTGTGCGCTGCTCGGTACGATGGCCGGCAATCTGGTTCTGACGCTGGGCGCCGTCGGCGGCCTGTACATCGGCGGCGGTGTCGTGCCGCAGCTGGGGCGGATGTTCGCGTCCTCGCATTTTCGCGATCGCTTCGAAGACAAAGGCCGCTATGCCGAATACCTCGGAGCCGTTCCGGTCTACGTGATTCACACCGCGCTGCCGGCGTTCGTCGGCCTGACGTATTCGTTCGAAGAGCCGGGGCCGCGGCTGGAAGCGGGCTAGGCTAGGTTCCAGCGGCTCGATGGCTCACAACCGAACCTGACTGCTGACCTCCAGCGTCCGGTGCGGCGGCACGCCGAAGTGAATTGCGGCGAGCTGGCTGTTGCGACCCATGAAAGCGAACAGGCGTTTGCGCCACAGCGGCATTCCTGAGCCAGTGGCGAATACCGGGTTTTCGCGACCGACAACGTAGACGGTCTGTTCCGGTTCGTACGGAATGCCTTTCTCCTCGGCACTGCGCATCGCCGTGACCACGTTCGGCGTTTCCATGAATCCGTAGCGTGCAATGACGCGGCACAAGCCTGGAGCCAGTAGCTGCACTTCGATGCGATCCTCCGGCAGTACGAACGGCACTTCGGGACGTACGAAAGTCAGCAGGATATTGCGTTCGTGCAGCACCTGGTTGAAGCGCAGGTTGTTGAGCAGTGCCCGCGGAATACCGCCTGATTCGCTCGCGAGGTAGACGGCGATTGCGTCCACGCGGATCGGCGGATCCTTTTCGATCATGGTGAGGAAATCGCGCACCGGCATCTGTTCCTTGGCGATGAGCCAATTCAGCGTGCGGCGGCCTTCCTGCCAGGTGGTCATCAGGACGTAGACCAGCACTGCACCGGCCACCGGCAGCCAACCGCCGTCGTCGAACTTCAACGTATTCGACAGCAGGAACGCCAGTTCGATGGCGACGATGAAGCTCAGTATGGCAGTGCTCAACCGGTAGTGCGGCGATTTGCGTACATGCAGCAGCATGATCACCAGCACGCCGTCGATCAGCATCGTGCTCGCGATGGCGATACCGTAGGCGCCTGCCAGTGCACTGGATGAGCGAAATACCAGCACGAGCATGACCGTGCCGGCGAGCAGTACCCAGTTCAGGCTGGGAATGTAGATCTGGCCGATTTCATCGCTGGAGGAATGCTGCACGCGCAAGCGTGGCAGATAGCCGAGGTTGAGTGCCTGGCGTGCCACCGAGAAGACGCCCGAGATCACCGCTTGCGAAGCGATGACCGTTGCGGCAGCAGCCAGCACGATCAATATCGGCAACAGCCAGCCCGGCGCCAGCTTGTAGAACGGATTCACGATGGCTTCGGGATGCTGGATCAGCAGCGCGCCCTGGCCGAAGTAGTTGAGTACCAGTGCGGGCAGCACGACCATGAACCAGCCACGTTGAATTGGCGCGCGGCCGAAGTGGCCCATGTCCGCGTACAACGCCTCGCCGCCGGTCACTGCCAGGAATACCGAAGCCAGTACGACGAAAGCGGCCGAGCCGTTCTGGACGAAGAAGTTGACGGCATACAGCGGATTGATCGCCAGCAGCACATGCGGCGCGGTGATGATCCATCGCAGCCCCAACAGTCCCAGCGTGATGAACCAGGTCAGCGTGATCGGGCCGAACATGCGCCCCATCGCGCCGGTGCCGCGGCGTTGGATGAGAAACAGGCTTACCAGGACTACCAGCGCGCCGGGCAGCACGAAATGTTCCAGGCGTGGGGTGGCGATGGTCAGGCCTTCCATTGCGCTCAACACCGAGATCGCCGGAGTGATGAAGCCATCGCCGAAGAACAGCGCGGCACCGAATACCCCGACAGCGCTGACCGGCTTCCACAGCCGCCAGTCTTTCGTCGCGGTGGACAGCAGCGTGCTCAATGCCAGCACGCCGCCTTCGCCGCGGTTATCGGCACGCAGTACGAATCCCACGTACTTGATCGATATGACCAGCAGCAACGACCAGACGATCAGCGATAGCAGGCCCAGGATGGCCACTTCGTTGACGGGAATGCCGTGCGCGGGGCTCAGGCACTCGCGGAACGCATACAGCGGGCTGGTGCCGATGTCACCGAACACGACGCCGAGCGCGGCGATGACGAGTTTGCGGCTGACGGATTGATCTTCGAGCGCCGCGGCGGGGGCGGCTGAGCTATCGCTCATGAGTTCTTGGTGTTGCCTGCGATGAATGCGGTACGGCGCGGGGCCGGCATTCTACGGCAATGCGGGGGTCGAATTGACGGTGATGGCTTATTCCGCGACGCTCGAGAGCCAGCGGGCCAGCCCCGCGCCGATCCCGGCCCCGATGATCGTGGTCAGAATCACGTGGGTGTAACTGGCGCCGAAGCGGCCGAGTTCGCCGGCACTTTCCGCCACCACGGTGCCGGTAAGCCCGGATCCGTCGAACCAGGCCGTGATTGCAAACGCTAATGCAATGCCGCCGACGATGCCGGGCAGCACGAAGCCCAGCGTGCGATGCCAGCCATGCGCCAGACTGCGTAAATTGTTCTGGAATTCCTGCTCCGCCTGCGTCCGGGCACGGGCGCGCTGGGTCTCGTCAATAGTGTCGATCTGTGCAAATAGGCGCTCGTCGAAGCCCTGGTCGAGCTGTATCTCAGGAGCCGCCGCCTGCAGCGAAGCGTCCAGCCGCTGGAGTTCTCCCAGCATCTGCTGGCAGTCGACGCAGCCCGCCAGGTGCGCCTCGAACTCCGCCACTTCGGCGCAGGGGAGGTCGCCATCGAGCCAGTCCTGGAGACGATCGTTCCAGGACAGGTCGTGATCCTGTTGTGGGGTGAGCAGTGTCATAAGTACTTCGTGGATCAGGTACTGCGCGGACAGTCCGCAGACTACGCGGCGTCGGCCCTCTGGGTTTCACGAGTGAGTTCGATTAAGCGCTTGCGGGCGCGGTGAAGCAAGGCTTTGACCGTCCCCAGTGGCAGACCCAGCGCGGCCGCAGTCTGCTCGTAGGACTTGTCCTCCATGTAAAACAGCGTCACCGCTTGGCGATAGCGCTCGGGAAGCTGGTCCAGCATCTGGCCGACACTGACCGTCGCCGAGTCATCCGGATCGGGAGCCGCCAGCGCCGCCACCTCCGGGTGGTACTCGTCCTCGTCGCCATCGATGGACACCATCGGGCGGCGTTTGCGGAATTCCGAGAGGCAGGCGTTCTTGGAGATCGCATAGATCCAGGTCGACAGCGACGCCTGGGACGCGTAGCCGGGCAACGCACGCCAGACCCTCAGGAAGATGTCCTGGGTGACGTCCTCGGCATTGGCTCGGTTCTGTAACATACTGAATGTAAGGCGAAAAACCTTGTCCCGGTAGCGCGGCAACAATAACGCGAATGCCTCGCGGTACTGCTTGGCCTGCAGGCGCGCGTGGATGTCCGCGTCTGCGTTGGGGGCCGCCGCTGTGGTCATTGTGGTTTGGGACGTGCCAGTTGCGAAAAAGGTTGCGTCAGCCCGCTCACGAGCCGCCGATTACTTATGTAACACTCCTCACCGAGCGCAACGAAACTCTAACAGGCGCCTCGCCGCATTAGGGCGCAGCCACCCGCCATCCACCGGCCATCCGCCGCCATCCGCCGACTGCAACCTTGTAGGAAGCTGCTGCGTCTGAAAACCCAAGCGACACACGCTTGCCACGCTCAGCACAGCAGGAATTGAGGTCCGTATGAATGACAGCGCAGAAGTACTGGTCCCCCTGTTCGGGATGATCTTCGCAATCGGCCTGCCGGTTTCGATTCCCATCGTCATGATCTCCCTCAACTACCGCAAGCGTCGCCGCCTGATGGAGCTGCATCACGTTGAGCGCATGGCAGCCATCGAGCGCGGCATGGAAATTCCGCCGCTACCGCTGGACCTGATCGACAACCGCAGCCCGCGCCGCCGTCGTACTTCGTTGCTGCCGGGGCTGGTCTGGTTCTTCATCGGGCTCGCGGTCGTAGTCGGTGCGCAGGCGATGCACGACGATGAGATTCCCGTGATCTCGGGCCTGATCCCGCTGGGTATCGGCCTGGCGTATCTCATCTATTACTTTGCGGAAGGTCGTAAGCTCGAAGCCAGGCAATTCGAGCACGACCTGGCCGAGAGCCCGCCGCGAAACGAAGGGCGATAACCGCATAGCAGGAAACAACCCATGCTGCGCATCCGCAATATCTCCAAGACCTATAGCAACGGTGTAGTGGCGCTCGACAATGTTTCCCTCGAGGTTGGTGCCGGGATGTTCGGCCTGCTGGGCCCGAACGGCGCCGGTAAGTCTTCGCTGATGCGCACCGTCGCGACGCTGCAGGATCCGGATTCCGGCGGCATCGACTTCGACGGTCTCGATGTGGCGGCCAACAAAGAGCAGGTTCGCCGCAAGCTTGGCTACCTGCCGCAGGACTTCGGCGTGTACCCGAAGGTCAGCGCGCAGGAAATGCTCGATCATTTCGCTGTGCTGAAGGGGTTCGTACAGCGCCAGCAGCGCAACGAGGTCGTTGCCGCACTGCTGCAGAAGGTGAATCTGTGGGAAGTGCGCAAGCGCAAGCTCGGCACATTTTCCGGCGGCATGCGCCAGCGCTTCGGCATCGCGCAGGCGCTGATCGGCGATCCACGCCTGGTCATTGTCGATGAGCCTACCGCCGGGCTCGATCCCGAAGAACGCAATCGCTTTCTCAATCTGCTCGCGGAAATCGGCGAGCAGGTGGTGGTGATCCTGTCGACCCACATCGTCGAGGACGTCACCGATCTGTGCCCGCGCATGGCAATCATCTCCAAGGGGCGGATGCTCATGTCCGGCAAGCCGCACGAGGCAATTGCCGCGATGCGTGAGCGGGTGTGGAGCAAGGTGGTCGCCAAGACGGCGCTGCCCGAATACCAATCGCGATTCGAGGTGCTGTCCACGCGGCTCATTGCCGGACAGCCGCTCATCCATGTCTACAGCGAGCGCCCGCCCGAGGAGGGCTTCGCGTGCGTCGCTCCGGATCTCGAAGACGTCTATTTCCGACAGCTGCAGTATCGCGAGGCGACCGCTCCACCGGCTTCATAGAACAAGCGCCACGCCAGGAGGATTCGTCGCGAGGAAGAACCAAGAAAACAGCAGGAAGCGCCTACCGTGTTCACCGAATTTTTCCGCTTCGACCTGCGCCAGCAACTGCGCTCGCCGTTGCTGTGGGTGGCGGGACTGGTTTTCGCGTTGCTGGCATTCGGCGCCACCACCTCGGACGTGGTGCAGATCGGTGGCGCACTCGGCAATGTGCATCGCAACGCACCCGCCGTAATCGTCAATTTCTTCGTCAATTTCAGCGTGCTCGGCCTGTTTGTCGTGACCTTCTTCGTAGCGCAGCCGTTGCTGCGTGATTTCGAGATGGGCACCGATGAGTTGTTCTTCGCGACTCCGATGCGCACGCGCGACTATGTCGCAGGTCGTCTCGCAGCGGGTCTGGTTGCGTCACTCGCGATCTACATTATTACCGGCGCGGGGATGATTCTTGGCAGTGCGATGCCGTGGGTCGATCCGCAGCGCGTGGGTACGTTCTCGCTGGCGCCGCACTTGTGGTCGCTTGCCGTGGTGGTGATCCCCAATCTCATTTTCATGGCGGCGCTGCTGAGCCTGCTGGCAGTCACCACGCGCAACCTGCTTTCGGTGTATCTCGGCGTGATTGGATTCTTTGTGCTCTACGCCGCGAGCAGTTACCTGGCGCGAGATATTCAGTACGACGCCATCGTTTCGGTGCTGGATCCGTTTGGCGCACGGGCGCTTGAGCGAACGATGCGTTACTGGTCGGCCAACGAGAGCAATACGCTGTTGCCCGCGCTGGATCGTTACCTGTTGATCAACCGCGTTGTGTGGCTGGGCGTTGCGGTCGCCCTGCTGGCGGCGACGTTTGCGCTATTTCGGCCGCAACGTTTCCGTGGCGGTAAACAGCGACGCCGCGATGTCGCCATGGCCATTCCAGAGCCGGCTGGCAATCGGGCGTATATGACGGAGTCCGCGTCATCGGCCCAGTCGCATGCTGGGGCTTCCTTCGGTGGATCGGTGCCATGGCGCCAGCTCTTACACCAACTCCGCTTCGATACAGCTGGTGTTTTGCGCGGCGTGCCGTTCCTGGTGCTGCTTGCCTTCGGCGTGGCGAACCTGATCGCCGGTTCGTTCGCGGTCGACGATGCGTATGGCACGAAAGTTCTTCCCGTTACCGACACCATGCTGCGGGTCATAGACGGTAGCTACGCTTACCTGCTGGTTCTGATCATCGGGTTCTATGCGGGCGAACTGGTTTGGCGCGAACGCAGCGCAAAACTCGCTGAGCTGACGGACGCGCTGCCCATACCCAACTGGGTGCCTCTGCTGGGCAAAGTCGGTGCGCTCCTGTGTGTCGTGCTGGTCTTCATGCTGCTGGGCGTCCTGACCTCGATGGGTGTGCAGCTGGCGCGCGGCTACACGAACCTGGAGCCGGGTCTCTATCTGGGCGGGATACTGATCCAGTGCGTGCCATTCATGCTGATGGCTGTCGCAGCAGTTGTGTTGCAGGTCATCAGCAACAACAAGGCGATCGGTTACCTGCTCTACGTACTGATGATGGTGGTGCAGATTGCCCTGCCGCCGCTGCACTTCGAGCACAACCTCTACAATTTCAGCAACGCGCCGCAGGTACCACACTCGGACATGAATGGCTTCGGCCATTTTCTATCGGGCTGGCTGTGGTTCGAGAGTTACTGGACGATCTTTGCCGCTGTGCTGGTGGTGATTGCTGCGGCATTCTGGGTCCGCGGTACGGCGCCCTCATGGCGCGGGCGACTGCGACAAGCACGGCACGGCTTGAGTGGCCGGCAAGGAGCGACCCTCATTGTTCTGGTCGTGGCATTCGTCAGTGTCGGCGCATGGATCTACTACAACACCAATGTGTTGAATGAGTACCTGCCGGCGGATGTCGCGATGGATCGACAGGCGCGATACGAGCAGTCCTATCGGAAGTACAAGGATCTGCCGCAGCCGCAAATTGTCGCGGTGAAGGCCGACGTCGATATCTATCCCTCACAGCGGCGCGTGGAGGTGCGAGGTCACTACGATTTCGTGAACACGCACGCTGAGCTGCTTAGCGAATTCCATGTGCTCATAGATCCGCGCGCCAAACTCACTAAAGTAGCGCTGGCGGGCGCGGATCTGGTCAAGGACGATCCGCAGGTGGGATATCGCATCTATAAATTGCGCCAACCGATGCAGCCAGGCGCAACCATGCAAATGGAATTCACCGTCGAACGGATGCAGCGAGGATTCACCAACGACGGCTTGCCGCCGGATTCGAATCTCGGTAACTCTCGATCTCCGCTGAATGACAACGGCACGTTCTTCAATAACATGGAGATGATGCCGCATTTCGGCTACAGCGAAAGCCTGCAACTGGTGGATCGCAACGAACGGCGCAAGCGCGGACTTGGTGATGTGCCACGTTTGCCGAAGCTCGAGGATGAGAAGGCGCGCGACAGCATCGGATTCCCCGATGGCAACTGGATCGACTTCGAGGCTACCCTCAGTACCAGTGCCGACCAGGTTGCGCTGGCGCCCGGCTACCTGCAGCGCGAGTGGACGCAGAATGGCCGCCGCTATTTCCACTATAAGATGGACCGGCCGATGCTGCCGTTCTTCTGTTTCCTGTCGGCGCGCTGGCAGGTCAGGCGCGATGAATGGAATGGCGTGCCGATCGAGATCTACTACGACGCGAAGCACCCGTACAACGTCGATCGCATGATCGCGGGCGTCAAGAAATCGCTCGACTACTTTACTGTCAATTTCTCGCCGTATCAGCACAAGCAGGTGCGCATCCTGGAGTTTCCGGGGTATGCGCGCTTCGCGCAGAGTTTTGCCAACACGATTCCCTATTCCGAACGCATCGGCTTCATCGCCGACCTGCGCAAGCCGGAGGACGTCGATTACGTGTTCTACGTGACGGCGCACGAAATCGCCCATCAGTGGTGGGCTCACCAGGTCATCGGCGCCGGCGTGCAGGGGCAGGATATGCTGAGCGAATCGCTGGCGCAGTACTCCGCGCTCATGGTCATGGAGAAGGAGTACGGCCGGGACCGGATGCGAAAATTCCTCAAGTACGAGCTGGATCGCTACCTGCGCGATCGCGGCGGCGAATTGGTCGAGGAGATGCCGCTGATGCGGGTCGAAGGCCAGCCCTATATCCACTACCAGAAGGGCTCGCTCATCTTCTATCGACTGCGCGAAGAGCTGGGCGAGGAGCGGCTCAACCGGGCGCTGGCGAATTTCATTCGCGACAAGGCTTATCAGCATGCGCCGTTCACTACGAGCAAGGAGTTCCTGGAGTATCTGCGCGCCGAGACGCCGCCCGAGAAGTACGCTTTGCTGGATGAGTTATTCGCGAAGATCGTGCTTTACGACAATCGTGTGACCGACGCGAAGGCGCAACGGCGCGCCGACGGCAAATACGCCGTCGAAATCGATGTCTCGGCAAAGAAGCTGCAGGCGGATGGCGTCGGTAAGGAGACGACACTGCCGATCGACGACTGGATGGAAGTGGGTGTGTTCGCTCGCGGCGAAGACGGCTCTGAGGAGAAGCAGAAGGTGCTGTACTTGCAGAAGCAGCACATCACTCCGCAGACGCAGAAATTCGCGGTCGTGGTCGACTCCGAGCCGTATCAGGTTGGCCTGGATCCGTACAACAAACTCATCGACCGCAATTCGGATGACAACCGAAAGGAAGTGACGGTGAGCGCGGCTAACTAGTACTCACGACCAGTACCCACAACTAATACCAGCATGGATGGCACAAACACAAAACGTCTCACGAGCGCTGCGGTATCACTCCGAAGCGGCCGCCCTGATAGTCCCGGAACGCTTCCTCGATCTGTTCGCGGGTGTTCATGACGAACGGGCCGTAACGCGCTACGGGCTCATTCAACGGTTTCCCCGACAGCAACAGGATCTCCGCTGGTTCGCTGGCGTCTGCCGCGACGCCGATGGTCACTTCATCGCCGTCGCCGAGTAACGCCGCCTGGCCTTCGCAGATGATTCGCTTCTCGTTGCCGACCTGCGCGACGCCCTTGAAGACATAGAGCAACCCGTTCTGCTCGGATGGCACCGACTGCAGCGCCGAGCCGCCGGCAGCGATCGTGTAGTGCACCATCTGAATCGGTACGCGAGTATCGATCCGTGCGGACACGCCAAGCGAATTCCCCGCGATCACGCGTGCCTGAACCCGACCGTCGGGCGATTTCGCCACGGGAATCTCGCTCGCGCGCAGCGTCTGGTAGCGCGGCGTCATCATCTTGTCGGTCGCGGGCAGGTTGACCCATATCTGGAAGCCCTGCTGCACGCCGCCCTTGCTCTGGAATTCGGGTGTCGGCATTTCGGCATGAATGACGCCGCCGCCGGCAGTCATCCATTGCACGTCGCCCGGCCTCAGAACGTCCACGTTGCCGAACGAATCGCGATGCTCGTTCTCGCCGGCCAGCACATAGGTCACGGTTTCAAAGCCGCGATGCGGATGGTCGGGCGCTCCCAGGGCCGCGCCGGGCTTCCACTCCACCGGCCCGAGATGGTCGATCAGCAGGAACGGGTCGAAATGGCTGAAGCCCTGGACCGGAAATGGCCGGCGCACCGGGAAGCCACCGCCCTCCAGCGTGCTGAGTGAATCCACCACCCGGGCTACCGGACGGGCCTGTCGGATCGCGACATTGTCAGACGGATTTGTTGCGTTCATGAACCGTAGAGTGACAAAAGCAGCCAGAGAGATCAGCCCCGCCGGCGGAATGACAGTCGTTCCGGGAGGGGGGAAGTGGAAGGAGAGGTGACGGGTGACGGGTGACGAGGAAGAGGCGGAAGCTCTTACCCGTCACCCGTCACCCGTCACCTCTCACTCGCCCCACCCCATATTCCGCCACCATTCCAGTTTACAACGCCAGCCCGTCACATCTGTTGCGGCGCGCTCGCACCCGGCCGCGGTTCCCTTTCGTCGGGTTCTTTCGCCGTTGCCGCGGCGTAGACTGCCAGTCCTCGCAGCAGCCGGGGGATGACTCATGGCTTTTGTCGTGCAGGCGGCCGATGGCGCCACCATCCGCTACGTCGATCGCAAGCGTTACCTGTGGATCGCCTCCCTGACCGCGCCGATCGTGCCTGCGGCGGGCGTCGCGTTGTACTTCGCCACGAGCGGCAATCCTCTCGCCGCCGCATTTCCCTTGTTCTATACCTTCGTGCTGGTGCCGATCCTGGATGCCATCTTCGGTGAGGACACGCACAATCCGCCGGAGGAGATCGTTCCGCTGATGGCGAAGGACGGTTACTACCGCGTCCTTCTGTACATCGGCATCGTGCTGCTGTTTGCGGACTTCTTTACGGTAGCGTGGTTCATCGGTACTCATGCGTTGCCATGGTGGGCTTATCTTCTGCTCACTCTCGGCACCGGCTTTGCCAGCAGCGATGCGATTCTGATCGGCCACGAGCTGGGCCACAAAGCCAGTCGCACCGATCGAACGGCCGCACAGATCGTCAACGGTCTGGTCGGTTACGGGCATTTCTGCATCGAGCACAATCGCGGCCACCACGTGAACGTCGCCACTCCCGAGGACTGCGTCAGTGCGCGCATGGGCGAAAGCATTTACAGATTCGTATTGCGTGAAATTCCTGGCGCATTCCGGCGCGGCTGGTACCTGGAGCAGGAGCGCCTCGCCAAGCTGGGCAAGAGTGCGTGGTCGGTACAGAACGAAGTGTTGCAGTCGTGGGCGTTGACGCTCGCCATCGCCGTGGGTCTGCTCGCTACATTCGGATGGGTGCTGCTGCCCTTCATCGTTGTCCATCATCTCTATGCGTGGTACGGCCTGACCCAGGCGAACTACGTTGAGCACTACGGATTGCTCCGGCAGAAGCTACCGAACGGTCGTTACGAGCTTCCCGAGCCGCGTCATTCCTGGAACACCAATCACATCTATTCGAATCTCGTCTCTTTCCATCTGCAGCGCCATTCCGATCACCACGCCAACTCGCTGCGCCCTTACCAGGCATTGCGCGATTTCAAGGGCCTGCCGCGTTTGCCCAGCGGTTATCCCGGCAGTTTCGGTCTCGCTGCCATTCCGTGGCTGTGGTTCAGGGTGATGGATGCGAAGCTCATGCGCTGGGCCGACGGCGATATCACCCGGGTGAATGTGGATCCGCGCAAGCAGGCGATGCTTTATGCCAGGTACAGAGCTGCGAAGGTGTGAGTAGCAGATGCGGGCATGCGATGCGCTTGCCTGCGGTGATCGGTTGATCGCGCAGAATCATCTTTGCACCTCTTCGCTGTTGGTCGTGCAAATTGCTCCAACGTCGCGGCGTCGTCCTGCATCGCTTGTCATAGCCCTGCCCGGACTGCAAACTGCGGGCTCCCCATTCGCAAACGAAGCTTACCGTGACCATTGAAACTGACCACGATCTGCAAGGATTGAAACGCATCGGCCGCATCGTGTCGCTGGTGCTGCACCAGATGCTGGAAAAACTCGAGCCTGGAATGACGACGGCAGAGCTCGATGCTTACGGCGCAAGCCTGCTGGCCCAGCATGGCGCACGCTCCGCGCCAGAGATTACCTACAAGTTTCCCGGCGCAACGTGCATCAGCATCAACGAAGAGGCTGCGCACGGCATTCCCGGCCCGCGGCGGATCGAGGCTGGCGACGTCGTGAATGTAGATGTTTCTGCGGAGCTCGACGGTTACTTCGCCGATACGGGCGGCACTCATGCGGTGCCGCCGGTCTCCGATGTGGCGCTGCGGTTGTGCCACGCAACTCGCTTGGCCCTCGACAGCGCCTTGCAGGAGGCTCGGCATGGCGCGCGCCTCAACCAGATCGGCAAAGCGATCGAGCGTGTCGCCAAACAGCATCGCTTCCGGATCATCCGCAATCTCGGCAGTCACGGCGTCGGCCGTGCGTTGCATGAGGAGCCGGGCCACATTCCCGGCTACTTCGACGCGAAGGACAACCGGGTGCTACGCGAAGGGATGGTCATTACGATCGAGCCGTTCCTGTCGACCAAGACCACGGTGGCGGAGCAAGCGCGTGATGGTTGGACATTGTTCGGTCCGCCCGGCACGCGTTCCGCCCAGTACGAGCACACGCTGGTGATTACGCGTGGCGCTCCCATCGTTGTGACGAGGCACTGACGTGGCGCTGCAACTACTCGTCAATATCGACGTTGACGACCTGAAGAAGGCTGTCGAGTTCTACTGCGAGGCGCTCGGCCTGAGCGTTGGCCGGCGTTTCGGCGCCGATGCAGTGGAGTTGCTTGGCGCGGTCGCGCCGATCTATCTGCTCGCAAAACCCAATGGCACAGTCGCGTCGAGCACCAGTCGGCACCTGCGATCCTATGCGCGCCACTGGACTCCGGTGCACCTGGATTTCGTGGTCGACGTGATCGAAGTGGCGGTGGACAAAGCTCGTGGTGCCGGAGCAAGACTGGAAGGCCAGATCCGCACCAACAACTGGGGCAAGATCGCCATGCTCGCCGATCCGTTCGGCCACGGCATTTGCCTGATCGAGTTCGTCGGTCGTGGCTACGATGAGATCGCGGGATGAGGGGATGATGTGACGTTGAGCCGCGTGCATTGACAGTTGCGCCACCAGTCGCAGAATCCTGCCGTCACCCGTCACCCGTCACCCGTCACCCGTCACCCGTCACCCGTCACCCGTCACCCGTCACCCGTCACCCATCATGCCCCTCGTCTGCTGGAAATGCGGTGCCTCGCTGGAGCAACTCAGCCTGCCGTTGCAGCGGCTGGACGAATGCAAGGTGTGCCACGCCGAATTGCACGTCTGCAAACTGTGCGAGTGGTACAGCACCGTGGTCGCGAAGCATTGTCGCGAACCAATAGCTGAGGAAGTGAAGGACAAGGAGCGGGCGAATTTCTGCGATTACTACAAGCCGGTGCCCGATGCCTATTCGAATGCCGGCGTGACCGCAGCCAACAAAGCAAAATCGGATCTCGACGCGCTCTTCGGCGGCAGCAAGCCGGAATCAACTACGCCTTCGCCAGCCGACCAGGCCCGCGCACAGCTAGAAGCGTTGTTCGGCAAGAAATAGAGCCCGCTCTCGCTCTTCTTAATCTTGCCGATAGCCCATAGCCCGTTGGCCGATCTGCCTCTTCCTCATGGCCCCGGCACATGCGCATCCGGAGAATCGGTCGCTTCGCGCACCAGCCAGTCGATGGTCCCCGCGATCAGTGGATCGGTCAGGCGCCGCGGCAGGCACACTGCGTAGATTGCAAACTCCGATGCGATGGCGTTACTGAATACCTGAACCAGTCGACCCGCTGCTATATCGCTGGCGGCGAACACGCCTGACGCAAGTCCCACACCCTGGCCTTCGATGGCTGCCTGCATCATGGAGTTTCGATCGCCGCAGATGACGCCGCGGCGTGGATTGACGCCTTTCACTCCTGCTGCCTCGATCCAGCGTGTCCAGAAATGATAGGAGTCATCGTGCAGTAGCACGTGATTCTTCAGGTCCTCCAGCGTCTCGAGTTTCGGTCCGCGCTTGAGTAGCGACGGAGCGCACACGACCACTTCCTTGGGCTGAAACAAAGGCACGACGTGCAGGCCGGGATAGTTGCCGCCGCCGAAGCGGATGGCGATGTCGACATCGTCGCGCGCGAAATCCGCCAGCCGCGCCGTTGTGACCACTTGCAGATCGGCCTCCGGAAACAGCGCGGAGAACGATTGGACGCGCGGCATGAGCCAGCGCGCGGACATCGATGCAAACGTGGAGATGGTGAGCTTGCGCCGCACCGCCGGAATCGACACATCCTCAAGCGCATTCGACAACCGGTCAAACGCTTCGCGCGTTCCTTCCGCCAACAGCGCGCCATGCGCCGTCAACTTCAATCCGCGCGGCAACCTCTCGAACAGCTTCACTCCCAGCCGCTCTTCAAGCTGCTTCACCTGACGGCTCACCGCCGCGTGCGTGACATTCATCTCTTCCGCAGCCGCACTCAGATTGAGATTGCGAGCCGCCACATCGAACGCACGCAGTGGACCTACGGGGATGCGCTTCATGGGGGTGATGATGATTGTGACGGGTGACGAGTGACGAGTGACCGGGAAGAGCGTCGTCGTAAGGTTGATTGGGTGTCGCGATGCCTGAGTTATGCGTGACGACTGCGTGCGTGCCGACGTTCTTACCCGTCACTCGTCACCTGTCACCTTCCCCCAGCTATGACCCCCCGTCATACATCCAAAGCCCTAACAATCGCTACTCCTTGCCACTAGGCGCGCCTACTCTACCTCCCTCGATAGATAAACGCATAGCTCGAAAGGAGGCTGCCATGGACGAGTACTTGTTTATTACGTTGGCCAAGCTGCGTTTCGATGCCCGCCGGTTGCAGGCGCGAAACGCCGAGCTGGGTTCTGCTGATCGCTTCGCCGAGGATGTGCGGCCGCAATATCTGCTGGATGAGGCTGCCGTCGAAAGTCGCCATCGCTCCCCGCGGGCGCGGTGGTACGTACCGGGTTCCGGATATGGAGAGCAGTCATGAAGCGCGCAATCGCCCCCATTGTTTTTCTGGGTGCTTCGATACTCCTGAATGCGCTGATGCTCGGGATCGTGGGCTGGAATTTGCACTTGGTGGACAGCACGCCACAGGGGCAGGTTCTGGTCACGCAACTGGACGGTCCCGGCGATGAGCTGCTGGCGAGGGCGGGGATGTGATGGGCGCCGTACTGAAATACTGGCGTGAACAATGGCGCGGACTGCGTCAGCGCAAGCTAAGCAGTCCCCGCCATGCCGCTCACCAGACGGCCGAGCTTTTCAATGGCTCGCTCCAGTGTGGCCGACCACGGCAAGCCGCAGCTCATGCGGACAAAATTTCGATAGTCAGCTTTCGCTGAGAAGACCACTCCGGGAGCGATGCCGATGCGACTGGCCAGTGCGGTGCGAAACAGTGCGGAGCCATCGATCTGTCGGGGTAATTCGATCCATATCACGATGCCTCCGGCTGGCCGCGCGACGCGGGTGCCGGACGGGAAGTAACGGCTGACGGCGTCCATGAAATGCTGCGAATTGACAGACAGAGCGGTGCGCACCCGGCGCAAGTAGCGGTCGTAGCCGCCGCTCGCGTAGTAACGAGCGAGCACCAGTTGTTGCAGCGTCGGACAAGCGACGGACGAATAGAACTTGGCGCGGGTGATTTCCGCGTGGAACTGCGGTGTCACCGCCCAGCCGATGCGATAGCCCAGTGCGATGGTCTTCGATACCGAGCCACAGGAAATGACCAGGCCAGACTCATCGAAGGCTCGCATCGAGGTCGGTCGCACGCTGCCATAGTGCAGGTCGCCGTAGATGTCGTCTTCGATGATCGGAATTTCGCTGCCCGTCAGCGTGGCGACGATGTCGCGTTTCGCCTCATCCGAGGTGAGCGTACCGGTCGGGTTGTTGAAGTTGGGCATCAGTACGGCGGCGGCGATCCGCGTGGTGCGCGCGATGTTACGTACTGCATCCGCATCGATACCCACGCCGGGATGATTCGGCACTTCGACCACCTTCAGTCGCAGATGCTCGATTGCCTGCAACAGCCCGAAATACGTCGGCGATTCGACCAGTACCGTGTCGCCGGGCTGACACAGGACCTGCAGGGTCAATGTGATCGCATCCATCGTGCCGCCGGTAATAACCACGTGCGCCGCGTCGGTAGGTGCTCCGGCAATCGCCATGCGCTTGGCGATCTGCCTGCGCAACTCGGCATGACCCGGCGGCATGATCAGCTCGCCGGCATGCATGGGGTGATCGCGCATCACCTCGCGCGTGAGGTTGTTGAGGCGCTGGTTGGGATAAAGCGCCGGCGAAGTGTATGCGCCGTTGAGTGGCACGATGTCCGTTCGACTGAGTGCTTCGCGGCACGTATCGAGCATCTCACTGGCGATGGAGACCGGGCGACGCGAGCGGGTGACTTTGGCGCGCGGCTCGGGCAGTGCCTTGGGATCCGGCGGGCGTACATAGAAACCGGACTGCGGCCGCGCTTCGATCAAGCCGATATTTTCCAGATGCACGTAGGCCTGGACCACCGTCGACACGCTGACCTTGGCGGAGCGGCTCATGCTTCGGACCGAAGGAATGCGGTCGTTCGCACGCAGCGTGCCAGTCGCGATCTGCGTTTCGACCAACCGGGCGACGCGTTCGTACAGAAGGGGAGCGGTGGCGGACATGTCGAGCGGCTAATGGAAGGCGATGAGCAAGGAGAAAGAGGGCATGAAGCGTTGGGCAATCAACCGTATGAGCGAACCGTGGCGTGCTGTTCGCTGCCCGTTGCCGGTCGATTTTTCGGCGAAATGCATGGCCTTTCCATCTGTACTGCTATGCCGCCATTCTATCTGAATCTGTACTGCTTGCCATCGGAACAGGCACAGTGAGCGCCATGAGTAATGCCGTCGGGAAGCTGGTGAGCAGGAATGTAGTTGGTGCACTGTCGCTGGGTGTGCTCGCGGCGTTTGCCGGGATCTATGTCATCTGGGGTACCACCTACCTGGCGATAGCGATTGCGATCCAGACTGTGCCGCCTTTCATCAGCGGCGCCGTACGCTTCCTGCTCGCCGGTGCACTGATGTACGTGTGGCTGGTGACGCGCAACCGCTGGGCTGCAGACGGCACTACCGCAGGTGTTTTCGAAGGTGTGGATCTGCGCATGGCTGCTCTTTGCGGCGTATTGCTTTCAGGGGTGGGTAACGGCTACATCATCTGGGCGCAGCAGGGCATTCCCTCGGGGATAGCAGCGCTCACAGTGACCGCCATGCCTATCCTGGTTCTGATCCTGGATTGGGCCTTCTTCAGCAAGCGCACCCCGACGCCGCAGGCGTTGCTCGGCACAGCCATCGCCATTGCCGGGGTGGCGACCATTGTCATGCATACCCGTTCGCTCAGCGGCGATGCGCGGCCCATGTACCTGGTCGCGTTGCTGGTGGCCATTGTCGGGTGGAGCTTTGGGACGCTGTTGCAGAAGCGTCACGCACGCAAAGAGACCGTGCTGAGTTTCACCTGCGCACAGATGCTGGCTGGCGGCCTGTTTCAGTTGCTGATGGCGCTGATCAATCGCGAATGGTTGAAGCTCGATGTTGCCGCGATATCGACGCAGTCAATCTTTGCGGTGCTGTACCTGGTGCTGTTCGGCAGCATCGTCGCGCTCAACTGTTATCTATGGCTGCTCACGCGTGTACCGGCGCACAAGGTCACTACCTACGCGCTGGTCAATCCAGTGGTGGCGCTGATACTCGGAGCGCTGGTGCTCAACGAGGAGGTGACGGGCATGGCCATTACCGCCGCAGTGCTGGTCCTGGCCGGCGTTGCGCTGGTGTTGTTCCAGAATTTCAATCCGCTGCGTGCTCTGCAATTGCGTCGCGATCGCGCTGCCTTGTGCGACGCGAGTCGCGTCAGGCAGAAGTAAAGGATTCCGAAAGATGCCGATGGCACAAGAGATGGCGGTAGCGCGACCGCGCATTGCAGCGTCACGCCTGTTGCGAACCTACGTTGGCGGAGTTCAGATCGTTACGTTCGATCCGTGTTATCGCGAGGAATTCAAACGCTTGAACGTCGCATGGCTGGAGCGCTATTTCAGGGTCGAACCCATCGATGAGCGCGTACTGGGCAACCCCGAAACAGAAATCCTGCAGCCCGGTGGCGAGATCCTGTTCGCTCTGCTGAACAACGATGCGGGTGGCATCGATGTGGTAGGAACCGTCGGCCTGCGCCCCGAGGGTAGGGATAGTCTGGAACTCACCAAGATGGCCGTGGATGAGCGCCACCTTGGCAAGGGATACGGCCAATATCTGTTGGAGACCGCGCTCGAGCTGGCGAGCGAGCGCGGCATGCGTCGGGTCGTGCTCTATTCGCAGACTGCGCTGAAGCCCGCGATCAACCTTTACTACAAGAACGGCTTCGTGAAATCGAACGAACCGCTCGGCGGCGTTTATTTGCGCTGCGACATCAAGATGGAAAAGCCGCTCGGGTAGTCGATCCCACAACGTTGCGGAGTCGACGCGGAGGCCTATTTGGTGACGAAGTCAGCTGCGGTTCTTTCCCTGTAGAGCACGTACAAACCGCTGCCGACAATGACGGCAGCGCCGAGCAGCATTCGTGAGCTAGGTGCTGTCGCCCACAACAACCAGTCGAACATCATCCCCCACATCAACGCGGTGTATTCCAGCGGCGCAACCGCGGGCGGCGCCGCCAGGCGAAAAGCCTGGGTAAACAGGTACTGGCCGACCGCGCCGCTCAGCCCGAGGCCGGCGATCCATGGCCAGTGCCGCGAGTCCAGCGGCACCCAGTGCAAAGACGCGATCATGCCGGCGATGACGCTCAGCAGCAGCAGCGCCCAGAACACCGTGGACGGACCGGAGTCGGTTCGCGACAGGATGCGGATGGTGATCGCGCCGAATGCATACATGACCGCCGATGCCAGTGCAGCCAGGCCACCGATGGTGACGAGGCTGGTGCCGCTCGGCTTGAGCACGATGATGACTCCCACCAGGCCGACCAGTACGGCCGCCCAGCGGCGCCAGCCGACGTGTTCGCCGAGCATCGGCACCGACAAGGCGGTAATCAACAGCGGGGCCGACATGAAGATCGCATAGGTGTCGGCGAGCGAGAGCACGCTCACCGCGTAGATGAAACACCAGAGCGTCCCGACGGTGAGAAAGCCGCGCAGGATGTGCAGCGGCAGGCGCTGCGGGACCATATCGCGCCAGTTGCCGAATAATGCCGTCGCGCCCAGCAAGAAGGGCAGCGAGGCGACACCGCGCAGAAATGCCACCTGCATCGAGGGATAGCTCTCCACCAGCTTCTTCATCGCGACATCCATGACGGAGAAGGTCGCGATGGCTGCGAACATGGTAAGGATGCCGCGCAGATTTGAAGATTGCATGCTGCATAGGCTACAGGACTTCCCATCGGCCATCTCGGGGAACCGCTGCGTTTGCAGGGGGTTGTTACTGCATCCCACGTAGAGGAAGCCGCCATGAGCAGCATCAATGATCGCCAGATCGCTCGTATAAAGGCCCAGCTATTGCAGCGCCAGGCGCAGCTACGCGCCGAGGTCCACGGTGGCAAGGAGAAATCCTCGGGGGAATCGCACGTACGGATTTCCGAGGAAGCGCGCGATAGCGGCGACGACTCCTTCTCCAACCTCATCGTCGACACGAATCTCGCCGAAGTCGACCGGGATGCAGAGGAGTTGCAGCGGATCGACGCTGCGCTGCTGAGAATGCAGGAGGGCACTTACGGCCTATGCCAGGACTGCAGTGGGACTATTCCCGTTGAGCGACTCTTGGCGGAGCCCACTGCACTGCGCGATGTCGCCTGTCAGGAGCTGTACGAGAAGACACACGCAACCGCACCGACGCCGTCGCTGTGATGAAGTAAGGTAAGTGATGAAGGTGATGCGGGTGATGCAGGTCTGGAGGTATGAGTCCTGGGGGCCTTGTCTTGTCCTCATCACCTCATCACTTTTCATCATCCACCTCGCTACTGCCGCGGGCGGCAGTCCGGCACTGTCCTGCTAAGATGCCGCTCCATCTTTCAGCGCCGTGAGTTCCTCGTCATGCGACAAGTGTTCATCTGCGATGCCATTCGTACCCCGATCGCAAGATACGGCGGCGCGTTGTCCCAGGTTCGTCCGGACGATCTGGGCGCAATCCCTTTGCGGGCACTGATCCAGCGCAATGCCGGCGTCGATTGGGCGGCGGTGGACGATGTGTATTTTGGGTGTGCCAACCAGGCCGGCGAAGACAATCGCAACGTGGCACGCATGTCCCTGCTGCTTGCGGGACTGCCCGACTCGGTGCCGGGCGCTACGATCAATCGTCTCTGCGGTTCGGGGCTGGATGCGGTGAATCTGGCTGCGCGAGCGATCCGCAGCGGCGAGGCTGAACTGGTGCTTGCCGGTGGCGTGGAGAGCATGACTCGCGCGCCATTCGTGATGGGCAAAGCGGACGGTGCCTTTTCACGCAACGCCAGAATCGAGGACACTACGATTGGCTGGCGTTTCATCAATCCGTCGATGAAGGCGCAATACGGTGTCGATTCGATGCCGGAGACAGCGGAGAACGTCGCGGCCGAATTCAATATTGCTCGGACCGACCAGGATGCCTTTGCGTTGCGTAGTCAGCAGCGCTATGGCCGCGCACACGCGAACGGATTCTTCGGCACCGAACTCACGCCCGTCGACATTCCACAGAAGAAAGGCGAGGCGGTCAGGTTCGCCGTCGACGAGCATCCGCGCGTCGATACAACGCTCGCGGCACTAGCCAAACTTAAAGGAGTCGTGAGGCCCGACGGCACCGTAACCGCCGGCAATGCGTCCGGCGTGAACGACGGCAGTTGCGCATTGCTACTCGCAAGCGAAGAAGCTGCAGCGAAGTACGGTCTGAGGCCGCGCGCCCGGGTTGTCGCTACTGCGACCGCTGGTGTACCGCCGCGCATCATGGGCATCGGCCCGGTGCCTGCAAGCCGCAAGGTGTTGGCAATGGCGAAGCTGTCGATAGGCGAGATGGATGTGATCGAGCTGAACGAGGCGTTTGCGGCGCAGGGCCTGGCCGTCATGCGTCAGCTCGGTTTGTCGGATGACGCTGAACACGTGAACCCCAATGGCGGCGCGATTGCCATCGGTCATCCGCTGGGCGCGAGCGGCGCACGGCTGGCGACCACTGCTCTCAACCAGCTCGAAAAGATCCAGGGCCGTTACGCACTGTGCACGATGTGCATTGGCGTGGGGCAGGGGATTGCGATGGTGATTGAGAGGATGTGAGGTTAGAGCTTGATGTCACTGAGGTGGCAAGGTGGCAAGGTGATAGGAGTGACAATAGTCACAGGAGTGACAAAGAGCGGGAGTGACAGGCGGCACGACCGCATCCCTTCCGTGTCACCCGTGTCACCCGTGTGACTCCTGTCACTCCTGTGACTTCCTCTCTTACTTCGCCGCCTTCTCTGGCAAAGCGACCGAAAGCTCCAGTACTTCATGGCCCTCGTCGCGTTCCAGGTTGATCTGGATGGCTTCGGGATCCACGTTGACGTACTTGCGGATGACTTCGAGCAGCTCACGGCGCAGCAGCGGCAGGAAGTCGGGAGCGCCGCGGTTGCTGCGTTCCTGCGCGACGATGATGCGTAGGCGTTCCTTGGCGAGGTTGGCGCTGGGTGGAGTGCGACGGAATAGTGCTAGCAATCCCATCTCAACCTCCGAACATGCGGGCGAAGAAGCCCTTCTTCGGTTCTTCGACGAAGCGCAGCGGTACCGTCTCGCCGAGCAGCCTGGCAACCGCGTCTTCATAGGCGCGCGACACATCGCTGTCCTCGTTGAGGATGACCGGGGTGCCGGCGTTGGAGGCGGAGAGCACGTCGGGCGATTCCGGAATGACGCCAACCACGTCCAGGCCGAGGATCTCCTTGACGTCGGCCACGCTCATCATCTCTCCGGCGGCCACGCGTCGCGGGCTGTAGCGCGTCAGCAGCAGATGTTCCTTCACCGCGGATTCGCCTTTCTCGGCGCGTTGGGTCTTGCTGGCCAGCAGGCCGAGGATCCGGTCCGAATCGCGCACCGAGGACACTTCGGGGTTGACCACCACCACGGCACGGTCGGCAAAGTACATGGCCAGGTGTGCCCCTTTCTCGATGCCGGCGGGCGAGTCGCATACGATGTAGTCGAAGCCGTCCGCGATCAGCTCGTCCAGTACCTTGCGTACGCCTTCGGGGGAAAGCGCGTCCTTGTCGCGTGTCTGCGAGGCGGCCAGTACGAACAGGGTCTCGATCCGCTTGTCCTTGATCAGCGCCTGCTTCAGCGTGCAGTCGCCCTGGATGACGTTGACGAAGTCATACACCACCCGCCGCTCGCAGCCCATGATGAGATCGAGGTTGCGCAGGCCGATGTCGAAGTCGATCACGGCCACGCGTTTACCCTTGCGCGCGAGCCCGCAGGCGATGCTGGCGGAGGTGGTCGTCTTGCCGACGCCGCCTTTGCCGGAAGTGACAACGATGATCTCGGTCAATGGTGGAATCTCCGTAAGAATGATGTGATGCCGACTGGTTTGCGGTCAGCGGCTGGCGCCGCGAGCCGGTTTTGGCTGCGACTGTTGCCCGGTCGCCGTGCGCCAGTCACTTCTGTAGTTACTTTTATATGGGGGCAAATCTCAGGTCGTCGCCGTCCAGCCAGGCTTGCACCGGTTTGCCGGCCAGCTCGGGAGGGATGGTTTCGAAGACGCGGAACACCCCGGCGATGGATACCAATTCCGCGTTGAACTCCTGGCAGAACACCCGCGCGGTTACTTCGCCGTGCGCACCAGCCATGGCGCGGCCGCGTAGTGCGCCGTAAATGTGCACGCACCCGTCGGCCATCACTTCGGCGCCGGCGCCGACAACCGTGGTTACGACCAGGTCGCGATGGCGTGCGTAGACACGCTGGCCCGAGCGCACCGGATGGTGATGCATGAGCGCGGAAGTTGCGGTAATCGGGGAGTCTGCGGCCGGTTGAACCGTTGTGGCGGGCTGCTCGGCGATGGGCACTACCCGGGCGGTCGGCGGCGGGCTTTTTCCCTGTACGCGAAACTGCGTGAGTACCGGCAGGTCGAGCTGCTGTGCCAGCGCCGCAATCGTCTGGGTGCCGTCGAAGGCGAGGCCGATCGGCAACAGGCCTGCTCGCCGCACGGCATCCAGCAGCGCGTGGATCGCGGGCAACGGCGGCTCCGCATCGAGTGCGCCGAGATCTATACAGACAGCGGAACGCTCGAACAACTGCGGCGCCGAGGCGAGCCGCGCGGCCAGCTCGGTGTGCACAGCCTCCGGATCCATGTTGCGAATCCGTAGCTGCACCATGCCGACCTGGCCAAAACGAATTTCGCACGCTGCGGTGTTCGCGGCATGGGCGGCTTTATTCATCAGGAGTCGAAGCTGTGGCGTCCCCGGGGGGCTGCAGTGTAGCGGGAGTGGGCCACGGATGCAGGCAGAAAATGCGGCCCGCCGACCTTTCGGCTGCACCGAGCGGCCGGCAATCCGGCTGACGCCAAAGCGCGACTGGCGCGGCTCAGGTCGTTTTCAGGCAGCCGCTCATGAATTTCTTGCGGTCATCGCCTTTGAGCTGCTGCTTGGTCGCATCGGCGTTGCAGGTCTTCATCTTTTGCTGCTGGCTGTTGGCGCTCGTGCTGGGGGCATCGCCACTCAGGCACTTGCTCATGTAGTCCTTGCGCGCATCGCCCGAAAGATTGGATGACTTGGCGCTGGCGTTACATTGCTTCATCCGCTCCTGTTGCGTGTTCGCGGCGAATGCGCCGCTGCCGATGACCGCGGATGCCAGGATCGCCGCGACACAGGCGTAATAGTGCAGACGCTGCATGAAGACCCCCTTGAGGATTCGCGTTTAATTCGCCCGGAGAATTCGCCCTCAGAACTAATTCCGACCAGGCTGCAAGCGTCCTCAGCGTATGCCCCGCTGCCCGCGACGATCATTAAAACGCGCTCATTTGCGCAACGCCGCCGGCCGCCGACGGTCTTCTAAGTAGAGCGCCATAGCGCAGGTGCCGAGGCATCTTTGTAAAGGACTGTTACAACTCAATCCCTTATCGAGGCCCCGGAACCGCGCTGCCAAGATGCCTGTTATATGCTGTAGGTATGCGGCAGATGCCGTGTATTCGGGTCATTGAGGTGCTGTATGTCCGTGTCATTGAGTTCCTGTTCGTCGGTCCTGAAGCGAGTCCTGCTGTTGGCGCTGTTGGCGCTGGCGGGCTGTGCTTCCGGTCCCAACGTCGCCACCGATCACGATCCGGCTGCCAATCTCAGCACCTATCGCACCTTCGGTTTCATCAAGCCCCTGTCCACCGATCGGCCGGGCTATTCCACGCTTGCGTCATGGCGGCTGAAACAGTCGACGCGGCGCGAACTGGAACGGCGCGGCTATCGCTACGCGGATACGAACCCGGAGCTGCTGGTCAATTTCAACGTGAACATTCGCGAGCGGCAGGACGTACGCAGTACTCCTAGCGCCGCGCGCTATGGCTACTTCGGCTATCGCATGGGCTTGTACGATCCGTGGGGTGGCTATCCCGCGGACGTCTATACGGTGAACTACAAAGTGGGCACGGTTGCCGTCGACTTGGTCGACGCGCAACGCAAGCAGCTCGTCTGGCAGGGAATGATTGAGGGCAGGGTCAGCCAGAAAGACATGCAGAACCCGTCGGCCGCGATCGATCAGGTCATCGCGCGCATCTTCACGAAATTTCCGGCGACTGCCCAGCCGCAGTGACACGCCGCTGCCAGCGTAACAAGCCGACGGCATAGGCGATGTAGTAGCCCGCCAGGGTCCCGAAAATCACCAGCGTCAGCGGACCCTGGGCCAGCCCGGCGGGCGGGGCCTCGGCGGCATAGGACACGGCAAATCGATAGCTGATACGAGCGATGAGCAGAACGGTCAGCGCGATGCCCAGATGCGTGTTCGGGGTGTAGAACAGGCCCGCGGAGGTCTGTTCGAACTTCGTCAGCTTGAGCCCGTATGCGCCAAGTGCGGCGCCAGCGACCAGGCCACCGACGAGCGCCAGGATGCTGTCCGCATGCCCGAGGGCGCCAAAAGCCAGCAGTGCAGCCAGCGCCAGGAACAGGCATAGGGTTGTCAGCGATCGGCCCCTGGAAAAATGCTGACGGCCGACCACGCGTCGCAACCGCCCATACAGGCGCCACGCAAACAACGCTCCAACGCCGAGCGTCACGATCATCGAAGGATGGGTGGGAACTGCCACGAGAATGTCTCTGCTTGCCTTACGGGAATGAGGGTGTCGCTCTGACGGGACGACGCATCGACAACCGATTGTGCCGCCGGATGGCCGGACGGGTTGACCCTGGCCCACCTCGCCGGTACCGTGCGCGCCCCGCGAAAATCACCCTCGAGCGACTATGCCTGCGATCAGCATT
>DASYEW010000035.1:0-7998 GCA_036498785.1 Steroidobacteraceae bacterium | reverse complement strand
CCTTCGCTCCGCGGCTCATCAGCAAGCCTGGCACAATCTCGGCGCTCTTCTCTGACATGGTGTCCACCTTCCTCAGTTAGTGGACACCAGCCTTACTCCTCCTGAACCCTAGCGCCAGACGGCCTCGGCATGACGCTTACCCATCTTCCATGGTCCGCGCCGCTTCCGTTCCGTCACGCTGAGCGTGTCTCCTGTCGCAGCGAACGCACTCCCGCGCTATTGAGCTTGCCTTGATCTCAGGCGGTCTGAGGTACGTCTATTCCATCCCACAGAAGAATGCTTCGACGGGCTCAGCACGAACGGAGAACTGGGATGGCACGGAGTGGAGAGCGGAGTGGAGAGAGCGGGACGGAGCGGGACGGAGCGGGACGGAGCGGAGGGGAGGAGAGAAGCGGAGAAGAAAAAGGGCGAAGAGGGGTGGAGGAGAGAAAGAGTGGGCAAGGGGAAGAGTGGAGAAGAGAGGAGCGGCGAGGAACAACTTGCGACCCCGTAGCGTGATGTCGCCGCCTTACTGAGTCGTTACTTTCGTCTGTGCGACGAGCTTCACTTCCAGATCCGTCGCAGTAGTCGATAGTTCATCACCGCGACCTGAAATCAGGACGTTCGCCAGGATAGGCATCGAAGAGCGGCGAGGAGAAGAGCGGAAGAGGAGCGGAAGAGGAGCGGAAGAGGAATGGAGAGGAGAAGACGACGAGGAGAAGAGAAGGCATGTCCGCGCCAATCCCATTTCCGTTCGTGCTAAGCCCGTCGAAGCATTCTTAGTCCGCTCCACCCTGGACTCGCTCTAATCACTGCATCGGGAAGCGATTCCGGCGGAGTTTTCCCTGATCTATTCTTGTGTTACACCGGTCATACGTTACCTGGCGCATGGTTATGGCCCGGGTTGACTACACATCGGTCGAGCATTACGAAAGTGTCACTGTCCTGCCGCAATTTTGCGGCCGATAGTAAGCCCCGCAATGCCATTGCCGTGTGTTGACTGCTCTTGATCCGGTCGATCTCGATGTAGTATAAAAAAACTGCATCATACAGCCTGGCTCCCGATGAGGACGAGCGCAGGTCAGCTGCAACAAGGACGAAAAGGAGACTGATGCATGGAACCGCAGCGAAGTCGGGCCTCGGCGGAGGCCATCACGTTTCGCAATCTGGTGAAGGATTGCGCAGAAGAACCCCAGCTGGTCGAATCGTTCAATCGGGCTTATGGAGCCAGTCTCGCCGCGCCTATCACGGCGTTGCTTGACGATCGTTGGCCGCTGGAGGTCTCACCGGAGGAAGAGTTGCTGCTCGGCTGCTTCATCGTTTTCATTCACGAGCAGCTCTGGGTGCGCTTGCGACGGGTGCAGGCTCGCCCCGCCTGGTCACTGGATGATCTGCCGTCATAGCAAAATACACCGATCCGTCACATCGCGCGGAACAATGGCGAACTTCGGTTCGTCGCTGTTCCGTATCGGCATTATTGCGCTTCGGCGTCCTTCATGACTTCCCACATCTTCGTCTTGAGCGCGGCACACAAGCGCTCGAGCGTTTCGAGCCGCACATTCTTCAGGCCGCGTTCGATGGCCGAATAGTAGGTGCGGTGCATGCCGACCTGTTCGGCAAAATTCTCCTGGCTGATCTCGAGTGCCTCCCTGCGGATGCGCAGGGAGCTGCCGACGCGTTGCTGGAGAGGAAGTCGTTTCATACGGCAACAGTACGGCGTGCACTTCAATAGGACTACAGTGCAAAAGAACTACATCGCCATGGAAGACAGGATTAGAGCTGGACCGTGACCGCTACAAAAAGGCATGCCCATGGCTAGACGCTCGTCTATCAACAACTCCGCGCGGCGCCCCGTCGGACGTCCTATCAAGAAGAGCCGGTCTCGTAGTGATCGGAGGACTTCCGCGGTGCAGATGTCCGCTGCTGTGGATCGTCCCATAGTGATACCCAAGGTTCTCGATGAAGTCATCGAGGCCGAACGGGCAGTGCTCATGAAGGCGGACGCCGTGTTGAACTGTCTCGCGCTCGCAATGGATTACGACGATGGCAGCAATATCCCGCGGCCGTACTACGGCATCATCGTCGAACTCGCCCGCGACCTCGTGAATGACTCAATCACTCGTCTGGATTCCGTGAATCTCGGAGCGGCGCTGCGCGGCAGGCAAGCGACGCGTAGCAAGAAGGGAAGCAACGCGCGCCTCGCGATGAGTGACGAGCAAGAGCTGCCGTTCGAGAGACTCCCTTCGACGGGCTCAGGGCGAACGGGAGATAACGGCAGATAGCGGGGGGGGGCAACGGGTGGGCGGACGGCAGATAGCGACGGGCGACAGCAAGCAACGGCAAGCTCTTTCTTTCTGCTCCCTGCTCTTCTCTCCGTTCGTGCTGAGCCCGTCGAAGCACTCCTAACGACCCTTCTATAAGCTCCTTCGACAAGCTCCCTTCGACAGGCTCAGGGTGAACGGAAAAGAGTCAAGCAGGGCGAATGAAGACGAATGAAGAGTGTGGAGCAGCTCGAACATCGCAGGGCGAACGTAGCAGCAGTGCGACAGACTCGATTTCTTCTGCCCGATAGGCTGAAGACCGTCACCCGTCACCCGTCACCTTCCGCCGTTACGCTGCCAAGTACCCTGAGAACTTCCGCGATGCATACCGTATCCACGTCTTGCTCAGCGTGCGATCACCAGGTCGTTGTGGGAATGAGAAGCGCAATGTATGCGAGGGCGCCTCCTCGTAGATCTCCCGGTAGTTGCGCGCGAACAAACTGAAGTCCCACACCCCAAAGCGAGACGCAATGGATGCGACGGTCTCGTGGGCGGGGTCCGCATTCAGCAGGGCCGTGCGAATCTCACGGAGCTGACGTACCTTCAGCAGCCGCATCGGTCCGACACTGAAGTACTCCTGGAACACATTGCGCAGCGTGCGCTCACTCACTTGCGCCGCGCGACACAAATCGCGCACCAGCAGCGGCTGGCCGGCGCTCGCCTCGATGAGCAACAGCGCTCTCGATATGACGAGTTCGCGGGAAAGGCGTGGCCGGCCGTGATGGGAGTGTTCGATACGCGAGCTTGATTCCAATGCGCGCGAAGTCACCGTCATGATCTCTTCTTCCGCAGCGCGGGCGGATGCGGCGTCGAGGAAGCTGACAGTGCCATCTTCGGCAAAGAGCCTGGACAACAGCACTTGAATGTTCGTGATGTACGGCGCCTTCGTCAGCGCATGCGTAGAGCCGCTACCGCTGAACACCCTGGTGTACAGCGACTGCAACAAGTCGGGTGCGAGCAACGGATGATCCAGCGGGATGCCAATGCCCGCCCAAAGCGTTGCATGACCGGAGGCGAACGTGAACGCCTGGCCTTCCTTGACCAGCAGGAATGAGCTTTGCTGCAGGGCATTGCCATCGATGCGGATCTTTGCGGTCTGCTGCACGGGAATTCCGAGAGTGATCGCCCCCGCAGTGCCGTCCCCGGCAAATGTAGCGGCGCCTCCGATCTGCACAAGCTGCATGCTTACCCGCTCGACTGGTGCCGGTTGCACCCACCAGTCCTTCTCCGACCTTGCGGTGGGCACGAACTGGCCGGCGATGCCGTTGATGGCTGCGGCGAAGTCGTCGAAATCACGGAAGATGATTTTTGGCATGGCAGCAAACCGCTGAACGTCGGTGACGAACGATCGGATGGAGCGCAACGGGCCGCCCATGTTCACGCACATGCCCACGCCGATGCCGATGCCCGGGCCTATGCCTGTGCATTGAGGCGACCCGATGAAGCTCGTCTGCTTCGCCATTGCAGTTGCCGCACATTCCTTCGTTCCTCCCGCTTCGAATAGCCCCCATACGACTCGATATTCGCCAGGCCCGCAGTAGACGTTCACAGACAATCCTTGTCCTGAGTGCCGGTTCGGAAGCTTGCGGAACCTGCGATACGCAGTCCTGAGGGCGAACACGGTGTTGTCGATAACGTAAGGAGCGACGGGCGAGGAACAAGACCCTCACAGAGTGACAGGCCTCTAGAACGGAGTGCCCGTCCGCCCGTCACCCCCGAGGACGCGCCCTGAGACTGACCCGATCTACGCTTCGAACGCATTGGTCCGATCGGTGCAGGGGGTACGGGGTACTCCGCCGACACCGCGCTCAACCGTGGACAGTCCGAAACCTTACCGAGCGGCGGCGCGCGAGGTTGCAGGGATGAGCGCCGCGCGCTCACCGGTCTAGCTAGAGACAGGGCGCCGCTGCCTTCACGGCTCTTCCCCTGCGCTGGCGGCGTACTCGCGCCCCAACAGTCGCGGCCAAAGCAAGAACAACACCAATGGAACAGCAGCGCCGATGAGGGATGAGCACGGCGACACCGCAAACCCTGCCGTCGAGAGCCGCAACAGCCGGTTGGCTTTCTGGTTCAACCAATGGCGCACGCCGATCCGTCGCTGGCTCGCCACGCGGTCTTCAGTGCCAACCGCGGACCTGGACGACCTTGCGCAGGAGGTATTCCTGCGCCTGCTGCGCTACAGCGATGACGTGGTGGTCGAGAACCCGCAGAGCTACCTATTCCGCATCGCAACCAATGTTGCCAACGAATGGCGCGAACGGGCGCGCGTACGCCGCCCGCATGACCAAAGTTGGCTTGACGACCTGCAGATCGAGCCGGCCGATGAGCCTGAGAACAGCGTGGCCCGTACCCTCATTCATCAGCATGTCCGCGCGGCCGTCCAAAGGCTGCCACAGCGCCAGCGAGAAGTGCTGCTGCTGCATGTGAATGACGGATTGACCTACATGCAGATCGCGCAGCGTAAGGGGCTGACCTATCGGGTGGTGCTGCGCGACCTGACGCGTGCCTACAGCCAGTTGCGTTCGGAATTGTCGCTGAGGGATCTGGGGGCCTTCGATCCACTGTAAGGAGAGCTGCAATGGACTGTTATGAGGAATCCGAATGTCGCGATGTATACAAGATGACATTGATCATGGAAGAGGCAGCGCGATGGTACTTCCACTTCGAGGGCGGAGACCTGCCGCCAGCCAAGCGCGCCTCCTACCTGAGCTGGCTGAAAGCCTCACCGCTGCACATCGCCGAAATGCTACGGATGCGTCTATTTATTTCGCGCCTGCATCGTGCAGCTCCCCTGGATACGCACGCGAATCAATCGAACGAGGAGTGACGATCTACCCACTGCCGATCGCTCGACCGCGTCCCGCGGTCGTGACGAGCTTGCGGATTCGTGAGTGGCAGGCAGACGAGCACGTCGTCGATCAAGAGCGCCCGTACCGCTGCGAATCCCTGGTCCAGCTCACGAGGCAATTCGTAGTTCTGATCGGCGCGTTGGCCGTGTTTGCGGCCATCGTGTGCCTGGGCGGATTGGCCGCAGAACCCGCACAGCGTGCAAAGGGCTGGTCGAGGGAGGCGAATCGTTGGATGGACACGGACGTCCCATGTGAACCTGTCTGTCGATCTCATTTACAGGATCAGACGGGCGCGGGAGGCGCGTACATCGTGCCGTGTGCATTCAATATATTCGCTCGGTGCAGGGGTGTACCGTGCTGCGTCAGCCGGTCCTAATAACAAGTACTCCGCTGCGGCTCGAGCACCAAATCCCCAGGGTGCTTCGCCGGCGGGTGAGTTCGGTGAGGGAGCAATTGCCACGGATGGCCTAAATCCAGAGCGTCCACAAAATAAGAGTAACAGGACTCGCGCGTGATCGATTCGCACCGTGATGAGTCCGGCATCGATCAGGCAGAAGTGCCGATTGGAGCAGCGCATGTGGAACTCACGGATTGCAGTGCCGACGGCAGTCGCAATGGCCGCATTGCCACCTGGTTCAGCCAGTGGCGTTCGCCGATCCGGCGCTGGCTCGCGACTCGTTCGTCCGTACCCACTGCGGACCTCGACGACCTCGCTCAGGAAGTATTCCTTCGCCTGCTGCGCTACAGCGACGACGCGGTTGTCGAGAATCCTCAAGGTTATCTGTTTCGTATCGCCGCCAATGTCGCCAACGAATGGCGCGATCGTGCGCGGCAGTCGCGACCGCACGATGAGTGCTGGCTCGAGGGACTTCAGATCGAAGCTGGGGACGAACCGGAGAACACGGTTGCGCGCTCGCTGGTTCACGAGCAAGTGCGCGCGGCCGTTAAACGGCTGCCGCAGCGGCAGCGAGAAGTTCTGCTGCTGCACGTTAACGATGGGCTGACATACAAGCAGATCGCTGACCGGCTGAGATTGACGTACCGGATCGTGCTGCGGGATCTCACCCGGGCTTATAGCCAGTTGCGAATGGACCTGAAGGTGGAAGACCTGGGCCAGCCGGATCAACGATGAGGGCGTTGCATTGATGGAGCGTCGAGCGGACGAAAAACTCGCACTGATCAGTGAAGAAGCCGCTGAGTGGCTGGTGCGACTGAAAGACGAACGACTCGGCTTTGCCGAGCGGCGCCGCTATCACGGCTGGTTGAAGCAATCGCCGGCCCACATCGCCGAGATACTCCGCCTACGCACGCTGCAAGGTTGGTTGCGCGGCGCAAACCTGCAAGATCTCGCCACAGGCCCCGATTTCGAGTCGAATATCGTCGGGTTCGCCAAGAGTGCGAGTCCGTCCGATTCACTCAAGGCCTCATGGTGGCATCTCAATTGGCGGCGATGGCACTTTGCGACCGCGTTCTCCGTGCTCGCCGTCGTGGCAATGTTCGGCGTCGCGATGCATGCCTGGTGGTCCGACTCAAGTATCGACACCGACGTAGGTGAGTGGCGCCGCGTCACGCTCAGCGACGGCAGCGTCGTTAGCGTGGGTCCGAAATCGAAGCTGAGTTTCGACTTCAACGACAGGCAACGCTCCGTGTACCTCACGCGTGGTGAGGCATTGTTCCAGGTCTCCAAGAATCCGAACCGTCCCTTTTTCGTCAACACGGACCTGGCGATCGTCCGCGCTGTCGGCACGCAGTTCGGAGTTGCCCGTCGCGATGGCCAGGTCTTCGTCACGGTGAAGGAGGGCAAGGTCGCAGTCACTCAAGGCGAGGCCGAACAGTCCCCAGTGCCGATTACGCAGAGCGGTACAGCGGCCTCTGCGGAAAGCACAACCCTCGCCCTGGTTGCCGATGAACGGATTGCAGTCTCGCCCCGTAAGTGGCCCGCGAAAGCTGAGAGGGTCGATGCAACGCGAGAGTTCGCGTGGGCGCAAGGGCATCTCATATTCGACAGTACGACGACAGTGGGTCAGGCCGCCGACGAATTCAATCGCCGTAACCGCCTGCAGATCGTTGTCGAAGATCCTGGAATCGCCGCCCTTAACGCGTGCTGCGTATTCAACATCGACGATCCAACGTCGTTCGCAGAATCTGTCGCGATCGGATCGAAGCACGGTGTAGCGCTGGTGCGTGAAGGTCCGGAGATCCTGCGACTCGTACCGGTAGAGCCAGGGACTGGCGACTAGTGAAACGGACGCCGCTCTACAGCCATCCGAGACGATAACAACCGTAGCGTTGTTCTAGCTGTTCGCCAAGAAATCGTGTCGATACCATTTTTGTCTCCATCGCCTTGGAGATGCTGCGTCGTCTGTCGATCGCTTGTTCAGTAGAAAAATTCGAACGCAATAGCGATACGGAGATCGCGCGTCTCGCAACGCCAACTCACGGATCGTCACGATAGCGCTCGCTGTAACACGCCGGCAACGATGAGGGGATGACTCCGCGGCGATGGCCGATCTTTCCACTAGCAACCGAACGTTCGTACAGAGATACGGTAATAATAAAATGGAGGGGCGAGTCATGAAGAGGATTCTATGCGGTCTGCTTGCGTGTACTGCGGCAACGATCAGCGTTCCAGGATGGGCGGACTCTTCCAGTCGTGAGTACGACATCGACCTGATTCGCTCTTCGGTGCGAGCGGCGCTCATAGAATTGGTAATCCCCCCGTTTTTAGCGGGGATCAGAAGTGGAAAACGATCATGCAGCCATCGCCAACTTCTGCATGGGCGTGATGCCGCCCAGCGCCATGTTCGGTCTTTCGTTGTTGTAGGTCCAGAGCCAGCGAGTTGCTGCGT
>DASYEW010000034.1:0-5214 GCA_036498785.1 Steroidobacteraceae bacterium | reverse complement strand
AAAATCCGGCCATCGCGTTGTGAGGAACGCCTGGAGGAAGCTTGTAAACAATGACTTACAGTCGGCTCCCTCGTCATTCTTCATTCTCGAATTGAGAATGTAGTCGGATCAACGTAAGCGCTCCATTTTCCACAGTCTGTTGATCACGAGGTAACCCTGTTGAGGTGCCGTTTTTCCACAGAAGGAGAGCGACATGTCGAAGCAAGACGAGCGGGCGCAGAAGGCTGCGCAGTGGCTGGAGCATCTGCAGGGCTGGAAGGAGTCGGGAGGCGCGATGGCCGCGTACGCCAAAGGCCACGGCTTGGCGCTATGGGCGATGTATCACTGGCGGCAGGTGCTGATCCGTGAAGGACACTGGCATGAGCAGCCGAACACGCCGCGTTGCTCAGACGACACTCGGAGGGATTCACCGGTGCCGATACGGTTTGCGCGAGTCGCAGTGACGGATTCGCCGCTGCCGCTGCCGCTGATCGTGCGAGTGCACCTCTGCAATGGCCGGCGCGCCGAGATTGAACTCGGTGAACTCAATCAACTCGACGAGGTGCTCGGAGTATTGGAGCGTCGCGCATGATGCGTCCGGCGCCGGAAGTGACGGTGTATCTGTGTGTGGCGCCGGTTGACATGCGTAAGCAGGCGGCAAGCCTGGCGCTGCTGGTGGAGCAGAGTCTCGGCTGTAACGTGTTCGAACCAGCGCTGTACGTGTTCTGCAACCGCAAGCGCGACCGAGTGCGGATCGTGTACTGGGAACGCAATGGACTGTGCCTGTGGAGCAAGCGCGTGGAGAAGCAGCAGTTCATCTGGCCGCGTGCGGTGTCGGGCGATACGGTGTCGATGAACGGACGGGAGTTGAATGCGCTTCTGGACGGATTCGATGTATGGAGCCACGGCCATCGAGCGCTCGATATCCGGCGGGTTGGATAGCATTCCACAGCATGCGATACTCCTCGCATGCTGGAGACGACCTCAAGTGTTGACGCGCACGCACGCATCGAACAACTTGAGTCCCTGCTTTCCCAGCGCACTGCCGAGATTGAAGCCCGCGATCTACGCATCCGACTGCTCGAAGAAGCGCTGCGGGTCCTGAAGGCGGACAAGTACGGCGCCAGCCGCGAGAAGCTTGGGCAAGCGCCCGCTCAGCGCGGTCTGTTCAACGAAGTGGAAGCGACGATCGAGCTGACCGAGATGGTCGGCGTCGAACCGCCGCTCAGCGCCACGCCGCTGCGCGAGACGCGCTCCTCGGATATCAAAGCGGGCCGTAAGGCGCTCGCGATGCATCTGCCGCGGATTGAGATCCGACACGAGATTCCTGCGATCGAGCGAGTATGTGCCTGCGGCGCTGCCCTGCAAGAGATCGGCGCAGAGACATCCGAGCAGCTCGACTACGTGCCGGCCAAGGTGCAGGTTATCCGGCATGTGCGGCCGAAGTACGCCTGTGCCTGCTGTCACAGCGACGTGAAGATCGCGCCGGTCCCGGTGCACGTCCTGCCGCGCAGCAATGCCGCACCGGGATTGCTCGCGCACCTCATCACCGCGAAGTATGTTGATAGCCTGCCATTACATCGGCAGGAGACGATCTTTGCCCGCCATGGCGTGAGCCTGCCGCGCGCGACACAAGCGGCCTGGATCATCGCGGTGGCGCAACAGCTGCAGCCGCTGGTGAACCTGATGGATGAGCGCCTGCGTGCATCGGGCTATGTCCGCATCGATGAGACACCGGTTCAAGTGTTGAACAGCGAGAAGTCCGCCGGCAGCGAACACTGGATGTGGGTTCGGGTGGCGGGACCACCCGGGCAACGGCTCATCCTGTTCGACTACGATGCCAGTCGCGGTGCGCAAGTCGCCGAGCGATTGCTCGATGGAGCATCGGGCTATGTGCACAGTGACGGCTATGCCGTCTACGACGGTGTGGCCGTGCGGCTAGACCTCACGCACTTGGGATGCATGGCGCATGCGCGGCGTCGCTTTTTCGAGGCGATCCAAGCACTGCCAAAACCCGAGCAGCAGCGTGAGACCGCCGCGCATCAGATCGTGCGCCGGATCGATGCGCTGTATGCGATCGAGCGGCAGATCAAAGCGCTGTCCGATGAAGCGCGCGTTGTCGAACGACAGAAAAGAGCGGTGCCGCTGCTCGCCGCACTACACGCCTTGGCCAGATCGCTTGAACAGCAGACCCTGCCCTCAGGAAAACTCGGCGAGGCACTGGCATATCTGCTCAAGCAATGGCCGAAGCTCATCCGCTACGTCGAAGATGGACGCCTGGCAATCGACACGAACCTCGCGGAGAACGCGATCCGACCTTTTGCTTTAGGTCGCCGCAACTGGCTCTTCGCGGACACGGTCAAGGGCGCGAAGGCCAGTGCTTCGCTCTACGGCATCGTCGAGACGGCGAAGGCGAATGGCCTGGAGCCGTATGCGTATCTACGCAAACTGCTCGAACAGCTCCCGCACGCCAAGACCGTCGCAGACTTCGAGGCGTTGCTACCCTTCGCCACACTCGATGCTTGAGCAGCAGCGCGCGTGGGCAATACCTGGATCGTCGATCTTCGACACTATTTGACGCCGGCAGGAGCGATGGCGCAGATGCCTCCCCGTGCCCTGATCCTGGCGGAGTACTTCGCCAGCATCGTCGTGGATGCCACCACCAACATCGATGATCCACCGACTGTCCGTTGCCGCCGTCGTTCCGGGCATCGACCATGCACGGGTATCGTGATCCCCAGTGCTGATGAGAACGACACCATTCACTGGCACTGCCCCGTGTGTCACGACAACGGAATCATCAGCGGTTGGCAGAACACTTTGTGGGACGGCTTCGCCGAAGCCTCCTCAGCATCGTGACTCAGGGTACGTGATCGTTGACAACCACGCGGGAGATCGAGCGCTTACCACCCATCGAACCGGGAAGATCATGCTGGAGACGTTTCCTCACGCCGTGGTCTGCTCATTGGTGGGCAAAGTGATTCCCGCAAAACCGAAAGCCACAACACGTCGGAGCATGCTGAAGGCCCAAGGCTATGACCATGCGACGCTTGCAAACATCGACTTCGTAGACGCCGCCTTGTGTGCACTGACCGCAGAGAGATTCTTGCTCCGTCGCACGATTTCGTTCGGCGACCAAGCCGAGGGATTCATTGTGGTGCCCAACTGAACACGGACATTCCGTCCATTTCTCATCTGATAAGCGCGCGTTGCGAGACGGTGTCGGCGACCTGCTGGCCCGCACGATGGGTGCTAACTGCTAATGGAGCTAACGCGCGCCAGGAATTAGCGCAATTGGCGTTTAGCAGGCCCGGTGGCCAATTCACCACCACCGGACCAAGCTGCTTCGACGTCAGGGCCTCAACCTGAAACCTTCGCGGCGAACCTTCCCGTCAAATCTGATGCCGCTAATCGGTTCAATCTGTCCGTGCTCGACAAGGATGTTGGCGATATATCGGGCACGCCCGGCGCTGCGCACATCGGATGGACCGAGCTGATAGATTTCGACGAGTGAGAGTGGTCGATTCTCACGCTTGAAATAGTCGAGCAGCTTTTGCGCGCTGTTCAGTTCAGGGTTCTGCTTGCCGCTCTCGTTCAGGCGGTGCGCTTCGCCCAAAAAGTACCGGACGAGTTCACGTGCATTGATGGCGTTGGCCTGCGAGATCGCGGTTGCATCCGGATTCTCGACGACTTCCAGGATACCTGCGAGTCGCAAGAGGTGTTCTGGAGCCTTGTTGGCGAACGCACGCAGCTCCTTGAGCCCGCCCGCCATGCTCCGCTCAATGTCGTCGTGAAACGCAATGTAGACCTGCTTTGCCTCCTCACTGCACGTCAGTTGCCGTGGCTTCAGCGGTGATCGCGGGGAGTTCGCGACCTCGTCCTCAAAGGTCGGTTCTCGTTCGAGCAGCAGCCGAAGGCGCGAGTTAAAGCGATCCAGCGCTTCGCGGTTGTTGCGACTGTTCTCATAGAGCCGGGTACCGACAGTACTCTCGGGCCAGGTGGCGAGACACCTGCTAAGGAAACCTTGGTCCGCGGCAATATCGTTCGCAACCAGCATCTTCGACACCCCCGGCTGCGCCATCAGATGCATGCTGCATCGTTTCCCGCTAATGGTGATGTCAGGGGAGGTCGCCCGAGTTACCTCAATGTCCTTCCCGTCCCAAAGGTTTGAAAGCTGCGCGAGCGTCTTCGCTACAGTGTCGGGCTTCATGGCGTGACCACCCAGTACTTGTGCAGCCTCGTCAGCAAATACGCCTTGGCTTGGCTGGCCATTGAGCAAGGATTTCAGCAGACCTTCAATCGTGAGGTCGGCCATCAGAATCTTTGGGTCAAGTGGTCGGGATGGTGGAGATCCGCACTCCGTACCAGCACGAACCCGCTCATCGAGATTGCCTTTGTTGGCCAGCGCTTCACTTTTAATGCGTGCGTACGCGTCGGCGGCAATGTCGTACTCGGCGGCGGCCGCGGCATGCTGTTTACGCAGCCGTTTCACGTGGGCACGTACCTCCCTCAAGGCGATATTGTCAACCGCGGTCTTTCTTTCGCCGGTCCCGCCAACAGTGATGAAGAACTCGCTGACGGGATGCTCCCTCTCATCGATTACGACGTTCACATGGGCTTGCGCTGCGAGTGCTGCGGCGGCGAGCACCGATGCGCCACAAATTCCCATCGGCGCTTGCACAGCTTCTTGGATGGCGATGGCGGCTTCGCCTAGCGTCTTTCCCAAGGCGAGCGCCGGAAACTCGGTGCCGGGAGGGACATCGCGTTGTAACGGTCGCTTCTCCATCAGCCCGTAAGGACGACGCAACGGTTCCTTTGCCAGCACGGCAGTGTGGCCGAACACCTCGTTCGCTGTGCTCAGGTTCGCTTGGGTCGCTGCTTTGCCACTGACCGTAAATGTCTCGGCAATGGTCGCGACGACGGATGTGAGCAGCGATTTGACCTTCGTTCGGATTTTCATGATTTTCTCTTGTTATTTTTGTGTTGGAACCAGGCTTTTTGAATCGTCGACTCGCGAGTACTTTCCTGCGGCGAGTTCGTTACGCCACTTCAAGTACGTGGAGCGAAGCCAGAGGCTGCGACCGTTGAGTCTCGCGTCGGGCGCCGGGAATTGCCTGTTCGCGATCAGTCGTCGAATTGAGCGATCAGTTCGCCCGAGATCCCGGGCGATGGTGCTCATCGAGATGAGCTGCTCCTCCGAATGGGAGGGAGCGTTGATGTGGTCAAGCATGGGGG
>DASYEW010000033.1:0-36002 GCA_036498785.1 Steroidobacteraceae bacterium | reverse complement strand
AATCCACGGATCCGTCATGCGATTTGGCAACTGCGTGACGCTGGCTGTGTTGTGCTTGTATGTTCGCCAATACGCTGCCGTAGCAATAGCCGCAATAGGGGGGCTGTCCTACGGCCTCGGCTGAGTTGATTTCTAACATCAGCCATCATGCACGTGCGTCTTCGCATATCGCGTGGATGCCCTTGTTGGGCAGACTATCCAACCTCCATCGACAAGCGGAACAGTCGCGCAGCAAGGCCCTCCATCCTTAGCGCGCCCATCGATCTTCACCTCGAGAACAGCTCCAGGTGTGGCAAGCGCCTGTTCTACAAGTTTCCAACTGATCCCAGCGATCTTGATTTTCGCTCTTCGCGTCCAACAAGAATCTTGTTGGCCAGCCATTGTTCCGGAGTTGAGGTACAGGAAGCGGTCATCCGGCTTTCCTTGTACATACGGGCCAAGCATATTCGGTGCTCTGCCTGCCTTGCGTTCCGAGACTCGAATGCTTAGATCGAATACCAGTGATCGCGCACCGACTTTCGAAGGTGGCAGTAGCTCGTTCTTACCGCGCTGCATTGCAAAGGCGACACCCAGCGGCGGCTCGATCACCGTTACCCGTATTGGGAGTTCACGATCCATTCGTTATGCCTTCGATTTGCGTTCCCGTTCGCCAAACGCCCGCGCAGAGCAGCGCGCCGGTATCGGCGCGTCTGGACTGCGATGAGCACCCGCGCGTCCGGTTGCGTCCGATGATCCCGTCAGGGAGAAAGCGATGCGCTGTCTTCAGCGTAAACATAGCCTCCCGTACGCGGCAGCGCCTTGAGCGCGGCGCCGGCGGCCGCCGCAATGTCACGGAATTCATCGCTCACGCGCGACTCGGCCACGATACGGGCCCAATAGCCCTCCGCGAGCGCGCGGGCGCGCCCGTAGGAATTCAGCGTTTCGGAAGTTGGATCGGGCGGGGCGAAGACGCGTGCAGTCACCTGGTCGTGCTCGGGCTTGAAGAACATGGGCAGCATGTCGTAGATCGGCGCGAGGGTGTAGCGGCCATCGTATTGATCGTAGAAAGCGAGATTGCCGAAATGACGATCGGTATTCGCAATGAGGGAACCGAACGTAGCAACTAGCCGCACCAATTCCAACGTGTCGTCATCGATGCGCTGATCGTTTCGCAGCCGCAACGCCGCGGCGATCCAATTGTCGAGCCGACCATACTGCACGGTATCAATGGCGAACAGCGACGTTACCCCGATCCTCCCCTCCAAGCCCGCACGATCGAAGCGATCAACCTCGAGATAAGTGCGTCCCTCGTAGTGCTCGATGCGCGATCGTGAAGCGGCAATGCCGGACTGCGACAACACCTCATGTGCAAGGTGCTCGGCGATGAGCAGGTCCGACCAGCGCTGGCCGACGGCCGAATTTACCAGCGGGGAGAACTTGACGATCACATGCCTCGGACCTGAATGGTCCTCGATCAACGCGGTGAACTTCGGCTGTTCTCCTTGCGCCGAGGATCCCGGAAGTCCGCCCTCCATGACGTCCGTGACGAGTTGCGGATAGCGCTGCTCGCGCTCACCCACCGGAATGGATTCACGCCGGCGTTGCCTGGCAAGGAACACGTCGAAGGCCCCGTCACCAAGCACCAAATCACCGACCGGATCGGCCTCTTGCAGCGTCAGATACTGCAGGTAGTGATCGTCATTCCAATGATCCACTCGCTGCGGCAAGTTTAGCTCGGGATAGCGGCGCGGAACGGCGCGACCGAGGAAGCCGGCCGGGCGCTGATCCTGGAGAAAGTAAGGCAGGCCCGCGGCCAATCCGGACCAAGCGAAGTTCGCAGCTTCCGCCTGGAAGTAGTACTGATCACCAGCCAGCGCGGTCAGCGTGCCTAGAGAGTGAATCCGGCCGGATTGATCAATCCTACGCAAGGGCCACTGGCTACCGATCCCTTCAATCTGGCGCACACGCCCATAGCGCGCGCCGCGGGTGCTGCCGATCCGAATCACCTGGCGTGATGCCAGCAATTGACGCAGTTGGCGTGAGACTGCCGATTGGCTCTGACCGAGGACCTTCTCCAGCTCCGGTGAGGAAGCAGTACCGGCGTCCAGGCGTCTCAGAATCGATTCAGCGGTGGTGAGCGGCATACCGTGCAATCCTACCCTATATGGATAGATATATGACTAGATTTATGGGTATATAATTACCCTATTTTTCATCTTGTTATATTATCGTAGAGGCTATCCTAGACTAGATACTCCTTCCCCTTCCCGCGAGGCCCCGCCTCCAGCTGCGCCGTCAAAAACGGCCCTGTACCAAGGCACCTCGGAAAGGCGCCGCGCCTCACTGCACCCGGGTAGTGCGCAAGATTATGGCCTCGCATCTGCGACAGCGGTGGCGACGACGGCCGGAGAAGATGATGCCGTTGATGTACAGAGGGTGATGGTGTCAGCGACGAGGAAGAGCCGACACAGAAAAAAGCGATCGTTCCAGAAATCGGCACCGCCGGGTGCGAGTGCCCGAGCTATTCCGAAACCTCAAGAATCGACTCCACCGTGACGGCCGCGACGCGACGGCGCCAGCGCTGCACCAAGCGATCCATGTACAGATAGACGACTGGCGTCGTGTACAGAGTGAGGATCTGCGACAGGAGCAGGCCACCCACCATCGCAATACCCAGTGGGCGACGCAACTCGGAACCAGCGCCGCTTCCGAACGCCAACGGAAGAGATCCCAACAATGCTGCCATTGTCGTCATCATGATCGGTCGGAAGCGCAACAGACAGGCGCGATAGATGGCCTCCTCTGCTGAGCGCCCGGCCGCCTCCTCGGTGATCGCCACGTCGACCATCATGATGCCGTTCTTCTTGACGATGCCGATCAGGAGGATGACGCCAATCAACGCGATCAAGGAAAACTCGTAGTGGAGCAGCATCAGCGCAAGCAGGCTGCCGATACCGGCTGAAGGCAACGTCGACAGAATCGTGATCGGGTGAATGTAACTCTCGTACAGTGCTCCGAGCACGATGAAGATCGCCACCAGTGCGGCAAGAATCAGGAACGGCTGGCTCGCCAGAGACTCCTCGAATGCCTTGGCGCTGCCAGTAAATCGGGACGTAAGGCCTTCTGGCACATGCATCGACAGTTCTTTGTTCCTGATCGCTTCGACCGCCTGGCCCAGGGACTGTCCCGGAGCCAGATTGAACGAGATCGTCGTGGCGGGAAACAAGCCATCGTGATTGATGGTCAGCGGTCCTGTCGTTCGTTCAAGAGAACTGAAGGCACCCAACGGTACGGGTTGTCCACTGCTCGAGGGGACATAGAGTCGTTGCAACGCACTCTCGTCCAGCTGAAAGCGCGGATCGACTTCCAGAATCACACGGTACACAGCGACCTGCGAGTAGTAGCTTGCAACCTGCCGCTGGCCGAACGCGTCGTACAACGTGTCATCGACGATCTGAGTAGTCACACCCAATCTAGACATCGCCTGCCGGTCCAGCGCGAGCTTGATGCGCGGCGAAGCTGCTTGCACATCGCCCTCGACACCCTGAATCTGCGGCAACGTACGCAACGCGTCCAGCATCGTCGTGCTCCAGCGCTGCAACTCCTCCAGATTTGCATCGCTTAGCGTGTATTCGAACTGGGTCTTGGTGGTCCGCGTCCCGATACGCAAGTCCTGTCGCGCCTGCAAGTGCAGTTTGACTTCTGGCAGTCCACTGACACGTTCCTGAATTCGATCGAGCACCGTGTAGACCGAAGCATGGCGCGTCCCGAACGGCTTCAGGTCGACCTGCATGCGTCCGATGTTCATCGACGGTTGACCATTCACCCAGAAATACACGTACTCAACGTCCGGATCCTCGCGGATGAGGTCGGCGAGCTGATGCATCTGTTGCAGCATCGCCGGATAGGCAATATCCGGAGAAGCCTCGACCACACCGCCGATGAGCCCATTGTCCTGCTGCGGAAAAAAACCCTTCGGGATCGCTATGTACATCAGTACGGTGACTGCGATCGTAGACAGCATGACCGCCAGCGCCGTGCGTTGGCGGCTCAAGACCCACCGCAGTCCTTTTGCGTAGCCCGCAAGCATTCGATCGAAGAACGCTTCCGTTCGCCCTGTGAACCACCCTCTAGCATGGTGCGTTCGTCTGCCAAGCAAATAGGCACATAGCACCGGTGTAAGCGTCAACGAAACGATGCCCGAAAGCACGATGGCGATCGCAGCAGTGTAGGCGAACTCGTGAAACAGCCGCCCGACGACCCCACCCATGAACAGTAACGGTATGAAGACCGCAATGAGCGACACGGTCATTGACATGATGGTGAAGCCGATCTCATGAGACCCAAGCAGCGCGGCTTCTTTCGGGCTCTCGCCGTTTTCGATATGGCGCGTGATGTTCTCCAGCATCACAATGGCATCGTCGACGACGAACCCTACCGACACGGTCAGCGCCATGAGAGAGACGTTGTCGAGCGTATAGCCGAACACGTACAGCAGCGCCATCGTGCCCAGCAGTGACAACGGAATGGCCACTGCAGGAATCAACGTCGCACGCAACGTTCCCAGAAACGCATAGACGACCAGTACGACCAACACACAGCTCAGAAGCAGAGTCATCAACACATCTTGAACGGACGCGCGAATGGTCTGGGTACGATCTTGCAGGAGCACCAAATGAACTGATGCAGGCAGCTGTCGTTGCAGGGCCGGAAGCGCCTCCTTCACCTTAGCCACTGTGGCATTCAGGTTGAATCCGACCTGCTTGTGAACATCGATCATCACCGCTCGATGAGATCCGAGCCAAGCACTCTGTCTGATGTCTTCTACGCCGTCGACGACACTACCCAGGTCCCGCAGGGGGACCGCCGCACCACGTGAATTCACCAGCGACAGCTGCGCATATTCTGCGGCACTGCTCAACTGATCGTTGGCGTCCAGCGTGATCGATTGCCTCGGACCGTTCAGCGTGCCCTTCGGCCCGTTCACCGTCGACTCGGCAATCCGTCGACGCACATCTTCAAGCGTCAGTCCGAGCGAGGCGACACGCCCTGGATCGACCGAGACGCGCACAGCCGGACGCTGTTGCCCGTGATAGTCGATCATTCCTACGCCCGCGACCTGCGAGAGCTGCGGCGTCAGGTAGTTCTCGACATAGTCGTTGACCTTTTCGATGGGCAGCGTGTCGGAGTACGCCGCAACCGTCATCAGCAACGCGTCGGCGGGATTGGCTTTCTCGAACACCGGCGGATGGGGCAGATTTCTTGGCAGCTCTCCCAACGCGGTGTTGATCGCGCCCTGCACATCGACTGCGGCGGCATCGACGCTGCGAAACAGGTCGAACTGCACCTCGATATTGCTGGATCCGTAGGAACTACTCGATGTCATCGCCGTGACGCCGGGCAGGATCGACAATGCGCGCTCAAGTGGCGACGTTACGGACGACGCGACCGTATCGGCGCTCGCCCCAGGCAGTTCCGTCGAAATCGAGATGGTGGGAATGTCTACCTGCGGAACGCCGGCAATCGGCAGCTGCAGGTAGCTTACGACTCCCAGGAACAGGATGCCCAAGCTGAACAGCGAGGTGGCGATCGGTCGCCGGATGAACCAAGCGGAGAAATTCAACGCGGCATTCCCAGCAAATGGAGACGATCAGCGCGCGGCGGTGACATGCGTCAGCTCGACCAACGTGTTGGGTTCCAGCTGGAACTGTCCTTCGACGACGACAGTCTCGCCGCCATTCAAGCCGTGCACGACGGCCGTTTCGCCCTGATAGGTCGCTCCGACATCCACATTGCGAACCTCGGCGCGATGCTCGCCATTCACGATATATACAAATGAGCCCCGCGGACCCATCTGGACGGCGGACGCCGGAACCATCACGGTATCAGCGAGATTCTCCAGAAGCACTCGGGCCGTGACGAACTGCCCAGGCCAGAGAGCTTCGCCCGCATTTGGAAACACGGCTTTGCAGCGAATGGTGCCGGTGCTCACATCGATCTGGTTGTCGATGAGCGTCAGTTCCCCAGCGTCCAGCTGCTGCTCGTTAGCCGAGTCGATTGCGAGAACCCGCAGCGCATGACGGGCCTGCTGTGCTCGTAGGTTCGGCAGCTCGGACTGCGGGAGGGAGAAACTCACCGCGATTGGATGAATCTGCGTGAGAACGACGAAGCCAGTGGCGTCGCTTGCATGCACCATGTTCCCGACATCGACGAGCCTTGCGCCCGCTCGACCGTCGATCGGAGCCGCGATCGTTGCGTAATCCAGCTGCAAGCGGGCCTGATCTGCCTGCGCCTGGTCCACCTCGAGCGCTGCGGTGAACTGAGCGACCTGCGAGCGCGTGGCGTCGACTGTCTGGGCCGCAAGCGGCGAGTTCAGTGTGACCAGCGCCTCATAACGCTTCAGGTCGCGTCTTGCGTTATCCAGCTGGGCGCCGTCTCGTTCCTTCTGTGCCAGCGCCGCGCGCAATTGGGCCTCGAAAGGTCGTCGGTCCAGCTCGACCAGCGGGTCACCCCGTCTGACCTGCGCGCCCTCCTCGAACATCACCCGACTGATCTGTCCATCGACCCTGGGCCGCACCAGCACGGTGTTGAATGCCTGTACGGTGGCAATCGTCGACAAGTATGCGGGGCTGTCACGCCGGGCGGCGCTGACGACTCGGACGGGAACGCCCTTCGACACAACGGGCGCAGGTTTCTCGAAAACCCCATACCCCCACACTGCAGCCGCCACGCACGCGCATGCTGCGCATACGATCGCGACGCGCGTTGTCTTAGTCATCATCAACCTGGATTCCGGAAACTCGGCGCCGTTCTACAGCATCAGCCTTAAGAAACCCTGAAGGCCGCGCTAGGTGCGGCCTGCGACGTGTCGAAAACGCGACGATGTCACGCGACTGACGGGCAGGGAAACACTGAAAGTCGCGCCCTCGCCCGGCATGCTCTCGACGCTGATTGCCCCGTCGTGCGCTTCGGCAATCCACCGTCCAATGGCCAACCCCAGGCCCGAACCACCGGATTCGCGCGAGCGCGCCTTGTCCGCCCGATAGAACCGCTCGAACACATTGGGAAGATCGGAGGCGCCGATACCGATGCCACTATCACGCACGGCGATGGTTGCCATGGAGCCGACGAGGCGGCTCGATATGGCGACGTCACCGCACGCCGGTGTGTACTTGATCGCATTGTCGATCAGGATCAGGAACAGTCGCTCCAAGAAGTCTTGGTCGCCTTCCAGCAGTATCCCGTGCGGCTCAAGTTCGGCCTTGAAGTTCAAGTTCTTGGCCGCAGCCAGGGTTACTCCCTGTTCGCACACTCTGCGGAGGATGACGTTCAGGTCGAGTTCGCTGCGATGCAGGCTCTGTGCACCCGAATCTGATCGCGCCAGCAGCATCAGCCTATCAACGAGATCTGACGTTCTCTCCAGGCCGTTGAGTAGCTGCTCCAGGACTTCGCGATACTCGTCTGCGGAACGGGCCCGGCGCAAGGCAAGCTCAGCGCGCGTGCGCAAGATGGCGAGCGGCGTCCGAAGCTCGTGCGATGCGTCCGCCGTGAACTGCGAAACCGTGGTAAATGCCCCCTCTATACGGGTGAGCATCTTGTTCAGGGTCTCCGAGAGGCGCTGCAACTCATCCCCGGTCGAGGGCACGACCAAGCGGCTAGAGAGATTTTTTGCGCCGATGCTCTCAGCAGCATCAATGACTTTCTCTACGGGCGACAGTGCCCGGCGACTCATGAAGTACCCTCCCGCAGTGGCACATAGCAGTAGAGCGGGGACAACAACGTAGAGCAACCACTGAAATCGTTCGATGGCCTCGCGAAACTCATGCAATGGGGTAGCGACCTGGACGGAGAATTCCGTTCCGTCTATCGATATCCGCTCGTTGCGTATCCGCAGCGTCAATCCATTGAAGCGTTCGGTTCGGACGGCGGGTTGCGTCGCGGCAGGCAGCGGAACGTCGTGGTCGGCCAATAATCGCGAGCGATACAACCAACGGGCCCGTGCATCGGCAACCTGCATGAGATCGCCCGTGGCATCGAGTTGCGAGTGTTCCTTGATCTCGTCGACGAGATCCTGAATCGAACCGGTAGGAAGCGTACGCCGCATCAGTGCACGAACTGCTGTCGCGCGTTCATCCAGAGCGTGGTCCACAGCACTATTGATGCTGCGGTTCATACCGTAGACCGCGATCACACTGATCGCCAGCAGGCTGGGTGCGAGTATGCCGAAGTACCACGCTGTCAGGCGCAATCGCAACGAGAACGGCCGCATGTCAGGAACCGCGCAACGAATATCCGAAACCGCGGACGGTCTGCAGTAGTTTCGGCTCGAACTCGCGATCGATCTTGCTTCGTAGCAGGGAAATGAATGCCTCCACTGTGTTGTGACCGATCTCTTCGTCGAACCCCCACACGCCTTCCAGGATGGCCTCCCGCGACACGACGCGGCCGGAACGTCGCGCTAGAAACTCCAGCAGCCGAAACTCCGTCGCCGTCAGCTGAATAGCCTTGCCCGCCCTGGACACCTGGCAGGCGACCGAGTCGACCTGCAAATCTGCGACACAGATCGCCGCTGCCGGCGTTTGCGAGGACCGCCGCGTGATCGCGCGCAAGCGTGCCAGCAACTCGACGAACGAGAATGGCTTGGTGAGATAGTCGTCCGCCCCCATGTCCAGGCCTTTGGCGATGTCCGGCACGGAATCGCGCGCTGTCAGAATAAGGATGGGAGTGACTCGGCCGCTTTCGCGCAATCGGCGCGCAACATCGTATCCATCCAAGTGTGGCAGCATGAGATCGAGCACGATGACGTCGAAGTCATGGGCCTTCGCGAGGTCAAGCCCCGTACGACCGTCCGCCGCGAGGGCGACGCTATGATTTTCTTCCGCGAGCCCCTTACGGAGAAGTTCCGCCATCTCGGGTTCGTCTTCGACCACCAGCACTCGCATCGCAATGCCCCGCCTCGCGCTTGCGCATGCAAGCAGAAGATCACCTCCCTGCCGCGTGTCGCTTGACTCGTGCGGCCCTGGGACCCGCAGCGTAGCATCGACTCGCATTGTCCGCTCATGGGTCATCGCGCAGGTGCGCGAGCACCTCTGCGGCCGAGGCTCCGAAGGCCGAGGTAATCGCTGCCCCAAATGCGACGCGCGCTCTTGCCAGGATCGATTGGGCCGCCGTCTGACCGACACCCAACGCTTCGCCGATCTCCTTCACCGACCGTCCGTCCAGGTACTTCCATTCAAGCGCATCGCTGTAGTGCGCTGGCAGCCGATCGAGAACCAACTGAATCAATTCGCGCGCTTCATCAGCGGTATATTGATTCAGCGGCTGCTGCGTCCGAGATGCCTCCATCTCCTCGACCGCGGCCTGCACCTCCTCGTTGTCGTCGATTGGAACGAAGCGCTTGGAACGACGCTGCACCGCGCGCACGTAGTCGATCACTTCGCACCGACAGATCTGGCACAGCCAGGTAAACAGTCTCGCCTCCCCGCGAAATCCTTCGATACCTCTGATCGCTTTCAGGAAGGTCAGGTGCACAACTTCCTGAGCCGCTTCCGCGTCCCAGCCAAGCCGCGGCAACGCGAAGCGATAGATTCGTGGGAAATACACGCGGAAAAACTCGTTGAAGGCACGCTCGTCTCCCGCCAAGACAGACTTTACCAACTCATGCTCGGATTTGAAGGGCTCATCCACTACCTTGCTTCCTAGGGCATAGACAAGCTGCGCGCTCGCAATCAACCGACCATGGCTGGTGACAACGCGCCCTATCGGTCTTGCGGACGATTGGAGTTGGACGCTTGATACTTCGGAATCAATCGAGGTGCACAGGGAGCATGTCAGGCGTGTGATCGCGATCCAGCGACATCGTGGACGTCGCAGTGCACAGATTCCCTGACATCGACTGGTCAACGGCTGGATCAGGCGCTGGACCCTTGGGGCCTGTTCCTGGTCGAAACCAAGCAGCACTCTTGAGGACCCCACGCGAGCGATTCCTGCGCAGCCCCGTAGCAGTTCAGTGCCCAGTCGATTGATTGGCGGTGCGAGGGACGTCCAATGTTCGCCCCCTCCATCTGGATCGACAATGACCGTATCAGGTGATGTGCTGCGTCTGAATAGCGTGTCGGCGCCGGGCGCTACGAGTCCGTTGGCATTCTGGTGGCACGGCATGCGCAGGCCGCTTGCGGCGTTCCTATTGCTGGCCACCGTCTTTGCAATCACACCGCTGGATACTGCAATCGCACGTGCCTTGTTCTTCGATTCGGTACAGATGCGATGGATCGGCGCCGACAGCTGGTGGACCAACGAATTCATCCACAGCGGGGGACAGTGGCTCGTGCGCTCGTTGGCAATTGCCGCCCTGGTTCTGTGGGGTGCAACTTTCGCCAAGCCCCGCCTCATCGAGCTGCGACGCCCGGCAGCCTACTTCATTGTTGCGGTCTTGCTCGCGGTCGCCATCGTTGGCTCACTGAAGCTGGTAACCAACGTGCATTGCCCTTGGGCACTGACACAGTTCGGTGGCACTCAACCCTACATCCAGCTGTTCTCGCACCGACCCGCGAGCCTGCGCGTCGGTCATTGTTTCCCAGCGGCACACGCCGGCTCGGGGTACGCGCTAATCGCGTTCTACTTCGTGTTCCGGGAGCGCAGCCGGTGGCTGGCGACTGGCGGGATCATCTTGACCCTGGTGATGGGACTCGTTTTTGGCATCGCACAACAATCCCGGGGCGCCCACTTCGTTTCGCATGACATCTGGAGCGCGTTCCTCGTGTGGACCACCTCGCTCACGGTGTACACCCTCGCGTTCAAGAGGAGCCTGTGGAGCGGCCTGGGGCAACGGAACGAAGGCGGAGCATCGCAACTTGCGCCGTCGCTGACCGCCGAATAAGTTAGTTTGGTTTCGGTTGCATTAACTTCTCGCAGCTGAATGGGCAAGCGCGATTGATCTAGCGACCAGATACGTCAAAGAACAGATAGCCCGCGACGCGATCGCGCCGGTGACGGCAGCGTACTCATTACCCGTTTGCCTGGGGATCAGTTGCTGTGAGCAACACTTCGAGGTCTTCCGCCTTCGCTTCGCAGAGCGTGCACGCAAGCTTTGCTCTTCGCTCTATTGTGCTCGGTACGCTCGCGCTCCTCGGGATTGCATTGTGGTTTGGCAATACCGTCTATCGGTCGCTTGCCGAGCCCGACGAAGGCCGCTACGCAGAGATTCCTCGCGAGATGGTCGCGAGTGGCGATTGGGTGACGCCGCACCTCAATGCGATACCTTATTTTGAGAAGCCGCCGCTGCAGTACTGGGCAACGGCAGTCGCCTACCGCGCGTTCGGATTCGAGTTCTGGGTTTCCCGTCTGTGGGCAACGACGCTCGGGCTGCTGGGTATTCTGGTCACCTATGCGACCGGTCGCGCCTTGTGGGGAGCCACGGCTGGCGCATTCGCGGCGCTCGTCCTAGCCAGTTCACCGCTGTACTTCATTGTCGCTCACATCAACACGCTGGACATCGGGCTCGCATTCTTCGTCAATGCGGGGCTCTCGTGTCTGCTGCTGGCCCAACGCGAGGGGCTGGATCCGGGCGCGCGACGACGCTGGATGGGACTAGCGTGGTTCGCACTGGGCTGCGGGTTTCTGCAGAAGGGATTGGTTGCCATCGCACTGCCCGGCCTCACGGTATTGGTGTACTCACTGATTCACCGCAACACGCACCTTTGGCGTCGGCTCTACCTGCTGGATGGGGTGGCGATACTGGCGCTGACGGGGCTGCCGTGGGTGGTCCTTGTGGCGAGCCGGAATCCGGATTTCCTGCAGTTCTTTTTTGTTCACGAGCACCTGGAACGCTTTGCTACGACGGTGCATCACCGCAGCGAGCCGTGGTGGTACTTCATCGTCATCCTGGGCGTAGGCGTACTGCCGTGGATTACTACCATTGCGCGCTCGGCCTTCAGCGAATTGCGCGCATCCCGATCTGCTTCCGAGCTGCAACCGGCGAGCCTACTGCTGATCTTCAGCCTGACGCAGCTCGTGTTCTTCTCCATGTCCGGTTCCAAACTCGCACCCTACATCGTCTCCGCCGTCAGTCCGCTCGCGCTGCTAGCGGGTCGCTGGTTGCAGGCGTGTGCCGATGTGCGTGCGCTGCGTCCGGTCGCCATCGTTGCTGCTGCCTTTTCTGTACTTTTGCTCTGCCTGGGCCCTCTGCTACCGCACTTCATGGAGCCCAGTCCTAAGCTCACGGCCTATGTGCAGATCGCCCACTGGGCAAGGATAGCCGGCGCGGTAGGCTTGGTGAGCGTCGGACTCACAGTTGCCGCAGGCCTGCGTCGCCAGCTCTCATTAGGAGTTGCCGCACTGGCAGTGGGATTCGTGATCGCGCTGTCCGTGCTGATGTGCGGCAGCGATGCCCTTGAATCCCTGCGTGCTAGGCCAGGCATTGCGGCATTGATCGCCCCGCATCTTGCGGCCGACACGCCGTTCTACTGCGTCGGAATGTATTGGCAGTCTCTGCCGTTCGCACTGCAACGCACATGCACCCTGGTCCAGCACACGGGCGAGATTGAAACGCGCTTCGATCGAACGCAGAGTCATTCGCTCTCCCACGTGGCTGATTTCATCGCGCAATGGCGGCGCGAACCCAGTGCCGTCGCCATCGTTAGCCCCGTCCTGTGGCAGGAGGTCGTGGCGTCCGGAATCAAACCTCGCGTCATCCTGCAGGAAGCCAATGTCGTCGTGATCGTAAAGCCATGACGCCATCGACGCTTTCCTACTTGCTCAGCGGCGTTCTCCTGAACGCTATCGCGCAGCTTGCACTCAAGGCTGCGACACAACGCCTGGGGGTGCTGATTCCCGAGCCCGGCGCCCTGCTCGCCATGGGAATGCGCATCATGGCGCAGCCCGCCGTGTGGGCTGGCTTGACCTGCTACGCGTTGAGCGTGATGAGCTGGATCGTCGCCCTCTCGCGCACGGACGTGTCGGTAGCGTATCCGTTTCTCTCAATTGGTTACGTGATCGCCACGCTCGCCGCATGGCAGTTCTTCGGTGAGGTTCTCAGCACGCAGCGCGTCGCGGCTATTGCGTTGATCTGCGTGGGCGTTGTCCTGCTGTCCCGATCCTGACTACATCGAGTTCACTATGAGCTTCCTGCCTTTCACTCGACCGTGCATCGACGAAGAAACCATTCAGGGCGTCGTGGAAGTGCTGCGCGGCGGGTGGCTGGCGAGCGGACCTCAAGTCCTGAAGTTCGAGGCGGCGCTCGGCGAATACCTGCAGGGCCGTCCGGTGCGGGTAATGACCTCGGCGACCGCAGCGCTCGAGATCGCCCTGTGCGTGGCCGGGGTCGACCGCGGTTCCCAGGTGATCCTGCCGGCCATGAGTTTTGCCTCAACCGCCAATGTGATCGTGCGCGTCGGAGCGAAACCGGTCTTCGTCGACGTTGACCTCGACACCCGCAACATCGACATCGACCAGATCGAGCGCGCAATTACACCAGCGACGCGCGCGCTGCTTCCCGTGCATTTCGCGGGCATGCCGACAGACCTTGACCGACTGTACGACATCGCGCGCACCGCCCAGCTGCGAGTGATCGAGGACGCAGCCCATGCCATCGGCTCGCAATGGCGCGGCCGCAAGATCGGCTCATTCGGTGATCTGGTGTGCTTCAGCTTTCATCCGAACAAGAACATGACCACTATCGAGGGCGGAGCGATTGCCACTGCCGATCCCGCGGAACTGCTGGCCATCGAGCGTCATCGGTTCCACGGCATCTGCAAGGGCGACGATGCCATGGATGTGGTACTTCCAGGCGGCAAAGCAAATCTGTCCGACGTTTCCGCCCGAGTTGGCCTGGGCCAACTGCCGCATCTGGATCGCTTCAACCGCAAGCGCGGCGAATTGGCCAGCGCCTACTTCGCGGCGCTGGCGGATACCCCCGGTCTGCGACTGCCCGCGCGAGGCGACAGCGGCCACTGTTGGCACATGTTCGCTCCGCTGCTCTGCCTGGATGAGCTGAGGATTGGACGCAACGACTTCATCCGTCTGATGGGCGAGCACAAGATCGGCGTCGGTGTGCACTATCCAGCCTTGCACCTCTTCAGCTACTACCGCGGGCTCGGCCACAGGGAAGGCGACTTCCCCAACGCCGAGCAGATCGGGCGCGCGACTGTGACCCTGCCGTTGTTCCCGGCGATGGAATTCTCTGACGTCGAGCGCGTGAGCGGTTGTGTGCACCAGATCCTGACGAGGCACCGACGATGAGCCACCTCGCCTTGAGTGTGATTGTTCCCGTGTACAACGAGGAGATGGTTCTGCAGGAGCTGTTTTCCCGGCTCTATGCGGCACTGGATGCGATGGGACGACCCTACGAGGTTCTGTTCGTCGACGATGGAAGCGCCGATGCGTCCGTCGCACTGCTACGCGTGCAATACCAGAGGCGTCCCGATACCACGCGCGTGCTGGTACTCGCGGGGAATTTCGGCCAACACAATGCGATCCTGGCCGGGTTCGCTCATGCACGCGGCAACGCGCTGATCACTCTGGATGCAGACCTGCAGAATCCTCCGGAGGAAATACCCCGGCTGCTCGCGGAGCTCGAACGCGGGCACGACTACGTCGGCACGATCCGTGTAGCCCGCCAGGACACCTGGTTCCGCAGCATGGCTTCACGCTTGCTCAACGGCTTGCGCGAAAAGACCACGCGAATCCGCATGACCGATCAGGGATGCATGCTCAGGGCATATAGCCGTTCGGTGGTGGACGCCGTAAACGCCTGCACCGAAGTCAATACCTTCGTCCCGGCACTGGCCTACCTGTGCGCACGCTCGCCGACCGAGATCGAGGTGAGCCACGCCGAGCGGGCGGCGGGAACCTCGAAGTATTCGCTCTATCGCCTGATCCGCCTGAACTTCGACCTTATGACGGGCTTCTCTATCGCACCGCTGCAGCTCTATTCGGTGCTCGGGACGCTGATTTCAGCGTTGTCGCTGGCGTTCGTGCCGTACCTGGGCATCCGGCGCCTTGTGGTCGGACCAGAGGCTGCTGGCGTATTCACGCTGCTGGGTATCGCCTTCTTCCTCATCGGCATCGTACTGCTCGGCGTGGGCTTGCTCGGTGAGTATGTGGGACGCATCTACGCCCAGGTTCAGAATCGCCCACGCTACCGGATCGCAGCAGCCCTGGAATCTGTGGCCCCCTCTCACCCCTCTAACGCGTTCGGTAACCAGGAGGACCACGCCGCATGACACGCGCAATAGTCCTCGGGTATGGCGAATCGCGACGTGCGTCGGGCTTTCATACCGCTTGCCCGCGTCGGGATTTCACAGCGCCTTGCACACAGCCCGGTTCGCCGAAGGACGCGGGGCATGGCACGCAGATCGCACTTAAATTCGATGTCGAGACGTTACGCAGCACACGCGAGAGTGTGCCGATATTGGCGGAGATCTGTCGCCGGCACGCGGCACCGGCCACTTTTGCGTTCTGCGTCGGTCCCCATCATGCCGGCCGCGTCCTGCGCGCTGCATTTCTCTCCACGGTGAGCTGCGGCTCCATCCCCGATCGCGCCGCCTCCCTGGCGCTCGCCCGCTGGCCTGTCCACCCAACAACCGGAAGTTGCCCATGCCTCTCAAAGTCTTGATTCTCGGCGTTAACGGTTTCATCGGCAGCTGGCTGACCGAAGCCATCCTGGCGCGCCGCAACTGGCAGGTCTACGGCATGGACATCGCCGACAACAAGCTCGGCGATGCACTGCATAACCCACGCTTCAAATTCGTCGAAGGCGACATCACGATCAATCGCGAATGGGTGGCCTACAACATCCGCAAGTGTGATGTCGTGCTGCCACTGGTCGCGATCGCGAATCCGGCGCAGTACGTCAAGGATCCGCTACGAGTCTTCGAGCTGGACTTCGAGGTCAATCTGTCTGTGGTGCGTCAATGCGTCGCCTACGGCAAGCGACTGATCTTCCCGTCTACCTCCGAGTTGTACGGGATGTGTCCCGATCCGGTACTCGATGAAACCACCAGCAATCTCGTCTACGGTCCGATCGAGAAGCAACGCTGGATCTACGCATCCTCCAAGCAGCTATTGGACCGCGTGATCTTTGCCTACGGAGTGCGCGACAAATTCGATTACACGCTGTTTCGCCCATTCAACTGGATAGGGCCGCGGCTCGATGACGTCTTCGAATCCAAGGAGGGCAGCTCCCGCGTCTTCACTCAGTTCCTGAGCAACGTCTTCCACGGACAGCCCATCCTGCTGGTCGATGGTGGACGCCAGCGGCGCTCCTTTACCTACATCGAAGATGCCATCGAGTGCCTGCTGCGCATCATCGACAACCATGAGCAGCGCGCCTCGCGACAGATCTTCAACATCGGCAATCCTGCCAGCGACGTTTCCGTCGCCGAGCTGGCCCGCGCCATCATCGATGCCTTCGATGGAATCCCACAGTACCAGCATCTGGCCGAGGCAGCGCACATCGAGGACGTCGAGTCCGAGAGCTACTACGGCAAGTACTACCAGGACATCCAGGCGCGCGTGCCGGCAATCAGCGCCGTGATGACGGCCTTGGGGTGGCAACCACAAACGGACCTCACGACCGCGATCCGCAAGACCCTCGACTACCATCTGGAACGTGGCGATTTCCTGCCGGTTGCGCCGCTAGTCGCCGACCGGAGCCAGACGTCGCATGTTGCGAGAAGCTGATGCCGATACCGAGGTTGTCACAGACGGGGTAGCCCATGGCGTGCCCGTGGCGCGGCACGTACTGAAACTGTCCACGCTTGCGGTACTGCTGCCGCTCTGGCTCTTCGGCATAGTCGGTCGCAGCGACTGGAAGCCCGACGAGCCTCGCGAAGCCGACCTTGCATGGCACATGAGTCTCACCGGACCTCAAGCGGTTCCGCTGCTCAGGGACCAGCCGTTCGTCGAGAAACCTCCGCTGACCTATTGGCTTGCCGGCGCAACAATTGCGCGGCTAGGCATGTCCCCGTGGGCTGCGCGGCTGCCAAATCTCCTCTACGCGCTCGTATTTGCCACATCGCTGGCACTACTGGCGAAGACGGTAGCCTCACGAAGTGCGATCGTCGTCGCCGTAGCCGTGGGCAGCTCCTTCTTTCTCACCTACCAAGTTGCCATCTGGCTGGCTACCGATGCAGCACTCCTCGCGTGCGTCGCTGCGAGCCTGCTAGGCCTGCATCTTGGCTACCGAGCTGTCACGAGTCGCAGGCGATTGATCGGCTACTCCCTGATGCACCTAACCCTGGCCCTGGGGTTTCTCGCCAAGAGCGGTGCCGCGTGGCTGGTGCCAGCAACAGCATTCGCAGTGCTGATCGTGTGGGAGAAACGTTACCGTGAGTTGCTGCGCTGGGAGCTGTACGTGGGACTGGTGTTGCAGACGGCAATCGTAGCACCTTGGTTGTTGTCATTGGCCGCGCGCCCCGACGGGGCGGATCTCCTCCAGAACGCACTATGGTTCAACATCGCCGGACGGATGGTGCGGCTGAGCGGTCACGCGGCAAGCATCCCCCAATATGCGGACTCTCATCGCAACTCGTTCGGCAAGTATTTCATCGAGGCGCCCTTCTACATCATGCCTTGGGTGTTTCTCGCCGTTGCCGCGACACGCCGAGGCTGGCAAGCGCTGCGTGATAGCACGACACATGCCGGTGCCTGGCGGTTCACGATCGCGGCGACGCTCCCCAGCGTGTTGGTACTATCACTTGCGGCAACGGCACGAGGCATCTATGCCGCGCCGTCGCTCATCGGCGTGGCGCTGGCGATTGCCCTGTGGTACGAGAAGGCCGCGGTCACGCCCGATGCCTTCGACCTGCGGATGCTGCGCGCTTCGTCGTTCGTCGTCGTGGGCATTGCAGCAGTGTTGCTACTGTTGCTTCCCCTGGTTGCGGTCTTCTATGCGCATACGCGGGGCAATCGGACAGGGCTCGTCCTCGGTGCGATGCTGATGTGCGGTGCGACGCTGTGGCTGCTACGCTCGATTCGCAACGCGCTGCGTGGCAGGGACGTGACACAAGCTCTGGGGGTGTTGTTTGCCTCTTACAGTGCCATCCTGATAGGAGTTGGGGCGGCGTACTTTCCCGCCATCAATCGCGAGCAGGACCTACGGCCGGTTACCCGTGCCTTGCACGCGGACTTACACGGGCGAGCGCTCGTGCTACTGGCGCCGGATGAAACCACAGTCGCGGTCGTCGACATGGCTGGTATTTCTGTGCGTCAATTCGCTTGGCAGGCTAGTTCGGTCGACGGCGTAACAGCTTCGCTGCGCAGCGATGAGTGCGTGCTCGCGATGACGAAGCTTACGATGGGTCCTTTATATGATCTGGCACGACGCCATGGCTTCAAGTCGCGCCCTCCGCCGGACTCCGTCGACATCGCCTGGTTCGCATCTACCTTCGGCCTGCACATCGAGCATGAGTACATCGTGCCCGATGGACGTCACTACTTGCTGCTGAGCCACACAGAAGCCATCCGCTAGAACTCCGGATGATCGTCTGACAGGGAGTTACGCTGCCATAGAGCGATCTACCTTCGCGATCGCTCGCGGCCTGACACCTTCGGACGAAGCTGTCGACGAGACGGGGCTCCGACTCGTTTGAGGATGGCTGCAACTCGCAATCACCGCTCTTTGGTCAGTGTGGAGGCAATGCGGGACGGCGGCAGACGCTCGATCTTACCGTCGCTATCAATCTTTGCCGGTTCGTAGAACAAGGCGGCGGACAACTTGCCACGTTCAGTGCAGGCCAGATCTGCGGCGCCTCGTACCAACGACCATTGCGTATCGACAGGTTGGATGTGCGCCGCCGTGAAACATTGATCCCTGGCGCGTTGATCGACGAGCAGGACACGTCCGGGAGCGGCAGCGAGCCATGCAGCGGCATCGTCGGCCTCCTGTTCTGCCTCGCGCCATCGAGCATGACCGAAGGTCGTGACCGGTCGTGTGACATTCAGCAGATACTCATCTCTGTACGCCACCAAGCCCAGTTCGCGAACGTCCAAGGTCATTGATTGCACCCGATGCATAAAGCGTGCACCTGACCTTGCTTCGTTCAATTCTGGGTTGATCCAGAGACTGATGACCAAGAGACTCGCCGCGATAGCCAGGCCATAGGCGGCGAAGCCTCGCCCTGGGCGCGCGATGATGCAGACAAAGGCGACGAGAACACCGATTGTCAGCAGAGGTCCCACCAACGCTACCGGATTCAGGTCATACGCCTCAAAGAACCGGTGCCGCTCGTGCACGCTGAGCGTAAGCACCATCCCTGCAGTGATACAGATCGCCGCAATGGAGCAAGTCACAGCGAAGACAGTATGTTGTGCACGACCACGGCCCGCTATGTCGTTCAACCATGGTCCACAGGCCAGGGCCAGCGCGGGGACGGCTGGCAGCACGTAGACACTGCGCTTGCCTTCACTGAAGCTGAAGAACAGCACAACCATGACGATCCACGCCAGTGGCAAGGCCACGCGAAGATCATGCCCGCGCAAACTCTGACGCCAGCGAGGTATCAACCACGGCAACAGGCCTGTGAGCGGCAGCCACAACCCAGGAATCACGTTGACGATGAAGAACCAGACCGGTTCAAAGTGATGCCAGGGATGGAAGTACCGCCCGAGCGTCTGCGTGAAGAGGATTTCGTTTCGATACCGTTCCAGTGCCGGATCATGGTGGACGGCGACTAGCATAGGAGCAAGCCAGGTCGACACTACCGCCACGAAAGCCAAGGGCCCCAGCGCCCAGTGCAGGACGCTGCCAGACAGCGCCGGCCGAGGTCTCCAGTATGGTGCGCGCAGAACGAAGTAGGGAATCAGCACAAGCAGGGGCAGGAATCCGACACCCTTGGTGATGACGCCCAGCCCAGCCGCCGCCCAGCCAATGACGTACCACCTCCAGGTCGGACCAGCAAGACAATGTCGCAACAGACCGTAGAGACTCAACGTCGTGAAGAAACACAGCGTTGCATCGATCTGTGCCTGCCGCGGCTGCCAAACAAACTGCAGGGTCGCAAACAATGCCAACGCAGCGGCCAAGCCCGTCTCCCGATTCCACAAGCGCCGTGCGAGGTCGTACACGAGCACGGCGCAACCCATGCCGGCAAGAGTAGATGGCACGAGAAACGCAAATCGTAGCGATCCCGTCAGTTGCAGAACGCATGCCATCAGCCAGAAGAAAAGCGGTGGCTTATCTGGGTAGTTGTCATTGCCCACCTGAGGAATCAGCCACAGGTGATGTGCAACCATGTCACGCGCAACCAGCGCGAACCGCGGCTCGTCCGCTGGCCATGGGTCGCGCAAGCCGATACCCGTGGCAAACAAGGTCAGCGCGAGACAACAGAGCCAAGCAATGTCGATGCGTACTTCTTGCGATCCATCGCGACCGGGTCGCAACATCTGATCGAGAATGACACTCATCGTTGATGTCGAGTCCACTACAAAGCCAGCCAAGGGGAGCGATCCGAGAAAGAGTCGCAGCGGGCGAGCTAGAACGCCCAATCCCACGCGAGCACGCCGCCATCCCAAGTTGCCTGAAATGAGATCGTCAGTCGACGAGAAAGGTCATCGCCGAGAAACGCGTCAGTGAACATGTGCCCGAAGAAACTACCAATCGCCATGCCGACCAACACATCGGAGGGATAGTGGGCTCCTGCTTCGACCCGGGCCCATGCTGTCGCAATAGTCATAACGTCCGCACCAATCGCAAGCGCGGAGCGCGCCGAAGCGCCTATCGGCACAGCCTGAAGGTTGCGTACGGTCAACGTGTCCGCGACGGCGACGAACGCCGTATGACCGGAGGGAAAACTGTGGCTGCCACCGTTCGGGCGGGTTCGGTCGCTGAGCTTCAGTGTTTCTGTCACAACGCTTTCCGCGAGGATTGCTCCCGCTTCGACGGTCCCGCCCTTCAACTTCGCATCCCAGTCTCCGCGATCTGGAATGGCGAGCCAGCTCCCTACGGCGCCCAGCCCAGCGGCGGTCTGAATGTCGTCGCTCGCATGATGAGCGCTCTGCGTGCTGCCGTAGACGGGTGTGTGATCGATAGCCCAATCGGAGACACGGTGGTCCAAATTGTCGATCTGTAGGATTGCAGCACCTGCAAGCGGCGCCCAGACCACCGGATTCTTCGCGGCGTGCAACGCGGCATCTGCAGCCCGATGCCAGCCAACCTGGAAGCTCGCTTGCTCTCCCCAGCGCTCGCCCGCTGGGAGCGTCGCACAACCTGCACCGGCCATGAGTGCAACGGCAACAAGCGCGACGTCAACACGACCGTGATGACCCCAATTCATAGAGGCCCGCCCTAGTGACTGTATGCCCTGCCCATGCGGCGCAGAAAACGGCGTCACTAGTTGGACGAGCGTCCTTCGAGAAATCAGTCTGGAGATCAGATGATCGATCCCTGCGTCGAGCGTCGAGCGTCGAGCATCGAGCCGAGTCGCCATGGATACTTCACGCGCACCGTGCGCGACCGCTCCAAGTGAAATCATATTGTTTTTTTTGGATGCGACCCCGCTCTTGCCTGTGCTCTGGGCCTGAGTTGAAGACTCGAGATCCAAAAGAATCACTGTCCACGGGCGCTATCCGATGAGATTCAGCAAACCTGCGAGCAGGCTGGCCGTTGCTGCCCCGCTCATCTGTGCAACGAGCGTCAGCCAGGCCGGGCCGACTACGTGGACGCCGGAGGGGCGACATTCGACGACGGAGGTAATTTCAGCGGCTCGTTTGTCTTCTATACGGAAACCGTTGCCATCTCAAAACCCTCAGTTGAGCGTCGCGACGCCAATCTTTGGTGGCTGACGGTTGTCGCCGCGCTATCAAGGCGGCTGTGAACTCGGGCGCAAGGTGAGGCTCACCAGTGCAAAGCCGGTTCCGTCGAGCCGGGTTTCAGGTGGCTCCCAATCGTTGCCTACGATCGACAATCCGCGCAAGCAGGATGCACCGACCTCCACCCCCAACCAGAAATTCCCAAAAATGCGGCGCTCGACGGAGAAGCCAACGTTCCACGCAAGCAGATTCATGCGTGGCCGACGTTCTCCCGGCTCGACCGACCACGATGCTCCTGACGGGGAAACGCCGAAGCGGAACAGCGTATGCGGCGAAGGCGCATACGTGATCGAGGGCCACGGCATCACTGCATTGAGTGTCCAACGGTCATTGGCGATGTAAGTCGCTCCGAGATACGGCGTGTAGAAATCCTCCAGCGACGAGACATCGAAGTACATGCCGACGATCCATGCGAAACGCTCGCTGCGCAGGTTGCGCGCGAAGACGCCGCCCAGGGTTTCCCAGTACCAGCCATCCGCGTCCGTTCTGTGCCCAAGCGGTGCGACGAACGCGGCGAGTTGCCAATCGGCAGAAGCCTGCCGAATCCAACCCACCGGAACGGCTGCGCTGAGCACCTCAATATCACGGCCTGCCGGACTACTCAGCTCGAAGCGCGTCCACGACAGCCACTCGCCCACGACGATGGCATCGCGACGCCCGAGTGGAATGGGGACGAGTGCATACTGCGCTAGCGAGTCCTGTTCGAAAGTTTCATGGGTATCGGCGCCGTCCGTGCGTCGAAACTCGGATTGCTGGTAGCCTGTTGCAGTCAACGCCGCGAGGGGCGGAAACGGCGCGTTGCTGGAGGCGCGCACGAGCTCGAAGTCGCTCTCGGCGAAACGTCGCACCAATTCGCTGATGAGACCCTCGGCGCGACCGGACGCGGGAAGGTGCAATGCAAAGGCCAGCAGCACGCATCTGAGGCTGTTCATGCGCCGTATTCGTACTCCGCATTTTGAGATCTGCGTAGCTCGCTTTTGGCGCTGCGCTGTGCCCGGTGTACCTACTCTGCGTCGGCTCGCGGCTCCCGCAGCGATCGCAGTAGGGCGAATGAAGATGCGATGCTACAAACCAATTGTAGTCCTGCTGCTGGCTGCGCTGGCGAGCCAGGCTCGGGAATTGGAGCTGCTCGCATACTCGGCCTTTCAGGAAATGCGCGTTCCTTCGCCGTGCGTCGTGGCAAACCCAATGAACGTCGCGCTCGCCGGCGGTACAACTCGATTCGGCGAAACAGGCAGCTTCAAGGGCCACTCCGAGCTGGCCCGGGCCACCAACGCGGACAGGATCAGTCATCTTCATCAGTCGCTGCCGTTGTGGAATCACGGTGATCGACCAGTAGCCAGACACGCTACCGAGCCCGGTGAGAGCCAGCAACAGAGCTTCCTGACCGCCACCCTCACGGACCTCCACGAAGGGAGGATCGCCCCAGGTCCATACGCGCGCCTCTATATCTTGCACGCGCGCTCGGGGGCTTTACCATTTAGACCTCGCCCTCACCCAGGCGACAAAAGGCGGGCCGGGGCCAAGAAGGTGTCGATCCTCAAAATCCGCAAAGATCTCCTGCGGACCGCGCATCACTGCGAATGTCTCGTAGTCCTTATCGACCACATTTTAAATGCGCGCAAACACGGTGACGTCGTCGCTGAGATGCCACTCCCCTTGCAGGTTCACGCGTGCGTATCCGTCGGTCTCGTCGAGCAAGTTGAGCTCATCACCGATAGACGCCCGAACGCGCTAAGACGTCGGCGCCCAGGTCGATGCGCTTGTTCAGGCGAGAAGTCGATGCGCGGTTGGCCTGAAGCTGTGGGATCGCGGAGGTGAATTTTTTTTAATCTGGCATCCTTCCTGAGATTGCCCCACGACCGGTCAATTCGTCCCCCTCGATGGAGCCTCTTCAAAGCGTCGGCTGCTTGGTCCCTACCCATCTTTGCGCCGGCGCGGTTCTCGACCGCTCGTGAAGTCAGGAAATAGCCTAAAAATAAGGGTGTCGCGGCGATCTTGCGTCGGGGGCACTCAATCAATTTACGCGCCCACTTCATCGGGCGAGCTGCCCGAAATTAGCACTGCGCTTACTCGCGCCAACTATCCGCTGTGGCTGCATGCGCTGCGCATGTCGGCCAGCCCGTCAACCCTGCAAACGATTGCACTCGACAACTTTCGAGTGTAGGTTCCGGCCACAAGAATAGAAACACGTTGCGTAGTCATCGGTAGCGTGCCTGCCAATCAACGACACCCGGCACGTTGAAATTGAGCGGACGCATCGGTTGATGAGCGAATAAGGGGAAAGAAGTGCATCGACTACCCCAGGGGTTCGCCGAATCTGCGGCGACAGCGTACTCAAGCTGCCGCGGCACGCGGCATGCTCGGCGAGAAGTGCGAAGCGGCAGCAAGCGCACGCGACGCCATCGATTTTCCTGCGCATTGCGCCTTTCAGAAGGCACCCCCTTGGTGGCGGGCACCGCCCTCGCGAGTTGCATTCCCGCACCTCAATGCGTCGGCATTGCAGCGGGACCGCCGCTTACCCACTCGGACCAGAGCACCAATTTTGGCGGCAATCTGGCTCGTTTGCTTCGTGTTCCTTAGTTGACTCGATCATTACATGGCTTGATCAAGGGGAAGATGATGAAGTGCATCGATAGGTCCATACCCGCCATCGCAGAAATCGCGGTGGTCTCCGGTCTGATGATCGGATTCGGAGCGGCATTGCCCGCAAGCGCGCAGACCACGGCGGCAACTGGCCAGGGGACGCTGCAGGAAGTCGTTGTCTCGGCACGGCGCGAACTGGAGTCCGTCCAGGACATCCCGACTTCGATCACAGCACTGTCGCCAAAGGACCTGGAGCAGAACCAGCTGACGAGTACGCAGGACATCGCGGAAATCACACCGAACCTGCATATCGACGTGGGCAGTCGTGCCGTCAACGCCGAGCTGTCGATCCGCGGCATCGTGCCGCAGGGCTCTGCGGGCGACGCGACCACCAACCCCACGGTCGGCGAATACATTAACGGCGTCTATGTCGGCGCGCGGCTCGCCAATGTCATGTCGACCCTCGACATTCAGCGTATCGAAGTGTTACGCGGTCCACAGGGGACTCTGTTCGGCAAGAACACGACGGCCGGCGCTATCAACATCGTGACCAATCGTCCGAACGATCGCCTGGAAGGCGAAGCGCTGATCCGCACCGGCAGTCACAACCGCCAGGACGCTCACCTGATCGTGAATACGCCTTTCTCGGACACGCTATTCGGCCGAATCGCGGTCGGCCAGGACAAGCAGGACGGTTACTACCACAACCTGAACCTGAACACCGATACCAGCGACCGCAACGTCAAGACCTACATCGCCTCGCTGCGCTGGAAACCGAACGACGCGTTGACCTTCGATGCCAGTTTCTCGCACATGGATCAGAACGAGCACAACATCGGCGGCACGTGCATCTACGTTCCCGGCAACGGCCCCGTGTCGTTCCAGCGCGTCTACAATCATTACGCTGCCCTGCAAGGCCTGCCGGACTTCCAGACCGCGTGCCTGCAGTCGCAGAATGCGGGTCGCTACAATTACTACGCCGACGCCCAGGCCTACGATCGGGTCAATGTCGACTCGGGGACTTTCGAGGCGGCATGGGAAGCAGGCAACGTCGGGTTCATCGAAAACTTCGGCGCCAACCTGAGCCTCGGCCAGCGCACGTGGGGTTACGCCTTCCTCGTCGACAGCGATATGACGGTGGCGCGGGAAGAGACTCGCGGCAACAACTTCGGTACGGATAATTTCCCGCAGCATGGTACCTCGGTCACCGGCGAGCTGATTTTTCACGGGAAGATCGGCCTCGCGGACATCGTCACCGGCTGGAACCACGTCGAGGTCATGGGTCGCCAGGGCAGCGGCAGGAGCCAATGTTTCGACAAGTACCAAGCCGTCTTCGGTACCGGCCAGAGTGTGCTTTGCAATGGTAACGGCTTCTACTTCGGCAATGACCCCCTGAACGTGGACCCGGCGCAAGGAGGAGCAACGCCTTTCGTGAGCAACGATCAAGGCCGGTCACGCTCGGACGGCTACTTCGCACACGTGAAGTGGCAGTTCACCGACTGGTTTCGCCTGGAGACCGGTATTCGCTACACGAGGGAGTTCAAGGACTTCTGGGACATCGAGGGCGATGTCACGCCGACCAGCGATTTCGGTGGCTACCAGTTCATCATGAACGACTCCACGGTCTCGCTGTTCGGCACGGGTTCGGCAATCTTCTCGAAGACGACTCCGGCCGTCTCGCTCAACTTCCAGTTGCCCCAGGGTGTTGGCATGGTGGACGAAGGCCTGGTGTACCTGCTGTGGTCGCGCGGTTTCCAGAGCGGCGGCTTCAACGAGGAGCTGCCGTTGGCCCAGGTTCCGGCACTGAAGCCGTTGCAGGTGTTCAGGCCTGAGACGCTCGATAACTACGAAGTGGGCATCAAGACGACGCTGCTGGATCACCACCTTCGTGTCAATCTTGCGGTCTTCGACATGAAGTACAAGGACAAGCAGGAGGCGATCAACATCGACAACTCTGACGGCCAGTACGGCAGCAATCCTGCGATCGAGGTCACCCAGAACGCGGCCAAGGCCGACGTCAAGGGCTACGAGCTCGAGTTCCAGACGCGTCTGCCGTTTGGCTTCGGCCTCGATGGCGGCCTGGCCGTCCAGAAGCCGAAGTACACCGACTACACCGTGTTCGATCCGACCAGCGGCAACCTGGTCGACCTGACCAAGAAGCCGCTGAACTCGCTGCCGAAGACGACCTTCACGGGCAACGTCACGTGGGGAACGACACTACCGAACGCCTCGTCGCTCGATTTTCGTGTCGGTGGGTACTACCAGTCTGCAATTGATCGCGGCGTCACAACGGCCGATCAGATCCAGTCGGGTGCGCGTACGCTGTGCTATCAGCCCGCGTACACCACCACCAACGCTCGCGTGGGCTGGACCGACTCCAGCGATCGCGTAACGGTGGCGCTCTCTGGCCGCAACCTCGGCAATACGGTGGTGATGAACGGCTGCACGCTGCAGGACACTGCGCGCAACGCTTTCCATCCGATCTATGCAGACGAGCGTACCTGGGCCCTCGAAGCGATGTACCGCTTCCACGGCTAGGCGGATCAGCCAGCAGACCTGACGGCAAATCAAGAAGAGCCCACACGTTGTCAGGGACTGCCATGCCATATGCCCCTTCCCCTCCCCTGCGTGCATCCCCCAATCAGAATGGGGAGGGGCTTTTTTTTCTGTGCTCCTGTCAGGAACAGGTTCGTCGTGGAGCTGGGCTGTGGGGTCGCAGCTTGAGCACGAGCTACGCAAGCGGCACACCGACCCCGGAGAAGATTGAACATGTTTTATAGTCGCGCTTCACGGCGCTCGGCCAAGCGTGCTGCTTTCGGCATCACGCTTGTCGCCAGCGCAATCGGTTTGATATCGGCGGTGGCAGTGTCGGCCGATCCCATCCCGCCGGGCAGCCAGACGTCGCGTCTCGAGGTCGTCGGGTTCACCGGGCTCAACGGCAAGCCGGGTGCGTTCAAGATCGTGCCGCATCAGAAGAACGGCAAATGGTATATCTACGCCGGCCATTCGTTCGATCAGGGCTGGAGCATCATTGACGTGACGGATCCCAGGAATCCGCGCTACGTCAAATTCATTCCTTACAAGACGCCGACCAAGGGTGTGCTCACCGCGCAGTTGACGGTCCATGGCGACATCATGATTACCGCCATCGACAAGGAGTCGAAGGAAGATCCGGCGCTGATCATCTGGGACATCAGCGATCCCGAGAATCCGAAGCAGCTCAGCACCTGGAAGGGCGCAGAGGGCGGCTCGCACCGCAATACCTATCCGGGGGGCAAGTACGCCTACGTCGCCGGCTACGCCGAGGGCTATCACGGTCGCGGCCATCAGGTCATCATTCTCGACATCAGCGACCCCCGGCATCCGAAGCAGGTCGGCGTCCTTGCGCAGCCCGGCCAGAAAGATGGTGAGACCCTGCCAAAGGATCACCAGCCCGCCTTTCATGGTCCGGTCAATGTCAGTCCCGACGGCACGATGGCGACGTTCGGCTTCACGCCCGATGTGGTCAACGCCGACATCAGCGATCCAGCCAATCCGAGGTTCATCGGCAAACTGACCATGACGCCGCCGTTCATGTACTCAGGGCAGCAGTCGGTACACACCGCGCTGCCGCTGTGGGATCGCAAGATCGTGTTCGCAAGCTCTGAGGCGAGCAAGTGGGGCTGTGACAAAGACGGCATGAACTGGGCCGGTTTCATCGACAACAAAGACCCGGCCAATCCGCGCCTGATGTCGATCTTCCCGCATCCGCTACCGCCAAAGGATGCGCCCTACAAGGACTTCTGCCAGAAGGAAGGCCGTTTCGGGCCTCACAACACGGTGATGGAGCAGCACAACCCCGACGTCCATCCGACCGGCGACGTGATGTATATCACTTGGTTCAACGCCGGCCTCCGCGTATGGGACATCGCCGATCCCTATCAGCCGGCCGATGTCGGCTACTTCCTGCCGCCGGAAAATCCGAACGCAACGGCACACGCGGGCCCACACTCGGCGCCTACCGACTGGATGGAGGATGTGACCCAGGACACGCGCGGGTACATCTACGCCGACGATGACAAGTGGGGCTTGTGGATCCTGCGTGATCCGCAAGCCCGATAAGCGCCCGACCATCGGCGGATGTAAGAAGAGGCGAGCCTGCATCTCAAGGCTCGCCTTCAGTCGGTCTGCGATCCCGAATCCCGGTCACTACCTTCGAAACACTAGGCCTGCCAACAACCTCAGTCGTAGCGTCTCATGCGACAACGCACTGCGCCAATCCAGAGGCGGCATAGCGATGACTGCGAAGCCTTCTTGCTGATACCGAATGCTTCTAATGTAGCAACCGCTGCAGAAATGCGTTCACTTCCCTTGTCACGTCCGCCTCGTTCGTTGTCCATATAGCGTGGTTCGCATTTGCCAATCGGACTATCCGAGCTTCCGGGTATTTCGCCTCGATGGATTTTCGCTGGAGCTCCTCTGCCGCCTGCCACATGTCGTCATTGTTCTTGCAGTCTGGTTGGCATGGATTGGGGACAGCGAAAAAGATCAGCATGGGAGGTTTTACATTGCCGTATTGATGATCGCCGCCCAAGTTGGCGTGAGCAATTGCCCACGGATCGGGTTGTGACTTGAACTCGGGCATGCCCTGCAACGTCTTCGCGTACCAATCAAGCCCCTTTTGAAGGCTGGGAAGAGTGCGTTGAATCTCTTCGATAAGGGCCGAAGCTTCCTTGGGTGACGCCCACTGAAAGCGGCGCAAGTCTCGGCTGACGACTGCCGCATCGACCTCGTAGGCCAACGGCACTTCCGCGTCATAGAACGCACGGGGATAGGAGGCGTCCATATACACCAGCCCAGCCACTCTCTCAGAGTAACGAGTACCGATCGAAGTCATCTCGGCACCCGCAAAGGAGTGCCCGATCAGCACGGGCTTTTCGATCTTGACCGCATCCAAAACGGCAATCACATCGTCGGCCAATACATTGGCGTCGTAATTTTCCGGCTCTGGCGGCGGCGCGCTGGAGCGGCCGAGCCCTCTTCGGGTTATGCCGTACACATGGTGGCGGCTAGTAAAATTCAGGGCGAATTTATCGAAGACATGCGCCGTTGATGAACCGCCTGCTAGAAAAACGATAGGACTACCTTGGCCGCCCCAATCCAAAACTTCCAGCGTGATGTCATTCGCGACGCGAATGAAGGAGGTCTTGTGGGGTGACGTATCGGTCGCCTCCGGCAACGCAATGGCCGGCGTCGCCCAAGCGGCGAGAGCAAGCATCAGCAGACTTATTTTACGTCGCATATGCAATCCGCTTGGCGCGATCGCAATCGACGTCATGGTGGCAAACTTACTAGCTCTTCGTAACTGCATAGACCCCTCTTCCTCAACGTGTCTTCGTTGTTATCGGATCCAGATGAGTAACTCGATGATTGCGAACCCGATGGTCGATAGTGACGGCTCGCCGACGACAGCGCCATCCTGACATCCCAGCGTCACCACCCTCTGCGTCACTTCAGCTTCCAGTGACAACCATGGACGCCCAATAGGAAGCGACAGCACTCGGCAACCCTGTATTCCCCAGGGCTCTCTCACCATAACTGATCCCGTAGAATTGGGGGATTGTTAAGAGCAATTGAAGAATATCAGGGGGACCAAAGACGCAGTGCGCACTGAAGATCGCAGCTCTGGTTTTCGTGCGCGCCTACTTTGACCAAGCCTGGTCCAAAGCATCTGCCTTGATCGCGTCCTCGAGCTTGGGGAAAGTCGGTCTGAACTTGAGGTCTTGTCGGATTCGACGTCCATCGAGTAGTGCGTCGAAATTCGAAGCACGCTCAGCACTTGTTCCGTCGGGCGGCGGCTGGCCTACTGCGGCAAACAACGCAGCGAGATCGGGCGCCTCGTCATCCGCCACGTTATAAATGCGATGAGATGGTGACTGCGCATCGAGTAGCAGCGAAACTGCCTGAGCTACGTCCACGTGGTGGCTGATGGACATGCGTTGGCTGGGAGGAAAGCCGCGCATGAACGGGATGGCTTCTTCAATATGAGGATCGCCGTCCCCGTAAACGAATGGCAAGCGAAGGATGCGCACATCGACATCCTCCATGCCAAGAAGCATTTTCTCTGCCGCGAGTTTACTTTTTGGGTACGCCTCGAGTGGCTTGCACGCATCGTTCTCGTCAGCGAGGCGGCCGCCATTGGACCCGTATGTCAGTCCGGTGCTCAGGAAAACAAAACGCTCAACATTTGCGAAGCGCGCGGCCCTTGCGAGGTGCTGCGTTCCGCGCTCATTGACGGCGTCAGCGAGCGGCATCTGCGCCGAGTCTTTCATGAAGCGGTCGGACTGAGTCCAAAGGCATTTTTCAAACTGACGCGATTCGAGCGGGCTCTCAAAGCAGCCAAAGACGGCAGGGAATTGAGCTGGTCCCATATCGCGGTGGACGCCGGATACTATGACCAAGCACACCTGATTGCGGACTTCCGCTCCATTGCGGGATCGACACCGCGCGAATTTCTTGCCGAAGTGCGTGCAGCCAGAGCTGACAGGCCTCAATCTGCTCGTGTACCTGCCGCCACCTGAAGCGAACCCGCATTCTGACTGCAGGAACATCGCAATCCTTATTGCCAGTCCAATTGGAACTGTCGCTTGTGAATGCGATGGGCGAGTTTGATGGCCGCGGCGTTAGCGAAAGTTTTGAATCCCGCCATCGAAGTACATCATCATTTGATGGCGCGGTGATCCTGCTCGATGAGGTTATTGAGGCATCGGTTCCTTCGGACCTTGCCGTTGCGCGGCGAGAAGACCCGCGTCAGCGGCGGCGCATTAGGGCGCGTCAGCCCTGGCGATCAGGGCGCTCCAGCGCGCGTCGGCATTCAGTACCCTGAGGAAGGGCGACAGGACCATCTCCTCCCGTGTCCATAGGCGAGCGATCTTAGGATCTGTCCGCAGCAGTGCCCGGTCTGCCCATTTGAGCGCTGTGGCGTTGTCGCCACGAAATGCGTACACCTCGGCAATCGCGATCGCGAGTTCCGCATCGGGTACCGGCACATCTGCGCGCGCCTCGAGACGCGCCAGCGCCGCGTCCGCAGAGGCACGCTGTCCGGGCGCGCGATAGGTCAGCGCCACGCAGCGATCCCGCAACGGCCCTGCCGGCACTCGGCCAATCGCCGTGAAGGCCTTGTCGAACCGCTGCCTCAGGATCTCCACTCTGGCGATGTCACTGTCGATCCCATTCAGCGTCGGGCTCAACTCGCGCGCTTTCTCGAGCTCGCTGATCGCCTCCTCCCACTCGCCAATTGCCGCCAGATAGACGCCGAGGTTGTGGCGGCCGATCGCCGCCAGAGGATCCACTGCCACCGCGCGGCGTTGCAGGGCGATCCCCTCGCTCCAGTGCCCCGCTGCAAACACCCGGCCAGCGGACACGCCCAGCACCAGCGGATCGGAAGGATTCAGGCCGATCGCCCGCTTGCAGTGGGCCTCCGAAATCTCGGGCTGGCCGAGCCGCCAGTAGTACTGCGCGGCACGGACGTGCGACTCAGCGATGTTCGGACCCAGTTGCAACGCACGTTCGACAGCCGTGCCCCACGCCGCGCGTGCCTCCACCGGTAGTTCCTTGGTGATCGTATACACACCGGCAAGCCCCGCCCACGCGCGCGCATATCCAGGATCGATCTGCAAGGCCTGCTCGAAATAGTCCTGCGCACGCGCCAGATCCGAATCGCCGCGGCGATTGAAGAAGTACTTGCCCTGCAGGTAGCGCTCAAATGCCGCCGCATTCCCCGTTTGCGCTGGCCGCGGCTGCGCATCGCCGGTCAGGGTCACCTGCAAGGACTCGGCGACCGCCGCCGCGATTTCGTCCTGGATCCCGAAGACGTCGACCGCGTCGCGATCATACGTCTGTGACCAGATGTGCACGCTGCCAACACCGTCGACGAGCTGCGCCGTAATGCGCATACGATTCCCCGACTTGCGCACACTGCCCTCGAGCACGTGCGTGACCTTGAGCGCGCCGGCAATTGTTGCAATGTCGACGTTGCGTCCTTTGAAAGCGAACGACGAAGTACGCGCCGTCACACGCAAAGTCGTTGATTGCGCAAGCAGGTTCAAGATTTCCTCGGACAGCCCTTCGGCAAAATACGCCTGGTCCTGCGCTTCACTCATGTCCACGAAAGGCAACACGGCTATCGACAGCTGCGCCGGCTCGACTACTGCGCTGCTCTCGGCGTGCCTTGATCCTTGCAGCAGCCAGAACGCCACGCCGGCGAGAACGACCATGGCCGCGGCGCTGGTCGCCAGCAGTCTTCGCATGGCAGGTCGTGGCGCGCTCGGCCCTTCTGCTGGTTCCGACGCAGCGGGCTGCGGCTCTTCGAATATCCTTGTCGTGACCTGGGCGACGAAGCGATAGCCCCGGCCCGGGAGGGTCACGATGTAGCGATGGTCGTCCGGTCGCTCGCCTAGCAGGCGGCGCAGCGTGTGGATCGTCTGCGTGAGGTTGCTCTCCTCTACGACTACGTTCGGCCAAAGCGCCTCCATCAGCGTGTGCTTGTCGAGCAACTGCCCGGCGCGCTCGACGAATAACAGCAGGGTGTCCAATACCTTTCCAGTTACCTGGAGCGCTGAGCCGTCGGCGCGCGCTGACAGCACACGTCGCAGCGCGTCGAGCCTGAACTCGCCGAACTCGTAGATTAGATGCGCTTGCTGTGACGTCACGCCGATAACCTCAGCACGTCATTGAGAACATTTGAGCCGCGGCCAAGGAGTTTTTAGAGGCCGCTGGGCGATTCTCTGCCTCCTCCACTAACGCCCGCAACCCGCTGGTGCACTTCGCACGACAGACGGTGCGACGCGGTGCAGCATTTTTCAACAACGCGATGGGGAGAAATCCAATGATGAATCGAAGCTTGAAGTGGGCGGCCTCTGGCATGGCAGTGCTGCTGGCCGGTGGTCTCACCGCGGCGGTGGCAGGAGATCGGGATGATCGGGATCACGGTCGGCCTGACACGCTGCCCGTGCATTTCAGCGGCTTGCTCAATGACCACACGCCCTCGGCCGCCGTCGTAAAGGGCGGTCCCTATGAAATGCGCGGCAAATGGTCGATGGATGTTGACGAGCGGCGCGGGATGGCCCAGTTCTCGGCAGCCATGGACATGCAGACATCGGACTACGGAATTACGCAGGGCACCGTGAACAAGGACGATCCCACGACTCGGGGCGCCCATACCCACCACATCAGCATGACAGATGGCGTACTGACCCTCGACTGGCAGACTCGCTGCCCGGGGTTGAGTCCCGCCGCTACGGAAGGCTTTGTCATCACCGGCACAGCGTTCGTGACGAGCAATGGCGTAGGGGTCCCGTTTGGCAACCCGTCACCGTTGACGGTTTGCGTTCTTGGCGGCAGCAACGTCAAATTCTCGAACGTTACGATGACGATCGGGGCACCCTCCAATACCCACTTCGGGACGCAGGCAATCCACGGTGTAGTCCTGTGGTGCACCGGGCGGTTGCTGCGTCCATCACACGATTGCAGCCTGGACGAGTGAGGCCGGTACGCACCTGAGCCGAGTTGGTCGGCTCGCCTGTGCAGATCTCTGCATAGGCGGGCTGGGTTACCTTCCGCCGAAGCGCGCTTCTACCCTTTCAGCGTTCGACACGCCGCGTCGCTCTTGAGCGCGTGCAGCTCCGCCAAGGGATTTTGTCTGGAATCGAGCGCGCTCTTCGTCCGTCACCACGCCCTCTGCAATCGGAGGAGCCGGAAGCAGCGAACCGTGGGGATACGATTCGGGTACACGCGTCCTCGCTCGGATACAATCAACCTTCAGACGCGCGTGCTTTGAACTCGTCGCCTGCAAGCGCTTGTTGGCTTCAACGCGCATAAGCACATGTCACCCGTCCCGTCTCGTCTTGCTTAGTGAAGAAAAACGTAACGGTGGGAAAACCGCCGCCCACAGTCACTTCAAGTGACTCACCACTGTCCACCACGCCTCTTCTTGGGCTCGTTAAAAAGTACGACCACTCCAAACCACTGGCCGCCTCCTCTTCGAAGTCTGGCGAAGACAATGCTGCGAGCACGTCCAATCTCTTCATTCCACGAAGAAAGGCGAGGTTCTCGGGTGGCGGGCATTTAGCGTCTGTGCTCGTGCCGGGAGGTAGCGAGCGCATAGACTGAAGCTGCTTCATCAATTCTTCCAGTGCACCGTTGCTCGCGGCACCTGCGGCGCCCGCAAGAAGCCAGTAGAGCGCTAGGGCAACGTATGGTTTGGGTTTCACTGCAGCCCAACGGTTGAACCGAGCGCCGCGCGCTCGGTTGCTTGGACTCGGCACTTTACTCCCCACGCGTGCGCTCCAGAGAGGTATTGGGCGACCGGTGCTTGGAATGAGCATATCTCACGTGGCCTTCTCTTGATGACTGCCTACAATGAGGCCCATGAAAGCAGAAACTGAAGCAGTCAAACAATTCTTCGCTGCAGTCAATTGCAATGACATGCAGGCCATCACTAAATATTTTGATCCGGAGATTGTGCGCACTGAGCCTGAGGGCTTTTCAACAGCCGGCACCTATCGTGGTATTGCGGAAGTGCAAGAACACGTCACTAAAGGACGTGGGACCTGGGCCGAAGGGACCTGCGAGCCCGAGAGGTTCTTGGTGAATGGAGATAAGGTTGTTGTATACCTCCATGCTCGGGTTCGCCTAAAAAACTCTACCGAATGGATTGACGGACGATTTGCCGATGGCTTCGTGTTTCGTAACGGCAAGATCATCCAATATCTCTCTTTCGGGGAACGGGCGGAGGCCCTCAAGTGGGCCGACATTAAAGACTAGGAGGCGATTTGCGTCAGACATGCAGGACGTGTCCGCGAGCCTACCGCTCACGCTAACCCGCGCTGTACCACGGACACGTGGTGCGACCCAAGTGCCACTCATCGGGCGGTCGGCGTTGAGCGTGTTGTTATGCACTCTCTGGTTCAATGAAGTAGTTCAATTGATGCGACGGACGTTGAGAGTAGGTTTTTCTTTATCGTCAGCGCGACCTTTTGACCCTCTGCTACGTTCTCCGACATCAGCGGCCTATGCCCGACGCGTGAAACACAGATTTCATCAGAGCCGCCCTCGAATTCGAATGTCGCTCGCCATGCGCACCCGCCCTTCGCGCTCCCTGTACTAATGCGAATCACTGTCGCGTCAATTCGTGCGAGATCTCCATCGATATTCTCGCCGAGCAACTGTAGCCAAAGATACGCGCAGAGGACTGCGCCTGCGCCGACGAGCAAGCATCGCAACACGATGACGGCGGTCCAAGATCCGAAGAATCTGTACGCCGGCACCGTCCGCAGCTGGTCGCTTCGCTGGTGCGCTTCACGCATGGATCTCTTCACTACTATGGGAAGTGACACGACCAGCGCGAAAAACGCCAGCGGAGCAAGTGCCGTATACCGCACGCTCAATGTTGTTCCCGTGCTGAAAACGCAAAAAGCCAGCGTGCTCGTGCCAAATGGCAGGACCACGAGTGTGAACCTCCCCCGATTTCGTGGACACCCTCATAAGGTGGACAATATCGGGATCGGAGGTTTGAGATGTCAGAGAAGAAGTCACGAAAGCAGTACAGCGACGAGTACAAGTCCGAGGCGGTTCGCCTGGTCAAAGATTCG
>DASYEW010000032.1:0-195783 GCA_036498785.1 Steroidobacteraceae bacterium | reverse complement strand
GATCCTCGTAGAAATCCATCTCGATATTGGCCCCACGATTCTCTGTGCCGAAGCTCAACGAAAAGGAGCCACGATGCAATCCGAAGAGGGGCGCAAAACGTGTATTCGATGAGAGGCAGGTAAGGGCGTCCTTGACATTGTTGCCCGCAAACTCCACTGCGCCGTATTCCATCAAGTAGTCGCACACCTTCTCGGCGGGCGCATAGCCATTGTGGACACATCGCTTAGCGTAGATTGCCTCTTCTGATGAATCCTTGAAGTCACTACCCCAGGATGTGTGGAACGTAAGTTCCCTGACTTCTCCTGGTCTTACTGACCTCACGAACTCTCGCAACGGTGCGCACAGCAACTGCGCGCCGGATGCCGAAGTCACGGCGCCAACGGTGGCGCCCAGAACGATGATGCCGAAAATCGTTTTCATCTGCCGTCTAAGCTCCGCCGTTGCGTCGCGAGCACAGACGCCGCGCTTTTTCGAATCAGGTGTACGCAGCGCGAACTCGAAGCGCTTGTTAGCTGCCCGCATTGGTCTGTTCTACCTCTAGAACACCGGCATCCTGCATTTGCCGAAAGAATGATTCGTCTTCAAGTGAGTACTGAAGAACGAACTGTGCCGCAGATTTCTGCACCACTGGGGCAATGAGGAGACCCAGAATGGCTGCCCCTAAGCCGGCCCACCAAGGCACCCAGAGCAAAGAGATGAAACCGCCCAGGATGAGAAGAAGGCTGACGTTCTTCGCTATCAAGTGCGCCGTCCGATAGCGACGCGGGACTGCGGGTGAATTACTACAAACGCGCATCGCTTGGCTTCGATCGACATGCACAAGCACCGTGCCGGCTCGATATCCACAGACGAACTCAGAGAAATCCATCGGGTCGATCCATACGATTATCTAGAAGCTAACGCCAATCGATCAAAAAACACGCGGCCTTCATGACCTGAGGCGCGACTGCGCACCGTACTTCGATTCACGCGGCAAGCGCCTAACTGATTTCCTGGGGAATCCGGAAGCTCTCGATTCTGCCGACCGCGTCGATCGCACGACGCACGTCGGGACGATTTTTGATCTCCGCCCAGCGCGCGTTCCACACGGCACGTTGCGATGCCGGTTGAGGGTTCGTGTAATCCTGCAGATCGTCGAGCGCCTCGCTGCGCAGCACCGGATTGCCCAGGCGTTCTATCAGTAACGCCGCTGCCTCGTCGAGCCGGTTGGCGCACACCAACGTCCACTGCCACGTCTCCGGCGCGTCGTTGCGATGCTTGTCAAGGTAGGCGAATGATTCGTTAGCGATCCCGACATCGCCCTTCTGCAGGGCTGCTGCATGTCGTGCCGCATGCATCTGCATGAGACCGAACGGGCTCACGTCCTGGCCGAGATTCCGCAGCGCCGCGAGCGCTGCGTCGCCGCGGCCCGCTTCGGCGTAGAACCAGGCGAGATTGATGATGTTGCTGACGTTGGGATGGCCATCTTCCGTCCTGTCCGCAGCGGCTCGCACCTCCGCTTCGGCCTCGCTCCAGCGTTGCGTGGCAGCGAGTGCCCGGGCGCGGTTATCTAGGATCCAAATCTGCTTTTCCATATCGTCATAGGGAGCCACCTTCGCCGACACGCCTTTGATCTTGCCCATGACTGCAGCAGTCGTCGCCAGCACGTCGTCGTAGAGGCCCGCGCTGAGCATCGAGTACGTCAGCTGCACGACTGCGTCCAGCGACCGCGGCGAGCGCTGCACGATCGCGCGCATCATTGCGAGCTCGTTCGCGACGGCAGCATCGACATCGAAATACTGAGGCACGGCCTCACGCAGACGATCAAAGCGTCGGTCGATTCGCATACTGACGACGACGTGCGGCGACTGCACGCGGCTCATGATTTCCTGAGCACGCGCGAAATGCTGCCGATCCAGCTCGAGTGCAGCGAGGTCGCGCCACATACCACTTGGCTCGGTGCTGTCCGGCAGGGTCCACTTGGCCACGTACAGGCTGTCGAGCACTGCATACAGCATCGGTTCGCCTGCGGGCACTTGATGCGCGTTACGAACAATTTCCGACACGACACGGAAGTGCAGCTCCTGCAGCTTCTCGGGCCAGTGGCGCCCGAGTTGAGTCAGCGACTGAATCGCGTCCTCCCGCTTGTCCAAGTCATAGGCCGTCTGCAGACGCCCGAGCCAGTCGTCGCCGTCGGCCTCGGGCATTGCGGATGATCTGACGAATAGCGGGTGCGCTTCGGCGACCTTGTCGAGTTCGACAGCGGCAAGGCCACCGACAAGCAGCGCTGCGTGCCGCTCCGCGGATTTGAGTTGCTCGAAGGCCGGCGACTGGATCGCATCGATCAGCGCCGGATACCCCTCGGCAAGTTCCCCGCTGGTCATCTGCTTAAGCGCGCTCGCGAGCGCACGTCGACATACGTCGGCAGCCAACATCTGCGCAGTGGTGCTCGCACTGCTCGACTCGACCAGCGCTTTCGGCCCGGGCGCGCATGCGCCGAGCAGGAGAGCCACGATTGCTGTTGCCGCTGAAAGTCCGCCGCGGATCGTCGCACGCATGTTGTTATTCTCCTTATTGCGTAGGACCGGATACTAGATCACACGCGAGTGCGATCACAGCAGAATATTGCCAACCCTCCGTACCCGGTATCGTTATTTCGGTTATTTCCGAGCAAGCCTCCGATCGAAGAGATCTGGATCTACCCTTCTGCGATCCAGATCGTCGCGGCCCAATAGCAAAATGCCCAAAGCTCGGCACGGCGGTCTCGCGCGGAAAGACGCGACGAATCAGCAGGCCCGACGTGATTCACACATATTCACATTCCCTGCTCGGGTTGCGGCAATAGCCCGAGCTCGTCAGCAATTCGCACTACTACCGGGCCCAGCACCGACGCTTCCGATCACGCCGACGTGGGAGTTTCCCAGAAGGTAGCGAACACACCTTTGTAAGGCACGTGCACGACATTCACTGCGAGCACCCGGACAGGCCCTGAGTGAGTCAAACGACGCATACGCGGTAACGGTGCCCCGTATACTGTCGTGCGCGATCGATCGAGGTGGCTGCAAATTCGCGCTCAACGCGCAACCCGAATAGCAGGAGCCGAACCGGCATGTCTTCCTTTCTTTCAAAGATCAGTCCGTCCTCCGCAAGCATCCAGAAGGAGTACGTCGAAAAGCGGCAGCGCGCGCTCTACACGAGAGACCCGGCGAAGATTGAGGCGGTAAAGAAGAAGGTCGAAGCGGCGATGGCCAGCAATGGCGTGCAGGACGACTGGATCGACGCTTATCTGAAAATCCATCGGGCGCTGCAGGCCAGTCACCTCACGATCAATCTCGAGGCCGGGAACTGGTTCTTCACCGATAACAAGTACGGCACCTACGCGCAGATGTATGAACGTGGCGTCGGCAAAGACAAGGTGATGGTGCTCAAGGATGCTGACAAGAAGAATCCGGCGGTGCCGCGCGCAATGGCCGACGATCTTGTGACCGTTCCCGAGGAGTGGGCTCACGCGCATCCGTTCAGCCAGCGCAAGCGGCTGCACAAGGCAATGAACGTATCCGGTGCGTCGCTCTCGGCGGTCGTGGCATCGAAGAAAGGCGTGACCGCAGCCAACGTCGATTTGGCGGTCAACATGAAGGGTGACGCGGAATCCGGCTATCGCACGACCAACAGGGACTTCAAGGCAAAAGCCAGGCAGGTGTTTGCGGGATTGAACTATGGCGTTCGGCCGCATGGCTCCTGCACGTTCTATGGATTCAGCTATCTGGTTCTGAATCCGGCTCTGAAGGCGAATGCGATTTACTACCCGAGCGATACCTTCCTTATCGCAACTCGCGGCACGGTCACTCAGGCGGCGTTCAACACGATCGGCGCGCTCATGGAGCACGCGAGTCCCACCTTGATGCGACAACTGTGGAGCAGTTGCTATCGCAAGCATGTTCTCGGGGACACCGATGCTGCCGCCGATCTCATCGAGGCTCACATCTTCAAGAAGCTGAAGATATCCGAGGATGTCCAGACTCTGGTTCTGTCCAGACAATGCCAGTCGGACAAGTCGCCCTGGAGCAATGCCGAGTGGCAGCATATCGTCAACAACGCAACGCGCTGGTGCCAGCGAAACGCAGTTCGATTGACGCTCGCTGCTCCTTGAGCGAACGCGGCGCGCCTTGGGATTGACCCTGCCGACTTAGAACGCGGGCAATGACCGATTTGAGAGAATCGCCCTACTTGCCGGGACAGCGTTTTCGGTCGTGGAATCAACCGCTTAGCCGTTGATTCAAGTGCTTACTGTCGGGGCCGGAAAGCAGGATGAGTGAAGACTTCTTTGGGCAGAGCCAGGATCCTGAGCTATTGAGGCGTCTGCTGCGCGCGAAGGACAGGATGGACGCGGCTTCGCATGAAGACTGGCCCATTCTCCGGCTAGCACGTGTGAGCCACGTTTCCGCGGCTCACTTCGCACGATCATTCAAGGAGGCCTTCGGCATCCCACCGCACCGGTACTTGCTCACGCGGCGCATTGAACGAGCCACGGCGCTGCTACGCGACAGCAATCTGTCGATCACAGAGATCGCCTTCCAAACAGGCTGGCGAAGCTTGGGCACGTTCGGGCGCATCTTCCGCGACATCACCGGCGACAAACCCAGCGCGATCCGGGCGCGCACTCGTGCATCGGCGCGCCAATCCGGCAGCGTGCCCGCCTGCATCCTCAGCGCAGCCCATCGGCCCGACCTCAAAACCGCAGTTTTGGAGAAGCGACGTCGTGGGATTGGCGGTAAAAAGGGGCTTCAACCAGAGGAGATCAAATGAACCAGTCTGTCCAGGTAGTCGGTGTGTACGTGCGAGATCAGGACGAAGCGCTCGCGTTCTATGTAGACAAGCTCGGGTTTCGGGTTCACACGGACGCGCGCAACGGTGACTTTCGGTGGCTGACGGTACAGCACCCCGACCAGCCGTCGTTCCAACTCGGCTTGTTCGTGCCAGGACCGCCGGCACACGACGCAGCTACGGCGCAGGCACTGCGCGCGATGGTCGCCAAAGGCGCGATGCCGCCTCTCGTATTGACTGTGGCTGATTGCCGCGCCGCCTACGATCGAATGCTAGCCCTGGGCGTGGAATTCACGCAGGAGCCTGTGGATCGCTACGGCACCGTGGATGCAGGCTTCCGCGATCCGTCTGGAAATGGCTGGAAGATGATCGAGGCGCACCGCTGAAACTGGCGGGGATGCAAACAAGCGCTTCATCGAACAACTCGATGACCAAGAACCCTCGTGCGATCTCAACATCGCGAGGGTCCTTGGGGAGAATCCCACCAAAGGCATCTCCCTTTAAAGAAAATCACCGCGTTGAGCGATAGCGTGAGCGTCAGCCCCGCCGCATACGCCGCGCCGTTTCATAAGCGGCGTTGATCGCCTTCGATTTACGCTCGGCCAGCTCCTGAATCTCTTTGCCCAGGGTCCCGACCTTGTCGGAATGACAGTCGCTGATGCGGCGCTTGTACGCGGCCGAAATTTCCTCGTCAGTCGCATCGGGGGACACCTCAAGCACCTCATGCCACGGCGCGTCGATCTGCGGATAGGAAGCTGCCGATTGCTTATCCGATGCCGCGATGGAGTCCGCATGCTTCAGGGACTTGGTGACGCCCCAATATCCGGCCACCAGGCAGATCGCCGAAACGACCATCTCGTAATTGGTCATGTGTTGGACCCCTCCAGCCGCTGACGAAACTCGATGAGCCGAACCGCGCGCGGTGTTTCCGGATCCAGGGTCTGCAGGGTTTGATCTACGCGACTCTTGATCAGCTCGATTGTTTTGCTGCGGGCGGATGCATCGAAATTGCTGTTGGCGAATTGCAGCGGTGTAGCTGGCAATTTCCAGCGCAACGACAATCTCCGCACCAGATTCACTGCGAAAGGCGCACACAGCAGGATATGCATGGCTAGCGCAAAGCACTCCTTACCGCTAAGAGACAGCACTTTTCTACGTCGAACTACGATTGCCAACGCCACCAGCATCAAAAGATAGAACACCGCAAACAGCACAAGGAGCGACTCTGCCGCACCGTAGAGCAGAGAGGCCATGGGTATCGCGACAAGCAACAGAGCAAGGAGAAGGCTGACTATCCACTGAATCGGCCGCAACGCTCGCGTGAAAGCATCAATTGTCGCCGTCGAACTCTCTGCGGCATTTACATCGTCATGCCACGAAATGAGAAATATCGAGCGATACGGAGTGAGCGGATTCGGCAGGACCGGGCGCCGGCCCAGCAGCAGAAAATCGCTCCCACCCAGCACTTGCCAGCGTTTGCGCTGCCGCTCGAACAACAGTTCTCGCGTGCTCAGCAACGCCGCCGAATCGAACAAGTAAAACGCAATCGCTCCTAACGGCAACAGGATCTCGAAGGAGGGCATCAAGTCTTCTTCTTGGCGAAGAACGAACGCACTGCCGTAACGAGCGCGACCGCACCGGCCACAACCAGCTTCCAAGCTGCCGCGAGGAAACCAGCAATCACCCCGAACAGCCCCTTCTTCGCAGCGACGGCCGCGGCTCCGCCCAGGACCATTGCAGCGAGCCCGTATTCAGCCACTTTGTCGCCCGGAACCCACTCTGAGTAGCGCTCACCGGAATTGAAGGTATAGCCGTTGAGAACGTCATCAAGCTTGGCTTCTGCCTGAGCCAGACTCTCCACGTCGGCAACCATCTGTACGGACGTGTGGCCGCGACGACCGAGCACCTTCGTGAAGAAGTTGGTGCCAGTCGATCCGTCGCTCTCAATCAGGGTTGCCCACTCCAGGCGATGAGTACCCTGGTTGTACGAGGGCGGACGTGCCCACGACTTGATAGTGAGTTCCGACCAGCCGCGTCGGCGGCGTTCCTTGTTTGCTTCCTGCTGGCCTGCTTGCAGATCGTGCAGTAACTGGTCGGCATCGATTTTCTCATCGTCCTTCACGTAGCCTTCTGCCTCGAAGGTCAGGTAGGCCTGCCACTCCATGCTGGTCGGCGCCACCATGATCTCCTTCCCGCTCGACATGTTCTGATTCAGCTCCAGGTAGCGCGAGGTACCGGATTGATCGAGGTATAGATATCCCTCCGGAATAGCCAACTCGGAGTTGCCCGCGACCGCCACGGAAGTCGGACCTTTCACCCAGTTCAGCGCCTTGAGCTTGTCGAGGTACGCCTGTTGCTCGGCGGTCAAGGGTGCTTCGTCGCTAGCGCCCCCTGCTTCCGGCTCAGCTGCCAAAGCTGCGAAGGGGATCGAGAACAGCAAAAGAGATGCAACAATTGCAGAGTAACCAAACTTCTGAAGAACCGGGCTCATTACCCCTCCCCTATAGGTTGACCGTCGAATTCCGTTCGGACTTCGATCCTCAAGCGATCGTGGACGACCCAGTCAGTACTGCATCGAAGTAATTGTGATGTCGCCACGTCGAGCGACATGCGTTACAGCTTGCCGTTGGCAATTGCGACCGTATCTGGACCGCGATGCTCACGTGGTTCGCACCAGGCAAGAAAAACAAACTCTGCGAGGAAGTACTGCATGTCGAGACAACAACACCGCAGCCAGAGCGCGACTAGATTTATAGCTTTCATTCGGAAGCCCTCCCTGCGCTCAATCATGCTAACCGGACTGATTTGCCGATGGCAACGAACGCGTTCCTCGAAATGGAAACTGGAGGCTACGGAAGCGGCATATCACATAAGACACGCTGCACCAATTCAGTCGACCCTGCTTACCTCAAGTCGCTAAAGCGAAGATCTCGGACGGTGTTTTCATTCTCGATGCCTACTAGTACGCGCCGAAGCAGACCGAGAAAGATCGGTGCCACTCTTGATGTGGGAGAAGCCTCTTCCTGAGAAACGCACGTGATGCCGATCTCGCATCGTGGAAGCGATGATTTACAAGCGGACCGTCGCGGACGTCCATCGTGTCGCGATATATCGCGCGGCACTCGGCGGCATCAGCGCACTGAACGTGTGGATTTGTATAGACGTACAACCAAGCGCAACTGCGGAGGAGGGTCCGCAGCAGAAGAATTGCTGCCGTGAGCCGCACCTGGCTGCATCGGTTTCGCCAGATGCAGAGCGGCTAGCGAACCGTGTCACGGTTGCGAGCGGTCCCGCTTGCGGACCGCAGACATCGAATAGATGCAATTTGATTGTGAGCGGATTCCGCGCTGCCAGCTGTGCAACACCCCGGTCGTTCGGCTTGTCAGTGGTGCAGGAATTCACACCTACTGACTCGTCGGTCCCAACGAGAGCGTCGGCGCACCGAAGGGCGGAAAAGACTGTGGCCGCCGTCGATTACGACGGCGGCCACAACAGCATCTTCAACAATGCGGATCAGTTAGACGCGAACTGCGCGTCTAACTGCGAATCACTTCTTCGCCGTGATCTGCCGACTCTCCGGGTGCTGCACGAACACCTGGACGAACTTGACATTGACGGAGCTGGAGATCGCCGTGTTCTCACCCGTCTTGGGATCGGGATAGCCGTCGGCCAGACGGCGCAGCGCGCGATACTCCGATGGCGAAGAGAGCTGGCCGTAGCTCTGGTGATGCGTGGACCAGGACGTAGTCAGCTGATGCATGAAGGCGTCGACATCCACGTAGCCGGCGAGCATGCCTTCGGCGCCGGTCTGGCTCACTTTGAGGTTCACGCGCAGACCACGGAACACGTGATAGGCACTGGTACCGAAAGTCGACATCCACGGCAGGCGGACGGTATCGATCGGCTCGGAGGTGAGCACGCCATCGACGATCTTGCCCTTGGCCTGGGCAATGTATTCCTTGCCCCAACGCATATCGACGTTCTGCGTGCCACCGGGAATGAATCCTTCGCCGGTTGCATCCTGCAGCAAGCCATCACTGCCGCGATAGAAATGGACGGTGACGTCGTTGTCGTTGACCAGATTGTCCACGCCGCTCAGCTCGATCACGACCCGGGCGTCGTTGTAGCTGCGCATGAAGAGTTCTTCGAAGTGATTGATCGTGCCCATCGTGCGGTAGTTGCTGATGCAGCCGATCACGCGATAGAGCTGGTTGTCGATACCCTTCTGGCCATCCGGACTGACAAAGTCGTTGGGGCCGATCTTGCCGTCGAGATTCATGCCGTAGGAGGTATTGCCCTGGGCTTCCTTGAACGTGAACTGCTCTGGGGTGGTCGAGGGATGCCACTCCTCGGCTTCGCGTTTCAACTGCGCCTCCACAATGGTGCGCTTCTTGCCGTCGTTGTACTGCTGCTTGAACTGCTCACGCGGCCCGTCGTTGAAGCCCTGCGGGCACTCGGTCTTGGCGCCCGCGGTCTCGTACAGTGACCAGACTTTGTGGGTCAGCACGTAGCCGATGTTGCCGTTGCGCACCGCGCCGCCGCCTTCCTGCAGTGTAGCGGCGCTGACGCCACCCGCACCCAGCAACCCCAGCGCAACAGCCGCGCCAATCACAGTCCGCGCAATAGCCGCGTCACCAACCTGTCGAGCCGCTTCACTATTCATAAGACCCCCTTGATCCGACGCTGACATGATTGCGCTCATCGATCTCGCTCCAAGTCGGACGAGCCCATCGAATTGTCGTGGAAATCATCCCGTACCCAGAACGCCCGGAAGCCGTTGCGCGCACCGTTGAACTCGCCGAAGTTGTCGCCGTCAGCGTCACCCGGCTTCTTGTCGCCGCCGTAGGTGAAAACGGGCCGCTCACGATACGCCCACACCAGGATGGCGCCGCTCTGACCGGCTTCCGCGCGATGGCCCGTGTTCGGATCGATCATCATCGTCGTCCACAACGAGCTATCGGCCTTGGCACCGGCCTTGGCCGGTACGTACGGGAAGGTCTCCTGGCAGATCTTCGGATCGAATTTGCCGCAGATAGCCAAGCGGTAGACCTGTGGCGCATCCGGGTAGTCGCAGCTCTGCTGGTCCTTCGCGTCATCGGTGCACTGGTAAAGATAGATGGTCTTACCGTTCGCATCCGCCAGCACCTGGCCGATGCGCGAGTCCTGTACCGTGAACTCCGCCGGCGGCGGCAGCGCACGCTGCATGAACACGTTGTGCCAGCCTGGCACGTCGTCGCCCACGTACGCGTGGATGCGCTCTGCGTGTCGGTCCGTGTATAGCGCCTTGCCGCGAAGCGCCCACTGCTGCACGCCGGGTGAGCGCTCGATGACGCTCCACTCACCCCACACTTGTTTGGTCGGCGGTGCCAACACCGGGGCCCAGTCGTCCAGGCACTGGCCGGTACAGTTGGACTTGCCCGGCTCGTCCGCGTCGGAACTGAAAACTGAGTAGCCCTTGTGATCGACCACCATGTGGCCGGTGCGCGTCGGCTGCACCGCCAGCTCCGGCGGTACCTCTAACGGCGGATTGAGCGGATAACGCAGGACACCCTGCTCGCCGCCGCGCACTGCATCCGTGCCACCGAGCACATCACCCGGCTTGTGGTCGCGGTCGGAGGTGTACACGGGGTAGCCGTTGTAGGCCCACTGGCTTTCGCCGTTGGTACGCTTGGCGATGGTCCACTTGCCAAGCGGCTTGGCATCGGCGGGGGCCAGCAACGGCGGCCACAGCTGCTCACAACTCCTGCGCTTGTCGAGTTCCGGCAGCAAGAAGCCACCCGGATACGGGCTCATGAAGCCGGTAGTCTCCTGATAGATCGTGCCGTCGCAGGTCGCCTCGCCGCTGTTGCGGCGGTCGCCGGCCTGGCCGCTGCGCAAGCCTCTCAACCCCCAGGTGTAGAGGGTCTTGCCTTCGGCATTGGCAAACACCGGGCCTTCAAGCTCGGTGAGGATCACCTGGACGCCCGGCGGCATCGGAACCTTGACATAGGTGTCCTTATCCTTGGAGTCTTTCGACTGCCAGAACCCGCCCTGCGCCGCCACCGCCACCTGCGCCACAGCGACGCTCACCAGGAGCGTTGCGCCCAGCAATCCCCGAATCATTTTTCGCAATCGCATGCCTAAGGAACCTCTGATCTAGCTGCCGAGTCGTCGTCCCATCGACTTCGACGGCACCGCATTCCCGTGTGCTGATCGTCGAAGAGAGCGCGGATACTACCTTAGCCAAAACCACGGTAGGAGATCACTCAGGGGAACCTGGAATCGTCGCCGTTTCATTGCAAGAATTATGCAGCTCAAGCCACTTCAACGATGAATTCAACCCCTAAGCCGACGCGCAAGTTTTGCCATGGTTGTAGACAGGCTTGTCATGTACGCAGATCGCCTCCACCGCAGGCTGGTGGACCTCCTGATTCATGGCGGATCGCTGCGCTGCGATTGCCGGAACCATGTTGATAAGTTTTCCCTGCAACGTCATCCGCAGATGCCGGTCAGGCTGCGCTTCGAGGTGCTTTGTTGCGCTGAACGTGCTGATCACAATTCTTTTCGAGCGGCAGTTGCGACTATTGGTCCGCGCGCATCATGCTGCAGTGGAAGGACGATGCTCAACGACGGTCTTGACGCCGTGCGCTTTCAGCGCTCGACTGACGAACGCCTCAATCCGCGACTGGTAGCTGCGGATTCCACACGATCTCCCACAGATGCCTGTCGGGATCTTGAAAGTAGCCGGCGTACCCGCCCCAGAAAGTGTCATGCGCCGGTTTCACGATAACGGCACCCGCGCTTCTCGCTTGCTCCATCACCGCGTCAACTTCGGACTTCGACGACACGTTGTGCCCGAGAGTGAAGTCAGTAGGACTTGGATTGCTCGGAGGCAATCCGGAATCATTCGCTATGCTCTTGCGCGGCCAGATTGCCAATCTCAATCCAGACTGCAATTCGAAGAACGCGACGGCTCCGTATTCGAACTGCCTGCCAACGATGCCTTCCGTGCGTAGACCGAGGCCATCTCGATAGAACCGAAGTGCGCGCTCCAGATCGTCGACGCCGATGGTGATGATGGTGATTCGAGGCTTCATAAGAAAATCCCGCTGAGGCGCAGATCCGGTATGGCCGGGAACCTCAACGCTGGTCCAGAGTCGTTCGTCGCCAGCGGATTCCGAGATAGGCACCTGCGAGCGCAGCCGGAACAGTCGCCACATTTCCTACGACTCGCAGCCAGGCAGGCACATCGGTAGACATCAGAATTCCGAGTACGACACCGAGCACACCGAACACTAGTGCGTTGAAGTACGGAATAGTGCGCACCAATCGCGCAGTCAGGTATCCGCCAATCACTGTGGATGCCGTGCCGAGGACCAGCATCGCCATCACATAGTGTGAATTCCCATACAGTTCAGCCAGAGCAACTCTGACCTGCTCTTCCGTCGCATTTGCCGGCGGGCCACCGAACACCCAGAACAACAGCAGGCTCGAGAAAAAATCGATGCCAAACACAGCCAGGGTCACGAGCAGGATCGCTCTGATATTGATATCGCGCATGACATTACGATAGATCGAACCGCCCGAATTGAACAGGCGCCGCAGAAGCTCAATCCGCGAGAGCAGCCACTGGAAACGCCGGACGATCAATACCCTGCCATCGGTCATCGGCCGAAAGAACAAACCTGGGAACAAGCCCAGAACACGCTTGTGGCACTACGGGGAATCGGGGCACCATTCCCGTGGCCGCGGATCGGTCGATCCGCACTCAATCCTGCTGGTCCGAGGAAGCGATCAATGTGCGATAACGATTCTCTTGATGACATGATGGATTATCAACTGCGCTCGGGCGAACTGTCGCGACGCCGGTTCGGCGCGCTGGCAGCGGGCATGGGCCTCGCGTTCACGTTGCCGCGGCTCGCCGAAGCTGCCGATGTCAGCGAGGCGGAGGTCGAGATCAAAACGCCCGATGGCACTGCGGACGCTTATTTCGTGCACCCCTCCAAGGGAACGCATCCCGGCGTGCTGATCTGGCCGGATATTTTCGGCCTGCGCCCGGCCTTCCGGCAGATGGGCAAGCGACTGGCGGAGTCAGGTTACTCGGTGCTCGTGGTCAATCCGTTCTACCGCACCAAGAAATCGCCGGTGGCACCCGACCACGCCGATTTTGACGACCCGGCAACCCGTGCAGCCCTGATGTCGCTGGCAGGCTCGCTGAATGTGCAGACCGCGCAGACCGATGCCAAGGCATTCGTCGCCTATCTCGATGGCCAGACGGCGGTCGACAAGAAGCGCAAATTGGGAACGATGGGATACTGCATGGGCGGGCCTTACACCGTACGTACAGCCGCCGCGTTCCCGGATCGCGTTGGCGCGGGCGCTTCGTTCCACGGCGGCAGCCTGGTGACGGACAAACCCGACAGCCCGCACCTGCTGGTGCCCAAGCTCAAGGCGCAATTCCTCTTTGCCATCGCAGAGAACGACGACAAGCGTCAGCCCGAGGCGAAAACCGTGTTGAAGGATGCATTCGCCAAGGCGCATGTGCCTGCCGAGATCGAGGTGTATGCCGCGATGCACGGCTGGTGCCCGCCCGACTCCAAGGTCTATGACGAAGCGCTGGCGGAAAAGGCATGGAGTCGCATGCTAACCTTGTTCAAGACAGCACTGGCGTAACAAGTTTGCGGTAGGACTCTGTGCCAGCTCGCAGGGGCTGGGCAAACAGAGAAAGTCTTGACGGTAGCGGCCGCTCTTCTGCGGTCGCTACCTCTCAGCCAGACCGTCGCCACCCAAAATCAGTGCGACTTCGGCTTGGGCGGATAGCCGCACAACGTTTTACTCAGAACGTCTCGTCATCCAGGAAATCCGCATCCCGCGCCGCCCTTCGCTGCTGTTTCAGCCAGCGCTTGAGCGCGGCCTTATCGGCCAGCACCAGCAGGAATTGCTGCTGCTGCGCCAGTTCAGCCCGCGCCATGCGAGCCTGCTGGCGAATCAGCTGGTTGATCTTTTGCGAACTGAGGTCACCGCCGAACTCGAAGCCGCGACTTTCGTAGAATTCCCCCTGAATATCTGCAATGGCGACTTTCAAGGTCGCCAGCTGCTCGGCAAGCAGCTTGTTGTACTGCTTCAACCGCTGTGTGCTCATCGAACCGATGTGACTGGCATCGACCTGGTCGATCTCCAATTGCGTCTGGAACAGCGTCAGTAGATCGTTGGCCGCGTAAGCACGGTTGATCTTCTGCATCAGTAAGTTCTTGCTCTCGCGCCGCACCGGATCGGGCTCGCGATCGGGATGCAGCGCGCTCACCAGCTTGCGATAGATCTCCCGCAGCGATTGCCTGGCGAGTTCGGCATTGTCGTCACGACGTTTCTGCGTCGGGGTCTTGCCTCTGTGGTGCTCCTCCCTGGCGGCTTCCCTTGCGTCATCGGCGGCGGCTTCCTGCGCAGCCATCCGCTCGTACATGCGCTGGATGAGATCCTCTTCGCTGAGGATGCCTGCGTCGTCGCCGAGATCCAGTCCGGTGAGTTCCTCCGCCTGATCCTTGAGGCGAGCGAGATCATCCTGCTTGCCGGCATCGAAAGGCCGGTCGCTGTGCCGATCGAACACTGCTTTCAGTTCGGCATCCGCCGGGCTCGCTGCCAGCAGCATGTCGGCCGTGCCGCATAACATCTCGCGCAGGGCGACGCGCTCGGACTTCGACCATTGCGGCTGGTCCAGTAGCCGGTCGAGGGCAAACACGCTCTCTCTACACGCGGCCTTCAGCGACGCACGCAGCGGCTGCAACTTCTGCGCATCGTTCTGGTGATACAGAAGAACGCTCGCCTCCACCTGCGCGCGAGCTTTACGCAGCTTCTCGATCTGTTCGATAAGAAAATTGAACCGCTGCTGCTCCAGCGACAGCGGCGCGTCGGACACGCGCGACGAAATCTGCAAGTTCTTGTTGCTGGGCATTCGACTGAAATACGACAGGTGAAACGGCGGCGGGAAGCGGGCGGGCGGCAACGCTTGCCTGCCTGTACCCGGCGGCAGCGAAAGGCCACGTTCAGATGCTCGGCTGGCCAACGGTAGAAGAATGCACGAAGGCGGGGCTCGACGCCAAGCACTGCATCGAAGCGATGTAGCGCAAAAGGCCTGCTGCTCTTGCAACGCCGGCCGGGCCCTGCATTTCCGCCAACCAAACGCCTACAGGGATTGCCCTATCCGCTCAACGACCGATCCCCCGATGGGCGTCTGACGACACATCGCGCCGTCGTCGGACACGACCACCGACACCGGGAAGCGAACGCCGCAATGATGACGAACACGGAGGCTGCCGGAACTGCTGGGCTATTGAACGCTCAGGTCGGCGGCTGCGATTGAAGCGAGATGTGCATCGACGCGACGCATCCCTCATACAGCCAAAAAGCAGGTGGCTTCCACTGCTTTAGCAACTCGGTGCGGAAGATCATCCTCTTCAGGTCAAGCACCAAGCGTACATGCTTTGCTGTGAGGTTTGCGTATTGATGCAGCGTCTGCTTCTGTGATAGCTGCGCACTGCAGATGCAGACGACGACACAGTGTTTGCTCCGCGTTGAAGAATCTGGCAAAAGGACTGCCGGATTCTCCGACCCACATTCATGACGAACCCAGCGCGCCGACAATGAGAAGCAAGACTGCCTCGGGCGTTTTGCCGGGGCGCCGCCGCTTGCAACCCGCGCGATGACTTCGGTACTCCCCCACTCCGCCCCGCCATTCAGCGCTGACGAGATCGCACGGCTGGTCGTCTTTCGCCTGGATGAACAGCGCTATGCGCTGCCGCTCGCAACGGTGGAACGCATCGTGCGCGCAGTCGCCATCACACCATTACCAAAGGCACCTGCCATAGTGCACGGTGTGATCGATGTCGAGGGCAGCGTGCTGCCGGTGTTCAATATGCGCCGCAGATTTCGCCTGCCCGAACGCCCGATCGGCCTCGAGGACCAGTTGTCGATAGCAACCACGACTCACGGGCGCGTGGCGCTGGTCATCGACGCAGCGGAAGGCGTGATCGAACGCCCAGCGAGCGCCATCGTCCAGGCTGCCGCGCTCACAGCCGGCGTCGAGCACATCCATGGCGTCATCCGGCTCGACGACGGCCTGGTGCTGATCCACGACCTGGAACAGTTCCTCACTGCCGATGAAACCGAGGCTCTCGAACAAGCCCTGATCGCAGGGGCTGCGCATGCAGACTGAGTTGACGGCGAATGTGCCGTGGCAACAACTGAGCGACCTCATCGCGCGCCGGATCGGACTGCACTTTCCGCCCGAGCGCTATGCCGACCTGCAACGGGGATTGGTCGGCGCCGCGACTGAGTTTGGTTTTGAAGATGCGTCCGCATGCGCCGGCTGGTTGCTGTCCACCGGACTGACCCGCCCGCAGCTGCAGACGCTGGCAGGTCACCTCACCATCGGTGAGACCTATTTCTTCCGTGAGCGCAAAGCCTTCGATGCGCTGACGGCAACCATCCTCCCGGAACTGGTCCGTCGTCGCGGCCAGGATCGGCATTTGCGGCTCTGGAGCGCCGCATGCTGCACGGGTGAGGAAGCGTACTCGCTCTCCATCCTGCTGCAGGAATGCCTGCCGGACCTGAAGGACTGGCGCATCACCATTCTCGCGACCGATATCAATGAGCGCTTCCTGCAAAAGGCCGCGGCGGGAATCTACGGAGAGTGGTCGTTTCGCGATTCGCCGGATGCGTTCAAGAGCCGCTATTTCACGCGCACGCCGGAAGGACGCTTCGCCCTGCTCCCGCAGATCAAGGAGCGCGTGACCTTCATGCCGCTGAACCTCGCGGAGGACATCCTGCCTTCGCTTGCGACCGAAGCGCATGCGATGGACATCATTTTCTGTCGCAACGTGCTCATGTATTTCACACCGGAGCAGGCGCGCAAGGTCGTGGACAACCTGCATCGCGTGCTGCTCGATGGCGGCTGGCTGATCGTCAGTCCCAGCGAAGGCTCGCATTCCCTGTTCTCGGGTTTTACCCAGGTGAACCTGTCCGGCGCGTTGCTCTACCAGAAGCGCAGCGCTGCCGCCGTCGAGCCCGTGAAATCATGGGCGACGCAATCGATCGATCCCGCGCCAACCATGACGCGCGGCGCGCCAGCTTCGGTCGAGCCTTTCGCGTCATGGTTAAAGCAGCAGCCGCTGAAACAACCCGCGACAGCAGCGGAGATTCCGGCGTCCGCAACGGCACCGACGCAAGCCGCGCCAGAGAGCGTGCAATCAACTGCACGAACGATTGCCGCCAGCGCTTACAAGGACGGACGCTACGCAGAGGCAGCAGAGCTGCTGCTGCGGGCGTTGGAGTCGAATGCAACAGGCGAGCCGCAGACGTTTGCCATGCTCGCCCGCGCTTTCGCCAATCAGGGCAAGCTCAAGGAAGCACGGTCGTGGTGCGAACGCTGGATTGCAAGCGATCCGCTCGATCCGACTGGCCGCTATCTGCACGCCGTGATCCTTCAGGAGCTGGGCGATGCGCAGCAAGCGCATCGCTCGCTGCAGCAGGCGCTCTATCTGAACCCCGACTTCGTACTGGCCCACGTCGGCCTTGGCAACCTGGCGCGCAGCACTGGCAAACCGCTACAGTCCGGCCGTCATTTCGCCAACGCGCTGTCGTTGCTGGACAAGTGCGAGCCCGAGGACTTGCTGCCTGAATCCGAAGGACTTACCGCGGGCCGCCTGCGGGAAATCCTGACATCGTTACTCGCGCTGGAAGCCGCATCATGAAAAGCGCTGCAGACGACCCGCAAAGCGTTTTGCGTGCCCGCGCCAAGGCGCTGGCGCAGATGCCACAGAGCACGCCCGCGCCGGAATCGATGCTCGAACTGGTCGAGTTCAGCCTGGCGCAGGAACGTTATGCGATCGAAACGCGGTACGTACAGGAAGTGCACCCGCTGCGCGAGCTGACGGCGCTGCCCGGCACGCCGCCGTTCATGCTGGGTATCGTCAACATCCGTGGCCGGATCCTGCCGGTGTTCGATCTCAAGAAATTCTTCGACCTGCCCGAGCAGGGCCTGACCGATCTGCATCGCATTATCTTCGTGCGCGATAACGAAGTGGAACTCGGTTTGCTCGCCGACGTGGTCGTGGGTGTACGCAGCTTGTCGGTGGATCGTCTGCAGCCCTCGCTGCCTACACTGACCGGCATTCGCGCCCATTACCTGAAGGGCGTGACGGATGAGCGCCTGGTGGTGCTCGATCTCGGCCATGTGCTTGCGGATCCGAAGATCCTCATCCAGGAAGAAGCGGATGCGTGAAGCGGCTGCACGACAATGACGACTGCCAGATGCCGGTCCGATGGGCCGGCGCGCATGCCCCAACGACATTACTGACGCCTATGGCCAGGCCAACAACAATCAGCGGAGAGCGGGACTCATGAAGTGGAATGTCGGAACCAAATTGAGCGTCGGCTTCGGCGCAGCGCTGGCGATCTTCGCGGTCGTCAGCGTGATTTCCTACAACAGCACGACGGACCTGGTCACAGCCTCGGACCTGCGTGAGCACACCTACCAGGTGCTGGGTCAGCTCGATCAGTCGACAATCGCGCTGCGGGAGGTCGAAATCTCACAGCGCAACTTCATCCTGACGGGCGATGAAAGCTACATCGAGCCATATCGCGGCTCGCTGGACAGGATCGCCGTCGCGATCCGCGGGGTTCGCAACCTGACCGAGGACAACCCACGCCAGCAAAGCCGCGTGGACCGGCTGGAAGCGTTGCTAAAGGACCGGCTGGCAGCCGCCGCGCAAACGCTCGAAGTACGTCGCAAGGACGGCATGGACGCCGCACTGACACTCATCAAGGTCGGTGCCGGCATCGCACTGAGTGGCGACATTGCCGATCTCACCGCAGAAATGAAGAATGAAGAGACCAAGCTACTTGCAGAACGCGACGCCGCTACCGACGCCCAGGTGCGCAACACGAGGCTGACTATCGTGATTGGAACGCTCGTCGCAGCGGCCCTGGCGGCCCTGGGCGGCTTTCTCATTACTCGTAATATCTCGGGCCCTCTGCAACAGCTTACCGGCGTCGCCGAACGCATTTCCCTTGGCGACCTGAGCGCGACCCCGACCACGGACGATCGTACCGACGAAGTCGGCGCACTGGCGCGTGCTTTCGAGCGCATGACGCATTTCCTGCGCCAGATGGCCGGCGCCGCCGAACAGATCGCCGCCGGTGATCTGCGCAACACTGTCAATCCGCAGTCCGACAAGGACGCGCTTGGACAAGCGTTCGCGCGCATGACTGCCGACCTGCGCCAGCAGATCAGCGGACTGGTGGAAAGCTCGACGGTGCTGGGTTCGGCCGCCAGCGAGATCGTCGCTTCGACTGCGCAGCTCGCCGCTGGCGCCAGCGAATCGGCCACCGCCGTGAGCGAGACCACGGCAACCGTGGAAGAAGTGCGCCAGACCGCGCAGGTCGCGACCCAGAAATCCAGGGCCGTGTCCGACAACGCGCAGAAGGCGGCGCACATCTCTCAGGGCGGCCGCAAGGCGGCGGAAGATGTGATTTCCGGCATGGACCGCATCGGCGGACAGATGGAAGCCATTGCCGAGAGCATGCGACGCCTGAGCGAACAGGGCCAGGCGGTCGGCCAGATCATCGCAACCGTGGAAGACCTGGCGGCGCAATCGAACCTGCTGGCTGTCAACGCAGCCATCGAAGCGGCGAAGGCCGGCGAGTTCGGCAAGGGGTTCGGGGTCGTGGCGCAGGAGGTCAAGAGCCTCGCCGAACAATCACGCCAGGCGACCGGCCAGGTACGCACGCTTCTTATAGATATCCAGAAGGCGACAACAGCAGCAGTGATGGCCACCGAGCAGGGAACCAAAGCGGTGGAAGCCGGCGCGCAACACACGCAGGCAGCGGGCGAATCGATCCAGGCCCTCACGGGCAGCATCAGCGAAGCCGCCAATGCGGCGACCCAGATCGCCGCTTCGAGCCAGCAGCAGTTGGTTGGCATGGACCAGGTAGCGGCGGCGATGGAGAACATCCGGCAGGTAAGCACGCAGAACGTGGCGAGCGCCAAGCAGCTGGAGACTTCGGCACGCAACCTCGATGAGCTCGGTCGCCGGGTCAGGCAGATGGTCGAGCGTTACTCGGTGTAACGGGCAGCGCACGTACCTGAATCGATCCGCATAGTCATGAGCCCACGGGAAGACGAATTTCTGCGCACGCTGCGCGCGACTTTCAAAGTCGAAGCGGAAGAGCATCTGCAGATGATCGCGACGGGACTGCTGGAGCTTGAGAATGCTCCGGGGCCCGATGCACAGCGCACCACCATCGAGAAGGTGTTCCGCGCGGCACACAGCCTCAAGGGCGCGGCGCGCGCCGTGAATCTGCTGCAGATCGAATCGCTTTGCCAGTCGCTGGAGGAAGTCTTTGCTGCATGGAAGAGCGGCAAGGAAGTACCGACACCGCAGGCGCTGGATGCGGCACATCGAATGTTGGACGCGGTATCGGCTAACGCTGCGGCGCCATCGGATCAGACGTCCGTTCAGGGCGACACGGAGCCGACAACTCGGCCAGCTGCAGCGAACACAGCCGAGAAGACTGCCGCCGCCGATACCGTACGCATCACGGTTGCCAAACTCGACGCGAGCCTGCTGGAAGCCGAGGAAATGCTGACGGCGAAGCTCGCCGCCAGCCAGCGCGCTATCGAGCTCGGCGCGCTGTTGGGTCAGTTCGAGCCCTGGCGCCGGCAATGGATCAAATTCCAGCCGCAGGCACGTAAGTTGCGAACACAGCCCGGACAGGCAGGCCTGGCTGAGTTCTTCGAGTGGAGCCATGACTATGTGCGCTCGCTGGAGAGCAAGGTCGCATCGCTGCGCCGGGCTGCCGAACAGGACCGCCTGACGGTCGGCAAGCTGGTGGACGACCTGCTGGCGGACTCCAAGAAACTGCGCATGCTGCCGTTCGCCACGTTGGGCGCGCTATTTCCAAAATTGGTACGCGATCTGTGCCGCGATCAAGGCAAGCAGGCCGAGCTGGTTGTGCGCGGCGAAGAAGTCGAGATCGACAAGCGCATTCTCGAAGAGCTGAAGGATCCGTTGATCCATCTGCTGCGCAACTGCGTCGATCACGGCATCGAGACGCCGGAGCGACGCCAGGAAAAGGGCAAGCCTGCGCGCGCGCGAATTGCCCTGGATGTGTCCATTGCCAATGGCGACCAGGTGCACATCCTGGTGTCCGACGACGGCGCTGGCATCGATGTCGAACGGCTCAAAGCCGCTGCCGCCAAACGTGGACTGCTTGCGGCCGATGCAGCGGGCCAGATCGGCACGGCCGAAGCGCTCGCACTGATCTTCGAACCGGACATCTCCACCAGCCCGATCGTCACGCAACTGTCCGGTCGCGGCCTCGGCCTGGCGATCGTGCGCGAGAAGACCGAGAAGCTCGGCGGCCGCGTGACGGTCGACAGCGTGGCCGGTGCGGGCACCACCATCCGCATTTTTCTGCCGGTGACGCTGGCGACGTTTCGCGGCATCCTCATCGATGTTGCGAACCAGGTGTTTGCGCTGCCCACCGCCGAAGTGGAGCGCGTGGTGCGTTTCAAACCCGAAGATGTACAAACCGTCGAAGGTCGCGAAACGCTGGCGCTGAATGGGCGTGCCGTGGCGCTCGCCCGTCTCGCTGACGTACTGCATCTCACTGCAGCGCAAGCGCCCGCGGAACCTGCCGGCGCTACACCCGCAATCATTCTGGGCACGGGTGAACATCGCATGGCGCTGGCCGTGGATGCCGTGCTGGATGAGCAGGAAATCCTGATCAAGCAATTCAGCAAGCCGCTGCTACGCGTGCGCAATATTGCCGGCGCCACGGTGCTCGGCTCCGGCGAGGTCGCGCCGGTTCTGAATGTGGCCGATCTGCTCAAGAGCGCGAGGAAGGCCGGTGCGTCGATGCAGGCGATGACCCGCATGCCTGCAGCCAGCGTCGCGGCCAAATCGATCCTCCTCTCCGAGGACTCCATTACCTCCCGCCTGCTGCTCAAGGGAATCCTCGAATCGGCGGGTTATGTGGTCACGACAGCAGTCGACGGGCTCGACGCACTCACCACGCTGCGCACTGGACAATTCGACTTGCTGGTCTCGGATGTGGAAATGCCGCGACTCAACGGTTTCGACCTGACCGCCAGGGTGCGTGCCGACCGGAAATTCGCGGAGCTGCCCGTCATCCTCGTTACCGCCCTGGAGACCCGCGAGGATCGCGAGCGCGGCATCGACGTCGGCGCCAACGCCTACCTGGTCAAGAGCAGTTTCGATCAGAGCAACCTGCTGGAAGCAGTGCGGCGCCTGATCTGAATGTACCGCGCATGACCAATCGCACTATCAAGGTCCTGGTAGCGGACGACTCCGCGGTCACGCGCATGCTGCTCGTGCATCTGCTCGAATCCGATCCGCAGATCGTGGTGCTGGGCGCGGTCGAGGACGGCCAGGCCGCGGTCGAATTCATGCAGACCGAGAAGCCAGACGTCGTGCTGATGGACATCCACATGCCACGGCTCGACGGCTTCGAGGCGACACGCGTGATCATGGAAACGCAGCCCGTACCGATCGTCATCTGCACCGCCACGACCGACCCTGCCGCAGTCGCCACGACGTTTCGCTCGATGGAAGCCGGAGCGGTCGCTTGCCTGGCCAAACCCGTATCGCGCGAACACGCGGATTTCGAAGCGCTGTCGCAGAACCTGCTGCAGACCATCCGCCTGATGTCTGAAGTCAAAGTCGTGCGGCGCTGGCCACGACTGCGCTCAGTGCCCGCTCCCACATCGCGTACAACGACACCGCAACTGCGAAGCCCATCGCCAGGCCCTCGTGTCAGGCTGATCGGCATCGGCGCATCCACCGGCGGACCGCCGGTCCTGCAGTCGATACTCGCCAGTCTGCCCAAAGACTTCACCGTGCCCTTGCTGATCGTGCAGCACATCGCGCAGGGCTTTCTGCCGGGGCTGGTCGAATGGTTGAACCAGACGACCGGATTGCACGTCCACGTCGCTGTGCACGGCATGTTGCCGCTGCCCGGACATGCATACCTTGCTCCGGATGATTTTCACCTGGGCGTGAACACTGCGAGCGTCATGATCCTGTCGCGCCAGGCGCAGGAGAACGGCGTGCGACCGGCTGTCTCGTATTTGTTTCGCTCGCTGGCGCAGAACTGCGGCGCGGCGGCCGTGGGCGTACTGCTCACCGGCATGGGCAAAGATGGCGCCGCTGAATTGAAACTGATGAGAGATACGGGAGCGGAGACGATTGCCCAGGATCAAGCCAGCTCCGTCGTACATGGCATGCCTGGAGAAGCGATCGCATTGGGAGGCGCCAACCGCGTCTTGCCAGCGGACAGGATTGCGGATGGCCTGCTTGCCGTAGTGAACAGCAGGGCCGCCGCCAGAGGACTTCGATTATGACTATCACCGGCCTGCAGCCGCATGCTTCGACACACATCCTGATCGCCGAGGACAGCCCGACCCAAGCACAGCGATTGCAGCACATCCTCGAACAGAGGGGCTATCGCGTCACGGTTGCCGTCAACGGCCATCTTGCGCTGGAGGCCGCGCACCGCCGCAAACCAACGGTCGTAATCAGCGACGTCGTCATGCCGGAGATGGATGGTTACGAGCTGTGCAAGCGGATCAAGAACGATGCGCAGCTCAGCGATGTGCCGGTCATATTGGTCACCACGCTGTCCGATCCGCAGGATGTGATCCGCGGACTGGAGTGTCGTGCCGACCACTTCATTCTCAAGCCTTACGACGAGAACTACCTGCTCGGGCGGGTGCAGTTCGTGCTGCTCAATCGGGAGATGCGCCAGAGCGAGCAGCCGGGCATGGGCCTGGAGATCTTCTTCAACGGCGAGAAGCACTTCATCACAGCCGATCGTCTGCAGATCCTCAACCTGCTGCTGTCGACCTACGAAGCGGCGATGCAGCGAAACAAGGAGCTGACATCGACGCAGGACACGCTGCGACAGACCAACTCCGAGCTGCAGCGGCTGACGCGCGACCTGGAAGACCGGGTTCTGCTGCGCACTCAGGAACTGGAACAGAGCAATGAAGCGCTGCGCGGCAGCCAGCAGCGTTTTCAGACCCTGGCCGAGTCGTTGCCACAACTGGTGTGGACGTGCGAACCGGATGGACGTTGCGACTACGTCAACCCGCAATGGATCGAATACACCGGATGCCCGGCGGAAGAACAACTCGGCTATGGCTGGATAGGACAACTACATCCCGAGGATCGCCAACGCGCGCAAACGGAGTGGGCGAAGACCATCGTGCGCGGTGGCGACTACGACGTCGAATTTCGCATCCTGCGCGAGGATGGCACCTATCGCTGGTTCAAGAGTCGCGCCATTGCGTTGCGCGATACGGCGGGACGGATCGCCAAGTGGTTCGGCTCGAACACGGACTTCGAGGACTTCAAGCGCTCCGAACAGAAGCTGCAGACCCAGCTGGTGCGCGGCGACCTGCTCAACAGCATTACGCAGGCCATCGGCGAGCGCCAGGATCTGTACAGCATTTTCCAGGTGGTGGTGCTGCGCCTGGAGGACCATCTGCCGATCGACTTCGGCTGCGTCTGCCTGTACGACGCCGCACGCGGAACGCTGAGCCTCAGCAGCGCGGGAATCAAGAACCCCTCGCTCGCACTGGAGCTGGCCGCTGCGGAGCCGGAAAACATGGACGTCATGCACGACGGCCTGTCGCGTTGCCTGCAAGGTCAGCTCGAGTACATGCCTGACATCAGCGCGACCCGTTCAAGACTGCTGCGCCACCTCGCGGATGCCGGGTTGCGCTCGGTCGTGGCTGCACCGCTGGTGGTGGAGAACAAAGTCTTCGGTGTGTTGCTGGCTACCCGGCACGAACCAAGCAGCTTCAACGGCGATGAATGCGAGTTCCTGCGACGGTTGAGCGAGCATGTCGCACTAGCGGCCCATCAGGCGCAACTCTATGGCGCGCTGCAAACTGCCTATGACGATTTGCGTCGCACGCAGCAAGCCGTCATGCAGCAGGAACGCTTGCGTGCGCTGGGACAGATGGCAAGCGGCGTCGCGCATGACATCAACAATGCGGTCTCGCCGATTTCCCTCTATACGGAGTCGCTGCTGGAGACCGAGCCGAACCTGAGTCCGCGCGCACGCGGTTACCTGACGACCATCCAGCGCGCGATCGACGACGTGGCAGAGACAGTAGCGCGCATGCGCGAATTCTATCGTCCCCGCGATGCGGAACCGCACGTGACTACGGTTGCGCTGAATCAGCTCGTCGACCAGGTCACCGATCTGACGCGAGCGCGCTGGAACGACCAGGCCCAGCAGCGCGGCGTCATGATCGAGCTGAAAACCGACCTCAGCGCGCAGCTCTCGGACATCATGGGATCGGAGAGCGAAATTCGCGATGCGCTGACCAACCTCATCTTCAATGCGGTCGACGCGATGCCCGAAGGTGGAACGCTTGCGATACGCACTGAGCAGATAACCGAACTCACGATCACTGGCGCTGAAGCACAGCGTGTGCGGCTGGAGGTGAAGGACAGCGGCACGGGCATGGATGAAGAAACGCGGCGGCGTTGCCTGGAACCATTCTTCACTACCAAGGGCGAGCGCGGCACCGGGTTGGGACTGGCTATGGTCTATGGCATGGCGGAGCGCCACGGCGCGGAGCTCGAGATCGACAGCGAACGCGGCTGTGGGACCACAATTCGGGTCGTTTTCCCGGTTCGCGCGCCAACGCCGGCGTCGACGGTGCGTTTGTCGGCGTCAGCGGCGCCAGCCCGGCCGTTACGAATTCTGATCGTCGATGACGATGCAGTATTGCTGCAATCTTTGCGCGACACACTGCAGAGCGACGGCCATCAGGTAACAGCAACGCACGGTGGCCAAGCGGGCATCGATGCCTTCCTCGCAGCCCAACAGCAGCAGGAACCGTTCGAAGTGGTGATCACGGATCTCGGCATGCCCTACGTCGATGGCCGCAAGGTGGCCCAGAGCGTACGTGCTGCAGCTCCGCGGACACCTGTCGTCCTGCTGACCGGCTGGGGTCAGCGCCTGCTGGCCGATGACGAGCGACTGCCTCAGGTGGATCACATCCTCAGCAAGCCACCGCGCCTGCATGAATTGCGCGAGACCCTGGCTCGCTGCGCTCAACAGGCATAAGCACGCGTTCGGCGCGGCATCGCTACGAATACGTTTCAGTACGAAGCCTGAGTACGGACAACCGCACCTAGAACACGTGACCCACCGCATCGATCAGCTCGATGCGGCGGGTCTTTCGCGACAGCTACATGGGTAACGCCTATAAGCTCGAACCATGAGCCCGAAGCTCACCTCAGTGTTTGTATCGATCCGCAGCCTGACTACGCGACAGATTTGGAGCAAGCGCCAGCCGTGCCTGGTTGAGAGCATCCCAGTCGCTTGAGTTAGCCAGCGACGGAATGGTGATCAGCTCCCGCTGATCGAGCCCGGTCAACGCGGCGTCCACCATTTCTTCAGCCGGCATCACGATGTCCTTCGGCAGATCGTGCACCGGCACGCCTACAACATCCCAGAACTCTGTACGTGTCGCACCCGGAAGCACTGCCTGAACCTGGACACCCTTGGTGCTTAGCTCGTGATGCAGGGACTGGGTGAAGTTGACGACATACGCTTTGGTACCGCTGTAGGTCCCGTTCAACAACTCCGGAGCCAGCGCGACGATGGACGCAATATTGACGATGGCGCCGGTGCCGCGACGCACGAAAGCGGGAGCCACCGCTCGGGCGAGGCGGGTCAGCGCAATCACATTCAACTGGATCATCGATTCGAGGTGATCGGGATCCGAATCCACGAGTGGGGTCGCCGCGCCAAAGCCAGCGTTGTTCACCAGCATGGTGATGCTCGGATCCGACTGCAGCCGCTGCTCGATCCGCAACAGATCCGCTCGCACCGAGAGATCTGCCGCGAACACCTCGATGTTGCGTCCGGTTTCGGCGGCGAGACGCTCAGCCACGGTGGCGAGCCGATCCTGCCGACGCGCAACGAGAATCAGGTCGTAGCCCCGGCGTGCGAGCCGGTCCGCGTAAACCGCGCCCAGGCCTGAAGAAGCACCGGTAATCAGCGCGGTGCCTCGGTTCGTCTGTTTGGTCATTTCATCTCTCCCGGTAGGTTCAAGTTCAGGCCATCGGTAGCGGATATCGGTGGCTGCTGTTGAAAGACCGTACGGTCTTGCTGGGAGGCAGAATGTCACGTAAGGTTACGTCTCAAATGTCTTATACCCCTCGTTTTCGGACATCATGAAACGCATCGGCATCATTGTCTTCCCGGGCTTTCAAATCCTTGATTTGGCTGCCATTGCTGCCTTCGAGCTGGCCAATGACCAGGTTGGGAAGTCCATCTACAGCGTCGAGCTGCTATCGGAGTTGGGCGGTGCCGTTGCCAGCTCGTCAGGCGTTGCGGTCGAATCCAAGCGCTTCGCCTCGGTCGCGTTCGATACGCTGATCATGACTGGCGGAATCAAAGCCCCCACGTCCTCGGAAGGGGTTCGCCAATTCCTGCGTGACGGCCTCGCCGCATCGCGACGTATTGCGAGCATCTGCACTGGTGCCTTCGCCCTTGCAGAGGCCGGCCTGCTCGACGGGCACCGGGCAACCACGCATTGGCATTTCGCGGCGCAACTGCAGTCTCGGTTTCCGCAAGTGAAGGTTCAGCAGGATCGGATTTTCATCAACGACGGTTTGCTATGGACGTCGGCTGGCATGACCGCGGGCATCGACCTGGTGCTCGCCCTCGTCGAAGCGGACCTGGGCACCGATGTGTCGCGGGCAGTCGCCAGGAAGCTGGTCGTCTATCACCGACGATCCGGAGGGCAATCGCAATTTTCAGCCCTGCTGGAGCTGGAGCCGAAATCCGATCGGATACAGACCACGCTGGCTTACGCGAAAGCGCATCTGCACCAGCCGCTGTCGGTGGAGGACCTGGCGGGGGTTGCGAACCTGAGCCCGCGTCAGTTCAGCAGGGCTTTCAAAGCGGAGACCGGGCAGTCCCCGGCCCACGCCATCGAAAGCCTGCGCGTAGAGGCCGCGCGCTCATTGATCGATGCGGGCAATCATTCCCTGGCCGTTGTCGCCAGAGAAACGGGTTTCATCGATCCGGAACGCATGCGCCGCGCCTTCCTGCGCACGCTTGGACATCCGCCGCAGACCATCCGCAGGTTTTCCAGAGAGCAGAGCGCCGCGTAGGAGTCATGCGATCTCGTGTTGCGCGCGGGACTTATTGAATGCGCAACCCGACGCGCTGCCAGTCCGGCCAGCCCGGAATGCGCCAGTTCATCCAGATGCGCACGGCATGTCCGATCAGGTTGTCTTGCGGCACGAAGCCCACCCGTGGAAAACGACTGTCTTCGCTGTCGTTGCGATTGTCGCCCATGAAGAAGTAGTGACCGGCCGGCACGACTCCATCGAAGTCGGTGGCAGAATGCGCGTCCGCGAACATCACTATGTGCTGGCTGTCGCCGAAGTGTTCGATACCCAGTTCGGCAGCCGCGAAACGATAGCCTCCCGGATAACTGCCGTCGGCCTGCAACGCAATCGGCTTGCCGTTGATGACGACACGATTGTCATGCACCTCGACGTGATCGCCGGGCAATCCGACCAGCCGCTTGATCAGGTTGATCGAAGGATCGGCCGGCGAGCGGAACACGATCACATCGCCGCGCTGCGGATCGCCGATCGAGACGAATTTCGTATTGAGCAGCGGCAGTCGTAGGCCATAGGAGAATTTGTTCACGAAGATGAAATCCCCGTCCACCAGGCCCGGCATCATGGAGTCCGAGGGAATACGAAACGGCTCGATCAGGAAAGCACGGATGAGCAGCACGATCAGGATGACGGGGAAGTAGGAACGCGCGTAACTGCCGAGCACCGATTCCTTTACATCCGCACCCTCCCCGGACCGACCGCGTGCGGCTTTGCGCCGGGCCGTATCGATGGCGATGATCGCGCCGGCAACAACCAGCGCCACGAGCAACAGGGCGGAGAGATCGAAATTCATGGCGGACCGTATCGGGTAGTCAGTAAGTCGCTAGCGACGGAACGTTCTTCTGGCAGACACAGGCCTGAGTGCCGCATTGACTCTTGTTGAGGGTGCCGGCCCACGTCAGCGTCCCGGCACTCAGCGCGGTTACCGCAAACACACCGATCAGACCCTTGATGGCCACCCGCTTACGTGCGGACCTTCCGCCTCTGAACAACTTGCGCAAGCCGATCGTTGCAGCGCACAGCAGCGCAATCAACGTAATGCCGAAAGCCGGACTGATTGCTTCCTGGAGCGAGTGCACGCGACGTGATTGATCGAGGAGCGAAACAAGCGCCACCACCGCGACAGCTTCCGTAAGCACTCGCAGCGCGAGTCGAACCGCTGATTTCGATAGTGCCCTGCGCATGGAATGCACCTGGGCAGAGAAAATCGCAGCGATGACTTGCCTCCAGCACCACAGCCCGCTGCGTCCGTACTGGTACTGCTCTATGAGATCGCCCGCCAGCGCTTCGCTTTGATAAGCCGGACCCAGACGCTGCAGGAGCCACATCGCAACTGGCGGCGGAACGCGTGTGTTCATGCTGGTTCAACCTTCAGGGACGGCAGACCGCGGCACAGTCGCATAAGCGTTCCATGTGCATCGCGCGCCTCTTTGACCCCGGCGGCGGTAGGTTTGAAATAGGTGCGCGCTTTGCCGCCACGCTCGGCAGTCGGCTCGCCACGCGACGATGTTACAAGTCCCTTGCGTTCCAGGCGCTCCAACGCCGCATAGACACTGGCGAGTGCGACCTCACGTCCGCTCTTCTCCGCTATATCGCGACATATCACTACTCCATACGCGTCGCGACGCATTACGGCGAACAGCACCATGAGCTCGAGCTGGCCAAGGTATTCGCGCTTCCTCATAACTTCCACAATAATGAAGTTATTGAGGCATTGCAATGCGAGGCTGCCGACCTGGCAGCGGATCAACTTTCGGCAGCCACATGGAGGGCGCTACGAAAGACATCGCAGCCAAGGCTGCCGGCGCCCGTGCAATCGCAACGCCGGCAGGGGGCAATCGCTATTGCAGCTGCGTGACCGTCACCGAGTAGCCGTCATGCAGCGCGGGCTGCGCTGCGAGGGCGCCTACCAACAGCATTACGGCGACGATGGCAGCCGACGACAGCAGGCAAACGGTGCGCTGAGTACTACGGCCGATCTCGGTCAAGGCGAACATGGCTATCTCCTGTTTCATCTGCAATGCCGCGTTATTGCGGCGTTCACAGGTTCAGATGCGACAGTAGAGAAAAAGGTTGCAGCGGGCAGCAGAGAATCGGTGAGCCGCCTGCCAGTGCCGGTGAACCGTTGTCCGACGTCGCAAGAATCGCTTGTATACAGATTTAATCTCAGCTTCATGAGTGAGCAGGCGTGATGGCACGCGATAAAGACATCGCTCAGCCACCTGCTGCAGTGGCATCATGCTGCCGCCCTTATCGGCGAGGAAGCGACACGCGAATGCCCTCCAGCTCAGAACAACAATCCGTACATCGCACTCGCGGTCGCACACAGATCCTGTTATTTGCCGTACTGGCCTTGTTCGCATTCGCCGGAAACTCGCTGCTGTGTCGCGCCGCACTTAAATACACCAGCATCGATCCCGCGACGTTCACTTCGGTACGCATCGCCGCGGGCGCGATCGTTCTCCTGGTTATTTTCCGAATGCGCGGCGGCAAGGTTGCGGCGACGGGCAGCTGGGTATCGGCACTCGCACTATTCATCTACGCGATCGCGTTTTCCTTTGCGTATGTAAGTCTCGCCGCCGGCACGGGCGCGCTCCTGCTCTTCGGCGCGGTGCAAGCCACCATGATCGGCTACGGGCTGTGGTCTGGAGAGCGCTTGCACGCAGTCCAGATCGCCGGACTAGTTTCAGCATTGTGCGGATTGGCTGGCCTGCTGTTGCCTGGCATCTCAGCGCCACCACTGAGTGGTTCGCTGTTGATGCTGGCTGCAGGAGTCGCGTGGGGCATCTATTCGCTGCGCGGCAAACGCGCCGGCGATCCGATCGGTGTCACGGCCGGAAACTTCATGCGTGCCGTTCCGTTTGCAATGGCGTTGAGCCTGGCGGCAATGCGGTGGATCCGTATCGACTACGCCGGTGTGGCATATGCAGTGGCATCCGGAGCGATAACGTCTGCTCTCGGATACGCCATCTGGTACACAGCGTTACCGTCGTTACGGGCAACCAGTGCCGCTGCGATCCAGCTCAGCGTACCGGTGATGACTGCTGCTGCCGGCGTGCTTTTCCTCGGCGAAGCATTAACGCTGCGCCTGCTGATCGCCTCGGCGGTAATCCTTGGCGGCATAGCACTGGTCGTACTGAACAGCGGCAAACAACGCACCGGAGTTTGAGTCCTTCGCTTACGCCAATGCACCCATGAAGGAGAGCTCGATGAAAGATGACAGCACCGGTACTCAGGGTCCGGCCGACTTCGACTTCCTGATGGGCAAGTGGCGGGTGACCAACCGTCGGCTGCGACAGCGCTTCGTGCGCAGCGAAGACTGGGACGTATTCACAGCAGAATCCACCTGTCGCAGATTCCTGGACGGTGTTGCCAACGTAGAGGAAATAGCCATGCCCAGCCGTGGCTTCTCTGGACTGACATTGCGGTTGTTCGATGTCGAACAGCAGCACTGGTCGATCTACTGGATCAATAGCCACACCGGCAAGCTGTTCCCGCCGGTGCACGGCAGGTTCGATGGCGATCGCGGCGAGTTCTTCGGGGACGACGTCGATGATGGCAAGCCAGTGAAGGTGCGTTTCGTCTGGATCAAAGGCACACCCGGCTCATCGCCCCGAGCACCGCGATGGGAACAGGCATTCTCCGCGGATAGCGGCAAGAGCTGGGAAACCAACTGGATCATGGAGTTCGAGGCAATCCCCTGACATCGTCGTAAAGCGCAAGGAATGCTTCCGCGGCACGCGGCAAATTGCTGTGCCAGTCGTTGGCCGCGCTGTGGTTCGCGCCGTCCGTCACGTACTTCGCACAAGCGAAGAGCGCACCTTCCAGTCGGCACACTTTGGCCAGCGCATAAGCCTCCATATCGATGACCTCGCATTGGGCCGCAAGCCCGGTGGTGACGAAGCCGTCGCCGCTACCGCACTTCACGCTGGGTAGCGCCGGGAAGACGTTAGGAAACTCCAGCGTCGACGGCAACGTATCGAACGGCGTCACGCCCAGCTCGAAACCCATGCCGGTGACGTCCATATCACGCTGAATGAACTGATGACATGCGACCACGGTGCCCGTATCAAAACAGTGGCTGCCCGTTGTGCCGAAGTTGACGACCAGCGGCAACGGCCGCCCCGCATGGCGATACTCAGCCAGCTTGCGCGTGAGCACGTACGTCGCGTTGATCTTGCCGATGCCCGTATAAAGGACCGGGATGCCCGCTCGTGCGAAAAGGCCCTGGCTCTCGATGGGCAGCGCCATCACCAGCAAAGGATCGGGAAGTTCCATCTCGTTCATGGTGCATCGAAGGTAAGCGGCTCGGCTGAGCCATTCGTTGCGCCCATTGTAGCCAGTCCATGACGCTGGTTGCGGCACGCAGAATCCAGACTCCGCTTGGCCTACCCTGCCCGAGCGATCGCGCCCGCTTGTGACTGCCTTGTTACTAGCTCTTGCTATTGGCTTTTGGCGCGCATCAAGGCCTCGTGGCCAGACTGGATTTCTGCGGCGGTCAGGCTGCCATCCTTGTCGACATCCATGCTTGCGAACATCTTCTCCGACCCGGATGCATGTTCCGCGGCAGTCAGCACACCGTCGCCGTCGGTATCGACCACTTTGATTTTCTGCGCCGAAGACAGCTCCTGTTTACCGCTTTTGTTATCGGCCCTGTTGTTATCGGCGTGGCCACCCATCTTCGAATGGGCAGCGTCCATCTCCGCCGCCGTAACCTTGCCATCCTTGTCCGCATCCATCAGCACAAACATCTGTCTTGCTCCGGCCGCATGCTCGACGGCCGAGATTTTGCCGTCCTGGTTCGTATCCATCATCTTGAGCTCGGCGTTGGCGGATGAGCGCTGGCCGTCTTGATCCGCGGCGAAGGCCGTCGGCATTGCGATCAGGCCGGCTGCGATGCCTACAACCAGACTGTATCGATGAGATGACGGTGTGAACATTTTGCTGCGCTCCTGCAGATTGATGCGCAGGTAACGATAGGGCTCCAATGGAAGTTCCGGGTAGCCGCGCAGGACTTGCCGCGGTTTGCTATCGTCTGCACGGCAGGCGCGTAGCGCTCGCCGACTCGACCCGGTGTCGGTATCTATTCATCGCCACACATTTTCTGGAACTCCCATGGATCTGCAACTCACCCAGAAGACCGCCCTCGTTTCCGGCAGCACGGCCGGCATCGGCTTTGCGATCGCGCAGGCACTTGCGAACGAAGGCGCGCGCGTCATCGTCAATGGACGCTCACAAAAGGCCGTGGATGCCGCGATCGCGCAACTCAAGACGAATGGCGGCAATGTCGTCGGTTTTGCCGGCGACCTGACCACCGCCGCGGCAGCGGAGCAGCTGGCCAAGGCTTATCCCGACGTAGATATCCTGGTGAACAACCTCGGTATCTTCGAGCCGAAACCGTTCGAGCAGATCCCCGATGCCGACTGGATGCGATTTTTCGAAGCCAACGTATTGAGCGGCGTACGGCTGTCCCGGACCTATCTCGCTGGCATGAAGCAGCGCAACTGGGGCCGCATCATCTTCATCTCCAGCGAAAGCGCGGTGCAGATACCGGCGGAGATGATTCACTACGGCATGACCAAGACGGCCCAGCTCGCCGTGTCGCGTGGCCTCGCTGAATCCGTCGCCGGCACCGGCATCACCGTCAACAGTGTCCTTCCCGGCCCGACGCAATCGCGTGGCGTGAACGACTTCGTGGATGCACTCGCGAAGTCCTCAGGAATGTCCTTCAGCCAGTTCGAAACCGAATTCTTCCAGAAGGTACGCCCGACCTCCCTGATCAAGCGCTTCGCCACCCCCGAAGAAGTCGCCTCCCTGGTCGCCTACGTCGCCAGCCCCCTGGCGTCCGCAGTCACCGGCGCTGCACTGCGCGTGGATGGCGGAACGATCAAGAGTGCGTTTTGAGAAGAACAAAGTGACAGGAGTGACAGGAGTGACAGGAGTCACAGGGGTGACGACAGAGGTGACAATCTAAGAGTGACGAGAGAGATGAGCATCTCATCCTTGTGATCCTTGTCACTCGTGTGACTTCCGTTGTGACTACCGTCACTCCTGTGACTACTGTCACTTCTTCCTCACCCCGCCAACGCCAAACCCACGACCCCCGCAACAATACACAGCGCGCCGACGATCCTTGAAGGCGCGGCGCGCTCCTTCAGCAGGCGGGCTCCGAAGTAAGTCCCGATCAGTGTCGCCAGCTCGCGCGCCGGAGCTATATGGCTGATCGGCGCGATACGCATGGCGTAAAGCACAAGGATGTAGCCCAACGGGCCCAGCACACTGACGATAGCGACAGGCTTTGCGTACTCGCGCATCTCCTGCGACAAGCCCACGCGATCGCGCCACACCATGGGACTGAGCACAACCACGCGAAACAGGTTACCGGTGCAATCGACGATGAACGGCGAGATCAGCAACACCTTGACCGCCCAACCATCGTTGATCGTATAGCCGGCGATGAAAGCACCGGTCGCAAGCCCGAACAGGATTCCCTTGCGAGGCGCCTTGTGCGATTCGTTCAGCAAACCGGCAACCAACACGATACCTGTGACAACGAGCAACACCCCGAGCACCGATAGCCACGTGATGTGCTCGCCCAGAAGTACAACGGCCGCAAAGAATGCAATGAGCGGACCGGAGCCGCGGGCCAGCGGATAGACGAGCGACAGGTCTGAGGCTCGATAACCCGCCTGCAACAACAACGAGTAGCACAAGTGCAGCGTCGAGGTGGTCGCCAGGGCCAGCCAGTGCGCGGTGGTGAACTGCGGCCGATCGTTCACCACTATCCACAGGATGATCGGGGTGTACAGGACCAGCGAGCCCACCGAGTACATCCAGACAAAATGCCGGGAGCCCGCCGCACGCTTGGCGGAAAGATTCCATGTTGCGTGCGTGGCGGCGGCGAGCAGGACAGCGAGAAGCGCAATAGGTGGCATACGAGGCGGAGTGCGAGGCGGGTCGTGACTGACGAGCAGATATCAGGCTCGCTGTTTACTCGTCACTCGTCACATTCACTCTCCATGCAGCCTGTGTTTGCAGCGCATCGCCCACTGATGGCGCGCATGCAATCGTTGAGCTTCGTCGACCGGCTCCGCAGGCAAATCCCTGAGCAGCGTACGCAACTCTCCGTGCAGACTGGCAAGCTCTGGATCGTGTTGCAGCAGTGGCCGATAGTGCGAGAGGAATTTGTCGTCGATCAGATCACCCTCACCGAATAACAATCCGCGGACGTGGGCGGCTACAGCCGCGCCGTCACCGTGCGTCGGTGCGTCCTTCTGCGAGAGCACATGGTCCATATCCGCCACGACGGACGACAGCGAGCGCAACCACGCCCACTGCGGATCCTTCATGAGCCGATCGAGCAGTGCCAACCCGGACAACCCAGGCGCGAATTCCCTCTCGAGTTCGAGCACCCGCGAATACAGCTTCTGCAGCTTGCGGCTGAGCAACTCGAGCTTGGCGCTGGTGACTTCGGGCTGTGGGTTCATGATAGATCCACGATCACGTCGGGAAGCGCGCGATCAATCCAACTGCACATCGTCCAGCAGCATCTGCGTCATCGCCCTCGCCTTCGCACGCGCTTCATCGATGGAACCACCCAATGCAAGGGATACGCCCATGCGCCGATGACCGCGCACCTCGGGCTTGCCGAACAGGCGTACGGCCGTATCCGGCTCCTGCAACACGCGCTCGACATTGTTGAAGCGGATGTTGTTCGAATCCCCTTCGATCAGCAGTGCACAGGACGCCGCCGGCCCTCGCTGCCGAATCACCGGGATCGGCAAATCCAGGATCGCACGTGCATGCAGCGCGAACTCCGAGAGATCCTGGGAGATCAGCGTTACCAACCCGGTGTCATGTGGCCGCGGCGAGACCTCACTGAAGTAGATCGTGTCGCCGGCAACGAACAGCTCGACGCCGAAGACGCCGCTGCCACCTAGATTCTCCGTCACCGCCGCCGCAACACGCTTGGACTCCTGCAGCGCGACCGCGCTCATCGGTTGCGGTTGCCAGGATTCGCGATAGTCGCCATCGACCTGCGTGTGACCGATAGGATCGCAGAACGTGGTCCGTCCGCCATGGCGCACCGTCAGCAAGGTGATTTCATAGTCGAAGTCGACGAACCCCTCCACGATGATGCGACCGCCACCGGTCCGCCCGCCTTGCTGCGAGTAGTCCCAGGCATGATCGATGTCGGCCGCGGTGCGCACCAGGCTCTGGCCTTTACCCGAAGAGCTCATCACCGGCTTCACCACGCAAGGCAGGCCGATCTCGCGCACCGCGTCGCGATACTCCGCCTGGCTGCCGGCGAACCGATAGGGCGAAGTCTTCAGTCCGAGTGTTTCGGCAGCTAACCGGCGGATGCCTTCGCGATCCATCGTAAGGCGTGCGGCGCGAGCGGTGGGGATGACCGTAAAGCCATCCGCCTCCAGCTCGAGCAAGGTCGCCGTCGCGATGGCCTCGATTTCCGGCACGATGAGCCGGGGCCGTTCCCGCTCGACCAGCGCCCGCAAGGCCTGACCGTCCAGCATGTTGATGACGTGCGAGCGATGCGCCACCTGCATTGCCGGCGCATTCGGGTAACGGTCGACCGCTATGACCTCGCACCCGAAACGCTGCAACTCGATGGTGACTTCCTTACCCAGCTCCCCCGATCCCAACAACATCACACGGGTAGCAGAGGCGGACAGGGGCGTTCCGAGAGTAGTCACGAGAGTCACGCGGGATCGGATAGGGGGCAGAAGTGTCCTCCAGAAGTGACAGGAGTGACAATAGTCACAGGGGTGACAAAGAGGTGGTGACGAGTGACGGGTGACGGGTCCGGAGGGCATCGTGGCAATATCACTCTCGGCGCCTTCGGATGGCGGGTGACATTTGTGGCGAGACCGTCTGGCCCGTCACCCGCCACCCGTCACTCGTCACCGCCTCTTTGTCACTCCCGTGACTACTGTCACTCCTGTCACCTCTCCCTACATCCTATGCCCCAAAAGCCGCGCCGGCAGATACAGCAATCCCTTCACCAGGGCCAGCGTCGCGCCGATGCACCATCCCAGCATTCGGAAGGGCAGAGCGATCAACCAGATCAGCGGAGCCAGCAACAGCAGCGCCAGTGCCAGCGGCCAGGCAATCACCAATAGCAACGACCACAGGACCAGCAGAATCAGGAAGTGCATAGCGTTCCCCTCACCACGAAAATCGTCGACCCAAAAATATTGCAGCGATTTGCCGGGCACGCCCCGGATACGCCTCAAACACGGGATTGAGACGCAGCAGCCGGGTAAAGGGTTGCGGACACTTGGCCGGGTTGCTGTCCGCAGGAATTGGCGAAGGTATACACATAGCTCACGACCGACCCGTGGAGTACGCTTCGGCGCTGCCACCCTGGAACGGAACTCACACGATGAAATCGCCGACCCTTCGAATCGCGATCCTGCACGTCGGTCTTCTGCTTGCAGGCACGACGCCCGGTGCGGAAACCTCGCAACACGGCATCGAGGTCTCCGATCTCGACCGCAAGGTCGAGCCCTGCAACGATTTCTTTGCGTATTCCAACGGTACCTGGCGCGCTGAAAATCCCATCCCGGCGTCGATGCCGCGCTGGAGCCGGCGCTGGGCGGCCGGCGAGGCCAACAAGGATCAGTTGCGGGTGATCCTGGAAGCTGCGGCAGCGAATCAGGGTGCGATCAAGGGCAGCATTGACCAGCTCACGGGCGATTTCTACGCGAGCTGCATGGATGAAAAGCGCATCGACCAACTGGGCGCGGATCCGATACGACCGCAGCTGACTGAAATAGAAGCCCTGCAGGACATCGCCGGCGTGCAGAAGGAGATTCAGCGCCTGCACCGCATCGGCATCACCGTGCCCTTCAATGTCTATGGCATGTCCGACGACCGCAATCCTGTCGACGTCATCGTCCAGATCGATGCCAGCGGCCTCGGCCTGCCGGATCGCGATTACTACGTAAAGACGGAAGCGCGCTTCCAGGAAACCCGCGTGAAGTATCTCGAGCACGTCGAGAAGCTATTCCAGTTTGCGGGTTATCCGCAGGCGAAGGCCAAGGCGGCTGCGCAGACAGTAATGCGCATGGAGACCGCACTCGCGCAGCACTCGCTGGACAACGTGTCCCTGCGCGATCCCAAGGCAACCGATCACAAGATGACCTTCGCCCAGTTGCAGCTGCTCACGCCGCGATTTTCCTGGCAGCAATACTACAGCGCGAACAACCTGTCGACGGGCGAACTCAATGTCGCCGAACCGCAATTCCTGCAGGAAGTGGATCGACAGCTGGGCGAAACGTCGCTGGCAGATTGGAAGAGCTACCTGAGCTGGCACCTGCTCGATTCCGCCGCTGCCTCGTTATCGGCGGATTTCGTCAAGGAGAACTTCGCGTTCAACCAGGCTTACCTCAACGGGGCGAAGGAGATGAAACCGCGCTGGAAGCAGTGCGCGGAATCCGCCGATCAACTGCTGGGCGAGGCGCTTGGGCGGAAATACGTCGAGAAATACTTCCCGCCCGAAGCAAAGGCCCGCATGCAGGACATGGTCAAGAACCTGCGCACGGCGATGGGAGAAACGATCCAGGGCCTGCAGTGGATGAGCGCACCGACCAAGCAGCGCGCTCTGGAGAAACTTGCGACGTTCAACCCGAAGATCGGCTATCCCGATAAGTGGCTGGACTACAGCAAGGTACCGATCACTCGCGCTTCCTACTGGGACAATGTCGTCGCCGGCCGCGACTTCAATGTCCGCGACAACTGGTCGACCATCGGCAAGCCGGTGGATCGCGGCCGCTGGGGCATCACCACGCCAACATCGGACGCCTACTACAATCCATTGCTGAACGAGATCGTGTTCCCCGCCGGCATCCTGCAGCCGCCGGCCTTCGATCTCGCCGCGAGCGACGCCGTCAACTATGGCGCAATCGGTGTGGTGATCGGCCACGAAATCAGTCACGGCTTCGACGACCAGGGTTCGCAATACGATGAACAGGGCCGCCTGAAGAACTGGTGGACGCAGTCCGACCTGAAGAACTTCCAGAGCCGCACCGCCTGCGTGGTCCGCCAGTTCGACAACTATTTCATCGAGCCCGGCATCCACCACAACGGCAAGCTGGTACTGGGCGAAAGCATCGGCGACCTGGCGGGCGCCAGGATTGCCTATCGGGCCCTGCAGATTTCACGCCGCGACAAGCCGCCGCTGCCGACGATCGACGGCTTCACGCCGAAGCAGCAGTTCTTCATCGCGTGGGGCCAGTTCCGCGGCGATGAAATCCGACCCGAACTAGCGCGCAGCATGGTTCAGGGGGATCCGCATCCCATCGCCAAGTATCGGGTCATCGGACCGCTATCGAACCTGCCTGAATTCGCGCAGACGTTCCAATGCAAGGCGGATGCCCCGATGGTGCGTTCGGCAAAAGACCGCTGCGACGTGTGGTGACACGTCGCAACTCAATTGATCGTTCAATCCCAGCAACTCACGAATCATGTACACCCTCTACTACGCTCCCGGCTCAGCCAGCCTCGCGGTTCATTGGATGCTCATCGAGCTTGCGATCCCGCATGAACTGGCACTAGTTGATTTGGCCACCAAGGCACAGAAGGATGCGCGCTACCTGAAGCTCAATCCCAATGGCATGGTGCCGACACTGATCGTCGACGGCGAGCCGCGTTACGAATGTGCGGCCCTGTTGTTATTCCTTGCCGAACGCCACGATCCTACCGGACTCATGCCGCCGCAGGATTCGCCGGCCCGCTCTGCTTACTATCAATGGATGCTGCATCTCGCCAATACGCTGCACCCACTGTATCGACGTTGGTTCTACGCGGCTGAAGTCGCGCTGGCGCAGAATGCCCCGGCTGTTCTGGAGCAGGCGCGGATCGGCATCGAAGCCGCCTGGGATCGAATCGATGCGCAGCTAGCGCAAGGCGGCCCCTTCATCCTCGGACGGCAGTTCACAGCCGTGGACTATTTCGCGACGATGCTGGCCCGCTGGTCGCGCAACATGCCCAAGCCCGCAACGCAATGGCCGCATGTGCGTGCCTATATCGACCTGATGCGACAGCGGCCAGGACTTAAAGAGGTTCACGCGCGCGAGGGTTTGACGGACTGGATCTCGACGTAATCGGCGCGCGCAGGCCGAGCGGCGATCAGATTTCGCGGCGACGGTTTTCAAGCGCCTTGATGGCGCTTTTCGGCGCGACCTGGCGCCAGGCCAGCTCGAGCTGTTCTTCCAGGTCGCCGCGAGTGATGCCCTTGAGCAGGATCTTGGTCCAGCCCTGTTCGGCCCACTGATCGACGGTGAAAGTGTAGGGATCCATCGACAGCAGTGCGCTCTGGTCGACTTGCGACAGCTTCAGGATGGCGATGCGCTCCTTCGGCCACAGCACGGCGAAGATATCCTCGCCGACCCGAAATCCCGGATGGCCCCAATGATCCTGCGCCTGTGTTTCGGGCAGCGCCATCGCCATCCGGATCACCTGATCGTCTGTAACCAAGGCTGCCCCCCGACTATTCACTGCTGACGCCTGCGGCGAAATTGTAGCGTAATGAGCCACGGCCCAGCCCTATGTACTACTACGCCCCGGGGAGATTCCGTGACCATGGTCTCGGAAGTAGGAGGGGGAGTGATGGAAGTGACACAGGTGATGGGGTAATCCGTCATCACCTCCATCACTTACTTCACTTTCATCACTTACTTAACCCCTCATCGCCTCCCCCTCGCCGGCCCGGTGGATTGGCGGAACGTAAGGGACGACTTGAGAATGCGCGCGGCGCCATCGTCCGGTTCGCCACGCAGGCGCCGCAACAGCAATTCGGCGGCACGCGCGGACATTGCTGGAATCGGCTGCGTAATCGTCGTCAGCGCCGGCCACACCTGGCTCGCGAGCGGCACGTCATCGAATCCGGCTACCGAAAGATCCTCCGGCACCGTCACACCCATTGCGTGCGCCACGGCAAGCACACCTGCAGCCATCTCGTCGTTGCTCGCAAAGATCGCCGTGGGCCGCTGATCAACGGGAAGATTGAGCAGCTTGCGACCACACTCGACGCCCGAGCTATAGGAGTTATAGCCCTGAGCCACCAATTTCCTATCCAGCCGCAGGCCGCAGGTGCGCAAGCCGTCGCGATAGCCGCGATAGCGATCGGCGACGGCAGCGTGATCGGGATTGCCGATAATGAAGCCGATGCGCTTGTGGCCGAGCGCGGCAAGCTGTTCCGTCATACGCGCACAACTTTCGCGATCGTTGGTGTGGACGCTGCGCTCATCGCTGGTGTTTTCCGCAGGCGCGATCTTCACGAATGGAATGCGCTGCTCTTCCAGGGTCGCGATCACCGACCGAATGTCCGAGAGCGGTGGCGTCACAATGACTCCATCGGCGCGTGACTGACGCACGCTGCGGGTTACCTCTTCAGCCAAAGTCGGCGCTTGATAGTCGCAAGGGTGCAGCACGACCTGGTAGCGAGCCTCGCGACAGATCTCCAGTACACCCGCGAGCACTCCTGTCGCGTAGTAGGCGCACGAATTGTCGTAGAGCAGTCCGATCAGATACGAACGGCTGCCGCCAAGGCCCCGGGCTGACGGATTGGGGTGATAGTCAAGCTTGCGTATCACGCGCATGACGCGCTCACGCGTCTGCGGCTGTACCGTCTTGACGTTGTTGATGACCCGCGACACCGTCTTGATAGAGACGCGTGCCTGCGTAGCTACATCGCGAATCGTGGCGTTGGTCATTGCTTGAACGAGTGACTGTGGACCGTGACTGCGAATGCGGCACCCGAGTGCCTTTCCCATTCTGCGTTGGAAGTCAGAGCCGCCTGATCGCCCTGCCGGTGGACTGCCTCAGGATCAGCGAGGACTCGACACGCTGGGCAGGGTCGAGGAGCGGCGGCGGCATCGCGACACTCTTCGAATCGTTCACCAATTGCTGCACCAGCAGCTGCGCCGCCTGCCTTGCCATCGTCTGCAGCGGCTGACGAATCGTGGTCAACCGCGGCCACACCTGGATTGCCAGTGGCTCATCGCCAAATCCGGCGATGGATAGCTCCTCTGGAACCGCAATGCCCATCTCGTGTGCAAGCCGCAATACACCGGCAGCCATCGAATCGTTACCCGCGAAAATGGCAGTCGGTCGTAGCGTGGAACGTCGATTGAGCAAACCCTGCACTTGCTCGATAGCCGATTCGAAAGTGCTGTCGCATTGCACGACGTTTTGCGCATCCAGACACAAGCCACTCGCTGCCAAGCCATCGCAATAGCCCGCATAGCGTTGCGCCGTACCCGCGTGGTCGGGATGGCCGATCACGTAACCAATGCGCCTATGCCCTTGCGAGAACAGGTGCCTCACCATCCACGCGCACGCATCACGGTCGTTGGTAAACACGCTGTGTGCCGGAACCGAACGCGCGGTCGGAGCGATCTTCACGAACGGAATAGCTTCTGCACTGAGAACATCGGTTACCGCGTGCAGATCCGAAAGCGGCGGCGTAAGGATGACCCCGTCCACCCGCAGGCTGCGAACGAACTTGGCGATCTCATCCGCGACATTGGCCGTCTGCGAGTCACAAGCGTGCATCACTGTCTGGTAGCCGGCCGCACGAAAGATCGACCGCGAACCGCTCTGGATATCCGTCACGTAGCTTGCGTACGGCCCGTCGAACGGTAATCCAATGAGCCTCGATCGGTGCCCCGCAAGCCGGCGCGCTGTCGGACTGGGACTGTAGTTCAGCTCGCGAATCACACCCATGACGTGATTGCGTGTTGCAGCTGTCACGGCCTTCGAGTTGTTGAGCACACGCGAGACCGTTCTTATGGACACGCGAGCCTGTGTCGCAACTGTTCCAATTGCCGGCCTCAACGACATCGCGCTCTCCGGGCAGTCATTGGGACACGCCCACCGGCAGATCGTCCTGCAATGTGTCCGCGTCCTGGAAAGTCAGCCCGAATCCGTAGGCGAACAGCGGGTCGTAATGCTCGTCGTTGCGATTGAGGGGCATCGCCTCGCTGCGACGCGGCCACGAGAACGAGAGCTTGCCCGTAAAGTCGTGATTCACCGTGCCGTCGTTGTTGCGAAATATCACCTCGGCAACGCCCGCGCCTTCGCTGCCGGGTAACCAGGCTGCAACAAAAGCATCGGATGCATTCAGCTCCGGATTGACCCACAACGGCCGCCCGCTCAGAAAAATAGCGACCACCGGAATTCCCGCCTGCTTCAGGCGAGCGAGCAATTCCGCGTCCCTGCCTGCGCTACCCTGGTAGCCCATCGATTTGATGTTGCCACTGTATTCCGCGTAGGGCCCCTCGCCAAATACGACGATGGCAACGTCCGGCTTGTGCGTGAAGGTACCCGCGGGACTCAGTGCTGCAGTGCCGCCTCCGGTCGCGACTGCAGCCTTGATACCGGCAAAGATCGACGTGGCGCCGGGAAAATCGGCATTGGTGTTCTGCGTTCCCTGCCAGGTCAGAGACCAGCCACCGCATTGCTTGCCGATGTTGTCGGCGCCATCGCCTGCCACCAGGACATTGAGCTTGCGCGCGAGCGGCAGCAGACCGTTCCGGTTTTTCAGCAGCACCAGCGATTCACGCACGGCCTGGCGAGCGACATCGCGATGTATCGCCGCGCCGAGCAATTCGCGCTTATTGGCAAGTGGACGCGTCGACGGCGGGCCCTTCTCGAACAGGCCGGCGCGCAGCTTGAGACGCAGAATGCGCGCAACGGCATCGTCGACCCGAGACCCCGGGATGTCGCCGGCACGCACCTGCTCGAGCGTGTTCGCGATGAAGGTCTTCCAGTCTTCGGGAACCATGACCAGATCCACGCCGGCATTCACCGCCTGCGCGCATTTGTCGATCGAACAGCCCTGCACCTCATCGATGCCATTCCAATCGCTGACCACCGGGCCGTCGAAGCCCATTTGCGTCTTCAAGACATCGGTGAGCAGGTACTTGCTGCCGTGCAGCTTCCATCCGTGCCAGCTGTTGTATGAGGCCATGACTGTCTGCACGCCCTCCGCCAGCGCCGCCAGATATCCCTGCGCGTGAATGTCGAGCAATTGTTGTTCGGACGCAAGATTGTCGCCGCGATCGACACCGCGATCCGTGCCGCCATCCCCGATGTAGTGCTTGGCGGTCGCAACGATGTGATTGCTGTCGAGAAACGTCCGCGTGCCACCGGTTCCTTGCAGCCCACGCACCATGCGCCCTGCATAGGAACGCACGATTTCCGGATCCTCCGAATAACCCTCGTAAGTGCGCCCCCATCGATCGTCGCGCACCACGGCCAGTGTCGGCGCAAACGTCCAATCGATGCCAGTCACCGCCACTTCCAGCGCAGTGATCTGACCGATTCGCTCGATCAGGTCCGGATCGTGCGCCGCACCGAGCCCGATGTTGTGAGGAAAGAGCGTCGCACCAAAAACGTTGCTGTGACCGTGCACCGCATCGGTTCCCCAGATGACGGGAATCGCCGGGGCCCCGGCGGATGTGTCCATCGAGGCGTTGTAGAACGTGTCCGCCAGCGCAACCCAGTCCTCAGCCTTCGCATGCTTGTCATTGCCAGGCCATGCACCGCCACCATTGAGGATGGAACCGAAGTGATAGGTTCGCATGTCCGCCGGCGTTACATACCGGATCTCAGGCTGCACCATCTGGGCGATTTTCTGCTCGAGGGTGAGTTGTCGCAGCAGCGCGGCAACGCGCGCTTCCAATTGTGGATCCTGCTTGACGGTACTCGTCACGTGCGGCCACTGGACCGCAGGGAGCGCGGCCGGTTTCACTTGAGCCTGCGCGGTCTGCTTCGGCGTGCATCCTTGCAACAGGATTGCTGCACAGAAAACAAGAATGAGGGTCCGCAGGAAGCATCGCACCGGCGTGGTCTGGGACATTTCTGTTCGCCTTCGCTCGCTCGTGTTCGATTTTTTTTAAGGTGAAGCGGCCCCATCGATGCGAAAGGGGGACCTCGCCATCGACGGAGCCGCACCAGGCCGGCGACCGGTAGCTGCACGGAGAGGCGGCGCAGCGGTTGCAGCCGCGCTACCGGACCGCAAGACAGGCAGGAGAAATACTCGCCAAAGACAACGTTGTCAATTCATTCTGGAATTTCTACCCAGTACATCGATCATGTGCCTGTAAATCAGCCATATTGTTTGATCACTGGCCAGGCTAGCGCTGGACTTTTTCAGTTATCGCCATGCAGCATTCGAGCGTGGGCGACGAATGGCCGCGACGCCAACTCGACTCCCAGGCAGAAGCAGGTCGCGTTGCCGTGCGGACCGTTCAGTGCGTCACGAACGAATAATTACTCCGCCCTTCCTGGGCCACCAGTTGATAGCCGTGGTCGAGCAGGGACGCGACGGACTCGACGATGCGCGCACGGCTTGCGCGTGTGACGGGATGAACGGCCTCATCGTATTCGACACATAGCACGCGAACGTAAATGCGATTGGCCAGCAGCGACTGCAGCACACGATATTCAGCACCCTCGATATCGATCTTGAGCAGGTCCAGATGATCGTGTCCGTTGCTGCGCATCAGGTCGGGCAAGGAACAGCAGCGGGCCTCGAAATAGGCATCCGTGTGCTGCAGGTTGAGTACGGAATGCGAGACGTGGGCGGGATTGGCCGGAGCGTAGAACTTGAGCGTTTCCTCGCGATCCCACAGGCCCACCGGATGCAGATGAATCTGCGGCACGGCGGCGGCGACGCGTTTTACATGGGCGATCGCACGCGGGGTTGGATCGAAGATGTGCACATCGCAGCCGAAGCGCTCCACGAGCGCCAGGTCGAAAGTGATGTCTTCGCCCGCGCCAGCGCAATAACAGACGGACCCGCGTTCGATCAGTGTTGCCGGGATAATCCAGCCGCCGTAGTCCGAGCCTAGTCGCAGCAGATCTTCGCGGAGATAGATATGCCGCCCGGTCAGCGAGTCGATGCCGAAATTTCTCCAGGCACCGCGCACCACACATTCGACCCGACGAGAAAGCCTCAGTGACAATGGATCGCCCATGACAGTAGCTTCCTTTCCTGGAGCAGGATGGCTGCGCCGCATTCGTACCGCCGGTGGCGGCGACTGCAAATGCGTACTAAACGAATGTCGTTGAATTCAGACACTGCGGCACAGCGATGCGGGGCGCAGATCGCCGGCCGCCCGCAGCTTCACCCCGCTCATCCGATCATTCGACGACGCTCTTCATGATCGCTTTTCGCGCCGATGCCAACGGTGCCTTGTCGTCGAAAGACACGGTCTTGCCGTCGACCCGGATGCCAAGATCGCGCCACAGCCGATCCAGGTCGATGTTTCCCGGCGCAGCCCTGAGCTTCTCGTAGAGTTCCTCCAGCACCGGTACGCCCACGGCGGCATCGCCGATCTTCAGGGCCTTCTCCAACTCCCAATCTTCGGTGTTCACGCCACCTGCGTTGACGACCGCACGCAATGCGTCCTGCAAACCGAATCGATCGTGCGTGCGCTTGCGGATCTCCACATCCGCAAGCAGGCAGAAAAGCGCGCCGCCCCAATACGTGCGACCCCAGGTGTGAGTGCGATCAAGCCCCGCATCGCCAGCCTGCGGCAGGCCTTTGGGCATTTGCTCGACGAACTCTCCCCACACTTCGTTGGCAGGCCGCGCGCCAGCCTGGACCCGCGCCACGCTTTCTATATACGTGGCCTGCCCTTCGCTGAACCACAGATGCGAGTCGTCGGTGTCAGGGAATGCGAAGTGCACCATCTCGTGAATCAGCACCCAATCGTTGTCGAGCTGGCGCTCGGTCGTGTCTGTGCCGATGTTGATCTTGGTCGCCGTGCCGCGATATCCATACGTCGTGCCATTGCGCACGCCTGCGCCCGCAACCGGCACCATGAGAATCCGCGCCGTATCAACCGGGAAATGTCCGTAGTAGGCACCGACAATCTCCGCGCTGCGCTTTACCCAACTCAACACGCGTGCCTCACTGAGCTGCAGCTCGCCTGGCGCAAAGGCCACTGTCAGATCCGTATTCATGGCGCGCACATGGTTTGGCGGCAACTGATCGAATGCTGCGTAAGGCATGCGAGACGTCATGAACGCGTTGCGATCGGGAAGTGCATTCGCTGAATGAACATCGCCGGTTGTAAACGACGACACGAGAACGGTGCAGACGACGCAGGCAAAGTGCTTCATGGCAGGCCGGAGGAAGCCGCAGCCGATCAAGCTGCCGTGCAAGCTTGCGCCTGGGGCGGGCGGGCGTCTATGGAACGCGCGCCGGTCCATTCATTGTCACTCGATCATTACGGCGCTTTCATCAAGACTGCCAACACTTCCGTGTTACCTCCGCGCCTCGCGCGTTCGATCATACTTACGCCATCCACTCCCTTACTCTGCGTCTTTGCTCCGCGCGCCAATAGCAGCCGCACAATCTCGGCGCGATCGGCAGCCACCACCTGCGACCACGGCGGCGGGCGGTCCACTGCATAGTCGAGCGCCGTGTACTTGCCGCCGTTCGCGAAATTCGGATCGGCGCCCGCCTCGAGCAGGATCCCAACGGCGTCCAGGGCACCCGCTTGCGCCGCCATCATCAGCACACTGACCCGGGTCGGACCGCGCGTCACCAGTACATTCATGTTCGACCTGGCGGCAGCGAGGAGTTTCACGACTTGCAGCGCCGCGGCGTGTTTGCGCGGATCCGGCTCGTCGGAACGTCCGCTCAACTCGACACCGTTCCTGCCAAAGAACGCCGCGCTCAACGCATTGCCGATCGCCGGATCTGTCGCCACGCGATGGACATCGGCGCCTTGTCGCAGCAGCGACTCCACCATTTCCGGTCGCGTCGACATGGCCGCAACGATCAGCGGCGTCAGCCCCTCACCGCCTTCAGCGGCGACCTGCTGGGAGAGCGCCGCTGGGGTATGACCGATCAAACCCACGAGCAGACCGGCGGCGCACATCAGGCAAAGCAATTTCACGAGGGTCACCGCATCTAGTGGGAGTAACGTGATTCTGCGGCGGCGACGCAATGGGAACATCGCCCGAAGGAGCCATGAGCCCGGCGGGATCACGGCGCGATCGACAACTGCGTACGGTGGATTGCATACGCTTGACCTCCCACCGCCACAAATGCCAGCGATGGTGCAGGCCTGCTTACCCGAGGATCGACAGATAGCCGGACGCCGCTGGGATACAGGGCCGCTTGCCGTAGCCGCGGCAACGCGCTGAATTCGCAGACTGTGCTGGTTGGTTCTTGTTTGCGCTGAGCCTGCGCGGGAAACTATGCTGGGTTTACACTCTCCTTGCGCCTGCCCCCGTACACCCGCCGGGACTCCATCGGTCTCCGTTTCTCACAATTCCCATCGAGTCGATACGAGACGTTCCATGAGTCGTTCCTTGAGCCGTTGCCGCAGCCTTGTTGGCCTCACCCCCCGTTCGCCCGGAGCACGCCGATGACCTGGACCTTCTCCCAGCGCGCCCAGAAGCTCACCAGCTCCGCGATCCGCGAAATTCTCAAGGTAACCGAGCGGCCCGAAGTGATCTCTTTCGCCGGCGGTCTGCCCTCTCCGGCAACCTTCCCCGTCGAGCGGATGCGCAAGGCGTGCAATGACATCCTGACGGGCGCGCCCTCGCCCGCCCTCCAGTACGGCCCGACCGAAGGCTACCTGCCATTGCGCGAATGGATTGCCGCGCGACATAACGCAAGTGCGGCCAACGTGCTGGTCACGACAGGCTCGCAGCAAGGCCTGGACCTGTTGGGAAAAGTCCTGATCGATACGGGCAGCCGCGTGCTCGTGGAAACGCCCACCTACCTGGGGGCGCTGCAGGCATTCGCGCTGTCGGAACCGGAATTCGTCTCGGTGCCCTCCGATGACGGCGGCCCGATCCCGGCGGGTCTGACGCCAGCGTTGCTGAAGGATGCGCGCTTCATGTATTGCCTGCCGAATTTCCAGAATCCCACCGGACGGCGCATTCCCACCGCTCGCCGTCATGAGCTGGCCCGCATCGCCGCGAACGCGGGTTTGCTGGTGCTCGAGGACGATCCCTATGGCTCGCTTTGCTACGAAGGCGACACGCTGCCCACCCTGTTCTCGATGAATCCCGACAACGTCGTACATATGGGTTCATTCTCGAAGGTGCTGGCGCCTGGATTGCGCGTTGGCTATCTGATCGCACCCCAGGCGTTACACAGCAAGCTGGTGCAGGCCAAGCAGGCTGCCGATCTGCACACGCCCAGCTTTACCCAGCGGATCGTTTACGAGGCGGTCAAGGATGGCTTTCTCGAGTATCACATTCCGGAAATCCGCGCGCTGTACGGCAAGCAATGCGCAGCGATGCTCGCCGCGCTCAAGAATCATTTTCCCGCGGGCGTGACCTGGAATCGTCCCGAAGGCGGCATGTTCATCTGGGTGAAGCTGCCACAGGGAATAGACAGCATGGCGCTGCTCGACAAGGCGATCGCGATGAACGTCGCCTTCGTTCCCGGTGCGCCGTTCTATGCCAACGAACCGGAGCACAACACCCTGCGCCTGTCATTCGTGACCGTGTCGCCCGAAAAGATCGAAGAAGGGATTTCGCGGCTGGGCGCGCTGATTGCCAGCGAGTGCGCGCGTTAAGCAAGCAACATACAAGGCGATGAGGCCCTGGATAAGGGCTCCATGGTAACGCGATGACAGGGTGAGGCGATGACGTGACGCGGGCGGCCGCATACGTACCCGGCGCATCAGTGCCTCATCGCTTCATGGCCTTTCACGGCCTTCATGTTTTTTTCGCTGTCTTGCCCTGTCTCAGCTCTACCTGCAGGCGCAGGAACGCCCTGCCGAAGCGACATTCGCGTTCCACGGTCGTTTTCGAGATATTGCACAGCACGCTGATCTCAGCGTCCGCGAGACCCGCAAAGTAGCGTAGCTCCATCAAGTGAGCCGCACGCGGCGCCTTCTCCGCCAGCGCGGTGAGAGCCCGATCGATATCCAGCATGTCCAGCTGCAGCGAGGATTCGCTGCCCAGCCAGGTTGCCTCGGTGATCGCACGCAGTTCGCCTGCACTGGGCACTGCACGCTTGTCGCGATTGCGCCCCCTCGCATGATCGATGAGCACATGCCGCATGGTCTGCGCAGCGAGGCGAAAGAAATGCACGGCGTCCCGGGTGCATATCTGCGACCGCATCAAACGACTGAAGGCTTCGTTCAGAACCGCAGTGGGCTGCAGCGTGTGTCCTGCGCGCTCGGCTTTCATGACCGAGTGCGCCATGCGTCGCAGGTCGGCATACAACCGGGGCGTGAGTTGCCCCAGTGTAGATGACGTATCGCCCCGGCCATCTTCTACATGGGGCCTGCGCGGCTTGTGACCCTCCCCGCGACGATGGGTGAGGTCTCTGGCGATCACATTTCGCCCGCGCAGGCCGGCCTTGTGACTTCCCGGATCCGAGAGCCTGCCGTGCATGGCGATTGTCTCCGGTCAGCGGTTGATCCCCGATGCGGGGGCGCCTTCCGTGCACATGCACTTGCACTGTCCATGCACCAGTCTTGCCGAAATCACAATGTAGCGCAATAGCACTACATGCAAAATCCAGGCACCGCGCTACGAGGGCCTGGATTCCTGCCTTAGCCGGCGAATTTATTCACTTATAGTACGAATAAGCGGGCGCTGACATCGAACAAACGCGGATGTCCGTGGACACGGCCGATATCAACGCTGCGATGCTGCCCGCGCTTCTCACAGGCGACAGTGCGCGCTTGCCTGGCGCTACAGCGGATCGATCTTTGCGAGCGCCGCACTGATTGCGCCGGCATCCGCCGGACGAACCACACGAGCGACCTCCTTGCCTTCGCGCAGAAAAATCAATGTAGGCCAAAGCTTCACTGCGAAGGAACGACCAAGCGCGCGCCCCTTGCCATCCTCCACCCTGAAATGGCGCACCAGTGGATGTCGGGCGAAGGCCGCGGCAATCAACGGTTGCGCCGCCTGGCAGTATCCACACCAGGACGTACCGAACTCGACGACAACGGGCTGCAATAGCGCATCGATCTCAGTGCGCTTGGGCTGAAGGGCTGAATACAGGGAGGTTGAGTCAGGACTATTCATACGAGGTGTTGGCGAAGGTGTTCACGAAGGTATTGGCGAGGGCATCGGCAAGGTTATGAGGTGGCATGGACAGGCACGAGGCGATCCGCGTGGGACATCGAGCGCGTCGGAGGTTACCATTGCGAAAGTCCCCCGCTCATAGAGACCCGCATGAAGCTGCATTCCTGGAATGTAAACGGCATTCGCGCCGTGCTGAAGAAAGGCCTGTTCCAGCCTTATCTCAAGACGCATCAGCCGGACATCCTGTGCCTGCAGGAAACCAAGGCCGAGCGCGGCCAGATCGAGATCGACCTGCCCGGTTATCACGAATACTGGAACTCGGCGGTCAAGAAGGGCTATTCGGGTACGGCGATCTTCTCCAAGGAAAAGCCGCTCAGTGTCATCAATGGCTTCCCCGAAGATTTTGCCAAGCGCTTCAAGTTCGCGGACGAGCTGCAACGCGACAGTGCCGAAGAAGGTCGCGTCATGACCGCGGAGTTCGACAAATTCATCGTCGTGACGGTGTACACCCCGAACGCCAAGGACGATCTCAGCCGCCTGCCGCTGCGCTTCGAGCATTGGGATCCAGCGTTCCTGGCGTACTGCAAGCAACTCGAGAAGAAGAAGCCGGTCATCTTCTGCGGTGACCTCAACGTAGCGCACACCGAACTGGACCTGGCCAATCCGAAACCGAATCGCGGCAAGAAGGGTTTCACCGAGGAAGAACGCAAGGGCTTCCAGAACTTCCTCGACGCCGGTTTCATCGACACGTTCCGCCTGTTCACGCAAGGCAACGGCCACTATTCGTGGTGGAGCAACTTCGCCAACTCCCGCTCACGCAACGTGGGATGGAGAATCGATTATTTCCTGGTCTCCGCGGCGTTGCGCAAATCGGTGAAAGCAGCGCAGATCCATGCGGACGTGATGGGCAGCGATCATTGCCCGGTGAGCGTGACGCTGGATTGAGAAGGTGACAGGAGTGACGGGAGTCACATGGGTGACAACCGAGAAGAGTGACGGGTGACGGGTGACGGGCAAGAGGATACGGCGGCATCGCTGATCTTGCGTCCCGCTACTCGTCACCCGTCACTTGTGACCTTGTCACTTGGGTGACTCCCGTCACCTCTTCGCCTTTGTGACTCCTGTCACTCGTGTCACTCCGGTCACTTCTCTCATCCCAACGCCCCACCAACGATAGCCTGCGCCTCCTCCAACAGCAGGCGCAGATGTTGCGGTCCGTGGAAACTCTCCGCGTACACCTTGTAGATATTCTCGGTGCCTGAGGGACGCGCAGCGAACCAACCGTGAGCGGCGACCACTTTCAACCCGCCGATAGCGGCGCCGTTGCCGGGTGCGTGCGTGAGGATGGACTGAATTCTTTCGCCAGCCAGCTCGGTGGAACGAACCTGTTGCGCCGACAGGTTTTGCAGCCTCCCCTTTTGCTCGGGCGTCGCCGGCGCATCGATGCGCTCGAAGGCCGGTTCACCGAGTTCGCGGGTCAGCTCGCGATAGATCTCGCCGGGGTCGCGTCCTTTGCGGGCAGTGATCTCGGCGGACAGCAACGCGGCGGTGATGCCGTCCTTGTCGGTTGACCAGGCGCCGCCGTCGAGCCGCAGGAATGAAGCGCCGGCACTTTCCTCGCAGCCCAGGCCCAACGAACCATCGAGCAGTCCATCGACGAACCATTTGAAACCCACTGGCACCTCGTAAAGCTGCCGTTCCAGTTGGGTCGCAATCCGGTCGATCAACTGGGTGCTCACCACCGTCTTGCCGATACCGGCTGTCGGTTTCCAGCGCGGCCGGTTCTGGAACAGGTAATGAATGGCAACGGACAAGTAGTGATTCGGCGGCAGCAGCCCCGCGCTGCGGGTGACGATGCCATGCCGGTCGTGATCGGTATCGCAGGCGAACGCAACATCGAAACGATCCTTCAGGTCGACCAGCCGCCGCATCGCATAGGGTGAAGATGGATCCATGCGCACGCGACCGTCCCAATCCAGCGTCATGAAGCGGAAAGTCGGATCCACCTGCTGGTTGACGACGGTGAGATTGAGACCGTAGCGCTCGGCAATCGCCGCCCAGTAATGAACACCAGCGCCGCCCAGCGGATCGGCGCCGAGCGTAAGGCCAGCGGAGCGAATCGCGTCCATGTCGATCACATCGCTGAGATCGGCAACGTAGGTATTCAAATAATCGTAACGATGCGTCGTTGCGGCACGCAGCGCCTGGCTGAACGCCATCCGCCGCACGCCCTGCAGATCGTTCTTCAGCAATTCGTTGGCGCGGACCTCGATCCAGCTGGTGATGTTCTTCTCGGCCGGTCCGCCGTTCGACGGGTTGTACTTGAAACCGCCATCGTCGGGCGGATTGTGCGATGGCGTAACCACGATGCCATCGGCCAGTCCATGATCGCGCCCGCGGTTGTACGTCAGGATCGCATGCGACACGGCCGGCGTCGGCGTGTACTCATCGCGCTCGGAGATCATGACATCGACGCCGTTCGCTGCGAGCACTTCCAGCGCACTGGCGAATGCCGGCGTCGACAAAGCGTGCGTATCGATACCGAGGAACAACGGCCCGTCGATGCCCTGCCCCTTGCGGTATTCGCAAATGGCCTGGCTGATCGCCAGCACATGCCATTCATTGAAGCTGGCAGCGAAGGAAGAGCCGCGATGACCCGAGGTACCGAATGCAACGCGCTGGGTCGCAATGCCAACATCCGGCCGCTGCGTGTAGTACGCGCTGATGAGCTTGGGAATGTCGACCAGCGCCGCCGTCTCGGCGGATTGACCTGCGAGAGGATGGATTCGGTCGCTGCTCATTCGGGTCTCCAGGATCGGGAAGCTGGCGGCAAGGACGTACTCAGCTTACACCGCGATCCCGTCCTGCCGTCATTCCCAATCCACGCGGAAACCGGGAGTTCCGTCCGCAGCGCAGAGATCATGCAAGGTAGGTCAGGCGCGTACGCATAAACTTTATCTCGCCCACTGTTTTACACCTCGCATTCTCTACTCAATGCAGCGGCGTGAGCACGGCAGTGGCGTGACGAAATGTTAAGCTTGCAAGAATGAAATTGCGCCACGTTGCCGCCACCCGTTACGTAACCCCCCTGAAGGAGGGTGGCTCGCTGCCGGCCATCGTCGAAGCGGATGACGAGGGCATGTATGTACTCAAGTTCCGCGGGGCCGGCCAGGGACCGAAGGCACTGATCGCAGAACTCGTGGCCGGTGAGCTGGCGCGCGCCGCAGGCCTGCCGGTTCCGGAGATCGTGTTCATCGAGCTGGATGTCGACCTCGCTCGCACCGAGCCCGACCCCGAAATTCAGGAACTCATCAAAGCCAGCGCCGGACTGAACATTGCACTGGATTACCTACCCGCTTCGGTGATGTTCGATCCCGTTGCCAATGCGCCGGATGCGAACCTCGCAGCGCAGGTCGTCTGGTTCGATGCCTACGTGACCAACGTCGATCGCACCGCCCGCAACACCAACCTGCTCATGTGGCATCGCAAGCTGTGGCTGATCGATCACGGCGCCGCGCTCTATTTCCATCACTCGTGGCAAAACCACCTGCAGCGCAGCGTGGATATCTTTCCGATGATCAAGGACCACGTGCTGCTTCAGTTCGCAAGCTCGATCGAGCAAGCGGGCGAGCAACTCAGTGCACGCCTGACGCCAGGCGTCATCGGGGAGATCGTCGAGTTGATTCCCGATTCATGGCTGCAAGGCGATGCTACTTTCGATTCGCCGGACCAGTTTCGCGACGCGTACGTTCAATACCTCACACGCCGGCTGCAGCCGCCACAACTATTCACACAGGAGTCCGTTCGTGCACGCGCGCAGCTCGTATGACTACGCCATAGTGCGCGTCGTACCTCGCGTGGAGCGCGAGGAGTTCGTCAACGTCGGCGTGATCCTGTCATGCCCTTCCAGCGGCTTTCTCGAAGCCCGCATCGAACTGGACGAACAGCGACTGCTGTCGCTGGATCCCACCGCCGACCTGGATTCGATCCGCTCGCACCTCCACAGCCTGTCTCTCGTCGCCACCGGCGGCCCCGACGCCGGCCCGATCGGCCGCCTGTCGCAACGCGAACGCTTTCATTGGCTGGTCGCCCCGCGCAGCACGATCATTCAAACATCGGCAGTGCATACGGGAAGATGCACGGCGCCAGCCGACACGATGGCGCTGCTGCTGGAGAGGATGGTGAGAAAAGGACGAGGCGTGATGGGGTGATGAAAGTGATGAAGGTGTGTGACTGTCGTCTCTCCGACCCAGATCACTGGCATCACTTACATGACGCCATCATCCGCGAAGAATGCTTCGACGGGGCTCAGCACGAACGGATAAGGGTAGTTGACGGTTGACGGTTGGCGGGTGACGGGTGACGGGTGGCGGGTGACGGGTGACGGGTGACGGGTCGCCAGCCTCCAGCGCTACCCGTCAACCGGTCAACCCTCGACCGGCAACCAGCTCTTCCCGACACAGGAAGTGATGTCAGTGATGCGGGTGAGGTAAGTGATGGAGGTCAGGTCCTCGATCCCTCCATCACTGGCATCACTTACATCACCTTCATCACCCCGGCATTGCCCGGCCTCCCCCATCCCACTACCCTACCCGGCCACACTCCTGCCTGCGCTTCGCTTGCTTCGCCCCCTGATGGCTATTCACTGCATATTTGTCGGCAGAAGGCCGACAACCGAGCGCACATTGAGGGCCTGTGCGGTTCTGATCGCGATAGCAGCGACGCTGGCCGGCTGCAATAGCGAGCCAACGCGCCTGCCCGAACCTGACGCCGTCGCCGTCACCACCAACGCCATCTCCGGTATTTCTTCGTCCATCAACGCGACCGTGCTCAATCAGGCCAGTGCGGTTGACTACAGCTTCGCCGCATCGCTGGATCCGCACACTGAAGCGCTCACGCGATTGCAGTCGAGCTACACGCAGAGCTTCGCGGAAGGCGAGCAGAAATTGCGTGTGGGCGACACCGTCAGCTCCTCGGGAATGTGGGGCAGCGCAGTGCGCTATGGTGGCATGCAGTTCGGCACCGGTTCCGATCAGCGAGCGGATGTCATCGAGTCCTCCCGGCTTGCCTCAACCGGCATCGCCGTGCTGCCCACCACGGCGGATGCCTTGTTTGCGTCGGCCGGCAATTCCGGCGAACTGCTTACGCATCAGAACCTGTCGGTGGACAGCGCGATCAGCATCAGTGGACCCAATGCACTGAGCTTCGTCGCGCACGATTCTCTGGGCCGGACGGATTCGATTACTGCGCCCATCATTGCCGGCACCTCGCTCGCCGCGCCCGGCTGCGCCGATTTCTCGTTCGGCCTGGGCAAAGTGCGCCGTGACTATGCGGTGAGCAGCAATGACTACGGCCGTGCATTCGCCAACACGACCGTCACCTGCGGCGTGCCGCTGGGGTTCACCATCGAAGGCCACGGCGAATATCTTGCCGATGAAGTGACCGCACTCGGCTTGGGTATATCGCGGCAAATGGGTGAGATTGGCACCGCATCCGTGGCACTCGCTTCCAGCCGTGCGCAGATCGGCTCCGGCTGGCTGGCACGCGTGGGTTTCGAACACGAGAGCGCGCTGTTCAACGTGATGCTGCGATCCCGCATGCAGAGCCGGGACTTCCGCGAGATTTCATCGGCGCTGAATACCGATCCGGTCATGCAGCGCAACCTGGCCAGCGTCGGGGTCAATCTCAGCGAGAGCTCGAGCCTTGCACTCGCTTACGCCGCCCAGACCACCTGGGACCGTGAACGCGCACAGATCATCGCCTTGAGCCAGAGCACGCAGGTTGGTCGCGGCCAATTGTCCCTGAGTGCAGGCCATTCGTTGGCAGTGGACAACGTAGGCATGTCGGTATTCATTGGATACAAGCGGCCCTTCGGATCGAGCAACTCCAGTTCCCGCGTCGATGAAGTGACGCTGGATCTGCTGGACAAGGTCCTCGACAACTGACCTTCGCTCGCTGCCGAGCAATTCCTGCAACGGCAATACCGCCACTGGTAATTCCCGGCAAGCCGCCGCATCCACGGCTGGGCTTATACGTACATCATCGATAGGCGCGCGGCGAGTCATCGTGCACAGTGCGTCGGCGCGCTTAGAACACGGCAACAGCCGGCATGCAAAAGTCGGCATCAGGGGAGGAGGATGTCATGTCCTATCGGAAATTCCCGTTCTGCCTGATTCCTGCGGCATCGCTCGCACTGCCGATCATCGAAATCCCCGACGTCGACGCTGCCGAAACGGAAGACCGGGCTGTCGTCGAGCAGGTAATCGTCACCGGCACACGCGTCGCGAATCGCACCGCACTAGAGACCGCCGTACCGGTGGACGTCGTAAGCAGCGAAACCATGGAGAACCTCGGCGTCACCGAGGTCAACCAGGCGCTCTCGGTAGCGCTGCCGTCATTCAATTTTCCGCGGCCAGGGCTCGCCGACGGCACGGACACGATTCGCCCGGCGACGCTACGCGGCCTTTCTCCCGATCAAACACTGGTGTTGGTCAACAGTAAACGCCGTCATTCGGCCTCGCTGGTCAACGTCAACGGCACCATCGGTCGTGGCGCCTCCGCGGTGGACCTCAACACGATTCCCAACGCCATGGTGAAATCGATAGAGGTGCTGCGCGACGGCGCTTCCGCACAGTATGGATCCGACGCAATTGCCGGCGTAATCAACCTGCGCCTGCGCGACGACCACACCGGCGGCAACGCAACCGTTACTTACGGCGGCCGTGATTCCAGTTACACGACACCGACCACGCAACCCACCGGCACCCCGACTCCCGACTGGGTGGTGCCAGCCAGCGTCAAGCGCGACGTGTCGGACGGCGATACGCTGACGGTATCCGCGTGGAAAGGCTTGTCGCTCGGCGAAAGCGGCTTCCTCACCATTGCCGCGGAGTACAAAGACCAGGATCGAACGGAACGCGACGGTTACGATTTCCGGCAGCAATATCCGCTGGTCAACGGTGCGTACGATCCGCGCGAGCAGACGATCGATCGATTCAACGCGTGGTATGGCGAGCCTGAGCTCGATCAGAAAACCGTCTTCCTCAACGCCGGTTACGATCTCTCCGGTGGCGTGCAACTGTATGGCTGGGCGAGCTGGCAGGATCGCGATGCCACCTCCGCCGGCTTCTTCCGTCGCGCGCTCGACGTGCGCAACGTGATCGAAATCTATCCCGACGGCTTTCTGCCCATCATTGCTCCGGAGGTAACCGATGTAGCCGCGGCCGGCGGAGTGAAATGGAACTGGGGCGAGTGGGCGATGGATTCCTCCCTGGTGTATGGCAAGAACAAAATGGAGTTCACCATCAAGAACACCTTGAACCGTTCCCTCGGCACCACCAGCAAGACCAGCTTCGATGCGGGCGGCTTCGACTACGACCAGCTGGTGTTCAATTTCTCTGGCGTGCGCAGCATGGAGGTCGGGCTGTCATCGCCGCTGAACGTTGCCGTCGGCGTGGAAGCGCGCGAGGAAAGCTATTCGATCTTTGCCGGCGAACCGGATTCTTATCGCAACGGCGGAGTATTGTTGAACGGAGCGCCGACCGCCTCGGGAGCCCAGGTCTTCCCCGGTTTCCGCCCCGAGAACGAAGTGGACAAGGACCGCACGGCCGTGGGCGCCTACATCGACCTCGAAGCCAATCTCACCGAGAATTTTCTCGCTTCCGCGGCCATACGTGGCGAGCATTACTCGGACTTCGGCGAAAACCTCTCCGGCAAGCTGTCCGGCCGTTACAACTTCACGCCGAGCTTCGCCGTGCGCGGCTCAATACAGAATGGTTTCCGCGCGCCATCGCTGCAGCAACAGTATTTCGCCACGACTTCGACCAACTTCCTCGGCGGTGTACCGTTCGACATCACGACATTCCCCGCTACCGATCCGGTTGCCGTGGCACTGGGCGCCAAACCTCTGGATGCGGAGGAGTCGCTGAACTACTCGATCGGTTTCGTCCTGCAGTTCAACGCACTGAGCGTGACGGTCGACGCATACCGCATCGACATCGACGATCGCATCGTGCTGTCTGAAAACCTGACGCAGGACAACGTGCGCGCCTACCTGACCTCGCTGGGCTTCATCGGCGTCGGCGGCGGCCGCTTCTTCATCAACGGTGTCGATACCACGACGGAAGGCGTGGACGTTGTGATGAACTATCCGTTGCACGCAGCCGCAGCGGGTCGCTTCGACCTGACCTTCACCGCCAACTTCAATTCCACCGATGTAACGAAAGTGCCGCAGACCGCGCAACTTGCCGCCCTCAATCCGGCACCTGTGCTATTCGATCGCTTCAACGTCCTGACGATGGAGCAAGGCACACCGGACAACAAGTTCACGTTCGCCGTGAACTGGAGTCTCGAGCGCTGGGGCGCGACGCTGCGAGCGACCCGCTACGGCAAGGTGCTCTCACCAGATTCCTCGGCGAACGCGACCTATGCGGGGGTCGCGGCGGGCGTGCATCCCATCGATCAGGAGCTGACGGCGCAAACGCTGCTCGACCTGGAAGGTCGCTTCAGCATCACCGAAAAGATCAAGTTCGCCCTGGGTGCCGAGAACGTGTTCGATGAGTATCCGGATCCGTTCCCGGCAGTCCTCAACGGCACCGGCAATGCGCCGTACTCGAACTACGCGCCGTATGGGCGTTCGGGGCGGTTTCTCTATGGCAGGCTGAGCGTGGATTTCTAGAATAAGGCACGGGCCGCTTTCCACAGCGCCCGGCGGCCATCACGTCTTCCGCGCGGTTGCCAGCCGGGCGATGCCCGCAGTGGCTTTCGCATAGGCAGCAGCATCCTGCTTGCCCCGGGAGCGCACACTCTTCCAGGTGGTAAGCGCCTCTTCCCGGCGATCGGCGGCTTCCAATATGAGTGCGTTGCAGCTCGCCTGCTCTGCTTCCCGACCGGCGAGACGAGCTCGCGTCTCTTCACTGGTACCCAGCAGGCGATAGATATCGAGCAATCGGTCCGCAGGAGTTGCGCTCAGGGACTGTCGCAACGCCTGACCGTCGCTGGCGAGCCGGCAAGCAGTCAGCACATCGGACAAAACTTCGCGTTGCACATCGCCGCTTAATGGTTCCTGCCTGCCATACATATCGCTGACTACTGCAACGTACTCGGCATCGCCGTCGGACCCGAGGTTCCTGATCGCCGAGAGCTGCAGATTGCGTACATAAGTGGTCTTGCGCCCCGAGGCCACACCGGCAGCGAACTGCTCCCGTGCGGCATTCAGATCGCGCTTGGTCCACAACAGCCAGTGACCCAGGTAAGCATGCGCATAGGGATTGGCTGCATCCGCAACGAGCGCCTGACGATACTGCGGCTCCGGATCGAGCTCCCGGTGTCCGTCACGGTAACGCAGGAAGTAGGCCCAGCCGATATGGGACAGCAGGTCGGCCTTGCGTACCGGCTGTGCATTGCGCACACCCTGATCGAGCGCGGGCAGCAACTTCTCGACGATATCGGAGAATGTCTGGCCGCCTGAGGTGCGGATGTTCTCCAGCCACAGCATCGCAAGATCTTCACGCGCAAGCCGCAGGTGCAAGGTCTGCGTATCGAGTCGACCGAACAGCTTCATCAACATTCCGCCGGACTGCGCAGCCTGCAGCGCCGTATCGAAGCTGGTCCATGCAGCCGCGTAGTCGCCAGCCTGTTGCTGCATGGTTCCGGTTTCGCTGAGCTCCGTAACCTGGCGCTCGCGCCCACGAACTTCGGAAATCCCCTGGATCAGTTGTTGAATCGCAAAGATCAGCGACAGCACCGCCGTGATCGCTCCAACCCACTTCAGCATCTGATTTTCTCCGTACCGATTTTGCTGCGAAGCGAGAGTAGCAGGGTGCCAGTATCGTCGCTATCTCCCGACAGCGGCGCTGCGCTGTAGTCGATGTGCGTCTATCAATTCGCGTACGGCATTCGGATCATCCCCGGCAGGGAACCCTATCGACGGCAAAGTATTACTCACGAGGTATTACTCGGGGGGACTCCCCTAGGGACTATCCACGGCGCGCGCATTTCCGCGTACGCAGCAAACGACCGGAGGACGAGCGATGAGATATCAACATTCGCATTGGCGCGCAGCGGCACTTGGCAGCTTGCTTGCAATGACCGCAACAGGCGCGCTCTACGCACAGACTGCCCCCGAGGAAACAGGCCCACCTGCTGCGCCGGATGAACAGCAAGCGGCGCCCGCCACCACCACAGTACCGGACGCGAAGATCGATCAGTTCGCCAGCGCCTACGTGGCGATCCAGTCCATCCAGTCCCAGACATCGCAACAACTGGCAGCAACCAAGGACACGAAGCAGGCCGACGACTTGAAGGCGAATGCCGAAACACAGATGGTTCAGGCCGTACAGAAATCCGGCTTGCAGGTGGATGAGTTCAACCAGATCGCAACCCTGATGGCATCCGATCTGACACTGCGCAACAAGGTGCTGGCGAAGGTCCAGCAACGCTCACGCGGATAGCGGGAGGCGGAGTAACCCGATGGCAGCCGCTCCTAGGCTCCGGCTGCCGTCCCCCTCTGGCTGTAGCCCGTTGGCGGTTGGCGGTTGGCGGTTGATCGTCGGACCGACGTCGCCTGCTGGCAACGGCCTGAAACCACCCATCTCAGTAATGCGGCGGTCGCTCCTCTTCCGCCGTGTACTGATGCGGCTCGCTGCGCATTGCCTCGACGCGATTCCCCAGTGCGGCGACCTGCAGTATCAGCCTTTGGATTTCCTGCTCCTGGCGATAGACGACGTCGCTCAACTCCTGGTTCGCACGCTCCAGGAAAGCCACTTTCATTTCGATGCGTTCCGTGGTCGTGTCATTCATTGCGATACCCTCGTGCGCACCCATCCGGTGCGTAAATCGAACATAGTCTACAGGGGACGACGGCGACCGACAGGACGCAGGCGAGGGAGCGCGGTTGATCGCGTACGGGGTGGTGCGGGAGCGCGATCGCCATGGTCGCCGACTTCGAGTTTGCCAAGCACTGGAGCCTGAGCAGCAACGCCACACTGCTCAGCGCACTCAAAGTGCAGGTGCGAAGCAGGAGCGGCGCCACATAAATATCCGCAGTGCAACCTAGAACCCAATCTCCCCATCCGGTCACTCAATGGCTGTCGCTCGGGTGGCCGCACCCAGATGGCTGCCACTCGGTGTCATGAGGAACACCCAGCAGGCTCGCTCATGCGCAGTCTCGCTGGCGTGCATTCGTTTACAGGAAAGGGGATTTTCATGAACGCCATGCCCGCGCCGATGCACAAAGTTTCTGCTTCAGTCGTGCTGGGGCTGATGTGCTGCACTGCTCTCGCCCACGACGATGACGACAGCCGTCATCGACAACAGCCTGCCTACAGCAATCATGTACTGGTTTCCAACGGCGGCGTGCCCGCCGATTTCACCGATCCCAATCTGGTCAACGCCTGGGGCGTGGCATTCAATCCCCAGGGATTCGTCTGGGTGAACGATGCGGACGCAGGCAAATCCACGCTGTATGACGGCACCGGCAAGCCACAGGCACTGGTAGTTACAGTGCCGGGTCCGGGCGGAGCCATGGGCCATCCCACTGGAATCGTCTTTAGCGGCGGTGCGGATTTCGTCATCAGCAAGACCACGCCCACCGGCACGCTCACAGGTCCTGCGCGCTTCATCTTCGCCACCGAGGACGGCACCATCGCGGCGTGGGCTCCCAACGTTGACGCAGTGAACGCGTTGACGATCGTTCCCAATACAACGCAGGCGTCCTACAAAGGCCTCGCGCTTGGTGGAACCGGCATAACGCATCTGCTGTACGCGGCGAACTTCCACCTGGGGCGCGTGGATGTCTTCGATAGCATGTTCCAACCGACCACGGTGCCGGGCGGATTTGTCGACCGCAACCTGCCGGCAGGCTATGCACCTTTCGGCATCCAGGCCATCAACGGCGACATCTATGTCACCTTCGCCAAGCAGGATGCTGCCGCCGACGAAGAAGTCGCCGGCCCGGGACGCGGCTTCGTCGATGTATTCGACGCGAACGGCCATCTGATCGATCGGGTGGCGAGCCGCGGCGCGCTCAACGCCCCATGGGGGCTGGCGCTGGCACCGAAGAGCTTTGGCGAATTCGGCGGAGCGTTGCTGGTGGGCAATTTTGGCGACGGCACCATCAACGCGTATGGCCCGATATCCGGTCGCTTCCTTGGCACGCTGCAGGATCGACGCGGTCGGCGCCTGCACATCGACGGCCTGTGGGGCATCGCGTTCGGCAATGGCATCGCGGCGCAGCCTACCAATTCGCTGTTCTACGCCTCCGGCCCGCATGACGAGGAGGATGGCGCGTACGGAGTGGTAGAGAGCGACTGAACCGCGTCATTCCCCGCCATCACCAGTTGCCTCGTTCTGGATTGCGCCCAGGGCCGACAGTTGGGTCGATAGTTGGCGGTTGACGGTTGATTGGAGGCCTGCTCGCCTTCCATCTGCCCCCCGTCAACTGCCAACTCCCTACCGTAAAGCGCGGTCGCGCTCACGCGTCCCGCAGCCGCTGTCCTCTCGCTGTCCTGCCGATTTTCGCCGCTTCAGGTAGCATCGCCACTTCTGTCGGCCGCAGAGGTGCGTTGATCATGCAATGCTATCGATCGGCATCGTGCCGGCCGGCTGCGCTGGCCTTTCTCGCAATCGCCGCACTCAGCTTCAACGGCTGTAGCAAGCCAACCAATAACGATGCAACTCAAACGGCGGGCCAGCCGATGGACCAGACGACCGCGCAGCCGACAGCAGCAGCAAGGGCCTCGGTCACGCATAAGACCTTCGGCACCCTGCCCGACGGCACCAACGTCGAATTGTTCACCCTGACAAACCAGTCGGGTGCGTCAGTCCAGATCACCAACTACGGTGGCATCGTTACCGCGATCCGGGTTCCGGATCGCAATGGCAAGCTGGATGACGTCGTGCTCGGCTACGACTCGCTGGCCGGCTACGTGAAGAACCCGACTTACTTCGGCGCGCTGATCGGACGCTATGCCAACCGCATCGGCAAAGCGCAATTCACACTCGACGGCAAGACCTACAAGCTAGCCGCCAACAACGACGGCAATACGCTGCACGGTGGCCTGAAGGGCTTCGACAAGGCGGTGTGGCAGGCGGACCCCTTCGAAAAACTGGGAGCAACCGGGGTTACCCTGACTTACACCAGCCCCGACGGCGAGGAGGGTTTTCCGGGAACGCTCACGACGCATGCGACGTACACATTCACGGACAGCAACGAGCTTTCAATCCAGTACACGGCAACCACCGATCGACCGACCGTGCTGAACCTGACCAATCACAGCTACTTCAACCTGGCGGGTGAGGGATCCGGCGACGTGCTTGACCACCTGTTGACGATCAACGCCCAACGCTACACCCCGGTGGATGCGACCTTGATTCCACTCGGCAAGCTTGCGGACGTTGCGAATACACCGCTGGATTTTCGTAGCAGCACCGCCATTGGCGCGCGCATCGACGCGGACGATCCGCAGCTCAAGCTGGGGGTGGGTTACGACCACAATTTCGTGGTCACTCATCAGGCTGGCAGTAGTCCGGGCAGCGATCTGGCGCTGGCGGCTCGCGTTGAAGATCCGAAGACCGGCCGCGTACTTGAAGTGCGCACTACGGAGCCGGGCGTGCAGCTCTACACAGCCAATCACCTTGACGGATCGGTGGTCGGCAAAGCCGGCCATGCTTACGGCAAGCGCAACGCGTTCTGCCTGGAAACGCAGCACTATCCGGATTCACCGAACCAGCCATCGTTCCCGACGACAGTGCTGCGGCCCGGTGAGGAGTTTCACTCGCAAACGGTGTACGCGTTTGGAGTGAAATGAGCGTCACTTGCGCCGCGTGTCCATGTGCGGCAGGAAGGCCGCGAGAATCCCAATCGCCGGCAAGTACGCGCAAATGCGGTACACGAACTCGACACTGGTGACATCGGCGATGTGACCGAGCACGGCGGCACCCAGCCCGCCCATGCCGAACGCGAAGCCGAAGAACAATCCCGAGATCATGCCGACCTTGCCCGGCACCAGGTCCTGCGCGTAGACCAGGATCGCCGAAAAGGCGGACGCCAGGATCAGGCCGATCGGCACGCTCAGCACGCCCGTCCAGAACAGGTTGGCATGCGGCAGCACCAGCGTGAACGGCAAGATACCGAGGATCGAAAACCAGATCACGTATTTACGCCCGAAGTGATCGCCGATCGGACCGCCGGCAATGGTACCGATCGCGACCGAGGCGAGAAATACGAACAGGTGAATCTGCGCGCTCCACACGGAAACGTGGAAGCGATCGATGAGATAGAAGGTGTAGTAGCTGGTCAGGCTGGCCAGGTAGAAATACTTGGAGAAGATCAGCGCCAGCAGGATGCCTACCGCGCCGATGATCTTGCCGCGACTGAACCCGGAAGAGTGATGGACCTCTTGGTGAGCGGCGGCTGCGTGGCGCTGGCGATGACGCCCGTACCATGCACCGATTTTCGTCAGCAACGCGATTCCCAGCATCGCTGCCAGCGCAAACCACGCAACGCTGCGCTGGCCGTTCGGCAACACGATGAAGGCGGCGGCGAGCGGACCGATTGCGGAGCCGGCGTTGCCGCCGACCTGGAACAGCGACTGGGCGAATCCATGGCGCCCACCCGAGGCCAGCCGCGCCAGGCGCGAGGACTCCGGATGAAATATCGAGGAACCCACGCCGATGATCCCGGCCGACAGCAACACCACCGGGAAACTCGTGGACACCGATAACAGCAACAGGCCCGCGAGCGTGAATCCCATGCCGTAAGCCAGCGCATAAGGCATCGGGCGCCGATCCATGTAGGACCCGATCAGCGGCTGGAACAGCGACGCGGTGACCTGGTAGATCAGGGTGATCAGGCCGATCTGGCCGAAGTCCAGATGCAGGTTGTCCTTGAGCATCGGATAAATCGCCGGCAGCAGCGATTGCATCATGTCGTTCAGCAGATGGCAGAAACTCAGCGCGCCAAGCACGGTGAACGCGGTTGTCAGGGGGCGGCTGTGGATATCGGCAGTGGAATTCATACTGAGACTGGGGCGCGGCGGTGGACGCCAGAAGCATACCTTGCGAAAGCCGCGAGAATTGTGCGACGTGAAGCAAAATTCTTCATTTCGCCAGGGACGTCAGAGGGTTTCGCCGGCGGCGAAGCCGGACGGGCTGCGCCCGGATCCGTTGATCCTCGGCAACATCCGTCCGTTCGTCCATTCGCCCATTCGCCCATTCGAATATAGCCTGGCCGGCCCGGCCCATCTAAGGCCCAGGACTAAACCCCCAGGAAAACCCCCGCCGGGCAATACCAGGACATCAGGCTCGGACCCGCTTTGAATCGGCGACGACTTCCCAGGAACCGGTGAGCGCGGCCGACTCGCGATCGGTGCCATACACCCGCCAATCGCGGGCCTGCTCGGGGTCCACGATCAACGTGTCATGCAACGACAAAGCGATGCGCTGCGAACTCGTGGTGTCGAGACATCAAGAGCGCCACTCAGGCAGAACACCACATTGTAGTGATCAGCATCCAGCGACTCGCTCGCGCGCAATTGCATGCAGGTGTCGCATAGTCAACGACGGATCAGCCTGCTGCCCTGCATTTCAGGGCTCATTAACTCGCATTATCGACTGCAACTATCGGCAGTGCCGCGCGTTGTTTCGATGCAATCATCTCACCGGCAATGCGGAGCGACTATGAACAAGCATCAAGATGCAGGTATGAGTAAGCAGATCAAGGGTACGGCGAAGGATATCGCGGGCAAAATCACCGGCGACAGGATTTTGCAAGGCGAAGGCAAGATCGAAAAAGCGGTTGGCAAGGCGCAAAAGAAAGTGGGCGACGCCCAGGAACGCCACGAGATCAACAAGCAGGTCGAACGCGAACGCAGCGGCAGGGCCTGAACGCCTGACGCGAAACAGGTTCCCGGAAGTGAGTTTAGCGACTTTGTCGTAAACCTCTTCTCGATCGAAACAGCGAGCCAGTCCCCGCCGGCACAGACGCCGTGGTCGCGATGCGAGCGAACCCGGGCTGATGCCGGCGTCGGAACAACCAACGAATGGCTAATGCCGATACTGCGGGCGTGAAGACTAAACGCCGCTAGTCCACACGCTCTCTTCGTCATCGTCATCTGCAATCGACTATCTGACCATCTGTCCCGGCAACGCTGGCAATCTGACGCGGAATGCGCAGCACAGGCCGGCTACAATACGACGAAACAGATTCACGCGACCCGCGCTCCCGGCACGGAGCACCGGCTAGCAAGGCACAATAGCGTCGACAACGGATCCTGGCCGGAATGATCGATCGCCGGCGGCGGCTTTCAGCAGGGGAAGTATTGCAATGATCGAATGGCAATGGTGCACGCTGGACGATTTGTCGGCCCGGCAGGTATACGCGGTGCTGGCCGTTCGCGGCGCTGTATTCGTGGTCGAGCAGAACTGCGTGTATGGCGATATCGATGGACTGGATCTGGATGCGATGCATCTGATCGGCTGGTCCGGAACCGAAGCCGCCGCCTACACGCGAGTGCTTGCTCCCGGCGCCAGTTTCGCAGAGCCCTCCATCGGCCGGGTACTGACCGCGCAGACATTCCGCAGCAGCGGTTTGGGACGGGAGCTGTTCGCGAAATCCATCGCACATACCGAAGCACTCTACCCGGGCCAGAACATTCGCATCGGAGCACAGGCGCACCTGCAACGATTTTATGGCTCGTTCGGATTCGTAAGGGCTTCGGAGGACTACATAGAAGACGGCATCGTCCATGTGGAGATGCTGAGGCGAGCCGGGATTCGGGAATGACCGGACGATGGCACCGCAAGAGACACGCTGCCACCCACTGTTTTCCGCTGCCCTATTCTGATTATTGCGACGATTTGAGCCGATTGCGCGCGGCAATGCGCTCGTGCGCAGAACTCCGGACATAGCTCAGCACCAGAGCACGCAGCCGATCGCGATCGCGATGGGTCAACTTGCGGGGCGCCAAGCCCGACAACAGGCTCGCGACCACACACTCGATGTCGACATCCTCCGTCGACACGCGTAACACGGATATTGTGCCCATTGTGGTAAAGCACTCTCCCCGCCAACTCAGGCGCGTTCAGACTTCCGCAGCATGCCCGTGCACGGGCGCCGGATACTCTCCTCGCAGCAATACCACCACACCAGTTTGCGTGGTCACCGGCGCATGCCACGAACCCACCGCGGCGAGATGCGCATCGCCAGCGGCCAGCCGGTGCGTACCGATGTGGCACTCCCCCTGCAACACGATGAACTCTTCCTCCTTCTTGTGCCGATGCGCCGGCAGGACGCCACCAGGCTGCATGCGTATCAACACAGTCTGATAACCAGCGGCCTGATCGCGACGTAGCACCTTCATCTGAATGAAAGGCGCGCAGTCGACCCACGGAGTATTTTCGGCACGCAGCGTTGCAGTCCCGTCAATCGTAGCGTCGCGCGCTCGTCGCAGAGCTTGCCGGCGCAGCGCTTCGCGCCGCTGATCGATCAGCTCGATGGGGTTCAGCGCCATGGCGAAGGATTCGATCAGCGCCCAGGGAAGAATCTCGCTGCTGCCCTGCAAGGATCGGATGCTCATACGGCCTCCAGCTGCGCACGCAATTGTGTCAGCGCACGTCGCAAGTGACTTTTGACAGTTCCCAACGCCATGCCAGTCTCCTGCGCGATCTGCTGATGCGACAACCCTTGCAGGAAAGCAAGCGACACCAGCCGGCGACGCTCCGGTGTCAGCTTCAACAGCGCGGCACGCACATGCCCGTGCTGCTGCAGCAACGACAGGATGTCTTCCGGCTGGGATTCTTCGCTGCGCATGTTATCGAGTTCGGTAACGTCGGCCGCTATTAGGTCCGATCGTCGTTGCCGCAGGCGATCCAGGGCCCGGCTGCGACAGAGCATGAGCAGCCAGCTCAGCACATTGCCGCGTGTACTGTCGAAACTCGCTGCGTTCGCCCAGGCGTATGCGTATGTCATACACACGACTTCCTCCGCGTCTTCCACGCTACGTAGAATCGCTGCGGCGACGGTATAGAGCTTGCCGACCGTCGCATCGTAGAGATCCTCCAGCGCCCGCTCGCTGCCACCCTCCATTGCCTCAATCAACCGGACGAGATCGGCCGACGCCGACTCGGTCAGCGACCGATCGTTCGGTAACGGTTCCACCGTTGTTGCTCCCTGGGCGCGAAGACCCGACTTTGAACGTGCACTACCGACCCCTTGCGTTGGAAACGATGCCAGTACGCGCCTGCAATTGCCGGTCTTATCGAACCGCCACGATGCATTGCGATGAATCCTGCGTGTCGAGATAAATCGCACACGCACGGATCCTGACTCATACGTAAATAGCGGACGTTTGGATGCGCGGAAGCGGAACTATTCGTGTTGTCGGACGCCGCTTGCTCAACGAAAATCGCGGGGGGAAACTCCGGTCAGATGACTACCCCTGGCTTGCGGCATTGCAGCGAAGTTTGCCGCCGGCATTTTCCGTATCGACCGAAGTGTCGATCAGCGTATCAGCCGGGTATTGCTTGGCCGCGTCGCTACCACGCCGCGTCAAACAGAAAGAACCGGCAGACCGTCAAACCTCTTCCTCGAGCGCATAGTCGCCGCGATCGATGGCCGCCAGAATCGATTTGGCGGCGGCCTCCTGATGCCGCGGAACCTGTAACTGCACGCTACCCGCCGCGACGGACATGACTGCATGCGCGGTTCCGAGATGTTCGCCGGCAACGAACGCAAAAATCCCCTCGGTTTCAAGGCGTGCCCGGATGACTTGAGCCTGCAGCGGCAGCGTGAACCTGGCAACCGTCACCAGATCGTCCTGTGCCTCGCCGCTACCCCATTCCAACTCCTTCGGAACGCGGCCTTCTGCAACAGCACTCAGTGTAAGCCCACGCGCATTCAGCTCCTGAAGGGCCAGATCGTACGCCAGCGGAATCAAGGTGCCGGCGCCGATACGCTCCAGCAAGGCCGCATCGGAAAGCTCGCGGAATTGTGCGATCAGTTCTTGTGTCGAGATTTCCAATGACTCTCCTGGGGAAAAAATGCAGCTCGGCAGCGAGCGATTCAAACAACTGCGCCGGCGAGCAGGATGCTCAAGCAGGACGAAGATATAGCCAATGCATCGAGGCTTGGGTAGAGGAATGTCGCGTACCCGCCGGCAAGCAGCGAAATCGTATCGTTGCGGATTCACTCACCCCGGCCACAGCAACGCACTAATGCGATGCTCCCTTGATTCTGCCGATCTCGTTGAGCAGAGCCCGTGGCGAAACCGGCCTGCCCAGGAACTGTTGTAGCAACTGCACTGTCGGCTGCTCTTCACCGCTGGCGAGCAGGCGCTGCGACAGCCACCCATACCAGCGAGCATCCCCGGAATCGAATGCCCCGAGCTGCTCCCGGATCCGCTGGCGGATGTCGGCCGTGATCACCGCACCGAGGCCGTAATTCACCATGTATCCCGGCGTATCGACCAGTTGCACGCGCACCGCCCACCATGCCAGTTCCGGATGAGGAACGATGTGCAGGTAGCGGCTGGTAATTTCGGTCCACACAACATTGGGATCGCGCTGTGGATCCTGCAACATGCGCAGATCGAAAAGCGCCCAGGCGACATCGAGCATGACGGCTGAGTACAGCGCCCGCAACGAGACCGATTCGGCCGCGCTTCTGCCGAGGTACTTCTGCTGCCACGCTGGCTCGTAAACACTCCACGACGGCACATCGGCAAACGCCTCGAAGAAGATTGGATCGCCGAGATCCATGAACGCAGGTCGCGTATGCAGCGCGAGCATGTGCACCGCATGGCCGCTCTCATGCACCAGCTCATTCAGCGAGCCAAGCCCGCCCCTGTCGTAACTTGCCGAAACACGAACGACCGTGGGTTGCCATTGACTGTTCACCGTACGACCGCGACGCACATAGTCGGTATATGCCAGCGGCGCCTTGCCCGATCGCGGATCGAGATCGTACAGCACGCCGGACTGCGCGAGATTGATACCTAGGTCCGCGTAGTAGCGCTGATTGAGCGACTGAAACGCTTCGCGCGGAATGCTTTCTCCGAGCTCGCGCTCCGCAGCGCCGCCCTGGAAGCGATAGTCCCAGGGCTCCACCATGGAGCTGCCGCTGACCTCGCGCCAGGTATCGAGCACCTGTTCGAGCCAGCGCTCGATCTGCGCGGATGGCACACCAATCGTTCGCGCCGCTGCGTCGATTGGCGAGCCTTTCTTCCTGCCTTCCGCAGCAGCCATGCGGATCATGCGGCGATAGGGACTGGTGCCGGAGCCATCTGTATTGAGGGATTGCCATAGCGGCACGAATGCCATGAACAGCGATTTGCGCCGTTCGGGCTCTTCCATACGCGTCAGCAGATCGAATGCAGCAACACGGGTGACCGCACTCTTCTCGAACTGGAGATTGTTCGCATGCTCTGCGAAGCACGCATACAACGCCTCCTGCAATTTCTGCAGTTGCAGAGCGTGCCGCTGCGCATCCTTGCATCTGCCAATCGGGGCAAGCGAGTCCGGTGACGCCTGTGACTCGGCGACCACGGCGCGCATCAATTCCACAGCCCTTGCATCCTGGGCAGAGAGATCCCGCGCGGACACCTTGGCCAATTCTCGCAACAGCTCGGAACGCTTTGCAGCATAAATCCGCTGCCAGGCCTCACGATCTTTGCCGGCGTAACTACCCACTGACGTATCGCCGACTACCTCGCCGCCGGATTGAACGACCGGCAGACCCGAGTCGATCAGCGAAACCGCGCCGTTGGCATCGTTGAAATCCGCGTACGCGTCTTCGATGTGCGTCAGCAACGTCGGGACCGCTACTCGCTGTGGTGTCAGCGGTGCGGTCTGCGCCACTGCGATGCTCGCGAGCAGCAGGGACAGAGCTGAAGCACTGCAAACGTTCCTTCTTGTTTTCATTGGAACTCCTGCGTCAGTCAATGCGTCCTTCATGGGAACTGAAAATCTGAACCCTAGCTGCGTGCGCGTTTGCATACCGCGTTTTGCATCAGGGTCGCCGGCTCGCCGCAAGTCGCCCCCAGTTCGCGCGAGTTCGCTCCGGTGCGCATGAGGCCGCCCAGTCCATTTCTAAACTCGACGTAACGGATCCATCGAGCCACCCACCTTACACTGGAAGATCCCCGCGATTGTCGATTTGCCGATGAACGGAATTTTTACCGTAAGGAACGTGGTTGTCGCCATTTTTCTGGCGAGCGCCGCGTATGTGCAGCTACGCGGCCGCGTGCGCCACAAATTTTCTCGCCTGTTCGCGGACCACGCGAACCTGATGGCGCCCTACAACACGCTCATCTACATGTTCGCCTCCGTGCCCGCGAAACCGTACGCGGATGTCCGTCACTTTCCGGAGCTGCAGGCGATCACCGAGCAGTGGCAGATGATTCGCGACGAGGCGCTCAAGCTGTTCGACGAGGGCTACATCCGCGCCGCGGCAAAGCACAACGATATCGGCTTCAACTCCTTCTTCCGCACCGGCTGGAAACGCTTCTATCTGAAATGGTACGGCGACTTTCTGCCCTCCGCTGCCACGCTGTGCCCCCGCACCACCGAGTTGCTGGGAAAGATTCCATCGGTCAACGCCGCCATGTTCACGGTGCTGCCGCCCGGCTCGCGACTTGGGGCTCACCGCGATCCCTTCGCCGGCTCACTGCGTTATCACCTGGGCCTGGTTACCCCCAATTCCCCGGACTGCAATATCGTCGTCGACGGACAGAGCTACTACTGGAAAGACGGCGAGCCCGTCATGTTCGATGAGACGTATATACACACCGCAGAGAATCGCACCGACGTCACACGCGTCATCCTGTTCTGCGATATCGAGCGGCCGCTGTCGAATCCGGTCATCCGCTGGATCAACCGGGTCGTCGGCCGCGGCATGATCAAGGCGGCCGCCACCGAGAATGTGCCGGGCGAGCATGTCGGCGTCCTGAACAAGGTCTTCGAGTACATGTTCAAGATCCGCATTCTCGGCACGCGCATCAAGGCCTGGAACAAACCGGTCTACTACGTGCTGAAGTGGCTGATATTCGCGGGGCTGGCCTATCTGATCTTCTTCTGATATCCATCGGTGCGTCTTCGCGCCAGCAAGCGGGACGCAGACCGGCCATTTCGCCCCACGTTATTGGATGCGTGCTGCTGGATATATGAAAGATCACTGCGCCGAACCATCGGGCGACCTGTTCGATTCGCTCCCGGCGCGTGAGCAGACTGAAGTCCTCGGGCCAGGAGCTGTGGTCCTGCGGGGCTTTGTTCGCGGTTCCGAGCGGGAACTGCTGGATGCGGTGGCACAGATCACCACCGTATCGCCCTATCGGCACCTCATTACGCCCGGCGGCTTCGAAATGTCGGTCGCCATGACGAATTGCGGAGAACTTGGCTGGGTGTCGGACCGCTCCGGCTATCGCTACGACGCCGTCGATCCGGTCACCAGCAAAACGTGGCCGCAAATGCCGGAGCTCTTCCGCGAACTCGCTCTCCGCGCAGCCGCGCGCGCCGGATTCGAATCGTTCCAGCCGGATGCGTGCCTCATCAATCGCTACCAGCCCGGCACCCGTCTGTCCCTGCATCGCGACTACGACGAGAAGGACTCGAAGGCACCCATCGTCTCGGTTTCACTGGGCGTCCCCGCCAGATTCCAGTGGGGTGGCTTGCGCAGGAACGATCCGGTGCGACCCATCGTCCTGGAGAGCGGGGATGTAGTCGTGTGGGGTGGAGAATCGCGCTTCGTCTATCACGGCATTGCCGCACTGCCGGAGAATTGCCACGCGCTGACGGGGCGGCAGAGAATCAATCTGACGTTCAGGAGAGCGGGATGGAAGAAGTGACAGGAGTCACCCTTCCCCTCACCACGCCCAGACCGCCCACACTGAAACCACCGAATCTCCCATCATTCCGGTGCTAACCGCACGCAGGAATTGAACGGGATCGATGAAGGCGAGCGCGGAGGTCGAATGGGGCGCGCCGACATCCACCCAGGGCGCCTCACGGGCGATTTTTCCCTGGATCTGCACGCTGGCGGTGCCGGTCACCTGGATCTGCAATGACATTCGCGCCGGGGTTTCGCGGCTGCCGATGACGCGCAGCGAGACTTCCGGCCCTTCTGTGTTCGCCTTGACTGCTTTCAACAGGGAAGTCACTGACATATCTCTCTCTCCGTCTGACGCGAACCATTTCGGGCTTTGCGACAATGACACAGAATCCGCGTACGCGCCGAACTGACAACGACTTTAATGCTTCGCCGCAGGTGGCCACGCGAAATGCGCATCGCCGCGATAGTCGGGTGCGTCGAATTCGCTTACGGAGAAGTAGATGCGCGAGGCACCCACCATATCGACTCCCTTCGCGACGGCCCGCAGCGAGACACCGGCGAGATCAAGCCTGCTGGCATCGGCGCGAATTCCGACACGCCCGCCCAGAATAGCGGCCGTCACGGTCACCGAGCTGCCGGTTACATCGAGCGCCGTCGTTTCGCCTTCGATGATCGCGTTCTCCAGTGTCAGCGATGAACCTATCGCCTTGATGCTGCGCGCCCGCGCATTGACGATGACGGCGTCGGCACAGTTCTGCAGGACAATGCTTTCGAACGTGCCGCTATAGCGCTTACCCGACTGGTCGACGCAGCTAACGCTACCGCGAGGTGTGGCATCGATTGCGAGCGAGGAGCCAGCCGATACAGGCTGACTGAGAGCACTCAGCAGCGTCTGATTGAATGCCGCGGGCCGCTGATTCATTGGCATGTGCTCGGCGCCCTGGACCACATACAGCTTCGCATCGTGCATGCGCGCGGCCAGCAATGTGCCGGTTCGTATCGGAGTGACCGGATCGCCGCTTCCCCAGACGACTGCGGTAGGAACGCGTATCTCGCGAATCGCCGCGGTGAAATCGTGTTCCAGCAGATCCACTGCCGCATCGCCGATGACTCCATCGCCGAACAGCGCGCTACGTACGTTGGGAAAATCCATGAGCATGCGACCGAGATCGGATCGATCCTCAAGGGTGTCGAGCAGCGCATCGCTGCCGCCAGGAAGCAGAGATCCCAATGCACCCAGCGCACTGTCGAGCGAGCCAAGACCGGCATTGGCAGCATTCGCGTCGATCAGGAAACGCAGGAAGACCGGCTTGAGAAGGATTCCTGCCACATCTACCAGCACCAGATGATCGATCTGTTGCTGATGGCGTTGTGCGAAGTAGAGACTGACTGCGCCGCCCAGGGAGTGCCCAACGAGATGGAAACGCTTCAATGCCAGCCGATCGACGACTTCGCCCAGCGCGTCCGCCAGTATCGGTAACGCAAAGCGCCCAGCGGGAGCTTCGGATGATCCGAATCCCGGCAGGTCGAACGCGATCACATGAAACTGCGGCGTCAGCGCAGGCACGGTCGCGCGCCAATCACGATGGGCATTGTTGCCAAGACCGTGCACGAGCACGACTGCAGGTTTCGCGGAGTCTCCCGCCTCGGCAAGTAGCAGGTGTCGACCGGAGCGTAACGCAATGCACGTGTAGCGCACGTTCGGCAATCTGTCGAACGCCGAGCTGCCACCTGGAGCTGCGAGCCGATCGACGCAGCCTGCCATCGGGTTCTCGGCCGACGAAGCGGAGGACCACCACGCGACCAGCAGGCAGGCGAAGCAGCGAATAGCGAAGCGCATCGAGTTCATACAGGAAAACGTCCGACGACGGACGCAGCTTCCTGCATCGTTACGTTGCGCTGGCGACTTCCTGCGCGGTGCGCAACCCGGAATGCAGCCCGCCTTGAATCCAGCCTGGCCACGGCGAAGTGTGCTCGCCTGCGAAATGGATGCGCCCTTCCGGCGTGGCAACGTGCCGAAGCCGATCGAACTGCCCTGCCTTGGTGACAAGGAAGGCTCCGCGGCTGTACTTCTCGTTGCTCCAGGACCATGTCGTAGCTGTCTCGAATTCCTGCCTGATACCCGGATGGACCTGCTCGTAAAGATCCAGCGTGCGCTCGATCTGCGCCGGCGCCGCAAGCTGCGAATACTCCCGCGCCAGGCCCTCATATATATAGGACATCACGATACCGCGCTGGCCGGGCTGGTCGTAGGTCGGACTCCAGATCTCCATCGGCTGGTCCACCGTAGCGAATCCGTTCAGACCCTGGCGCTCCCAGAAGCGGGTCCGGGTTTGCACGAACACGCGCGCCACCGGCCCAAGATATAGGTTTTGCACCACGTCCGCCTTCGCGGGACTCCAGGCTGGCGCGACCTCGATATCCCGAAGCACAGTGAAAGGCAACGTACAGATCACTCGTGCCGCGCTCTCAGTATGAGTCACGCCACCGGCTGTGAAGGCTACACGCACATCGGTTGCTGTCTGCTCGATACGCTTGACCTCAGCGCCGTAGCGAATCTTCCCGCGCAACACATTTGCCATCGCATACGGCAGACCATCGTTGCCGCCGCGAATCTTCCAGAGCATCCGCACAGCGTGGCTGAGCGCATCGTGGGCGAAGTCGAGTAACGAATCCTCGTCGAACCCCTGCGTCAGGTAACGGATCGCATCGGAGGAAGCGCCCTGCCGCTTCAGATAGTCGGCGAAGCCAGTATCCTTGTACTTGTCGAACTCGGGAAAGGGCCAGCCCGCTTGCGGCAAGCCGCGAATCTCTTCGCGCAGACGGTCGAAATACAATGCCGACAAACCGCCGAATCCTGCCTTGCGTTCGGCGGCGGTGAAATCCACCGATAGCGATTTGAGATCCGGACTGCCGCCGCGCGGCACTGCCTGGCGCTTGCCGCGCCATAAAAACGCTTCGCCGCCGGATTGAGGATAGAAAGGATCCAGCTGCAGGCCGTAACGCTTCACGTATTCCAGCGTGAGCGTATGGGTGACCGGAATCCGGCCTGCGCCGGCTTCGGCATACAGCCCGTCGGAGAACGGTTCCCGAATGGTGTGAACCCGGCCCCCGGGACGCGTGCGGGCCTCGAGGATTACTACGTCGTATCCCTGTTCGGTCAGCTTCAGGCCAGCCGCAAGACCGGCCACGCCGGCGCCCAGAATGACGACCTTCCTGCCGGCGCCGGTAGCTCCATCCCCGTTCATCAGGGCGAGCGCTTCGGCCCGACTCAACACGAGACCGCCCGCTCCCAATGCGGCAGCCTTGACGAATTCGCGACGCGTCACCTTCCGATTCATAAGCGCTCTCCCCGGGCGATGAGCTGCCGTCAGGCGGAAGTCAGCCCGCAGGCTACTCCGGCGAGATCAGCGGCAAGACCACGTTGGGAATGAAATCGATCAGAAAATGCACCAGCACGTTCACTGTCAGGTTCCGCTTCCACACGTACAGGGCAGACAGGACACCACCCAATAGCAACGCAATCAGCACCCCGCCAGCGCCCTGCGTGTAGTGAAAGCCTGCAAACACGATCAACGGCAAAGCGATCCCAAGCACCCGGCTGCCGGACAGGCGAGTGACACGATCGATGGCGTAACCTCTATAGAAAAGTTCTTCGACGATGCCCGCGCGGATCACCACCAGCAGCGTCACCCACAGCGAATATTTCGTAGAGGCGGCACCCGGAGCACTTCCGAAGCGCAGGCCGAAGGCATGCACCGCCACAAGGCCGATAGCAAGGACGACAATGCAGCCAATGAGACCGATGAGTGTCCACAACGCCACGCGACCGGCTGCGGCGGGCACTAGTCCGACACTGGCAAGAGGCTGCCGTTCGCGAGAACGAATCACCCAGATGAGCAGCCCCGCGGCTGCAAACATGGTCAGCTCACGTGCAACGGTAGTCGCTGAGGATGGCGCAAATACGGCACGAAACACGCTTACGATCAGGGGAATGGCCAGCAATGCGATCGCAGTACCGATCCACGTCGCCAGGGTCGTCGTCTTGTTATCGTTATTCACTCTGGACTCGTCAGGCTCGACCAGCCAATCCGGGCATCACGAGACTAGCGCAAAACCCTGTGCTATCGCGAACTATCTGGCCAGTCAGTTGGCGCCCAAAACTTACGCCGGTCTCGCCGAGTGTATTGCCCAGCGCGCTTCACGCATTCTGCGTCAAGAGCTTGTTTCATCCAGTTCCGGGTAGTGACGAAAGATGCCATCTTCGTTGAAAGCGACACGTCGGTCCGACCCAAGGTACGCCGCTATGCGCGGGTCGGCGGCAATTCGATCGTATAGCGCGATCAACAATGGGTAGTCCGATCCGATGCGACGCATCAACTTCGGGAAGGCGTAACGCAAACCCGCGACGACCTGAAATGCCGACAGGTCCACGTAGGTTACCGAGCTTCCCACCATCCAACGCTCGCCTGCAGGATTGCGCGTCAGCACGCGTTCGAAATAACCAAGAAACTTCGGCACACGCTGCTCGCGAAACTCCTTGGCCCGCTTGCGCGCCTCGGGACGCTGATCCTCGTAGTACTCGCCAACGCCGATCGGGTGATGCGTGTCGTGCACCTCAGCCACGAAATCCGCGATGGTCAGTTGCAATTGATTGACCCATAACCAACCCGCTTCGTCCGGCGGTGCAAGGGCATGGCGACGACCGAGGAACAGCAGGATGTTCGCGGTCTGACCGATCCATAGCTCGCCGGCCTTCAGGTACGGCGGCGCAAACGGCGGGTACTCCAGTTCCTTGCGATGCATTGACTTCAGCAGCGCCTTCTCGCCACCGCCGTGTTTCTCATCCAGCCGCGCCACATCGACGTAGTCGATAGCCGCATATTCCAGCGCGAGCCTGACGAACTCGCCTCGTCCTTGAATCGTCGGCCAATAGTGTAATTCGTACAAGGCTTCGTCCTCTGCAACACAGACTGCAACGTCGACGCGACGCTCCGCGTCGGGATGGTTGCAAAGACTTTCACCCGGCCGGTGGTTCCCGCTGCCTCTGCTGCGACTTCCACGTTGCCGCGTATGAGTTCTCCGACTGCCAATCGGTATTAGCCGCCAGAATCGTTGCCGAAATGCGCAGCAACAACGGACCTGCAGAAGCGTTTCCTATTGGCGACGCTCGGCGCAGCGATCGCAGCCCTTACGCGGTTGAAGATGCGCCAGGCTTTTTTCAGGAGAGCGACATGTCGAACGAACGTATGACCCCGAATGCCAACCCCGACACCACCCCAGGCATGACCCCCGGCATTACCAAGACCGGTCAGCAAAGCGGTGGCGACGAGCAACGCAAGCAGCAGGCCCAGCAGAATCCTGGCCAGAACCAATCACGACCGGATCAGCATTCCGGAGGCAGCAAATCGGATCAGCAGCGCCAACAGAACGAAGGTGGCGGATCCTCCCAGCAGGGCGGCAAGAACACCGGCACCAGCCAGCCCGGACAGAATCAGGGACGCAACCCCCAACAGGGTGGCAGCAGCGGTCGCGACAATCGTTGAGAACGGCGCTGAGTATCGGCGTCGAGCAGGCGCGGCTGTAGCTAGCTTGTCGCCAGACCCGACGCTTCATGGAGCTGCATCAAGAACGAGCCGGTCGCTGGCATTGGCGACCGGCTTTTCTATGCCGGCTCGATCGAACTTATACCGCGCGAGCTATCCGGTGTGTCGGGCCAGATCAGCCGGCCTGGCTGAGCTTGGAGAAGGGATTGAGGATGCGGTCCAGGCGCAGCGGATGACCGAGCGCAAAGCCCTGGCCGAATTGCACTTGCAGATCGATGAGTCGCATGCAGATCTGCGGAGTTTCCACGTATTCGGCCACCGTCTCCATATCCATGGCGTTCGCCAGTTGCGCGACCGCCCGGACCAGTGCTTCCGAGCGCTTGTTCTCCAACACATCGCGCACGAATGAACCGTCGATCTTCAGGGTCGAAAAATTCAGGGTCTTGAGCTGTGCTAGCGAACTCAAGCCAGTGCCGAAATCGTCCAGTGCGAATTTACAGCCGCGATCGCCAAGCTGCCGCATGAGCTGCTGCGCCTGATCTATGTTGGCAACGGTCGCGGTCTCGGTCAGCTCGAACGTCAGCCAATCCCCCGGGACTTTCGTCTCGGCCAACTGGTCCAGCAGCCACGGCAGGAAATCGGGGTCGCCTATGGTCGGTCCGGAAAGATTCAGCGATGCGTGCAGCGGCACGAAGCCGGGCTCGCGTGCGGCATTGCTAAGCTTGTGCAACACATGACCGATCACGCATCGATCCAGTTGCGGCAACAATTGATAGCGCGTCGCCGAGGACATGAAATGCGCCGGCATGACCAGCTTGCCATCCTCCTCGACGATGCGAACCAGCATCTCGTAACGACGCAGATCGTCCTGCGTGAGCAGCGGACAGATGGGCTGGCCGAAAATCTGGAACCGCCCTTCCTCAAGTGCGCTGCGTAACTGGCCGACGACGAGGATGTCGTCGCGGCGCCGGATAATGCTCTGGTCGGCCATCTGATATAGCTCGACCCGATTGCGACCGCGATCCTTGGCGGCCTTGCACGCGACTTCGGCCGCGGCGACCGCATGATCGAACCTGCTTTCGTCAGCCTCGACCACCGCCACCCCTACCGACACCGACAGTGCGATGCTGGACGTATGGGCCTGCAGGCGAGTTGCTGAAATCGATTCACGTGCTTTGTCCGCGATACGTCGCGCACCGGGCAGGGTGCAATTGGGAATGAAGGCAGTAAACCTGTCGCCCGACAAACGACTGAGAATCGCGCCATGCAGCGCCAGCTCGGCATGCAATTGTTCGGCAACTGCGGAGATGGCGCGGTCGCCGGTTTCAAAACCCCACAGATCGTTGATGACGTGCAGCTGATCGATATCGGCGTACAGCAGTACCGCGGGAGCGTCGTCGCTCTGTGCGCGTCGAATGCCCTCGAACTCATGCTGGAATGCGGTGCGCGTCAACAATCCGGTAAGACCGTCGCTCGGCAGCGTGATTCGCTTCGCGAGTACCCTTGCCATGCGGCCGCCGCGACGCGCGTCCTGTTCGCTGAACTCCTCGTCCGTTGCATGGCGATAGATCAGCATGATGCCCAGCAGATCGCCTTCGTCGTCGCGAATCGGAATCGCGATGAAGCGACAGATCAGGGGACCGCCCGGGACTTCGCGAACACGATTCTTGATCAGCGGCTCGCGCCGGGAGCGGCATTCGACCAGGAACGAATCCGCGGTCCGCGCAATCGTGTCGCGCGCAGCGTTGCCGGCCTGACCGGGACCGCAGAACAGATGAAACACATCACGGGAGACCGAGGTATAAGCCACCGCGGCGCTTGGCACATGCTGGTGCGTCGTCAGCAGCAATTCCTGGATCGCATTGGCAAGCGACATGGTTGCAGACAGTATCTGTTGATTTATCAAAATCCCGCCAGGGAGCGTAAGCGAATCGCGTCGGATCAATTGGGATCGGTGTCGCAAAGACTGCGCCGCGGGCGCCCGCCAGCACGACGAATGTGCTCTTGTTCACGTAGCTCCCATTTCCGGATGAACATCCGGCGGTGCGCTCGCAATGCACCAAATACCCACCATTCAGCGCGTAATACGACGATGCCCCGGCTGACGCAGGCACCGAGGCGGGGCCGCCGACTTTGCCACCGCTGCGATGCTGCGCGATGATCCCGGCATGGCAATGTCTGCGCTGCACTGCAGCCATCGATGAGGAGGCACCGTGCCGCGATCTTTCGACGCGTTGATTGTGGGAGCTGGCCAGGCTGGCCCGTCGCTTGCGGGGCAGCTTGCTCGCCGCGGCATGAAGGTCGCGCTGATCGAGCGCAGTCGACTGGGTGGCACCTGCGTCAACACCGGGTGCGTTCCCACCAAGGCCATGGTCGCCAGCGCCTATGCCGCTCACATGGCGAGGCGTGCCGCGGAGTATGGCGTAGGAGCCGGTGATGACATCCGCGTGCAACTCGCCCGAGTCAAGGCACGCAAGGACGACATTTCAGCGCAGTCGCGCAGCAGCCTGACGCAATGGCTGAGCGCAGAGCCCAATGTCACGGTGGTTTTCGGCCATGCGCGCTTCCAGAGTGCAGATACGCTGCGTGTCGGGGATGAGCTGTTCACCGCCCGGCAAATCTTCCTCAATGTCGGCGCCCGCCCGTTCATCCCGCCAATGCCGGGGCTGGCGAGCGTTCCCTACCTTACCAACGCTACGCTGATGGAGCTGACCGAACTTCCGCAACATCTCATCGTGGTAGGCGGCAGCTATATCGGGCTGGAGTTCGGACAGATGTTTCGCCGCTTTGGTGCGCGCGTAACCATCGTAGAAAAAGGTCCCGCGCTCATTGGCCGCGAAGACGAAGATGTGTCCACGACGATTCGCCAGATACTGGAAGGCGAAGGTATCCAGGTGCGGGTCAATTCGACGTGCATCGCGCTGGAGCGGCACGGCGATGACGTGGTGGTACAGCTCGACTGTGCTGACGCAGACAAGCAGGCCATTGGCACACATGTGCTGATCGCAACAGGTCGTACGCCGAATACCGACGACCTGGACCTCGATCGCGCCGGTGTCGTGCGCGATGACCGCGGCTACATCCAGGTCGACGATCGGCTTGGCACCAACGTCGAGGGGATATGGGCACTGGGCGACTGCAATGGACGGGGCGCCTTCACTCACACGTCTTACAACGACTTCGAGATCGTGGCGGCGAATCTGCTGGAAGGCGAATCACGTCGCGTCACGGATCGCATCGAGACCTACGGATTGTTCATCGATCCGCCGCTAGGCCGCGTTGGCATGACGGAACGACAGGCGCGGGAGTCAGGACGGCAGGTAGCCATTGGCACGCGACCGATGACGCGCGTCGGCCGTGCGGTGGAGCGAGGTGAATCGCTCGGTTTCATGAAGGTCCTGGTCGATACCGAAAATCGCGAGATTCTCGGCGCCGCAATCCTCGGTGTGGGCGGCGATGAAGCCATCCATGCCATCACCAGCGCGATGTATGCGAAAGCGCCTTACACCACTGTGACGCACGCGATGCACATCCATCCAACAGTGGCTGAATTGCTGCCGACAGTGCTGGGTGAACTCAAACCGTTGGGCAAAGGCGAGACGTGACCGGAAAACGCCTCTTTCGTATGCACGGCCCGGGAGCATGACCGGGCTTATGTGTGCCGCAGGGTTACCCGTGTCCGGGGGCCTTGGTCGGCGCTAGCCCTTGGCTTTGGGGCGAGTCTTGCCCGCCCGGCGCTCATTCAGGCGCTCAACCATCTCGGCCACCTGAAAATCGACCTCCGACTGGTTCCCGCAGCGCGACCCGGTAATCTGGTTGTTACCTTGGGAAATCACATACCGGTACCAGGTGCCCTCGGCACCGACGGGGGCAGCAGTTTTCGTAACAGATTCAACACGAAAGGGAGTTTCGTGATTCGCTTCGGTGGGGCTGGCAGCACGTTTATACATCCAGGCACCATACGCCACGCAGTCGTTCTTTACACGGAAAAACACCCCCCGTTTATCGCTGCCGGCGCAAAAACACCCTTGACGGCGCGTAAAAGTGTATATTTCCGGCCGGCTCGTGACCCTTCCCTTGTCTTCCTTGCTGCCTGCGCCTTGCGGCGAAGCCTTCCAAGGTCCTCAACGCTGAATCGTTCCCGATCCAGGAGATGGCTACTGCCAGTGACGGCAGGGCTGTCGTTTTGTGTTTTCGCCTGCAACAGTTCTTCGTAATTGGGGTTCGAGCAGGTTTTCTTTCAAAGGTCTTTTTCAATGAGCAAGATTTACGTGGGCAATCTGCCCTTTTCCGCTGACGAAGCGGCTGTGCGTGCACTGTTCGAACAGCACGGCACCGTTGAGTCGGTCAGCCTGATCAACGATCGCGATACCGGTCGTCCGCGTGGTTTCGGCTTTGTCGAAATGCCCCGCGCCGATGCAGCACGCGCGATCCAGAATCTGAACGGTCAGGACATGGGTGGACGCCCGCTGAAGGTTAACGAAGCCCAGGACAAGCCTCGCGGCGGTGGCGGCGGCGGTCGTAGCGGCGGCGGTGGCGGCGGTTACGGCGGTGGTGGCGGCGGCGGCGGTCGCTGGTAACCACTTCCGATATCGAAGATGGCTCGGGGGAAACCGCGAGCCATTTTTGATTTGTGCCTCCCGCGGTTGCGCGGGAGGCATCTGAAAGAACGACGCGCAGGCCATCTGGAACTGCGTGCAGGCGACATCTGCGCCAACGAATTCGGCCCACTCCCCGGGCCCAGGCCAGACGCCCCTCCGATCATCGGGACAGGGCATCCGACCAGACATTTCGATCGCCTATTCCCGGCACTCATCCTTAGCTCTCCTGGCCTTGGCACTCCTGGCCATTGTGCTGACCGGCCGTTGCGCTACCCCGATGTGCTCTGCCCGATTCCTATTGACCAATCCTATCGACCCATCTGGTTGACCCGCCCGCTTGATGGCCGCGTACGAACGCAGACCACCCGGCACCGACGCTCGGGATACTCACATCTCCAAACTGCAGCCGATGCATCGCTTGCGCGCATAAGCCGTGAGATTTTCGCTTCCGGGAATTTAAAAACCGGGATTTTGTCGCAGGAACTCCAGCTCCTCAGCGCTGGATGCGCGACCCAGCATGACGTTGCGATGAGGAAAACGACCGAAGCGGTCGATCACCGCCTTGTGGCGCCGCGCATAGTCGAGGTAGTTCGCGTTGCCAAGCACGGAGAACAGCTCGACGGCACGCGCTTGCATCGCTCGATCCTCACTGTGCTCAAACGGCAGGTAGAGGAATGTGCGTTGCTGATCGCTCAACTCCCGGTCCAGCGAGCGCGCGATCGCCTGCTGTGCAATCGAAAGCGCCAGGATGTCGGTGGCGAAGGATTGCGGCGAGTTGCGAAACATGTTCCGTGGGAACTGATCGAGCACGATGACAGCAGCAAGACTGCCACGCGCGGTCTGAGTCGCGTCGCCAGGCACGCCACTGCGCAGCTGCTCATAGGTCTGCAGGAATTGGGCGCGGATGCGCTCATCGAGTTGTTGATCTTTGCTGAACCACCGCTCGGGACCGAGTTCCTCGAACCAGAAGTGCAGGATATCGTCCGCCCAATCACTCGATGCCGGTTGGCGTGGGGTACTTTGCATTGCCGCTCTCCGATGTGCTCAATGCGACACGTTACACCCCAGCGAGAGCGACGCGTATCTGTTCATCCCGCCAGCGACGGACAGCACGGCATTTCGCTCGTCCTGATTGTCGCCTGCGGTCCACTGGAGTCGCGCCGAAATGCACTACGGCGATGTCCGGTCTTGATGTCATCATCATTCGCAAGGCATCCACGCCTGTGCGGTTGATGACACTGCTCAACAACATGCCATACGGCCCATCCTGATCGGGAGTCTGCGATGCCCTTCGCCACACTGACGCGCCCCTTGTCGCAACTCGCGCGCGCACTTGATGTTCTGCAAGCGCCGTTCGCGCTCGCAACGCGAATCTACGTCGGCCATATCTTCCTCAGGGCCGGCTGGCTGAAGATTTCGGACTGGGGCCAGACGCTGTCGCTGTTTCAGGATGAATATCACGTGCCGCTGCTGCCACCCGCGCTCGCCGCCGTCGCGGGCACCTTTGGCGAACTATTCTTCCCGGTTCTGCTCATTCTTGGCCTGGGCGGAAGGATCGGCGCGATCGGGCTGTTCGCCGTCAACGTCATGGCGGTGATCTCGTATGCGCATGTCCTCTACCAGGAAGGTTTCGAGGCCGCTATCGGCCAGCACTATCTGTGGGGCTTCATGCTGCTCATGCTGTGCATCTACGGATCGGGCGCGTGGACGGTTGATCGATTGATCGCGAAGCGCGGGACGTAGTATCCCGACGCGAGTTTGTTGCCCTTCCCTACTTACTCAGCCTTACGGTAACTGTCGTCGACAGACCGGGGCGCAAGCGCGCCAGCGCCGGCTGATCGCGATCAAAGCGGATGCGCACCGGCACACGCTGCACGATCTTCGTGAAATTGCCGGTGCCGGGCTCGAACGGCAGCAGTGAGAACTGCGAGCCCGAACCGGGTGCAAAGCTTTCCACCTGCCCGCGCAGCGTTTCGCCCGGCAGCGCGTCAACTTCGATCAGCGCGGACTGCCCAGCGACCATGCGGGCGGTCTGCGTCTCCTTGAAGTTTGCAATCACGTAGAGCGCGTTGAGCGGAACGATCGTCAGCAACCGAGTGCCTGGCTGCACATAGTCGCCCTGCTCCACCTGCCTATCGCCGACGACACCATCGATTGCGGCAAAGATAGTGGTATGCGTCTGGTCCTGCTTCGCGAGATTCAACGCCGCCCGCGCACGGGCGACAGCAGCTTCCGATTGCTCGAGGCTCGCTTGCAACGTGAGCCGCTTGGCATGAGTTACGGCCGCCTGATTGCGACTCACGTCGAACTGTGCGCGACTCTTATCGGCATCGGCCTGTGCGCTGATAGCGATGGCGTGATACTGATCGACTTCGCTACGCGCCACGGCACCGGAGCCGATGAGGTTTTCATAGCGCAGATTGTCTGCTTCAGCGCGCACGCGCTGGGCGTCTGCCGAGCGAATGGATGTTTGAGCAGCGCGAATATTGGATGCTGCCAGTTGCTCTTCAGCGTCCAAAGCTACCAGGGCCGCCTCCGCTGCTGTTACCGTCGCCTGCGCGTTCTGCAGATCCGCAGTTGCCGACGCCACACGCGCGTCGAACTCCTCCGGATCGATGCGAACCAGCGGATCGCCACGCTTTACGCTCTGATTGTGCTGTACCAGGACGTCGGCGACGAGGCCGCGGACCTTGGGGGCAACTATCGAACTGTCGGCCTGGAGATAAGCGTTGTCGGTAGAGACCTTGCTTTTCGGTGCCGCGATGTACATCGCACCGACAACACCGACGACGATTGCCGCGCTTACCGATATCAGCGCTTTGCGCGAGATGGCAAAGCGTGGCCTGGGCTCAGGTAGCACGCCGGCCGCATCTGCCATCGCTGTAGAGTCGCTCATTGGTCACTCACCGGATCTATTCAATTCAATTGGGTTGACGTTAGCGACGCCTTACGCCGACTCCGGCAATCCGAAGCGCGACTTCAGCGAGCGTCGTGAAATATCCAGGATGGCATCCGAGCGGCCGGGGTCGGACTCCGCACGCGCCAGCGATACGGCTCCGACCATCTCGGCAAGCAGGGAACTGGCAGCCTCATTTGCATTCGGACGACCCATTTGCAGCAGCTTTTCTGAGAGCGCTGCGGTCAGCACACTGACCCCTTCCGAGAAACGCTGCCGCGCCGGTCGCGCGAGACGCGGCAGATCGGTGGCGAGTGCGGGAATCGGGCAACCGGTCACGGCGTCGCGGTGTCGCGGCGATAGATAGAAGTCGATATAGGACGCCAACGCGGTGGCCGGGTCAGGCTCCTGCGTTTCCTGCTGCATCCGTATGCGACCGTCCTCGAACATCTGGCCGATCGCGGCAGCAACCAGATCGTCCTTCGAATCGAAGTGCGCGTAGAAGCCGCCATGCGTGAGGCCGGCCTTCGCCATGACACCGGCCACACCGACGCGGTGCGGACCTTCCGCACGAATCGCCTTGGCCGCCGCCTTCAGCACTTTCTCACGCGTCTTCTGTTTGTGTTCCGCGTCGTAGCGCATTGACGTGTTGCTCCGTTTATATGATGCCTGTAATATGATTAGGATCATACTACCAATTCCGGCTTACGCAAGAGAGCGCTGTGACCGCCGCAACTTTGACAGCCCCGAACCCCGCTCCGGCCCGTTCCCCGGTGCCTGCCCTGCGCGCCGCAAGCGAGCCCATGGTCGCACCCGGGGATTTGCCGAATGCACGCAAGTTCCTGATTTTCGGGATCATGGCCTTCGGCCAGTTCATGGCGCTGATCGATATCCAGATCGTCGCCGCGTCCCTGAACGACGTACAGGCCGGCCTCTCGGCGGGACCCGACGAGATCAGCTGGGTGCAGACGGGTTACCTGATGGCGGAGCTCGTCATGATCCCGTTCGCCGCGTTTCTGGCGCAGGCGTTGTCGACGCGCTGGCTATTCACGTTGTCTGCGGGGCTGTTCACGATCGCCAGCGTGCTTTGCGGCATGGCGTGGGACATCGATTCGATGATCCTGTTCCGGGTGACGCAGGGCTTCGTCGGTGGCGCGATGGTGCCCACCGTGTTCGCCACCGGATTCGTGCTGTTCTCCGGGCCGCAGCGCGCAATGATCCCCGCCATCCTAGGCATGGTCTCGGTACTCGCCCCGACACTCGGCCCGACTGTCGGGGGCTGGTTGACGGACGCGGTCGGCTGGCGCTCGATCTTCTACATCAACGTTCTGCCGGGCATCGCGGTGACGGTGCTGGCGGCAACATTCATACGGGTCGACAAACCCGATCTCTCCATGCTCCGGCGCATCGACTACGCGCACCTTGCCTCGATGGCAGTCTTTCTCGGTGGATTGGAATACGTGCTTGAGGAAGGGCCGCGTCACGAGTGGTTCGGCGATCCCAGCATCGCCACCGCAATGTGGCTGTCGTTGGTGGGCTTTGGCCTGTTCCTGGAACGGTCCTTCAATTCCAACGGCCCGGTGGTGAAGCTGACGCCCTTTCGCCGGCCCACCTTCATCTTCGCCTGCGTCTTCAACCTGGTGATCGGCTTCGGGTTGTATTCCTCGACGTATCTCATCCCAGTCTTCCTCGGACGCGTCCGCGGCTACACCAGCATGCAGATCGGCACGACAGTGTTCGTCACCGGCATCTCACAGATTCTCAGTACCGTGATCTCATCGCGGCTGTCGCAGCGTGCCGATCCACGCAAGATGATTGCCGTGGGACTGCTCCTGTTTTCCGCGAGCTTGTGGCTTACCTCGCATATGACCGAGGAATGGGGTTTCGCGGCCTTCCTCGCGCCGCAGCTGCTGCGAGGTTTCGCCTTGATGCTGTGCATCGTGCCGAGCGTGTATATGGCGCTCACTGGCTTTGCGATGGCGGAGCTGCGTTACGCGTCCGGCCTGTTCAACCTTATGCGCAATCTCGGAGGAGCGCTGGGCATCGCGATCGTCAATACCTGGCTGCAGGATCAGACGCGCATACACTTCGCAAGGATGGGCGAGAACCTCGGAGTTGCGGGCCAGCACGCCAGCGAGACGCTTGCGAAGCTCGCGAACAGTATCGGCCAGTACACGCCGGATCCCGCGCACGCGCTCCTCATGGCGCAAGCAGAACTGGCACACGTCGTCACGCGCAGCTCACTGACACTCGCCTTCAACGAAGTGTTTCGCGTGATGTCGTGGATATTTCTGCTGGCGCTACTGATGGTGCCTTTCTGCCGGCCGATCATGAATACGCCACCGCCCAAGGGGCAGGATGCGGCGCCGCCGCTCGAGGCGCATTGAAAGTGGCAGTTCGAATCAATCACTGCATTGCCTGGCCCACTCCAGCTTCGCCGACTTCTTCAGTTTTTTCAGCGCTGCCTCCGCCTGCAGCGCCGCCGATTTACCGACGAAGGACCGTGCACCGAGAATTTCCACGGGCGGATTCGAGCGCGTAAATTTCGACCCCCTGCCGACCACATGCGCGCGAAAGCGCGCGTGGACATCGATGGCGATACCCGCATAGGTACGACCGTCTTTGCAGGCCAGCAGATAGACCCACCACGTCGTGTCCGGTACCGCTACATTCGATTCACTCATTGCCCGCCACCACTATTCGGCGCCGACATATTCGAAGCGACGTACCTTCCTGCCGTCGCGCTCGACCACCTCATTGAACATGTCCGCGGCGCGCACCCACAACCCCCGCTCCCCGTACAGCGCCCGATACACGACCACTTCCCGTAAGGTCTCGGAGTCCTGCGCAACCCCGATGACTTCGTATTCATTACCTTTGAAATGCCGGTAACGACCGGGTCGAATCACTGCCACGTCTGCTCCTTGTCCAAATGCCGGGTCCAGATTCCGGCAACCCGGGCTCGATGTCCGCCATCAGGCTCGACCACCCGGTTGCCGCTCATTTAGCGGATTTGCCGCTTGTTAACAGAATGCCGAATGTTAATGCACCGGGCGTTCGTCGCGGCCTGTAAGGCAAGCCCAACCGCCTTTTCTATTCCGGTGCAAAACGCGCCGCAACACGCCGCGGTAATCCCGCTGACGGCCCGTCAATCCCCGGCGCATCCTCGGCCGACACGACTAATCTTTTGCCATTGCTTCTCGTACTATTGGCACAGTCAACCGGAGAGCAGACATGGAGACCGGTCCATCGCAGGCAGCCACAGCACCTCCCGGGAGCGAATCCGACCCGCTCGCAGGGCTGTCGCCGCAGCGGCAACTGGAACGCGCGCTGGCACTCATTGCCGAACAGAATCGGACCATCGACGAACTCAGGACGGCGTTCGGCCATGCCGAGAACCGGCGTGAACTGGCGAGCGTCGAACTGGAAGCGGCACGGCGGCGCATTCAGCAACTCAGCAGCGAACGCGACACGCTGCGCTCGGCCCGGGATCGGCTGGCTCTCACCTCGACCGATCTGCATACTCGCCGCGACGAACTGCGGATCGCCAAGTTGCACGTCGCATCGTTACAGACCGATCTGGCAACGCAGGCCGAGCGACTGCAACAGGTCGAAGCGGAATTGGCAGCTGCACGGCAAGCACCGGCCACCTCGGGCACTTATCCCTCCATGCCGGCCGTATCGCCCCCATGGGACCCGTCAGACACATTGAGTCGCCGTGAGAGTAACCCCGAGAGCGCGGTCATTCACCGACCCGAACGCCTGACACCACAACTTGTGAATCCGGGTCTGGAGGCATCCGCAGTCAACGCAGAGTTCATGGAGACCGTGGCGGAGTCGGCGCTCAGTGGCCGCAAGGAACGCGTGCTCGTGCCGATCAATCACGATGGCGAGATCATCGTCCTGGATCGCCCCACGATGACGATCGGGCGCACCCGCGCCAACGACGTCCGCATCAAGTCCAAAGCAATCAGCCGCCACCATGCAACGCTGGCAATCGGTCCGGAACTGGTAACGGTGGAAGACGCAGGCAGCACCAATGGCTGCCAGGTCAATGGACAAAGGATCACGCAGGGCAGCCTGCACGATGGCGATATCCTGGAACTTGGCGATCTGCAGTATCGGCTTTCGACACGCCACGTCCATGCCGGCATGGCAGCTTCCACGGATTCTTCCACCCAAGCTCAAATCATCCAGGTATCAGCGGCCGGACCGAGCGATGCTGCGCGACGGGAAATATTTCGTACCCCCTAGCCGTTGCTTCCCCGATTCCCTCCGGCCTTCTCTGCCTAGCCTCTCTTCTGCGCTATACGCGCGATGAGACTCTTCCATGACTTGTCGAACGATTCCGCGCCTTCGCGCTGTAACTGCTGCGCCAGCGCCGCGTCGTCCACACCCGCCTTGGAGAATTGCGTCAGCACCGACTCTGCATCGCCGCCGTCCGGCGCCATCGGATGCTTCACCGTGCCGTGATCGGCAAACCCCAGCAATGTCTTCTCCGGCATCGTATTGATCGTATCCGGCGCGGCCAATGCTTCTATATACAGCGTGTCGGGAGCTTCCGGATCCTTGGTGCCGGTACTGGCCCAGAGCAATCGCTGCGGCAAGGCGCCGGCCTGCTCAAACTTTCGCCAGCGCGGCGACGCCAACAGGTCGCGATACGCCTTGTACGTGCGGCCCGCAATTGCAATGCCGAGGCGGTTACTGAGGTTCGCAGGGACCTTGCCCTTCACTGCAACGTCCCAGCGACTCACGAATATCGACGCAACGCCGGCGACTTTCGGATCGCGGCCGGCGGCGATCCGTCGTTCGATACCGCGCATATAGGCTTCCGCCGCAGCTAGGTACTGTTCACGCGAGAACAGCAGGGTGACGTTCACCGGCACGCCGGCAAAAATGCTTTCCTCGATCGCCTTGGTGCCGGCGGGGGTTCCGGGAATCTTGATGAACAGGTTGGGGCAGTGCGCACGTGTGTGCAGGAGCTGCGCCATCTCGATGGTGCTATCGGCATTGTTGGCCAGCAACGGCGAGACTTCCAGCGATACCCAACCGTCCACCCCGCCAGTGGCGTCATGAACCGGACGAAACAGCGCAGCAGCCCGGGTCAGATCTTCGAGCGCCAGATCGAAGAACAATCGCTCATCCCCGCGTTCGTCGCGAGGAATGGCGGAGGACTGTTTACGGAGGGATTCATCGTAGGCGCTGCCGCCGCCGATGGCCTGGTCGAAGATCGTCGGATTGGACGTCAGGCCGGTAACCGCCAGCTCATTGATGTAACGCTGCAGCGTGCCGCTGGTCAGCAGCTCACGGGTGATGTTGTCGAGCCAGAGGCTCTGGCCGAGATCGTGTAACCGTTGCGTCGCTTTCATGGTCGCTCCTGCTGCTATCGAGGAGAAACTACCATACGGCGACGCGGTTCCCTGTTACTTCACCCCTGCTGCTTCACCCGTTACTTCACCGTGTAGCCGCGCGCTTCCAGGCAAGCGGTTTCGGCGCGCTGATAATCGGCACGCTTGTCGGAGGTCTGCGCTGTATCGACACCGCCGCTGGGCTGCGTAGGGTCGAATCCCGTCTGCTGCCTTGCCCAGCTATGGCAGTCATAGCGATCGGTTGCCTGTTGCGCCTCGGACTGACCGTTCTTCGGGTAGATGAACAAGTCCTGGCTGTTGGGCGCGGCCGTGGTCGCGGCACTCTCGCCGCCCTGCGGCGCCTCGGTGACTTCGTAGACACGCTGCTCGGGCCGCCAGACGTAGTAGGTATCGTCGGCGTAGTAATACGGCACGCCGCCGAACCATACGGTTGTGTAGAAAGGCGGCAGGGCGCCAATGCCGATACCGATAGGCGGCGCTACGACGACAAAGCGTGGACCGTTCGGGCGGTACCAGACGCCGCCATGAAAATAGTACGGCGACCCACGGTAGCGGGCGGTGAAATACCCTGCCGGCAACTGGCGAACGGCATAGCCGCGCGCCGGATAGTAATGATCGTGGTTGTAACGATGATCGAGAACCGCCTCGCGCCGGTCCCGATCCTTTTCCCGGTCGTCATGATGCGGATCGGCGTTCGCGATCCCCGCCAGCACAGTCACGCCAAGCAACGTTGCAGCAACCGTTTTCAGGACTCGATTCGCGTTCACAGTTTCCTTTTCCTCGACTGAAGGAATTTCCCCAGCACGCCAGGAAATTCCAGATCTATTCCGCCGCCAGGTAGACGCCTCGTGGCGTGCTCCGCATGCTTTGCCAGGGCCCTTTACCAGAGCCGTTGGTGTTATTTGACCGTGTAGCCGCGGCCTTCCAGGCAGGCACCTAGAGCGCGGCGATAGCCGCTGGCCTGTTGTTCAAGGCGCGCAGCTACTTGAGCGTCGCGCTGGTCGTAGCGACGCTGGACCGTATCCACTTGTTGCTGGCGCGCCGAATCCGACGCCGCTCCAAGCATCGCACCGGCTATCGCACCAATGACTGCACCACCCCCGGCATTGCCAGGCCGTGAAACCACGGCACCCAGTACGGCACCGGTCGCAGCGCCGGCAACCACGTTGGTTCCGGGCGGCGGCATTGAAACAACCTGTACCTGCTGATGGGGCGCAACCTGGTCCTGGCTCGGATCGAACCCGCTCTGCTTCACCGCCCAGGTATGACATTCGTAACGATCGCGGTCGAGCTGCGCAGCGGTCTGTCCCGAGGTCGGATACACGTACACCTGGGTCGCAGGCGCGGGCGCCGGAGCGGGAGGTGGAGGTTGCTCGACGCGATGATGAGGACGCGGCGCGGGCTCATACGTGGCGCAGCCACCGAGTAGCAACAGACCCGTCAGCATCGTTGCAACCGACAGCAACGACCGGGTACGACGCGATGAAACGTTGAAGTGGGATGCGATGTTGTGTGCAGCTGACATGATGCCCTTGCCTGTTCCGCCCGCAGACGGATGAACATTATCGTAGCGATCAGACGTGAGCCGCGACGGGGCGTTGCATGAAGAAATGTTCATCGTTGCGGCCACGCCACGAGCTTCGAAAAATGTTCACCAGTCGCTTGCATTCAGGTGTCATTAACGCGCTAGCGCCGCTAGCGTTGACAGCGCTTCATCGTTCCGTAATGCGCCGGTCTTCATTCTGTCAATCGCGCTGGTCAGCATTTCCTGTTGGTACATTGAACCTCCTGGTGCGGACACAATCCATGCAAACATTCTTCGACGCCCTGGCAACCCAGCGATGGGACGATCATCGCTATTACCATCACAGTCGTATCAATCAGTCGCTGCACTTTCTCAGTGCCGCGAGCTTCGTGTGCGCTTACGTGCTGTTGTTCACCAACCCGGTGGCGGCCGCGCTCATCGGCTGGCTGGTGGCGATGGTGAGTCGGCAGGCAGGACACTTCTTCTTCGAGCCCAAGGGTTATGACGAGGTGAACCAGGCCACCCACGAACACAAGGAAGACATCAAGGTCGGTTACAACCTCAAACGCAAAGTAGTGCTGCTGACGATCTGGGCGCTTGCGCCGTTGGTGCTGCTGATCGATCCCACCCTGCTGGGCATATTCGAGCCGCATGTCGACCCGGCCGGGTTCGTGCGTCATACCGCGCTGATCTGGCTGACCGTGGGGCTGGGTGGACTGGTGTTTCGCACCGTGCACCTGTTCTTTCTAAAGGACGTGCGCACCGGCATGGTGTGGCTGACCAAAATCGTCACCGACCCGTTCCACGACATCAAGCTCTACCACAAGGCGCCGCTGTATCTGTTGCGGGGCGAGCTCATCGATCCGATGGGCGTGAAGCACAACTCGTAACGAGGCAATGGATGGGACGATGACTTGCGGCATCAGCCCGCAGTCATCGTCTCATCGCCACCTCATTTGCTTCTGAGCAACGGCACGCGTTGCGCAATCATCTCTTTCAATATCTGGCGCCGTATCGCCTTGTTGGTAAGCGCGCCATCCGACCACCACCACCCATCGCGTTGCATGTTGCCGGCGGCGGTGACGAACCGGGAGATGACTGCGGCGAAATCGCTGTCGGTGTAGTTGAGACTGAATATGAAGCGACCGGTCCCCACCCAGCTCAGCGCCAGGCCTTCAGCGCGCAGATAATATTGCAGCATCCAGTTGTAACGCGACGGCTGCGTGTAGCAGACCGTCCAGATCGAGGAGAGGTTGACCACCTCGACCGGCAACCCCGCCTCGCGCAAACGGGCGTTGAGCTGCTGCGCGCGCGTATCCCATACGGCATCGAGATGTCTGTAGAGCGCGCGGATGGGCTCGCTATCCAGTTGCCGCAGGAACTCCTGCATCGAAGCCATCACGTAGGGATGGGCATTGAACGTCCCACGCGCGAAGCAGATGTCCGCTGGGCGATCGTCGCGGAAACGTCTCATCAGATCCTTGCGACCGCACACGACGCCGATGGGCAGGCCGCCGCCGAGTGTTTTCCCGTACGTGACCATGTCGGCACGCACGCCGAAGTATTCCTGAGCGCCGCCCAATGCCAGCCGGAAGCCGACGAACACCTCATCGAAGATCAACACGATGTTGTTCGCGCTGCACACTTCACGCAGGCGTTGCAGCCACTGCGCATAAGCCTCGCGATTGAAGTTCGCCTTGCGGCCGCTGTCGACCAGCGACGAATCGCCGGGCGCGGGTGCGTTCGGATGCAGCGCCTGCAACGGATTCACCAGAACGCACGCGATATCGCGCCGCTTGCGCAGGACACGCAGCGAATCCTCGTCCATCTCTTTCAGGGTGTAGGTTTCACGCTCGGTCGCCGGATTGCCGATGCCAGGTTGCACCGCGCCCCACCAACCGTGATAAGCACCGCAGAAGCGCACGAGGTGCGAACGGCGCGTGTGATATCGCGCCAGCCGCACCGCCTGCATCACAGCCTCAGTGCCGGACATATGGAACGACACTTCATCGAGGCCGGAGATCTGCCGCAGCCGCTCGACGTTATAGGCGACGGCGGTGTCGTAAGCACCGAGCACCGGACCGAGCGTACCGACGCGCTGCACTGCGCGCTCGATGCACTGCTTGTAGAAGTCGTAGCCAAACAGGTTGACGCCATACGAGCCGGCCAGATCGTAGAGCGAGTTTCCGTCCAGGTCCGTGATCGTCACGCCAGAGGAAGACTGCACGAAGGAGCCGGCCTTGAGATGCTGGCGGACGAAACGGCTGAACTGGAACGGCACGCGGTAGCTGCCGATGAACTGCAGGTCGGAGATGCCGTCATTGACGTCGGCGGTTTGCTTCGCGGTGGCGGCAAAGCGCTCGCGGTACAACTTCGCAAGCCCCATGAAAGCGGTACGCCGCTGTTCCGCCACCTGCGCCGGTGCATGGTCCGCGCTGAAGAAGCGAGCCTCGTCGAATTCGTAGAATGGCACCAGCGACGCAAAGCGCCGCGCCATGCGCGAATGACCGGTCAGCGATGGATGCTTGGCCTTCGACAGTTCCAGGCGGGTCTTCAGCTTGAACAGCAGGGCCAGCAATGCGGCCGCGCCGAGCGCATAGAGAAGGTAGTTCAGGGGGGTATTGGCCAGGGCAGTTGGCAGGATGGTTGTCTGGTTCACGGCGTTCCTCGCCCGCCTGTCTACGCGAACCTCTTTACAAAGCCATGACTATCCACACCACGATCCAACGAATCTGCGCGCAGGAGGACCTGAATTTCCTGCTGACCAATCGCATCCCGCGCCAGCTGCTGACGCGTTTCATGGGCTGGTTCAGCAAGCTCGAACAGCCGCTGGTGCGGGACCTCTCGATTGCGACCTGGCGCCTGTTTTCGGACCTGGACCTGAGTGAGGCCAGGAAAACCCGCTTCGCCAGCATGCACGACTGCTTCACCCGGCAGCTCAAGGAGGGCGCGCGACCGATCGATCCCGATCCGACGCTACTGACCAGCCCGTGCGATGCCATCGTCGGAGCGAGTGGCCGCATCGAGGGCACCACGGTGATCCAGGCCAAGGGTTTTCCCTATACGCTGCTCGACCTACTCGGCGATCCCGAACTGGTGAATCGATATCGCGACGGCTGCTACGTCACGTTACGACTCACCTCGAGCATGTACCACCGGTTCCACGCGCCGCATGATCTTCGCATCGAGCAGGTCAACTACATCAGCGGAGATACGTGGAACGTCAATCCGATCGCGCTCAAGCGGATTGAGAAATTATTCTGCAAGAATGAACGCGCACTGTTGACAGGCACGCTGAGCGGCACAGGCCATCCGATTACGCTGGTACCAGTTGCCGCAGTGCTAGTGGCGAGTATCCGCCTGCACTTCCTGGATGTACTGCTGCACTTGAAGTATCGCGGCGCGAATGTCATTCCCTGCGCCGCATCGTTCCGCAAGGGCGAGGAAATGGGCTGGTTCCAGCACGGCTCCACCATCATTGTTTTCGCCCCGCAGGGCTTCGTTGCGTGCCCGCAGATTGTGGAGGGTGCGCGTATCCTCATGGGGCAAGCGCTGTTGCGCCTGCCATAAGCGACTGACGGTGGACCGCGTACCAGCTATTGATTGCGATAAGTCGGCGGTATGTCCTCATCCGGACCGAGGTCCGGCATCGAGTGGCCATTCATCGGCAGGCCACTCAGAGGTTCGAAGTCATCGAACTCCGCGTCATCGCCCAGGCTCTCATCGCCCCCACGCTGTCCGGACGGTGCGGCACACACTTCCAGATCCATGGTCTCCCATTCGTCGAAGGCGAATTCGTCGACGTCGCCGTTCTCGTCACGCACATCGATGACCCGGAAATCTTCATCGACACCGATGACGCAGAAAGTCTCGCGACTCCAGCGTTGCAAATACCACTGCCCTTCTTGCGCTTTCAAGTTGCTCACAGCACACCTCCACGGACAGCAAGGTAATCTTCTGCTCAGACTGACAGTCTCTCTGCCCCTCCTAACGCACCGACACGTGAAAGAGTTTCTGCGCCTGCTTCATACCATCGACCAGGGCGAAACAGCGTAGTTCAGAGCAGCGCATCAATTTCATTGGGTCCTGTACGTATCCGATTCCATCGCAAACTCCGCCTGCAAACTGCTCAGGTCGCGACCTATCGTGGCGACGGCCAACGTCCGGCCGCCGCGTTCATAACTGATGGCGCAGTCGCGGGCGGCTAGGGAACCCTGGATCCGGATCGAATCCCATTGCTGCGCATGGCCCGTGTAGTTGATGGCGAGATCGTAGTGCTGGCTCCAGAAAAACGGCACCGCATCGAAACGATGCCGTTGCCCAAGAATATTTCGCGCCGCGACCTGCCCCTGGCGTTCCGCGACCACCCAATGCTCGATGCGGATCCGCTCTCCCGAATGCGGATCCGGCCAGCGTGCGATGTCTCCAGCCGCGAATACGCCTGCCGCGCTGGTTTCAAGGTAGTCGTTGACCGTAACGCCGCGATCGACGGCAAGCCCGGCCTGTTCCGCGAGCGTCACTGCTGGACGTACGCCGACACCGAGCACGATCAAGTCGGCTTCCACCGTGGTCGCGTCGCTCAAGATGACGTGACTACCCTCGATGCGTGCAATGCTGTTGCGTGAATGAAATATTACACCGCGAGATTCATGCAGCTCTTGAACGAAACGACCCACTTCCGCCCCGAGAATTCGCTCCAGCGGTAAGCTGTCGTGCCCCACGACGTGAACCTCGATTCCCCTGGCACGCAGCGACGCAGCAACCTCGAGACCGATGAAGCTCGTGCCAACCACCACCGCACGCTTGGCCGTAGCGGCGCGCGCAACTATGGCGCGACTATCGGCGAACGTGCGCAGGTAGTGAATCTGCCCTGGCTGTGCGCCGGGAATTTCCAGCTGCACTGGATCCGCACCCGTTGCGAGTAGCGCTGCCCCGAACTCGATGGACCTGCCGTCATCAAGCTGCAAACTCCTGGCGCGAACATCCAACGATGCAACCCGGGTATTGAGCAGCAGCTCGATGTTGCGCTCCCGGTAGAACTCCTGCGGGCGCAGCGGTATCCAGTCTTCAGGCGCAGTTCCGGCGAGGAAATCCTTGGAGAGATTGGGACGATCGCAAGGAGGCGAGTCGTCCGCGCTGATCAGGGTTACCGGCCCCTCGTAACCTTCGCGACGGAGCATGTCGGCGGCGGCCAACCCCGCCGCTCCACCACCGACGACGATAACCGATTTCGGTTGCCCAGCCCCGGTAACGCTCTTCCCCGCGACCTTTACGGCTGCCTTCATCGTGGACGGAGCAATCTTCTCGCGAACAAATGCTTTGTCCCCGACGCGCTCAACCCGCCAGCAAGCCAGCGGATCCAGAGCTGGCGCGCGTAACGCCTCACCGGTGTGGATATCGAAGCAGGCGTGGTGCCATGGACATCGCACCGTGTCGGCAACCACCAATCCCTCGGCGAGCGGTCCGTGGTAGTGAGTGCAGTGCGCGGCAGTGGCGAAAAACGATTCGCCACGACGCAGGAGCAGGACTTCTTCCTCATCCACCAGCCCGGACAGCGTTCCGCCATCAGGCACTTCACTGACTGCAATGCCCTGCTTCAGGTCAGGCTTTTGCGCGGTAGTCATGCAACCCCGTTCGGACACTCTTGTCCTTGCTGTTGCGTGGCCGGATGGCCACAGGCGCTAGTGTGCGCGCGCCGTGCATGCCCGGCGTAGAAATTCTTACTCCTTTTTCTCGGCGTGCCCGCCGAAGCTATGGCGCATCGCCGATAGCAACTTGTCGGCGAATTCACCTTCGCCACGCGAATCGAACCGTGCGAACAGGGCGGCTGCCAGGGTTGGCATGGGGATGCCCAGATCTACCCCGGCATTCAACGTCCAACGTCCTTCGCCGGAATCCGACACACGGCCCGAATAATCCGCCAGGGTCGCATCCTGTCGCAGTGCTTCGCTGGCCAGATCGAGCAACCACGAGCGCACGACGCTGCCATGCCGCCACAACTCTGCAATCGCCGGCAGATTCAGGCTGAATTGATAGGCATCGGGCTGCGCCAGCGGCGCGGTTTCGCTGTCGGCCGCACGGGTTGCGAGCCCGCGGTCGGCGTGCCTGAGCAGGTTGAACCCTTCGGCATAGGCGGCCATCAGGCCGTATTCGATGCCGTTGTGAACCATTTTCACGAAATGGCCGGCGCCCACCGGTCCACAGTGAAGGTAGCCTCGTTCGGCAGCGCCGAGCTTTGCGATTTCTCCCGCCGGCGCAGCCGGGCTTTGAGCCGTCGGCTCACCGGGAGCGGCAAGTGCAGCGAAAATCGGTTCCAGCAATGCGACGGGCGCCGGCTCACCGCCGATCATCAAACAGTAACCTTCGCTGAGGCCGTACAGGCCGCCGCTGGTGCCGACGTCGACGAAGTGCAACCCTTCGGCCTGCATTTCGCGAGCATGCGCCAGCGCGTCGCGATAGTTGGAATTGCCACCATCGATAACGATGTCGCCAGGCTGCAGCAATTTACGCAACTCCGCGACAGTCGAACTTACTACCGCCGCCGGCAGCATCAGCCAGACGATTCGCGGCGTACCGAGCTGCTTGACCAGTTGCGTGAGGCTCGAAGCACCTTGCGCGCCCTCCTCTACCAGAGCCGCGACCGACTCAGGGCGGACATCGTGCACCACACAGGAATGACCGGCGCGCAACAGGCGACGGACCATATTGGCGCCCATGCGCCCCAATCCAATCATGGCAATCTGCATTACTGAATCGACTCTGGAGGCTGCAGCGATCCTGCGTATGGCGAATTGTATGCGCGCAGTCGCGGCGCTGCCCGGGATGAAGAGATAGCGGAAACCGAGAAGCAACGCTGCATTGCCGGCATTGTTCCCGGAATCTCGCTACAGCGCCCAACGCCTCCAACAACCTAACTATGCAGATTGACGCCGACTGATACCGTGCCTGATCGATCCTTGCTCCGCCCTACATGGAGAGAGAGCTACAGTTCGCGATCTGTGTTCAATGCGTGCCGTAGCGAACTCTCATCATCGAACATCAGCCACTCGATCACTGACACGGGTAGCGAGCCGTAACCGATCAACTGGTCGTGAAATGCGCCGAGACGGAAACTGTCGCCCTGACGATCGCGATAGCGGCCGAGCAGCCGCATGATCTGCCACTTGCCGGTCATGTAAGAGATCTTCTGGGATGGACTGGACGCAGCACCCGCAGCCTCCCCCTCGGCGGCTTCGCGATCCAGCCCGCCGCCCTCCATGAAATATTGCACCGCCTGCTCGAACGACCAGCGGCCGGTATGCAGATTCACGTCCACGCCGATGCGGGCAGCGCGATATCGGCTCAGGCGCAGCACTTGCCCTTCCGCGGCGGAACCCGCGGGATACAGACCGGTGCGCATCAGCATCTCTTCACCGTATAGCGCCCAGCCTTCGACGAACACGGTGTCCCCATGCTGGCGACGTATTTCGTTGCTCAGGTGGTTGGCGATGGAGAGCTGCAGGAAGTGGCCGGGAATACCCTCGTGACCGAGGATGGGACGCGGATCTTCAATGGCCGCGCGGATATAAAAATTGCCGCTCTTCGGGTTGTAGGTAGGAATATAGAAAAAGCCGTCCGGATCGCGGTCGTAGATCCCCGGCGGGTTCATGAATCCCCCGGGGCTGGTGGGCTTGAACGCTTCGGGCAATTGGCGGATGCGGAAACGGCCGAGATATGCGGGCAATGTGACGAGCCGGTTCGCCGTGAGGAATTCGTTGACCTGCTGCTCGCGGGATTCATAGGCAGCCAGGAATTCGGCCTGGTCTTTCGGCACATGCGCAGCGCGCGCTGGATCCGGAGATGCGAGACCGGGATCCTTGAGCATGGACTCCAGGGCGCGATAACGGGCGAGTTCTACTTCGCCGAGTGACGCGACATCGCGCGCGTCGAGCGGCAGCAACAACACCTGCTGCAATAATTCGTTGTAGTTCGCCTCTCCCATCGGCTTCCAGTCCGGCATCCCAGCCAGACCGGCATCCAGCCAATCGGCAAAGGAATGCAGGGCGGCGACTGCGCCATCGCGAGCCTTGACCAGGCGGGTGCGCTGCGCGGCGTTGAGCTCATCGGCCAACGTCATCAGGCTCGCTGTATACAGATCGTCGCCGCCGCGCGCCGCCTGGATTGCGAGCGTCGCGTACAGGCGCACCGGTTGGGTCAGATTCGCACGCGCGGTCTGCAGCAGCGCCGGCATTTGCTCCAGGCGAACAGTCGCTGCAAGCGCACGGGTCCGATGCGAGGCGTAATCCTTCTGCAACAGGCTGAAGATCGCATTGCTGCACTCGTTGACATACAACTGCGGATCCGACTGCTCTGGATTCAGCACGCGAGCAAAGAAGTCGGCGCCCGCCAGTTGCGATTGCAACAGAATGCGATCGACACGGTCGTCCTTGCTCCAGCCCCGAGTACCTCCCTGAGTTCCCATTGCGCGGACGCGGACCAGGAGTTCGGCAACGTGCTGGCGCCTCTTCAGCACTTCCGGCAACCGGTAGTCTGCCAGGTGGTCGTCAGTACGGTGATCACCGGCACTGCTGGTTGCGACTGGATACGCCGCATCGCGCCATTGGTAGTAGTCGTGTGCCAACTGGCGCAGGCCGCCATCGTTTTCGGGGGCCGCGGCGACGGCAGGGAGGCCGATAAGAACGAGAACAGCAGCGAAGATCCAGCCAGGTACGCATGCCATGTTTTTTCTCTCGTGCGTGGGAAACGAGGTGGCGATCGAACCGTTGTAGAAGCTTGCGGCCAATAGAGGCCAACGCCCGGGATTATGACCCTATCCGACGCCTCCCGCGGCGCCGGCTTGAGTCAAGCCGAGCGCTGCAAAATGTCGGCCACAGTGAACTGCTTGGACCGCACGCAGTACCTACAGACACATCGCTTGCGATGAGAGTATTCATTGTTAGGTATCGATTGGCTGACGTCGAACGCATTGGTCGAACGCACTGAGTGGCCGGTTGAACAGATTCGGGGGCAGCGATGGTGAGGCCCTGGACTACCTGTCGGGTCGCCTTTTGGGGCGTACTCGCGGGCGCCTTGTTACCACTATCGGCCGTGGCTTGTGAGGCCGGCAACATGCGCCTCTGCCAGGAACAGTTCGTCACGCTGATTTCTTCCCGCGCCGAAGCCATCGCGGCAGCGTTCGGCGATCTGTCCGGCACCATGCCACCACAGATCCGTGTCGTATTTGCGCGCAGCGGTGACGACGACTATGTACGCTTCGACGGCAGCATCGCGTACGACAAGCAACGCCAGCTGCTGATCTTTCCGCGCCGCGTTCTCTACGCCAGGTTGCCCAATCCGCTGCAGTGGGCGTTCTACTACTGGCCGTTTTATCAGGAGATACGCTTTCGCCAGGCCTTCCCGGTGATCGAAGCCGTCGATGACGTGCTATGGAGCGCCTACCTGCAGGAAGCCGCCAAAGTCAGTGGCTTGGCCTGGCCTCACCAGAACTGCTCGTCCACGGATATCGGCAAGCGACTGCCATGTGAAATGACGCTGAAGGGAATCGAAGAACACATCAAGTCGCGCAGCAACCGGATCTTCAATTCCAACCGGGTCGATCGCATCTGGCCTGAGGATTTCACCGACTTCCGCCGCCATGTCTGGCACCTCGACGATCCGGAATACCTCGACGTAGAGCTCTACGGCGGGATCCTCCTGGTGCGGCCGCTCATCAACGAATTCGGCGCAGCGCGCGCTTTCGCCTATGTCGCACAGAATCCTTTCGAGATGGAAGCGAACAATCTGCGTGCCTCCGCGCTGCGCTACCAGGAGCGGGCGCGCGAAGTACTGAGCCTGAAACAGGCCGCCTCTCCCGCGGTTGCGCCGGGTCCGCCCGCGTCGGCCGTCATTTATTTCCCTTCCCAGGCGGATCGGGCGCAGGACAAGCCCGCAGCGCCCGCGCAACAGGAGGGCGCCCTCGCCACGGAACCTGTCGGGACTGGCGAACCGGAAAAGCCAACGAACGAATGAAGCCGGTGATGAGCCCGGCCGTCAGCAACGACTAGGTCCGCAGCTTCTCATTGAAGAACGCCATGGTTCTTGACCACGCAAGCTTCGCTGCCGCTTCGTCGTAGCGCGGCGTCGTGTCGTTATTGAATCCGTGCTGGGTTCCAGGATAGACGAACGCCTGGTACTTCACTGCGGCGCTCTTCAACGCCGTTTCGTACGGCGGCCAGGTAGCGTTGACCCGGTCGTCGTTGCCGGCAAAGTTCAGCAGCAACGCGGCCTTGATCTTCGGCACGTCCTCGATGGCCGGCGCGGTTCCGTAGAAAGGCACACCGGCTTTCAGTTGCGGTACCTGCGTTGCGAGATAGTTGACGATTCCGCCGCCGTAACAAAAACCGACCACGCCAAGGTTGCCGTTGCCGTGCGGCAATTTGCGGGCATAGTCGGCGGCAGCAACGAAATCCTTACGGGTCTTCTCCTGATCCAGCTTGCCAAACAGCTCACGCGCCTTGTCTTCGTCCCCGGGATAGCCGCCCAGGGGAAACAGCGCGTCCGGTGCAAAGGCAATGAAGTTATCCAGCGCGATGCGCCGCGCAATGTCCTCGATGTGTGGATTGAGTCCGCGATTCTCATGTACCACCAGCACCACCGGCAGTTTGCTCGCAGGCTTTGCCGGCTGCACCAGGTAGCCACGCAACTTGCCGTAACCCGGCGCCGGAATCTCCACGAATTCCGCCTTGATGCGCGGATCGGTCGGCGCGACCTGCTGCGCTTCGGCGAACCGCGGACTCAGCGCTTCCAGCAACGCCAATCCGCTCACTCCGGCGACCGCGTACCGGGAGGCGCCGTCGATGAAGTCGCGACGATTGATCTGCCCATGCACGTACTTGTCGAACAGCTTGAGCACTTCCGGATCGAAGTCACTGGATTGCTTGCGGGTCATGACAGCCTCTCTCGTGCTCATGTGGCCTCAACGGGAATGAGAGTCTCGCGCACAGGCACCCAGAAGAAAACCCCCAAACAACCGCCCACCGCGAACGCGGCAGGCACCGCTGGGTTCACACGGTGATCGCGGCCGGCGTCAGGCCGCCGGCTGCGGCGGTCGAAAGCTGCCAGGCTCCACCTGGAATGCAATGGAGAACCGGTTCCATCCGTTGATTTCAACCACCGCCAGATTCAGCATGGCCAGTTCCTCCTCGCTGAATACACACCGAGCACGTTCGTACACCTCGTCCGAAACACACTGATGCTCCAGACACGTCACTGCCTCGGCCCATTCGAGTGCGGCGCATTCACGTTTCGTATAAAACGGCGCTGCGCGCCAGGCATTGAGCAGGTACAGCCGCTGCTCGGTTTCTCCGGCGGCGCGAGCATCCCTGGTGTGCATTTCGATACAGAAAGCGCAGCCGTTGATCTGCGAGACACGGACTTTCACCAGCGCGCGCAAGGCCGGCTCCAGCGTCGAGTTGCGAACGACTGCAGCCAGCCCGGCCATCGCCTGGTATACGGCGCCAAACTGCTTATTGTCGTAAATATGAATGCGTGCGGTCATGCAGCCTCCGTTGTGATTGAGCCGCGCCTTCGCGATGGGGCGTGCGCCGCACCGGGGAAGAACACTTCAGCTATTTTCTAGACGCGACAACGGCCGGATTTGTGACAGCTCGCAGTACATTCGCAGGAGGAGTGAATGGATTCTGGTTGGCGTCCGGACGGATGCCCCGGTGAATGTCAGGCGAACGGGCGAACGCTAGGTAAACGACTTCAGCTTGTCGGGATTCACAATGGAGTAGTAAGTGTGAATGCGTTCCCCGTCGGTCTCGATGGTCGACAGCGAATACAGCCTGCCACCCCAGAACAGCGCGAGGCCTGGCTCACCATTGATGCGGACGATCCTGCGTTCCGGAGCCTCATTGGATTGGCGCGAGACCGCGAACCACAACCAGGCAATGCGCCGGGCACCATGCAGAATCCGATGCACGGCCGTCGCCTTGCCGCCCCCATCGGCAATCATCGTCGCATCACTCGCGAACAGTTCGATCATGGCTTCGCGATCGCCTGTCGTTGCCAGGGCTATGAACTTCTCCAGCAGGCGAATACGCGTTGCGTCGTCCACCACGAAACGCCGCCGTCGTGAACTCACCCGCTCCCGCGCCCGATGCACCATTTGCCGGCAGGCCGCCTCGCTCTTGTCCAGCGCCTCGGCAATATCAGCGTAGTCGTCATCCATGATGTCGTGCAGGATGAAGGCGGCACGCTCCTCGGGCGCCAGCGTTTCCAGCACCGTCAGAAAAGCGATCGACAGGTCGCCGTCGAACTCGGCGATCACCTCGGGCGTGCGTATGTCGCTGTCGGCCAGCGGTTCTGGCAACCACGGCCCGAAATAAGCGTCGCGCGCAACTTTGGCTTTTCGCAGATAGTCGATGGACAGGCGCGTCACCGCGGTAACGAGCCAGGCTTCACTCGATTCCACGGTGTCGACATCGACGCCATGCCAGCGCAGATAGGCGTCCTGCAACACATCTTCCGCATCGCTCTTGCTCGACAGCATGCGATAGGCCAGTGCGAATAGTCGCGGCCGATGGGATCGAAATATCTGTGCCCGGGTATCCATGGTCGGACTCTGCTGCCTCTACCATAGATCAAGACGTACCAGGCAGACCAGTTGTGACAGCTACCGGGTCTGCGCTGCCGTCATCCCATAGAGAGCGAACGTTCCGAGCCAATGACTTCCCACATAATGCTCGCTGGTAACCTCGGCAAATGAAGCGTCACGGTGTTGCGCGGCGGTGGCTCGCAGTGCGCGAATCCGCTTGTCGCCCGCAGGCAATGCCCCGGCAATTCCTTCCAGCATCCAGGCGCGACTGAGATTGAGCCCATCGAGGTGTGCGAGTTTCGGATCGCTGCGATCTGTAACCTCGCCGGGGCGCAACCAGGCCACCGAACCGTCGGCGGGAATCTGCGGCAGAAATGTGCTCAGCCACGCGGCGAATCGATCCTTATCGAGCACACGCCGCATGAAATCCGCTTCGGCAAGACACGGCGAAAGAAAATCCTGGCCGGAGGGCTCATAGGACAGCGGGCACGCAAGATCGCCGGAGTAGAACTGCTGCGCCTTCTCACGCAGCAACCGTTGCATATCGACATCGCCCGCAACCCGGGCCCAGTCCCAAACCAGTCCGAATGCAAACGCGGTTTGATCGTGCTCGCCGATCCGGATCGGATACTGCAGCTTCGGCAACCAGCTCTTCAGGTGTGCAGCCGCTTCGCTCTCCAGCGGAGCAAGCATTGCGGACCACTCGCGGGCCTGCGGATCGTTCCAGGTACGCAGTTCGGCGGCGAGCTGCAGCAACCATGCGAGGCCATATGGACGCTCGAAAGACGCCCGTTCTGCGCCTCGCATATATGCCAGCTCTCCGGCGATGTGCTGGTGAGTCAGGCTGCGAGCCAAAGCTGCGCGGGCTTGCGCTGCCATCGGTTCGTTCGGAAACAGACGCGCGACCCGGACCAGCAGCCAATGCCCGTGCACGGATGAGTGCCAGTCATAGCAGCCGAAAAATGCTGGAGTCAGTTCGTGCGGCGGCCGCGCGTCGGCATCGCTCATAAGTACATGAGCGATCTTGTTCGGGTACTCGCGATGCACGCAGTCCAGCGCCAGTTTGGCGAATCGCCCCGCCGCCTCGACATCGACCGCCTCTGCTTGCGCCGGCGCGATCCACAAGAAGCTGGTAAGCACGAGCCACACAGACATCGGCGTAAGTGAATGAGGCATTGTGGATCCTCGGAGGGCGCAGCGGGGTGGGTACGGCATGGCTACGGGCCACAGGCTACAGGCTACAGCCAGAGCGACCTTCCCTCTGGCTGTAGCCTGTGGGCGTTGGCGTCGGCCGCCACCCCAATCCTCCCGCAAAAATCGCACCGCAAGCAAGATTTGCCGCTAGCGTCGTGAACGCGCTGCCGGACAGGACCCGCCCTTGAATTGCTGCCAGGAATCGCCACTACGCCTTCCTCCAGTGCGTGAATAAAGTTTCATGGCGCCCGGTCGCCGGCTTGCACGGCCCGTAACCTGAAATGAGTCAGAATGCGTGCCGTGCCCGCAGCATCCAGCCGCGGACTTGCGGCAACACGCTTCCTCCCTTGCATCGGTGTTTTATGGCAGCTACCCATCTCAAGATCGATTTCGTTTCCGACGTTTCCTGTCCCTGGTGCGTCATCGGCTTGCGGGCCCTGGAACAAGCGCTGCAACGCGTGGATGGGGATGTGACAGCGGAGCTGCATTTCCAGCCCTTCGAGCTCAATCCGCAGATGCCCGCCGGCGGCCAGGACATCGGCGAGCACATCGCGCAGAAATACGGCAGAAGTCCTGAACAGGCAGAACGCAGCCGCGAGGCCATCCGCGAACGCGGCGAGGAACTGGGCTTCACCTTCCGGATGGACAAGCGCAGTCGTATCTACAACACCTTCGATGCTCATCGCCTGCTGCACTGGGCCGAGAGCGAAGGTCGCCAACTGGCCCTCAAGCACGCGCTATTCGACGCTTATTTTACCGAAGGCAGAAATCCGGCCGACCATGAAGTCCTGGTCGATGTGGCCGGCAAAGTGGGCCTGGACGAAGCCCGCGCCCGCGAAATCCTGGCTTCCGACGCGTACGCAAAAGAAGTACGCGAACAGGAGCAGTTCTACGTCAAGCATGGCATCCAGGCAGTGCCTTCGGTGATCGTCAACAACCGGCATCTGATCCAGGGTGGCCAGCCGGTGGAAGTCTTCGAACAGGCGCTGCGACAGATCGCCCGCGACTCGTGAGAACCCAGCCGCAGCGACTGCTCGCTGTTACGGCTCACCGTTCTGGTTGCGACTCATGATTCAGGGCATTTTCCCTGCCAGCCACAACGCCAGGTTGCGAATGTAGCGTTCGGTCGAACGCCGCGCCGCCGGGAATCCAGCCAGCGTCTTGCCTGGCGGTTCGCTGACGAAACTCGGCGCGCCGGCAGCAATGTCCCAGTTGTAGTCGACGAAATGATGGAAGGTGGATTCGGCAATCGCCGGTCCACCCGCCGCCGATGGCTCGAACGCAACTGCGATATTGAATGTGTTGCCGGTGATGGTGCTGCGACCGGTCGCGATGACACGCGCAGTCGGATCGTCGGCGGGCGCACCCACGGCGCCTTCGTGCGGGTGCGAGGGAAGATAAAGCACCGGTCCCGCAAGCACCGGATGCGCACTGCCGACCGCCTCGATCTCCTGGTAGTCCCCGTTGGCCCCGGAATGATAATTGGGCCAAAGGATTTCCTTGGTCTGCGTGTCGTCGATGTGGCGCCGCGCCGGATCCGGATCCGGCTGCTTCGAATGAAAATAATGCGCCGCGCCGACGCCGCCGAGCGTACACACCGAAGAACCCAGGTCCATGTGATCGCGAGTCACCATGAGCCCGCCGCCACGCTGCCGGAACCGCGAGATGCCGCCGCAATCCGCGCCAGTCAGACCGTCGCCGGTGTCGACGGCGAATAACCACAACTCGTCGTAGTCGGAACGATCCAACGTGGACAGAACCGGATCGTCGCCATCGCGTGCTGCGCGATCCCGCGCGGTGACGGCAAACAACGGCGAACCGTCCTGCGCCACCTGGCTGGCGAGAAACTGGCGCAGCAGGCTGAACCGGCCGATGTGCCAATCGTCATCGGTGAAGGCAATGGTGGTCTGGAGCAGGATACGGATGGGCTTGGTCATGGGGCTCCTTTTAGTCCATTTTTCGGCGGTTTGCTTGCTCGTTCCTGCGCTTCAGTGCCAGCGTGTGCAGAAAATGCTGGCATAGCCGTACTACTGGCGCAGTCACATCCGGCGGGGCGATAGTGCGGTATGAACAGCGTCTGCAGAATGCCTTGCGATCCCGGTGTCATACGCGGCACCCAGCATTGCGAGATCGCACATGGCCTGTCGTCCACTCGCAAGCGGTTAGTGCTTGCCGCGACCGTGCTGGGATCCAGTCTCGCCTTCATCGACGGATCGGTGGTCAATATCGCATTGCCGGTCATCCAGGGAGCACTGCACGCGAGCACTGTGCAGATGCAGTGGATCGTCAACGCATACCTGCTGATGCTCGGTGCATTGGTATTGATAGGGGGAGCTACTGGAGACCGCTACGGCCGCCGTCTTATTTTCGTGGCCGGTATCGTCGTATTCACCGGTGCCTCGGTGGCATGTGCTCTGGCAGACGGCGCCGGAATGCTTATCGGTGCACGCGCGTTGCAGGGGGTGGGCGCGGCGATGCTGGTCCCCGGCAGCCTGGCAATTCTCGGCTCGACCTTTGCGCCAAGCGAACGCGGCGCAGCGGTTGGCGCATGGGCGGGCTTCGCTGCGCTCGCGGCTGCCGCTGGTCCGGTGCTGGGCGGCTGGCTCGTCGATACGATCTCGTGGCGGGCGATCTTCCTCATCAATGTGCCGCTCGCTGCAATCACCATCTGGCTTGCCTTCGTCGCCGTGCCGGAGAGCAAGGACGCGAACGCGCAGGGAATCGATTGGCGCGGCGCGTTGCTGGTTGCGACGGGTCTAGGTGTATTGAGCTTCGGCTTGACCGCTGCGTCGGAGCGCGGACTCGGCGATCCGCGCATCATTGTCGCGATTGTCGTGGGCATCGCGCTGCTCGGTGCATTCCTGGTGGCGGAACACCGGGCCCGGGCGCCGATGATGCCGCTGGATCTGTATCGTTCCGGCGATTTCTCCGGCACCAATCTACTGACACTGCTGCTGTACTTTGCGATGGGCGGCGTGTTCTTCATCCTGCCGTTCGAGCTGATCCGATTGAATGGCTATTCGGCCACTGCCGCGGGAGCGGCGTTGCTGCCGTTCTCGTTTGTCATGGGCACGCTGTCGGGCACTGCCGGAAAGCTTGCCGACCGTTTTGGCCCGCGCCTATCGCTGACGCTGGGCCCGATGCTTGCCGCGGTGGGACTCGTCGCGATGACGCTGCCTGCGCCCGGACAATCCTATTGGACCGGCCTGGGACCGGCGATCCTGGTGGTGGCGGTGGGCATGACCATGGCGGTCGCACCCCTCACCTCAACCGTGATGAGCTCGGTTCCCGACGGACGCGAAGGCCTCGCCTCTGGAATCAACAACGCCGTAGCACGCGTAGCCGGCTTGCTCGCCGTTGCGATCATGAGTCTGGTCTTCGCGCGGGTGTTTATTTCACACAACACCGGCGTCCCGGCCGCAGATTCGCAACAGGCACTGGTCAACGCGTTGTCCGGTGGCGGGTCTATCGATCAACATTCACGAACTGCGTTCCACACCGCATTCCGGGCGGTAATGCTCGGCGCGGCAACCTGCGCCGCGCTGGGCGGGCTCGCGGCAGGCGTCATGGTGAGGCGCCGAAAACCCGCTTAACTTGCCCACCACCCTGCCGACGGCCGATGATGTCCGCTCAGCCGATCTTTCCCCAAGAATGAACTCGCTGGAGACGTTGCATGATCAATAGAACAACATTGGCGCTCTTCCTGACCCTGTTCACCTGCCTGAGCGCCCACGCCGCGCCCATGTCGCCCGGTGCGGCGCATGCCCTGGCGCATGACATCTTCAAGCAACTGATCGAGATCGATACTTCGGAAGCCGGCCTTGGCTCGACTCCCGCCGCCGAAGCGGCTGCGCAACGGCTACGCGATGCCGGTTTCGACCCAGCCGATATCCAGGTGTTGGGCCCCAACGACAGGAAGAAGAACGTCGTGGTGCGCCTGCGAGGCACCGGCAAGAAAAAGCCGATGCTGCTGATCGGACACCTGGATGTGGTGGACGCGCTGCGCAGTGACTGGACCACCAATCCGTACGAATTCGTCGAGAAGGATGGCTATGTCTATGGGCGCGGCACGCAGGACATGAAAGACGGCGACACGATCATGCTGACGACGCTGATCCGCTACAAGCAGGAAGGGTTGCGCCTGGATCGCGACATCATCCTGGCACTGACGGCCGATGAGGAAAGCGGCTCCTCCAACGGCGTGGAATGGCTGCTCAAGAACCATCGCGACCTGGTCGACGCCGAGTTCGTTCTCAATCACGACGGCGGCGGCGTGACGCTGGAAAACGGCAAACCCACGCAGATCGAAGTCACTGCCACCGAAAAGGTCTACGCCGATTTTTCTTTCGGCACCAAAAACCCGGGCGGACACAGCTCGCTGCCGACGAAGACTAACGCGATCTACGCACTGTCAGCAGCGCTGCAGCGAGTCGCTCAATACGACTTTCCTTTCGAGCTGAACAACGTTACGCGACCTTACTACGAGCAGGTCGCCGCCAAGGCCGACCCGACTCGCGCAGCAGATATTCGCGCAATGTTGCAGACGCCTCCCGATGCAGCTGCCATCGCACGCTTGTCCTCGCGCCCGATCGACAATTCCACGATCCGCACGACCTGCGTTGCCACACGACTGGAAGGCGGACACGCCAACAATGCATTGCCACAGTCGGCCCGCGCCAACGTGAATTGCCGCATTCTGCCGGGTCATTCCCCTGAAGAGGTGCGGCAGCAGCTCATCAAGGTCGTGAACGATCCGACAGTCACCGTGCAGTACGTCGCAACCGACGGCACGCTCGCGGATATTGCTCCTGACGTACGCACATTGGCGCCACCCCCACCGCGTGAAGATGTGCTGAAGCCATTGCAGCGCATCGCTAGCAAAATGTGGCCGACCGCGACCCTTGTCACGAGCATGGCCGTAGGCGCGTCCGACGGTGTTTACACCGGCGCGGCCGGCCTGCCGACCTACCTCGTCGGCGGTGAGGCCATCGAGCTGAGTGACATTCGCGCGCACGGAAAGGACGAACGCATTCCACTCGCCTCCTTCTATCGCGCCGTCGACTTCTACTACGACTATCTGAAGGCTGTCGCGTCTTACAAGAAATGATGGCGGTAAACAGGCTACCGGCGAACAGGCGACAGCTAGAAAAGATGTCGCTCTCTGGCCTGTAGCCAGCCAGTCTGGCAATCACGCCGGGGCACGCCTGGCGCAGATGGCACATCCGTTGCATGCCATGCACTGCCGTAAAGCTTCGGCAGCCCCGTTCCCGCCGCATGACCGACAACACGCTACGCATACTCATCGTCGACCAGAACGTCGCACGCGCTTCGATACTCGAGGAAGGGCTGCGCGAAGCCGGGCACGTCGATGTCGTTGTCGTGCACGAGATCCTCAATCTCCTGCGCCGCATCGTCGACGCCGATCCGGACGTGATCTTCATTGACCTGGAGAACCCCAACCGCGACGTACTGGAGCAGATGTTCCAGATGTCACGCCTGGTGCGACGGCCCATCGCGATGTTCGTCGATCGTGCCGACGCCGCCACCATCGAAGCTGCCATCGATGCCGGTATCGGCGCTTACGTCGTCGACGGGCTGCGCAAAGAACGCGTCAAACCCATCCTCGACACCTGCATCGGCCGCTTCAACGCCTTCAATCGCCTGCGCGGCGAACTGGATCGCACCAAGCAGGCGCTTGACGAACGCAAACTCATCGATCGGGCAAAGGGGATCCTGATGCAGCAGCGCGGCATCTCCGAAGCAGAGGCGTATGCGCTGCTGCGCAAGACCGCGATGGACGAGAATCTGCGCTTGCCACAGGTTGCTCAAAGCATCGTAACGGCCGCCAAGCTGCTCAAGTAGACCGTACGCTCATGTCGCACACCAAACTGACTATCGGCTTCGCCCCGCTGCTGGATTGCGCGCCGTTGATCGTTGCCGCTGCCAATGGGTTCGGGACCGAGCAAGGTCTCGAGCTGGCACTGGTTCGCGAGAGTTCCTGGGCAAACATTCGCGATCGCACCATCGTCGGTCACTTCGATGCGGCGCACATGCTCGCGCCGCTGCCGATCGCTTCCACGCTGGGTATCGGCCACCTCAAAGTGCCGATGATCGCGCCCATGGCGCTGGGCCTGGGCGGAAATGCCATCACAGTCCGCTGCGATCTGCACGACGACATGCAGAACGCCGGCATGACTGTCGACGCAACCCCACAGGCGCAGGGCGAGGCGCTGCGACGCGTAATCGCCGAACGCCGCCAACAAGGTAAGCCAACCTTGATGCTTGCGATGGTCTATCCGTTCTCGGCGCACAACTACGAGCTGCGTTACTGGCTGGCGGCGTGCGGCATCGATCCCGATCGGGACGTGCAGTTGATCGTCATCCCACCGCCGCTACTGGTCGATGCGATGCGTGCCGGACAGATCGACGGCTTCTGCGTCGGCGAACCCTGGAACAGCGTTGCCGTGGAAAGCGGCGTCGGCCGCATCCTGATGGCGACAACCGCGATCTGGCGGAACAGCCCGGAGAAGGTGCTGGGTGTCACCGCGAGCTGGGCACAACAGCATCCGGAGCAGCTCTCCGCGCTCATCCGCGCACTCTGGAAATCTGCGGCGTGGTGCGAGCAGCCCGGAAATCACGCCGACCTCGCTGCGCTGCTGTCCGAACCTCGCCACATTGGAACTGCTTTCGAGGTGCTGCACCGAACGCTGTCTGGTCGACTGCGCCTGACGTCGCAGGCAGAGCCCGTCGCTGTCACGGACTTCTATATTCCAGCCAGGTATTGCGCGACCTTTCCGTGGAAGAATCACGCGCAGTGGTTCTACGACCAGATGGTTCGCTGGCGACAGGCGGCAAGGTCGAATGACGACGCCATGGCCGCCTGCGACACCTATCGCCCCGATCTGTATCGCGCCGCGCTGGCGCCCCTGGACGTCGATGTCCCCAGCGGCGATTCGAAGCTTGAAGAACGCGCTGATGAGCCGAGCAATGTGCCCTCGCGGCAGGGGCAACTGCGGATCGGACCGCAGGGCTTCTTCAACATCCGTTAGCCAGACCGCGGGCGGCCGGTCCACTGATTGCACAACCAGTTCTGCACCACCGTTGCGCCGCTGACCGCTGCTACTGCACACCTTGGGTGCAGTAACGCCCGCACCAAGCCCGATGTGAGGACGGCCCGCCGCTACGCTCCAGAGCTTTTGGTTTGATTTCCCGATAATTCGCATCCGCTCTCGCGATACATCGCCGCGGCGTGCCACATGGCACAGCCATTGCAGAAGTCTTGTCGAGATCTCCGGATCTGTATCGATGCCTTCGTGCGCCAGGTCCAAAGCAGGACATCAAGCGCCGAATGCCGGCCGTAGCTTCGCTATGCGCCAACCGCTGTACCGCCGCAGCCGTCGATTCAAAACGACACCCCAGCAATCTGGGCAGGTCACGGCGCGCATCCATTGCTCGCGTGACGGGTCCTTTACTCGGCTAGCGCGGGAGCGGCAGTGGACGGCAAGGCAACACGTATCGAGCTATTTTCGTTGCGCACGATTCCGATGCGAACTTTCCATCTTGCGTGGATGGCATTTTTCGTCTGCTTCTTCGCCTGGTTTGCGGTGGCGCCGCTCATGCCGGCGATTCGCGATGAGCTCGGCTTGAGCTGGGATCAGATCGCCAATATCAACATCGCTGCCGTAGGCATCACGATCCTGGTGCGCCTCATTGTCGGTCCATTGTGCGATCGTTACGGAGCGCGGCGAACCTATACCTGGCTCCTGCTGCTTGGCGCGTTGCCGGTCATCGGCATCAGCTTTGCCAAAAGTTACGGCGCCTTCCTGTTCTTCCGCCTGTGCATCGGAGCGATCGGCGCCTCCTTCGTCATCACGCAGTACCACACGACGGCAATGTTCGCACCGAACGTCGTAGGCACGGCCAGTGCCACCGCCGCCGGGTGGGGAAACTCTGGAGGCGGTGCTACCCAGGCGCTCATGCCGCTGATACTTGGCGCGATCCTCAGCCTGGGCATCGAACGATCCTTCGGCTGGCGACTCGCCATGTTGATTCCGGCCGCATTCATGCTCGTCATGGCTGGTCTGTACTACCGCTACGCCAAAGATACGCCGCGCGGCAATCTCGGCGAACCATCCCTACAAACGCCCGTGAGCGAAGCGAAGCTCAAGGCCGCGTGGCAATCCTTCATGAACGCGGCGCGCGACTACCGGGTTTGGATGCTGTTCGTCACTTACGGCGCCTGCTTCGGCATCGAACTCACGATTCACAACCTCGCGGCCATCTACTTCGTCGATCGATTCTCTTTGAGCATGGGGACCGCCGGGCTTTACGTCGGCTGCTTTGGGCTGCTCGCTCTGTTTGCGAGGGCGCTGGGCGGATTGCTCTCCGATCGCATCGCCTTGCTGCACGGACTGGACGGTCGAACGCTACTACTGTTCGCACTCATTCTTGGCGAAGGCCTCGGCCTCATGCTGTTCGCTCGCATGACGACCGCCGACACAGCGTTCATCGCAATGCTGTGTTTCGGGTTGTTCACCCACCTCGCGTGCGGAGCCACTTACAGCCTCACGCCCTTCATCAACCGCAACGCCATGGGCGGAGTAGCAGGGATCATCGGCGCCGGCGGCAATGTCGGCGCGGTCGCTGCCGGCTTTCTGATCAAGGGGACGGCCAGCACGGCTGAGGGTCTGTTCATCCTCGGCTTGACTGTAACCGTTTGCGCCATTTGCGCCGTCGCCGTGCGCTTCACTCGCGAACAGAAGGAGGCAGAACGCCAATTGTTCAAGGAAGCGCTGGCGCAACGCCATGCCAATGAGGCGTCGGCACTGACCGCAGCAGTAGCGGTCGACCGCTGACCGGCACATCCAGAGCCGTACCCGCATGGTCGATCACTCTCATCATCTCTCTCAGGATCCATCAATGTCGCGACCTCCATCCCGCCTGATCGTCATCGGCAATGGCATGGTGGGCCAACGCCTGCTCGAACTGCTGGTAGCAGCGGACCAGTCGTATGAGATCACCGTGATCTGCGAGGAACCTCGGCCGGCGTACGATCGCGTGCAACTATCTGCGTTCTTCAGCGGCAAGACAGCCGCCGATCTGTCGCTGGTTCCGGAGGGATTCTTCCAACAGCACGGCATTTGCATACACATGAACGACGCTGCTATCGCCATCGACCGCGACAGCAAGCGAGTGCGAACCGCCGCAGGGCATGAACTGCCCTACGACCGGCTGATCATTGCGACCGGTTCGTATGCGTTCGTTCCCCCGATTGCCGGACGCGACCGGCCACAGTGCTTTGTCTATCGCACCATCGAAGACCTGGAGGCAATCCGCGCCGCAGCCGCCGCCAGCAAGGTCGGGGTTGTCGTTGGCGGCGGCTTGCTTGGGCTGGAAGCCGCGAAGGCGTTGCGCGACCTGCAACTGGAAACGCACGTGGTCGAGTTTGCGCCGCGACTGATGGCCGTACAGTTGGACGACCCTGGAGCCCGGGTATTGCGCAATCGCATCTCTGCGCTGGGCGTAGCGATACACACATCCAGGAACACGGTTGAGATTGTCAGCGGCGAAACCGCGCGCCACGCAGTGAAATTCGCCGACGGCTCGACGCTCGAAGCGGACATGATCGTGTTCTCCGCCGGCATCCGCCCACGCGACGATCTCGCGCGAGCTGCCGGCCTGACCATCGGGCCGCGCGGCGGCATTGTTATCGACGATGCATGCCGGACCTCCGATCCGGATATCTACGCGATCGGCGAATGCGCCCTATGGCGTGACAGGATTTTCGGGCTGGTCGCACCCGGATACCAGATGGCCCAGGTGGCCGCGACGCACCTGTTGGACCACAACCCACTGAGTTTCAGTGGCGCCGACATGAGCACCAAGCTCAAACTGCTCGGCGTCGACGTCGCCTCACTCGGTGACGCTCACGCCACTACGCCGGGTGCAAAAACCTGCTCCTTCGTCGATGAACGTCGGCAGGTCTACAAGAAGCTGGTCATGAGTGCCGACGGCAAGCAACTCATCGGCGGCATCCTGGTGGGCGACGTCGAAGACTACGGCACCTGGCTGCAGATGATGCTGAACGCGATGCCGTTGCCGGATCGACCTGAGGCGATGGTGTTGCCGGCGATCTGCGGGGAGAAGCCCGCCGGCCTCGGCATCGCCGCGTTGCCGGCCACTGCACAGATCTGCTCTTGCAACAATGTCAGCAAGGGCGACATCTGCGCCGCAATCGGCGCCGGCTGCACGACGCTTGGTGCCTTGAAGAAGGCGACTCGCGCCGCCGGCAGTTGTGGCGGTTGCGGCCCACTCGTGACGCAGGTACTCAAAGCGGAACTGGCGCGTCAAGGCATCGCAGTCGGCAACAATCTGTGCGAGCACTTCGCCTATTCACGACAGCAGCTGTTTCACCTGGCCCGCGTCGGCTCGATCCGGACATTCACGGAGTTGCTGCGCAAGCATGGCAAGGGACACGGTTGCGATATCTGCAAGCCTACCGTTGCATCCATCCTGGCTTCGTGCTGGAACGAATTCGTCCTGGAGCGCAACAACGCCGCCTTGCAGGATACTAACGACTACTTCCTCGCCAACATGCAGAAGGACGGCACCTATTCGGTGGTTCCACGAGTCCCGGGCGGCGAAATCACAGCGGACAAATTGCTCGTCATCGGTACGCTCGCCAAGAAATTCGGCCTGTACACGAAAATCACCGGCGGCCAACGCATCGACCTGTTCGGCGCACAGGTGCACGAACTGCCACTGATCTGGAAGGAACTGATCGATGCCGGATTTGAGTCCGGCCATGCATATGGCAAGGCATTGCGCACGGTAAAGTCGTGCGTCGGTTCAAGCTGGTGTCGTTACGGCGTCCAGGACAGCGTCGGTTTCGCCATCGCCATCGAGAATCGCTACAAGGGCCTGCGAGCTCCGCACAAGATCAAGTTCGCAGTTTCCGGCTGCGCCCGCGAGTGCGCGGAAGCGCAGAGCAAGGATGTCGGCATCATCGCAACGGAGAAAGGCTGGAATCTCTACGTCTGCGGCAACGGCGGCATGAAGCCGCGCCATGCCGACCTGCTGGCCACCGACCTGGATAGCGACACGCTGATCCGCTACGTCGATCGCTTCCTGATGCTCTACATCCGCACTGCCGATCGCCTGCAACGCACCGCAACCTGGCTCGACAACCTGGAAGGCGGGCTGGACTACCTGAAACAAGTGGTCTGCGAAGACCAGCTTGGAATCTCCAGCGATCTGGAGACCGACATGGCAAGGATCGTTGCCGCGTACGAATGCGAATGGAAGCACGCAATCGGCGATCCGGCCACGCTGAAGCGTTTCCGGCACTTCGTGAACAGCGACCGGCCGGACGCCAATATTGTGTTCGTACAGGAGCGCGGCCAGATACGCCCGGCCACACGCGCGGAGAGACTGCAGAAAGCCGAGGAGACCGTATGAAATCGTCGGCCGTTGCAGGCACCGAATGGCAATCCGTTTGTGAGTTCGACGAGCTATTGCCGTATGGCGGGGTCTGCGCCTGGCTGGACGGTCGGCAGATCGCCATCTTCCGCGTTGAGGAAAGCGTCTACGCCATCGACAATTACGATCCGGCCAGCGGCAGTAACGTTCTCGCGCGCGGCATCGTCGGCGATATCGGCGGTGAACTGGTCGTCACATCTCCTTTGTACAAGCAGCACTTCAGCCTGATCACTGGCCGCTGTGTCGAAGATCCGGATCGACAAGTGGCGGTCTATCCCGCTCGCGTCGTAGCAGGACATATCTGGGTACGCAGCGAGCCGGTACGCCAGCGACGCGCGCCGGGAAAGCGTCGCCTGGTTGTGATCGGCAATGGCATGGCCGGTATGCGTACCGTAGAAGAGCTGCTGACGCTGGCGCCTAATAGCTACGACATCACCGTCTTCGGCGCGGAGCCTCATGGCAATTACAACCGCATCCTGCTGTCGCCGGTCCTCTGCGGAGAGAAGCGAGTTGAGGATATCGTTCTGCATTCACTGGAATGGTATGAACGCAATGGAATAACCCTCTACGCAGACGATCCGATCGTGGCGATCGATCGGCGACGGCGCATCGTCAGGTCCAGGTCGGGAGTCGAGGTGCGGTACGACCGCCTGTTGCTGGCCACCGGCTCCAATCCGCTCATGCCGCCGATTCCCGGCAACACATTGCCTGGCGTCGTCAGTTTCCGCGACCTGCAGGACGTATCGGCAATGATTGCCGCAGCCGGCCGCTATCGCAAAGCAACCGTCATCGGCGGAGGCCTGCTGGGCCTCGAAGCAGCCAACGGCTTGCTGCGACAGGGCATGCAGGTCACGGTGGTGCACATCGTCGATACCCTCATGGAGCGGCAACTCGATAGTCTCGCCGCCGGGTTGCTGCGCAACGAATTGCGCGAACGGGGTATTGCATTCCGGATGCCGGCCAGGACGACGGCAATCATCGGCAGCGAACGGGCTACGGCATTGCAATTCGACGACGACAGCACGCTGCCGACGGATCTCGTGGTCATGGCAGCCGGAATCAGGCCCAACATCGGGCTGGCGCAGCAATCAGGCTTGCGCTGCGAGCGCGGAGTGCTGGTCGACGACACGATGCAGACCTACGATCCGGCGATCTACGCAGTGGGCGAATGCGTGCAGCATCGTAACAGTACCTACGGACTCGTCGCGCCGCTGTGGGAACAGGCACGAGTCTGCGCTACCCATCTGGCCGAGATTGGCGTGACTCGCTATCGAGGTTCATTGGTTTCGACCCAGCTCAAGGTCACCGGCATCGACGTCTTCTCCGCCGGCGATTTCATAGGCAACGCCCGCAGCGAATCGCTCGTGCTGCGCGATGCAAAGCGCGGCGTCTACAAACGCCTGATCATCGAGGACAACAAGGTTCGCGGCGCCGTTCTCTATGGCGACACCGCCGACGGCCCCTGGTACTTCGAGCTCATGACCCAAGCGAAGGACGTCGGCGCAATGCGTGACAAGCTGATCTTCGGTGCAGCCTTCGCCGAAACTTCGCAGTGAACGTTGCGGTACGAACAACGTGCCCCTACTGCGGAGTGGGTTGCGGCGTCCGTGCCCAGCGGACCGCGGATGGCTGGAGTATTGCCGGGGATCCGCAACACCCGGCGAATCTCGGTCGGCTGTGCTCAAAGGGATTCGCTCTCGGCGAGACGCTCGGCCTCGAAGGCCGACTACTCGCTCCGCGCATCCGCGGGCAGGAAACAAGCTGGGACCATGCCCTGGATCATGTCGCGCGCAGCTTCAATGCGATTGTCGCCGAGCACGGACCTGAGGCGGTGGCGTTCTACGCTTCCGGGCAACTGCTGACGGAGGACTACTATGTCGCCAACAAATTGATGAAGGGCTTCATCGGAGCGGCGAACATCGACACGAATTCGCGCCTGTGCATGTCCTCCGCCGCCGCCGCACACAAGCGGGCTTTCGGTGAAGACCTGGTACCGGTCTGCTACGAGGACCTCGACCTGGCCGATATGGTGGTGCTGGTCGGCTCCAACACCGCTTGGTGTCACCCTGTTCTGTTCCAGCGCATCGTTCGGGCGAAGCAGGAACGCCCGGGATTCAAGCTCGTTGTCATCGATCCGCGTCGCACGGCAACGTGCGAGATCGCGGATCTGCATTTACCGGTAAGTGCGGGAAGCGACGTATGGTTGTTCAACGGATTGCTTGCTTACCTGCATCGGCACGGTGTGGTCGATACAGCGTTCGTCGAGACGCACACCCGCGGCGCAAGCCGGGCGTTACTGGTCGCCGACAACACCGCCGGTTCCGTCAGCGCAGTCGCAAAAGCCTGCGGTATTTCGGCTGAGCTCGTCGAGGATTTCTATCGCCTGTTCGCACGCACCGAGCGCGTCATCACCGCCTTCTCGCAAGGTGTGAACCAATCTTCACAGGGCACGGACAAGGCCACCAGCATCATCAATTGTCATTTGCTGACCGGACGCATCGGCAAGGCCGGCGCCGGACCGTTCTCGATCACCGGCCAACCCAACGCCATGGGCGGACGCGAAGTCGGCGGCATGGCCAATATGCTGGCGGCACACATGGATATCGAGGAGTCGGCCCATCGCCGCATCGTCCAGGATTTCTGGAGCAGTCCCACCCTGGCCACCCAACCGGGACTCAAGGCTGTGGACCTGTTCAAGGCCATCGCCCGCGGGAAGGTGAAAGCGGTATGGATCATGGCCACCAACCCGGTGGTGAGCATGCCGGATGCGAACAAGGTCCGCGCCGCTTTGCAGAGGTGCGAACTGGTGGTGGTGTCGGACTGTGTCGCCAACACGGACACCAACGCTTTCGCCCATGTGCTGCTGCCGGCAGCCGGTTGGGGTGAAAAGGATGGCACCGTGACGAATTCCGAGCGACGCATCTCCCGGCAACGAGCTTTTCTCGCTACTCCCGGCCAGGCCCGACCGGACTGGTGGATCGTCTGCCAGGTTGCGCGCCGGATGGGATTCGACGCCGGCTTCAACTTCAACTCGCCAAGGGAGATATTCATCGAACACGCGCGGCTGTCGGCAACGCAGAATGCGGGCACCCGCGCGTTCGACATCGGCGGGCTGAGCGAGCTGGATTCAGAACAGTACAACAACCTCGAGCCGGTCCAATGGCCGCTCGCCACTGCCGGCGCACCGGGCCAGGCTCGGTTGTTCGGTGACCATCGTTACTATTTCGCCGATGGACGAGCACGCCTGGTTCCGACAACGCCACATACGCCCGTACATGCCCGCTCCGACGAATACCCACTGGTACTGAACACCGGGCGCATTCGCGACCAGTGGCATACGATGACACGAACCGGTCGCGCGCCGCGGTTGACGGATCACACGGCGGAACCCTTCGTCGACCTGCATCCCCAGGACGCATTGCTGGCAGGCGTCCGCGACGGAGAACTTGCGCGCGTATCCACACGTTGGGGTGCGCTAGTCGCGCGCGTGCGAATGAGCGGAGACCTGCCGCGACGCATGGCATTCGTACCCATCCACTGGAGCAATGCATTTTCGTCCGATGCGAGAGTCGGTGCATTGGTGAACCCTGCGGTCGATCCGGTTTCCGGCGAGCCGGAGTTCAAGCACACACCGGCACGCGTCGCACCTTTCGTGGTGAGCTGGCAAGGCTTCATTCTGTCGCGAGGCGCACTCGCAATGAAGGACGTGACCTGGTGGACCGTTGCGCATGGCGCGAACTTCGAGCGATACGAGATTGCGGGACGACGCGTTCACAGCAACTGGTCACGATGGGCGCGAACATTGCTGGGCGCACACGATACCGGTTCGGACTGGCTGGAATATGCGGATGCTGGAACCGGCATCTATCGCGCAGTCCACATCGTGGAGGAGCGCATCGAATCCTGTTTGTTCCTTTCGCCGCGTGCCGACCTGCCGTCGCGATCGTGGCTGGCGAGCCTGTTTGGTAAATCACAACTTGATGCCAGCGAGCGTGCTGGACTGCTCGTCGGCCGGGCGCGCGAATCGCAAGCTGACACCGGTCCGACCGTGTGCTCTTGCTTCGGCGTCGGTCGCAATACCATCTGCCGCGCCATTCGTGATCGTGGACTGAGCTCAGCGCAACAGATCGGCCAGCATCTACGTGCTGGCACTAACTGCGGTTCCTGCGTGTCGGAGTTGAACGCCCTGCTGGCGCAAACGCAATAACCCGCAACGACAGCCCCTTGCGGTGCCGGGCGCACAAACTAGTTGCAACGCGCCGTACCAGCCGCGCTTGTTGGCGATATGGCCGAGGTCGGCGTCGGTCAGCTGTAGTGGACGGGACTGTTCGGGCGGTTGCCGACCGCGTCCACCTGATCGCCGTCGACCGCACCCTGGCCGCGACGCGATTTTCATCACAACCAGGAGAAACCATGCATTAAGTCGTGTCCGGGTGTGAGCCGGTTAACACTGCACCGATGCTCCGATCGTTACGCTGCGTCGAGCTTGTGACGGGAACAACGATTGCGATGCGCGCTCCTGATTGGGTGAAAGATCGTGGTTTGGCGAATGCCTTGGTCCGGCCGTCGCTGCGGGCGGCACCCGCACTAATGGGCGCGTGAAATGTTTCGCCGCCTGCGCAGCCGCATCATTTTTTTCTTCGTCGCCCTGCTGGCGCTGGTGCAGATCGCCGCTTTCGTCTTCGTCAACGCGGCGAACTCGACCAATGCGCGCCAGAAGATCGATGGCGAACTGCAGGTCGGTGAACGTATCTTCGCCCGGCTGCTCGAACAGAATCGAGAACAGCTCTCGCAGACAGCACGCGTCATGGCGGCCGACTACGGACTGCGGGAAGCCATAGCGACCGACGACGTCAACACCGTTATTTCGGCACTGCGCAATCATGGCGGCCGCATCAACGCGAACATGATGATGCTGGTATCGCTCGACCGTAATGTCGTCGCCGACACCTTCGCGCTCGACACCCATCCGCGACAGTTCGAGTTCCCGATGCTGATCGAGCGCGCGGCCCAGCAAGGCAGCGCCTCCTCAATCGAGCTGATCAACGGCCATGCTTATCAGTTGGTGGTGGTGCCGGTGCTCGCGCCCCTGCCGATTTCGTGGATCGTGCTCGGCTTCGTCGTCGACGACGAACTGGCAGCGGAGCTGCGCCAGCTTACCGCGCTGGAGGTTTCGTTCCTGCAAGCCACCAACGGCCAGAACCCGGGCGGGTGGCGAGTGCTCGCTTCGACGCTCGGATCCCAGGAATCGGCGCTCGCCACCAGTTTGCCGGCACTGCCCACCGCAACCGACGTGCGACGCATCGGCACCGGGACCAACGAACAGCAGATCCGGGTCATCACCCTGGATCACTACGGTGACAAGACGCTGGTTGCAGTGTTGCAGCGTTCGGTCGCACAGGCTGAGGCATCCTTCGTCAATCTACGCCAGACCCTCATCGCCCTGGGCGCGTTGAGCCTGCTGCTGTCGGTCGCCGGCAGCTTTGCGATCGCCCTGGGAATCACGCGGCCGATCAGCGAACTCTCCGACGCGGCGCAGCGAATGCAGGCGGGCGATTATTCGCAATCCGTGGACATCACGCGCGGCGATGAAATCGGCGTGCTGGCCACCAGCCTCAATCATATGCGCGAGGGCATCGCCGCCCGCGAGCACGAGATCCTGCGGCTTGCCTACCAGGACACGCTGACCGACCTCCCCAACCGTTCGCGGTTCAACGAACGCTTGCAGCATGCGATAGACAGCGTCGCGAAGCAGACGAGCACTGGCCTGAGCGTGCTGATGATGGACCTGGATCGCTTCAAGTATGTCAATGACACGCTTGGACACAACGTCGGCGACCATGTACTGCGCGAGGTGGGCAAGCGACTCAAAGACTTGCTGCGCAAGGATGACATCGTCGCGCGGCTCGGCGGCGATGAATTCGCCATCCTGCTCGAAGATGTCGAACCAGGAAGCGCTGCCAGGGTCGCGCAGAAAATTCTCTGTTCACTGGAGAGACCGATCGGCTATCTGGGCCAGCCGCTGGACGTGGGCACGAGCATCGGCATCGCGCACCATCCGCAACATGGCACGGATGCCGGCACCCTGCTGCGCAACGCGGATATCGCGATGTATGTGGCGAAGCGTAATAAAACCGGATCCGCGATCTACGATCCCGAGTACGACACGCATCAGCAGCAACACCTGTCGCTGCTCAGCGAAATCCGCCGCGCGGTGGAACGCAATGAATTGCGGCTGTATTACCAGCCGAAGATCTCGCTCTCATCCTCCGCCGCGGCGTCGGTGGAAACGCTGTTGCGCTGGATACATCCGACTCGGGGGCTGATTCCCCCCGGCGACTTCATTCCGTTCGCCGAACAGACGGGTTACATCAAAGTACTTACTCGCTGGGTGCTGGAGGAGGCCATCCGTCAATGCGGCGCGTGGCACGCGAGTGGCCTGGAGATGAAGGTGTCGGTGAACATTTCCGTCCGCGACCTGATGAATCGCGAGCTACCGGACATGATTGCGCAGCTATTGGAGAAATATCGCACGCCCGCCTGCATGCTCTGCCTGGAGATCACCGAGAGTGGCTTCATGGAAGATCCCGCCTACTCGCAAAAAGTGCTGGAGCGCCTGAGCGCACTCGGAATGCAGCTTTCCATCGACGACTACGGCACCGGTTACTCCTCGCTGAGCTACATCGCGCAATTGCCGGTGGACGAATTGAAAATCGACCGCTCGTTCGTGAGCAGGATGCTGCAGGATCCGACCACCTCGATGATCGTGCGCTCCACCATCGAACTCGGCCACAGCCTGGGGCTGAAGGTCGTGGCGGAAGGCGTGGAGGACGAGGCGAGCTATACCATGCTGCAGCAGCTTGGATGCGATCATGCTCAGGGCTACTACATGAGCCGGCCGCTGCCGCCGCGTGAGCTGGAAGAGTGGCTGCGAACTTCGCAATGGGGACAGACGAAGTACGAACCCAACGCTACTGCGCGCATCTCTCTGCTGAAACCCGTCAAATCAAGTTGAGTCGGATCGCAGCGAGGCACATCGCTACGCATCGAAACATTGCTTGCGCAACATGATTTGCGATGCAGTCAATTGGCGATGTAGTCATGGCGCTGCCATCCGCGATCAGCCGATTCGTCACACATCTTCAACCATCCCGACATCGTCGAGGCGCAGTCTTGTACGTGCCTGCGCTTGTGCAGGAATCAGGTTCGCCCTTTGTCGAACCACAGGATTGGGGACGCCGGCCGACTATTTCAGGACCAGTTGCCTGCGGCCGCGTCCCCGGGTGCGGATCGGCCCAAACCGTCAGGCCCTGTCCTTTCACATCTAGCCCTTCTCAGATTTCCTCAGCGGCGGCGTCGATCGCAGCTTGAGCCGGCGTCGTGGCTACGACCGGATTTGCCTGCGTTGCATCCTGCGCGATAGCCAATGAGTCGGGCGGTGCGACGGATGCGGGTCGCGATCGCTTGGCCCGCGGCTTACGTACGGCTTCGGGAGTATCGGCAGTTCGCAGTGGCGGGCTCGATGCTGGTTTGACCTTCGCCCGTGCGCGTTTGACGGATGCCGTCTTCGCCTTCTTGCTGACAGCCAACGCTGCTGCCTGCTCCTGTTCTTCCTGCGCCGCAATCATGGCCTTGCGAGCTTGCTTCATCTGCTTCTTCGCGATTTTCGCGTTCGCCTTGGCTTCTCGTGACGCCAGCTTGGCGAGCCTGAAGCGCTCCGTTGCCTTCGCCAGTTCGGCTTCGAGCAGGCGCACGTTGCCATCTTCTTTGGCCGCAGCCGGCCGGGCTTTTGAAGTTCGCGCCATCGGACGTGCTTCCTGGGTAGGGAATCGGAGCGAAAGTCTACCCGAATCAGGTTACACAACACGCTGGGTGCGGCGGGAGGGATCCGCGAGCTGCGGATACGCTGATAGGGAGAAGGTAAAAAGGCGACAGTAAACAGCCGTCACCTGCTTGTCTCCTGCCCGTCGCCTCCTTGCTCTTCGCTAGCTCCTTGCCTCGCTGTCGGGCACCGCGACCAGCATGTTGGCGTCGCGCGCCAGCACCCACCGGCCATTCTGCTTGTTGAGAATAGTGAGCGTATGTCCGGCGCGCGTCATCCTCTGAGCACCGCCCGATGGAGTGACGCTAACCGTGAGCTTTGACCAGAGAAAAGCCCAGTCGCCCAATACCTTGAGTTCCTGGATCTCGCTGCTGCCGTCGAACTGTGGCGCAGCCTGCCCTGAATGCGCCTTCGCCGCGGTGGCGTACGCCGACTTGCCCATCATTGGCGGCTGACCGGGGAGCAGAAACACGACGTCGTCGGCCATCAGTGTCAGGACGGTATCGATGTCGCCGGCCTTGGTCGCTGTCAGCCAGGTTGCGACCAACTGGCGTATCGCACGCTCGTCATCTTGACCGTCAGCTTGTCTTGAGTCTTGCATGGCCATAGTCCTCCATAGGCATCGAGAATATTCGTCGCTGAAAAGCATTCTACAAAGTAGCAATGCGCGCTCAATGAGAGAGGTTCGCCAGGTCTATACTTCGCAGGCCAAAATAAGGAACGCTACCGATGTTCCGTCACTGCCTTGCCGCTGCCCTGCGCAGCTCTGCACGCAGCCCGATCTGTTCAGCAACGATCCGGATCCGGTACGTATCGGACGACGAACACGGGTGCAGTCTTGGGGCCTTCGCATGTCGATGACCTTCCACCGCGCATGGGGTGTCGTGCGCCTGATGCTTGCCACCCTGGTCCTGGTTGCGATCGGTTACCAGCTGGCAATCCAGATCCGGCTGGATCAGAGCGTTCTCAATTTCTTCAGCTACTTCACCAATCTGTCGAACCTGTTCGCGGCAGTTGTGCTGCTTCTCGGCGGACAACGATTGTTGAAAAGCCGAGGCACGCTGGATCTGGACGCCCAGGTCCGCGCCCTCTCGGCTGTGAACATGACCGTGGTCGGAATCGTCTTCGTCGCGTTACTGAGAAACGTGGACCTGGGATCGCTGCTGCCGTGGATCAACGTTGTGCTCCACTACCTCATGCCCTGTGCAGTCGTCCTCGACTGGTTGCTCCAGCCGCCGCAGGTAAAGCTCGGCACGAAGCACGTCCTGTTCTGCCTGATCTTCCCCGCGCTCTACCTTATATATGTGTTGATACGCGGTGCGGCTGTGGATTGGTACCCCTATCCGTTCCTCAACCCTGCCAACGTCGGCGGTTATGGCGCAGTGGCCCCGTACGCGGTCGGAATCGCGGTGACCTTCCTGCTGGCCGGTTGGGCACTGATCGCGGTGGGAAACAGGCTGGAATCGCAAGGCTCGCAAGATTCACCAGCAAGGCCGGCGCCGCTGTAATGCCGAGCTCGAGCGGCCGGTCATTTGTGGTGCGCGAACGAGCCTGCGCATCCTTGATCGCTGCGGCATTCACGGTCTGATTTCGCAAAATGGGGGATCCATGAAATTCCTGGTCAACGCCCTGCTCGGCTGGCCGCAGCGCACTGCGCGGCACCTGGATTGGCTCGGCCCGTTGGTTGCACGCATCGTTGTCGGCTACGTCTTCATGCTGAGCGGCTGGGGGAAGCTCAACAACCTGCCGCAAGTCACCGAGAATTTCATCAGCTGGGGAATTCCGCTGCCGCAACTGCTGACGCCACTGACCAGCGCCATCGAGTTCCTGGGTGGCCTGCTGCTGATTCTGGGCCTCCTGACCCGAATCTCCGCCGGCGCGCTCGGCGTCGTGATGATCGTTGCCATCAAAGCGGCGAAATGGGAGGAAGTCGATTCCCTGGAAACGCTGCTGGGCTTCGAAGAGACGACCTATTTCGCAGTATTCCTGTGGCTGGCTATCGCGGGAGCTGGCCGTGTGGCCCTGGATCCCTGGGTGCAGCGGCGCTTCGAGCGGCCATCGGTCGATCCAGACCCCCAACACTAGAGCCCGTAACGGCAAACGGCCGCAAAGCAAAGCACCGAAATCCAGGCCGCCTCGGGACGGCTCGCGCACCAGCCGGTCCATCGGACCGGCCGCCCGGCGTGGCTGCGGCAAACCGCAATGTCCTGCGAAATTCGTGACATATCCGCTGACATAGTTTCCGAGCAGGTCACATTCGGGGAATGCAAAACGGCATATCGTGCCGCAATGGTCACGTTTTCCCGATTGAACTTAGATACCTTTCCGGGCTCGCCTTATGCGGCCGAGCTGCAGAAAAGCACGCGTCAGTTGGCATTCAGCCCCGACATGGAGGCTGAGTACACCCATGAACACCTGCTCAACAGCCGGGCCCTCATCCGCGTAGCGTGCGTGCTCGCCGCTGCACTGGTGATCCTGCGCGTAGCCGAGCAGATCGCGGAGGGCGTCTGGGGTGGCATGACCCTGCTTGTCTTCGCATTGGTCACCTTCAGCTCGATCGCGCTGGCATCGATCGCGTGGAGCCCCGCCTTCGAACGCCTGTTCCTGCCGTGGGCGCAGATCATCGTGCCCATCCGCAACGCGATCGTGGCAGCCCAGGTCGCCGAGGCGGCATCCCATGGCCAGCTCGAAATGCTCATGGTCCTGCCGATCCTGCTGATCGGGCCGTTCTTCTTCATGGGGCTGCGCTTGCGCACCGCCCTGGTTACCGGCGTCCTGACCGTAGCCTCTTTTGCGGTATTCGCCGCCTTCTTCGATCTGCCACTCCCCATCACGCTGCGCTGTAGTGCGTTCCTGGTCATGGGTCTGGTCGCATCCGCGGTTGCTGCCCGGCATCTCGACAAGTGGTCACGCACCGCCTTTCTCGAAACCCATCTCATAGCCGAGCTCGCCCAGCACGACGCTCTGACGGGCACCAAGAACCGCCGCGTACTCGATGAGCATCTGGCACGGCTCTGGCCCCAGGCCATCCAGGACGGTTGCAATATCGCGATCCTGTTGATCGACGTCGACCATTTCAAGTCCTACAACGATCGCTACGGGCACCAGGCCGGCGACCAGGCTTTGCGCCTCGTTGCCCAGACCGTACAGACCTTCGTGCATCGCCCCCTCGATGTCCTGGCACGCTACGGCGGCGAGGAATTCGCAGTCGTCCTCTACGACGTCGATGGCGCCCAGGCGGCCGGGATCGCGGACCGGATTCGTCGCGCGGTGGAAAAGATGCCGATCGAACACCGCGGTTCACGCAGTTCCGCCGGCGTGACTATCAGCGTGGGCGTCGCCGTCGTGGAGCCCACACCGCAACGGGATTCACGAGGCGCGCTGCAACTCGCGGACCAGGCGCTGTATGACGCGAAGATGCGGGGCCGAAACAAGGTCGAACTCATGGATGAAGCGGAGTACAGCACGCTGGTGACCGGAGTTTTCTCCCGGCAACACTCCTCGCGCGCCGTTGGTTGAGAGGTCCGCACCCCACCGCCGTATTCAATCGTCGCGCTCCCTCGTGTTGTGACCTCCGTCAAAATACGCGGCGAAATGCTTACAAACTGCAGCGTCGATTAGCTACCCTCCTGCCTCCTAAAAAAAACAGCAATGGAGCAAGGATCAATGCGAAAGCTAGTAATGATGGCGGTGTTGGCGGGACTCAGCACCACAGCGATGGCCGACGGACTCGGTGGCCGCTTCGGCGTCAGTGTGGGACGCGAAACGCTGAAGGCTGACGATTACGGACTCGATGCGCACTCCACCGCCTGGGAAGTCTTCGGCGGCTATGAGTTCAATAAATACCTGGCCATAGAAGCCGGCTATATCGACGGCACCACGGCGAAGCAGTCGATTCCCGGCGGCGCGCTGGAGATCGATGCATCCGGTTATTACGGTTCGGTTGTCGGCAGCCTGCCATTTGCCGAAGTGTTCAGCGTGTACGGTCGCGCTGGCTACCTGCACTGGAAGGCAGATGAATATGCGCACGCCGATGGCGGCACCGCAAACGGTAGTGTCAATGGCGACGATCCAATCTTCGGCGTCGGCATTGCCTACGAAGGCGAAGGCAATGCGCTCCTCCGGCTGGAATACCGTATTGCCGATCTAGATGACACCGATCTGTCGCTCATCTCCGTTGGGATTGCCTGGCGCTTCTGATCCCATCGCGCGTGGGCATCACGACCCATGCGGTACCGTCTTTGGTAGCCAAACAGGCTGCGGTTGCCAGACAGGTGGGCTTGCTTCGGTGAGCCCACCTTTGCCGGCATTCCCGCCGGCTTCCGATCCTCCCCGACGATCAGACCGTCGTCTGACGATGCGCCACCACAATGACCAGCGGCAGTATCAACTCGGGTATCAGGTAACCCAGCCAGACGGCGGCCGGCTCAGGTAAGCCCACGCGACTGATGGATATCAATCTGCCGACGCCGGCCAGGAACACGCCGAGAGCCAGCAGATAGATCAACGTCCCCTGCTCCCGAATAGTGACCGCCGCCCAGAAGCTGATGATCCCGGTGGACAGGTACACGCCGGCCATGAAGCGGTGAACGTTATCGAGCCGCGGTGAAGTATCGGGCTGGCCGAAGACCATTTGCAGCGCTCCACCGAACAGGGCAACTGCGGCGACGATCAGCAGGCTGACCTGCACGACAATCTGGCTTGCGAGCAGCGGCGCTTCGGTGGGCATCTGGAGATCCATCTTCTGATTCGCTGGTAAGCAGAGCGCTGTCCTGGAAGTCCCGCCGCCAAGCACCTCAAGCCGGCGCAAACCTATCAGGAATGCGCAGCGCGCGTAAGAGCCGGTCACCGCAGTTTCAGCATCGAGCCGGGACATGCGCCACGGGACTGCACCATCGCGATGCCATCCCGTATCCTTGACCTGAAATCCAACGACGGCCGGTGGAGGGTTGATGATTCTTCGTGGTCGAACTGCGTGCGATAAAACCGGCATCCCCGAACTGCATGCGCAGGCCTTTCAGGAGGTCGCCAACGCGACCGGCACCGTGATATCCAGCCGGGCCGTCGGCATCTATGCCACGGATGCGCGCCGCCAGTGGCTGATGAAGCATCGGCACCTCAGTCCTGGATCGGGCATATGCACCGGTATTCAGCCCCGGGTGGATGAAGCAACTGGTGTTTGGAGCTGATTTGAACAAGGCGAAGGCACTGCATTCGGAACTGCTGTCGAAGGCGTCACGACGACGCTGAGCGGCGCGAACGTGCTGGGAATCGGCGTAATGGTTCGAGCTGGGGAAGCACTTATGAGTAAGCTGGCGATCGCAATGACGTTGCTGCTGACAAGCCTGACGGTCGCGGCGTTCGAACCGAAATTGTCCAAGGATGCACCGGTCGACAAGCCGATCCATGTGGACACCAAGGAAGTATTGGAACAGATGCACAAGGCCACGCAGCCGTATGTGCAACAGGCAAAGAAAACCTACCCAGCCGCGAAGCAACGATTCCTGCATGGCCTGCCGCCGGGGGAGACTTTTTTTCTTACGACCAGACTGCATGACGAGGCAGGCAGGGAGGAACAGGTTTTCATCGCGGTCGTGTCCATCGACAACGGCCAAGTCTCGGGCGTAATCAACTCCCCGATCCGCGGTGTATCCGGCTATAGCCAAGGCCAACCCTATTCCTTCCAGGAATCCGAGCTGGTCGATTGGCTGATAACCAAGCCCGACGGCAATGAGGAAGGCAACTTCGTCGGAAAGTTTCTCGATACGTACCAGCCATGAGCGGTAGCCACAATTCCGTCTCGTGGACCAAACCTGAGGCAGCATAGCCGCCGCAGCCGTCGCAAGCGCTAGTGCTGCATTCTCGCGCTTGTACGCCCGATCGCGTGACTGGTTGGCCACGGCCATCGAGGAATGCGCAGAACCTCGCCGCTGCCGGCGAATAAATACCAGCCTGGACTTACGCACCGCTTTCAATTCTGCGGTGCCCCTCCATTGCCAACGGCAAACCGACACGGTTACGATTGCCGCGCGTAGGGAGGTCCATAAATGAGAACTATAAATGCCGGCGCGCGCATCCTGGCGATACTCATCACCATCTGTTTACGGCGGCAATAACGCGTACGCACGGCCGTCGGTTTTCGCCCGTAGCAAAGTCACTGTCATAGATACCCATTGGATGCCGCCATTTCGCCGCATCGCTCCTTGAGCTAGCGGCCCATCGACCCGGAGGAGCAACTCTTGGACACGCAGCAGCCGATCAGCTCCGAAGTGCTTTACCGCGCCGCCGTCGGTGAGGCGAAAGCGAGTTACTACGTCCCGAGGTTTCTGGGATTCGACGCGCCGGGCGCATCGAAGATCTCCTGGAACTGGCCGGCCTTTTTCGTGACGTTCTTCTGGTTGCTGTATCGCCGGATGTATGGGCTCGCGTTTACCTATTTCCTGGGACTGCCGATCCTGCTCGCGGCCTTCGGCGGCGTCGTCATGCTGCTGTTCGGCAAAACCGGCGGGGCTATCGTCTACTGCATCGCTGCATTGGCCGTGCACCTCACGATACCGATGTATGCAAACGCGATCTATCACCGCCACATACGCCGAAGAATTGTGGAGCTGGAAACCACCGCCCCATCCCAGGAAGCCCTGGTCGAACGACTCATAGGACAATCTTCGGTGTCGGGTGCGGTAGCGATCATCGGTGTCAGCTGTTTCGTGGGAGTCGCGATGCTCGGGATACTTGCCGCGATTGCGATACCCGCATACCAGGACTACACCATTCGCGCGCAGGTGGTCGAAGGCCTCAATCTCGCCACCGCGGTGAAAGCTTCAGTCGAAAATTCCTATCGGGCGTCTTCGACATGGCCTGCGGATCTGCGAACGACCGGGCACAACTCGAGTGACTACGCCGGAAAATACGTCGAGTCGGTTGCGGTGAGCGACGGCGTCATTCTCATTCGATATGGTAATGCGGCGCATCGCCTGATCGCGGGCCATACCCTGGCATTGCATCCGGTGTCGGCAACCAAGGGCGCCGTAGAGTGGAGGTGCGGCTACAGTGTCGTTGATTCTGGCGATGGCGACGTAGCAACCGACGTTCCAGCAAGGCTTCTGCCAACCTTCTGCCGCAAAACGAACTGAAGATTAGCGTAGGACGCGGACAGCCCTGCGGCGGGGAATTCCTAGTTTCCGGAACTTGCGGCACCGTTACCCGACGCTGCCGCTGTCGTGCCGGGCGCATGCGTGCCCTGCTTTTCCTTGGCGGGAAAGAACCGATCCATCAGCGGCCCGACGGCGCCGCCAATAATGGCGGTGATCAGTAGCGCGACGAGCGTGATCCAGAATCCGTACGGGCTTGCAGCTTTCAATCGAATCAGCGCGCCCGGCGTCGTCTGGTACTGACCCAGCGCCTGGGTCTTGACGACGTCCGCCACCAGTAGATCGCGCAGGACCAGGGCATTTGCGGTGAAATCATCATCGCCGACATCGGTGCTCAACTTGAAATAGTGCTTGAATCTTTCTCGCCAAGCCGGATGGTAGTCAGGCATGTCCTTCAAATGCTGTTTCGTGCCCACCAAGCAGAAGGCAACGAGCGGGTGAGTGATCCTGACGTCCGCGATGAACCCGATGCATTCCTGTGCCGTAAAGGCCTCCAGCCTGATGCAGATCGAGGTGATCTTCTGCGTATCGAGGATGGCGCGACATTCCTCGGTGGTCTTGACGGGATGAATCTCCACGCTACCGGGATCGTCAACCCCGGTCTTGAGCAGGTGGCTGCGTAGTTTCCTGGTCGTCTCGGCCTCCAGGCCGACGAATGCCACGGCGACATTCGCGTGAGTGATCAGCCACCCCATGACAGTCTCCTCTTTATTTATACGACGTCGTAGATGATAACCGCGTGCGCACCGACGGTTCGGGTTTCGACCAGGCGCAGCCTGATTGCATCGTCGAGCGACTTGAGGGCGCTGCCGCCCACCATCGACGGCACGTTGTCGCCGCCAAAGACCACAGGCAAGTGCTGCACTATCAGCCGGTCGACTAACCGGTTACGGAACAGCGATGCAAGCAGGGACGCACCGCCTTCGACAACGAGAGAACTCACACCGCGATCCGCCAGATCGCTCAACAGAGCAGCCAGGTCGACCTGCGTCGAACCTGCGCGCACCACCGTTGCGCCCTTCCTCTCCAATGCCGCCACCGCATCCTGCGACGCCGCTGCACTTACGGCGATCAGAGTCTTGCCAGCGTCGTTGAGTATCTTGCTGTTCTCCGGCAGATCGCCTGAAGAGGCCGGCACGACGCGCAACGGATTGCGCCCCTGGACGTCGCGAACCGTGAGACTGGGATCGTCGGTGCGAATGGTGTTGCTGCCCACCATGATGGCTTCGGCACGGGCGCGAATCTCGTGTCGAAACCGGCGCACGTCCGCATCTTCGAAGCCCATCATCGTCTTGCTCGAACAGCCGCGACAATGGCTCGTTTTACCGTCCGCGCTGACCTCGGCGTAAACGATGACGAAGGGTTTTTTCATGGACTTACCTCTATGGGGAGCGTACTTGCATTCTCCGTGTGGAGGAAGTCACACAAGTGACAGGAGTCATACTGGTGACGAGGGTGAGATGCAGGGTCTTCGGTACGGCTTGATCCCTGTCACTCCTGTCACTCCTGTCACTCCTGTCACTCTCCAACAGCGTGCTGCAGCGCAAATCCGTCCGACCTAAATTGCATCCAAGGCCTTGGGACCTTCGCCGCGACGCCCGCGTCACGCTCTTCGGACGAATCGTGCCTGAGCACTGCGAGCCGATGACCGACTGTTTTGCTCATCATCGCAGGCGACGGCAATCCACGCATTGCGCTGTTGATGAATACCCAGGCGAACAATCCAATTAATCAGCATTGGCCTCGGACATGGCACCCTACTCTGCGTGCATGCCCTCACACCTGCACGAAGCCCTGCTACAACTCTTCCGCAATCGACCGGAGCTGGCGCCGGAGTTGTTGAGTGCATTGCAGGCAGAGCTGCCCGCGTATACCGACGTGCGCATCGATTCGGCAGATCTGACCGAGATTCAACCCGCTGAGTACCGAGCCGATCTCGTGGTCGCACTGACGCATGGTGCTCCCGTGCTCGGTATCGTGGTCGAAGTGCAGCTCTCGCCCGATGAACGCAAACGCTTTGCCTGGCCCGCCTATGTCGCGAACCTGCGTGCTCGCCTGAAGTGCCCGGTGTGCCTGCTCGTCGTCACGCGCGATGAGGCCGTCGCACGCTGGGCCGCCCGGTCCATTCAGATGGGATGCGGATCCATTGCGCCGGTGGTGGTCGGCCCGGACGGCGTTCCCGAGATCATCGATGAAGTCCAGGCGCGCGCTGACCCGGAACTGGCAGTGCTCTCCGCCATCGCGCACGGCCGCGACGCCGATATCCATAAATACGTACAGATTGCACTGGCCGCGCAGCTGGCAAGCCTCAATCTCGACGAGGATCGGTCGATTCTGTATCTTGACCTCATTCTGGCCTCATTGAGCGAGGCCGCCCGCCGGGAGTTGCAGACCATGAAACCAGCCGGTTACGAATTCCAGAGCGACTTCGCCAGGGAAATGACCGCCCGAGGCCGACAAGAAGGCAGGCAAGAGGGCCGGCAACAAGGTCACGCGGAAGGTCGCGCCGCTCTGGTCGTCCGCCTGCTGACGGTACGCTTCGGCCCGCTCAGTGACGAAGCGCAGACTCAGGTTACCTGCGCTTCCAGCGCCGAACTCGATCTCATCGGTGAACGCTTGCTGACAGCACCGACATTGAAGGACGCGCTCGGCCCGCACTGACTCGCCGGGCAGTCATTCACCGGCAACGATCGCTATCGGCAAACTTCGCACTCACGCACCTCGACATAGAAGGCGAGGCGTTGAGAATTTGATCGATGCGGGGTACGTCGCTCGATTTCATCCCGATTAATTCTTTTTCATACGCTGCGCTTCCGTAGCGTTGCGCGCACGAATCGCCGCCACTCACGCCGAGTGCTGTTACCCGCGGCGAATGAATCGATCATTCTTTTCTCTGTAGCAGCAGTCTGTAGAACGACTATGCGCTGCAGACCGCGCAAATAAAGCGCCGCTCGCAGGCGTCTCGCGCGCAAGTTCCATTACGATTGGTGAATCCATCGCAACACACCCTTCGGGTCGTTTGCGTATATCGAACCGTTTGCACGGACCACACTCCAACCCAACGCAGATCGCTGCTGCGTGATGTCTGAAACGTTGGAGATCGCAATGAAGATAGCAATGGTTGGAAAAGGCACGCTGGTTGGATTGACTGCGCTCGGCGCGCTGGTGCTGAACGCCGCACCAGCTGTCGCTCAGGTGGAGGCCGGCAGCCAGGAAGTAGATATCTATGCCGGTGAATTTTTCGGCGGCGACCTGACCGATACCGCCATCTCAGGACGCAAACCCACACTCAATGACGACCTGACGTACGGTTTTCGCTACGGATATAACTTTACGGACTCCTGGGGCACGGAACTATCGCTCGGCAACACCGCGACTTCGGTCAGTCATCTGCCGCGGGGTGACAGGGACTTCGACTTGAGCACACTCGACATCGACGCCGTCTGGCATTTCAATTCCGGTACCCGACTGGTTCCCTATGTACTCGCGGGCGTCGGCTATGCCAGCTCGAATCTCGATAACCCCATTCGCGGCACCGTCAATGGCCGGCCCGTTGCGATTGGCGACGACGACGGCTTCACGCTGAACGCTGGCGCCGGACTGAAGTACCTCGCATCGGATCGCGTGCTGGTGCGCCTCGATGCCCGCTATCGCTACCTCGACTCCGTGACCAACCGCTTCGACAACTCGATGAATACCGTCGAAACGACGCTGGGCGTGGGCTGGCGGTTCTGATCGATCGTTCTCTCGCTTCCCGCCCGTCAGGAGTACCGACCCATGAAGATTCCCGGACAACTCTGGGCACTGGTTCTTGTGACGGGCGAGAGTGAGCATGCGATTTCCACCACACACGCGACAGCCGCTACGCCGTCCGGTGAACATTCTGAATCCGCAGTGCCTTCGGCATTGGACCGCGCACTCAGTCGCGCCGCGTCGGTTACCGATCGGGAACGCATCTGGGCCGTTGTAACTCCCGAACGGCGCCGTCGATTGGACGGCCCACTGTGGTCGCTGCCCGCTTCCCATTTCGTAGTGCTGCCCCGGCATCGCGGCACTGCGCAGGCAATTCTCGAAGCATTGCTGCGCATCCAGGAACGCGATCCCGCAGCCCGGATCGTGATGCTCTCCTGCGAATATTCCGTGCACGATTCCGCGCGCGATGAGAGCTCGCTCATACGTTCACTGCGTTACGTCGCTGCGCACACGCTGTTGCGACCGGATGAACTGTTCCTTCTCGGACTGGAATCCAAGACGGCCACAACCGGGTTTCCCGGAATCCTCGTTGGCCGGGACGACCATCGGGGTGCATTCGAGGTGGCCGGACTGATCGATGAACCATCGACAACATCGACATATGCAGCAACCGATCGCAGGCTGCTGTTGAATACCGGCGTTCTTGCGGGGTCCGTACGGGCACTACTGCGCCTGATCGAGAGGCACATGCCCGGTGTTGTCGCGAGAGCGCAGACGCTTATGCGACACCAGCCGCACAGTGGCCCCGGTTCAGAAGCGGCTGAACTCAGCTCGCAGCTGAACGGCCTCGATTTCCACAGACATTTGCTGCCCGGCCATGAGCGTTACCTGAGCGTGATACCCGTTCCGCGCTGGAACAGGGAACCTGCGAGCGCGCCGGTATACAGCTTCGAAACACGAGCATCGCTCCGATCTGACGCAACCCCTCTTACGCTCGCTCACGAAACTTCGCTCACTCCCGCTTCGCCGGGCGCCTGAACGCATCTGGAAAGGCTGCGCTGCGACACGAAGCGGCGTCAGCAATCTGCGGCATGACGGACACGGACGTCGATGGCCGCCTTGCCGTCATCCTGCATCTTCTTATCGCTTCAGCCCTTTTGGGTTGAGGTTGACTGCCGCGTGGGCATCGGCAACGCGCTGCTCAGCCATCACCAGTCGCTTCCAAAGAGCGAAAGCTCCATCAACCGCGGCGCATCAATCCGGTGCGCTGCCGACGCCAGCAGCGACTAACCCATCGGACTAGGTCGCTTGGCTGATTGTGGCCTTGCCCCCGCAAGAGATATCACGCTCAGGCGGATGCTCGCTGGACACGTAAGTGGGTACGGCGGGCCCATGAGCCGAGCACCGCACGCTGAGCCGACAGGATGGCGGCCACGAACTCATCCTCGATCTCGAACCAGTCCCGGTCGTTCACACAGAGGGTGGCGTATGGGCAGTCTCTATCTCAAGAATCGGATTCCCGATGGATCGAAGCTGTGCATCTCGATTGTCGAGGGCCCGACAACGCCGCAGGGTTCATTCGTTGCCAGCGCGCGGCTCGTTCTGGAGGACGGGTCGGAGGAAATCTGGGACGACAGCCAGGTTCACCCCGGCCCAAAGTGCAAGAAGCTCAGGTCGCCTGAGGGTTATGTCTGGCGTGTGCGAATTGCCTTCACGAGTGCCGCAACGCAGACGGCGATCATCAATGCCACGATCACGAAGCCGGATGGCACGGTGTTCGGCAAACCCTACGCCGAGCCGGTTTCAGGGCGAAATGGCGACATCGCGCGCGCCACGATCATGGCAATCACGCAGCAACAATAGGAACGACCCATGAGTACCTCATTGCGCGTCGCGGTTGCCTTGCTTGCCGGCTTTCATTGCTGTCTGGCCATCGCTGCGGAACCTATCTGTAAGCCGGAAGACAACATCGGGACGTGCTGGGATAGATACTTCCCACAAACTGCAGCCGCAGTGGATCCTTCTGTGTCAGCTGCCGCGGCGAAAGATGGCGAGGAGCAGCTGAAGAGTTTCGAGACCGGGCTGGACGGCGGCTCAGCGGCGCTGGCTACAACCACCAGGAACTTCCTGCCGCTATTGTCGATGGCCGGACTGATTTCCGACTCCGACGGCAACGCCGAAGACAATCTGTTCACCATCGACCTCAACTTTCTCATTCCCGGGCTGGCCACCGACAAGAACGCCCAACTCAAGGCCGTATTGAATACTGATCCGACCTTATTTGCGCCATTGCAGGAAGCCATCGACACCTCTGGCAACGCCGAGCTCGCCGCATCACTTAAATCGCAGCTCGACGCGGCCGACGACTACACCATTGCATTCGCGTACACCCACATCAACGACCGCTTCGGGCGCAGCTTCAAGCAGTATCAGCGCCGCTTTTCAAATCTCTTCGAAGCAGTGCTCGAGGTGGCTACTCAGGCCGGCGCCGCCAGCACGGACGAGCGCTCCGATCTCGCTCGTTTGGTGGATTTCCTCAAGACGGTGCCCGGCGACCTGGATGCCGACACCCCACTGAGGGACGCCCCGGGTATCCAGCCGCTGTTGGAGCATGCCGCGGCAGCGGAGGCTTCGCTCGAACGCAACGTCCACCTCACCGCGAACACGTACAACCTGAAGCAGTTCGCGGAACTCGTGAACAACCAACCACAACTCACATTCAGTGCTGAGCTACGTGAACGCGATGTCCTGGTTGGCGCGAAGGAGAAGACCGTCAAGGTCACTTACGAATTCGGACTTGCCAATGTCAGCCAGTACGAGAAGAAGTTCGGGCGCCAGTGCGAATCCGTCGCCAATGCAGCGGACACCAAGGCAAGACTGGGGCTGGCGATGCAATGCCTGTCCGGTTACAGCGAATACATACGTGACAATCGGGATACGTTACGCAACGCCGATCGCTTCGTCGCCGAATTGAGCTACGCCGACATCGATGACTACTCGTATTCCCAGAATGGCCTGAACGTGGCGCGCGATGGAGCACACCGGCTCGATTTTTCCGTCGGCTACGGCAGAACCCTGCGCGCTCTTGGTGAGGACCGCGACAGCCGCCTGGACCTGGTCGCCAAGTACCAGGACTACAGCGACGATCCCGAGCTGCGCGACCGGATGGTGACGACCCTGACCTTTACCACCAAGGTCAACGGCTTTTCGGTGCCGATCTCACTGGTCTACGCCAACCACAGCGAGTTCCTTCCCGATTCGGACCATGAACTGGGTGCACACATCGGCATCAAGTTCTCGCTGGACTCGAAAGAGGACTGATAGCATGCTGCCACTCAGCCCTGCCTAGCTCGGATTCTCCAGGCTGAACATCGCATTCTCATCGTCATAGGCGAATGCCTCGGCGTAGCGCGCCAGGCTGATCACGGCACGCAAGGTTTGCTCGGCGGCCTCTTCGGCCATGAAGTCTTCCAGCTCGTCGCTGAAGCGACTCTTGCGTGCTGCGTGCGACGCGCGCTCGTCCAGCACGAAGCGAATGTGAGCCGCCAGCGGCACGTAGGCGAGCAGTTGCCGCAGGAATATTCTCTTGCGCTCATCCAACGCCGCATTGGCAAACTCCATTCCGGTATCCGTCAGCCTGATATCGCCGCCGCCGATTTCGGCGAAGCGCATCGTCTGCAGGGTTTCGGCGACCGGGAATAGCTCATCGATCTCCATCTGCAGGTCGGAGGCGATCTTGGGCAGGTCCGCGCTGCCATTGAAGGGCGGTGCGGCAACCGCCTCCATCAATCCAGACAGCAGGTTGGAGGAGACGCGTGGCAGGACTGTACCGATGGCGGAAGCGGGTTGCCGCTCGATCCGATTTCCGGCGGCGCCGACCTGCGGACGAGCCGTCATCGCCACATAGATGCGTTCCACCTGCTCGCGAAATTCCGGATCGAGGCGATTCCGCGGCCGCGGCAAAGTGATGCTGATCTCGGCGAGCACACGGCCGGGATTGCTGCCGAAGACAAGGATGCGGTCGCACATCAACACGGCCTCCTCGATGTTGTGCGTGACCAGCAGCACGCTCTTGATCGGCATGCGGCCATCCGACCACAAGTCCAGGAAGTCGGTGCGCAGCGTTTCGGCAGTCAGCACATCCAGCGCCGAGAATGGTTCGTCCATCAACAGAATGTTGGGATGGACGACGAGGGCGCGAGCAAAGCCAACGCGCTGGCGCATGCCGCCGGACAATTCACGCGGGTATGCCGATTCGAAACCGTCCAACCCGATCAGATCGATGGCAGCCAGCGAACGGCGACGGATCTCCGCTGGCGGGATTCGCTGTGCCTGCAAACCCAGCGCCACATTCTCGAACACGGTCAGCCAGGGGAAAAGCGCGAAACTCTGGAACACCATGGCGATGCCGGGCGCCGGCCCGTCGATGCTGCGACCCAGATAGCTGAGTTCCCCATTGCTGGGTTGCGCCAGCCCTGCGATCAACCTCAACAAGGTGGATTTGCCCGAGCCCGAGCGCCCGAGCAGCCCGACGATCTGCCCTTCGTTGAGCTGCAGGTTCACGCCCTCGAGCACCAGCAGCTCCGCACCGTCGGGCTTGGCGAAGGCCTTGCGTACTTCCGTGACCTGCAACAAAGCGGTGGTATTCATGTGACCCGGTACTTGCGCTCGGCGTAGTAATACAAAGGCCGCCAGAAGAAGCGGTTGATGAGGATGACGAAGACACTCATGGTGGCGATGCCCAGCACGATGCGGTGAAAGTCACCAGCGGCAGTGGCTTCGGCGATGTAAGCGCCGAGCCCATGAGCCTTGATTTCAGTACCGCCCCAATGCGCCAGCTCTGCGACGATCGCCGCATTCCATGAACCGCCCGATGCGGTGATCGCACCCGTCACGTAGTACGGAAAGACGCCGGGCAGCGCGACTTTGCGCCACCACAGCCAGCCGCCCACGCCGAAATTCTGCGCCGCGTAGCGCAGCTCGCTAGGCATTGCGGCCGCGCCGGCGATCACGTTGAAGACGATGTACCACTGTGTACCCAGGATCATGAGAGGACTGAGCCAGATGTCGGCGTTCAACTGCCAGGTAACGATGCCGTAGATGGTCAGCGGAAACAGCAGATTGGCCGGGAATGCCGCGAGAAACTGCGCGATGGGTTGCGCGATCTGCGCGGCACGTGGATGCAATCCGAGCCAGATACCGATCGGCACCCAAACCACGCTGGCAAGACCGATCAGCACAAAAACCCGCAGCATCGTGAACAGACCCAACATCGCGACGGCACCAAGCTCGCCAAGCGACGTTGTGGCGATCAGCACGTACACGATATGCCAGAGCGCCGCGACCACCACGGCTACCAGCAGCGCAACCCAAAGAACATCCGACCGTCCAATCGAACGGCGTTCCGTGCGTGGCGTGAGTCGTTCAAGCGGCAGCGCACGTGCAGTCCGATGCACGGCAGCGTTGAATGCCCTGGTCAACAGGCCGATGATTCGCGAGCGTCGCATCATGGTCAGCGCCCAGGACCGCGGAATGCTCGCGCCGGGTTCCTGCTCCACCCGAAAGCGATCCGACCAGGCAACCAGCGGCCGGAACAGCAACTGGTCGTACAGCAGGATCACGATGAACATGGTGACGATGGCCCAGCCGATCGCACGCAGGTCGCGCTGCTCGATTGCGAGAGCGATATAGGAACCCACGCCGGGCAGAGCGACACTGGTGTGACCGACGCTGATGGATTCAGACGCCACGACGAAGAACCAGCCGCCAGACATGGACATCATCATGTTCCACACCAGCGCCGGCATCGCGAAAGAGACTTCCAGCTGCCAGAAGCGCATCCAGCGGGACAGGCGAAAGGACTGCGCCACCTCGGCGAGCTCGGCGGGAATCGTACGCAGCGACTGGTAGAAGCTGAACGCCATGTTCCATGCCTGGCTGGTGAAGATCGCGAAGATGGCGGCCAACTCCGCTCCCAGCACGCGGCCCGGCACCAGCGACATGAAGAACACGACAGTGATGGAGATGAACCCGAGGATGGGCACGGACTGCAGGATGTCGAGGATGGGCACCAGCAGCTTGCCGGCACGCTCGCTCTTCGCTGCCCAGGTCGCATAGGTCAGCGTGAACACCAGCGATAGCGCCAGCGCTGCGAACATCCTCAGTGTGGTGCGCGCCGCGTACTGCGGCAGATGCATGGGATCGAGCGAGAGAGGTGTCGCGTTGAGCTGCGCCATCGGTTCGAGCAGACCGCGGCTGGCTTCACCCAGAAAGGCAACGAGGCCAACGACCACGACGATCGCCACCAGGTCCCAGCGCGTCGCGCTGTCGCGTACGAATGCAAAGCGCTCGGATCGGTACATGGCGGATTGTTCTGCGGCCCAGTCTCGCAAATGCGGAGGATAGCGTCTTGCCTCGAGCCGTCGGCCGTTACGCCGCTGACTTAATGAAAGTGTCATCTGGATAAGCGCCATACGCAATGCCAGGCGCCGGGAGCGAAATTATTCGCTGAGCGCTGCGCTCATTTGCAGACGGGTTTCGACGCAATCAACCAGGGCTGGTAGTGCGCCGCACCGTGACCGCCTCACTTCTTCAACCCAGCCGCCTCCGCCACCAGCATCGTCGCCAGCACCAGCATCGTGAGCCCGACGAGGACATCCAGAATTCGCCATGCCAAGGGCCGTGCGAACAAGGGACGCAGCAGCCTGGCACCAAATCCCAGCAGGGAAAACCAGACACAACTCGCCATCGCGGCTCCTCCCACGAACCACGGCCGCAGATCCGCCGGTTGCCGGCTGCCGATAGAGCCAACCAGTAGCACCGTATCCAGGTAGACGTGTGGATTGAGGAAGGTGAAACCCGCGACTTGCGCGATGACGACGCGTAGCGGCGTTCGCGTCCCCACATCCGCGGCCACGAGGGCGCCGGGACTGAATGCCCTTGCAAAGGCTTTTATTCCATAGATGCAAAGGAATACTGCGCCACCCACAGTGAGCACATTCACCAGTATTGCCGTCCGATCGAGCACGCTGGCAAGTCCGGCAACCCCCACGGCAATCAGCACAAGGTCGGCGATCGCACAGAAGGCGACAATCGCGATCACGTGCTCACGCCTGAGTCCCTGTCGCAGAACGAAGGCATTCTGTGCGCCGATCGCAACGATAAGCGCGGCACCCAGGGCGAATCCGGTAGTAAATGTCGACCACTGCATACTGCATAGTCTCGTGCCCGCAGGGCCGGCAGTACAGTTAGAGTACGTTGCCCCGATTAAGGACCGCTAATCATGCTGGACTATGCATCGCTCGCGGCCGTCGCCGCCGTCATCCAGGAAGGCAGCTTCGAGAGTGCAGCGCGCTTCTTGAATGTCACTCCCTCCGCCGTCTCACAACGCGTGAAGCTGCTGGAGGAAAGACTCGGTCGCATCCTGATCGTGCGCGGACAGCCCTGCAAACCCACTGAAGCGGGCAAGCTTCTTTGCCGGCATGTCGAGCGGGTCGGCATGCTGGAGCAGGATCTGCGCCATTCGTTGCCGCAGCTGCTGCAATCCGATTCGAAGGATGCTCGTGTCACGCTGCGGGTAGCGGTGAATGCAGACAGCTTGGGCACTTGGTTCATTGCAGCGATGGCCGCGTTCGCAAGCGATGAGCACGCCCTGCTGGATGTAGCGGTTGACGATCAGGAGCACACCGCCCAATGGCTGCGCTCCGGAGATGTTCTTGCTGCGGTTACGGCAACCGCCGACCCCGTGCAGGGCTGCGATACCGTCTCGCTTGGCAAGCTTCAATACGTCGCTGTGGCGAATCCCGCTTTCGTTGAGAAGTACTTCTCTGCCGGCGTCACCGCACAAACGCTGGCTCACGCACCGAGCCTTAGGTTCGATCGCAAGGATGGGCTGCAGGGGCAATGGGTGCGGCAAGTGTGCCGGCGGGAAGTAGAGCTGCCCGTGCACTGGCTACCCTCCACGCAGGCGTTCGTCGATGCGGCCGTTGCCGGAATAGGCTGGGCAATGAATCCCGCGTCACTGGTGGAGGCTCATCTGAGCGAGGGATCGCTGGTGCAGCTCGTTCCGGGGCGAGTTTTATCGGTACCTCTGTATTGGCAACATACGCGGCTGCAGGTACCCATGCTCGATCGCCTGACACGAGCAGTGCTGACTGCAGCCCACGCTGCGTTACGCCCCGAGCGACGCAAGTAAGCGTCCCTCACGCGCCCGCTTTCAGTGCCCGCACCATGTGGTATTCGGTGGTCGACCGGCCGCCATAGCGCAATGCATCGGGCTCGGCGCCCCAGATCTTGAATCCATACCTTTCATACACGCGCTGAGCTCCCGGGGTCGTCTCGTTGACGCTCAGATGCAGCGAATCGACACCATCCAGTGTCCGTGCATGGGCAATCGCAGCCTCTATCAGTTGGCCGGCAATACCGCGTCCACGCCACTGAGGATGAACATACACACCCCAGATGTGCGCGCGATGGCGTTCCTTGAGCTTGCCCGCCCGGCCGATTCCGAGCATGCCGACAAGCTCTGTCGCGATCGCGCCGAACACGACCGGACCTGGCACGCGCTGCATTTGTTCCTGCACCGCATTCTCGGACGACCACACGTCATCCTCGAGGCTTGCCGAGAATGAGAAAGGCGAATCGGCTAGCGCCGCGCGTCGCAGCCCGAAGAGCTGGCCGGCATCGGCCGGACCCATTTGACGAACATGCACACTCATTGCGGAACCCTCATGCCGCGTCGATTCTTCTACGCTCCTTACTCTACCTCCCCGCAGAATTCTCGCCATGCAAAAACGCAAACTCGGTCGTTCCGGAATCGAAATCGCCCCGCTGGTGCTGGGTGGCAACGTTTTCGGCTGGACAGCGAATGAAGCCGCGTCCTTCACGATCCTGGATGCGTTCGTCGCCACCGGCTGCAACACGATCGACACCGCAGACGTCTACTCGGTATTCGTTCCGGGAAACAAGGGTGGCGAATCGGAAACCGTCATCGGCAACTGGCTCAGGCGCAACGGCCGGCGCGCCGACGTCACGATCGCCACCAAGGTGGGCATGAAGATGGCCGAGGGCAAGACCGGCCTGTCACGCAAGCACATTCTGCAATCGGTGGAGGATTCGTTGCAGCGCCTGCAGACGGACTACATCGACATGTATTTCGCGCATCAGGACGATCCGTCGGTACCGATCGAGGAGACGCTGTCGCCCTTCGCCGAGTTGATCAAGCTGGGCAAGGTTCGCTCCATCGGTGCGTCGAACTACAGCGGCGCACGTCTCAGAGAAGCTCTAGCCGTGAGCGCGCGCGTCGGGCTGCCGCGCTATGAATATCTGCAGCCGCACTACAATCTGTACGAACGCGCCGGGTACGAGCAGGACCTGGAGCAGGTGTGCTCCGAGGAATCCATTGGTGTCGTTCCGTACTTTGCACTCGCCAGTGGTTTTCTGACGGGCAAGATCGCTCTGCTGCCGACTTCGGCAAGAGCGCTCGCGGCGGACTTATGGGGACCTATCTCAATCCGCGTGGCTTACGCATCCTGAAAGCGCTCGATGAGATTGCCGGGCGTTATCGGGCAACGCCAGCCCAGGTGTCGCTTGCCTGGCTGATAGCCCGGCCGAGCGTGACAGCACCCATCGCCAGTGCGACCAGCGCCAGTCAGGTAGCAGACATAACGGCGGCCGTTAGTCTCACACTGGATAACGACGCCATCGGGCTATTGAATACGGCGAGCGCGGTGGAATAGCTGCACTGAACAATACAGTCACAGAGCGGACTCGCGGGGAGCCTCGCGCCATTCCAGGGAATTGTTACGGAATCTTGAGTTGACGCTCCCTTAGCCGCAAGCACGTAATGCGCGCTACATGCGTCGTCTGCATTTACATCTGCTATTGGCTCTGCTGCTGGTTTTCACCCAGCAGCTCGGTGCTGCGCATCTTTCCTCTCACGCCGCGTCGCAACTGGCGCAGCAACATGACAAGGCTCACAGCACTGCCGATCCGTGCGAGCTCTGCAGCCTGTTCGCTTCGCTTGGCCACAGCCTGCCGGTCACGGCGCTCAACTGGGCCGTAGTCCCCACCCACTTCGACTATATCGAATCGGTCGCGCACTCCTCCGAGTCGCAAACGCTGCTCGTCTATCAAAGCAGGGCCCCTCCCCTGGCCTGAACGCTCGACATCCGTAGAGGCGTTCCGGTTGCGGAACGCTCATCGATCGTTCTCGTTCAGTGGCCTTCATCGAAGGCCTTTGGTCATAGGGGTTCGTCATGAAATTCTCATTCGTCGCAAGCGCGGCCGGCGTCGTGCTGTGTATGCCTTTGCTCGGTCAGGCCGCAACCGCGGACGCAAACGCGTCCAACACCAGATCTCCCGCCATTGAAGACATCGTCGTCACGGCACAGCGCCTTGATGAAGCGCGCAACGGACTGTCACCGGATACCGGTAGCACCGTGTACAAATTCGACACCGCCGACATCGCCAATCTGCCGCTTGGCGACAGCACACCGCTCAACCAGGTGATATTGCAGGCACCCGGTGTAGTGCAGGATTCCTACGGACAACTGCACGTGCGTGGCGATCACGCCAATCTTCAGTACCGCGTCAACGGAGTAGTCATCCCTGAATCCATCTCCGGCTTCGGGCAGTCGCTCGACACACGTTTCGTCGACCACTTCGACATTCTCACCGGCGCACTACCGGCGCAGTACGGCTATCGCACCGCCGGCATCGTCGACATCCACTCCAAGGGCACGACGTTCGACGAAGGCGGCGAACTCGAACTCACCGGCGGAAGCAACGATCATCGCGGCATCAGCGGGGACATCAGCGGCGCTACCGGGCCGCTCTCCTACTTCCTCACCGGCTCGTACGTGAGCAACAACCTGGGGATCGAGAACCCCACACCCGACCGGGACGCCCTCCACGACGAGACCCGCCAGGGCAACGGCTTCGGCTATCTCTCCTACCTGCTCGGTAACGACAGCCGCGTGAGCCTCATGTTCGGGATTTCCGACAACCGCTTTCAGATCCCGGATGTTCCCGGCCAGCAACCAGGCTTTGCGCTCGCCGGCGTACCGGATATCGACTCCGCCACCCTGGACGCCAACCAGCGCGAGAAGAATCGCTTCGAAGTGCTTTCCTACCAGGGCAAGGCGGCGGACGACGTCGACTACCAGGTGTCGCTCTTTCATCGCTACACGAGCGTTCAGTATCAGCCCGATGCAATCGGCGACCTGATGTTCAACGGCGTCGCGGCGCAGATTCTCCGGGACGACGAAGAAGTGGGCATGCAACTGGACACCAGCTACCGACTCAACGACACGCACACCGTACGAGCGGGACTGTTCTACAACCAGGAACGATTCAACTCGTACAACGACTCCTCGGTGTTTGCAGCGGACGCCGACGGCAACCAGCTCTCCGACGTTCCGCTGTCCATCTCCGACGACACGCGACTCACCGGCCACACCGCGGGCGTGTACCTGCAGGATGAATGGCAGCCGATAAAATCGCTCACCATCAACTACGGCGCCCGCTTCGACAAGGTCGACACCGTCGTCGACGAGCAGCAATTCAGCCCACGTTTCGGCTTGGTGTACGACCTTACCTCCAGCACTCGATTGCACGCCGGCTACGCGCGCTACTTCACGCCGCCACCGACCGAAAAGATCGATACGACGTCGGTAGAGAAGTTCGCAGGGACGACAAACGCGCTGCCGTCGGATGCCAATACGGCTGTTTCGTCCGAGCGTTCGGACTATTTCGACGCGGGCATCGTGCAGCAGGTCACGCCGCAGATGACCATCGGACTGGATGCCTATTACCGCAAGGTGAAGGATTTGCAGGACGAGGGGCAGTTCGGCAATGCGCTCATCTTCTCGGCATTCAACTACGAGCGAGGTCGCATCTGGGGCACCGAACTATCCACCAGCTATCACGGCCAGCACTTCTCTGCCTATGCCAATGCAGCGTATTCGGTGGCGCAGGCGCGCAACGTCGTGACCGGGCAGTTCAACTTCGATCCGGACGAGCTCAATTACATCGACAACAACTGGGTCTACGTCGATCACGACCAGCGCTGGTCGGGTTCCGCCGGCGTCTCATCCAATTGGCAGAACACGACTGTGTCAGCGGATGCCATCCTGGGAAGCGGCCTGCGCCGCGGCTTTGCCAACAGCGAGCAGATGCCGGGCTATACCCAGGTGAATCTTGCGCTCAGCCAGCACTTCGACCTGCCCGCATTCGGCAAACTTGATGGCCGGCTCGCCATGCTGAATGTTTTCGACAACGTGTACGAACTGCGTGACGGCTCCGGCATTGGCGTCGGCGCACCGCAGTACGGCACGCGTCGGGCACTGTTCGTCAGCGCAAGCAAGACATTCTAGAAAGATCGCACAGACACGCCGGGGGTCGGGGTCACTCGAACCTGTGGACCTCGGCGCCCGGCGTGCTCTGCGTGGAATTATTTATCGCGAGGACCAAGCCATAGACCTGCAGCTTGTTGTCACCGCTATCACCCCTTCGTAGCTACCATCCGTTCGTGGTGAGCCTGTCGAACCACGCAGGCAAACACGTCGGCCCGCTATGGGGAGCGAGACCTTCGGCAGGCACCCTTCGACTGGCTCCCTTCGACGAGCTCCCTTCGACAGGCTCAGGGCGAACGGAATAATGAACGGACAGGCGAGTGAAAACAGCGAATGAAATGGAGAACGGGAATACGCTCATCTCGCCTTGCTCGCCTTCTGATCCTTGTTGATAGACGGCACATGACTTCATGGCGATCGTGGCTGGATGACACGGAAACAGCCTTCCTCTCTTTTCTCGTTCTTGTGGCCCGCCTCGCCCATCTAGCCACCGTGGCCATCAGCCGGTTGGCCGATCGCCGGCTTACCGTTGCCGATTTGCCCTCTCATCTCCTCGCCGACAACGGCTCAGCGCGTTCGCCCAGGCTGCCGCCGATAGCTAGCGCCAGATCGACGGTATTGAGCAGTGCGTCGCGTTGCGCGGCGACCAGATCGATCTGTGCCTGATACAAGCCGCGACGTACGTCCAGGAGATCCAGGTAGGCAATGTCACCCTGCTTGTAGCGGAACTCAGCCAGCTCCAGCGCACGTGCGAGAGCATCAACCTGCTGGGCATTCGCATCGCTGACGCCAGCGATCAGGACCTGTCCCTGCAGGGCGTCGAGAACCTCGCGGAACGCACCCTGCACTGTCTTGCCATATTCGGCTTTGCGCTGTTCGCGTACCGCTTCGGCACGGGAGACGTTGGCGCGCAAACGCCCGCCTTCGAAGATCGGCTGCAGCAGATTGCCCGCTATCGACCAGGCTTCGCTTGGCTTGGTGAACAAATCATCGAGTTGGGGACTGACCGAGCCGAAGGCGCCGGTGAGACTGATGCTGGGGAACAATTGGGCGCGCGCTACGCCGATATCGGCAGCCGACGAGTCCAGCGCGGCTTCAGCAGCGCCGATGTCCGGGCGCCTCTGCATTACCGAAGACGGCAGCGCGGCCGGCAACACCACGGCCGACGGCAGCTCGGTGCGCGGCGAGGCGATGGCATTGTCCACGAGGTCTTTCGGTGAGTGACCCAGCAATACACCCAGGAAGTTGCTGCGCTCGACCAGCTCCAATTCGAGCTGGTGCACGGATTTACGGGTCGCTGCTGCGTCCGCCTCGGCGCGCTTGAACGTGAACTCGTCGCTCTCGCCAGCATCGAAGCGGAGCTTTTCTATCCGCAGCGACTCCTCGCGCGACGCTAGCGTGTCCCTGCCCCGAGCCAGCTGCTGAGCCGCGGCAATCAGACCAAAGTAGCCGCGCGCGACATCGCCAGTCAGGCTCAGCTTGGTGGCTTCACGCCCATACTCGGTATTCAAAAGCTGCGCACGGGCGGACTGGGATGCACTCAGATACTTACCCCAAAGATCGAGTTCGAAACCGACCGCGCCCTGCACGTTATATACCGTGCCTTCGAGCGAAATTCCCGGCGCAGTCACCAGCGCGCTGTCCTTCGCCCGCATTACATTGCCTTGCAGATCGACGGTGGGAAAACGGGCAGCATTGGTAATCCGCAATCCGGCCCTGGCTTGCGCCACGCGCGCAGCCGCAACGGCAACGTCCGGGTTGTGTGCAAGCGCCTCATCCACCAGTGAATCGAGTTTCGGATCGGCAAAGATCTTCCACCACGGATCGGGCAATTCGCTCGTTACGGCGGTTGGTGCCGGCAACGCCTCGGGTAGCGGCAGCTCCGGCTTTTGCGGATCGACCCGCGAAACGAAGCAGCCGGACAGGGCCAGTGCCTGCGAGAGTGCGAGGACAGTCAGAACGGCAGTGCGCATGATGCGATCCAGATCAACCTTTACAGTCGGACATTCGGAGCAATAAACGAGCGGGCGAATCAGCCGCCTGCCGGGGATATTTTCGACGTGGCATCCGTGGCGGACGGAGCTGTCTTGTCGCCCAGGCCCGCTACCAGACGGAAGAATAATGGCACGAACAGCGTCGCGATGAACGTCGCCGCCAGCATGCCGCCGATGACGCTCGTCCCCAACGAATGCCGGCTCGCCGCCCCCGCCCCGGTACTCAGCGCAAGCGGCAGCACACCGAAGATGAGCGCCATCGAGGTCATGATAATGGGTCGGAAGCGCAGTCGCGCGCCTTCGATCGCGGCCTGCGCCAGCGGCATCCCTTCGTGATGCTTCATCAGGGCGAACTCGACGATCAGGATCGCATTCTTGGCGGCGAGCCCAACCAGCGTGAGCATGCCGATCTGGAAGTAGATGTCGTTCTCCAACCCGCGCAGGAACACCGCGCTGAACGCACCGAACGCCGCAAACGGCACGGCGAGAATTACCGCCAGGGGCAAGGTCCAGCGTTCGAACTGCGCAGCCAGGATCAGGAACACCATCAGCACACCGAGCAGGTACACGCCATTGGAAGCGCCACCGCTGCTCTTTTCCTGGTACGAGGCACCCGTCCACGCCAGCGTGTAGCCAGGCGGGAGCGTCTGCTTGGCCACTTCTTCGATGACGCGCAATGCGTCGCCCGAGCTGTAACCCGGTGCCGGCCCGCCTATCAGCTTCGCGGAATTGAACACATTGAAGCGTTCGACGATCTCCGGGCCGGTTACCTCACGAATGCTCGCGAGCGCGGTCAGCGGCACGAGCTCGCCGGATTTCGAGCGCACATACACATCGCGAATATCTTCGGGATAGGCACGGAAACGCGGTTCGGATTGCAGCTGCACCTGGAAAACACGGCCGGAACGATTGAAGTCGTTGACGTACAAGGCGCCGAACGTGCTTTGCAGCGTTTCGAACACATCGCCCACGGCCACCCCGAGCGTCATTGCCTTCTCGCGATCCAGATCGATGCGGATCTGCGGCACACTCGCACTGAAGGTGGTCGTGACCCCCGCAAGTTCCTTGCGCTTCGCGGCGGCCTGGACCAGCTTCTGTGCCACACCCTCAAGCTCCTTCGCATCGCTGCGACCGCGCGACTGGATGTAGCCCTCGAAGCCACCCGTCATGCCCAAACCTTCGATGGGCGGTGGCGCCACGGCGAAGAAGAACGCGTCCTTCTCTTTGCTGCCAGCCTGAAACACCGCATTGATCACCGCTTGCGGCGACATGTCGGGTTTGCTACCGCGCTCGTCCCATGGCTTCAACGGCAACCACACGATGCCGCCACTGGTCTTGAACGACAGGGTCAACGCGTCCATGCCGGAAATCGCGACCGAGCTTGCGACCGCGGGATTCTTCATCATTTCACCGGCCACATGGTTGACTGCCGCGGTGGTCCGGCTCAGCGACGCCGCATCCTGCAGCATGCTGATAACAAAGACGTAACCCTGGTCCTCGGACGGCGCGAGCGAAGTCGGCAGGGTGCGGAACAGCAACACAATGGCGACCAGCATCACGACGAAGACGCCGCCAGCCACTGCCGCACGCTTCATGACGAAGCTGACTCCCTGCTCGTAGCGCTGAGTAACGCGCGTGAACCACCTGTTGAAGCCCTGCAGAAAACGGTTGTGCACGACATCGTCTTTGCGCAACAACAGAGCGCATAGCGCAGGAGTCAACGTCAAGGCTACGAAGCCGGAAATGATCACGGAGACGGAAATAGTGACCGCGAACTGGCGATACATCTCGCCAACCAGTCCACCGAGGAATGCCACCGGCAGGAACACGGCCGTGAGCACCAGCACGATGGCGATCACCGGCCGCGTCACTTCTTCCATTGCCTTCACGGTCGCCTCAGGCGCCGGCAGATTTTCCGTGTGCATGATGCGCTCGACGTTTTCGAGCACCACGATGGCGTCGTCCACCACGATGCCGATCGCCAGCACCATGCCGAACAACGTCAGCATGTTGATCGAGAAGCCGAACAGGAACATCGCGGCGAACGTACCGATCAGCGAGACTGGCACCGCCAGCATCGGAATCAGCGTGGCGCGCCAGTTCTGCAGGAACAGCAGCACCACGAAGAACACCAGCACCATCGCCTCGACCAGCGTCTTGATCACTTCCTTGATCGCCACCTGCACGAAGCGGATGGTGTCGTACGGAATTTCGTAGGCGATGCCTTTGGGAAAATCGACCGACAGTTCCTGCAGGCGCTGCTTGATCGCACTGCCAGTTTCCAGCGCATTGGCGCCCGGCTGCAGAAAAATCGCGGTCAATACCGCCTGCTTGCCGCCGACGGTGGAATTGAAGTTGTAAGTCTGCGCGCCGAGTTCGACACGCGCGACATCCTTCAGCCGCACGATCGACCCGGAATCCGTGGTGTGCACCACGATCTGTTCGAACTCTTCAGGCGTAGCAAGCCGGCCCTGCGCCGTCACCGAGTAACTGAAGTCGACGTGTTGCGGCATTGGCTCGACGCCGACGCGACCGCCGGCGAACTGCGAGTTCTGCTGCCGCACCGCCGCCGCAACGTCCGATGGCGTCAGCCCGAGCTGCGCCAGCTTGTCCGGCTGCATCCAGATGCGGATGGAATAGTTCTGGCCCCACATCTGCGCATCGCCGACGCCCTTCACCCGACGCAGTTCGTCGAGCACGTTGAGCAAAGCGTAGTTGCTGATCGCCAGCGCATCCTGGCTGCCGTCGGGTGACATCATTGCGACGATCTGCAGCATGTTGGCGGATGCCTTGCGCACTACCACGCCCTGCCGGCGCACTTCTTCCGGCAAACGCGGTACTGCCGCCTGAACGCGATTGTTGACGTTGATGGCCGCCAGATCGGGATCGGAGCCGACCTCGAAGGTCACGGTGATGCTGAGCGTGCCGTCGCCAGAATTGATCGAGTTCATGTACAACATGCCCTCGACGCCGTTGATCTGCTCTTCGATCGGAGCAGCAACGGTTTCCGCGATGGTCTCTGCGGTCGCGCCCGGATACTGCGCGGTGATGGTGACCTGCGGCGGAATGATGTCCGGGTAGGCCGAGATCGGCAGCGCCTTGATGCCGGCCAGCCCGGCGATCACGATGAAAGCCGAGATGACGCAGGCGAAGATCGGCCGCGTGATGAAGAACTGCGAGATCATGCCGGCTCCTTGTCCTTCTTCGGAGCGGGTTGCTTCGTCGTCGTTTCGGCCTGCCGCGCGGCTGCATCGACCGACACTGCATTCACCGGCATCCCGGGCTGCACCTTGAGCACGCCCTCGACCACGAAACGATCGCCCGGCTTGAGCCCTTGGGTTACCACAACGTTATTCGCCATGCCGCGCCCAACCTGGACCGGACGCATCTCGATTTTTTCCTCGACGCCCACGATCCACACGAAACGACCCTGGGCACTGGACATCACGGCCTTGCGCGGAATCGCCACGACGTTCGTCAGCGTTACGCCTTCGACACGCGCACGCACGAACTGGCCGGGAATAAGCTGTGCATCGGGATTCTTGAGTACAGCGCGTACCCGCACTGTGCCGGAGCCGCGATCCACCGCGTTATCGACGAAGGTGACCTTGGCCGCATCGGCGTACTCACGACCGTCGTCGAGCAGCAACTTCACCACCGGTGGCGCGGACTTGCTTGCCGGGGCGAGCGTATTGCGGATCAGTGCAGCCTCGGCTTCAGGCACCGAGAACTCCACGTAGAGCGGGTCGACCTGCACGATCTTGGTGAGCAGGCTGGAGTTCTGGTCGGTGGTCACCAGGCTGCCTTCGGATTGCACTTCGCGACTGGTAAGGCCGGAGATCGGTGCACGCACGTCCGTGTATCCGAGATCCAGCTCCGCGGTCTGTAATGCAGCCTGCGCCGAAGCCTGGTTCGCCTGGGCAACCTCGTAGGCCGATACGGCTTCATCGCGACGGCTCTGGCTGACCGCGTTCTTCTCGAACAACGGCAGCACGCGCTCATTCTGGCGACGTGCCTCTTCAAGGCGCGCCTTGGCGACCGCCACATCGGCACGCGCCGAAGCCACCCGTGCACGGATCGGCTCGGGATCGATCAGGAACATCGGCTGGCCTTCGCGCACGCGGCTGCCTTCCTCAAAACGCCGCTTGAGCAGAATGCCGCCTACGCGAGCGCGCACTTCAACCTCGCGCGAACCGACCGTGCGAGCCGTGTACGTCAGATCGAGCGGTACCGCGCCCTGGTCGACTGCCTGGACGGCCACTTCGGGTGGCGGTGGCTGATGTTGAGGCTGCTTGCCGCTGCACGCCGCTAATGTCGCGACCACTGCGACCGCTGCGATCCGTTCCAGTCCGCGCATCGATGCACTCCCCATTTCGTACTCCCCAAACGAAAGCCCCGGCGGGTCTTCTGGCAATTCAGCCGGCAACCGCAGGCGGTTGCCGCAGAGCCTCACCGATAAGCGTCATCGGCAAGCTTCAGCAACGCATTCACGATGTCCTGGCGCTGCTCCGGCGTGAACGAAGAAATGCGCAGCGATTCGCGCATCTTCAATCCGTCGACCGCCAGCGCAACCACCGCAGCGCGTGCGAAATCAGCATTCGAAGCGGCAACCTCTGCGGTGTAGCGCGCAATGCGTTCCCGGATCACTTCAAGCAATGTCAGGTCGCTGGAAGCGGCCGCCAGCAATGCCGCACCCATGGCCTTGGTACGCGGGTCGTCTCCCAGGATCCCGACGATGCAGGCCTTGAGCTCCCGCGCCGGATCGCCTTCCAGGCCGCCCTTCGCACCCTCGATGCACATTTGCATGCTGTCGACGTAGCGTTGTGCGAGTGCGATCAGCAGCGATTCCTTGGACGGGAAGTGATAGAGCAGTCCGCCCTTACTGACCGCAGCAGCGTGCGCCACTGCATCGAGAGTCAACCGTGCGGCCCCAACTTCACTGACGACGCGTTCCGCTGCTTCGAGCACGCGCTCACGCGCGGGGCCCAGCGCGGCTTGTTCTGCGACCATGGATTCAAATGCTCATTCGTCCCGAACGGGACTGTACCGACTGGACGGTACGGTAACCGTCCAGCTGGACGGTGCCAAATAATATTTCGCTATGCGCTGGCTACGCGGCACCAAACTTTTGGCATCCGCGGCGCCACTCGATGCTCGGGCGGACGCGGCACCCGGCGGAGCCACTGATAAATTTATCTAAATCCTTGTTGCCAAAATTCGCCTTGCTGGTTAGTTTCGTAAAAATTAATTGATCTACAAAAACTCTCAACCCCACCCCCTCGATGGCGTTGTCGCGACACTCTGAAAGAACGAGAGCAATGACGGGATGACCTGGGTTCGCGCGCCTGAGCCTAGGCTGGTAAGCCCAGGGCTGGATGAGACTGCAGCTCCAATTCGGGAAATACGTGCGCTGGTTGCCAAGCGCCCTCAATGATTGCCGGGTTTAATTGGGTCGTGCAGGAGACGCCGGGCGCGGCCACGCCGCGCAATCAGGCGACCCACTAGCCACTTTGTAGTTACAGGACAGGCGACACGAGCGACATAAATCGCATAGTGTTCGCCGCCGCAGCGTTGCCTAGAGAGGACAGCGCCGCAAAAAATCCGCGCTGCCCGAGTCACTTTCCTCCGACTCGTCCAACGCGGAGATTCACGACGGAGCACGCATGACGGAATACCAGGCACCGTGGTTCAGCACCGCACACTTCATGCCTCACGGGCATTGCTACCTGTGGACCCCCGCTGTGTTATGGATGAATGTGATCCCCGACCTGTTGATCGCATTGGCCTACCTGGCCATCCCGGTGGTGTTGATCTACCTGACGCGCGCGCGGCGCGACCTGCCTTTTACCGGCCTGGTCGTGTGTTTCGGCGTGTTCATCGTCGCCTGCGGGGCGACCCACGTCATGAGCGTATGGAATGTCTGGCATGCGCAGTACTGGCTGGAGGGTGCGGTCAAAGTGGTTACCGCCGTTGCGTCGGTACCCAGCGCGATATTCCTGTGGCGCGCGCTGCCTGAACTGCGAGCGTGGCCCAGCCAGAGGCAGCTGCGCCTTGCCAATGAATCGCTGGCCCGCGCCAATCGTGAGCTGGAAGCGTTCACGGCATCCGTGTCCCACGACCTGCGCTCGCCGCTGACCACGATTGCCGGCCAGGCCGGCCTGCTGGAGCTGTCGCTGGGAGCACAGGGAACCGAGGACCAGCGCCGCCGTCTGCATCGCATCGAAAGCAGTGTGAAACAGATGTCCGAGCTGATCGATGCGCTGCTGGCACTGTCGCGAATCTCGCGCCATACGCTGCATCGGGAAATCGTCGACGTCAGCGAGCTGGCGGAAATGGTGATCGCGGACTTGCGCCAGAAACAGCCGGAACGAACGGTACAGACGAGCATCCAGCCCGGTATCCATGTCTACGGCGACCGCCGCCTGCTGGCTGACATGCTGGCGAACCTGATCGGCAACTCCTGGAAATTCACCGGCAAGACGCCAGCGGCGCACATCGAGGTGGGCCAGGTCAGCAGCAACTCCATGGCGAAACTCTATATCCGCGACAACGGCGTGGGGTTCGACATGGCCTTCAAACAGAAGCTGTTCCAGCCCTTCCAGCGCCTGCACGCGCCCGGCGAATTCGAAGGCTCCGGTGTCGGACTTGCGACCGTCGCACGGATCATCGAGCGCCACGGCGGCGAAATCCAGGCCGACTCTGCCCCCCGCAAAGGCGCGGTCTTCTATTTCACCTTGCCAACGGCACCCATGACGAACGAGTTCCTGATGATGAGAGAGGAGCCGCTGGGAGCCAGGTGAATGGGGGCGAGCCAGTGATACGGGTGATGAAGGTGATGTAAGTGATGGAGGTTCAGAGCCAGGAGTCTCACACCTCATCACTCACATCACCTGCATCACCTGCATCACCTCCATCACCTCCATCACCTCCATCACCCTTTCTTTGGCTCCTGCACTGGCTCCTCCGGCCGATACCGCCCTGGCCATAGTGACGGACACTGCCTGTCGACCCAGCGATCGACCAGCGAAGGCAGAGGTTTCTCCATCATGCGGCGGATTCTGAAATGGCTTGGCATCGGCGTGGCAACCATTGCTGCGGTGGCCCTAGTTGCCGTGCTTTACCTGTTCGTAGCGTCGCAGCGCATCATCGCGCGCACTTATCCGATTCCACCATCCAGCTTCGATGCTCCCAGCGACAGCACCTCCGTCCGCAAAGGCGCGCGGCTGGCCACGATCTACGGTTGCAATAATTGCCATGGTCAGGACATGGCAGGGACGGTGCTATTCGACGAGCCCGGTATTGCACGCATCAGTGCCCCCAACCTGACCGCAATCGTCAAGGACTACACCGACGGCGAACTGGAACGGCTGGTTCGGCGCGGCGTAAAGCGCGACGGGACCAGCACCTGGATCATGCCCTCGCAGATGTTCGCTCATCTCACCGACGCGGACCTGGGAGCAATCATCGCCTATGTACGCAGCGTGCCGCAGCGAGCAGGCGTAGCGCGGGAAACCAGTATCCGCCCGCTCGGACGCATCGGGATTCTCACCGGCCAGTTCAAACCGGTCGCCACCGAAATACCGGCGGCGCCCCTGCGTACCGACGCAGACAACAGCGATCCGCTGGCGCATGGCAAGTATCTGGTGATGACGGCTTGCACCGAGTGTCACGGCGCCAACCTCGAAGGGTCCGACTTTCTCCAAGCGCCGAATCTGCTGGCGGCGGCCGCGTATACCAATGACGACTTCTTCCGTTTGATGCGCACCGGCGTCGGTATCGGCAATCGCAACCTGGGGCTGATGACGGAAGTGGCAGCGGCGCGCTTTGCTGCGTTTACGGATGACGAAGTGGCGGCGGTCCGAACCTATCTCGATGCCTTCGCCAGGCAGGGTGGCACCTCATTGCCCTAGCCGGGAACAATTGTCCGGACAATTGTCTCGGACAACCATCTCGCCGCAGTGGCCTTGGCTGCCAGCGACAATGCCGGGCGTAGCGAGTAGATTGCGGCGCCGGCTCCCGTTCATTACAGGGGGCTGGCCGAACAATACCAACAGCCACGGCAAGCAAGCGCAGGCGCTTGCGTCAAGCCAGCGATTACCGGCATCTTGCGGTCATTCACCGGTTTGCCTTTCGGTTGCTGCATCGCACGGATTAGAATTTCGGCCGATTAGCACGACCGGCAACCAAGCGGAATCTCATGACATTCGACCAGAACGCCCTGGAAAGCCTGCGCATCGAGCGCAATAGCCCACCCGAAGAGGCGAACTCGCGCGGCATCTACCGTTGGTTACTCGCCGGCGTGCTCCTCCTTGCGGTAGTTGCTGGCGCTTATGCCATGCTCCGCAGCGGCGGAATAGAAGTTGACACCGCAACAGCCACAGCAAGCGTACCTGGCAGCAGCGGCAGCGCGGCGGTCCTGAATGCGTCCGGCTATGTGGTCGCACGTCGACAGGCTACGGTATCCTCCAAAGTGACCGGCAAAGTCGCCGAAGTGCTGATCGAAGAGGGCATGTCCGTCAAGCAGGGCCAGATGCTCGCACGCCTCGACGATACGACAACCCAGCCGCTCTACGACCTGGCGCAGCGTCAGCTCGAATCAGCGCGGCGCAAGCTCGAGGAAGTCGAAGTGCGACTCGCCGAGGCGCAGCGCGCCTTGAAGCGCAACGAAGGCTTGCGGGCGGACAAGCTGGTCAGCGAATCGCAGGTCGACACCGCGCAGTCCGAAGTGGCAGCTACCCAGGCGCGCCTCGATTCGCTTCGAAGCGACGTCAGAGTTGCAGAAGGACAGCTAAGAGTGCGCAATCAGGACCTGGAGGATCTACGCGTGCTGGCACCGTTCGACGGCGTGGTGGTCTCGAAGGACGCGCAGCCCGGTGAAATGGTATCGCCCATTTCCGCCGGCGGCGGCTTCACGCGCACCGGCATCGCAACCATCGTCGACATGGACTCGCGCGAGATCGAAGTCGATGTCAACGAATCCTTCATCAATCGCGTCAAAGCGGCACAGCGGACCGAGGCGTTGCTGGACGCGTATCCCGACTGGACCATTCCCAGCCACGTCATCAACATCGTGCCGACGGCCGATCGCCAGAAGGCCACAGTGCGCGTGCGCATTGGCTTCGACCGGCTCGATCCCCGCATCCTGCCGGACATGGGCGTGAAGGTAAGCTTTCTTGAAGACAGCAAGGAGCCGGTCGCCGGCGCCGCTGCGGCAAGGCCGGCGGTACGCCTGCCTGCCGCCGCGGTCATCAAGGACGGCGATTCAAGCTACGTATGGCGCGTGCAATCCGGCCTGATCGAACGGGTCGCGGTAAAAACCGGCGGTGAGCGCGACGGTCAGATCGAGGTGCTGTCAGGCATCAACGCAGGTGAAGTCGTCGTCGCCGCACCTGTCGAAGGACTCAAGGAAGGCGCGCGGGTGAAGGAGAAGAAGGGGTGAGAGAAGAGGTGACAGGAGTGACAGTAGTCACAGGGGTGACAAAAGCGTAGGAGTGACGTTGGCGCACGCGCCCGTGTGACTCGTGTCATCCCTGTCACTCCTGTGACTACTGTCACTCCTGTCACTTCTTATTTTTTATCTCGGAGCACAAAGTGACAGAAGAAACACTGGTCAAAGTTCGCGGCATCGCCAAGGACTACAAGCGCGGCTCGGAAACCGTGCATGTGCTGCATGCCCTGGACCTGGATATCCCCAAAGGCGATTTCCTCGCCCTGATGGGACCGTCCGGTTCCGGCAAGTCGACGCTGCTCAACCTGATCGGCGGGCTGGATCGCCCCACTGCCGGCACCATCGACATTGCCGGCCAGCGCACCGATACGATGAGCGAATCGCAACTCGGCCGCTGGCGGGCACACCACGTCGGGTTCGTGTTCCAGATGTACAACCTTCTGCCAGTGCTCTCCGCGGAACGTAACGTCGAGCTGCCGTTGCTGCTTACGACGCTTTCGGCGTCGGAGCGGCGTAAACGCAGCGCCGCCGCACTCAGCCTGGTGGGATTGAGCGAACGCGCGAAGCACAAGCCACGCGAACTCTCCGGCGGACAGGAGCAACGCGTCGGCATCGCGCGCGCCATCGTTTCCGACCCGACACTGTTGTTGTGCGACGAGCCTACCGGCGACCTGGATCGCAAGGCGGGCGATGAAATCCTCGACCTGTTGCAGGCCCTGAATGAGCGCCAAGGCAAGACCATCATCATGGTTACGCACGATCCGCATGCTGCCGCACGCGCCAAGCACACGCTGCACCTGAACAAGGGCAGCCTGGGGACGCAAGCAGAGGCCTGAAGCAGGGCGGGAAGACGCCGGCAGCAGCGCCGGCCACTGGCAATAGGGAGTCAGACGATGCGAATCACAGCCCCTGTTCCGACCGGTCATCGGTCATCCATCACCGCTCGCCTACTGCCATGAAATACCTGCCGCTGCTATGGGCGAACCTGAGTCGCAAGCGATTGCGCACAGGCCTGACGCTGGCGTCGATCATCGTCGCGTTCCTGCTATTCGGGTTGATGCAAACGCTGCGCGTTGCCCTTACCGGCACACCGGAGCTGGCCGGCGTGGACCGGTTGATCACCATGCACAAGGTCTCGATCGTGCAGGAGCTGCCGCGGGCTTATTTGACGCGCATTCGCGCCCTGCCCGGCATCAAGGCCGCCGGCTCGCAGAACTGGTTTGGCGGCATCTATCAGAACGATCGTAACCAGATCGCGGCAATGGCGGTGGATGCGCCGGCATTCCTGGAGGTCTATCACGAGTACGCACTGCCGCCGGCGCAGCGCGACGCTTGGTTGAAGGATCGTTCCAGCGCCATCGTCGGCAAAGTGATTGCCGAGCGCTTTGGCTGGAAGGTCGGCGACACCATACCGCTGCGTTCCAACATCTGGACCAAAGCCGATGGCACCAACGTGTGGCAGATGAAGATCGCCGGCATCTACGACGCGGGCAACGGCGACAACCAGAGCCTGTATTTCCACTACGACTATTTCAACGAATCGCGTTCGTTCGGGCGCGACTCGATCGGTTGGGTGGTGTTTCGCGTCGCCGATCCCAGCCAGTCCGCACAGATCGCGCACGCCGTCGATGGACTGTTCGCCAACTCTTCGACAGAAACGAAGACTGCCACCGAGAAGGCGTTCATGCAGGGCTTCGCCAACCAGATGGGCAACATCGGCGCATTGCTGACGGCGGTCGCGACGGCGGTGTTCTTCACGATGCTGCTGGTCACGGCGAACACGATGGGCCAATCGATCCGCGAACGCCTCAATGAGATCGGCGTGATGAAGACGCTCGGCTTCTCGAGCTTTGGAGTCACAGCAATGGTGCTCGGGGAAGCGCTGCTGGTCACCGCAATCGGCGGGATTATCGGCCTGTTGCTGGCGGCGCTGTTCTCCAAAGGACTCAGCAATGCGTTGGCGCAATTCTTTCCCTCGCTCGGCATGCCGACCAGCGCCTACGTGACCGGCGCCATTCTGATCGTGGTGCTGGGCGGCCTGGCCGCAGTACTACCCTGCACGCAGGCTGCCCGCCTGAAAATCGTCGATGCACTGAGAAAGGTGTGAGATGGCCAACAACGCATTGACCCAGATCTCCGCCATCACAGGCATGAACCTGCGCAACATGTCGCAGCGACTGGCCACGTCGGTGGTCGCGCTCGTCGGCATCGCCGGCGTCGTCATGGTGTTGATCGGCGTGCTGTCTATTCGCGAGGGTTTTCGCGCCGTGCTGGAGCTCTCTGGAGCCGACGACGTCGCCATCGTACTGCGCAACGGCGCCACCGATGAAATGGGCAGCGGACTGGGCCAGCCGCAGACCCGCATCATTGCCGATGCCAAGGACGTCGCCCACGATGCACAAGGCGCGATCGCATCGCCGGAGCTCTACGTCATTGTCGATGTTCCCCTGCGCAGCACCGGCACGGCGGCCAATGTGCCGTTTCGCGGCGTCGGCCCGCAGGCAGCGAAACTGCGGCAGAACTTCCGCATCGTCGAGGGACGGAATTTTACGCCGGGCACGTTCGAGATCATCGTCGGTCGCGGTGCGAGCCTGCAGTTCGCCGGGCTGACCGTCGGCAATCGCCTGCGTTGGGGAACCACTGACTGGACCGTCGCGGGAATTTTCGAAGATCGCGGCAGCGTCGCCGAGTCGGAAATCTGGACCGACGCCAGCGTACTGCAGGGTGCCTACAATCGCGGCAACTCCTATCAGTCGACGCGAGTGAAACTTACAAGCGCCGGCGCGCTGCAATCGTTCAAGGACGCGTTGACCACCGACCCACGCCTCAACGTACGCATCTTCACGGAGAAGCAGTACTACGAAGAGCAGTCGCGCATCCTCATTACATTGGTCAGCACGATCGGTGCGACGATCGCGATACTCATGGGCCTGGGCGCAGTCTTCGCGGCATTGAACACGATGTATTCGGCGGTCTCGGCACGCACGCGGGAGATCGCCACCCTGCGCGCCCTCGGCTTCGGTCCCGCACCCGTAGTGTGCTCGGTGCTTGCCGAAGCATTGCTGATCGGCGTGGTCGGTGGCGCCATCGGCATGGCCATTTCCTATTTCGCCTTCAACGGCCTGCGCGCATCGACGATGAACTTCGCGAGCTTCAGCCAGATCACTTTTGCATTCAGGGTAACGCCACCCCTGCTGCTGCAAGGATTGGTCTACGCACTTGCTCTCGGCCTGCTCGGCGGATTGCTGCCGAGCATACGCGCCGCACGTTTGCCGATTACGACGGGATTGAGGGAGCTGTGAGGGAGAGGCCAACGGGCTGCGGGTAAATTGGCCAGAGATAAGATGAATCGAGCTGAAGCTCACTCTGACGCTCTGGCCCGCCGGCCAATAGCCCGCTAGCCAACCGGCCAACGGCTATGGGTAAGTCGGCCAGAAGGAAGATGAATCGAATCGAGTTGCTCGCGCTTTCACTCTGGCCGACTTACCCATAGCCCGTTGGCCGGTTAGCCTCTGCCTCCCATGCCCGAACTTCCCGACATCACCGCTTACCTGGAGGCTCTCGAGAATCGCATCGTTGGGCAGCGGCTCGACAGGATATCGGTCGAGAATCCCTTTCTGCTGCGTACCGCAGAGCCACCGCCGCAAGTGTGCGAAGGCAGACGGGTCAAGGCGCTACGCCGGCTCGGCAAGCGCATTGCAATCGGCTTCGATAACGATGTGTGGCTGGTAATCCATCTGATGATCGCGGGCCGCCTGCATTGGTATCAGCAAGGTCACCGCGGCAAGATCCGTGCGCCGCTACTGCAGCTCGAGTTCGAGAACGGCATACTGACATTGACCGAAGCAGGGACGAAACGGCGCGCATCTCTGCACGTCGTGGCGAATGAAGTAGGCCTCGCCGAGCATGATCGCGGCGGGCTCGAAGTACTGACAAGCGGCTTCGACGAATTCCAGCAGCGCATGTCGCAGCGCAATCACACCCTGAAGCGTGCACTCACCGATCCGACGATTCTCAGCGGCATTGGTAACGCCTATTCCGATGAAATTCTGCATCGGGCTCGACTGTCGCCGCTACTGCAGACCAGGCAGCTGGACGATACGCAATGGCATCGGTTGTTCGATGCGACCCGTGCCACATTGATCGATTGGATCGACCTGCTGCGCAAGGCGAATGACGGAGCGTTCCCCGCAAAGGTGACCGCCTTCCACGAGGAGATGGCCGTTCATGGTCGTTACGGCAAACCATGCCCGGTCTGCGGCACGGCCATCCAGCGCATCCGTTATGCCGAGAATGAAACCAACTACTGTCCACGCTGCCAGACCGCCGGCAAGCTGCTCGCGGATCGTTCGCTGTCGCGGTTGCTAAAGGATGATTGGCCGCGAACCATGGACGAACTGGAGAAGAAGAAGCCATAGCGACCGCCAGTAAGCTCCTCCGTCATTGCATTCCCACCATCGCTACTCTCCGACCGCATCGGTGACCCCCATTGGCGCAGGGTGACGCCAATGTGCACACCCAGAGTGCACAACTGCTGCCGCCAGCAGCGCCATTCCCGCGAATTTCCACGAAACAGAAATTGGCACAGCTCGTGCAATAAAGAATTCGAACGCCATTGCGGCGTCGGAGTTCTACGGTTTTTACGTGCTAACGACGATGGTTGACTATCCCCCTGAGCCATCTCCGATGCAGGCGTGCGTGATACCACGAATATCACGCACGCTCTTTTTTGACTCGCACCGGCACCAGTGGACTTGCAGCCGCAGCCTTTAGAACTTCAAGCCGAACGAGACTCCGTAGGTGCGTGGTTCGAGCGCAAACACGTTGGTGAACAACGCGGACGATGCGTCCGTGACGTACATGCCGGTGATGTTGTCGCTGCCCATGACGTTGGCGATATAGCCGCGCAAATACCACGCACCCGCTTCCGGCGACAGGTCGACCTGTGCGTTCAGCACGTCCCACGCAGCGACCTTATCGATCGGTCGATTGAAGATGCGGGTGTAGAAATCGGCACGCCAGTAGTAATCCACTCGCGGGACCAGCTTCATGCCCGCGAAATCGAATGTGTACTGGGCGCCGATCTTGATAGACCATTCCGGCGACAGCGGCAGCTGGTTGCCACTCACGTTCGCCGCCACGCCGTCGCTGAAGAACGGCGCGCATGACGACTCCAGTCCAGCCAGCCCGAATGGACCTCCCAACGCGGCAGGCAGCAAGCAATCCGCCGCACGGGCAGTTGCAATGGCCGCCGTTGGAATCACGTAGTTTGCGGCGGTCGACACGTCCTTCACGACCGTGAAATCCGGATCGCCGTTGGTGGGATCGCGTGGGTCGATGCTGGCGAAGGCCTCGATCCTGGTGTGCAGGTACGCAAGGTTGGCGTCCATCTGCAGCCTGTGCGTCGGCTGTAACACGAATTCGCCTTCGAAGCCGTAGATATCGGCGCTGACGTTCTCGTTGACCGAGGTGCGCGCGACGATCTTGGACACTTGCAGCGCGTCGTACTTGTAATAGAAAGCGCTCAGGTTGGCCTGCATCCGACCCTGCGCCAGCACGTTCTTCGAACCGATCTCGAATGCATCGATGAACTCAGGCCTGTAAACCTCAGGCGTGCCCGCAAACGCAGGATTGGTGCGGTCGGTTGGCGGATTGAAGCCGCCCGCTTTGTAGCCGCGCGAATAGAATGCATAGATCGTGGAACCATCGAACCAGCCCGGCTTCCAGTCGAAGCCGAAGCGGCCAGTGAACTCACGGAACGTCGTCTGGTCCACGCGGAAATCCGGCAGCGGCCGATCCGCGGCGACACTGAGCAGCAAGGCTCGATCTTCGATGCTCTTTTTGTCCTGCGTCCAACGCAGTCCCGCGGTCCACTTGAATCCGTCGACCATGTCCCAGTACAGCTCGCCGAATGCGGCCGTCGACTTCAACGCCGCTCGGGGCGTGGCGTTGTTATAGATGGATGGCCGCAATCTCAGCAGTACCGCCGCATAGTTCAGCTCGGTAGTCGCGATGCTGTAGTTGTTGTCGTCGTCCGCATCGAAGTAGATGGCGCCAAGCTGAAAATTGAACGGACCGGCAAAGTCGGAGGCGAGCCGGATTTCCTGCGACCACTGATGAGCGTCCTGATCCGACTGGTCGTAGCCCGCCGAACGACTGAATGAGCCGACGCTGTTGGCGTCAAGTGGACCACGCGGCGCACGCAGGTCGATCTGGCTGAGCGGCACGCTGCCGCCGAAAAGCAGGGTGGCACCGGCACCGTTGTACTGCGACGCAGCCGCGAGCCAGCGATAGTCGATGCGACTGACAAGATCCGTTTCCTGGTAACCGGTGATCGCGGTGAACGAGACGGCACCGAAGTCGTGAATCAGCTCCAGCGTAGCGATGGTCTCATCGGCCTTGTACGTGGGATCGAACTGGGTATCGACCGTACGCAGATCGTGCGGCACCACCGCACCTTGATTGACGTCGGTGCCAGGCGCGATCAACGCCGCTCCCGGCACGCGAAGAACGATTGGCATCAATTCACCGAGCGTACCGCCGAGGGAAGCGCGCCAGTTGGGGGCATCGAAGCCCAGGCGATCGGGCAGGCAGCCGTAAGCCCCGGTTGGATCGCGATGGCATTCCTGCTTGCCCACGCGCATGCGAGTGGAATCTTCCTGGTAACGATTCAAGGTCAGCGTCACGTCGGTAGTGTCGGAGGGTTGGAAACGGATTGCGCCACGCACCGCCCACTGGTCGCGCCCGTCGATATCGTTGCCGGTGAACAGATTGCGGGTGGTACCGTCGCGCCGATAGGAAATACCGGCGAAACGCATCGACAAGGCTTCCCCGACCGGGATGTTGAGTGTGCCCTTGACCTTGGCTTCCGCGTAGTTGCCGGCGGTGAGTTCGATGCTGCCGCTGAAGTCGCCCTTGATAGGCTTTTTGGGCAGTACGTTGATAGCGCCGCCGGTCGCATTGCGACCGTACAGAGTGCCCTGCGGCCCGCGCAGAACCTCGACGCGCTCGATATCGAAGTATTCGGTTTCGAACAGGCGCGAGTTCTTGATCGGCACGGAGTTGAAGAGCGTTTCCACGCCCGAGTCGGAACTCGCGCCCACCGATGAGACGCCGATGCCACGAATCTGAAAATTGGAGCCGGTGAAATTGCCCTTGGTATAGGCGACGTTGGGAACGTTGAGCTGCAGGTCGGTGGCCTGGGTGATCTGTTTGCGATCCAGCGCGTCGGCATCGAATGCCGAGACCGCGATCGGCACATCCAGGAGCACTTCCTCTTTCCTCTGTGCCGTCACGACGATGCGGTCGATGACTTGTTCGTCCTTGCTGACGCTCTCCATCGCGTCACTCGCGGGGGCAGATGCGACCTGCGCCACGGCGGCTGTAGACGCTATTGCGAATACGAGCGTGCCGACGCGCCACCGGGCGGGCTGTACCCGCAGGATCATTGCATACCCTTTATTCTATTGGCGCCCGGCAAACGAGCTCTGCGACTCAGTTGGCATAGCGCAGCGGCATGCAAAAGCCGGGAATTCCACGGGGACGACAGGCGGATACCTACATCACTGTCAATTTGATCGAGGCGGATGTGGACCAAGCCAACCTCAGAAATCGGCGAACTTGGCCTCGATGATCTCCGCTTGCGCGGCACAGCCGATTTCGCGCTTGGAATTCGGCCCGGGGAAGAACTGCTCGGTCAGGTTCTTGCCACCCGCAGCGCGCCAGCGAACCGTGGTGGCAATCGTTTTGAACGTGTGACTGTTGATCAGCCACAGCCGATTGTTATTGCTGTCGCACGCGCCATCGAAGTTCAACGCCATGAAACTGGCGGCCGTAGGCTCATCCGCGGCACGGATGTCCGCGGGTCTTGCCATCAGTATCGTCACGACCATGGCGGCCGAGGCGATCCGGGCGGGTCTGCTGATCACCAAATATTCCTCCCCCGGGATTGTCGGACACGCCGTTAGGCGGCGCGCCTGACGTTCCGTGTGCCCCTGACAAAGGAAATCTCTCGTACGCAGCGCGCCGCCAATCCTTGTTGGGTGGACGGGTCAGGCCACTGCCGATGGGAAATATAGACCCTATCGTGCCCGGTCGCACGGTCGCGACCGGCAGGAATATGCAAAAAGCCGATCCAGCGCACGCTTTGGTCACAACCGACCTCGGTCGCAACCTTTGGGGGCACGGGCGCGAATGGGCAGCACACAGTTGCAAGCCCGGCCGGAGACCCGAGCCAAGCGGGCCTGCTCAGATGGAAGACCACATGCAAGCGGCGACGCGAGTCGGGTCCTTGACTTGTGCGCAAGGAACCGGCTGCGCCGACCATAGACGGTCCTCTTTTCGTCGCCATGCCCTGCTCGTTGTAGGATGCGCGGAAGAGTCCCGATTCGTGGCGCAACATTGCTCTCCGGCCCACCGGTGCGTAACGCGGGATTCCTTATTGGACCGCCAATTTGCTGGCGGAACTTCTATTGCACTTAGGCGTTCGCGTTGGATTACCGCCGATCGTTCTGGAGCTACTGTCATGGCATTTACTCTCAAACCGCTTCCTTTCGCTAAAGATTCCCTCAGCCCCACGATGTCGGCGCAAACGCTCGAGCATCATCACGGCAAGCACCACGCCAACTACGTCAAGAAGTTGAATGAGCTGGTGGCCGGCACGCCGTTCGAGAAGTCGGACCTCGAATCGATCATTCGCGCCACCGCGAAGTCCGAGGGCAAGGACCGCAAGATCTTCAACAACGCGGCGCAGACTTGGAACCACGATTTTTTCTGGGAGTCCCTGGCACCCAACGGTGGCGGCAAGCCGCCTGAGCCGGTGGCAAAGCGCATCGAAAGCTCGTTCGGCTCGTTCGAGAACTTTCGCGACAAGTTCGTCGAAGCCGCCGTGAATCAGTTCGGCAGTGGCTGGGCCTGGCTGGTCGCGAAGGATGGCAAGCTGGAGATCGTCGCCACGCACGACGCGGACAACCCGTTGATCTCAGGCGCACACGCACTGTGGACTTGCGATGTGTGGGAGCATGCCTATTACCTGGACTACCAGCAGGAGCGTGCCGGCTTCGTCAAGGCAGTGATCGAGAATGCCGCCAACTGGCAATTCGTCAGCAAGCGCCTGACGGAAAGCGACAAGTAGGCAGCTGGTAGACAGCTGGCGGGTGATAGCAGCGGGCGTTCGCGCCTACGTATAACTGCCGTTTATTTTCTTTGCTGCTACACGCACCATTTTGGGCGCTGCCGCTGGCCACTGCCGGCGGCAGCACCCACGATGCGAAGTCACGATTACCGAATGGAAGCGGCGCTGTACTGGTCTGCGATCAGTCTCATCGTCTGTGAAGAGCTGCCAATTGAACAGGCGGCCAAGCGTTTGGGTATCGCCGAGCACTGGCTGCGGGAAATCCTGTACAAACGACAGACCCTGCCACCCTTCGCCGAAGATTCCCTGCCGTTCGCACTGACTCAGTCAGCGGTGGCTCATTCGCCTTACGCGAACTGATCGGCCGCATCATCGCCGCCGCAGACTGTCGCGATATACCGACGATTTGAATTACCACCTCGGCGTGCGCCGTGGTGTCGATTGCAAAAGACCACTGCGTTCACACTTTCCGCACTTCACGACCGAAATAGCGGTGCGCGACCGCGCTCCCCGTGACATTCCCATGGGGCACCGCAGGCATAATCATCGCGGTCCAACGGAGGAGGTTCGCTGTGATTGCAGGGCATGCGACGGTCAGTGGTCGGCAAGCGATGACCGGTATTACAACCAGTAGCCCAGCCAGAAGCGCGGCGTGCAATTGCGTGCTTATGGCAGCGGCGTTACTGGCACCATCGATCGTGCTAGCGGAACTCCCCGCGTGGGCGCCTCCGCCCAAGCCGCGCATCGTCGAAGACCGTTTCCGGCTGGAGGTCAGCCTGCTTGGAACGAGCTACGACACCAAGTTGCGAGTGGACGATTCGCTCACGCAGCCAGGGACACCGATCGATGCGGAGCGCGACCTGGGCCTCGATGACTCCGAGTTGATGCCGCAAGTCGAACTCACCCTCCTGCCCGGTCAGCATCACCTGATTCGCCTGAGCGGTATGAGCACGCGACGCTCGGCGCAGAAAATTCTCGACCGAGAAATCTTTTTCGACGACCAGGTCTATGAGGCCGGCGAACGCGTCGACAGCCAGCTCGACCTCACCATGTTCGGCCTGACTTACGGTTATCGCTTCATCGCGAACGATCGCGCCGAACTGACGGCGACGTTCGGTATCCAGATCGCAAGCGTCGACGCCAATGCGGTGGTACGCAGCCGAGTCATGCGGGAGGCTGAAACTGGCGTTGCACCGTTACCATTGATCGGCGTCGAAGGCCGCTACGACTTTACCGACCACTGGTCTGCGGAGGCCAGATTGCAGTATCTCGGCGCCAACATCCGCGACATCGACGGCTCGATTCTCGATGCACGCCTGGCAGGCACATTCCGCGTCAACCCGTACCTGGTCTTCGGCCTGGGCTATCGTGCGTTTTCTATCGACATCGACTCCAAGAATGAAGACAACCCGGGGCTGGTGAAAATCAAGCTGAACGGCCCGGTGCTCTTTGCCAGGGCAAGCCTCTGACGAAACATCCCGAAGCATAGCCGCTGAAAAAGACTGCGACTGCTCGAGCGCTTTGTATCCGCAGCTAACGGACGATCACTGGTCTGCACTCCCCTCCGCTGCATCCACGAATCGCAGGGAAGCATAGCGCAGCCATGTCGGGCGCATCGCCTGTTCCGGCGCCGAATCCTCCGGTGGCTTACGCAGTGTGGTCGATGGGCTTTCACCGTAGAGAGCGCGGTAGTTGCGGGCGAACAAGCTGAAGTCCCATATGCCAAAACGCGTGGCGATTGCGGCAACGGTTTGCTCGTTCGCATCGGCCACCGACAGGGCACCACGGATCTCTCGCAGCTGCCGCACCTTGAGCAAACGCATCGGACCCACGCCGAAGTATTCCTGAAACACGTTGCGCAGCGTGCGCTCGCTGACCAGAGCCGCCTTGCACAGGTCGCGTATCAACATCGGCTGACCGGCGTTGGCATCTATGAACTCCAGGCAGCGGGCAATGACCCGTGTGCGCGAAACCTGCGGCCGGCCGATATTCCTGCCGATCGAGCAACTGCCGGAGGACAGCACTTGCACGCAAGCGCGTAGCACCTCTTCCTCGGCGGCGGCGCACGCTACCGGGTCGACAAGCACCACCGTGTCGTCTTCCGAACAGATACGATCTATGAGCCGGCGTAGCCGCTCGAGCAATTTTCCGTCCGCCTGCGCCAGCGTCTCTTCCAGCCCGGAGGCGCCGACCAGGATCGACTCGCCAAGCTCAGCCTCGGCGTCGATGTAATCAATGGGTACGGTGACACCCGCCCACCGCGTTACCAATCGTCCGCTGTAGGTGAACGGTTGCGCATGCTTGAGCAGAATGAATGAGCTGTCGAGGAGACCGTGGCCATCGATGCGGATGGAACGCGGGTCCGTCATCGGAATGCCGAACGTTACGGTGCCGGATTTGCCATCACCCGCAAACGTACTCGCACCGCCAATCTGTAATTGTTGCAGTTGGATGCGCTGCACTTCGACAGCCTGGATCCACCAATCGGCTGCGGAGCGGGCGGTGGGAATGAACCGACCGGCCAGTCCTCGGATCGAGTCCGCGAATTCGTCGAAATCCCGGTAAATATGCCGGCCCATGCTCGCCTCCATGGCTGGAGACAGCACCATACCTGTCGCGGCGGGACTTGTCACACGAGTCACAGGGGCAACAGGGTCACAGGGAAAGGCCCTGACTCTCGTCACCCTTGCCCCTGTGACTCGCGTGACATCTCTTCTCCTCCTGCCCTCGAATTAAGAGGGCAGGAGGATATGGAGTGGGCTCGAAACCTCAGCCCTTCTTCATCTTGGCCTGTGCCGCGTCGCAGTCCTTCTGCGTCATTTCCGTGAAGCCCTTGCCCTTGCAGGAATTCTGGCCCTTGCACGAATTGTTCGCCGACTTGCAAGCGCTCTTGCCCTTGCAGGAGTTCACGCCGTCGCAGTGGATCTTGGCGTCTTCGGCATGCGCGGTTGTGATTGCAACGGTGCTGAACATCAAGGCAGCTGCGGTTGCCAGCGCGGCGCTGGTTGCCTTTGCACTAGTCTTCATGCGAGTTCTCCGGTTTGATTGGATCGGACACCGGATGAGATCTCACACCGTCCGGTGGGACGATGAACTCATCCGTCCTGCGAGAAGACCTTACGCTGCGTATTGTTATTACGCCATAACCGAACGTAGGGCGACAGAAGCGCCGATTGCTGCAAATCGCTGCGCTGCGAGAGAGCAATGCGCGGAATTTGTACACAACGACGTCGCTAGGGGCGACGTCACCCAATAGCCTCAGTTCCTGCGTGTATGACGTAGTCAGCACACCGAGAAGAAACGCACCGCGACCGCGTCCGGCTCAGGGGGCTATTGACTCAAGCGTCGGCGGCGTTTCCTGGGCGCAGCGGCGCACTGCGTTCCAGTTCGTGCATGCGCATCTTGGCTCGCACGCGCAGCAGATCTTTGCGCGCCACGATACCCACAAGCTTGCCATGCACCGGGTCAACAACCGGTACCCGTCCGATATCGGCAACCGCCATACGATCGGCAAGACTTCCCGCCATCTCATCCGGATGACTGACCAGCAGGTCGTCATCCGCCACCGCATCGCCAACCGTCGCAACATCGCCATCGCTCGATACCGTCCAGCGCAGGATGTCAGCACGCGAGATCATGCCAAGCAGGGCGGCATGCTCATTCACCACCGGATAGGTCTTGTGGCGATGTTCGTCAGTCGTGAAGAATTCGATGGCAGCCTCGATCGTCATCGTGGCAGGTAGCGTGTCCACGCTGGCAACCATCACGTCCTTGACGCGCGCCATCTCGAAGGGATCCACACTGTAGTCACGCAAGATATGCAGGCCACGACGCGCGATACGCTCAGTGAGAATCGAGCGCTTCAGCAGCAGAACCGTCACTGCATGGGCAGCGGTACACGCCGTGATGAGCGGCAGCAGCACGTGGACATTGCCAGTCAACTCAACTGCAAAGATGGTTGCCGTCAGAGGTGAACGCATCGTTCCCCCCATCATCGCCGCCATTCCCAACAGCGCGAACAACGTTGCATGCACCGGAGAGAATGTCAGCCCGATGAGCCCACCGAGCGCGCCCCCGATCATCAGCAGCGGCGCCAGTACGCCACCCGACGTTCCCGAACCCAGCGCCACCGCCCAAATGACTGCCTTGACCAGCAGCAAGACCAGCAAAGCACGAAGCGCAAACTGGCCGTCCAGCATCGCCTGCAGATTCTCATAGCCGACGCCCAAAGCAGCAGGCTCGATCAGGCCGCCAACCCCTACCACCAGACCACCGATGGCCGGCCACCACATCCAGTGCAAGGGCAGTTTGGTGAATGCATCTTCAGTGCCGTACACCATGGCGGTGAGCAACGCAGAGCCCAGCCCCGAAGCAATCCCGATCGCCAGCCACAGGCCTCCATCGAGAAACGAGACGCTCACATCCGCGGCATACGGAAACAGTGGCGGCGCGGTGAAAACCAGGGCGCGCGCCATGGCAGCAACCACCACCGCCATTGCCACCGGAAGGAAACTGCGTGGTCGCCATTCGAACAGCAGCATTTCAACCGCAAGCACCAGCGCGGCCACCGGAGTACCGAAAACCCCGGTCATCCCCGCAGCTGCACCCGCAACCAGCAGGGTCTTGCGCTCCACCGAGGTGAGATGAAACAACTGCGCGAACAGCGAGCCCAGCGCGCCGCCCGTCATGATGATGGGACCTTCGGCACCGAATGGTCCGCCGGTGCCAATGGATATCGCCGAAGAGAGCGGCTTCAGGATGGCCACCTTCGGTTGAATCCGGCTGTTGCCGATCAGGATGGCCTCGATCGCCTCGGGTATGCCATGACCACGTATCTTCTCTGTACCGTAGCGCGCCATCAGGCCGACGACCAGGCCACCGGCCGCCGGCAGCAGAACGCGCCACAATCCAAAATGGCTTTCGCCGATCGCGTGATTGACGAAACTCCAGTGACCGAAGTACGCGAGGTTGGTGGCCAGTGCGATCAGGCGGGTCAACGCCCATGCGGCTGCCGTTCCCATCACGCCGACAACTACCGCCATGGCGATGAGTACCAGGACGCGCGGGCTGACCTGGAAGTCGGCCAGGGCTGCCCTGCCTGAATGCGGTTTCGCTGCGGCATCGGCCGCGAACGGGCGCTGGGCGCCCGCTTCGTTGCTATTGATCATTATGTCCGAGGTGTATTGGGGACTGCGTATCGAACGCGGCGGGCCCAGCGATGACGCGGCGAGCCGGGCGAAACATATCGTAACACGATACTATTTGTCGTCGCGACCGGATCGATACCCAGGCCGCAACGACCGTCATAACAAACCGGGTCCGCCATGGGCATAACGCCAAAAAAAACAGCACCAAAAAGTGGCAAGCGCGCCGCAACAACGGCTAGCGCCATGACGGACACTGACTACCGTCGACTGTCGGACTTTCGCTTCTCGTTGCGCCGCTTTCTGGATTTCAGCCAGGCGGCCGCGCGGTCCTCGGGGCTAACGCCGCAGCAGCATCAGATCCTGCTCGCCATCAAGGGACTGATGCTGAGCGGGGATTCCCGCATCGGCAGGATTGCAGAGCGGCTGCTGTTACGGCATCACAGCACTGTCGAGCGCGTCAATCGTCTGGCTGCGCTCAAGCTGGTGCGCAAGAGCACAGACCCAGAAGACCGGCGCAGGGTCCAGGTCGTACTGACGGCGAAAGCGGAGAAATTGCTCGCCGCGCTATCCGCGACGCACCTGGAAGAACTGCGACGGTTGCGCCCCTCGCTGCAGGTCATCCTGGACCTGGACGATCGGCGTTCGCGCACTGCCAAGAGAAAGACGGCGCGCCGATCCGGCAAATCGTAACGACGCAGCTACAAGCGCCACACGAACACGGCGTCGGTCTCCCACAACTTCGCGTCACCAGCCACCAGCGGCCTCACCGCGGGCATTGCAGCCGCAGCCACGATGACGATAGGAATGACGGCCCAGACAACTTCAATCAGCTTATGCTTCAACGTCGATGCCCTCGCGGCAGGCGCAGCTCGAAAGGAGACAATTGAACGCAGCATGACGAAGAAGACCGCGAGCGCGACCGCGGTACACACTCCAAGGATCGCGGCGTGCACTGCAGGAAGGGTATCGAGACTCTCGAACATGCCGGACTCCTGCAGCGCTCAATGCACGAACGACGCCAGCCGCGTCATGAACGTGTAATCCCCTTCGATTGCCATCAGGCCGATCAGCACCAGCAGTGCGAGCGGTGGCGCCAGGATGGCGATTTTGAGAGCCAGTCGCTCCCATGCCATGTGCATGAAGATGCCGACAATGAAGCTGGCCTTTATCAGCATGAAAAAGATGATGAGACTCCAGCGCAACATTCCCTGCAGCTGGAAATAATCGACCATGTAGGAAAAACCGCTGAAGACGAACAGCAGCCCCCAGATCCACAGATAAATGGTGATGGGATGCTGGTTCGCACCGTGCTCCTGCGCGTGCTCAGCCTCGGGGTGATGTGCGGTAGCGACCTGATCCATACGTCTCACTCCTACCAGAGATAAAAGAACGCGAAAATGAACACCCAGACCAGATCGACGAAGTGCCAGTACAGGCCCGCGACCTCGACCGTCTCGTAGGTTCCTTTGCGATCATAGAATCCAGACCGGACACGCAGCGCGACGATAGTGAGGTAGATGACCCCGCAGCTCACATGCAGGCCATGGAATCCAGTGATCATGAAGAAGCTGGCGCCGAACTGCGCCGCGCCCATGGGATTGGCCCAGGGCCGCACCCCTTCATGGACGATCAGCTTGGTCCATTCGAACGCCTGCATGCTGACGAACATCACGCCGAATGCAGCGGTGGCCAGCATCAGCTTGGTGGTCATGGCGCGGTTGCGGCGATATCCATAGTTGACGGCCATCGCCATCGTGCCGCTGCTGGTGATCAGCACCATGGTCATGATTGCTATCAGCAGCAGCGGGATATCGTGACCGTTGACGTTGAGGCCGAACACCTCGCTCGGATTGGGCCATTTGTCCGTCGTCGATATTCGTACATTCATGTACGAAGTCAGAAAGCAGCTGAAGACGAAGGTGTCGCTGAGCAGGAAGATCCACATCATCGCCTTGCCCCAGGGCACCGAGAAGGCCTGCTTGTCGGCAGCCATGTCGGCGGTAACACCGGACAGACCTGGAAGCGCGCCGGATTCTGTATTCATCAGCACAACCTCTCGAAGATCAACTGGCTGTCGATCGAATGGGTGAGCAGCAGGCCGAACACGACCAGCCACACGATCAGCAGGTAGTGGAAATAGACCGTGGCCAGTTCGATGCTCAGTCGGACATCGATGAGCTCATGGGCTTTACGCATGCGGGCGGCGGTTCGACCCCACACGAAAATGCCGCCCAGCAGATGCAACGCGTGCACACTGGTCAGCACGTAAAAGAAGGCAACCGCGGGATTGCTTGGTACGAGGTAGCCAGAAACCTTGATCAATCGCCACGCGAGGAACTGGCCAATCAGGAAGGCAATCGCGAGCGCGCCACCCACGAGCAGCGCAGTTCGCGTGCGACGAGCGCCCCCACGTACCAGCGACACCTTTGACCACTGCATTGCGACGCTGCTGAGAATCAGCACGGCGGTATTGATCCAGAGAATCATCGGCTCCGGGAACGGCCGCCAATCGCTCGCGACCTGTGGACCGTGGCCCATGCGCATGTGGTACGCGGATATGAACAGCCCGAACAGCGACGTAACGACGGCCAGGAACACCCACAAACCCACCTTGGCCGGCGCGAATCTCTCCGGGAATGTCATCCCCGAATTGGCGGCAGCGACCGAAGCCTCCCACGGTCGCGATCGCAACTGGCTGACGAGCAGCAGCCACACCACCACACCGGTGATCAACCCGCCGTAGGCAAACGTCAGACTCATTACTTGTCAGCCTCGTGCCCGACCGGGATGCGATCGTCCGGCGGCACGTTCTGCGGAATGAAGTCTTCGGGCGCGCCGGGGACGCTGTAATCGTAAGCCCAGCGATAGACAACAGGCAGTTTCGGGCCCCAGTTACCGTGCTTGGCCGGGGTGTCGGGTGTCTGCCATTCAAGCGTCGTCGAACGCCAGGGGTTGCTACCCGAGGGCTTGCCCTTGAAATACGACCACGCCAGATTGAACAGGAAGACCAACTGGACAGAGGCCACGAACAGCGCCGAGATACTGATCCACTCGTTGGCCATATGTGCCGAGGGTGGAATGAAATCGATGCCGTTGCTATAGCCGTAGTAGCGACGCGGCACACCAAGAATGCCCAGGTAGTGCATCGGCAGGAAGATCGAGTAGGTGCCGATGAACGTCATCCAGAAGTGAATCTTGCCCAGGGTTTCATTCAACATCCGGCCCGTCATCTTCGGATACCAGTGATAGATGGCACCGAACACCACCAGCACCGGCGATACACCCATCACCATATGGAAGTGCGCCACTACGAAGTAGGTACCGGACAACGGCACGTCGACAGTCACATTCCCGAGGAACAGGCCGGTCAATCCGCCGTTCACGAATGTGAAGATGAAGCCGATGGCGAACAGCATCGGCACCGTGAGATGGATATCGCCTCGCCACAGCGTCAACACCCAGTTGTAGACCTTGATGGCAGTGGGGACGGCGATGATCAGCGTCGTAGTTGCGAAGAAGAACCCGAAGTAGGGATTCATGCCGCTGACATACATGTGGTGCGCCCAGACCACGAAACTCAGGCAGGCGATGGCGAGAATGGCCCAGACCATCATCCGGTAGCCGAAGATGTTACGGCGCGCATGCGTGCTGAGCAGATCCGAGACGATGCCGAAGGCCGGCAGCGCCACGATATAGACCTCTGGATGACCAAAGAACCAGAACAGATGCTGGAACAGCAGCGGACTGCCGCCAACGTGCTTGCCTGGCTCGCCCATCGAGGCAACGGCGGGCATGAAGAAACTGGTGCCGATAATGCTGTCGAGCGCCATCATGATGGCCGACACGAACAATGCCGGGAATGCCAGCAGACCCAGGATCGCCGCGCAGAAAATTCCCCACACCGACAGTGGCATCCGCATCAGCGTCATGCCGCGGCAGCGCGCCTGCAGCACGGTCGTCACATAGTTGAGGCCGCCCATCGTGAACGCCACGACGAACACGGCGAGCGACACCAGCATGCAGATGATTCCCCAGCTCGCTCCCGGAGTGCCCGCGGAGATCGCCTGCGGCGGATACAACGTCCAGCCGGCACCCGTGGGACCGCCGGGCACGAAATAGCCGGCGACCAGGATCAATACCGCCAGCAGGTAGAACCAGAAGCTGAGCATGTTCATGTACGGGAACACCATGTCGCGTGAGCCGCACATCAAAGGAATCAGCAGATTGCCGAAGCCGCCCAGGAACAGCGCGGTAAGCAGGTAGATCACCATGATCATGCCGTGCATGGTGATGTACTGGTAATAGTTCTGCGGCGCGATGAACGTGAACGTGTCCGGAAAGCCGAGCTGCAGCCGCATCAGCACCGACATCCCGAGCGCGACCAGTCCGATGGCGATTGCGACCACGGCATACTGGATGGCGATGACCTTGTGGTCCTGGCTCCAGATGTACTTGCGGATGAACGTCTGCGGATCGTGCAGCGCGTGTTCGTGATCGCGATCGGCGATTGCAACGTAAGCCATTAGAAACTCCTATCGGCGAGACTCAAGACTGCAGCCCAGCAAGCGCCGCCGTGCAGGAGGCATGCAACGCCTTCCGGCCGACAGTCCATGACCGTGGCTCGCAGTCTTCTTCATTGCGTGTGGAGGTAATCGAGCAGGTCCGCAGTGGCCTGGCCGGGACGTAGCGTTTTGGCCATGGAAACCATCTGCGAGCCATAGAAATCCTGCCGGTGACCGCCGCGAATTCCCTGCCGGAAATTCTCCAGCTGCCGCTGCATGTACCAGTCGCTCATATTCGCCAGTCGCGGAGCGTTGGTGGCCCAGATCCCTTGTCCCTTGACCCCATGACATGCCGCACAGGTTCCGAATTGCGACTTGCCTTTGTCGGGGTTACCCATCACCGCAGCTGTCGGTCGCGCATCGGGCAAGGAGCCGATGTAAGCAACGACATTGGCAATGGCAGCGTCATCGGCGAGCGTCGCGGCCATCGGCGCCATCTGCTTGCCAAAGGTGTCCTTCTCATCTGCGCCGCGCACACCGGTTTTGAAATTCTTGAGCTGCCGCGCCAGATACCACGCCGCCTGCCCGCTCAACTTCGGGGCATTCAGCTCCTTGTTGCCTTCGGCCTGCTGTCCATGACACGCACTACACACCGCGAAGAGAGCCTGCCCCGCCGCGGGATCGCCAGCGACCAGCGCCCTCGTCTGCGCATAGGTTGGCTGCTGCGCCAGCCACACATCGAACACTTTGGTTTCATCCACAACCACCCGGCCACGCATGACGAAATGCGCCATGCCGCAAAGCTGCTCACACAACGCATCGAACGCACCAGTTCGGGTTGGCGTGAGCCAGAATGAAGTGACCATGCCGGGCACCATGTCCATCTTCACGCGGAACTGCGGCACGGCGAACTGGTGATTGACGTCCTTGGCGCGCAGCAGGACTTTGACCGGCTGATTCAGCGGCAGATGCAATTCCGGATTTGCCACCAGGATGTCGTCCTGGCCGAGCGGATCGCCCGGATTGATGCCGAAGGGATTGTCCAGGCTGACGAGGCGATTGTCGGTGGCGCCGAGCTTGCCGTCCTTGCCTGGAAAGCGATAACTCCAGTTCCATTGCTGGCCGAGCACTTCGACGATAGCCGCATCCGCCGGAGGCGTGACGAACTTGGCCCACACGGACAGCCCCGGCGCCAGCATGGCCGCGATACCCACCGAGGTGATGATCGTGAGCCATAGCTCCAGCTTGCGGTTTTCAGGCTCGTAGTGGGCGGTCTGACTCTGCCCCTTGCGATGGCGATAGCGAATCACCGCGTACGCCAGGAAGAGATTGACCAGGACGAAGACGGTGCCGGTGACCCAGAAGGTCACGCCTACGGTCTTGTCCATCATTTCCCAGTTGGACGCGATCGGCGTGAACCACCAGGGGCTCAGGATGTGGAACAGGACGGTGCCGACGACCAACAGGATCAATGCCAATGCCAGTGCCATTCGCGAGCCCTCTTGTCCGAATCACGCCGCTTCGCTGCAACCCCCGCAATCTGTCATCAACTCATCCCCTGCCATCTCAGCCCATCCGCTCGGATGGACGAATGCAATCAACTGCAAATCGATAGCGGCGCGCTGCGCATCGGCATGCCGGTTGCGCATCATCCCGGCACCGCAGTCTCCTGCTGATGCTGGCGAGATGGTAGCTGCACATCATCGAGTCCCCTTCGCAGAATCCGGCGGCGGTTTATGGTGGCGTCTACAGTCGCGCCTTCACCGCAGAACATACTCATCCGGGTTGGCCGATATTGTTATCGATATTAATCGCTGTGTTGCAGCAGATTGCCGCCCTGCTGGAGTCTCGCACAGGGATTTTATCTTTGGAAGCGGCCTGAAACTTCGTATTTGTAATTACAACGTTGACTCCTCAACCTGTTATTTCTTCGTTTGAATTACAGCCACGGCTTCTGGATGCGCCACATCCAAGAACCGGAACATCAGTACCCGTCCTCCATCGGTAATTACTTATACGCACTGCAGTGCAGCATCACCCTCCGATCATCCTCAATCCCTGCAAATTCCTCGCATTGACTCATCAACAATCGTGTTCTACGTTAGTAGCGCAATGACACCGCATCACGCAGCGGTGCACCGGTTCGGATGACGACTCTTTAACCATACAAAGTGGCCCCATTTGAGAGGATTCACCAAGCCATGAGCACACCTTCAGATCTGGTCGCCGACAACATCTGGTTTATCCTGATGCTGATCGGGTTGGCCATCGCATTGACCGTCGTGGTCTTTCACTGGCGGCAGTTCGACGAGGGCTATGAGAAGGGCGACGCCGCGGATCCCGAGCGGATCCGTCAGGACAACCCGCCGGATGAATGGAGCAAGAGCCACTGGGTGGAATCGAAGTAATCCCCGCCCGATAGCCCATTATCCATAGCTCACAAGCAATGACCGAAGCGGATCGGAAGGTCCGCTTCTTGGCCGATAACATCGGCCACAAAAGAACGGCTACCAAGAGAGCTATCTGCCGATACGCCGCCGGTCATCTCGATCTCCGCGAGACAAGCATCTCCCAGCAGATGCGCCGCCTCTCGAATCCAACCTGCGTCGCTGCATGCGATGGACCATAAGCTCGGGTCTGGACGGGCCCATTGGAGACCATCGAGCAGGCACACGACGGCGACAGCCTTTCAGCGCTGCGAACGATCGGCGGAAGGAATCGCTACCGCATTGTCCGATCGCTGCTCAGCAGGTTTGGCGCTGTGGGAGAGATTGAACGCAGTGCCCACCAGCGACAGGTGCGAGAAGGCCTGCGGGAAATTGCCAACCAGCCGCCCCTTTCGCACGTCGTACTCTTCAGCGAGCAACCCGACGTCGTTGGCAAGTGCAAGCAGGCGCTCGAACAGAGCACTCGCTTCAGCAGTTCGACCGCACATCGCGTAGACATCCGCGAGCCAGAAGCTGCAGGCGAGAAACGCACCCTCGCCCGGCGGCAGCCCGTCCTCCACCGCCTGCGTGTCGTAGCGCATCACGAAACCGTCGCGCAGCAAGTGCTTCTCAACGGCCGCAATGGTTCCAAGCACTCGACTGTCGTCAACCGGCAGAAATCCCACCGCCGGCAACAACAATAGGCTCGCATCGACTTCCTCGCAGTCATAAGCCTGTACGAAGGTGTTGCCACGTGAGTCGTAACCGCGCCTGCAGATCTGCTCATGAATCCGGTGGCGCAGTTCTCGCCAATGATCGACTGGACCCTCCACCGAGAAGCGCTCAACACTCTTTACGGCCCGATCGAACGCCACCCATACCATGACCTTGGAGTACGTGAAGTGGCGCGGGTCTCCGCGCACCTCCCAGATGCCGTAGTCTGGCTGCTCCCAGGCCGTCTCCAGGTACTTGAGCAACTCACACTGGATCTCCCAGGCAGCATCGAGCGAATCCAACCCACCCTGGCGCGCCTGGTACAGCGCATCCATCAACTCGCCGAACACGTCGAGTTGCAACTGGCCATGCGCAGCATTGCCAATGCGAACGGGTTTCGCCTTCTGATAGCCAGGAAGCCAGCTCACTTCCCATTCGCTCAAGCGCCGCTCGCCCGCGACGCCATACATGATCTGCATTTGCGTGGGCCTACCTGCTACTGCGCGCAGCAACCAGTCACGCCATGCCTTGGCTTCCTCGTAGTAGCCGGCATTCATCAACGCAAGCAGCGTCAACGTCGCATCGCGTAGCCAGCAGAAGCGGTAGTCCCAATTTCGTTCGCCACCGAGCTGCTCGGGAAGAGACGTTGTAGGCGCAGCGACCATGCCTCCCGTTGGGTTGTAGATCAACGCGCGCAACGTGATCAACGAACGCGTAACGGCTTCGGACCATCGACCGCTATGGCGACCCTTCGCGCTCCATTTGACCCAGGAGTGTTCGGTATCGCGCAACGCCGCCTCGACATCGATGGCGTTCGGGACAGGCAGATGCGACGGACCGTAAGTCAACGAGAAGAAGTGCGTTTGGCCGGCCTCGATGACGAAATCGCCCACCGAGCGAAGGTTTTCGCCCCGCATGGGAAAGGAGGTACGCCAGATCACCATGTCGGGACCGGCAATAGCCTGCCAGGTGTTCGCTGCGATGCGCGTCACCCACGGAACGCTCGCTCCGTAGCCAAAACGAACGACGAGCTCCGCGCGCATGCAAACGGAGCCACGTTCACAGCGAATCAGGCGTACGACATCCGACGCCGCACCTCTGGGTGGCATGAAATCGATAACTACGACTGCGCCAGTCTCGGTCTCGTGACGCGTCTCCAGAATGAGCGTGTGTTTTCGATATTGGCGCGAGCTGCGCAGGACAGGACCCACGGGTGCCAGCAACCAGCGCCCATGGTCCTCGTTGCCAAGAAGTGCGGCAAAACAGGCATCGGAGTCGAACCGTGGCCAACACAGCCAGTCGATCGAACCATCCCGACCCACCAGCGCCGCGGTCTCGCAATCGCCGATCAGGGCGTAGTCCTCAATGGCAGCCGGCATCTGGCGTGTATTGCGGCGGACGCCGGCTCCGGATCAGCTTTCAGTAATCGGTTGCGACGACAGGCAGTGCTACGCTTCAGTGAACCGAATGATGCTCGTGGCGCTTGCGAGTTGCGGCCGCCTTGCGAGCGGACGCCGATCGTGCCGACGCGGGACGCGATGCCGCAGCCGCACCTCCGATTCGCCCTCCCTTGCGAGATGACGCATTGGTGTCGGGAACTGCGCGACCCGAGCCGCTCTTGTTACCCCCGCCAGTCTCCTTGTTGACGGTAGCCCAGGCGCGTCGCTCAGCCTCATCCCGGGAAAGCCCGCGCTCCTCGTAGCCTGCCTCGATGTGGCCGGCCTGACGCTTCTGCTTGTCGGTGTACTTCGACTTGTCGCCGCGTGGCATGACTGATCTCCTCTAACTCCGGACGATAGCAATGCAATGAACCGGACCGGACGGCTGTTCCGTTACAGCCGCGCATATCCGATCAGCTGCGATTGCCGGAGCACATGCAGATCACGCAGTGTGATTGCGGGGAACTACCTAGAGCTTGGCGCGTTGACGAAAGTCACCGCACGCAATTCATCCAGGAGGCGTCGTCATGATCGAGAAATACAGCAGACAAGGCGAGCGCATCGCCCGGGTCATCTCCAAGGATGGCATTGCTGCTGCGAGAGTCTGGGCGCGTCGCACCGCCAGCGTGTATCGCGCCGCCGTCCTGGAACGCGAGCCTTTCCCCGGCGCGGGCGCGTGCCGCCGTCAATTCATCGAGTCCTACCTGGAACTCAAACGCTTTGCAGCCGATGGCAAGCTTGCGACGCGAGCTGCGGAAATGAGCAACCTGGAAGAGAACGAACAACGCTGAGACCTCATACAGCGCGACAGTCCCGGGGCCAGCACACGACTCTCGGGCAAACGGATTGCCAGCCACCCTGTCTCGGGCGTTGCTGAATCGCTGTGCGATGAATCCTCCGTCCTGCGGCGTATAGTTGACCGACGAGAAAACGCCACGAAGCGGGAGTCCTCATGATCAAGCCGATCAGCGGGAAGGCCGAAGAAATCGATACAGCGGCTATCACCCCACTGCCTTCGCCACCCCGGATCGGAGCAGCAACGCCTTCATACCGGTGATGGCGAATCAGAGATTCACGGCGTGAGGACATGAAAGAGCTACCCTCGGCGCTCCTCATCCTCGGCGGCTCGATCTTTGCCGTGCTTGGCTTGCTGCACGCGCTCTACACTTTCACCGACATCGGCAAACCACGGCGCATCGTACCGGACGATCCGGCCGTCATCGCAGCCATGGCCGCTTCGAAGGTCCGCCTCGCCCGCGGCGGAACGACGATGTGGAAAGCCTGGGTGGGCTTCAACTTCAGCCACAGTCTCGGCGCACTGATATTTGCGTTCGCCTGCATCATGCTGGGCTTGCTGCTGCAGACTCATGCGTTGCCTAAGAGCGCACTGCTCTTGCCGGTCGCCATCGGGATCATCTATTTCGTGTTGGCTGTGAACTACTGGTTCAGCATCCCCACCATCGGTATCGCCGCCGCTACTCTGTGCTTTATTGTGAGCTGGGCGCTGTACTGAGCTTCTACTCGCCCTTTTTCCCGCCTCGATCTCCCCGATCTGCCTTCCTTGCACGGATTGAGTATCTGCGCCTCGGCGCGCCCCGGGTCAGCGACGCAGGGTCGCTGACCGCGTTACGATAATTTCACGGCAACACCCGGAACGGTTATAACTTCCCCGACTCTTCTGACGCATCCGAACAGCGCATCCAGATTGGCGCATCGCACGACGCATCGACCTCGCCCAGCCACTGCATCCTTTACCCATCACCTGCTGAGCGACCATGACGGATATCGATCGCAGAAATTCACTCGGAGAGGATACCTGCGTACACATTTTCACGGTCTCCGCGGCGATGGTGGGCGTATGTCTGACCGTCATTGGACTGTTACGAGTCGTGGTTACCCTGCGCCAGGCGGACACGATCGCCGACGATCTGCTGGCCGCCGACTCGGTCTTCTTCCTGACCTCGTGCCTGCTGGCTTACTGGGCGTTACGCACACGCAGCATCGGGCGGATGCATCGGGTCGAACGTTTCGCGGACGCCATCTTCATCCTGGCGCTGCTGCTCATGGTGGGAGTGTGCTGCTTCATCACCTTCGCCATCGCTATTTCCTGATCGGCTTTCATCGCTGCTCGATCTTATGGCGAGCTCTGCTCGACCTTACTGCGGGCCCTGCTCGACCTTACCGCGAGCGAACGCAAAGCCACCGGTGCTGGCGTAGTCGATGAATTCGCTGAGCACCGCGGCAAACTGCGCGTCGCCGTCATGCGCGCCGTCCGGGAACCCGGATTGCACGGGAACGTCCTGGGGACTGTGGCCCAGCAGCCGCAGCAGATGCGTTGAATCTTTGGCGGCACGCAGCGCAACGGCCCATTCATGAGCGTCTTCGGCGTCGACGTACTTTGGATCGTTACTGGCGCCCGGCTCGTAGCTGTGCCGCGCCGCATCGGAGTCCTGGCGCGACTGGCGCTGATATCGCGCGCCATGTGCTTTCCAGCCGAAGGTTTCACCCAGCTCCAGCAGCAATCGCCAGGCCTCAGCGGTGAATGCCAGCCGGTCGCGCTGTCCGCCGGCATTGAGTTTCAGCAGGACCACTTCGGACATTCGAGCATCTCGCGGGGCGACGCGCTACGCTGCGCGGCCCGAGTCTACGGATACGCGACGGGCTTGGGAAACCGGTATTGCGGTTAATACGAGCGGCCTTGCGCCGACCAGCCAGCATATATGACCTGCTTGTATGGCCTGCTTGCACTTTCTTTGAGTCTGAAGGAGACGACCATGATCCGCCGGATCGCGTTACTGATGCTGATTGCACTGCCCCTGGCCGCACAGGCGGCCGACAGCCCGAGCTTCGGCTCGCTCACCTCGGCGCTGAAGGATCCTCTGACCAGCATGCTGTCGAGCCAATTGGGCGTGACTGCGGATCAGGCGAAAGGCGGGGTCGGCTCGTACCTGACGCTGGCAAAGGAAAAGCTGGCGAAAGGTGATTTCGACAAGGTCGCCGCAGTGGTCCCAGGTGCATCGAAGTACATGGAGTCGGCGAAGCAGCTTGGCGCGATCAGCGGACCGCTGAAGAATGTTGCGGGGTTGAACGGCGCGCTCGGCAAATTGGGAATCGCGCCGGAGACCGCGGCGAAATTCGTGCCCACGATCACCGACTATCTGGGCAAGGCCGGCGGCAGCGGCGTCACGAAGATGCTGAGCAGTGTGATGAAGTAAAAGCTCAGTGTTGCGCGAGTGATGCGGGTTCGGAATTACGGACCTGCATCGTCCGCATCGCTCACTTCTTATCGGCCGGCTTCGCTGGTGGCGGTTCCGCCAGCGGTCGCAGCATGACCACTCCGGGTTCCTGAACTTCCGGCTCTTGGATTTCAACCGGCGGCGCTTTGGCCGCCCGCTCCGCGTCCTGCTTGTCGTACATCGCGTCGAGCAGGTGCATTCCGCGCAGGATCGCATCCATCGCCGCGGAGGTAAGCAGCGCCGGAATAGCTGCGATCACGAATATCACCAACCATCGTACCGGCGTGACCTGGAACTTGGAGCGGGCACGGCTCAGTTCCATCGCCTCCTGGGCGCGTTGCTGAACGGCGCGCTGTACCTCCGATTGCGGCCTCTCGAACGGCAGCACGCGCGCTGTGGGCTGTGACTGCGCTGAGTCGGCGGTAAGCTCCATGGGTTTATCGGTGGACTGCTCGGGGGACTGTTGGGTCATGGACGTCTTGACTGTTACTGATGGCTGGGCTGGCTAACGCCTGGAATTGCTGATGAATGTGCCTGTAGCGCGACCCCGGCGGGCCGGGCCCGGGGTGGTGAGGAACCTGATGACAGCCTTACACAAGCTGAGTTTACTCCGCCTTCCCTGTCATTGAAGACCGACCTGCAAAACGGGGCAGAGGTTCCGGCAGTTCAGTCACTTACCGTGGAAAACCGAGTCCGGGCGTGTAGGGGATTCCGGGTGTGGCGCGGGCATTCGATCCGGGCATATGACCCCGTACCAAGCGCCGCCTGCTCAGAGCTGCGATTCGAGCGGCAGGAATTGCAGCAGCCAGGTAACGACGCGACGGCCCCAGCTGGCGTGGGGATCCTGGTGATAGAGGACGTTCGCGCCGTCCACTGTTTCCATCCATTGGGGACGATTGCGATCGTCCAGCGTCACCACGAAGCTGCGTTGCGGCCCCATGGCATCGACATACATCGCCCGCATTTGCTCTGCGAGCGCTTCACTCTCGATCCACGCCCCCATTTCGCAGTTGAGACGAGCGGAGCGCGGATCCAGGTTGAAGGAACCGACGAACACGCGACTTCCATCCACCACCGCTGCCTTGGTATGCAAGCTCGCGCGCGAAGAGCCCAGGCGCAAACGCTGGTGCTTGCCTTCCTCCGGTAACGCGGTCGGCTTGAGCTCCGACAATTTGACACCGCCCAGCAGCAGTGTGGTTCGATAACGCGAGTAACCGCTATGAACGGCCGCAACATCGGTCGCGGCCAGTGAATTCGTCAGCACGTCGACCGAGGCCCGCTGCGCGAGGTCGCACAATGCCGCCGTAGCGCCGGCACCTGGCACAAAGTACGGCGAAACCAACAGCAACTCGCGACGCGTGCCGCCGATCGCGGCGATCATGCTATCCAGCACACCCGGATCGAGCTGCTGGTGAGTGTCGTCCGCCTTGCGCGGATCGTCGGCAACGACGTGGATCCGGTCCGACCATATCGATATGCAATCTCGCTGTACCAGCGACTCGAGCGTAGAGGATTCGCGCAAGCGCTCCGCGTAGTCCGATCGCTCCGTCTGTTCGGCATCGGCTCGCAACATCTCCCGCAATCGCTGCAGCGATCGGTGGCGCTTCAGCGGGCGGCGTAGCTTCTCCACTGGAACGCTGCAGTCGCTGTTCCAGTAGCGCTCGAATACCGTGGCGGCCTCGGCAACCGCAGCACCGGTGAGCAATACGTCGAGATCGACGAAATTCACCTCGGCACTCGCCGCAAAGTATTCGTCGCCGACGTTCCTTCCGCCGAGCATCGCGACGCGGTTATCGACGATCCATGACTTGTTGTGCATACGGTGATTCAGTCGCGAAGCGCGCGTGATCACATCCACCAGGGTTCGCAGCACGCTCGAACGCACCGGAAACGGATTGAACATCCGGATCTCGAAGCGCGGATGCCGATTGAGCGTGGTCAGCAGCGGATTGCGCGATCGCGCATCCATGTCGTCCAACAACAGGCGCACATATACGCCGCGATCCGCAGCCGCCAGCAGCTCGTGCGCCAGAAAACGTCCGGTCGTGTCGGCGTGCCAGATGTAGTACTGCGCGTCGATGGTGTATTCCGCTTCGCGCGCGCTGATCACACGCGCTGCAAATGCGTCGCCCCCATCGGGCATCAGCGCGGCACCGGACTGACCTTGATTCAGCCCGAGACGCTTTTCACGGCCAGGCGGCGGATTTCGGCGCGAGTCGCGGGCAATGCGGGAAGCGGAATGAAAATAGGCTTTCACGCAAAGGGCTGGATTTACAGCCGCTCGACCAGCGGCGGCGTCCATGTGCCATCCAGCACCGGCGCTGTCGGCCAGTAGATCCGCAGCATGAGATTGAAGCCGTCCACAGGCGCGGGCAGCCAGTTGGCTTCCTTGTCCTTACTCACGGGAGTGTTCTGGATGTACAGGTCGAGCGACCCGTCCTTGTTGTATTTGAGCCGGTCGCGATCGCCGAGTACATACCGATCCAGCGCATTGGCGGCGAACAACTGATGGTCGTTATACAGCGTCAGCGACCAGAACGCGTTCGTCGGCGGCAGGTCCTGTTTGTCGAAGTGCAGCACATAACGATTCGCACCGGTCAATGGCTGTCCCTGCGCATCAATCCGCGTCGTCGGATAGATGGCATCCCCGGGCAGGTTTGCGCCCAACCCGAGCCAGGCAACCGACGCGCGCCTGAGATACTCGGTGCCGTAGCGGCCGAGATTCAGCGCCACGGTCCAGCCGTTCTTGTCGACGGGGCCGCTCTTGGCCACCGCGACGATACCGGCAAGACCATCCCTGACGCCGCCCTGGATTGCCCGCGAAGACGCGGCATCCGGCTTGTCGAGCAGGAATTCCTTGCCGGGAACAATGCCGAGTCGCGTCACCTTTTCGACCATCGGCCCATCTTCCGCGGTCGGCGGGTTGTCCGGCAGCAGCGCCGCGAAACGCGAGAAGAAGGTTGCCGCATCCATTGCGGCGACTTGCGCGACCGGCGCGGTCAGCGTGTCGACTGTTTTCGGCACGGCGGCCGGTGCGGCGGCCGCATTTGCGCCGTTCCATACCGATAGTGGCGTGAGTTTGTATTGCTGCTGGAGCGCGTTGACCGCGGTGAAGTCGCCCGAACCGTTCGTTTGGGTGCGCCCGAGCAGCCAGGCCATGTTGGTCGGCGACCTGATCTCCTGCACCCCAGCCGGCAACTGTCCATGCCAGGATGGGCCGACAATGGCGGCATTCCATGCCGACGTACCCGTGGTGCGTTTGCCGGGTGCCGCGAGCACATTGGTCCAGGCATCGAGCACTGGCATCACGTAGTAGCGCCCCTTGGTGTCCGGCACGCTGAGGATCTGCGGCTCGGCCTGCAGGTCCAGCCACGCCGTCGAATACAACGTGTCGGCATTGGGGCTGACGACGGCCGTAAAATTCGCATCCGGAAAGCTGGCGCTGTGCTGAAACCGGTTCACCGGCGTGTGCGCGGTGAGAACCTGTTTCGACACGTCCATCAATACCAGCGGATAGGCATATACGTAGACTTCCTGAGCCAGCCGTCGCAGGCCTTGTGCTTCAAATGCACTGCCGTTGCCGCTGGAAGGCGGCGTCGCGGATTTTCCGCACGCGCATAACACGGCCGCCATGTAGATGAGAGAAACTAAGCGAACCGTTCGCACGCAGATCATCGGCAGCACCTCGAAACCGGCCAATATGCCAAGATCGCCGTGCGGTGAGCGCAACGTATCCCGCCTGCCTGCGGCCCCGCTGCCGCCAGATTGGCCAGATAGTAAACTCCCCGTCCCGTCGACCTTCGCCAAGATTGTCGGCTGCAACGATACCCTCGACAACAATCCCAACAACAACTTAAGGCTGAATCATGTCTATCGGCAAAAAACTCGCCGCCGAATTCATCGGCACGTTCTGGCTCGTCCTCGGTGGTTGCGGGAGTGCGGTGCTCGCCGCCGGATTCCCCGGCCTGGGCATCGGCTTTGCCGGAGTGGCGCTGGCCTTCGGCCTGACCGTGCTGACCATGGCCTATGCCATCGGGCACATCTCCGGCTGTCACCTGAATCCGGCGGTCTCGGTCGGTCTTTGGGCGGGCGGGCGTTTTCCCGCGGCGCAACTCCCGGGCTACATCATCGCGCAGGTATTGGGCGCGATCCTCGCCGCTGGGACCCTGTATATGATCGCTTCGGGCCACGCCGGCTTTGAGCTCAGCGGCGGGCTCGCTTCCAACGGCTACGGGGAGCATTCTCCCGGTCACTACTCGCTGCAGGCCGCACTCATCTGCGAAATCGTCATGACCTTCATGTTCCTGATGGTCATCCTGGGCGCCACGGACCGCCGCGCACCGGCCGGTTTCGCGCCGATTGCCATCGGCCTGTGCCTGACCCTGATCCACCTGATCTCGATTCCGGTGACCAACACTTCTGTCAATCCCGCGCGTAGCACCGGTCCGGCGCTGCTGGTGGGCGACTGGGCGCTGTCGCAGCTCTGGCTGTTCTGGGTAGCGCCGCTCATCGGTGCAGCCATTGCAGGCGTCGTATACCGCAGCGTGTTCGAGAAGGAGTGACTGGTCCTGGCTTGCGCTAGATCTCCAGCCTGAGATGAATAAAGCCCGCACACTTCTGACACCCTTGCTGACCCTGGTGCGACTGCACTGGATTGCGTTGTGTGTGGTGGCGGGCTTGCTGGTCCTGTACACGCTGGCAGGATTCTTCCTGGTTCCATACATAGCGCGCACCCAGCTCACGAAATACGTTACCGAGACTCTGCACCGGCAGATCTCCATCGGAGAAATCCGCTTCAATCCGTACACGCTGGAGGCGCGGATCCACGACTTCCGGCTGGCCGAGTCCGACGGCTCCCCGCTGGTCAGCTTCCGCTACCTGCTGGTCAACGCGACCGTGGCCTCGATCTGGCAACGTGCGGTCAGCCTGCAGGAAGTCCACCTCGACGCTCCCGATATCCAGCTGGTCATCGCCAAGGACGGTAAGGTCAATCTCGCCCAGCTCGCACCGCCTGCCACCGAACCGCCGCCAGCAGAGCCCTCCGCACCGATGCGGGTGCGGATCGGTACGTTTGCGGTCACCGAGGGGCGCGTAGCACTGGAGGATCGCACGCACTCCAAGCCGTTTACCGCCTCGGTCGCGCCGATCAGATTCAGCCTGACGGATTTCAAGACCGACGCCGGCTACGCGAACGCCTACCAGTTTGCCGGCACGACACAGGCGGGCGAACAACTGAACTGGTCCGGACAGTTCACCGTGCAGCCGCTCGGCTCCACCGGACAATTCGGTATCGCAGGCCTCAAGGCCGCCACCATCGACTCGTATCTATACGACTCGGTGCCCTTCAAGCTGGCGAACGGCGCGCTCACGCTCAACGGCGACTATCGATTCGCGCTGGAGCCGTTTGCGCTGGATGTGACGCTGCCGACCATCGTCATCCGCGATCTGCAGCTTGCGCAGCGGACCAACAACGCCAGCGCACCCATTGTCGTGCCCACCATCGACGTTCAAGGCACGCAGTTCTCTTACGCGAATCATGCCGTGACGCTGCAACAGGTGAACGTCAAAGACGCTCACATCGATGTTGCCCGGGAAAAAGACGGGACGCTGAGCCTGTCACGATTGTTCGGGGCAACACCCGCCAATCCGTCTACGCCGAGCACGAGCAAGTCGAACGCACCTGCGGTGACCCAATCGGGTACCGCACAGACAGCTCCCGACGCAACGCCAGAAGCCGCGAGCGCGACGGCGCCACCCGCCTGGAAAGTTGCGCTGGATACCCTGAAGATCGAAACAGCCACCGTTCTTGCTGAAGACCGCTCCGTGCAACCAGCAGCGAAATTCGCGCTCACGCCGATTGCGCTGACTGTGAAAGGCCTCAGCAACGATCCGGCAGCTCGTTTCGATATCGACGCGGACGTGTCGATCGGTGCGAAAGGCCGGCTCAAGACCACCGGCAATGTGCAACTGGAACCGCTGAACACGCAATTGCACCTGGGCCTTGCGGGATTCGAGCTGGCGACCATCCAGCCTTACCTGGAAAAAGTGACGGCGATGAAGCTGCACTCGGGCCAGCTCGGTGTCGAAGGCGATGTCTCGTACGCGGCGACACCGGCCAATGCTCCGCCGCTGAAGTTCACCGGCAACGTGCGCGTGGCGGATCTGCGAACCACCGATGAGTTCCTGCATGAGGACTTCATCAAGTGGCGCGATCTCGCCATCAGCGGCATCGGCTTCCAGCTCAATCCTGATCGCCTGAGCATCGACCGCATCGAGGCGCGGCAGCCGTATGCGCGCGTCACCATTGCCAAAGACAAAACGTTGAATGTCGTGCACGTGCTGAATCCCGGCGCGGTGATCGCCCCTCCCGAGGCGGAAGAAGCGACCGCAGACGGGAAGGAAACTGCCGCGAACAAAGACAAGGCAGCCATCAAACCGGCGCCGACCCAGCCAGCGCCCCCGGCGGCCAAACCATTCCCGACCAGCATCAAGCTGATCCGGATCGTCGATGGCTCGGCGAACTTCGCCGACTATTCCATCCAGCCGTCGTTCGCCACCGGCATTCTCGGCCTGAGCGGGACGATCAGTGGCCTTTCCTCCGATCCGGCATCGCGCGCCAAGGTCAAGCTGGCGGGCAAAGTGGACAAGTACGCGCCGGTCGATATCACCGGCGAGGTGAACGTGCTCGCAGCGGCGAAGTACACCGACCTGGCGATGAATTTCCGCAACATGGAACTCACCACCTTCAATCCCTACTCGGGCAAGTTTGCCGGCTACAACATCAGCAAGGGCAAACTGTCGACCGAGCTGAAGTACAAGGTCGCGGACCGCAAGCTCGACGCCGCGCATCACATCGTGCTCGACAACCTGGAGTTCGGCGCCAAGACCGATTCGAAGGACGCGGCACCGATCCCACTGAAACTCGCGATCGCGCTGCTCAAGGACCGCAACGGTGTGATCGACGTCAACTTGCCGGTAAGCGGCACGCTGGACGATCCGAAATTCCGCCTCGGCCCCATCATCTGGAAAGCCGTCCTCGGCCTGCTGACCAAGATCGTGACCGCTCCGTTCGCTGCATTGGGCGCCCTGTTCGGCGGTGGCGACGAGATGGCTTTCATTGATTTCCCAGCGGGCTCAGCGGTACTCCCCGCGGATCAGGTGGAGAAGTTGAATAAACTCGCGAAGGCGCTGATCGAGCGACCGCAGCTGAAGCTCAGTGTCCCGCTGACGGTCGTCACCGCGCAGGACAGCGAAGCACTCGCGCAGGCCGCATTGGCAGCGCGGGTGCCGGCGGATGCAAGCGGACCAGCGACGGACGATGCAGGCAAGCGCAAGCGCCTCGCCGTGCTCGAGAAGGCCTACAAGGAAGTCGTCACCACCGCAGCGGAATATCCACCCGAAACATTGGCCGATAAAAAGACCGGTAAAGCCGCCGATCTCGACGCGCAGCTGCAATTTCTGGAGCACGGACTGCGCGAAAAGCTGCAACCCGATACAGCTGCACTCACAGCGTTGGCGCAACAACGTTCGCGCGCAGTTCAAGATGCGCTGCTGGCGAACACCGAGCTCAACGCCGAGCGGGTATTCATCACGGCCGACCGCACCGAGGGCAAAAGCGAAGGCGGCAACGTGCGGATGGAGATGAAACTGGAGTAGC
>DASYEW010000031.1:0-44123 GCA_036498785.1 Steroidobacteraceae bacterium | reverse complement strand
TCTACCATCGACTGCACGTAGAAGACATTGCTGATACCGGCGCCTGCGGTGAACGCCATGATCCACAGGACGCTGGAGATATCCGTTGTAGGGTTGTCGTCTACTACGGTCATCTTCGGCGTTGCTTGTTGAACCTGCATTCTCTGTCCTTCGCGAGCACATACGGTTGCTTCGGCGCCTCGCCAGAATCGAACCTGGACCTGCGCCGCCCAAAAGCGGCATTCACAGTAGCGCGCGGGTAGGACTAACAACAATTGCTACCATGGAACAAAAACAGACAAATACCTGCCTCGGCCGGACATGATCGAGTTATGTGACCAGGCGCAGCAGCTATCGCGATATTTTCGGAAAGGACCGGCAGCGGCGGGCGTGCGAAGACAGCACAGTGAAACGAAAACGCCGCCCGAAGGCGGCGCTCGCAATGACTAAAAACGAATCCTCAGTTCGTCGCGCGACGACGGCACGGGAAGGCACCTGGACCCGGCCGGATAAGCGCAACTGGCCAGACGAAGAATGTCCGCCGGTCTGAAGCCCTAGTGCTTCAATGCGTGCGCTCACAACCTGGTTCGTCGCGTGGCAGGCCGTTCGAAGTCAGCCACGCACCCGTTACGTCTTCCCACCTGTTGTCGGTGATCTGTTGCAACTCGGTTCCGTCCGCGCGAATGGCAAACAATTCTCCATAAGGTTGTTGACCGGCGGGATCATCGTCCTTCCGACCCATTCGTGAGGACGCGAACATGATCCATTGACCATCAGGCGACCAAGTCGAATGCGCATCGTTGCCATGATCATGGGTAAGTTGGCGCAAGTCCGTGCCATCAGCTTTGATGGTGAAGATCTCGAAATCGCCAGCGACTTGCCGAGTGAAGGCTATTCGGTCGCCGCATGGAGACCACGAAGGGAAATTATCCCATGCGGTAGTAAGCGTTGAGGGCTTCATATCAGCGAGTGACAATATCCTCAGGCCTTGATCATCCTTTCCAAGGGCTCGGAATACCAGCCGTCCCCCGTCCGGTGCGAAGCTGGGCAGACCGCTGCTGCCGTTACCCTGGATCAGCACACGGAAATCGGACCCGTCGGATCGAATAGTTGCTAACCGAGCCGGAGTAACCGGCCGTTCGAAAAAGCCTCCCAAACCGAACGCGATCAAGCTGCCGTCGGACGACCACGATGTTCCGCCGACCCCGAGCTTGTTGTCCTGGAAAATCGTTCGAGGGTTTGCGCCGCTCGCGTCCATGATAGCGATGCTGCGATTCCCCGATGGCAGTAGATTGCCGCTGACCAGGAACTGGCGACCGTCCGATGAGAACGTCGCAAAGCTGCCGGTACGAAATAGCTCAAACCTCGGATTGATGCTGTTAGCCGCGATGACAGGCGTGGTCGCCGAAGGCTCCGCAATCATCCTCTCATAGACCACTTCCGTTGCGTCTGGGGACCACGTCGGGTGGATGGCGTGGATCGGGTCACTTCCTTGACGGTCTGAGGTATATCGAAGCGTCCCTGCCGTTGTGTAAGCCACCTCGCGGTCACTTATGTATTGCGGTGAAACCGAGGGGCCGCCGGGCAGGCCTTCGACGATCATTTCCTTGGCGCCGGTTTGCAGCGTGATCGCGATGATCTGCCGAGGATGCTGATCGTCGGTCCGATGCGTGTAGATGATCCGGTTGCCGTCCAGCGACCATTTCGGGCTTTCCGCAACTTCATCCACCGGCGTCAGGCGACGCAGGCCGAGACCGTCGGTGTTCATCGTGTAGAGAGCCGTGAAGTGCATCAACTCCCATATGGGATCGTTGCGGCGGTGTGGCTCGCCTCGGTCTGATGTGAACGCTATCGTCTTGCCGTCCGGCGACCAACTGGGACGGAAATTTCCGCCACTGCCATGTGTCAGGTTTCGAGATCGGCGAGTGCGAAGGTCGAGAAGCCAGATATCGGCCGTGCCGTGCTCTCGGGTGGATACAAATGCGACGGTTCTACCATCGGGTGAGAGCGCCGCTTGATCGTCAAACCAAGGGCTGTCGGTCAGACGCTCAAGGCCAGTGCCATCGGTGCGGACCCGATAGATATCACTGGACCCCGCGCGTTCGGAGGTGAAGACCACCCATTGACCGTCCTTGGAAAATGACGCGTTGTAGTCGACCGAAGAGCTCGGCAAGAGTTGCCGTTCGTGGGTGCCGTCGAGGCTAGCGATGAACAGTTCGGACTGCGAAGGACCGAGCCGGCTGAAATATATTTTATCTCTCGGCTTGTCGGACAGTGGTGGCACAGACTCTGGTGTGGTCGCCTTCGCCCCAGCAGCCGCCTCTTGATGGACGCTTGCCGCGAGTATGGCGACTGCGCCTATTGATATAAGTGCGCGTCGCAATGAATCCAAGGCGCTCCTCCCAGCCGATGCTCTCGCAGATCGCCGCTGACGATACAGAATCGACTGTAGGAGTTCAATTTGCGGCGATACGTAGCGTCCAACGCTGCCATCTCGTCTTGATCGCGATCACGCTGCTGGATGGCTGCTTCAGCGTCATTCGTTCCATGGGATCCGAACCGACAGGATTGGGATCCCGATAAGGCACGGTGGGAGCTGTATAACGTCGAAGAGGATTTCTCTCAGGCACGGGATCTCGTTTCCAAATATCCAGACAAGTTGCGCGAGCTGCAGGATCTGTGGTGGGTAGAAGCGGCGAAGTACAGCGTACTGCCGTTTGACTGGCGCCAGCGAGCGGATGAATTCAGAGTGTCGAGCGCACGACGTTCGCTGCAAAGGACCCGCTACCTAAGGGCAAGACGAAGCTCGTCGTCGAGATCAAGTACGACGGCGGCGGCATTGGCAAGGGCGGTCAGATCATCATGAGCACGAACGGTAAGAAAGTCGCCGAAGGCCGGCTGCAACACACGATCCCGGTGCAGTTCTCGCTCGGTGAAGGCATCGATGTCGGCATGGGCATGGGCATGGGCATGGGCTCGCCCGTCGATTTGGTGGCTATTCCGGCTATGCCACTGCATTTTCAATGCGCTTTGGGCTCGGCAGCAGGCAGAGATCTTAGCCACGCGAGACCAAGTAATCCCGCTGCCAGTGAGGCCAACAGAATTGCAATTTTTGAGGCGTTGATCTCTGCAGCGTTTCCTGCGAACGCGAGGTTCGTGATGAAGATGGACATCGTGAATCCGATTCCGCCTAGGATGCTGGCACCTATCACATGTGGCCACTTCAGATCCGGCGGCAGCCGGCACATTCCGAGCGCCACGGCCAGAGAACACAGCAGCGTAACTCCGAGTGGTTTGCCCACGATCAGGCCGACAATGATGCCGAGGCTGTTGGCATTGGTCAGATCGTCCAACCAGCCCGACGAAATGACGATACCGGTATTCGCCAGTGCAAAGATCGGAAGAATCACGAACGCCACAGGCCTGTGCAGGAGATGCTCGAGGCGATGTGATGGCGACTTACTGTCACCATCCCGTGACGAAAATGGGATGGCGAAGGCCAGCATGACACCGGCAATGGTTGCGTGCCCGCCCGACTTGAGCACCAGAAACCAGATCAAGACGCCGCCCAGAAGATAGGGGACGAGCGACATGATCCGGAACACTCGGTTCAGAGCCAAGAGCAAGATCCAGACGGCGAGCGCAGCAGCGAGATACCAGATCGACAACTGCGCTGTGTAAAAGACTGCGATGACGACGATAGCACCCAAGTCGTCTATGACGGCAAATGCGACGACGAAGACTTTCAACGAAGCCGGAATGCGATCACCGAGAACCGCCAGCACACCGAGTGCAAAAGCAATGTCTGTGGCCATCGGAATGCCAAAGCCTGTCTGCGTGGGCATCCCGGCGTTGAACGAGAAGTGAATCAACGCCGGAGCCAGCATGCCGCCGACGGCCGCGACGATCGGCAGCAGGGCGTTACGGAAGTTGGATAGTTCCCCGACGTAAAGCTCGCGTTCGAGTTCCAGCCCGATCAGCAGGAAGAAGATCGCCATCAATGCATCGTTGATCCATTGCTCGATGCTGAGGCCAGCGATTTCCCGGTGCCAGAAGCTCAGGTAGCTTGCACCGATCGGGGAATTCGTCAGCGCGAGAGAAAGTGCCGTGCAAGCAATCAGTAGGATTCCGCCCGAGCGCTCGGACTCGAAGAATCGGTTGAAGGTGTCGGACAGCGCTTTGGCAACCATGCTGGATCATTGTGTCAGATCGGGTGGCGTAGTGCACAGCCTGGAGGTGCCGGTCCTGCGCGAGCCCGCCTGCATTGTTGGCCGGACTCGACGGCCAACCGAACAGTTACCGCGACACCGTGCGGACGATCGCGAGGCCGACCGTTACATCGCGACGAATCTTGCCAGGATTGCGCCGGAGGAGATTGGTTTGGACCGCGAAGGGCGATCGAGCGACCCCAAGCGAAGCGGCAATCCACTGTGCGAGGCGGTTGATCGAGACGCGCGGCAAGGTGTCCGATGGGGAATTCGCCGCCGTTCGTGCTGCCGCCGGATGATCCGATGCCAACATCGTGGAGATCATCGCACTGGCGGCACGTTCCTGCTCACCAGCTCCATGAACAATGCGAGTCAGACAGAGATCGATTTCCCTCCCGCTACCAAGGCGGTGTGATGGATTAAATGGCGGGTGGCGGGCAAGTGGTGATAGTCCCCGCCTCAGCTCCGAGAAGCGATTGGGCTACGTATCCAACTGCCGTTTCGACAGGCGATTGGCGATGGCCGTGTCAAAAAAATGGATTTATGACTTGCGACGATGGGCATCGCGGCCATATTCGGGTTGATGTCTGAAGCTTGGAGCCCTGCAGGAGACAAGCGGAGCGTGCGATGCGCTTCAGGAAAGCTCATGAAGGCCAGCACTAAAGCTTTCCCGTTTGCTGCCGCTAACACGAATCAGCGCTTTGCGACACGCGAACTCGACACGATGACCATTTCTGCCGCACCCGCCGCCTCTACCGGGGTCGCCACGCAGACCACTGCAACGGCGCCAGGGATGAAGGTCGAACTGGAAAAGCTCCGCAAGGAGCACTCTGCATGCGTCAATTGCGCTTCGGCCGAGACCGACGTCGGCAAGCGCAACATCCAGCGCCTGGAGACACAGATCGCGCAGATCGAAGCGCGCCTGGGCGTGCAGGGCGCGCGACCCACGGAAAGCGTCGATTCCACCGTTTCTTCGACGTCACGCTCAGGGTCCATCGACGCCTACGCCTGATCGGTCGGTCCTCCTGACGGCGTCGCGCGCACGGCGGCGTGCACGAAATCGATGCGACCGTCCTCGAGGACCGGTGTCGCGATGCGGGGCGGCGCAACTTCACCAAGACGGTGCGTTTCGGCTTGATGGGTCTGGTCTGTCGGTCCTCACAAGTGACTTTGCGAGCTGCGCCGGGCTTCTACTTCAGAATATTCATGCCGCCGCCGCCACAGCCGCCATCCTGATGGATTGAGCGGGAAGAGGCTGTTCTCCTCGCTACACACCAGCAGAGCTAATCGCGGGCGCCGATTCGGCCTCCATGGTGGTTAGAATGCGCAGATGCACTTGCCCCATACCTTCAGGCGGCTCGCTGGCGCCAATCATCGTCGACGCGTGTTGCTGGCCTGGTCGGAACACTGGCGCCGACGGTCCCTCTTCGTCATCGGTGGCATCGCTGTCGGCGCGTGTGCTGCTCTGTTGGCGCGGCTCGCGGATCTGGCTCAACACCTCTTTGCGGCAACCGAGGCTGCTTACCAATGGCTACCGTGGCTGCTGACGCCCATCGGTTTTGGCGTTTCCGCCTTCATTGCCGGTCGCTGGTTCCCCAATTCCCAGGGCAGTGGCATTCCGCAGACTATTGCTGCGCATCGAACTGCTGATCCGCAGCGGCGCGGCCGGCTCGTATCATTGAAGGTGGCGTTCGGAAAACTGGCTTTGACGCTTCTCGGGCTGCTATGTGGCGCATCCGCAGGACGAGAAGGTCCAACGGTGCAGATTGGAGCGGCCATCATGTTCGCAGCGGGCAAGCTGACTCAGCGCGCACAGTCAGGCCTGATCGTTGCCGGAGGGGCAGCGGGTGTTGCCGCCGCATTCAACGCGCCGTTGGCCGGAATCATGTTCGGCATCGAGGAAATGAGTCGTTCGTTCGAGCGCCATACGATCGGACTGATTCTTGCTGCGGTCATCACCGCCGGTCTCACTGCCATGGCCATTCTGGGCAACTACACGTACTTTGGCTCGACCTCGGCTTCCATCGGACGCGCGGACTGGTTTGCCGTGATTTTGTGTGGATTGGTCGGCGGCATGGCGGGCGGCATGTTCAGTCGTATGATCATTGCTGCAGGGAATGCCCTGTGGATTCGCAGAATTATCTCCGGGCCGAAACTCGGTGCCGTCAGGTTCGCCACACTCTGCGGCCTCGGTGTCGTTGTTTGTGGTGCGTTATCGCACAATAGCGTGTACGGGACGGGTTATTCCGAGGTGCGCGCTGCAATGGATGGGGAAGGCTCGCTGCATCCGAGCTTCGTGCTCCTGAAATTTTCCGCGACCGTACTGACATCCATCAGCGGTATCCCTGGAGGTATTTTCTCTCCCTCGCTGTCCATCGGTGCAGGACTCGGCGCCGACCTCGCGCCGCTTCTGGGTGCAGTGGACATTCACGCGCTCATGCTCCTCGGCATGGTGGCGTACCTCGCCGGCGTCGTTCAGGCACCTATTACCGCGTTTGTGATCGTCAACGAGATGACCGACGATCGTGCAATGCTGATGCCACTGATGGCAGCGGCGCTGCTTGCCCATGGCGCATCGCGGCTTATCTGTCGCGAAGGCGTCTATCACTCGCTCGCGAGAAAATTCCTGGACAACCGGTCGACGCACTCCATCTGACGAGACCGATGCTAGTCACATCGATGGCTGAGGGCAGCCCGAACAACGCCATCGGCCGGATCACTGCATTCAGAGTGAATTTAATAATGCCAAGGGAGCCGGCCGCTGCGCGATCGGTCCCGAGCGTTCGGCGTCGACGCCGCTCTAAGCATGCGGACGCAGCTGCCGCCGCCCAGGTGCCGGCCTGCCAGAACAGGGCGGTGGTTGACGCTGCCAATGCGTATGACAGATATACCGTCAGCGCCAAGACTGGCGGCAAACCCGCCGTGACGAAGTGGACTCTTAGAGCGAAATCCCATGTGCGATTCTTATCCACAATCGCAGCGAGGATCAGGGCGTAAAAAAGGCCGCACAGCAAAGGCCGAACCACGTACGTAGCTCGCCGCTCGACAATTCCAGGTTCATACGGAGTATTGTGGTTAGTATAGTGTCGCAACTGGTGGTGCGACATTGGCTCACTGCACAATACGTGACGATTCCGACCAACTGCAGTTCGGCCCAACTAGCGGATTTGTGGAGACATGATGATGAGTAATTCTGGCTTCCTGACCGGTGAGTTTCTCGAGCGACAGCGCCACAGTCTCGTGAAGCTACGCGCCGCATTGCTTGCGGTTGCGCAAACTCAAGAGAGCGAGGAGTCCCAGGTGAATGAAGAGGCGGCAGGCATGGCTCGCGAATATGGGGAGGATGGACAGAAACTCGCCGCCCTGGAACTTGCCGGCAATCTCGTGGTTCACGATGTTGCCCGCCTGGCACGTGTGAATCGTGCGCTAGAGAAGATCGCTGACGCGACGTACGGGCTTTCCGATTTGAGTGGCTCGCCGATCCCTCACGAGAGACTGCAAGCCGTTCCTGAAGCGGTCTGTACCTTCGACGAAGAAGCTGAGTACGAGCGGCGTCAATCCTGACAAGATTAGTTAGGTCGATAGCACGCACCCACATCCATCCGCTCTGGATTTCCCTCTAAGCTCATAAGCTCAAAGGGCGCCACGCCAGCACGATTGCAGTGTTCGACACTCGTGCTCGCCTCCTTAGTGACGAGCGTGCGTGAGACTAACAGTATGATTCGGCAGTAGATCCAGTGGTGAGAACCTGCCGTGGGGCCAGAAGCGAATCGCCCCTTTAACGCGGCCTCCATCGGTGGATGATTGAATCGCCTTGCGTAGTTCGCGCCAACTCTGCGTCCGGTTACTCGAATGTGTAACCGAAGCGAGGAATAGGCCGTACTACTTCTAATGCTACCCGAACCCAAAGCGGCTCACCCCGCCAGAGAGCCTTACACCGAGAGTTTGACCGTGCTCTCCACGTTCGTGTTCCCCAAGGGTCAGCCCAGGTCGTCGGCGAGGTGACCGTGAGAATCGACCGGAGTGTCGCCAGCGTGGAGTCGCGGTCGCTGTTCTCATTGGTGAGGAAAACGTGATCGGCATAGTCAAGACCGCGCTCGCTCGACCGCTGACTTTCATTGTGATGGCCATCCTGATCGCGATTCTCGGCGTACTGCAGGCGCTCAGAACGCCGGTGGATATCTTCCCCCAGATTGGCGTTCCGGTAATCGCCACGGCATGGCAGTTCAACGGCATGTCTCCCGAGGATATGGCCGGACGCATCATCGGGCCGTTCGAGCGTGTGCTCACTACCACCGTCAATGATGTCGAGCACGTCGAGAGTCAGTCGATGCAGGGTATCGGCGTGGTGAAAATCTATTTTCATCCGGGCGTGAGCATTCAGACCGCGACGGCTCAGGTGACGGCGATTTCACAGTACATCCTCAAGCAGTTGCCGCCAGGCGTGACGCCGCCGTTGGTGCTGAACTACAACGCATCGACAGTGCCGATACTGCAGCTGGCGCTCTCCGGGCAAGGATTGTCGGAGCAGAGACTATTCGACCTCGGTCAGATCCAGATTCGCCCACAGCTGGTCACCGTGCCCGGGGTAGCGATGGCCTTTCCTTCCGGTGGCAAGCAGCGCCAGGTCCAGATCGACATCGACCCGCAGGCGCTGCTGGCGACGGGACTATCCGCGCAGGACATCGGCGAGGCGATCGCTGCGCAAACGCAGATCACACCGGCGGGTTTCGTAAAGATCGGCGCATATCAGTACAACGTTGCGCTCAACAATGCGCCGGGACGGGCCGAAGACTTCAACGATCTGCCGGTCAAGACCATCAACGGTGCAACCATTTATCTGCGGGACGTCGCCCATGTTCGCGATGGAGCCGCGCCTCAGCAAAGCTTGGTGCGGATGGACGGCGCGCGCTCGGTATTGTTGACCGTGCTCAAGAGCGGCGCTACCTCGACGCTGTCCATCATCCAGGGAATACGCGACAGGCTGCCCGATGTGACTGCCACACTGCCGTCATCGCTCAAAGTCACGCCGATCGGCGACCAGTCTCTGTTCGTACGCGCGGCCATTCAAGGAGTGGTGAAAGAGGGCTTGATTGCCGCGGCGCTCACGTCTCTGATGATTCTGCTGTTCCTCGGGTCGTGGCGCTCGACAGCAGTCATCGCAATCTCGATTCCACTGGCGGTCCTGTTCGCGATTATTCTCATCGGCGTGACTGGCAACACGTTCAACATCATGACGCTTGGCGGCTTGAGCCTGGCGGTCGGAATCCTGGTCGATGATGCCACGGTGACCATCGAGAACATCAACCATCATCTCGCGCACGGCAAGCCGGTGATCGAGGCGATACAGGATGGTGCGGCGCAGATCATCAAGCCGGCCTTTCTGTCGCTGCTGTGCATCTGTATCGTTTTCGTGCCGATGTTCTTCCTGCCGGGCGTCGCGGGTTTCCTGTTTGTTCCGCTCGCTCTGGCAGTGGTGTTCGCGATGACCGGTTCATTCATCCTGTCGTACACGCTGGTGCCGACGATGGCAATGTATCTGCTCGAGCCTCGCGCTGCAGGCAGCCGGGAATCGACGCATCGGCTGATGCGGTTGCAATATGCTTTCGAGGCATGGTTCGAGCGCGTGCGCGACAACTACGGGGCCTTGCTGGCGAGAACACTGCGACGGAGAAAGGCCTTCGTTTTCGGCTTTAGCGCTATCGTCGCCCTGACATTCTTGTTGACCGCCTGGCTCGGCCGGGATTTCTTTCCGGCCGTCGATGCGGGGCAGATTGCGCTTCATGTTCGCGCACCCGTTGGGACACGCATCGAAGATACCGCAGCGGCATTCGCCCGCGTACAGCGGCGGATCCGTCGAATCATCCCCGCCGACGAACTCGTCACCATCGTGGACAACATCGGGTTGCCGGTCTCAGCGCTGAATTCGGCGTACAACAACTCCGGCACGGTCGGGCCGCAGGAAGGCGACATTCTGATCTCGTTGCGAAGAGGGCACAGCCCGACGGCGGATTACATCAAAAGCATGCGCGAGCAATTGCCGCGGGCATTTCCGGGTATGACTTTTGGCTTCCTGCCCGCGGACATGACCAGCCAGATTCTCAACTTCGGCACGCCGGTTCCGATCGATATTAGGGTGACGGGCAAAGACGCCGCGGCCAGTTTCGCCTACGCGCAGCAGATTCTGCGAACAATTAGAACCATTCCCGGCGTGGCCGATGCGCGTATTCAGCAATCAGCCAGCTATCCGCAATTGCGCGTCAACGTCGACCGCACGCGCATCGGGCAGTTCGGGCTGACCGAGCGCGATGTGACCGCCAGCGTGTCCAACGCACTGGCGGGCACGTCGCAAACGGCGCCGATCTATGCGCTCAATCCGGACAACGGCGTGAGCTATGCGGTCGCGGCGCAGGCGCCCGAATATCGGGTGCGATCGTTGAGCGAGCTGAGCAGCATTCCCGTGACGGGGGCTGAAGCGACGCGCTCGCAGATCCTGGGCGGAGTGGCAAGCTTCAGTCGAGAGAATACCTATGCCGTGGTCAACCACTACAACAGTCAAAACACGTTCAACATCTACGCAGCGGCTGCCGGTCGCGACCTGGGCGCGATCGGCGGTGACATCGAAAAGGCGCTCGGCAGCCTCAAAGCGCAAGCGCCTAAAGGCACGGCAGCGGTGCTGCGCGGCCAGTACGCGACCATGAACGTTGCCTTCTCCGGGTTGTTCTTCGGCCTGCTCGGCGCGATCGTGCTCATCTACTTGCTGATCGTGGTGAACTTCCAGAGCTGGGTCGATCCGCTCGTCATCATTGCCGCATTGCCTGGCGCGCTGGCGGGCATCGTCTGGATGCTGTTCGTCACCGCCACGCCCTTGTCGGTCCCCGCGCTGGTTGGCGCGATCATGTGCATGGGTGTGGCGACCGCCAATTCCATCCTGGTGGTGAGCTACGCGCGCGATAAATTGCAGCACTTGGGCGATGCCACTCAGGCGGCGCTCGAAAGCGGCATCGCCCGTTTTCGTCCTGTGATCATGACCGCGCTCGCGATGATCGTCGGCATGCTACCGATGGCGCTCGGTCTTGGTGAAGGGGGTGAGCAGAACGCGCCGCTCGGCCGCGCCGTGATCGGTGGGTTGCTGGTGGCTACGTGCGCCACCCTCATCTTCGTTCCCGTTGTTTTCAGCATCGCTCATCGTAAGGTCCGCCGCGACCCTGCGACTCTCTGTCCGGAGCCAATCCATGCATGATGTCGCAGGACCTGTCGAGCCACCGTCTGCGTCGTCGGAGTGCATTCCGCGGTCACTCAGAGGCCCTGCGATCGTTGCTATTTCCATCGCGGCGATCGTGGTTGCATGGGGCATTGTCGCCCGTCGCGATGCGCACGAAAGTCTCGCGAACTGGACGGTCGATCAATCGATTCCGACGGTTGCCCTGATTCAGCCCAAGTCGCAAGGGGCGAACAATGGGCTGGTTCTACCGGGCAGTGTGCAGGCGCTGAACAGCGCTCCTATATATGCTCGGACCAACGGCTACGTGAGCAGCTGGCTGGTGGATATCGGCGCATCGGTCGATGCAGGGCAATTGCTCGCGACGATCGACGCGCCCGAAGTGGAGCAGCAGCTCGCTGCGGCGCAGGCGGAACTCAAGACCGCCGAAGCAAACAGGATCCTTGCCGAATCGACGGCTATACGCTGGCAGGGGTTGCTCGAGAAGAAGGCGGTCTCCAAACAGGAGAATGACGAACGCATCGGAGATCTCGCGGCGAAACGAGCGGCAGTCGATGCCGCGACCGCGAATGTTGCTCGATTGAGCGCGCTGGTGGGATTCGGGCGGATCGTCGCACCGTTTGCTGGGGTGATTACGCTGCGCCAAGCACAGATCGGGCAATTGGTAACGGTTGGAGATGCCGCGGCGGCGCCACTATTCACGGTGTCCGATATCCATCGGATGCGAATTTATGTGCGCGTTCCTCAATCCTTCTCGGGGCAGGTCAGGATCGGCGAGTCGGTGGAACTGTCGCTGCCGGAGTATCCTGGAAAGGACTTCGATGCGACCGTGATTCGCACCGATGGCGCGGTCGATCGCGAGTCCGGAACGATGTTGGTCGAAATGCAGGCGGCCAATCCTCGGGCCGAGCTCAAGCCAGGAGCATATGCGCAGGTCCGCGTTCCTGTCGCCGACATGCCGCAGGCGGTGGTGATTCCAGCAAGCGCGGTGCTGTTCCGTAGCGATGGCACATTGGTGGCTACCGTAGCGCAGGACAGCAAGGTTTCGCTTCGTCACATTTCCATTGGCCGAGATTGGGGTGAGACGCTCGAAGTCACGACCGGACTCGCGCTTTCGGAGCGCGTCATCGACAACCCGCCGGATTCCATCATCGATGGTGATCTCGTGCGTGTGCTTGCGCCCTAGGGCGCTGCGCCGCAGGTAACTCAGAATGCGCAGAGTTGATGCAGCCATTTCGTCGTGATCCAGCTGCGACGGTTTACCACCGTAGCAGTCGTCGACCCAGGAAGGCGCCGAGCAAAGCGGCCAGAAGCATACCCAGCGTAAACCAGGTCAGCACGAAGATCGCGGACTCTTCCTGGCAATACAGACCGTATAAGGTGGCCGACCAGGCACCGGCCGTGAGACCAGCCGCCGCTCCCGCCAATGGCAGGCGCGTCGGCGCAAACCTGCGGAAGGCCCACAACATGCCTGCGAAAATCGGCGCCGACAGCATCAGGATTCGCCACGGGCAAACCTTCCAGGAGCGCCCGAGCCAAAGCGATTGCCAGTTGCTCAGGGGCACGTTCGCCATTTCGCCGATGCCGATGCCGGTCAACAACAAGACTGGAACGACCAGCAGCCAGAGCCAATGGGCCCGAACGTTGTCCGGCCTCGCGAGGCTGGCCGTCACGAACATCGCGCCGATGCCCAGCGAGACGGTGTAAAGCGATCGCACCCAGAAGGAGAAGTCCCGAAGCGCCTCGTGCAGATCGGGCCGTATTCCGAACACAGCGATCAGCAAAAGCAGGCTGATCGCTCCGCCGCCCAGAATTCCCACGGCGATCCGCCAGCCGATCGCATGACTGCGCACCGGCTTGACATCCATGGCGAGCTGTCGAATGAGTTCTTCGGTCCTTCTCATTGCCCACCTCGAATGCGAGCGACGAGCGTCCGAAGGCCGCGGTGGACGGAGATCTTGAGGTCGGATGCGCTGATTCGGGAGCTGTTGGCAGCCTCCGCCACGCTGAGGCCGTCGATCTTAGTGTCCCAGATCGCCTTGGCCTGCTTGGCGGGCAGGATCTCCAACAGCCGTTTCAAGTCCATTCGCGCCAACGTCGCGTCCTCGAATCCCTCGGCGACGAGTATGTCTAGCAGGTCTTCCACCGGCTCCATGGCTCGGCATCGCCGCAGGTTGTCGATCAGTTTGTAGCGGGCAATGGCGAACAGCCATACGGTGAACGGACGGGTTCGGTCGTAGCTATCTCTGCGGCTGTGGACGGCGATCAGCGTTTCTTGCACGAGATCCTCGATGTCGTCGAGGAAATCGCCGCCGCCCGGTACGCGTCGGCGATAGAACGAGCGAAGAATAGGGACGAGCGCTGACAGCAAGGCGGCGTGCGCTTGGCCGTCGCCCTCGAGGCCACTAAGCATCATTGCTCGAAGTTGCTTTTCGCTGATCTGCACTGCCACCCCTATGACAGTCTAACACGGTGCCGCCCGGGCTCAGGCTACACGCAGAACAGACCTAGGTGGGCAATCGACCGGTTCGCAGGGCGCTTTCGATGATGTCGTCCCGTGACTTTCCTCGCTCTCGGAGCAGCTCGATCGACGGGCCCGAGAAATTCCCGTATGTGGCAACTGTGCGCTCGATCAGGGCTGAGCGGAGAGGCTCGGGGGGGGAGATTCTTGAAAGCCTTCGCGATGGTTAGGCGTTCGGCATGCACGGCTCGCGCGATCACTTCTCGATCGGCCTCTTCACGCTCCATTCTCTCGACGATCCGCTGGAGGCCACGAACCGTAACCTCATACCGTTGACGAAGCTCGTTAGCAGCCATTGTCGGGATCTTTTCGATGCAGGGTGGCCGAGGCCTACTGCGCACCAATTCCGGAGTATTCCCCGCGAAATGTCACTGTCGCACTTTCATCATGGGACGTTCCAAGCATGATAGATCATGTATCCGCCCCGAACAGGTGCGAGGCATGAGTGACGGCAGCGCCGGCGCGCATGGCAGCAGCCACGACGGCCGCCCTGGTGAGTTGGGCATCTGTAGCACCGGCGTCGCGCGCCGCTTTGGTATGGATCTCAGTACGATAGGGGCATGGCGTGGTGAGTGCGAACGCTACGGCGACAATCTGCGTCTGCGCAGCTGTCAGTGCGCCTTCGGTGAATGCTGATTTGTCGAATTCCCAAAAGGATTTCATCGCTGCCGGCGCAGGTCCGATGAATCCTGGGTGTTTGCGGGACGGCCATTGGACGCGGATCGGGGACCGACGAGTTCGATGTGATCCGAGTGACAGTCACGCAGGTTCGATGCGGCTGGATGCAAATTAGAGCGCCGAATGATCTACGGCCGCGCGTTCGAGCGCCTCCTTCATCGGCTGCAGCGCTGCGTCGACGGCAGCGGGATCCGCCTTATTGGTCGCAATCATGGCCAAGCGGTCGGCATCGCCGCGGACCACTTCGCGCCGGTTCGCAACAATCGCCTCGACTGTCTCGCGGGCAACGTCGGCCGCCGACTCGCGGCCGTTTGGTGGATGCATGCCAGAAGTCTTCATCATCGGCGTGTCGGTCGCGGTGGGGAAGAGGGTGAGAACATCTATGCCCTCGCCTGCAAGCTCGCGACGCAGCGCTTCCCCGAAGCTCGCGATGCCTGCCTTTGTGGCGGCATAAGCAGTGTAAAAAGGAAGCGCGAGTAGCGCGATGCCAGAGCTGACGTTGACGATCAATCCTTGGCCGCTTTTGCGCAAGCTCGGCAGGGCCGCTCGTGTGAGTAGCATCGGGCCGGTAAGGTTGACCTCAATCATGGCGCGGATCTCATCCTCGCTAAGCGCATTCAGGCGCCCAGCCCGAACGCCGCCGGCGTTATTGATGAGGATGTCCAGGCCACCGAACGCATCGTGCGCGTGGCTCAAGCTGGCGGCACGACCCTCGGGAGTGGTTACGTCGGCAACAACGCCGCTGATGTCTCCGTCAGCTGCGAGCCGCTGCACAGCATTGGTTACGTAGTCGATTCTGCGGCCGGTGATCAATACCCGTCCACCATGGGCCATCAAGGCACGTGCGAGTTCGAACCCGATGCCGCTGGATCCGCCGGTAATGAGGATCCGCTTTCCACTCACTTCCACAATGCTTCTCCGACTCTCTATATATAGATATATAGGAGTTCGTCGGAAGGAGTTGTTCGGTTACAGAATCGCGAAATTTGCCGCCACAGCGGCGTACGGCGTCTGCTGTCGGTAGCCTGGCGCGTTTCGAAGGGAAGGCCAAGCGGATCAGTCGGCGATATGAGCGCGCCAATGCGCAACAGTAAGGCATGGAAGGTTCAGGCCGACGAGCGGCAGGCAGTACCAGACCGCGAAGCCGATGAGGACCGTAGAAATCGTCGTGCCGATGACGGCGAGAATGCCGATCTGCCAGCGATACAATTTCAGGTCGTTCAAGTCGACGTGCAGCGCACCCGCAAACACAAGCAATGAAAGCATGCTCTGCATCAACACGTCCGAGAAATCGATCGACGCAAGCCAAGGTGCCTCGTATTCGCAGCGAGCTAAACCCCAACTGATCCAGCGCGACGAATGCACATGACAGCACCAGCGAGATGCTCATCACACCGATGGTTGTTGGCAGCCCGACGAAACGATGATTCACATAGCCCATCAATGCCGTGATCACGAGACATACTGCAACGATTTCCAAGTCTGGCTGCGTCAGTTGTGCGAGTTTCCGCGGAAGCTCTCGCTGCGCCGTTGTTGAGTCTTGACCGAGGGTTGAGCGTAGCGGCAAATCGCAGTATGGTTCGAGGCCGATTCGCGATAAGCCACAGAACATCGCGGCTTTGATCTCGGTCCGCTCCACGCCGCAGATCGCTCCCCGGCGTTGGCGCTCGAGCCAAACACATTCACAAGGAGCTATTGTTGATGCGAATTCGACCGATTCCTTCGTCACCCGTGCTCGTGGAATGACGTCGTTGGGAACGCGTGTTATCTGCGTTTCAAATCGTATCGCCGGTCCGCGCAAGACAACTGCGCCCGGAGGCCTTGCGGTCGGAGTCTTGAGCGCCATCCAGCGCACTGGCGGTATGTGGTTCGGGTGGGGCGGCGATCTGACCGATGGGGAGCCGGGCGCAGCGCAGATTCTCGTTCGCGATAGCGTCACCTACGCATCGATCGAGTTGCAGCGCGAGGAGTTTCATCGCTATTACAACGGATTTGCCAACGATGCGTTGTGGCCATTGTTCCACTACATGCCCAGCAAGTTTCGTTTCCGGCCCGAAGAGCGCGAAGCCTACGAAAGTGTCAATCGTCAATTCGCTCAGAGGCTGCTGCCGTTGTTGCAGCCCGATGATGTCATCTGGGTGCACGATTATCACCTGATTCCGCTGGCTTGCCGTTTGCGCGAGCTTGGCGTTCGCGCACCTATCGGGTTCTTCCTGCATACGCCATTTCCGTATATAGAGACACTGAGAGTGCTGCCGACGCACGCGGAGCTCGTGCGTGACTTCGCTGCTTACGACGTCGTTGGATTCCAGACTAGCGGCGATCTCGAGTCGTTTCATTCCGCGGTGAGGCATGTGTTCGGCGACGCATGCATGGCGGATGAGCAACATATCCGTGTCGGCGAGCGGAGATTACGTGCCGGCGTATATCCCATCGGTGTTGATGTCGATGCAATCCAGAGCCAGGCCGTAGCGGCTCGTGGCAGTGAAATCGTTCAGAAGATGGTCGATAGTCTGCTCGGCCGGAAACTCATTATCGGAGTCGACCGCCTCGACTACAGCAAGGGGCTGGTTGAACGCTTCGCTGCGTATGAGGAGTTCCTCGAGGCCTTTCCGGACAATCGAGGCAGGATCACCTATTTGCAGATGGCGCCGCTGTCGCGCAAGGACGTGTCCTCATACGCGGAGATTCGCCGTGCGCTCGAACAGGCGACCGGACGGACCAACGGTCGATTCGCGGATACCGACTGGACACCTATTCGTTATCTCAATCGGAATTTTCCACATAACGTGCTGATGGGCTTCATGCGAGCCGCGCAGGTCGGGCTCGTCACACCACTGCGCGACGGGATGAATCTCGTCGCCAAGGAATATCTCGCAGCGCAGGATGCTCACGATCCCGGTGTGCTCGTGCTTTCGGCCCTGGCAGGAGCGGCACGGGAGCTGACAGCCGCCGTTCAGATCAACCCGTACGATCCACGCGCCGTTGGCCATGCGATCCAAACGGCCTTGACGATGTCCCTGAGTGAGCGGCGCGAGCGACACGCCGCGCTGCTGGCCACACTGAAGGTCAACAGTATTGCCGCGTGGGCGGATCAGTTTCTCGCCGACTTGAACGCCCGGCTCAACGCACTGAACAGCCACTCGGGTTGAACCTCAAGCGGCCTGTGCCTGCTGTACGGCCGCGAGGAACAGCTTCTGCGTGGGATACGCAAACTCAATTCCCAGCTGCGTAAACTCCCGGTGCAGGCGCAGATTGATCGCCTGCTGGATGTCCATGTAGTGGTTGTAGTCCGGCGAGCGCACGTAGTACACCGTTTCGAAATCCAGCGACGCTGCGCCGTGCTTCGCAAAATGGCTGCGGTCGAAACGCGTGTCTGCCTGTGCCTCCACGATCTCGCGAATCAGGGGAGCCACTTTTTCGATCTTGTCGATGGGCGTCTCGTAGGCGATCCCGGTGGCAAACAACACGCGCCTTTCCATCATGCGGCCGTAGTTGCGTACGCGGCTGCCGAGCAGATCCGCATTGGGCATCACGATCTGCTCGCCGTTCAGGCTGCGCAACCGCGTGCTCTTGATGCCGATGTTCTCCACCGAGCCGAGGAAGTCCCCGACAATGAGGAAATCGCCGAGGACGAAGGGCCGGTCGAGGGTGATCGACAGGGATGCAAACAGATCCCCGAGAATGTTCTGCAGCGCCAGTGCGACTGCGATGCCACCGATGCCCAAGCCGGCCACCAGCGCTGTGATGTTGATGCCCAGATTGTCGAGCGTCAGCAGCAACACCATCGCCCAGATCACGACATTGAGAATGAATCCGATGATGCCGAGGGAGCCGGCAGCGGCGCGATCGGTTTCGAGCGTTCGCCTTCGACGCCGCTCAAGCCACGCAGACGCCGCAGCAGCGGCCCAGATGCCGGCTTGCCAAAACAGCGCGATGGTGATTGCCGAAGCGAGCACGCGCGCGGTGCGGGGACCCGTGGTCAAAGCCTGCAGGCCAGCGAACAACGACACGGCAACGAAGAACGATACCGTCGTGCGACTGAGTACCTCAACCGGGATCTCGAGCAATTCGGTGCGCTGGGTTGCCTGGAATTTCTTGTGATAGTAGCGAACGATCCTGCGTGCAACGAGCAGCAGCGTAAAGACGCCCACAATCGTCGCTGCGGCGACCAGCAACGCAATCGGCGAGTTGCGGAAGATGGGCAGTGAGGTTAATTGGTCGACATTAAGCATGGTCGGATCTCCTGTTCGCCTCAGGCCGACTCTCGGAAGAGCGGTCGTCGGCGCCGCGACATAGGGCCCCGTGACCGTACCGACGCGGATGCCCCGGCGTCAACCCGATGGGCTCGGCGCTCGCGGCGGACTAGAAGTACCGCTGTGCCAGCGCGTAGGAGAGCAATGCGATGAGCATCAGCGCCAGCGGTAGGCCGACCTTCACGTAGTCGCCAAAGCGGTAGTTGGCCGTGGCCATGATCAGAATGTTGGTCTGATAACCCATCGGCGTCACGAAGGACAGGTTGCAGCCGAACAGCACGGCCAGCACGAACGGTTCCGGTGCCAGCCCGAGTTGCTTTGCCACATAGATCGCGAGCGGCGTGCCGACGGCCGCTGCTGCGTTGTTGGAGACGAAGTTGGTCAGGAACGCCATGACCGTCATCAGAATGCCGAGCGTGAGACTGGGTGGTAGCGATGCCGTGTGGTCGGCAATCGCCGAGCCCAACGCGTGTGCCACGCCGGTGTCGGTGACGGCCTTGCCCAGCGCAAGGCTCGCAGCAATCAGCAGGATCACGTCGGCCTTCAATGCGCGCCCCAGATTCTTCACGAGTACTGTGCGCGTAAGCAGCAGCACGATCACACCTATGAGTGAGCTGACATAGATAGGGAGCAGACCGATGCCTGCCGAAGCTACGACACAGAGCATGGTGAGCAGCGCCAGCGGGGCCTTGCGCGTGTGCGGCAAGTCGAGACGCCCGTCGAGCACCAGCAGCGCCGGATCTTCCTTGATTTTTGCCACCTGGTTCACGGCGCCCTGGACTAACAACACATCACCGCTGGCTAGTCGCACATCGACGAGATCTTCATCGAGGATCGTGCCGGTCCGCGGGCGATGCAGGGCGATCACCGCAAGGCCGTGGCGATCGTAGAAGCGAGTCTCTCGCAGCGTGCGGCTGGCCAGATCCGAGTCGTCAGTGACGACGATCTCCGCAAGCTGTTCGAGTTTCTCCTCTTGCTTTTGGACGGCAGACATCGGACCAATTTGCGCGGCTGTCTCCCCGATTGCAGCGGAATGCAGCCGGATGGCGAGCACTTGTTCGAACTCCTTGATGTTCTCAGGGGTGTCCCGAACGAACAGGCGATCACCGGCGGCCAGGCGCAGCGACGGATAGCGGATCACCTCGACTTCGCCACGCTGGATGCGCTCGATGTGCATGCGAGCGCCAGTGCGCTGCAGTACGTCCGCGAGCGTCCGTCCTTCGGGAAGGCTGCCTCCGTGGACGTGAAAGATTGCCTGGTAGATACGCCGCTCGGTTGATTCCATCGGCGGACGCCGATCTGGCAGCAGCCGGGGTGCCACCAGCCAAAGATACAGAATGGCCGGAATCGCTGCGGTCAATGCGATGGAAGTAAAATCGAACAAGCCGAAAGGCCCAACGCCCAGGCTCGCGGCAATGGATACCACGAGCAGATTGGTGGAGGTTCCGATGGCGGTAGTCATGCCCCCTGCGAGCACCGCGAAGTTCATAGGCATAAGCGTCTTGGAGGGTGCCGACCCAGTGCGCAAAGCGACGCTGGTGAGGACCGGGATCATCAGTATCACCACTGGTGTGTCATTCAACACGCTGCTCAGGGACATTCCGAAGATGAGGACTGCAAACAAGGCGATGTGTTCGTTCCAGGCCCAGAGTCTGCCCAGAAGTCTGGCTACAGGCTCCAGCGCACCGGTGGCGACCAGTGCATGGCCGTGAATCATCAGGCAGCAGATGGCAATCAGCGCTTCATGGCCGAAGCCGAAGAAGAAGTCCGTCGCGTGCAAGGGCCGGCCATCGAGGACAAACGGGAAGAGCTGGAAAAGTAGCACCAGCGACCCGAGCAACGTCAGGCTGGCAAGCTCGACGGATAGCTTGCCGCGCGCCAGCAGGACGAATACCGTGGTCGCAATGGCGATCACAGTGAAGCCGTGCGCGTTCATCGATTCAAGGGCGCCCATTCGGTGGCATCATCGAGAGGAAATCTACGTGCGATTCTTGTTCACAATCGCGGCAAGGATCACAGCGTAGGAGAAGAGTCGTACGGCAAATAGTACAGGCCCGCCCTGATGGGGATGATCCAGGAAGAGAAACGCAAATCGGTTGATTCCCTCAATAATGAAGGCCACACCGAAGCCAAGAAATAGTGGGTCTCGCGTCTGCTTCCAGAACCGGATGAAGAATGCGCCCGCCGTCAGCGAGGAGGCCACGATCACACCCAGCAGGAAGCCTTCGATCATCATGTCATTCGTTCTCGAACACGAGGCCATACAGCATCACGAGCATCGAAACTGCCGCGATTACGAGCCGCCAGCGATAGAGGTCGATATCCGGAACGACCGACAGATCCACCAGGGTAAGGGCACTGGACATCGTAAGGCCAGCGAAGCACAGCCCAGTCCACAGGAGCAACCGCTTATGTGCCTTGGTGTACGCCCGCAGCAGGAGGATCGCGCAGAGGCACACCGTTAGTGTGCCCAGGATATTGACGACTGCCTGCATGACTATCGATCCTTCTTGAGGTCGAAGGCGCGAGCAAACTCGCGAATCGAGGCGGAGCCATTGGAATGAATGAACGTCGCCACCTGGATGAGATGACGCCGATACGCTGCAGCCACTTCGGCCATCAGATCTCCACAGGTATCCCAGGAATTGCTGTACGCGTAACGACGCGGCTGATGTTCATCTCCACACACAAGATTGCGACGTTCCAACGACTGCAGAATGCCCATTGCTGCGTGCGTGGTAACGTAGACACTTCTCGCAATTTCCTCGTCCAACCATGCCCTGGCCGGGCTTTCCCACATCAGCAGAAGCGCCTCCAGCTCAGGCACTGTATCAATCTTGTCGGCGATAAATTGCAGGACTCGTGGGGGAACATCCGGTGCATCGTTCACCGGAACACCAGATTGTATGGGGATAGCACCATCGATTTTTCTCAGGTTTCGTCCCGGCTTTTTACTACTTTCCGCTGCTGCTGGCCAGTCTCAAGCGCACGCATTCAAACCGCGCGCGAGGTCAAGATCAATCACGAAGCGGTTGCGCGTTGGATGTCCAACGATGAATAGTCGACTCGACTAATTCTGCCGGTGTATCGATGAAGCCCAGAACTGCGTTGATATCCGGGATCGATGTCGGCGGATCGACATTCGCTTGGTGGCTCTCGCACTACGGATTCGAGCCTGCGTTGGTCGAACGGGCAATCGTGCCTCGCGCCGGCGGCTGCATGATCGATTTTTGGCGCATCGGATATGAAGTCGTGGAGAAGATGGCAGCGATTTCCGAGCTGCGCGCACTCGGCTATGTAATCGACGAGGTGCGTCTTGTCGATCGCGATGCTGCCGCGTAGGGGGATTTGGCGGGAGACCGCGGAGATTTTGCAGGCACTGGGCGCTTCGGCCGTGCGCAATCAGGAGAGTCGCTTGCTGAGGTTCCCGTGGATTGCAAAATGGGTATTGCAACCCGGTTTCGCAGGTCAGTTCTCGCTGCCGCGCTATGAACTGCCTGTCAGCTGACATCGGAGCGAAACGCGCAACGACCCGTTGCACCTGAGCGCCGCGGAGCCGATGGCAGAGTGCAATGACGAGCGGTGCCCGCGACACTTTCAGTTGCCTGGGCGCATGGCTGCTGGCCGGAAATCTATGCCGGATCCTGGCTGTCCCGCACCGCGCGGGGCTTGGGGTGTTGCACCCCAGCACCTGGCATCCCTGCCCATGCACGTGCCGTTTGCAATGCCAGCCCCAGACGCGGACTATTGGAGACACTCTCGGGACTTGCGGATGGGCGTGTTCACTTATGCTTTGAGCTGTCGACTAGATGGTGCCGTCGCAGTCGCGCCATGAGCGATTGGCGTGCGCGTTGCGCGACACGGAAGCCCAACGAAGCATGAGGAGAAATCGAATGAAGGTGGTTGTGAAGTCTCTGTTGGTCTTCGCGAGCGCTGCCGCAGTATCACTGGCTTGCACCGCGTCTCTTGCAGCGGACACTGCGATGACCGTGAAGCGCTACCTGCCGGAGTACACATCGTCAGGAGACCTGGTTCTGCCAAAGAATTTCCATAGTTGGATATTCGTCGGCTCACCGCTGACACCGAATGCCCTCAACGATGGCAAGGCCAATTTCCCGGAATTCCACAACGTCTACATCGAGCCTGGCTCTTACGAGATCTATCGTAAGACCGGCGTGTTCCCGGAAGGGACGATTTTCCTCAAGGAACTGCAGCTCACGCTGCCCGCGCAGAACCCAGATGGCTCGCGTAGCGAGCCGTCCGGCCGCGGCTATTTTCCTGGCCCTTTCAACGGCGCGGATGTCACGGTCAAGGACTCCAAGCGTTACGCCGCGACGGGTGGCTGGGGCTACTACAACTTCAATCACCACGAGCCGAAGGCGCCCACTGCGGTGGTGCGGCCGAGGGAGGAGTGCGCTTACTGTCACATCGCGAGTGCCAAGAAGGACGACGTTTGGACGCAATTCTATCCACTGCTGGACCGGTGATCGCGCGCGCAATGACTTCAATCCAGGAGATCGAACGATGAAACCGACACTGATGATGGGGGCTCTGGTCGCGGCTGCGTCACTGATTGCCTTGGCTGATGTGCAGGCAGCGCCAGCGGTTGATACACAGGGGAACCTCCACGTACCCACTGACTATCGCACGCGTTTTGAGTCACTCGGCAGTTGGGCGGTGGCGGCGGATGCGGGGCAGGGCTCGAAGGAGATGCACGTTGTATATGCTTCTCCCGGCACGATTGCCGCCTTCCGAAAGAGCGGGCATTTTCCTGATGCCACAGTGCTCGTGAAGGAAGTGTTTGCGACGGCCACTGGCTCTATGACGACGGGCACGGTCAGTCACGCGCAGACTCTCAAAGGTTGGTTCGTGATGGTGAAGGACACCAAGAACACGCACAGTGGAAACAAACTATGGGGTGATGGCTGGGGATGGTCTTGGTTCGACGCCGGCAACCCCGACAAGACGACTTCGACCGATTACACCAAGGATTGTCTGAGCTGTCATATCCCTGCCAAGCCGACGGACTGGATTTACCTGCAGGGTTATCCGCCGCTGATGAAGTAGTGCACGTCAACGCCGTGGCCTCGCAGCGCGCCCGCGGCGCTTTCACTTGAAACGGTGCGCCGCTTCCCAGTCGTGCTAGTCGAAACCCATCAACGGATTGTCTCCGGCGATCCTTTCCAGGTCGTCTCGATAGTTCGACGTGACGTGCATCAGGAAGCTGCGTTGAGCATCGTCACTCAACGTCGTGCGTATATCGGCACCTTGCGCCAGGATCTTACCGACGGGGCAATTTGCGGCAATCCGCAACAGACTCGATCGTTGCTCATCCTCGAGCGGACCCTGCAAGGTGATGGATCTTTCGAAGGCATTGCCCGTACCTCCCGATCGCCGCAGGTATGCGACACTGACCTGAATACGTTCGAGCGGTAGCCTGGCTCGTTCCGCGTAGGTACGGATCGTCATGGCGGTACAAGCAGCCAGCGATGCGCTGAGAAGCTCGTACGGATTCGGCCCCGAGGGCATTGCACCCTCGCCGCGTGAGCCGCCAAGCAAAAAGCAAGAGCTTCCCGCGCGGCCCACGAGCTGAAGCGTCTCGATGCAGGTTTCGGAGACGAGTATCGCCTCAGTGGAGATAGAACTGGAAGACATGGTGGTGCCTCACGCCGGTTGCGACAATTCCATCAGTTCGGATTCGTTGAGCAGCGCATGCTGATGCGTGATGGACGTGCAAAACATTGGGCTTTGAGCCGGCGTCGTCTAGGCGCGTCAAGGATGGCTCAAGCCAAAGACCGCGAATTGACTGCGCTGGTCTGTCCACACGTGATCAACTCGCCATCCATTGTTCCAGGCATGCGCCTCGAAGCCAGCGATAGTGTACTTTCGCGAGCTTTCGGTGTGAATCGTCTCGCCGGCCTCAAAGAGGAATCGATTCTCGCCGACACGCGCTGTTTGGGTTGTCAGGCTCCTCAGATGCATCTCGACGGCGGATTCAGTCTCGTTCCAGCAAACGGTGTGCTCGAATAGTGCCAGAGAGAAATCGCTGCCCAGTTCCCTGTTGAGACGTGCAAGCAGGTTGAGATTGAACCGCGCCGTAATGCCTGTTGCATCGTCGTAGGCGGCAAGCAGGGTGTCGGTGTCCTTACGCAGATCGACTCCAATGATGGCCCTGCCTGCTTTACCGACATGCAGGCGCAGTCGCCGGAGAAATGCCGCTGATTCTCGTACGCTCAGGTTGCCGATGGTCGAGCCAGGAAAGAATGCGACGCGGCGGTCTTCAGTGAGTGATTCCGGGAGGTCGAACTCGGTTGTGAAGTCGGCAATAACAGGCGCAGCGGGCAGATCGGGAAATCGTTGACGCAACCGGATGGTCGTCCGATGGAGGAAGTCGCCGGCGACATCGATGGGAACATACAGGCGTACGTTGCGCAGGGATTCCAAGAGCATTTCGGTCTTGATGCCTGCGCCTGCGCCGTACTCCAGCAATACCACCTGCTCGCCGGCGAAATCGGCGATAGAGCTGGCGTTGTCGCGCAGAATCGCTGTCTCGGTGCGAGTGGGATAGTACTCTGGCAGGAGCGTGATGGCCTCGAACAGTTCACTGCCGATATCGTCGTACAGCCAGCGACACGGTAGGGACTTCGGTCGTCGGGCAAGGCCCTGTAGCACATCGCGTTCCAGCGACGCTCTGAGGGAATGAAGGTTGGCCTTTTGTTCGAGCGAGTCGATGATTGCGATCATTCTGCCAAGATGGATTTCGTTTCTTCGAGGTCACGAGCGCGGGGCCACTGTTTGATGAGCGGCACTCGAGTGGAATCTCCAGCATAGTTCAGCCAGGTGGGCGGCGAGTCCGGATTCTGTGTCCCGATGTCCACGCCGACGTGCGCGTGGAGCTTGAAGTGGTGGCTGCGAGAAACTAAATCCACTACTGCCTCTCGCGGGCTCGGCAGGGCTTAGATGGATTCTCCCGGCGCAAGCCAGAGAGCTGTTCGGTACTACGCCGGGTTCTTGCGGCGGCGTGAAGCTGTTCCCGATGAGCTGGCAGGATTCGATTGACTCGGCTTGGCGCGGCTCATTTCCCGATACTCCTTCGGCTCTGCTCCGTAGGTGCTGCGAAACGCTCGAACGAAGCTGCTACGGCTCGCGTAGCCCACGTCGCGAGCAATTCTCTCGATCTGCAGATCGTTCGCCGTCAGCAATATGGCGGCCCGTCGCATGCGCATCTTGCGTAGGATCGTCATAGGAGAGTCGCCAAAGGCCGCGTTGAACCGCGCCATGAAAGCCGAACGACTCAAACCACCGGTCTGCGACAGACTGAGCACGGAGTGAGGGGCGCTTGGGCGAGCGAGCATGCTGGCGAAGGCCCGGGCAATTGCTGGATCACGCAGCGTAGCAAAGCGCTCCACCCACAGACCCATGGAGCTCAACGAGCGCCGCAGCAGCGTGACGAGGACCTGTTTCAACAGGCTCGTTGTCATCGCCCCTGCGCCGACTTCCTGGGCAATGAGCTCCGCCAATGCGGTCCTGAGCCGGAAATCAACCTGATCGGCCGCTTCGAACTGCTCGACGATGGGACAGGGGAGGGAGGCGAACAGGTCGACCACAGCACCAAAGGACGCGCGAAAGTAGCCGCAGATCAGCATGATCTTTGGCTCGCCGTCGCCGGCGACGTATCTTGTTACCGTCTCGGGCGAAAATTCCCGCTGCCGCCCGTCCACCGCCTTGAGCGCTGTGGCAGTGGCCTGGTCCGGTACCTCGATGCGAAAAGGGTGCCGCGCGGGGACAATAGCCAGGGTATGAGGATGCAAATCAATCGGTGGCTGATCTGCGACGATCATCCGGCCTATTCCACCGAGATTGTAGTGGATTCCAGGAGCATCGGTTCCCGGTAACTCGAGCTGCCAACCCGGACTCACCAGGCACTCCGAGAGTTTCACGAAGCCGACTTCCAGGGCCGTCAGCAGCGTGTCGAGGTCGGCGCGGGAAATTCGGATGATTGGCTGACCCATCACGGTTGCAAGTCTCTACGAGTTGTCGATATCTGGTTGAGCACGCTGGAACGCCGGTGCGCAGGTATGTGGTCTGTGAGGGGGCATTCAACCGACACCGGATTGGCTCGTTCGTCGCCTGTTCTCCGACGAGCCTGTGCGTTCCGGCACCGTCGAGCATTTGATTATAGCGAGTGCTGCGTGGGTGGCGGGCGTGCGATGCAGCAGATGCGTGGACGTTTGGATGCGCGTCCCGGACTTTCGGGCCGCGTGCTTGCCTTATGCTGCTCAAGCTGGCGACGATGGGAGCGCGTTACACTGGGTTACGACGGACGATCAGTCCTGTCACGTGGCGGCGCGACCGCCATACTGGATCTACACTCACGGCTATCCGTGGCCGGAACCGGTGAGCGGGGCGTGGCGTCGATACGGTGTCGTTGATCAGGCCGCTGACGTGCACCGAGCAGTTCGGGAAAGCGAGGTCAGGTTCCACCACTGTCAAAGCGCTGTTCCATCTTCGCCTTCGGAAACTACCCATGGCGCGTGGCATGAGATGTCGAACGGGCATTCCGACGCCGCGACATTTCCACCCAACAGACAAATGACTGAGGAGACAATCCCATGAAGGCGATAGTGGTGACAGACCAGGCTGCGGGAACGGCCGGGATGAAGCTGGCGGAGCGGCCCGAGCCGCAGGCAGCGATAAACGATGTCGTCGTCCAGATTTATGCGTCGGGATTCGTCAACACTGAGCTGGCGTGGCCTTCGACCTGGACCGATCGCCTCGACCGTGACCGAACACCGTCGATCCCTGGGCACGAGCTGGCCGGAGTGGTCACCGCCCTCGGCTATGGCACGACGGAGCTGTCAGTGGGACAGCGAGTGTTCGGCCTCACGGACTGGTATCGCGACGGTACCCTGGCTGAGTACGCGGCCGTTGAGGCACGCAATCTCGCGCCGCTGCCGGGCGACGTCGACTTCACGGTGGGCGCGAGCCTGCCGATTTCCGGTCTCACCGCGTGGCAGGGACTGGTCGTGCACGGCCGCCTTCGGGCGGGGCAGAGCGTCATCGCTCACGGCGCGGCCGGCGCAGTCGGGTCGATGGTGACGCAACTAGCACGTGAGATCGGCGCCCACGTCATCGGCACCGGACGCGCCGCCGACCGTCAGAAGGTGCTCGACTTCGGCGCGCAGGAGTTCGTCGACCTCGACAACGACGTCCTCGAAGACGTCGGCGGAGTTGATCTGGTGTTCGATGTTATCGGCGGCGACATCGGGAAGCGGTCCGCAGGCTTGATTCGCGCCGGAGGAACGCTGGTGTCCGTCGTCGGGCCGAGCGAGGTGCGGCCCGCCGGCGGCCTGGCGGTCGACTTCGTTGTCGAGTCCGATCGTGCGCAACTGAATGAGATCGTCCAGCGGGTGCGGGACGGACGACTACGGACGAGCATCGGCACCGTCGCTACCCTCGAGGATGCCGTCGCCGCCTTCAACCCGACCCAGCGAACCAAGGGGAAGACGATCATCCGCGTTCGTCCCTGAGGGCGGGGGATTGCTCAACAAAGGCAAAAAGGGAACGGATTTATTTCCGCCTCATGCGACTGGAAATAGATCTGTCCCCTTTCATTCTTCTTCGACCGCGACAAAGCATCGCAAGGCGCCGTTCTCAGCTGCCCTTGGGACTGAAGCGGATGTCGATGGTGAGCTGACCCACGCAGCTCAATGAGTTAGAAATCGGGCAGGTGGACTCTGCCTTGTGGAGCAGCTGACGTGCGCGCTCGGCGTCCGCCCCCTCCGGCAGAACCAGCTCGGCACGGGTGTCGAAGTGCGTGAAACGCATCTTTCCGTCTGCGCGATCTACAGTTCCGACGGTGCGCGCTTTGAGGCTGATCCATTCGAACCGCGACATCTGTGCGATCCCCCGGAAATTGAGGATGAGACAATCGACGAGCGCGGCAGTGAGTAGCGCCTCCGGAGACCAGCGGTTGCCAGGCCCTCCAAACTCCACTGGCGGCGCTGACTCGATTACTCCTACGCCTTCGGCGCTGAGGGGTGCATCACCGGTCGGAGCGACCGAGGCGTCGATCGTGTAATGGTGAGGAAAAGGGTGCATAGCGGTTCGCTCCGCATCAAAGTGACGGTATAGAAAGGCCCAGACGCAAGTGCGTAATACTTTGAGCCAATGTCATGGCGCTCTCTGCCTGGCTCCCCGGCGATGCCACTCGTGATCCCGTTGGCGCGCTCCGAGCATCGACAAGAGAATAACAGCATGAGTGATCTTGGGATCACGTGCACCATAGAGCAGGGTGACGACATCGTGTTTTCCCAACTGCTTCAGTTCGGCAAGAGGGGGGATTGCCGACAAGCTCTTTGCGATAGCGTCTTGCGAACTCGCAAAGCGCTCGGGACGGTGATCGAACCACATGCGCAGCTCATTCCTCGGCGCGACCTCTTCATCCATGATGCCAATGCCGCATTCTCATTTTTGATGCCCCGCGGCAAAAGTCTGTCCGCCAGCACGCACGCCATCGTCGGTGTCGGCCGCGTTGTAGATTTGTTTGATTCGAAAACCCATGACCGCTCGACCGGTCCGTTCCTTCGCACGCATCACAGCGTTCTGACCGCACCACCGGACAAGTGCAACGCAATTTCACTCGATCGAGACTCGACAACGTTGTAGTTCGTTGTAGAGTACTTTCAATGGCAGCTTGTCATGGCCGCCACGCAACGGAAGGCCCGATGCACTACCCGATGTACTACTGAGACACTGACAGCGAATCTGATGATGAATTCCGACCCCCTGAGTGAAGAGTTTCTCGATCGGCAGCGCCGTAGCCTCGTCAGCCTGCGCGCCGCGTTGCTTGCGGTTGCGAAGACTCACGAAGGCGAAGAGTCTCAGGTGAATCAAGAGGCGGCAGGCATGGCTCACGAACAGGGCGACGATGGGCAAAAACTTGCGGCGCTAGAGCTCACTGGCAATCTCGTTGTCCATGACGTCGTCCGCCTGGGACGTGTGAATCGTGCGCTGGAAAAGATCGCTGACGGGACGTACGGGCTTTCCGACCTAAGCGGTTCACCAATCTCGCATGAGCGACTGGAAGCAGTTCCAGAAGCGGTCTGTACCTTCGACGAAGAAGCTGAGTACGAGCGGCGGCAAAGCCGATAAGGGCGTCGTCTTGGTGGCGCGCGTTTGCATTTACTCGGCCTGGCTCTTCATCCCAGGCTTGGACGACATCACGTGAACGGCGGCATGGGCACCCCGCAAACCTACCCCGCAAATATCTCCCTGTAAGTTGGTTGACTGTCGGCATCCACTCTAGTGCGAGGTAGCAATGTTCGTTACACGCGGATTTAAAGGAAACGGGAGGTCCACGGCTGAAGCGGAGGCACGCCTGCCGCCCGGCCAGCATGTGACACATGAATTCCCGATACTAACGGCAGGACCGACCCAACACACTGTGTTGGAACGCTGGAGCCTGGCGCTCCAGCATGGCGGTCGGCTGCTGGCTCGGTGGTCTTGGAACGAATTCGAGGCGCTGCAACAAACAGAGATCACTACCGATATTCATTGCGTCACCAAGTGGAGCAAATTCGGCACCAAATGGCGCGGCGTGAGCTTCGACGATTTGTTGCGTGCGGCGGGGCTCGCTAAAGCGCCTACGGATTTCATCATGGCGCATTGTGACGGCGGTTATACGACCAATGTGCCTGTCGCCGATCTCCTCGACGGTAAAGCGCTGATCGCCACGCATTACGATGGGCTGCCGTTGCTGCCTGCACATGGCGGCCCAGCTCGCTTGCTCATCCCCCATCTGTATTTCTGGAAGAGCGCAAAATGGGTTCGCCGCGTCGCCTTTCGCGAGGAGGATTCACCAGGGTTCTGGGAATCTCTGGGCTACCATATGAATGGCGACCCGTGGCGCGAGCAGCGCTACAAAGGGGACTGAGTGAACAACCCTGGACAGCAGCTGTCCTGGCAGATCGCGACCGTCGCAGCTCTCCGGCCAGAAACGGCATCGGCCAAAACGATTGTGCTCGACGTTCCAGATTGGTCTGGACATTTGGCGGGACAGCACATCGATCTTCGCTTGACCGCAGAAGATGGCTACTCGGCTCAGCGCAGCTATTCGCTCGCCACGTTTCCGGGGCCAACCTCGCGTATCGAGATAACCATTCAAGCGGTTGAGGGGGGCGAAGTGTCGTCCTTTCTTCTGACTGAGTTGCGTGTGGGCGATCAGTTTGAAGTGCGGGGGCCGATCGGCGGATATTTCACCTGGCTACCGACCAGTGTGGCACCTCTTATGTTGATCGGAGGGGGATCGGGGGTCGTGCCTTTGATAGCGATGTTGCGCACTCGTCAGACTAAGTCGGTACTCACACCCGCACGGCTGCTGTATTCATCGCGAACCGTCGACCGGCTCCTTTTCCGGACTGACTTATTGAGACTCGAAGCCGCTGCTGCCGGTCCATCAGTCGTTCATACCCTGACGCGTGGAGCGCCGGCGGGTTGGCGTGGTGAGCATGGGCGCGTTGATCGAACGATGCTGCAACGACGAGCCATCGATCCAGCCCTGGGTCCCGACGTCTTTGTTTGCGGCCCGACTTCGTTCGTTGAGGTTGTTGCGGAACACCTCTTAGCGCTAGGGCACGCAGAGGTCAAAGTCCGCACGGAAAGATTCGGCCCCACGGGAGAGACGCCATGATCACTGATGTAGTCGCGCTGGACGGTAACGCTGCCGCCGGCACGGTCGGCCGTTGTTTTGCGTTCGATGTCACGATGGCCATCGTCACCTGCGGTGCCTGTGGTATCGAGCGCCCCTTCGCCGAACTGAGAATGTACGGTGGACCGCAAGCCTTGGTATTGAGGTGCAGCGCTTGCGAGTCGATCAACATTCGATTGCTCGAAACACAGAAGAGCATCAATCTGGATATGAGCGGCACCGCGCGCGTTGAAATCGCTCGCCGACTTTGACTGAGTTGAGGATTCCACGACTCGTTTTTCGCATCCCGTGTTTGTGGCGGCCGGTCTGCGGACTCCATTCGGCCGAGGCGCGACACCGACAAATGGTTACGTGATCGGTCCGGGTGTCTGCTTCGCGGCACTCTGATCAAAGTACATGCTTCCGCTCCTGGCCGAAAGCAGGCTATCAAAGATGACTCCGCCGACCCAAGCGGACGACCGTCCCCATCGACTCAAAATTGATGGCTTGCCAGCGCGGAAAAATCGATGGGTATTGGGGAAAGCAACAAGGCTGCCATCACGGTCTTTCATGACGAGGCTCGTAAAGACCCAGAGTTCCGCCGCCCGGCAATGAGATGCGCGTCGATCGTCCCCAACGCTGTTGGGAGACCTCATCGCATTTGACGCCTGCTCTTCTCAATGCCCCGATTTCCATGTCGAGGTCGTCGGTGGTCAGATAGAGCTCATGCATATCGTTCTCGTCAGACGGATGAACAGCGAGCTCAGTGGGAGGTAGCTTGAAGATCAACCACCCATTGTTCACGTCCACGTAGTTGAACTTCAGCACATCCTTGATGAACGCTCTGTCGGCCTCGGCATTTTTCGAGTAGACAATGATGTGTCCGCCATTGATCATCAGCCGGCTCCGTTGTAGTTGTGCGGTCAAGTAGAGCAAGCGACGGTTGGCGTTGTCAAAGGTGTTAGTGCGGCGTGACACATCGAAATGGCGAAATCCCACTCCGAGGCGGCACAGCTCAGGCAGCTGCTGCGTCTATTCGCGTTGTTCGGCCATCCGGTCCGCGTGATCATTTTTCAGCGCCTGGCACGCGCGCCAGGTTCCGCTGGCGAGCTCGCGTGCCGCCTGCCGATTTCCCGCACAGCCGTTGTTCAGCACCTGAAGCGTCTGGAGGCTGCGGGACTGGTTGAAGCAGCGGTTCGGGGCCGAAGACGAATCTATTGTGTGAGGCGCGAAGGACTGACGCCGCTTGCTCAGTGGCTCGAGAGCCATTCGCGCACTTGAAACGTGGAAGCTGCAACCTGGAACGCCTTACGCGCGGTTGGACTTACGCATCAGCTAGTCAGTCGTCTGCGTTGGTGACGGGGGGAGGTCGAACTGGCCCTTGCTGGTGAAGCGGGTCGCGCTCAAGCTGCCGCTCAACTTGCCTTTCATCTGATACTCGATCTTGTTGATGCCCGCGCCCGTCATCATTCCCATCGCCTGACGCATCATGCGAAGCGCCGAGATTGTCATGGGCACCGTGATGACTGACTCGCCGAAGCGCGGAACGGTGCCAGTAGCATCGGTCACGCCGCTGGCGAATGTCTTGCCCTGCACATCCATCTGCAGCGCGATACCGTTGTAGTCCACCGGTGCATCGTTCGGGTTCTGAACGCGGAGCTTGATGTTCATGCGCATCTCGAGCCCCTGACCTTGCAGCGGTTCGATGCCGGCCACGGTGACCTGAAGCGGATCGTGTGGCGCGAATGCGGCGCAGCCAGAGATCAGCAAGCAGGTTACGACAGGTGCGACCCACGGCAGAGCGGACATGCGCAGTCCTCAGCGCTGGCCAGAGAGAAGGATTTTGCAACCCTCGATCGGGAACGGGAATAGGTTATAGGGGCGCTCGCCGCGGAAGAGGCCGCTGGGAATTCAATGGGCGGGTGAGGAGCTTGCGCTTTCCCTCCTCCGTGAGGTGTTTGCGGACACCCATTGAATTCATGCCCTCGTCATGGAGGCTGAATTCACCCGGAAACTCGTCGCGAAACGACCCCCTCATATGGGAGGAGCACACCAAAGAAGAACTCCACCTCGCCCTTTAACGCCTCCGATCCAATTCGGCCCCTGAATCTGGCGCCGAGTGACCGTACGCCGGGGCCACCCAATCCTGACCTGCTTCGTTACGTAGGGAATTTTCGAGATGATCGATTGGCGAGAGATCGAGGAACTGCCGCGGGAGCCTAAACCGGGTTGCAGGTTCCTCCTGCGAGCGTAGGATCCATGGCGGCAACGGGTGCGGATGGCCGCACTGGGCCCGCCGAAAAGAGGAGGCTGTTATGGGCATCACGGGAAAACCACACGACATCTCGATGGATGTTGAGATCATTCAGGGTGCGATCGCAGGTGAGCATGCTGGGATCGCGGCGTATCGCATTGCGGGCGGCAGCGGCCTTCTCGCCCCGGATACCCTGAAAGTCGCCCTGCTGTTCAAAAGCCATCACGAAGGTCATCGCGACGCGTTGGCGAAACTCATCAGCGATATCGGCACGACGCCGATCGCACCGAAGAGCGACGACGACTATATCTCTGAGCTGAAACTCGGCACGCTAAAATCGCAGGCCGACATTCTCTCTCTGGCGAGAACGCTCGAACGCGGGGCCGCTGGCGGTTATATCAGCCAGATATCGAGCATCCGGGATTCCGGTCTATCCCAACTTTTCGCGCAGATTTCGGCCGATGAAATGATCCACTGGACCACGCTGAACGGCGCGATCGGCGGATCATTGCCTGCCGAACCCTTCCAGTTCGGTTGATCCGTAGCGCCTGCTGACCGGGGGTCTCGCATTCCGAGTCCCCGATCCAAGGGCGCCATTTCTGCGATGGCTGAAAAGCGCAGTGGCTGGAAAACTGCGGCGCACGCGTGATCGCAGGAATATTGGCGTGAGCACTGGTTCGCCAAAAATGCGTCGATGAGCATCCCAAAGCAATCAGGACGGCGATCCGGGACACCCATCGAAGTCGATCTGCTAACCGATTGATCTTGATAGTTCCGATACGACGCGATTGACCGGGCTCATTCGCTGAAGTGTGCGGCAGAGGTCTAGCTCCGCCTTCGATCGATGGATGTCGTGAGGCAGTCATGCCTGTCGAAGTCCATCAAGCAATGAGTTGCCATCTGGAATGAGGAAAGTCGGCAACACTGAAGTCCTTCGTCGAACCTGTGTCGAGAGCTATCAAGTCGCCACGACATGTTCCGCTGCCATATATTGATGACGGTAGCCATTGTCGGTTGCTGCTTCAGCCAGGCCGGTTGCGGCACGCTTCCGAATGGACATGTCTGGGGCGAGGACGCCACATGGCGTCCAGGCTGGCAGCGTGTGCGCACTGCCGCAACCAATGCGTCGCGAGATCCTTGGGTCTGGGGTCCATTGTTTGGTGCCGCAGCATTCCAGATCGATGACCTGGATCGACGCACTTCGGATTGGGCGCGCAGCCACACGCCCATATTCGGCTCACAGGAAAATGCGGAGGACTGGAGCGACTACCTGCGCACCGCATCGGCCGTCGCGCACTATGCAAGCATCGTCGCTACCCCGGGCGGCGGCGATGCCGGTGCTTGGATCGCTAGCAAAGCCAAAGGCGCCCTGGTGGATGTCGCGGCTGTGAGCACAACAGTTCTGGTCACGCGAACGCTCAAGACCGGCATCGATCGTGAACGACCGAACGGGCTGGCAGGCGAGAGTTTTCCGTCGGGTCACACCTCCGCCTCGGCTGTGCACACGCGGCTTGCCTCCCGCAACCTGCAATCGATCGATGTCACGCGCACGACGCGGCGCTCCCTGGACGCCGGTCTTTATGCGCTCACAATAGGGACGTCATGGGCGCGAATCGAGGCTGGCTGGCATTATCCATCCGACACGCTTGCTGCAATGGCCCTTGGCAATTTCATTGCATCGTTCGTCAACGATGCATTTCTCGGGCTCGATTCGGCAGCGTTACCGGCGCGCATCTCAACTGTCAGTGGCGGCGTAATGCTGAACTGGCACTGGAGCTTCTAGTGTCAACCCCGCGCAACGGCGACTCGTTCAACAATCAGCAAAGGCCAGCCCCGATGGCTCGGTCGCCATTCGGTTTCGTGGGAAGGTGGCTCCTCGGACGGCGCAATCATCTAGGACATCCACTCGTTAGGTCTGCTTAGCAGTCGATTCCGAGGCCGAATCTGTAGATGTCCTACGATGCGTGCTGCGCTCGACGCGAGCCACGATCGTGTGGTTCAAGCGAGCTTGTTGTCCGCTACGCGGTAGGTGGGATCCTCCCGGTAGTTCACCTCGATCATCGACTTTGCACGATCGAGAAGCTCCAGGCAGTCGGGACTGAGATGGCGTAGCTTGAGATGCTTTCCGGCTCGTACATAGCGCTCCGCTAAGCTGTTCACTGCCTCAATCGCGGAATGATCCATCAATCGGGCACCGCGGAAATCGATCTCTACGTGGTCCGGATCCTCTTTCGGTGCGAACTGCGTTTGAAACTCGGCAGCCGACGCGAAGAACAGCGTGCCTTCGACCTGATAGAGCTTGTGTTCGGGCGCAGGCGTCGTGGCACTGACGCGAACGTGCTTCGCGTGCTCCCAGGCAAAGACCAGCGCCGACACAATCACGCCGACCACGACTGCAATGGCGAGATCCGCAAACACGGTGACACCGGCCACCAGTAGCCCGACACCAACGTCCGCATTCGGCACTTTTCCAAACAGGCGGAAGCTGCCCCATTCGAAGGTCTTCTCCGCCACCACGAACATCACGGCGATCAGCGCAGCCAACGGGATTCGCTCGATCAGCGATGAACCGAACAAGATGAAGCTCAACAGGAATAGGCCCGTGGCGATGCCGGAAATCCGGTGCAACGCGCCGTTATTCACGTTGATCATGCTTTGGCCGATCATCGCGCAGCCGCCCATACCCCCAAAGAAGCCTGTCACGAGGTTGGCAACCCCTTGTGCGGCGCATTCCCGATTGGGACGTCCGCGGGTATCGCTCATGGCGTCGATGAGATTGAGCGTCAACAGCGATTCGATGAGGCCGATCGCCGCCAGAATCAACGAATAGGGCAGCACGATCCTCAGCGTTTCTAGATTGAAAGGCACGGCGGGTAGATGAAAACTCGGCAGCCCGCCCTTGATGGAGCCAAGATCACCGACTGTCTTGGTGTCAATCTCCAGTCCGATCACCAGTAGCGATACCGCAGCGATCGCGACAAGTGTTGCAGGCACTGCTTTCGTGAGCTTGGGAAACAGATAGATCACCAGCATCGTCAAGGCGATCAGCTCACCCATCACATATAGCTGCGAGCCTTGCATCCACTGCACGCTGCCATCAGCACCCACTGTCTTGAAGTGGTTGAACTGCGCCAAGAAGATCACGATGGCCAAGCCATTGACGAAGCCCAGCATTACCGGATGGGGCACCATGCGAATGAACTTGCCGAGCTTGGCGGCAGCGAAGGTCAGTTGTAGCAATCCCATCAACACGACGGTGGCAAACAGGTATTCCGCCCCATGCTGGGTGACGAGCGCGACCATGACCACGGCCAATGCGCCCGCGGCGCCGGAGATCATTCCCGGACGACCGCCGCAGGCAGACGTGATCAGCGAAACGATGAAAGCGGCGTAGAGTCCGGTGAGTGGTGAGACCTTGGCAACGAGTGCGAAAGCGATAGCCTCGGGCACCATGGCGAGCGCGACGGTCAAACCACTGAGGAGATTGGTCTTGATGACTTGAGGAGACGGTATGAGCAAGTAAAACTCCAGACTTGGAGACGGCCGGACCTGGCCGCGAAGTCGGGTAAAGAAAGAAATGGAAAGGCGATTTCGCCGAATGCTGAAGCCGTAGCTTCAGGGGGAAGAGTCCGCCGGTCGCCCGTGTCAGGGCGGCGTCGTATCATCCGATGGAGAAAGCATCTTGTTGCGACGGGTCATTGTGCGGGACTGGCGATCGCGCGTCGAGCTTCTGGTGATCTCGAAGAGGCCGCAGAGTGGTCGCAGCGAGCAAGAGCACCTGGCAGCGTGCCGGAAAAATCTCCTTGGACGGCAGGTGTCGACTGCGCGCCTGCGAGGTTCCATCCCGAACCGAATATTGTGACGAAGACAACAGCGCGCAAGAAGCGATTCCAGCTCGCCGCCGTAGATGTTCGCGGTTGCGGCGTTCGTCACGAACGGTGCAAACGCGAGTCCACCCGATCCGATCTGGCACTCGCCGGTTGGCAAACGGATGCATGTGGCCACCGTCTGCTGCAGATCCTTGTAGTCTGTAGAGAAGGCAATCGCGTTGATGCGGACGCGTCTGTCCAGGAGTTCGGCTTTCGCGCCGATCTCGTACGTGAGTGCGAACTCCGGGTCGTAGGGCGTAGTGGCGACATTCGAAGTTGCGCGGCCATTGAAGCCACCGGAGCGCGACCCTCGCGCGACGCTTGCGAAGAGAAGCAGATCGGGCGTTGCCTGGAAGTCGACGCCGAATCGCGGCGTGATGGGTGTCCAGGTACCCCGGCGCCGCAACGGCGAGGTCGATATGGCATCGGCATTCAACTCGTTGGAGAGGCCCGCGCCACTGCCGCGAACGAGCCTGCATGTTTGGATCGAACGTGTCCGAAGCAAAGTTGCTGAATTGCGCATACCTGGCGTTCCAGTCCTTGGTTTCGTGTGTGTAGCGAATACCTGCGCTGACATGCAGCCGGTCGAAAATTCTGTACGAACCGTGCACGAAGACTGCGTAAGAACCGGTTTCCTGGCTGTTAAAGTTCACCCAGCCCGCCTGAAGTGGAGCAAAGAACCCGACGGAATCGTTCGTTACGCCAGTCTCGCCGAAATAATAAAGGCCTCCGACGTAGGCGAGGCGATCCTCCAGGGCCGCGCCATCGATGCGCAACTCCTGGCTGAACCAGTGCGATTTTCTGTAGCTGTAGCTGACCGCCGGATCGTAGATCGCACCGGTGCCGCCACCGCCGTTTTCGAAGGCCAGCGAGGAGACGCCGCGATAGGCGGTGATCGAATGCAGCGTCGCGTTGCCGGTGCGGTATTCGATGTTCACCGACACGCCGTATGCGTCCAGCGGATTTTCCGTCGGCGCCCGACCGGAGGTCGCATAACGGCCCGGATTCACGCCCGGCGTTGTGTCGCTATAGGGTACTCCGCCGGGAATCTCGCCGGCCGCGACCAGGTTGTTATAGGTAGCGAAGAAGGCCTGGTTCGGATCGTAGCCGCCCGGATGGTTCGGAAGCATGTGAGAGTGGCCCGTCGTGGTGTCGGCGATGACGTCGACAGTCAGGTCGGGGCTCGCAGTCCATCGCAGATAGCCGCGACCGCTGAGGCGGTCGATGCTGCCGACGCACGCGTCGTCGTACATACGGCGGGCAAGGCATCCACGAAGTTTCTTGAGGCCACTCAAACCCAACGTGGGATTTTCGGCAAGCGGAACACTGCCATTGCCGCGCGCCTCGAACTGGCCGGTGTTGCCTGCCGTCAGGGAAAACAGGCCGCCTCCGTTCGGATCGGGGGGATTGCTGATGACGTTGATGGCACCGCCGGCGGTGTTCTTGCCAAACAACGTTCCCTGCGGCCCACGGAGGACTTCGACGCGCTCGACATCAACGAAATCAAGGACGGCTCCGTCCGCCCGCGCGTAATACACGCCGTCGACATAGAGGCCCACGCCAGGATCCGCCGTGACGAGGTGATCGGAAAGGCCTACGCCACGAATGAACATGGCAATCGTGTCGGGGCTCTGGCCTCCGGTGTTCGTCATGTATGTGTTTGGTGTGAACCGGCCGATGTCGCGCAGGTCTTTGGCCGAACGCGCCTCGAGTTGATCCATCGTCAATGCAGTCACAGCGACCGGTGTCTTCTGCAATGGTTCTTCGGTTCGACGCGCCGTGACGACGATTTCATCGAGGGCGGTACCCGAGGGTGCCTGTGCAGCCGCCAGCACCGGCGTGCTCAACAACGCCACTAACATTCCCGCTGCGTGTGGCGATCGAGTCTTCTTGACGGGGCCAGTTGCGGCGTTCATCGAATCGCCATCTGCATTATTCTGCATGCTAGGCGCACATTGAATCAGAAACGGCGGTTCAGAGTAAGACGGATCTGCGACACGGCAAGACCTAGTAAGGGTGTTCGCGGACACCCATCGAATGCGGGCCACCGTCATGAGGATTGAGCAGCCTTGATTTCGTGACCGAGGGCTAGGCTAGGTGCGTTGTGATGTCGGCATCGACGGAGTCAGTCTTCCGATCGACGTGGAGAGGAGGTTGCCGCGTGATAGGGCAGCGGCTGAGAAGAGTCGGGCGCGCTTAGTCGCACTCCGTATGGCGCTACTATCTGCCGCTTGGCGTAGTCGCGTTACTTGCCCCGTCGCCATGGCTGCTCTAGGACTTCTGGGATGAATGACAGTGCGGGGTCGCCCGATGGACAACTGCTTGCCTTGCGGCAGGCGGCGAGGCAACTCATCTTCCGTACGGGCATTGATTGCACGCCGATCGCTCTGAGCGGCACCTACTTTCTCTTGGCGTACCGCGACAAGTTGTTCGCGCTCACGGCGCGACACGTCGTCGGCGATGCAACGCCGGAGCAGCTACTCTTGCTCACGAGCGACAAGAGCCTGGTTCCCGCCAGGGTACTAGAGCAGATCAACCCTTCGGACGAGATCTCCGGTGCGTTGGATCTCGTTGTCTATGACCTGGATATTCGACACTTCAACCGAAAGCATCGGCGCAACAGCCGCGCCTACAATCTCCTCGTAACAGAACCAAGTTGGCTGCCGACTCGCCATGAATCCTCTTACTTCCTATTTGGCTATCCGCTCACGCACGCGAAGGTTGACTATGGTGCACGCACAACACAAACGCATTCGCAACAATGGTTCCTTGAAGGTAGATACAAGGGTCCAAGTGAGATTTCGAATTGCCACATGCTGAATCTGTGCGATACACAAACAATAGGGGACTTAAACGGGCTAAGTGGCTCGCCTGTTTTCGCAAGTTTCCATGCCATAGGAATGGGAACTCAACCGATTTTCGCTGGAATAGTGCTTCGAGGGACAGTCATGAGCGGTCTTGTGCATTTCCTGGACGCAGGGGCAGTTAGGGCCGTTCTGGAACAGATTCTCTTGCGCCCACGCAAGCCACTTCCCAAGCGCTGGTCAGGGGTCAAGACACGGGATCGGCGGAGCCCAAGTCAGCACGGATAGAGTGCTCATTGGAGCCATGGAAATGTCCGCTTCTGGGCCGGAAGCAGACGGACTCATGGGCCAAGATGTCGAAACTTCGGCGAGAAGGAATATTCAAGGAGAATAATGGTCGGGGTGAAGGGATTTGCGCTGTCCTTGTGGTCCCGATGCGGGTGCGCGTGAGGTGGTCCGATGTCAGGGATGCAGCTTCTCGTGGCGCGCCAACATTGCCACGAACTGTGCAATGCGTTTCGCACGTGTCTCGGCCCTCTTCGCCGTTTGTACGCGCCAGAGCACAGCATAGCGATTGACGCCATTCAGAGTTTCAAAGAAAGCCTTGGCCTTTACATCGAGGTCCAGTGCTGCCTGAAGGTCTGGCGGTACGACGGCAGTGCTCGGTGAGTCATAGGCATCGGCCCAGCGACCGTCGGCTTGAGCTCGCTCCACCTCCTTCAGTCCGGCAGCCTGCATGCGGCCTTGTTCGATGAGCGCAAGCGCTTTCGCGCGATTGACTTTCGACCAGATGCTCCGCGCGCGCCGCGGAGTGAAGCGCTGCAGCCAGTGTTGCCCGTCTGCGCCCTTCTTTTGGCCGTCGATCCAGCCGAAGCACAAAGCGGTTTCAATCGCCTCTGCGTAGCTAATGGTCGGGCGCTCGGCGTCGCGCTTCGCGACCAGCAACCAGACGCCGTCGGAACTCTCGTGGTGCTTGCGCAGCCAGGTTTCCCAGGAGCGCTGGCTAGTAAATCGACATGCCGGGGTATCGGGCTTGGACTTAGGTGTCGCCATCAACGTAGTTTGCCCCATGTACGGCGCCGCCGCCTCGGCGCTGGGTGTCCGAGAAAGCATTGGCACTAATCTGATTGACAGATCTGCCTGCTGGTGTTGCCCCAAATACGGATCGTCACTTATCTAACAAGCGGCTCACGCTGCACTCTCAGCGCTATTGGACGGTCGGTATCGTGCTCGCCGTGTTCACTGACCAGAATCTGGCAGCGTAGATGGAAGGGCATACAGATGCGCGGCAAACTCGACTCGAAATTCACCGCCGTAGCCTTGATCATCTCGTGCGTGTTCTTCGCACCAGCCTGGTCGCCAGCCGACGCCCAGCCGCAGGCGGATAGTCGCGCGTCGGCTATCGAGCAGCAAGTTGCCACGGCGGCTCAGTCGGGCGCTTCGCAGATTCGCGGGATTCCTGTTGCCTGGCCTGATTTGATGCTGGACTTCTACCAGCGCCGGCAGTTTGAGCCTGCATGGACTCGTGTTGATACCGTCACTCAATTCCTGCGTGCGCTCGAAGAAAGTCGCGACGACGGTCTTGACCCTGCCGACTACAATTTGACCGTCCTGTCAGAGCTCCGTGCCGACGTGGCTGAAGCTACTGCGACCGTGCAATTGCGAGCGGAGTTCGACCTACTACTCACAGATGCGCTCGCACGCATTCTCTACCAAGTCTCGTTCGGCAAGGTAGATCCGGCGTCGTTCATTGCGCAGTGGAATTACGGCCGCGTGATCGATGGAGTCGACGCAGCTGATGTCCTTGCCCAGATGATCGAGTCAGCCGACATCCGCGAGCGAATCGATGCAGCGAAGCCCTCGCATCCCCTCTATCAGGGACTGAAGCGCGAGCTTGCGCGTTATCGCGAGATCGAACGCGCCGGCGGATGGCCGCTCGTACCGCCTGGACCCACGCTCAAGCTGGGCATGACCGATGCGCGTATTCCTGTGCTGCGGTCCCGTTTGATCGCGAGCGGCGATTTGGCTTCCGAAGCTGTCTCCGATTCATCGCTGTACGATGAAATGGTGGTACAGGGAGTTACGCACTTCCAGGCCAGCGTCGGGTTGGAGCCCGACGCTGTTGTTGGGCCCGGCACACTTGAGGAACTCAACGTGTCCGCGTCGAAACGCATCGACACGCTGCTCGTCAATCTCGACCGCGGCAGGGTGCTGCTTCATGATCTGCCAGCGGAATTCGTGGTCGTGAACGTTGCCGGATTCTGGGTCTATCTGATACGTAACGGCGAGCTGATCTGGCAAGCCCGTGCGCAGGTGGGTACGCCGTATCGCAGCACTCCGATCTTCCGCTCGCTCATCACCTATCTGGTATTCAATCCGACCTGGACGGTTCCTCCTGAAATCATACGCAACGACATCCTGCCGGCCGCGCGCCGCGATCCAGATTCCATCCGGCGCAAGGGGCTGGACGTTGTGGATCGCAATGGGCGACTGGTCGAGCCGGAAAGCGTCGACTGGAGTGCATTTCGCTCCGGTCACATTCCCTACACACTGGTGCAGCAGCCGGGCCCCAACAATGCATTGGGACGCGTCAAATTCATGTTTCCAAACTCCTACGCGGTGTACCTGCATGACACGCCGTCTAAGAGCCGGTTCGAGGAAAGCGCAAGGGCCTTCAGCTCAGGCTGTGTGCGCGTGGAGCGCCCCTTCGAACTGGCTGCGCTGCTGCTCGATCAGCCTGACAGATGGAACGCGCAATCGATCGAGCGCGTCATCCAAGCTGGGAAACTACAGAACGTGAGCCTCACGCGAAAGATCCCGGTTCTGCTGACCTACTGGACGGCGTGGGTAGACAGGGAAGGTCGAGTGAGTTTTCGCCGCGACATCTACCAACAAGATTCGCCGTGGCTCGCAGGACTCAAGCGAAAATTCACCGTTCGTCAGCGACCCCTCTCAACCGCGCAGCAGCGCAACGGTCGCCTGATGTTGACGGTAACCTGATGATCTCAAGTATCACCACATCGGCGCGGCGGCCGTATGATTTGATCGCGTGGTTGAAACCCTCTGGCGAGCCCAGCGAGAGACGAAGGCACGCATCCCGGTGAGAACTGCTATCCCGCCCCAGGTGGCGGCAGCCAATCATCTAGGACACCCACTTGTTAGTTCTGCTTAGCAGTCATCGCGAGCGCGAATCTGTGGGTCCGAGGTTACCTTCCTGGCACCAGACAAGCGCAGATCGCCTGGCATTGAGGAGAGATTCGATGCATTGTCGCGTCGTGTGGAGTCTCAACGGCGGAATCGTGTGGCCTAACATCCGGCTGGAGTGCGCGCGCGTTGCGCGCCCGACTCGCAAAGGCGATGCGCCCTTGCTCGCGGCTCAGCCGGGGCGTTGGATTTCGGAGTAGGTCTCGGTGGAGAAATCCAACAAACCGTGAGCGGTAACGTCAGGCGACACAGGGTGAGCACCTCGCGAATTGGGCTCGTGCCCTTGGAGCCAGACGGCGGGCATCTCGTTGCGCATCTCGAACAGAGGACACCATGGGACTCTTGACCTTCAGTATCAACGTCACCCTGGACGGCTGCATCGACCACCAGGAAGGAGTCGCCGACGACGAGACACACGCGTTCTTCACCCGCCTCATGGA
>DASYEW010000030.1:0-7211 GCA_036498785.1 Steroidobacteraceae bacterium | reverse complement strand
ACGTTTCAACAGCAAGGAGACCAGGCTAAGCGGTAGACGCGAACGGCTTAGTGCAAGCAAGTGTGGACTTTGGTGCAGACCAGCTCGGAGACTGATGGGCCGCAGCGAGACATCCATATGTTCGCATAATGTATATTATGTCAAATGCAGGATTCACCTTCGCGAGGCTTTGAGTTGTCGGTGTCCCCTTGAAGATGTCGCTGTCCGTTTAAACGAGCCGCGTCCGCTAATAGATGTCGTCTGGCCGGACCATCGTCAAACGACACAAGAAGTAGGACGATCCGCGGATCACGGTGTCGCCTCCTTCGACAAATTCCCTATACATAGCCCTCGTCACGGGAGCATCAAAATCTGCCGCACGGTTCACCGATATAGACACGTTTCATTTCAGTCCGTTGCAAATGTACTGTCCCTTACTCGAGAAAACGTGGGTCGATCCATGCAGACTTTACCTGGCCAGGCCTCAATTCGACGGCTTCAGGGTCGGTAGGCCTTAGGTCGCTCAGGAAGTCGACAAGTGAGTCGGAAACCTTCGTCAGAGAATGCAATCCCGGTATTTCATGATCGAGAAAGAAAACCCCATGCCCAGCGCCTGTTGAGAGAGGCATACACACATAGTTCCCGCCCTCGGCATACGCGAATGGGAAAAAGCTCTTCGCAATCTCCTTATCAATCAGACCGTGTTCGTAGGCAAGCTTGCCGACCGGAATGAATGCGGTGACACCTGCACTGTTGTCTTCGGAAATGCGAAACACGTTGGCATCGGGAACCGCACCGTCGTGGATTGTGAGAAAGCTGAGATATTCGGTACTGAATTCCGCTCCCAACGCGCTCTCCGCGGCGGAGATTTGCTCCCTTGATGGAGTAAAATCGGTCGTGCCTAAGTTGATTTTCATTCGTCGTACCTTATGACTGCGGAACCGCCCGTGTGGCGAACCGCGTTATGCAAATCCTGCGGAATCAACTGCATAGTTTCCCCATCTTCCACGTGGTGCCAGACGTACCCTTGAGGAGTCGATTTAATGCCGACAGCCTTGTTGGCAAGCGCAGCATCATTTCCATAATTCCCGGAAAGTCCCTCAAGCCGAACCTCGGCCACCTTATACGGTGAGAAGTCTGGAAATCCTCGGGCCGTGAATTTGACGCTATTGGGATACTTTACCTGCAATTCTCGAGGTAGGCTTCCTATCGGATAAGTTTGACCTGCGTAACGGCTATTGATCGGTGCCCTGCCGCCAACTGATTGGACTCCAGAATCGGCAGGGCCAGCGTCGGCCGTCGGGGCGCCACCACGACTCGCTCCACCGGCCACATCTGGATCAAGGCGCGACTCCGCGGCAGCAGCATCTCGGACAACCTGCGTTTCGGCGGATGCCTCGGCACCTACCTTCGCGAGTGTTTCGAGCCTTCCGACCTTGCCCAAGAGCAGTGGCCCGGCGGCGCTGAGGAACTCAAAGCCCCCTCGTCCAGCCAACTTCGGCACGTCCCCGTTCGCGAAATCCTTTTGGTACTCCTTCGTCAGCCCGGCCAGAATTACCTTCGCGTTGTTTAACGACTGCCGAGGATTCGTCATCCATCGATTGGGGTCAACGATCGAGTCGACAGCGTCGACGGCTCGGTATGCATTAACCACGTGGTCAGTGTTGCGCTGACCGTCCAATGCCCATGTCACCGGGTTCACCAGATCCGAGGCAGCAAGTGCAAGGCTAGCCGTGCCGGTCGCCATGTGCGCTGCGCCAGAGGCAAAGCCTTCAACGAGGCCGATGTGATCGGAGACGAACACACCGATCGATGCGCCAACGGCACCCCCGTACTGACCTGACCAGTCGCGTAGATCCCTTCGGAACGTATCGATGGAAGACTCGACGACCGATATCTGGGAGTCCACCCCTGTTATAGCGTCATCCAGATCCTGGCGGCCCGCACGGTTGACCCACCCCCTGATAACTGGCTCGTCGTAAAGTAGGGACTTCGGCCGTCTGGGCCCCGTTACCAAACGAGGAATCAGCGCATGAAGAAGTCGCGTTTTACCGAGGAGCAGATGGCCTATGCGCTCAAGCAGGCCGAGTTGGGCACGGCGGTCGGGGAGATTTGCCGGAAGATGGGTATATCCGAGGCTACGTTCTACGTCTGGCGGAAGAAATACGGCGGTCTAGGGCCTTCGGAGCTAAAGCGATTGCGCTTGCTGGAAGACGAGAATCGCAAGCTCAAACAATTGGTGGCCGATCTGAGCCTGGACAAGGCCATGCTCCAAGAGGTGGTAACAAAAAATGTATGGACCGCCCCCGGCCTGCAAGGGCCGTAGTCTGTTTTGACGAAAAGCAGTTTGCACAAATGTATCCGGCCTCTCGCGAGTCAGCCACTTTTGGCGACCAGGCCATGATGAGATTCGCACGCACCGTTCCTAATAAACTCTTCGGGCTAAGGGCCCGCTTTTTTGCCAGGTTTAAAGGGCGTCGATCGACTGTTTCGTCATCTCCCTACGGGCTTCGCAAACGCGGTGGATGAAACTAAACAGCGAATCTTGGATCGTTCTTTTGAAAGAGTTCGGCGGGACGAGTGATGATTGCCCAGGCCATGCGCGCGATCTTGTTGGCCAAGGCGGCGGTAAGCTTGTTGACGTGAACACGCTGACTGAGTTGGTCTAACCACACGCCCAACCGGTTTCTTGATCGATCCATGTGCACGACACACGATCGCGCGCCATGGATGAGCAAGCGCCGGACGTAGCTGTTGCCTCGTTTACTGATGCCGAGAAGGTGTGGCTTCCCTCCTGTCGAATACTGCGCCGGCACCAGACCCAGCCACGCAGAAAGGTCACGCGCTCGTCGGAATTGCCTGCCGTCACCGACTGCAGCGATGAGCGCCGTAGCAGCTAGCGGACCGATACCTGGAATCGTCTGCAAGCGGCGAGCGACATCGTCTCGATCTGCAAGGCCTTCGATCTCTTGTGTAAATTCAGCGATGTGCGCCTCCAATTCACGAAGGTGCATGCGAAGAGTCGCAATAAGTTTGAGCAGCGACGGTGTCAGGTCAGCCTCGCCGTCGCCTAAAACACGATCCAGGTCAAGCTTGAATGCGCCGGCGCCCCCGCGCATAGGGAAACCCTGCTCGAGAAGAATCGCCCGCATCTGACTGATTAATGCCGTGCGTTGATACACCATCATATCCCGCGCTCGGTGGGTGGCTTGTACGTCGATCTGGTCCACTCGCTTGATCTGGACAAAGCGCATCGTGGGGCGCGTGGCGGCCTCAGCAATGGCTTCCGCGTCGACGTTGTCGTTCTTGTTTGATTTCGCATACGGCTTCACGAACTGCGCCGGCAGGATCCGGGCATCGTGACCGTAGCCCTTCAACTTTCGCGCGAGCCATTGAGATCCTGGGCACGCTTCCATCGCTGTGACGCTGACGGGAATATTTGAAAAGAACGCTAAGATCTTGTCACGCTTTAACTTCTTCCGAAACACGGGCCGTCCTGTTGCATCCAGGCCGGCGACGTGAAAGACGCTTTTGCCGATATCGATACCGTACACGGCAACATGTTGGAGCTCGGCTTGCTTACGCATGACAGATCCTCCATCGAAAGGTGAGACGAGTATCTCGCGAAACAGGGGGCGGTCCATCCCATTAACTCTAAGGCCTACCCAAAGGCGAGCCTGGGTCGGCCAGCTGCAGGAGCGCTTTGGCGCAAGCGAGCGACGCGCCTTACGGATCATGTCGATGTCACGATCGTCGTATTCGTATCAAGCCAAGGCGCGCGACAATAGTGCGATCCGACAGCGGATGCGAGAGATCACGCAGACGCGAATTCACTACGGATGTGAGCGAGTCTTTATCATGCTGCGGCGTGAGGGCTGGCGGGACAATCACAAGCGCGTGCACCGTCTTTATAAGCTCGAAGGCCTGTCATTGCGGCTTTGCCGGCCGCGTCGCAGCCGCAGCGCCCGTCGTCGGCAGCCTATCAGGTTAGCAACAGCGGCCAACACGCTTTGGGGTATGGACTTCGTCAGCGACGCGCTCTTCGATGGTCGTCGTTTTCGGTTACTGACGGTCATCGACCATTTCACCCACGAGTGCCTGGACATCGTGGTGGACCAATCGCTGCGTGGCGAACATGTGGCCGAAGCGATGACGCGCCTGGTCGCTCAACGCGGCAAGCCGGCGGCAATCAAAGTAGACAACGGCAGTGAGTTCGCAGGAAAGGTGATGGATCGATGGGCATACGAAAACGGAGTGGAACTGGACTTCTCACGCCGCGGCACGCCCACCGACAACGCCGTGGTGGAGAGCTTCAACGGCCGTCTCCGACAGGAGTGTCTGAACGAGCATGGGTTCTTGTCGTTAGCCGACGCTCGGAGCAAAATCAGCGAGTGGCGGACGTTCTATAACGACGACCGCCCCCACACTGCACTGGCATGGAAAACCCCTGCCGAATTCGCCCGTGAATGCGGGGCCCAGATGAATTCGCAGGCGCCAAAACAGGTCGGAATCTCTACCGGCTGATGGCCCGGGGATTGGGGGTGGGTCACGGCCGAAGTCCCTACTTTACGACGAGCCAGTTATCAGGGGGTGGGTCACCTGGCGAGGTGTCGTGTGGTAGCCGTGTATACGTCGCGTTGTGCATCAACATTGCAATTGTGTAGCGCGATCATGCACTTGCCGCACCCGAAGAGGTGCGTATGGTGTATGGCGGATCGGCTTAAGGGTTAAGGGGCAAAAACGAGCCAAAAATACCCTTAAGAAGCCGCGCCGTGCAGGCCAAGAAGGTCAGACACGATCCCGTGGCCCATCGGGTCACGACGTGAGGCACGGATGATGCGACGTTGCTGCAACAATGATGCGAGGATGATGCGTCGTTGCGGCAAAAATGATGCAGCGACGATGCAACCGGTCAGTGCGGCGCCGGTGCGTACCATGTGCGCACGAGTCGACCATAGAGCACATGGGCGCGCGTGATCACGGCACGGTCACCGCCCTGGACGGAGCGGATATCGCCTGCAGCTGATCGAGCATGCCTTCCAGGTCAGCCATGCGTCGCGCATCGGGCCGGCTGCACGACTTCTCCTGACGGACCTCGCCCAGGAGCTTGCCTCGGCACAGGTAGAGGATCTCACGGGCGCTGTATCTCTCAGCGTCATCGGTGGCATAGCTCATCAAGCTTTCTCCCGTGAGTGACATCGGTAGCGGATGATCGCGCTACCGATGTCACGTGGTCGTCGTGAACCACCGATTCAACCGACGAAGCCGGAGGCGATCGAGGCCAGGTAACGCAGCACGGCATCGGTGCGGCCTGCGGCAATCAGTTCCAGTGCGGTCTTGCCGGCGAACGTGACAAGCGGCTCCTGCAGCCAGGCCACGGCTCGATCGTGATTGCCCAATATCGCTTTGACAGCAGCGAAAACGCGACTCTTATCATCGGCCATTTCGACATTGGTCATCGCGATCACGACCCTGGTCTACGAAGGTTCAGCCACGCTCCACGCGGATAAGATCCTCATATCCGCCAAACACAGGCATCGGCGCGTAATTCGCGCTCACATCTGCAGATGACGAGGCCGTTTCGAGACGGTGTGGATTGAAGAACTCTCTCCTAGTCCGAACCTGGCCATCACGACTAAAGATGTAAGACGAGCCGCTAACCACCGTATCAGTATCGCCTTCAAATTCTCGATGAGTGGCCATGGTCAAAAACAACACCCCTGGCTCAACCTCTTGAAAGTCGTACGACAAGGATTCGCGAAGGAATTCATCCAGGAAGCCAACACCCACAGCTTTTGGCGTGATCTCGAGAAAACAAAAGGGGCGCTCTATCGAGTCCACAAGTGCGACGTAAGCCTGCCCGCTTTCGTGGGCAACCCTCGCATCCGCTTCCGACCAAAGTTCAGTCGGGCGCTTCTTGGCACGGAACCAAGATTTGCAATAGAAAACTTGCCTACTCATCAGTACACCTTGCCATTAATGTCACGAATCAAAACACCCTGCCGGTTGGCAGCATTCAATACCGACTGAGGAATTGGGCGAGCTTGCACCGGAACCTCCAGGTAATACTGACCGCGCAACAGCTGTCCGGATAGATCACCACTCGATGGAACATCAGCTACGACGCCGTTGACCGGATACTTCGCTGAAATCTCGTTGATATAACGAACAGCTGTGCTCTCTTGCACATCCGAAAGCTGAGTGAATTTGCGCGATACGATCTCACCCGCTGCCGGGTCATAAGAGTCCAACCGATAGTACCCGGATCCATCCGCCTTATTGACGTAAACCTCGTTGTACGGGTAGGCCGACGCGCGTTCCGCGTTGAAATCATTTCCGGCATCAAGGCGCTGCAGCCACTGAGGTCGACTACTTACACGAACATCAGCGCCTGCATTCAAAGCATCTGCTGTGTTTGGAACGCTACCACGATTGACTCCGTTGGCCACGTCTGGTTCAAGGTGCGAGCCCGCCGTAGCAGCATCTTGGACAGATTGCGTTCCGGCCGGCGCCTCGCCACCTACCTTCGCAAGTGTTTCGAGCCTTCCGACCTTGCCCAAGAGCAGTGGCCCGGCGGCGCTGAGGAACTCAAACGTCCCTCGTCCGGCTAACTTCGGCACGTCCCCGTTCGCGAAATCCTTTTGGTACTCCTTCGTCAGCCCGGCCAGAACTGCCTTCGCGTTGTTTAACGACTGTCGAGGATTCGTCATCCATCGATTGGGGTCAACGATCGAGTCGACAGCGTCGACGGCTCGGTATGCATTAACCATGTGGTCAATGTTGCGCTGGCCGTCCAATGCCCATGTCACCGGGTTCACCAGATCCGAGGCAGCAAGTGCAAGGCTGGCCGTGCCGGTCGCCATGTGCGCTGCGCCAGAGGCAAAGCCTTCAACGAGGCCGATGTGATCGGAGACGAACACACCGATCGATGCGCCAACGGCACCCCCGTACTGACCTGACCAGTCGCGTAGATCCCTTCGGAACGTGTCGATGGAAGACTCGACGACCGACATCTGGGAGTCCACCCCTGTTATAGCGTCATCCAGATCCTGGCGGCCCGCACGGTTGACCCACCCCTATCTCAGTTCTTCCGCGAAAGGCCCAGCGCACGAATCACGTCTTCTCTGAGCAGATAGACGGAGACCACTAGCAAGACAAGATCCTTCAAGAGGAATGCCGCATTCATCGCCATCGCGGGGAATCCACCAGCGCCCGCGTCCCATCCATCGGGG